>NZ_UICR01000001.1:2500-5000 GCF_900465025.1 Clostridium neonatale
TGAAAGACTAAGTTCTTTCAAAATGTTCTTTGAAAATTGCACATAGATTAATGTATATAAAATACAACAAGCCAAGAAATATATTCTTTGTGAATAGACTAATAAAAAGGTCAAGCTACAAAGGGCGCATGGTGAATGCCTTGGCATCAGGAGCCGATGAAGGACGTGATAAGCTGCGATAAGCTTCGGGTAGGCGCACATAGCCAGAGATCCGGAGATCTCCGAATGAGGAAACTCACATGGGAAACCCCATGTATCATAAAGTGAATTCATAGCTTTATGAGGGAACACCTAGGGAACTGAAACATCTAAGTACCTAGAGGAAGAGAAAGAAAAATCGATTTTCTGAGTAGCGGCGAGCGAAAGGGAAAGAGCCCAAACCGAAGATTTATCTTCGGGGTTGCGGACAGAACATAACGTGAAATTATTGCTAACCGAACACAACTGGAAAGTTGGACCATAGGAAGTAATAGTCTTGTAAGTAAAAGCAATAATGAACAGTTCTGCTCCAGAGTACCACGAGACACGTGAAACCTTGTGGGAAGCAGGGAGGACCACCTCCCAAGGCTAAATACTACCTGATGACCGATAGTGAAGCAGTACCGTGAGGGAAAGGTGAAAAGAACCCCGGGAGGGGAGTGAAATAGAACCTGAAACCATGTGCCTACAACCGATCAAAGCACCTTATGTGTGTGATGATGTGCTTTTTGTAGAACGAGCCAACGAGTTACGGTATGTAGCGAGGTTAAGTACTTAAGGTACGGAGCCGAAGGGAAACCAAGTCTTAATAGGGCGACTAGTTGCATGCTGTAGACCCGAAACCGGGTGACCTATCCATGGCCAGGTTGAAGCGAGGGTAAAACCTCGTGGAGGACCGAACCACGTTGCTGTTGAAAAAGCATGGGATGAGCTGTGGATAGCGGAGAAATTCCAATCGAACTCGGATATAGCTGGTTCTCCTCGAAATAGCTTTAGGGCTAGCGTCGACAAATGTGAGTAGTGGAGGTAGAGCACTGAATGGGCTAGGGGGCATAGCGCTTACCGAACCTTATCAAACTCCGAATGCCATATACTATCAGGTCGGCAGTCAGACTATGAAAGATAAGTTCCATGGTCAAAAGGGAAACAGCCCAGATCGTCAGCTAAGGTCCCAAAGTGTAAGTTAAGTGGAAAAGGATGTGGGATTTCTAAGACAACTAGGATGTTGGCTTAGAAGCAGCCATTCATTAAAAGAGTGCGTAATAGCTCACTAGTCAAGAGATCCTGCGCCGAAAATGTCCGGGGCTCAAACTTACCACCGAAGCTACGGGTTCACACTTAGTGTGAGCGGTAGAGGAGCGTTGTAATCGGGCTGAAGTCGTACCGTAAGGAGCGGTGGACTGATTACAAGTGAGAATGTTGGCATTAGTAGCGAGATGTAGGCGAGAATCCTACAGGCCGAATATCTAAGGTTTCCTGGGTAAAGTTTGTCTTCCCAGGGTTAGTCGGGACCTAAGGCGAGGCCGAAAGGCGTAGTCGATGGACAATTGGTTGATATTCCAATACCACTATCATCGTTATTACCGAGGGTGTGACGGAGAAGGATAGGATGTGCTAGCTATTGGATGCTAGTCGAAGCGTTTAGGGAGTTAGAGTAGGCAAATCCGCTCTAACAATTCTGAGGCGTTATAGGGAAGGTTCTACGGAACCGAAGTATCTGATTCCATGCTTCCAAGAAAAGCATCTAGGGAGAGAAGTAGTGCCCGTACCGCAAACCGACACAGGTAGATGAGGAGAGAATCCTAAGGCCGACGGAAGAATTGCAGTTAAGGAACTAGGCAAATTGACCCCGTAACTTCGGGAGAAGGGGTGCCTACGAAAGTAGGCCGCAGAGAATAGGCACAAGCAACTGTTTAACAAAAACACAGGTCTCTGCTAAAGCGTAAGCTGATGTATAGGGGCTGACGCCTGCCCGGTGCTGGAAGGTTAAGGGGAACACTTAGCGCAAGCGAAGGTGTGAACTTAAGCCCCAGTAAACGGCGGCCGTAACTATAACGGTCCTAAGGTAGCGAAATTCCTTGTCAGGTAAGTTCTGACCCGCACGAATGGCGTAATGACTTGTGCACTGTCTCAACTGCAAATCCGGCGAAGTTGTAGTGCGAGTGAAGATGCTCGCTACCCGCGATTGGACGGAAAGACCCCGTAGAGCTTTACTGTAGCTTAGCATTGAATTTCGGTATTGTCTGTACAGGATAGGTGGGAGACTGGGAAATCAGGGCGTCAGCCTTGATGGAGTCGTTGTTGGGATACCACCCTGATAGTATTGAAATTCTAACTGGATGCCATGAAACTGGTGACAGGACATTGTTAGGTGGGCAGTTTGACTGGGGCGGTCGCCTCCTAAAATGTAACGGAGGCGCCCAAAGGTTCCCTCAGAACGGTCGGAAATCGTTCGAAGAGTGTAAAGGCAGAAGGGAGCCTGACTGCGAGACCTACAAGTCGAGCAGGGACGAAAGTCGGG
>NZ_UICR01000001.1:10000-167500 GCF_900465025.1 Clostridium neonatale
GATTGGACGGAAAGACCCCGTAGAGCTTTACTGTAGCTTAGCATTGAATTTCGGTATTGTCTGTACAGGATAGGTGGGAGACTGGGAAATCAGGGCGTCAGCCTTGATGGAGTCGTTGTTGGGATACCACCCTGATAGTATTGAAATTCTAACTGGATGCCATGAAACTGGTGACAGGACATTGTTAGGTGGGCAGTTTGACTGGGGCGGTCGCCTCCTAAAATGTAACGGAGGCGCCCAAAGGTTCCCTCAGAACGGTCGGAAATCGTTCGAAGAGTGTAAAGGCAGAAGGGAGCCTGACTGCGAGACCTACAAGTCGAGCAGGGACGAAAGTCGGGCTTAGTGATCCGGTGGTACCTCGTGGGAGGGCCATCGCTCAACGGATAAAAGCTACCTCGGGGATAACAGGCTGATCTCCCCCAAGAGTTCACATCGACGGGGAGGTTTGGCACCTCGATGTCGGCTCGTCGCATCCTGGGGCTGAAGTAGGTCCCAAGGGTTGGGCTGTTCGCCCATTAAAGCGGCACGCGAGCTGGGTTCAGAACGTCGTGAGACAGTTCGGTCCCTATCCGTCGCGGGCGTAGGAAATTTGAGAGGAGCTGTCCTTAGTACGAGAGGACCGGGATGGACTGACCTATGGTGTACCAGTTGTTTCGCCAGAAGCATTGCTGGGTAGCTAAGTCGGGAAGGGATAAACGCTGAAAGCATCTAAGTGTGAAGCCCACCTCAAGATGAGATTTCCCATAGCATAAGCTAGTAAGACCCCTTGAAGACTACAAGGTTGATAGGTCAGAGGTGTAAGTGCGGTAACGTATTTAGCTGACTGATACTAATAGGTCGAGGGCTTGACCAATATTAAGTTGTAATACATTAGGAACTATGTGCAATTTTGAAAGAATAAAAACTTTCAAAAAAATATTGACATTATAAATAGTATGGTTTATAATATCAAATGTAAATCTGGTGATGAGGGCATAGAGGTAACACTCCTTCCCATTCCGAACAGGAAAGTTAAGGTCTATAGCGCCGATGGTACTGCATGGGAGACTGTGTGGAAGAGTAGGACGTTGCCAGGTAAGTTTGGATCTTTAGCTCAGTTGGTTAGAGCAACCGGCTCATAACCGGTAGGTCCGGGGTTCGAGTCCCTGAAGGTCCACCATTTATGGGGGTATAGCTCAGTTGGGAGAGCACCTGCCTTGCACGCAGGGGGTCAAGAGTTCGAATCTCTTTATCTCCACCAAGAAAAGTTATGAATTTATTCATAACTTTTTTTTGTATTATTTTACTAAATTTATAGTATAATGATTATATATTCGAATAATATTAGGAATATATATAAGATATTAATTAAATATCTTATATAATTTGGTTTTTGGGAGGAAAAAATGGATTCCACAGAAAGAAGAGAACATATAGTTAGATTATTGTTAGAAAGTAGTACACCAGTAAAAGGAAGCATAATAGCGACTAAATACTCGGTAACACGTCAAGTTATAGTAAAAGATATAGCCATACTAAGAGCTAAAGGAAATAACATAATTGCTACTCCAGATGGGTATATAATGAATAGAACTAACAATAGAGTAAAAGCTATTATAGCGGTTAATCATAAGGAAGAAGACATGATAAATGAGATAAAGATTGTTCTTAAATATGGTGGAGTAGTAGAGGATGTTATAGTTGAACACCCATTATATGGAGAAATAAAAGGCATGCTTATGGTATCTAATTATAATGAATTGGAAAAATTTATAGATAAATATGAAAATCAAAAAGCTAAATTATTATCTGTATTAACAAATGGAATACATTTGCATACAATTTCGGCTGAGAATAATGAAAATATTGAATTAATAATTTCTGATTTAAAAAAGAATAATTTTATTATATCAGATTAGGAGGTTTTTAATGGATTACGATGTTTTAATTTTAGGTGGTGGAATTGTAGGATGTGCAGTTGCATATGAATTATCCAAATATAATATAAATATAGCTTTAATAGAAAAGGATTATGATATAGCTAGTGATATTTATTTTGTTAATACTGCAGTTATATATGATGGATCTGAGACATCAGATAATATAATGGCAAATTTAGAATATTTGGGTCAAGAAATAATAGAAAAGCATTGTGAGAAATTTGGAGTTCCATATAAAAAGGTTGGATCACTACAAATTGGAGCAAATGATGCATTTAATAGTAATTTAGAATATATGAATTATAAGGCGAATGAAAGAGGAATAAAAGACGTTAGAATAGTTAACGAGGATGAGATATATAGTATAGAACCTAATTTAAAACCTGGAATAACTAAGGCCTTATATTCAGGAAATACAGCAGTTATACCACCATATGATTTAGCTACCTCATATGCTGAAGTTGCTGCGGATAATGGTGTGGCTTTTCGTTTAGAAGAAATAGTACTTGATATAAAAAGATTATCTAATGGGTTTAAAATAACTACAAATAAAAATAAATTTACATGTAAATTTGTTGTTAATACAATACCAGAGCAATTATTTTCAGATAGAGGAGAAGAAAATAGGAAAAACGTAGTCGATAGAAAATTGAACTATATTTTATGTAATGAAAAAATAGACAATAGAATCGATACAGTAATAGTGAATAATTTGAATGAAAAATCATTTGTTATTAATATACCTATTGATTCTCAAGGATGTCTAATTGGCATAAAGGAATTTTCGGATTTAGATTTAGATGAAGCATATTCTTTTGCATCTACTGTTCAAAATTTAGATAAAGATATGATAACTAATATATTTACAGAAGAATATTCTAAAGATAGTATGTTTATAGATGATAGTGACATTGACATAGGGTATATAAGTGTGACAGGAAGTCATTATGGAAAGATTACTATTGCACCAGCAATTGCTAATATAATAGAAGATAGTTTAACTAAAAATATGAATATAGTCAAAAAGAAAGATTATATAGATAAAAAAAGAGATGTTTATGTTTTTAGAAATATGAGTAAAGAAGAAAGAAATGAAATAATAGAATTAGATAAAAGATACGGTAATATAATATGTAGTTGCAATAATGTTTCAGAAGGGGAGATTATTGATTGCATAAGAAGACCATTAGGTGCTAGAACTATAGAAGGAATAAAAAGGCGTACAGGGGTAGGAATAGGCAAATGCAATGGTGCTAATTGTAATATGAAAATTATTAAAATATTAGCAAATGAAATGAATACGAGCCCATTGAATATAGTAGATAATTCTATGAATTCTAAAGTATTGATAGGTAGAATAAAAGAATTTAATGAGATTTAATTATGAAAGAGGAATTAATTATGAGAAATAAAGATGTTTTTACTAGTCTAGTAAGGATAAAAGGGAATCCAAATAGAAAAGTTGTATCTGTAAAAAGTACAGATACAATAGAAAAGGAATTATGGATAGAATCTTCTAAAGTTTTAAGTAGAATATATATAAGTACACCAGTTTATATCGGTGATATCATATGCAAAAATATTATGAATACAGGAATTGATATTATATGTACTAAAAATATTGAATAAAAGGATGCAAATACATAGTAAAAATGATATTACAAAATTAATTATTATATTATAATATATACAATCTTAAATGATTTACTATTTAAATAAGGAAGTCAGTTTGATAATATTTTTTATTTATCATTGTAAAATTATTTTGTAAAAAGTGTTGACATAATATATTTTCATTGATATAATCATATTTGTCATGAGACGTGGAAAGATGGTCGAGTTGGTTTAAGGCACCGGTCTTGAAAACCGGCGTACGTGTGAGCGTACCTAGGGTTCGAATCCCTATCTTTCCGCCATTTTTTTTATCTAAAAATAGAAGGCGCATGGAGAATTACTCAAGTGGCTGAAGAGGCGCCCCTGCTAAGGGCGTAGGTCGGGCAACTGGCGCCCGGGTTCAAATCCCGGATTCTCCGCCAAAACATCTAATATTTATTAGATGTTTTTTATTTATAAAACATAAAATTTTAAGACTTTAAACTTATTATATTCAATGAGGTCAGATCTTATAAATATGAAAAGTATTAAATGTAGAAATATGGTTATTGATAGTTTTATAAATTTGAATATATGCAATAATTTACTTATAGATTTGTTTAATATTAGTATAGAAAATATTGATTAAAGTATATAATAGAAATTTTTAATTTACATTATATTTATTATCCATCTTACTTTATTTTTTATAAATATAATAGAATTTAAAAAATTGTATATAAGATAAAAATATAAATTAATAAAAATATTATTATAAAAAATGTTGACAGTAATGTATACCCTTGATATAATATGTTTTGTGAGTTACGGAAAGATGGTCGAGTTGGTTTAAGGCACCGGTCTTGAAAACCGGCGTACGTGCAAGCGTACCTAGGGTTCGAATCCCTATCTTTCCGCCATTTATATAAATTATATAGAAGGCACATGGAGAATTACTCAAGTGGCTGAAGAGGCGCCCCTGCTAAGGGCGTAGGTCGGGTAACTGGCGCCCGGGTTCAAATCCCGGATTCTCCGCCAAAAACATCTAACTTTTGTTAGATGTTTTTTTTATATCTCAAATAGTAGATTACCTAAATCCATACATTTATAATATAATAAATGTATGGATTTAGATAAATTTAATTAATTTATTAGAAGTAAATTAAAATGATGAATTAAGTTAATTATAAATGGAGAAAATTAATAAAAATGTTTCGAAGCAGTGAGGAAATAAAATGAGTATAAGGTTTATTTATGGAAGAGCAGGAACAGGTAAAAGCAGATTTTGTATAGATGAAATTAAAAAAAAATTGCAATTAGATGAAAACAGAAAATTGATATTGATAGTGCCAGATCAATATACCTTTACCACAGAAAATAATGTATTAAGAGAAATTGGAGAGGCAGCTTTTTTAAAGGTTCAGGTGCTAAGCTTTAAAAAGATGGCTAGCATAGTCTTTGAAGAATGTGGTGGACGAATAAAAAAAATCATAAATGAATCTGGTAAGAAAATGTTGATTCATAAGGTATTAAATGAAAATATTGATTCATTAGAATACTTTAAGCGAATATCAAGAGAACAAGGTTTTAATGAAATAATATCAGAAGTTATATCTGAATTTAAGAAATATAACGTAGATATTGATAAATTAAAATGCATTTATCAGAAAATTGATAATAGTGAATTGATTATAAAGATAAGAGAGCTAGTATCAATATTTGAAGCCTTTAACGATAAAATTAATGAAGGGTATATTGATGGAGAAGATGAGTTAAGTTTATTATATAATAAGTTACAAGACTGTACATTATATAACGAATCTGAAGTATGGATAGATGAATTTACAACTTTTACACCACAGCAGTTAGATATAATAAAGTTGTTAGCTAAGCGATGTAAAAGAATTAATATAACGTTAACCATGGAAAGTTTAGATAATATAAAATCAAAAGAATTCACAGATGTATTTATCCCGATACACAATACTGAAAATAAAATATTAAAATTAATGCAAGAGAATAATATACCATACGATAAACCTATTAATTTAAATGAAAATGAAAAAACATATAGATTTTTTAATTCTCCTCAGTTAGAGCATATAGAAAAATACTTTTTTTCTTATCCATTTAAAGAATATGGCGGAGTTGATAATGATAGAGTAGTTTTATATAAAGCAAATAATATATATGATGAAATAGATAGAGTTGCTAGAAATATAGTAAATTTAGTTAGAATTAAAAACTATAGATTTAAAGATATATCAGTTGTATGTAGAAATATAGATGACTATGAAAAGATAATTTCTGTTATATTTAAAGATTATAATATACCATACTTTTTAGATAAAAAAATTCAATTAGTAAGTAATCCATTAATTATAGTTATAACTTCAGCATTTGAAATATACTTAAAGAATTGGTCTTATGAGAGTGTATTTAAATATTTAAAAAGTGGCTTAATAGGTATCAAAAATCAGTATATTGATTTATTAGAGAATTTTGTTTTAGAATACGGAATCAAGGGACATAAGTGGAATAGTGAATATTTATTAACAGACCCATATTTCAGAGAAATGATGAATACAGATCAAAACTTAATAATGATATCAGAGATAATGGATGAAGTAAGAAAACCATTATTAAATTTTCATAATAAAATTAGAGGAAAAAATAAAGTAAAAGATATATGTAAAGCAATATATGAATTTTTAGTAGAATTAGAGGCATTTGAAAAAATTGATAAGTGGATAGAAGATTTTGATCAGAATTTACAAGAAGATAAGGTTAAAGAATATAGTCAAGTAGAAAGTATAGTTATAAATACATTAGATCAAGCAGTTAATGTATTAGGAGAAGAAAAATTAGAAGCAAATGAGTTCTTTAAGATACTAGATTCTGGCTTCAATAATGAAGAAATTGGTGTAATACCAGTGGCATTAGATCAAGTTACAATAGGAGATGTAGCTAGAATAAAGGGACGTGATGTAAAAGCGCTTTGTATAGTTGGTATAAATGATGGGGTATTACCTGCTGTAAAAAAAGATGAGGGAATATTATCTGATAAAGATAGAGAGATACTAAATGAATATGGAATACAGCTTTCATCAACTACTAGAAAAAAGATATTTGAAGAGCAATTTTTAGTATATACTGCATTGACAATAAGTAGTGAATATCTTATGCTATCATATCCAATGGCTGATTTTGAAGGAAAATCTTTAAGGCCATCTATAATTATATCAAGAATTAAAAAGATATTTCCTGATCTAAATGAAGAAAGTTTCATTAATGATTTATCAATTAATGAAGATAAGCTAAATAGAATTGTTTCTCCAATTCCAACATTTAATGATTTAATACTTACTGTAAGAAGAGACTTTGAAAAAGAAGAAATAGAAGAATATTGGCCAGAGGTTTATAAATGGTTCGCTAATAATGAAGAATACAAAGAAAAGATGGATAATATTTTTAAAGGACTTGAATATTCTAATATAGGAGATAAGGTGTCTAAAAACAAACTTAAAGAGCTTTATAAAAATGATAATGGAAAATTAATGTTTAGTGTATCAAGGTTAGAAAAATATGCAGGATGTCCATTTTCATATTTTATAATGTATGGCTTAAAAGCTAAGAATAGAAAAGTATATGAATTCGCTCCTCCAGATTTAGGATCATTTGTACATGAAGTATTAGACACATTTACTAATAGAGTAAAAAAAGATGGAATATTGTGGTCAGATTTGGATAATGATAAATGCAAAGAAATAGTGACAAACATAATAGATAAGAGATTGGAAGAAGAGAGTAATTCTATATTGAATAGTAGCAAAAGATATAAGTATCTAGCAAAGAGATTTAAAAGAGTTATAGCTAAATCAGTATCGGTTATATCAGAACAAATAGGTAAGGGAGAGTTTGAAGTATTCAAAACTGAATTTAAATTTGGAGATTACAATACTGGAGAAGCTGTGACATTAGATCTTGATAATAATGAGAGAGTATACTTACAAGGTAGAATTGACAGAATAGATACTTTAGATTTGGATGGCAATACGTATATAAGAGTAATAGATTATAAAACAGGGGCAAAAAAGTTTGATTTAAATGAAGTATACTATGGGTTACAGATTCAGCTATTAGTTTATTTAGATGCGCTTATAAGAAATTCAAAATATATATTAGAAAAACAAGCTAAGCCAGGTGCAATATTATATTTCAAAGTTGATGATCCAATAATAAAGAGTAAAAAAGAATTGACAACAGAAGAAATAGAAGTAGAAGTATTAGAAGCGCTAAAACTTAAAGGACTAGTTTTAAAAGATGCTAGAGTAGTTAGAGCTATGGATAAAGATATTGATGGATATTCATTAGTGATTCCAGCTGCATTTAAGAAAGATGGAGATTTTAAATCAAATAGTGACGTTGTTACAGAAGAAGAATTTGATTTGTTAAGAGAATATGTAAATAAAAAAATGAAAGAATTATGTGAAGAAATGCTTAGTGGAGATATAAAGCTACAACCATCTAAAGATTCAAATAAAACTTACTGTGAATATTGTGACTTTGAATCAATTTGTCAATTTGATACAGATATAAAGGATAATAAATATAAGATAATTATAAAAAGAAATAAAGAAGAAGTTTTAAACAATATAAAAAATGAAGTAAATAAATAATCTTATAAATCATATCTTGATAGGAGAAATAATATGGGAGAAACAAAATGGACTAATGAACAATTGAGTGCAATAAAAACCAGAAATTGCAATCTTTTAGTTGCAGCAGCTGCTGGTTCAGGAAAGACAGCAGTATTAGTAGAGAGAATTATAAAAATAATTACAGATGAAGAGAATCCAGTTGATATAGATAAATTATTAGTAGTTACATTTACTAATGCGGCAGCAGCAGAAATGAGAGAAAGAATTGCAAATGCAATATCAAAAGCATTAGATGAAAATCCAGATTCTAAAAATCTTCAAAATCAGTTAACTTTATTGAATAGAGCTAATATAACAACAATGCATTCTTTTTGTTTAGACGTAATAAGAAATAATTTTCACAAGATTGATTTAGACCCATCATTTAGAATTGGCGATCAGACAGAAACAATATTAATTAAATCTGACGTTATTGAAGAGTTATTTGAAGACAGATATGATAATGATGATCAAGAGTTTATTGATTTAGTTGAAGCTTTTAGCAGCTATAAAAGTGATGATAATTTAAAAGAATTAATATTAAATTTATATAACTTTATTATGTCTGCTCCATGGCCGGAAATGTGGTTAAAAGAAAGTACAGAAGCATTTAATATAAGCTCATTAGATGAGCTTAATAGAAGTAAATGGGCCGAAGTCTTAATAAATAGCATAAAGGTTGAAGTTGAAGGCTATATAAAAATGTATGATAAGGCTATTGATATAATAAATCATACAGATGGATTAGAAGGATATCTAGATAACTTTATAGATGAAAAAGAGTATTTAGAAAGAATCTATAAATTAGAGAATAATAATTTAGAGGAAATATATACTTTATTAACTGATATAAAGTTCCAAAGATTAAAGACAATAAAAAAAGATAAGATATCTGATGAAGATGCTCAAGGGATTGTAAAAAAGATAAGAGATGATATAAAAAAGAAAATAACAGACTTAAAGAATAATGCATTTTCTTTAATGCCTAAAGAGATGATTGAAAGTATACAAGGAGCATATCCATATGTTAAAAAATTATCTGAGATTATATTGGACTTTGGAGAGAGATTTTCAAAAAAGAAAAAAGAAAGAAATATATTGGATTTTAATGATTTAGAGCATCTATGCTTAAAAATATTAATTGATCATGATGAAGATAACAATATAATACCATCACAAGTAGCAAACGACTTTAGAGAATTTTTTGATGAAGTTCTTGTAGATGAATATCAAGACTCAAATAATGTACAGGAAACTATAATTAATCTTGTATCAAGAAAAGAGCTTAATAATCCGAATGTATTTATGGTTGGAGATGTAAAGCAGAGTATATATAGATTTAGGCAGGCAAATCCATCTTTATTTATAGATAAATATAATACTTATAAAATAAATGAAGGTCTAAATAGAAAGATTCAATTATACAAGAACTTTAGAAGTAGAAAAGAAGTAATAGATGGGGTTAACTATATATTTAAGGAATTAATGTCTGACACAGTTGGAGAATTAGAATATACAGAAGAAGAATCTTTAAACTTAGGAGCAAGTTATGAAATATCAAATGATGAATCAATTACCTTAGGTGGTCCTATAGAAGTTAACATTATAGAGAAAAAAGATGATAATATATATAAGGATACTGAAGAACATGATGAAAGTATTATTGATGATTCAGATGTTGAGATAACAGGAATAAATTTAGAGGGAAAAATAATAGCCAAAAGAATTAAAGAATTAATGTCATCAAATAATGAAAGTAAGTTTATGGTTTTAGATAAACAGACAGGAGAGTATCGTCCATTAAAATATAAAGATATAGTGATTCTATTAAGAGCAACAAAGAATTATTCAGAAGTTCTCCTTGAAGAATTAGGTGAGGAAGGAATACCAGTATATGCTGACACAGGTTCTGGATACTTTGAGTCTATAGAAATAAGAACAATAATGTCCTTACTTAAAGTAATAGATAATCCTCTTCAAGATGTTCCAATATTATCAGTGCTTAGATCACCTATAATGGGGTTTACAGCTGAGGAATTAACTGATATTAGATTGCAAGATAAAGAAAAGTATTTTTATGAAAATATATTATGCATTGCTGGAAAATATGATGAAAAGAGCGACAAAGTTTATTCTGATAAATTAATAGAAAAATGTAATTATTTTATAGAAAAGTTAACGGAATGGAGAGAGAAAGTTATATATATGCCCATAGATGAATTTATATGGATGTTATATATGGATACAGCATATTATGGATATGTTGGAGCTATGCCGAATGGAGTATTAAGGCAAGCTAACTTAAAGATTCTGTTCCAGAGAGCTAGGAAATTTGAAGAAACTAGCTTTAAAGGGCTATTTAATTTTATTAACTTTATTAATAGATTAACACGGTCATCTGGTGATATGGGAAGTGCGAAAATATTAGGGGAAAATGAAGATGTAGTTAGAATCATGAGTATACATAAGAGCAAAGGGCTAGAATTTCCAGTTGTATTTTTATGTGGAGCAGGAAAAAATTTTAATTTAATGGATTTAAATAAAAGTATACTATATCATCATGAATTAGGTTTTGGCCCAGATTTTATAGATTTAGAGAAAAGACTAAGTCTAGGTACATTAGCTAAAGAAGCAATTAAGAAAAAAATGAGATTAGAGACTTTATCTGAAGAGATGAGAATATTATATGTTGCATTAACTAGAGCTAAAGAAAAATTAATAATAACAGGATGTGTAAATGATATAGAAAAATCTATAGAAAAATGGTTTAATGCATCCATATTAGATAAGAATATAATATTACCATCAGAAGTTCTTAAAGGAAGATCGTATTTAGACTGGATAGGAATAGCTTTATGTAAACATAACGATGGAAATATTTTAAGAGAAAGAATAGCTGTATCTAATGAATTTTCAAAAGATGATTCTTCATCATGGAAGATAAATATAATAAGTAAAAATGAATTACTAAATGAAAAAGAAAATGAAGAAGTTGCTGAAGAAAATGAATTAACTATAAAAAAAGATGAAATAAATAAAGAACTTTATGAAGAAATATCTAGTAGGTTAGGGTATAAATATCCTTATGAATTAGCTACTACAATAAAGAGTAATATTTCAGTATCAGATTTAAAGAAAAAAAATATTGAAGAAACAGTAGATATTGAAGAAATATTTATAGAAAAAGAGCCACTTATACCAAAATTTCTTCAAGAGGAAAAGGGATTAACAGCATCGGAAAAAGGGACTATAGTTCATTTAGTAATGAAAAAGCTAAACTTGGATAAGGTAGATTCAGCAGAAGATATTAAATTACAAATAGGCAATATGGTAAGCAATGAGATTTTGTTGGAAGATGAGGCTAAAGTTGTTAGAGTAAATAAGATTCTAAAGTTTTTTAATAACCCATTAGGAAAAAGAATGATTGAGGTATATAAAAATAATCCTAATAAGCTCTATAGAGAAGTTCCGTTTTATACAGAAATAAGTAGCATAGAAGTAAATAATGAACTATCAGAAGAATATAAGAATGAAAATATAAGGTTACAAGGGATTATAGATTGTTTCTTTGAGGAAGAAGACAAAGTGATACTTATAGATTATAAAACTGATTATATTGAAGAAGAGAAGGAAGATGAATTTAAAAATAAATATATTAAGCAACTAGAATATTATAGTAATGCTATATTTAAAATAATAGGAAAAAAAGTAGATGAAAAATATTTATATTCGTTTTATTTAGACAAATATATTAGGCTAAGATAAAATGAAAAAAGAAATCATGGTTATGATTTTGGGAAGGTAACCATGATTTCTTTATTTTATTATGACTTTACTGTCTCTAGGAACATTTTCATAAATCCATTTTGCATCATCTAAATAAAGTCTAATGCATCCATGAGAGGATGGCTCATTTACTGTATAGTCAACAATAGTAGTTCTATCATTTGAATAAGGAAGTGAGTGAAAAAGAATATCGCCAGTTATTTGAGACCAATACTTACCTCCTTGATTATACTCATCAGAAAAGAACCATTCACCTTTTTCTTTTATTGAGAATGAGCCAACAGGTGTATTTTCGCCATCAATTCCAGTAGAGCAAGAGAATGTCTTTAATAAAGTCCAATTATCGGATTTACCTTCATATACATATGTTTTTTGATTATTTATATCTACATTTATTAAGAAATTCGTATCACTAGTTATATTTAGTGTATTTATATTATTAGGAGAAATTGTTGTAGTTAATGCTTTTGAAGAAGCTTCAAGTACACTAGAAGCATTATTTAAATAATCTTGTCTTTTGGTTTTTACTTCTTGAATCTTTTTAGAGATAGCTTTATCATCATTGATTAGTGAAGAATACTCAGATAGTAGATTTAATGCCTTTGTATAATAATCATTTTTTATTAATTCATCACATTGTAGATATATATCATTTTTTATATTTTTTTTACATTGATTAATATATCCTAATGAATTACTATAGTTAATATCTAGAAAACTAACATTATTGAAGTAATATAATGCATTTTCATAATCTTTATTGATATAATAGTTTATACCCTGAGTATAATAATCAACCGAATTAGTAAACTTAAATATAGAATCATTTATATAGTTGATCCTAGATGGAGATATTATTTTATAATGGTCTATTTCCCTTAATTGTATTAATATATCATTGATATCCTTATCTTTTAAGTTATTAGACATTATACTTAATTTATCATTAAAATAACTATGTAAGTCATTTTTTAGGCAAATAATTTTAAATGGATTTAAAGATTCTTTTGTTACAATCAAATTATTTGCTTCAGAAAATTTATAATTATTAAAGTTTGCTTTAAAAGAATTTAAAAGGTTATTATATCTATAATGACTGTAAGATAGAGTAAATAAAAAACTTAAGCATATTATAATATAAATGAATAATTTTTTATAAGATTTTATTATACTTTTAAAGTATTTATTATTTATTAGATTCAAAATTAACCTCCTAAAGTATATAAATATAATATATAGTTATTTATAATATTGACCATAAATATAAATAATAAACATATAATTTATATATACAATTAGGTAGTAAATTATTAAAATCTAGGTAAAATCAATATTATATATTGTATTCTGGAGGAAAGAATGAAAAATAAAACTAATTTTTTTAAAAGTTTATAACATCATATATGATATAGATGTTTTTTCAAAATATATAAAAGAAGGAGTATTTAGAGCTATTATTTATATGATATTAATGACTATAATAGTGTCTAGCATAAAAAGCGGAATAATAGTACACTCTATAAATAAAAATATATCTGGCATAATTAATAGCTTAGAAAATAATAATGGGATTTATATAGAAGATGGAGAATTAACTTTAAATTGCGAACCAATTACTTTGGAAAATAATAATATATTAATATATATAGATGATAATGACACGATTGAAGAGTCATGGAAATTAAATGGTAGAATATACACTCAAGATGTAAGCTTATTATGGTTAAAAAATGGAATAGTATTTTATGATAATTCTAATGTATATAAAATGAATTATAAAAATTTCCTGGGAAATGAGAATGTTAATTCAGAGCAACTTAGAAATATATTAAATGATATAAAAATTAAGTTAGGAATAGTTGTATTTAAAGTAACGATATGGATTGAAATGTGTGGGATGTTAGTTAATAGTTTTATAATAACAATGATAGCATCTTTAATTGCTATTTTTATGAAGATGATAATTAGATATTCTGCTTTGTATTCGATGGTTATATATGCAGCGACATTACCATTCATAATTAAGATTATATTAGAATGTTTTAATTATAATGTAGATTTAGATAGTGTATTTATAATTGGAACCGTAACATATATAATATTTATATTAAGGCATATTAAAGCACAGATATTAGGAAGAATCAGTTAAATATAAAAAGTTACTTGATGAATTTATATTACCAAGTAACTTTTTATATTTAATATATCATTTATCTTTCTTTTTTATGAAATAATCTATAATTAATGATAAGGCGCCATCTCCAGTTACGTTTGTAGCAGTACCAAAACTGTCTTGAGCCGAGTGTAATGCTATCATTATTGGTTTTTCTAAGTTTCCGAATCCCAACATACCTTCAAGTAATCCAAGTGCAGCCATAACCCCACCACCAGGAACACCAGGTGCAGCTACCATAGTTATACCTAGCATTAGGATGAATGGCATCATAGTTGAAAATGTAGGAGATTGACCTTTCATTAACATTACTCCAATAGAAGTTAGAACAATGGTTATTGTATCTCCAGCTAGATGAATTGTTGCACATAAAGGTACAACTAAATCAGCCACCTCTTCAGACACTTCATTTTCCTTTACACAGTTTAATGTAACAGGAATAGTTGCAGCTGATGATTGCGTACCAACAGCAGTTAGATATGCTGGCAGCATATTTCTTAATAATTTAAAAGTATTCTTTTTATTTAAAAATCCAGCTAATGAGTACTGAAATATTAAATAAAATGTTTGTAGTGAAAATAGTATTAAATATACATAGCCGAAAGATTTTATTGTTGTAAATATTTCACCAGTTAAAGATAGCTTTGAGAATATTGCTCCTATGTATATTGGTACTAATGGAATGATTATTTTCGAAATAATCATGGAAACTATTAAACTAAACTCTTCAAAGCCTTTTAATAAGCTACTATTTTTTACTTGCGATAAACCAATGCCAAATATAAAAGCAAAAACTAAAGCAGACATTATATCTAATATTGCAGGAATATCTATTATGAAATAAGGATCAACATTTAAAGATGAATTTGAAGCTAAAGTGGCTTCTGATATTAGTTTTGGTAAAAAAGTTATTCCTAGAAAATAGGCTATAGTTCCAGCTATTATTGTTGAAATGTATGCTAAAATAGTTGTTCCAATTAATGCTTTTCCTGATTTTTTCCCAAGAGTTGCTATTCCAGGAACTATGAAAGCTATAATTATAAAAGGTATTACAAATGATAAGAAATTTCCAAATAGAGAACTAAATGTTGAAAGAACTCTTATGGGAAAAGTAATTTCTATTTGCTTACAAGCAAGTCCTAAGATAATTCCTAAAATTAAAGCAAAAAATATACGTTTGATTAATGAAAAATTGTTCATAAATATACTCCTATAGATTTGTGTCTACAATTAAAAAACATTTGTGTTTTTTACAAATACAAATATAGCATTCAATTAAGATAACGTCAATAATATTGTTTAAAATAATATAATTTTGCAGAAAAAAAGAAAATAATATATAAAATCATGATAGTTGATTTTTATGGTAAAAAATGGTATTATAACTTTGTGGTATAAAATATAGATAGGTGGAGAGAATTTATGGTTTCAACGAGCATTAGTAAAGTCAGAGAATTTGATAATATGGTTAATTATGATAAAAAAGAATTATATAAATTAAATAAAGATGAGTTAATTAAAGAGATATTAAAATTAAAAGAAGAAAAACAAATACAGGAAGATTTTTTGTTAAATATTTCTCATGATTTGAGATCACCGTTAAATGTAATACTGAGTGCTATGCAATGTTATGATGATGTAAAATGTAATGATCATTTAAATATAATAAAAAGAAATTGCTATAAAATGCTTAAGTTAGTTAATAACTTAATAGATACTACAAAGCTTTGTAAAAAATATTATAATTTAAATTTAATAAATATGGACATAATATCATTGATAGAAGGAGATATAGAGTTAATAGACAAATATGCAAAACAAAAAAATATATCTCTTGTTTTTGATACAAATGTTGAAGAATGCGTAATGGCTATAGATGCCGATGCAGTAGATAGAATAATTACTAACTTATTATCTAATTCAATAAAATTTTCACCAGAAGATAGTAATATTTATATAAATGCATGGTGTGGAAAAAATAAAATAAGTTTATCAATTAAAGATCAAGGTATAGGAATACCGCTAAATGATCAAAAAAATATATTCAATAGATTTATCCAATCCAGTAATAATAAAAATAGTGAACATAAAGGTAGTGGAATCGGATTAGATTTGGTGAGATATTTAACAGAAGCTCATAATGGTAATGTAAGATTAATAAGTGAAGAAAACAAAGGGTGTGAATTTATTCTGGAAATTCCAATAAGAAAAGCAGAAGAGGCAAAATCTAAAATTAAAGAAATGGAATCTATAAAAAAGGTAGATGTATTAGAAATAGAATTTTCTGATATATATTTATAAAATAAATATAAATATATTATTATAAGATTACTATAATCCTTGATTATTATGGTAGCTTGTGATAATATATTTTTGTTAATAAAATATATGGAGCGTTAGTTAAACGGATATAACTTACCGCTACGGACGGTACATTGAGGGTTCGATTCCTTCACGCTCTGCCATTTTAAAGATTTAGCTTAAATAAAAGCTAAATCTTTTTTTATTAAATAAATTACATAAATATTATAAAAATGGATAATTTAATAATAGGTAATTCGAAATATAGAAATGGTGTAAGTATTATGAGAAGAATATTAATTAACTTATTTGACATACATAACGAAAATGGTTTAATAGCAATAGATAAATTTAAACCTGACAAAGTTATTTACTTAATAGATGATACGAAAGATGATTTGTATGAACAAACCTATGAATGTTGCAAAAGAATGTTTAATAATGTGATATTTGAAAGCTTTAGAATTAGAAATGGTGATATTAGTGGTATAAATGAATTAATAAATAGCATTAATGATGAAATTATTGTTAATATAACTGGAGGAGATCGTATAAATTCTTTAATATTGCTTAATATAGCATTATTTAAGAAATGTAATATTATATATATTGATATATTGACTAAAACAATTTATAGATTTGGAGATAATTTATCAAAAACTAATGAAGAAATTAGTGATTTTTATATTGGTGATATTTTAAAAACGAGTGGATCAGAAATTATAATGGATTCTACAGAATTAAGCAATGATAAGAATGTTATATGCATAACAAAAAGGATATATGAGAACCTAGATGTTTGGTATAAATATAAAAAAGTATTATATAATACGCAGGCATTTATACATGATTATTTTAATGATACTAAGATAACAGTAGATTTAAAGTATTTAAATAGAGAAGAAATAAAGATACTAAGGATTTGCCTGGATTATTTATATAAATTGGAATCTATAAAGTATGAAGAAAATAAAAATATCATAGAAGTATCTTTTTTAAATAAATATATTAAGGGATTTATATTTAAAAGCGGAACATGGTTGGAGGTTTTAACCAATATAGTTATAAACGAAATAAGAGAAATTGATGAAGTAAAAAGTGGAGTGACATTTTTATGGAAAGATCAGAATGGAAAAATTAAAAATGAACTAGATATATTAGCTGTTAAAGATTCAGTGCTTATATGTATATCATGTAAGGATAGTGAAAAATATGATGAAAATGCATTAAATGAGTTAGAAGTGTATAGTAAAAGAATTGGAGGGAAAAATACTAAGAAAATATTAGTAGCAACAAAGCCTCCTTGTAAGAAATGCGTTTATGAAAGAGCAAAGGCTATGGGAATAAATCTGGTTATTGTTAATTCAGATATAAATATATTTAGAAAAAATTTAAGTAATATAATTAATGATAGAAACTGAACTTATATTTAAAATTGATATATTAAATATAATTGAAAATTCGAAGATGAAATAATAAAAATAAGCTCATTCTTATAATAAAACTGTTTATTATAAGAATGAGCTTATATACATTGCATATTTTTTTAAGTTTACAATTTATTAGACTTATATCCTATTGTTTCTCCAAAAGAGACCTTGCTTTCAAATCCGAGATTAGATTGCTGCAAAATATCAGCATCTATATTAACAGTATCTTTTTTAAAAAATAGTATAATAGTTGATCCACCAAATTTGAAGTATCCTTTCTCATCACCTTTATTAACTTTAGTATCAGGCGTATATGTTTGAATTATTGATCCTACGCATGTGGCCCCTACCTCAATCATAAGGACTTCATCAAAATTATCTGATTTAAATAAAGTCCATTCTCTTTTATTCTCACAGAATATGTTTGAAATATTTTTGAGGGCAATTGGGTTAACTGAGTAATAAAAACCATTAATAAAATGACTTTCAGTAGGAATTCCTGAATCTATAAAATGAAATCTATGATAATCTGTAGGCGCTAATCTAAGTATTAAACATACACCATTTTCATAATTACTAGCAATATTATCATTATTTATTAGCTTTCTTAAGCTATATGTTATATTTTTTACTTGTACAAGATTATCAATGGAAATATTAGTATAACAAGTAAGTCTTCCATCTCCAGGTGATATTAATGCATTTAGGTCAAAATTTATTTCTCTTGCAGAAGAAGTTAACTTACGTGCAAAAAAGTCATTAAATGAATTGAATTCATTAGCTTTTTTTAATGATAAATTTATATCAATATTATAATCCTTGATAAAGGCATTTATTTTATTAGAGCTTAGCTTAGTATCACAGTATAAACCATATAATTTAGAAAATAATTTTTTTTTCAAAAAAATCTCAGTTAGATTCTTACCTATTAAAGATTCGTAAGTCCATTCAATATATTTTTTACCAACTACTTGTTCTTCCTCATATGATTTTGTTTTTCTATTATAAATTTGAATCATATCTATTTATGTCAAAAATATAGATTTATCTGACAATTATCCTCCGTTCTTTATTTATATATATGTATTATAACTTAAATAGCATTATTTTATAAGGTCAACTAGATAATAATAAGGTTAACTTAAGAATAAAATAAATTTATATGTTTATTTTTATTGAAAAGTTTGATAAAATAATAACAAGTGCGAGTTTTTATTTGTGTGTTAAAAAAATAACAATATTAAAAGGAGTATATATTCATGATTAATTTAATAATTGATGAAAAAGAGATTCAAGTTGAAGAAGGAAAAACAGTTTTAAAAGCTGCATTGGAAAATGATATTGATATACCTACATTATGCTATTTAAATGAGTGTGGAAATGTAGGAAAATGTGGAGTTTGTGCTGTAGAAATAGAAGGAAAAAGCAATTTAGCGCTTGCATGTATTACTAAAGCAGAAGAAGGAATGGTAGTGCATACAAATTCAGAAAAGGTTCAAGAAAGAGTAAGAACAAGAATCTCAACCTTGTTGGACAAGCATGAATTTAAGTGTGGACCATGTCCAAGAAGAGAAAATTGTGAATTTTTAAAATTAGTTATAAAAACAAAAGCAAAAGCTAGCAAACCATTTGTAGTTGAAGATAAAGAAAAATATGTTGATTCTAGAAGTAGTGCTATTATGTTAGATAGAACTAAATGTGTGTTATGTGGAAGATGTGTAGCTGCTTGTAAAGAATTTACCAATACTTGTTCTATACAATTCATCAAAAAGGATGGTCAAAGAGCTGTTGGAACTGTAGAAGATAAATGTTTTGATGAATCTACTTGCTTATTATGTGGACAATGTGTGATTGCATGTCCTGTTGGAGCACTTACTGAAAAACCACATATTGATAGAGTTAAAGCTGCAATTGAAGATCCTAAAAAGCATGTTATAGTTGCTATGGCACCAGCTGTTAGAACTTCTCTTGGAGAATTATTCAATATGGGATATGGTCAAGATGTAACTGGAAAGATATATACAGCTTTAAGAATGCTAGGATTTGATAAGATATTTGATATAAACTTTGGAGCTGACATGACTATAATGGAAGAAGCTACAGAGCTCTTACAAAGAATTAAGGCTGGTGGACCATTCCCAATGTTTACATCTTGTTGTCCAGCGTGGGTAAGACAGGTACAAAATTATTTCCCAGAATTTTTAGATAATCTTTCATCAGCAAAATCACCACAACAAATTTTTGGTACAGCATCAAAAACATATTACCCATCAATTGAAGATATAGATCCTAAAGATGTGTTTACTGTAACTGTAATGCCTTGTAATGATAAAAAATACGAAGCAGAACTTCCAGGCATGGAGATTGATGGTATTAAAAATATAGATGCAAGTATAACAACTAGAGAACTTGCTAAGATGATTAAAGATGCAAAAATAAAATTTGCTACATTAGAAGATAGTGAAGCTGATCCTGCAATGGGAGAATACAGTGGAGCAGGTGTTATATTTGGGGCTACTGGCGGTGTTATGGAAGCTGCACTTAGAAGTGCAAAAGATTTCTGTGAAGGCAAAGATTTAGAAGAAATAGAATATAAAGAAGTTAGAGGACTTAAAGGAATTAAAGAAGCTACAGTTAATATAGGTGGAAATGACTATAATGTAGCAGTAATAAATGGTGCATCTAATGTATTTAAGTTTATGGAAAGTGAAAAATTAAAAGAAAAACAATATCACTTTATTGAAGTTATGGCATGCCCAGGCGGATGTGTAAATGGTGGTGGACAACCACATATTAGTGCTAAAGAAAAAGATAAAATAGATATTAAGACTGTTAGAGCTTCAGTTTTATATAATCAAGATAAACATTTAGAAAAGAGAAAATCACATAAAAATGAAGCAATTATAAAGATGTATGATGAATATATGGGTAAACCTGGAGAAGGATTAGCTCATAAATTACTACATTACAAATATAAGAAGTAGTATACATAAAAAATATTAGTATTTTATACAGGTGTTGATTATTAAATCAAAATAGTTCTTAGTTATATAAATATTTATTTTGATTTATAACATAACACCTGTATAATTTTTATGTAATGATATTATTTAAGGAGTATATACTAATGAAATTATTAGCAAGTGATTTGGATGGAACTTTATTTAAGAATAATATGATCTCGAGAGAAGATCTGCATGCATTAAAAAGATTTCGTGAAGAAGGAAATAAGGTTATAGTATCTACAGGAAGAACGAAACAGGGTGTTGATACTATATTTAAAGATTATTATTTTGATTATGATTACTTAGTTCTTTGTAATGGTGGATTAATACTAGATAATGAGAATAAAATAATACATAAGAAATCTATACCTAATAAGATAGTCATTGATATAATTAATAAATTTTTTAACTATAAAAGTTCAATGATATATTATGATGATGGAGAAGCAACTAAAATTATAGACAATCCTTTAATTGATAAATCTAATATAGATAGAGACTTTTTTGAAAGTTTTGCAAATAAGGTTTTGCTAAATGAAGCCCTAAATGGTAAAAAGGATTGCCAAATGATGAGCGTATTTAATGTAGAACAATCTATTGAATTAGCAGAAGAAATAAGAAAATTAATTATTGATGAATATGGTGACTATATAGAAGCATTTAGAAATCAATGCTTCATAGATATAGTGCCTAAAGAATGCTCAAAAGGGAATGCACTTAGTATGATTCTACAAGATGAGAATTTAGATGCTGATTGCCTATATTGTGTTGGAGATTCATTCAATGATGTTTCAATGTTTAATATAACTAAGAATAGTTATACATTCAATGAAGCTGAGGAAAAAGTAAAACCATATGCTAATAATATAATAGATAATGTTTATGAGATTGTCGATGAAATTTTAAAATAATAAAATGCACCTGCTAACATATTAAGTCAACAGGTGCATTTTATTATTTATTATTTATTTGAAAACTCTATATATTCATCGAATGTCATAGTTCTATCAACTATAGAGCCATCATCTTTAATATCTATAATTCTATTTGCAATAGTTTGAACAAATTGATGGTCATGAGATGCAAATAATAAATTACTGTTATAATCCTTTAGGCCGTTATTAACAGCTGTTATTGATTCAAGATCAAGATGGTTAGTAGGTTGATCTAGCATTAATACATTCGCATTAGAAAGCATCATTTTAGATAGCATACATCTAACCTTTTCTCCTCCTGATAATACATTAGCTTCCTTTAAAGCTTCTTCTCCAGAGAATAACATTCTTCCAAGGAATCCTCTTATATAACTTTCAGATTTTTCTTCAGAATATTGTCTTAACCAATCTACTAAAGATAAATTACAATTTTCAAAATATTTAGTATTGTCAGTTGGGAAATATGCAGTTGTAATAGTTATTCCCCATTTATATTCACCACTATCTGGTTCCATTTCACCAGCTAATATTTTAAATAATGTAGTTACGGCAATTTCATTACCTATAAGAGCTATTTTATCACCTTTATTAACCATGAAGTTAACATTATCTAAAACCTTAACTCCATCAATAGTTTTAGATAAATCCTTAACTGTTAAGATATCATTACCAACTTCTCTTTCAGGCTTGAATCCTACGAAAGGATATCTTCTGCTTGAAGGTTGGATATCATCTAAAGTAATCTTATCTAATAGCTTCTTTCTTGAAGTCGCTTGCTTAGATTTAGATGCATTAGCGCTGAATCTTGCGATAAAGTCTTGAAGTTCTTTGATCTTTTCTTCTTTTTTCTTATTTTGGTCTTTAGACATTTGAAGAGCTAATTGGCTAGATTCATACCAGAAATCATAGTTACCAACATATAGCTTAATCTTTCCAAAATCAACATCAGCCATTTGAGTACAAACTGAGTTTAAGAAATGTCTATCATGGGATACAACTATAACAGTTCCATCAAAATTACCTAGGAAGTCTTCAAGCCAGTTTACAGCCTTTAAGTCAAGACCATTAGTAGGTTCGTCTAGGATTAATATCCCAGGGTTACCAAATAGGGCTTGAGCTAAAAGTACCTTAACCTTTTCAGCTTCTGTTAATTCTGATACGTTTCTGAAGTGATATTCAGTGCCAATTCCTAAACCTTGTAAAATTGTTGAAGCTTCTGATTCTGCTTCCCAACCATTAAGTTCAGCAAATTCACCTTCTAATTCAGAAGCTTTAATTCCATCTTCATCAGAGAAGTCTGGTTTTGCATATATCTCATCTTTTTCTTTCATGATTTGATATAATCTTTCATTACCCATTATTACAGTTTCTAAAACTTGATACTCATCATATTTATAGTGATCTTGTTGTAATACTGACATTCTTGTATTTGGAGCAATTATTACTTCACCAGTATTAGGTTCTACATCGCCAGATAATATTTTTAGAAATGTACTTTTTCCAGCACCATTAGCGCCTATTACTCCATAACAATTTCCAGGAGTGAATTTTATATTTACATCTTCAAAAAGTTTACGTCCGCCAAATCTCAGACTAACGTTTGATACAGTTATCAATCTAATTCTACCTCATTTCTAATATTTTATTAATTTATGCTCTTTAATGCACAATTTATAGTACACAATAATTATTTAGTTATGAACTCTAAATTATACACTAGCATAATCAGTTTCGATACTCATGTTGTTTATTATATCATAGATTTCTATTAAATGAGAATATATATGATATAGTTGATTAAGTAAAATATTGTTATAGTTTATATAAAATATGAATATGAAAATAATTTTATATAGAATTACTAAAATTGAATCATAAGATTTTAAATTAATTATATAATAGAATAGCTATATTCTTATATTCTTATATTCTTATATTCTTAAGCACTTAAGCAGAGAACTTAAGTCTTGCATATGATGCGAATAGAGAGTCTATTGAACATATATGAATCAAGTTTCATTTTAAAATTATAATATCTTTGTTATTTTATAAAACTCTCATATAATAAGTTCTAGATTTAATCTAAATATTTGCTCAGCAAAAGTAAATTGTGAATGAAATTTAGAGTTATATACAAAAATAAAATGATATCCACAGAAAAATTCTTTAGAAGAATTGTATCTGTGGATATTTTTTTATAATTTTAAGTTTCTATATCTATTAAAGCACGAAATAATTTCTTGCTTTCTTGGCATAGATAAAGTTCCATTCCCATAAGAAGTGGAACTTATACTTATAAGTCCGTTCTTATTCATAAAGTCTAAAACATCAGTAACTATTTCTTGAAGTGTTTTATTATTATTTATTATTTTATCTTCTGCAAGCTTCATTATATATCCTAAAGCATCTATCTGCTCAGGATCTACAATTTGTTCTAATGATTTTAAATCTATTATATCTTTATTTATACACAAAGAGTCAGTGCCAATACTTTTGATTTTTACATTTCCTTTATAATCAGCAGATATAGTGCCTTTCTTTATCTTTCTATCAAAATCAATAGATATATGATTTTGACTATTTTGCCTTTCTTCAGATATAAAATTAGAGCTTATATCTTTAGCTATAGAGGTTACATCTTTAGCCTCATATTCATCCATTTGAATTACACAATCAGCTACATTAAAATAATCTCCACAGCTACCAACAGCTAATATAGTTGATATATCTAATTGTTTATATAAATCTTTAACTACGTCTATAAATGGAGTTATTGGCTCTTTATCTTTATTCACTAATCTCTGCATTAACTTATCTCTAATCATGAAATTAGTAGCAGAGGTATCCTCATCTATAAGAAATAGGGAAGTAGCAGATTCAATTCCTTCTATGATATTAGCCGCTTGTGATGTACTTCCGCTGGCGTTTTCACTATTAAATTTTTTTGTGTCTTTGCCATTAGGTAAATTATTTATAAAGAGTGATATATCTGTATCTTTTATTGACCTACCATCTTCAGATTTTATTTTTATGGCAGAATCATCTGTAATTACATATTCACGTCCATCTCCAATTATGTGGTTATAAACTCCAAGTTCTAAAGCTTTTAATAAAGTAGATTTTCCATGGTATCCTCCTCCGACTATTAAAGTGATACCTTTTTTTATTCCCATCCCAATAATCTTGCCTCGATTTGGCAGGTTAAGCTCTACTTGGAGATTTGATGGAGATTTAAATTTAATAGAATTTTTTAGTGGTTTGTTTGATATGCCGCTTTCTCTAGGTAAAATTGATCCATTAGCAACAAATGCAACAAGATTAAGCTCTTGTAATTTGCTTCTTATATAATTTTGATCTTCACTTAAATCAATTACAGATTTAATCTTATTTTTATCAAGATTATCATACTTAAGTGAGTTATCTATGATTTTAGGGATGTATTCAAATAATATTTTTTCTAACTCTGAAGATAGAATACTTCTACCTCTTGCAGGAAAACCAACTTTAAATCTAACTTGAATTTCTTCTTCATTAATTAATACACATGTTCTTTCAATTACCTCTTGATCACATTTGCTTATTAGCATAAGTCCACTTTTACCAGATCCAGAACCTTTAGAAGCAATCCTAAATATATTATTGTAAAATAATCGTGTTATATAATCTTCTAAGGCAATTTTCTTGTACTTTTTATTAAAAAGTTCGCTGGGAAATCCAGCTACATTTTGAGTAATTATTATTCTAATGCTTGATGGAGAGGCAAATGGATCGCCTTGAATATGATCAATGCTTAATACATAATCCTTAAATAAATATTTTCCGGAAATAGTCTTATAAAGTCCATAACTTTTATTATTTAATGAAGAAAGTTGCTTTTTTAAATCAACAGAAGTTCTCACTATTTTTTCTCCTTTGCATCTTCAAAGCATTCGTCAATAATTCTTTCGCTCATTCGCCTAAATAAATTACTCATACTTACATAAGAACATGCAAGAAGAAGTTTTTCTTCATAATTGCCAAGATTTTTGTTTTTATTTTTTAAAATGTTCAAGGTATTTTTTTCAATTCTATGAGATGATTCTTTAAGTTCTTCCAAATTCAAATCATACATATCAAGAAATGATTGATATATATCATATAATGGATATTCTTTATCACTATCAAAGCTTTGAATAATTGGAGTAAGAAGAGTTTTTATATCAGTTAGGGATAAAGCCCCCTTTAAGTTATAAATTAATCCCATTAGAATTAAGTGATTCTTAGTATATTTTTTGTTTTTAATTTTCATTAATAGATTATCTTTAGCATAATTGTTGATCATAGTTTTAGTAAGAACCTTATCATCTGGATTTCTTTTTGTATATGCTAATCTTGTTTCAAATAGCTGCATTACCTGATCCATATATAAATCTAATTCTGGAAAATCATTTAGATCGATATTATTAGATCCTTTCTGGTCATTTATAAATGTATCAATATTAAAATCATTCATTATAAAATTCAACTCCTTACATAGTATTTAATACTACGTGATGTTATGTTATTTACAATTTAAATATTAATTGAAAGATTGGTAGATTTCAATACCTTATGAAAGAAATAATATATATTAAATAAAAAAAGTTACAAAACATATTGAAATGTTAGCAGTTATATGGAATAATATATATATACTCAACACATAGTTATCAAAACTATGTAAAAATAAATGGAGGTGTGAGAATGGAGAAACATATAAGAGAGCCTATTAATGGAATAACTCATATGATAGGTGCTGTATTATCACTTTTTGCTTTAGTTGCAATGATATCAAAGGTTTGGATAATGGGAGGATCAAAAATAGTACTTGGGTCGGTAATATTTTTTGGAGTAAGCATGATATTATTATATAGTGCTTCAGCTACTTACCATTCTGTAATGGCAAATGAAAAAATTATAAAAAGATTTAAGAGATTAGATCATTCAATGATATTTGTACTAATTGCTGGTTCTTATGCTCCGTTCTGTTTAGTTGCATTACATGGAAAAATTGGAATGAAGTTATTTTTAGCAGTAACAATATGTGCAGCAATTGGAATTATATTTAAGCTATGTTGGGTGACTTGCCCAAAATGGTTAAGTAGTGTTATGTATATAGGAATTGGATGGTTTGCTATATTTGCTATATATCCGATGTCACAAGTTCTGGAGCTACCAGCATTAATACTATTAGTATTAGGCGGAGTAATGTATACAATAGGTGGAGTAATATATGCGTTAAAATCTAAGAAAATAAAGATTGGCAAGTTTGAAAATCATGAGATATTTCATATATTCATAATGCTTGGAACATTGTGTCACTTTATATGTGTATTTAAGTATATAATTTAAAATGTTTTATTATAAAAAATTAAGGTATTAATGAAAATATTTATTTAGAGTATTTTCTTTAATACCTTAATTTCTTTGGCTAGAATATTATATTAGCGCATAGTACTATGATAGGAAGCGTAACCAATGTTCTTTCAATAAATATTATTATTAGATCTAAGAATTTTACTGGTATTTTTGATCCCAATAATAATCCACCCACTTCAGACATAAATATTAATTGAGTTACAGAAGTACATGCTATTATAAATCTTGTCATTGCGTTTGGAATAGTAGTAGCTATTACTGAAGGAATAAACATATCTGCAAAGCCTACTACTAATGTTTGAGAAGCAGCAGCAGCTTCAGGTACTTGGAGTAATTTTAATAACGGTATAAATGGTAATCCTAAAATTTGAAAGAAGTTTGTATATTCAGCAATTATTAATGCTATTGTTCCCATTGCCATTACTGTTGGTAAAACACCAATCCACATATCCATTACATTTTTAAATCCTTCTATAAAGAATTCATATATATTACTGTTCTTTTCTGCTCTTTTCATGGCGTTTTCTAAACCAAAGGTAAATGAATTATAGCCAGATGGTATTACTTCGTTATCTTTTTTGCTTGAACCATCTATATATACATCAGGTTTTTTGGATAAAGGTGGTATTCTAGGTACTATTATAGCGGCTATAATCCCAGCAAGAGTAACTGTAAGGTAAAAAGGAACAAATAAATGTCCAAGTCCAACTTGAGAAATTATTACTAAACAAAATGTTATTGATACAGCAGAAAATGTAGTACCTATTATACATGCTTCTTTTTTGGTATAAAATTTTTCCTCATATTGTTTACCTGTAAGCAATATTCCAATAGTTCCATCACCAAGCCATGAAGTTATACAGTCTATAGATGAACGCCCAGGTAATTTAAAAATTGGTCTCATTATTTTAGATAGTAATGCACCAACAAAATCTAATAATCCATAATTTAATAGTAGAGGCAGAAGCATTCCAGCAAATAAAAATACAGAAAATAGTACTGGCAATAAACTAAATAATACCATGCCTCCAGTATCTACAGACCAAATAAATTCAGGACCAATTTCAAAATATGTAATAATTATTAGTATCATACCTATTATTCTTAGTATTAGCCATAATGTTGATACATTAAATAGTGAATTAATATACTTAAACTTATTTAATTTTTCAGGAGAGATAAATTTTATAATTATTCCTCCAATTGCAGAGATACTTATAAAGATAACTGCAAGTATAGGAAAAATGTTTTCTAATGCAGCAACTGTTAAATTAGATAATCGAGCTATTGGTATAGTAAACTCACCATTAATTTTTATTGGTGTCATAAATAATACAATACCTAACAGAGATGGAATCAAAAATTTTAGTAATGATCTTATATTATTTTGGTATGTCCAAATCTTTTTCATAACTTCTCCTTTTCATTTGTTGACTTATGTATAAAAAATTTATAAATATGCAATAATATTCATTTTAATACAAAACGACAAAAAATCAATAGGAATTATTTAATGTTTATATAATAAAATTAAATATAATTGTAAATATTAGTATTCCTTTAATTTATAACGATAATTCATTATAAATACATATGGAAAACATAAAAAAAAGCACGTATAATTAAATATAGATTGTAAGCGCGATTATATTTAGGAGTGTTATAAATGAGTTATAGAAAATATGTAGAAAAAGCAAATAGAATAGTTGTAAAAGTTGGTACATCAACATTAACTTATTCTAATGGTAAAATAAATTTAACAAGAATAGAAAAGCTAACAAGAGTTCTTTCAGACTTGTTGAATTCGGGAAAAGAAGTGGCATTAGTTACATCTGGTGCAGTTGGCGTTGGTGCAAGTAAATTAAAATTATCTAAAAAACCAGAAACAGTAATTGAGAAGCAAGCTGTTGCATCAGTTGGTCAATGTGAACTTATGCATATATATAGTAAATTTTTTGGTGAATATAGTCATATTGTTGGTCAAGTTTTATTAACAAGAGATGTTGTAGAGAATGATCATATTAGAGAAAATGTTTGTAATACATTTGAAAAACTTTTAGAAAAAGGTATAGTACCAATTGTTAATGAAAATGATACTGTATCAATAGATGAAATTGAAAACATATGCAATTTTGGGGATAATGATAATTTGTCGGCTATAGTTGCAGAATTGGTTAATGCTGATTTATTAATTATACTTTCTGATATAGATGGTTTTTATGATAAAGATCCAAGAAAAAATAAAGATTCGAAATTATTAAAAGAAGTATTAGAAGTAACTAAAGAACTAGAAGATTGTGCAGGCGGTGCAGGCAGCAATTTTGGTACTGGTGGAATGATAACAAAATTACAAGCAGCTAAGCGTGCAAATAATGCAGGAGTTCATATGGTTCTTGCTAATGGTGAAGATCCAGAGATATTAAATAGTATAGTAAAAGGTGATGAAATAGGAACTCTATTTGTGTCAAAGAAGAAAATTAACTAGTATTTATAAATATGATATAGGATAGGAGGAGATAAAGTGAGTGAATTAATAATTAAGGGGCAAAAAGCTAAAGAAGCATCTTATGAACTAAGTAATGCATCAACAAATGCTAAAAATGATGCATTATTATTTATGGCGGAGGAACTTATTAATGAAAAAGTATCAATATTAAAGGCTAATGAAATTGATGTTGAAAATGCTAAAGCAAACGGCATGTCAGAAGCTATGCTAGATAGATTATCATTAAATGAAGATAGAATTAATGGCATGGCTGATGGACTTAAAGAGCTTATAGGTCTTCAAGATCCAATTGGAGAAGTTATTTCTATGTGGCAAAGACCAAATGGTCTTCAAATAGGGCAAAAAAGAGTTCCGCTTGGCGTTATAGGAATAATATATGAAGCAAGACCAAATGTAACTTGTGATGCAGCTGGACTTTGTTTAAAGTCAGGAAATACAGTTATATTAAGAGGTGGAAGTGATGCTATAAATTCGAATAAAGAAATAGTTAGAGTTTTAATTAAAGGATTAGAAAAAGCAGGGCTTCCAAAAGAATGTGTTCAGCTTATAGAAGATACGAGTAGACAAGTTGCTACAGATATGATGAAATTAAATGAATATATTGATGTTCTTATTCCAAGAGGTGGAGCAGGATTGATTCAATCGATAGTCAAAAATGCTACAGTTCCTGTTATAGAAACTGGAACAGGAAATTGCCATATATATGTTGATGAGAGTGCAGATTTTGATATGGCTAAAAATATTGCTGTTAATGCAAAAGCATCAAGACCTTCAGTATGTAATGCGGCTGAAAAATTATTAATTAATGAAAATATAGCTGAAGAATTTCTTCCAATAGCAGTAAAAGAGCTTAGAGAGGCTGGAGTTGTTCTTAGAGGAGATGAAAAGGCACAGGCTATTATTGATGATATAGAAAGAGCTAATGATGAGGATTGGGGCAAGGAATATTTAGATTATGTTATGGCAGTTAAAATAGTAAAGGATGTAGATGAAGCTATAAACCATATAAATAAGTATGGCACAGGCCATTCAGAAGCAATTATTACTGAGAGCTATAAAAACTCTCAGAAATTCTTGCAAAAGGTTGATGCAGCAGCTGTTTATGTAAATGCATCTACTAGATTTACTGATGGTTCTGAATTTGGTTTCGGTGCAGAAATAGGAATAAGCACTCAAAAGCTACATGCTAGAGGACCAATGGGGCTTAAAGAGCTTACTACTATAAAGTATGTTATTTATGGAAATGGTCAAATAAGATAATATTAGAAAATAAGAAAGATGCTTATGATGAATCATAAGCATCTTTTCTTTTACATTGATTCAGATAAGGTCAGTTCAGAAGAGGATAACTGTAACTGCCTAAATATTCTGAATATTTTTATATTTTAATTATATCATAAATAAAAATAAATTCAATGATTATCATAAATATGGATTGGGTCATCTTTATGATAATATGACTCATACGAATAAAGATGTAGTGGAGGTATGGAATAGAATACAAGATAAACATATGAATTTGCATAAATTGGGTGAGGAGATAATCTCCCAAATAAAATCAGGTGATTATGATGTTATTAATAAATATAATACTAAAGAGCAAATATCTAAAGATCTAATAAATGAATTTAATATGATAATAAATATAGCTAAGAAGTTGGATGATAGCGGTAGAAATGTATATGAAGAATAGCTTGAATAGATAAATTATAGATAAAAAAGTATGTTAAGTAGAAATAAAAATATAAGCTATATGAATATTTATACTTATTTATGAATAAATATGCTATAATGGTTAATGAATAAAGATTCTGTTTTTAAAAATTAAAGTTGATATATTTTATTCGTATAAAAATATTAAAACTATCCTTAATATGTCTTGACATACTATTATCTATGAACTAGAATTATTAGAAAGAGAAAGTTAAGATGCACTTTAACTTGGTCCTGTGAGGCCAGAAAGGGATTAAAACTATGATTTTTATGCATATATGCATAATAAAGGTAATTTCATAGCTTATTTTTTGAAGGCGAATAATATAGTAAGGTCACACAGGATAGTAAAAAGAAACAGTTTATTATTGTATTCTTTTTGTTATCCTTTTATTTTATTCAAATTTAAGGTGTAGTTTTAGCTAAAAATATATATTGTAGGAGGCTTAAGCATGAAGGCAAAGCTTATATTAGAAAATGGAATGATTTTTGAAGGTAAAGCTTTTGGCTACCTTAAAGAAAGTGTTGGTGAAGTAGTATTTACCACAGGTATGACAGGATATCAAGAAGTATTAACAGATCCATCATACTATGGTCAAATAGTAACTATGACTTATCCACTAATAGGTAACTATGGAATTAATCTTGAAGATATGGAATCTGATTCAGTAAAGGTAAGTGGATTTATTGTAAGAGAAAAGTGTAACTTACCAAGTAATTTTAGATGTGAATTAGATTTAGATAATTATTTAAAACAAGAAAAAGTCATTGGGCTTGAAGGAATAGATACAAGAGCATTAACAAAGGTGCTAAGAAATAGCGGTACAATGAAAGGAATCATTACACTAGAAAATGTAGATGATGAATATGTAAAAGAAAGACTTGAAAGTTTTTCAAACAAAAATGCTGTTAAATCTGTAACTGCAAAAGATTCATATGTAATTGAAGGTACTGGAAAGCATGTAGCTATAATGGATTTTGGCATAAAGACTAATATAATAAGAAACTTTAAAAAGAGAGGGTGCAAAATAACTGTATTCCCTGCAACAGCAACAGCTGAAGAGGTTTTAAACGTTAATCCAGATTTAGTATTCTTATCAAATGGCCCTGGAGATCCAGAAGACTTAGATTTTGTTGTAGAAAATGTTAAAAAGATTGTTGGCAAGAAACCAATAGTAGGAATATGTTTAGGACACCAATTATTAGCTTTAACATTAGGTGGAAAAACAACTAAATTAAAGTTTGGTCATAGAGGCTGTAACCATCCAGTTAAAGATTTAGAAAGAAATATCGTTCATATAACTTCTCAAAATCATGGATATGTTGTACAAACATTACCAGAGAATATGGAAGTTACTCATGTAAATATTAATGATGGAACTGTAGAAGGAATGAAACATAAGCAATTACCAATATATTCAGTACAATTTCATCCAGAAGCATCAGCAGGTCCACAAGACAGTGAATATATATTTGATAGATTCTTAGAATATGCACTATAGGAGGTTACGAAAATGCCATTAAATAAAGATATAAAAAAGGTTTTAGTTATAGGATCAGGTCCAATAGTTATAGGTCAGGCGGCAGAGTTTGATTACTCAGGAACTCAAGCTTGTGAAGCTTTGAAATCAGAAGGAATAGAAGTTGTACTTGTAAATTCAAATCCTGCAACAATAATGACTGATAAAGAAGTTGCAGATAAAATATACTTAGAACCATTAACTTTAGAATTTGTTGAAAAAGTTATAGCAAAAGAAAGACCAGATAGCTTACTTGCAGGAATGGGTGGTCAAACAGGGCTTAACCTTGCAGTAGACTTATATGATGCTGGAATTTTAGATAAATATAATGTAAAAGTAATCGGAACATCTATTGAATCTATCAAAGAAGGAGAAGATAGAGAACTATTCAGAGATATGATGAATAGAATTGGAGAACCTGTTATAAAGAGTGAGATTGTAACAGATCTTCAAGCAGGATTAAATTTTGCAAATGAAATAGGGTATCCAGTAATAGTTAGACCAGCATATACACTTGGAGGTTCAGGTGGTGGTATAGCTGAGAATGAAGAAGAATTAAGAACTATATTAGATTCAGGTCTTCAACTTAGTACTATAGGTCAAGTATTACTTGAAAAGAGTGTTAAGGGATGGAAAGAAATAGAGTACGAAGTTATGAGAGACTCTTATGGAAACTGTATTACAGTATGTAACATGGAAAACATAGATCCAGTTGGTATACATACAGGAGATAGTATAGTTGTTGCTCCATCGCAAACTTTATCAGATAAAGAATATCAAATGCTTAGAACAGCATCAATAAACATAATAAATGCAGTAGGAATTGAAGGTGGATGTAATGTACAATTCTCATTAAATCCAACTACATTTGAATATGCAGTTATAGAAATAAATCCTAGAGTTTCAAGAAGTTCAGCTTTAGCATCTAAAGCAACTGGTTACCCTATAGCTAAGCTTGCTGCTAAGATAGCATTAGGTTATGGATTAGATGAAATAATGAATGCGGTAACTAAAAAGACATATGCATGTTTTGAACCAACATTAGATTATGTTGTAGTAAAAATTCCAAAATGGCCATTTGATAAGTTCTTTGGTGCAGATAGACAACTTGGAACTAAGATGATGGCAACTGGTGAAATAATGTCTATAGGAGCTAATTTCGAGCAAGCGTTCCTAAAGGGAATAAGAAGCTTAGAAATCGGAAAATACTCTTTAGACCATCCTAAGTTTAAAGAACATAGCATGTCTGAACTTAAAGCATTAGTAATGAAGCCAGATGATGAAAGAATCTTTGCTTTAGCAGAAATGCTTAGACGTGATTATATGATTGATAAGATTAATAAATTAACAGGTATAGATTTATTCTTCTTAGAAAAAATTAAATGGATAGTTGAAGAAGAACAAAGATTAAAATTAAGTAAGATTGAAGATTTAGATAAAGAATGGTTACACAGCTTAAAGAAAAAAGGATTCTCAGATAAGGCTATAGCTGACATGCTAAAAGTAAGCCCAGATGATATCTATAGATTAAGAGATATATGGAATATTAAGCCATCATACAAAATGGTTGATACATGTGGTGGAGAATTTGAAGCCTTATCACCATATTACTATTCAACTTATGAACAATATGATGAGGTTGAAATATCAGATAAAAAGAAAGTTATAGTTATAGGATCTGGTCCTATAAGAATAGGTCAAGGTATTGAGTTTGACTATGCTTCAGTTCACTGTGTAAAGTCATTAAAGAAACTTGGAATTGAAACTATAATAGTTAATAATAACCCAGAAACAGTAAGTACAGACTTTGATGTTTCTGATAAATTATACTTTGAACCATTAACAGAAGAAGATGTTTTAAATATAATAGAAAAAGAAAATCCAGATGGAGTAATACTTCAATTTGGTGGTCAAACAGCTATTAAATTAGCAAACTTCTTAAAAGAAAAAAATATTGTAACTTTAGGAACTACAGCAGATCAAATAGATATGGCTGAAGATAGAGAAAAGTTTGATGAATTACTAGAAAGATTAGGAATATCTAGACCTAAGGGTAAAGGGATCTGGTCACTTGAAGAAGGATTAGAAGAAGCTAGTAGATTAGGCTTCCCAGTACTTGTTAGACCTTCATATGTAATTGGTGGTCAAGGTATGGAAATAACTCATGATGAAGAAGAATTAACATTTTATTTAGTGAATGCATTTGCTAAAGATAAGAAGAATCCAATACTTATAGATAAGTATCTAATGGGTAGAGAAATTGAAGTAGATGCAATATCAGATGGAGAAAATGTATTAATACCAGGAATTATGGAACACTTAGAAAGAGCAGGGGTGCACTCTGGAGATAGTGTTACTATGTATCCAAGTCAAAATATATCTGATGACATGAAGGGCAGAATTTTAGATTATACTAAGAAGTTGGCTTTAGCAATAGGCATAAAAGGCATGATAAACATTCAATTCATAGAATTTGAAGGAAATCTTTATGTAATTGAAGTTAATCCAAGAGCATCAAGAACAGTACCATACATTAGTAAGGTAAGTGGTGTTCCAATAGTAGATTTAGCTACTAATGTAATGCTTGGAGCAAAACTTGTTGATTTAGGGTATGGAGTAGATATATATAAGGAACCGGAATTAGTTTCAGTTAAAGTTCCAGTATTCTCAACTCAAAAATTACCTAACGTTGAAGTTTGCTTAGGACCTGAAATGAGATCAACAGGAGAAGTTTTAGGTGTAGGTAGAAATGTTAAGGAAGCACTTTATAAAGGGTTTGTAGGGGCTAATATGTATCCATCAAAGGAAAAAGGAAAGATACTTGCTACAATTAATAAGCATAACAAACAGGAATTTTTAGAGATAGCTAAAGATCTTGCTAAAGTTGGATATACATTTATGGCTACTACAGGAACTTGTAAATTATTAAAAGATGCTGGTATAGAAGTTGAAGAAGTTAGAAGAATTAATGAACAAGAGCCTAATATACTTAATGTAGTCAAGAATAGAGAAGTGGATTTAGTGGTTAATACTCCAACTAAAGGAAATGATTCTAAAACTGATGGGTTCTTAATAAGAAGAGCAGCAGTTGAAAGAAACTTAGGAGTTATAACAGCATTAGATACGTTAAGAGCTATAGCAGATGTAGAACTTGAAAAGTTAGATGAAAATAAAGATTTAGAAGTATTTAATATAGCAGAAGTATAATATAGAAGAGCTACCGTTAATCGATAAGATTAACGGTAGTTTTAATTTTATTGTCTACTTTTTAGGGTAAAGTTCAAATTTTACGGGTAGTCCTGACTATTTCGAAATATTTATCCATGTATATAACACATTTTGATATAAATATCATAATATATACTATAATCTGCGAAGATAAAAATTAAGATACAAAAGTTTAATATTTTGGAGGTATATTATGAATATAATATCAGAAGATGAAAGATGCGATGATTTTAGAAGAGAAGGAAGAAGAGGGCGTAGAAGTTCTTGTGGTTGTTCTAGTTCTACTATTACTAGTACAAGCTGTTCTACAGAAGGTGGAAAGTCTATATTAAGATGTGGCTGTGCAAATGCCGGACCACTTCCAATACTCGGAACACAGGGGCTAATACCATCATTACCAATACCAGTTGGTAGTGTAAGTATAGATACTAGTAATTTATGCAAGCCTTCAGTATTAGTAACTGCAAATTTATTGATCAATACACCAGCAGCTTTATTGTCTAGTTTAACATTTAGAATTGTTAGATGTTTAGATGGCTGTTTTCAATCAGTAGGCGGAAGTTTTACTTTCTCAGATCCAATTGAAGCTTTATCAAGTAACTCATTCACATTTTCATTCTGTGATTGTTCTTCATGCAGCGGATGTATAACTTATGGAGTGGAAGTTACATCAGCAACTTTATTGCAGGCTGGAACAACAATTGGAGGAACAATCTCTGCTCTTGCAGTAGAAAATCTTTGTTAGTAAGTTTTTTAGTTTGGAGTATTACAATTTGTAATACTCCTATTATTTTATCAAAATAATATTATATTTTGTTATTTTGATAAATTGTAATGAATATATTATATTATAGTAACTTAATTAGGAGCTTAAAATGTCTGAGATGAATAATTTAAATGAATTAAAGTGTGAGTACTACATTCCTATGGGAAAGCCGGGATCTATTGTTATAAAGGCACCTGTAGTACTTTCAACACTAAAAATATCAATTCCAATAAATAAAAGAATAAATTTAAATTCTAAGAGTTCAAGAATTGAAATAATATCAAATAAAATTTCTATAAAGAAACCAAAGTTTAATAAAGATAATAGGCTTGTAATAAATGGATATATACATAAATATATTAAATACTTCAATAATAATTCTAATAAGAATATAGGTAGAAATTTAGAAGTAAAGATTCCTATTAATTCAGAAATATTAATTAATTTTGATCAAATTCCAATTTATAATCCTGTCAGTAATAAAAATATTTTTTATGAAGAATCAAAAGCAATTAAGTGCGACTTTGAATGTATAAAACTTATTAGTGATTATATAGCACAATCAGAATATAGATATTTTAATGACTCATTATTAGAATTAACTGTAACATTGACCCAAATTCAAAATATATTTATTCCTGAGCCTGATGGAGATTTTGTTTTAATTACTAATAACCTAAAGCCAAATCAGTTTAAAAATAATGGGGCTGAAAATAAGAATAGTCATTATTTAGTTGGATATGATAGTAGCAGAGGCTTAATTGCTAATATAATAGAACCTAATAAAAAAAGGTAGAAAAATGCGGCTAAAAATTATTTTAACTATTTTTTAGTCGCATTTTTTATTATTTAAATAAGAAAGATAAAATAGAAATATTGACATACGAATATATGTTCGATATAATAAAAATATAAATTGTGAACGTATGTTTGCTAAAAAGGGGATGTGTACCATGAACAATGAAGGTAATTTTTTTGTAAAATTAAATTGTAAAAATATCGACAGTATAAGAAGTTTAATAGTGGACAGGCCGATTAAAGATATAGATCAAAAAGAAAAATACATAATGTGTGCTGGAAAATATGATAAAAATGGATGGACAATAGTTTTTAGGGCTAGGACATATCAAGAAGCTGAGAAGTTAGCTAGTTTAAATCCATTTGAATATAGAAGATCAAAGGTAAGTTAAAAATTTAGTATATAAAAATATAAAAAGCAATTCTTATAAGAGTTGCTTTTTATACTTCATATTGAATATTAGATATAACAACTGAAAGTTTTTCTATAAGATTAATTATTGAACCAATCTTTTTAGAGTTATCACTTTTGATTATTTCGATAATAGGTCTTAGTGGAAAGTTAGGCAATGTTTCTTTAACTATTCCTATGTCACCGTTGCTAAGTGAAACAATAGTTCCTGCTGGAAACGGTATTATTACTTTTGAAAAAATATTCACTATATTAAAATCAAATGCAGATCCAGCATTTGACATTAGATATTCAACTGCATCACTTGGGCATAAGGCACGTTTATAAGGTCTATCAGATGTAAGAGCATCATAAACATCTGCCACTGATACTATTCTAGCTAAATGATTTATTTCTTCACCAAGTAATTTATTAGGATAACCTAATCCATCAAATCTTTCATGATGTTGAAGGACTATTGAATTTATATGTGAACTAAAGTTGTATGTTTTTTTTATAAAATCATAGCCTTCTTTAGGATGATTTTCTATTATTTTAAATTCATCTTCTGTTAAACGTGATGGTTTTTGTAATATCTCTTTAGGAATAAATGATTTACCTATATCATGAATAAGGGCACCTATACAAAGATATTTTAGATGTCTCTTAGGTAAATTTAAACTGATTCCAAGTACAAGAGAAATTACCGCTACATTAACACTATGCGCATATGTATAGTTGTCCATACTTTTTATATCTACAAGAGAAAGCAAGACATTTTTATTATTTAATATTTCTGAAATAAGTTCTTCTGCTAAATTATCAATTGAATGAAAATAATCTTGTTCTTTTTTGGTATAATCATTAAATTTTCTTTTCTCAAATTTATGTATGTTAGCAATTCTTTCAATGTCGGCAAATGTTTCCTTAACAATTCTAATAGCTTTTTGCCTTAGTTCTGGCTTTATTATATCTTCAATCTCTTCAGAACTATATTCATCAATTATATATAACGAATATATATGTAAATATTTAACTTTATCTATTAATGATTTAGTTAACACGCACCCTGACTTTAGCAAAACTCTTCCATCATAAGCGTATATACTTTTACCCAATATTGAATTTTCTCTAACACACTCAATAGGAATTAATCGCATCAACATCTACCTTTCATTGGTTAATAACTAAATTATATCATAAAAATATTATAAAATGAGAAAAACTACTAATAATTATTTTATAAAAAATAGTTATTAGCAGTTTTTTTATTAAATATCTAAAAGATTTTGCTTATAATCAGAATAATACTGTCTTAATCTTGACATTTTATCTTCTAATTCAAGATATAATCTTGATGCTTCAGGATAGTTTTTATTTGAAAATGCTTCTTTAATTTTAGTAAATAAACTTTTACTAGTATAAGTATCTTTCATAATTTCTAATCTTAAATCATTTATCTTCATCCAATTAGAAACATCTAAATCTAAAGCTTTATCTAAAGAATGAAGACATTTATAACTACGAATTTCATCTTTATAGTTAGAAATTACTCTTTTTGTTATTTCAGTAGTCCATCTTTCAATAACAGCTAATCTAAAGCTATTTAGGATAGAGTCAGTAAATACATCATTTCTCTTTAGAATATGAAGTTTTGAAGGATTGTTTTCTAATTGAGATATATTTTCGTAAATAGTAGCAGGTGCTTTTCCAAAGAATTTGTTTCTTTCAGATTCGCTATAGTCATCAAAAATATTCTTTTCAGTTCTATATGCTCTAGATTTTTCTAAATAATCTGCAGATTCACCAGGCTCTTTTGATAATTCAGCTAGTAGAGCATCTGCATCTTTATTATTTTCAACAGCATATATAATACCATCAAGCATAGCCATGTAAGAAGCGGCCATTACAAGATATGTATTTGAATGAGGATTTGGGGATCTAAGCTCAAACCTTGTAGCCATTGGAGAATTGATATCTCGAATTAATCCTGCAAGAACTGTTCTATTTCTTGATGGATTATCTGGAGATAAACCAAGTGATGTTACTGTACAAACAGGGGCTTCAAATCCAGGCTTTAATCTTTTTAATGAGTTATTAGTTGATGAAACAAATGGATTTACAATTTCATAATTTCTAAGAAGTCCCATTATTGCTCCATAACCTATAACACTTAGAAAATGATCTTTAGTACCATTAAATATATTGATTCTTTTACCATTGTTTAATTTAAGACTAACACCTAAATGAGTATGCATTCCAGAACCAGCTACATTTTCTATTGGTTTAGCCATGAATGTAACGTCTAGTCCATTTCTTCTGAATGTTTCTTGAATAAGTATTCTTATAAAAAGTTCGTTATCAGCAGCTTGGACTGCATCAGAGAACTTCCAGTCGACTTCTAATTGTTCCATAACATGATCATAGTCTCCAGAAGAGTTTAATTTAGCTCTAACTCCACCAACTTCTTTATGTCCCATTTCAGGTTCGAAGCCATACTTATCCATTAAGATTAAAGTTTCTTCTAAAGCAGTTCTAACAGAACCTTTTGTCCTTGTCCAATATTGTTCGTGTAAAACTTGTGAAGTAGATAATTCTTCAACCTCTGCAACATTATTTGGAGTCTTAACCCAAAATTCTAATTCAGTTGCTGATGTAACAACAACTTCATCTATATCGTTAACTGTAATATCAAAAGGTTTTAATGTTTCAGGATTAGTATTAAAGATGGTCATTAAGTTTTCTTTAAATGTAGTAACAGCTGAAGATAAGATGTGCCTTGAATCTACAGCTTTATTATCATGATATAAGAAGCAAGGGATTCTTAATGTTCCAATAGGCTTGTCTGTTTCAGAATCTATATAGTTGTAATTATAGTCAACCAACCATTTACAATCTAAATCAATTACCATATTTACTTTAGCATTATCTAGAGTTGCAATTCCAGGTAAAACAACTGATGAGCCATCAGTTTGTATTGCTACACCTTGTAAAAAGTCATCTAAGTCTTCTAAAAAAAGATTCATAGGTATTTTTTCATCAGTATCATTTCCAGATAAGTCTATTCCAACAAAAGAAGCAAATTTTATTTCTGGATGGTTATTTAAGATCTCTCTTAAGTCTTTAGAATTATGATTTTTCTTTTCAATTGTATAAATTAAATTATTCATACGGTGTTTATTACAACTCCGTTGTTGTAATAAAACATTCACATCCTTTCTATAATATCGAATAAAAAAAAGAAAAATCTTTTTAATATTCGTTATTTTCATCTAAGAAAATTTTATTATAAGCTGATAATACTGTCAATAATTAATATATAGAATATGAATCTTATTTATTAATATCTCCATTATATTTCAATGTAAGGAAAGTTTATGAGTTAAATGTTTATTTGATTATGGATTTATTAATGATAAAGTAATAAAATATTTATAGATAATTTTAGAAGTGGAGTGACAGTGCTTTGGATATAAAAAATAATCCTATAGGTTTTTTTGATTCAGGAGTAGGTGGACTAAGTGTCATGAGAGAATCTATCGCTATAATGCCTAATGAGAATTATATATATTTTGGTGATTCAAAAAATGCTCCTTATGGAACAAAATCTTTAGAAGAAGTTAGAAAACTTACTTTCGATGCAGTTGAATTTTTATTAATGAAAAATGTTAAAGCTATAGTTATTGCTTGCAACACGGCAACAAGCGCGGCAATAGAAGATCTTAGAAATAAATACACAGATATACCAATAATAGGAATAGAACCGGCTATAAAACCAGCAATAAGTTTGAATAAAGAAGGAAATATTATTGTTATGGCAACTCCAATGACTCTTAGAGAAAATAAATTTAAAGAACTTATGAATAAATTGGATGATAAAGGTAACTTAGTACCATTACCATGTGCTGGTCTTGTAGAATATATAGAGCAAGGTATATTAGAAGGCGATGACTTGGAAAGTTATTTAAAAGAAAAATTAAATCCTTATTTAAATCCTAAAATAGCATCAGTTGTGTTAGGATGTACTCATTATCCATTTGTTAAAAGAACAATATCTAAGGTCTTAGGAGATGATGTAGCGATCATAGATGGAGGCCATGGTACATCTTTAGAGTTAAAGCGTAAGTTAAAAGATAAAGGAGAGCTAAATGACAGTAAAGAAAAAGGAAAAATAGAAATTTATAATTCTAATAATGATAGTAAAGTTATAGATTTTTGTTATAATTTAATAAATACCAAATAAAGCTTCAGTTTATAAAATGAATTGAAAGATTATTTTGAGTAAATAATATTATTTAAGATTGTACTTTGAGAGGAGAATTTTCAATGAAAAACCCAATTGTAACAATAACAATGGAAAATGGCAAGGTTATTAAGGCTGAATTATATCCTGAAATAGCACCAAATACAGTAAAGAATTTTGTTGACTTAATTAACAGAGGATTTTATGATGGATTAATATTCCATAGAGTTATTCCAGGATTTATGATTCAAGGAGGATGTCCAGAAGGAACAGGAATGGGTGGCCCAGGATATTCAATAAAGGGAGAATTTACATCTAATGGATTTAAAAATGATTTAAAACATACAAAAGGTGTGTTATCAATGGCAAGAGCTATGCATCCAGATTCAGCAGGAAGCCAATTCTTTATTATGGTAGCAGATGCTCCACATTTAGATGGACAATATGCTTCATTTGGTAAAGTTATAGAAGGATTAGAAGTTGCTGATAATATAGTAGCTCAAAAAACTGATGTATATGATAGACCATATGAAGATCAAGTTATAAAGAGTATGACAGTTGATATGCATGGTGAAGCTATTGAGGAACCTGAAATAATTGAAGAATAATACATAGTGTAAAATGGAAATATAAATATATTATAGAAATCCCTTAATAGGGATTTCTATAATTATAATAGAGAAAATGAAGATTCATTAATCATAGATATCTTGAATTTATAATAAAAATTTATAAAAATACTAATAGAATAGGGAGGTTGGCAAGTTTGGCTATAAACTATAAATGTATATTAGCATATGGATTAACTGATGAAGAATTTGATAAGATTCAAAAGAGAAGAATAAAAGTAAAAAGAGTTACAAATTCTGATGCTTCAAATAAAATTATTGATATTTTATGTGGTACTGAAGTAGAAAATAGTGAAGAAGAACTTCCAGTAGGTGAGAAAGCACTTATTTTTAATGGATATAATGATAAAGAGCTAAGAGGCGTAATAAAGTTTATTAGAGGCTTTATTGAAGGGGGAGTTCTAGCTGTAGTTACGGAACAATCAAGTAAATGGACTCTTAAATATTTATTAGAGCATCTAATAGAAGAAAGAACTATGTATGAAGAATATAAAAAAGGAGAGAAATAAAAAATGAGTCGTGTAGGCGAAAAGATAAAAATGGCTAGAGAAAAAAGTGGAATGCCAGCAAAAGTACTAGCTAAAAAACTTGGAGTAGCAGAAAAATTTATAAATGAAGTTGAAATGGGAAGAAAAGTTGCCCCAGAATCATTTATAGATAGAGCAGCAAAAGTACTAAATGTTGATTTAAATGACATTAGTATGGTAGTCACTGATGAAGCTCTTATGGAAGAGAAAAAAACGTTAAAAGAAATGCCTAAAAAGAAAATAGAAGCTTCATCAGAAGTATGGACAGATGCATTTTCATCAGTACTTAAAAATGTACCTATATATGATTATTCATTAAGTAAAAATAATGGATTTAAAGAAATGCCAGTACATTCAAATAAAATAGAAGGCTACCCTCAAGATAAGGTTTGCTATTTGCAAATTGAGGATGATGAAATGAGTGGCTTTAGAATAATGAAGGGAGACTTAGCTTTTGCTCATAGTGTAAAAGAAGTTAGTAATAATGGGATTTTTTTATTAGATTATAGAGGCAAAAGAAAAGTTAGACAAGTAAAGACTTTAGGAAATTCTAAAATTTTATTAGTAAGTAATTCTGGCAGTTTAATAACTGAAACAATGGAAATAAAAGAAGTTAATGTAATTGCTAAATTAGAAAGAATCGAAATTAAATTATAAATGAAATTATATGTATGAGATAGATTGTTAATGTATAAATCTATCTCATTTTTTATATAGTAATATATTTATAAAGTAATATATGAAGATAAATATTCATACTATTAGTATAAATATTATTCAATTATAGAGGTGATTATTATAGCAGAATTAGATCCACAAAAATCTGCAAAGATAGATGCATCATTAGGATTATTAAATAATGTACCAAGCGCTGTGTTAAATAGACTAAATAATAAATTAAATTTAATTGGAGACGCAAACTTAATAGAGGTAACAATTTTATATAGAGATGAACCGATTGAAGTTAAAAAATTAATTGAAGGTCTAGGAGGAACTTTTCAAGATTTAGGTTTTAATTTTGCAATAGTAGGGATCCCAGTAGACAGAATAGTAGATTTGGCTAGAAGCAACAGTATACAATATATTGAATTGCCACAAAATTTATATACATCAGATTTAACAAGTAATAGGGAATCATGTGTTCCGCAGGCAACATCAACATACAATGTTAATGGAAAAGGAATACTTATTGGATTCATAGATTCAGGAATTGATTATACTCATCCAGCATTTAGGAATAGTGATAGAACTACAAGAATTGAATATATATATGATTTAAGTGATGGAGGAAAAGTATACAACAAAGAAAAAATTAATGAAGCCCTAGAAGCAACAGATCCATACTCAATAGTTCCATCAATAGATATAACTGGACATGGTACACACGTTGCTGGTATTGCCTGCGGTGGAGGAAATATTCCGAATTCTTATAAAGGAGTAGCTACAGAAGCATCTATAGCAATGGTCAAGGGCACAAGAGGAAATTGGGTTTTAAGTACTCAAATAATGAAGGGATTAAAATTTTTGTTAGATAAAAGCAAAGAATTAAATATGCCATTAGTTGTTAATATTAGTTTGAGTACTAATAATGGGGCTCACAATGGAAGTAGTTTATTAGAACAATATATTAGAACAATAGCAAATTTAGAAAGGATAACAATTGTAATTGCAGCAGGGAATGAGGGAGATTCTGCACATCATACTGGAGGAACATTTGAAATTATTCAAAATCAATCATTTAGTATAGCAAGAGATGAAAGTCTAATAGTTATAAATCTATATAAATCCATTTTGCCAGATATAACAATAAATATTAGAAGTTCAACTGGAGAAGCAAGTGGAAATATAAATATAAGAGAAGGATATTTTCAAGGAAATGTTGGTAGAGATAGGTATGATATATATGTTTCGGGACCAAAACCTTTTGAACTTAATAATGAAATTCAAATAGTTCTTTCTCCAATAACATCAAATTATATTACTGAAGGGCTATGGACAATATCAATTGATAAGATAAACAACTATGAAGGGGTATATTCAATTTGGCTTCCAGTTTCAGAAGGACTTAATCAAAAAACTAAATTTTTATCACCAGTAGCTTCAAATACATTAGGAATACCAGCAACTGTAGATAATATAATTGCGGTTGGAAGCTATAATCCTGTAACGAGAAACTTATCTAGTTTTAGTGGGAGAGGAGCAGAAAACCTAAGATATCCCCTAAGACCGGATTTAGCAGCACCTGGAGAAAATGTAATGGCACCGATACCTAATGGTGGATATGATAGAAAGACAGGAACATCAATGGCAACTCCTCAAGTGTCAGGGATTTGCGCATTACTTATGGAATGGGGGATTGTTAAAGGAAATGATTTTTATTTATATGCACAAAGATTAAAGTATTATTTAGTAAAGGGATCTACTAGAAAAAGAACTGATATAATCTATCCCAACTCTTCATGGGGATATGGAGCAGTTTGTGCATATGATAGTTTTTACTTAATTGAATCGACAATAAATTCAATTTTAGCTGGAAGGCAACGTGATTATACAAGAGATTACTATAGAGAAAGCAACAGTGTAGATTTAAATACCGATAATATATTATCCAAGTTAGGGGTGAGTTGTATAGGGAATGATTCAGAGAATGCAACCATATCACCTGATGATCTAATAGGAATAATTGTACAGATATCAAATCCAGAAGTTGTTGAACAGATAAAAAAAGGCATGCCAGATGCTGCAATCGTTAGGCTTTCAGATGCGTTTATAATAGTAATAACGCCTTATAAAGACATAAATAAGCTAGGAAATTATAATTTGGATATTATTCCCAATATAAATCCACCTGTATACACATTAAGTGCACTATCACCAGTAGAGGCTAGTGGGGCGCCCTTGTTTGTGAATAATCCCTATTTAAGATTGGATGGAACTGGAGTATTGGTTGGTATAATAGATACAGGAATAGATTATTTAAATGAAGAATTTATGCTAGAAGATGATACAACAAGAATTGAAAGAATATGGGATCAGACCCTTAAAGCAACAGAAGAAGTACAAGGTATAAAATTAGGAGTTGAGTATACCAAAGATCAAATTAATGAAGCTATAAAACTATATAAGGGTGGTGGAGATCCATATAGTATAGTTGCTAGTAAAGATAATGTTGGTCATGGAACAATGACAGCAGGAATAATTGGAGGAAGAGGACGAAATCCGGCATTATTAGGAGCAGCTCCAAATTGTAAATTTGCAGTTGTTAAACTTAGAGAGATGAGTAAAGCTGAATCAATTTATGCAGGCGTATCTAAAGAGGGAATTAATAAGTATGGATATATTGATATAATTTTAGCTGTTAGATATTTGAACAATATAGCATTGCAATTAGGGATGCCTATTGTTTTTCATATACCTATGGGAACTAATACAGGAGCACATGATGGTAATAGTTATATAGAACAATTATTTGAAAGTCAGTCAGGTAGAAGAGGTTTTGTTCCAGTAGTGGGGACTGGAAATCAAGGTGATACTCAAACACATACAGAAGGAAAAATTAATAAAACTGAAGATATGGTTTCAGTTGAGGTAAAGGTTGGAAAAAACCAAAAAGATATGAATTTTCAATTCTATTTTTTGAAGCCAGATAAAGCGTCTATTGGAATTGTTTCTCCTTCAGGAGAGGTTTTAGAAAGAGTTAATACTAATCTTAAATCAATAACAGATTATAAGTTCATTTATGAAGGGACAATAGTATGTATACATTATTTGATTCCTGATAATATATCGGGAAATGAAGTAATAATTATTAAACTTAGAAACTTAAAAGAAGGAATATGGACCTTTAGGTTATATGGAGATTATATTGTTGATGGAAGATTTTGGTCTTGGCTACCGCAAAGAGAATTATTATATGATGATACTAGATTTCTTTCTCCACTACAGACATCTACATTAACTGTACCAGCAACAGGAAAAAATGTTATTGTTTCTGCATATTATAATCAATCATTAAATACTGTAGTGGCTGAATCAGGACGTGGTTACACTATAGATGGAAGAGTAAAACCAGATATAGCTGCAGGTGGTGTAGATGCAATAGTTACAAAGCCAGGTGGTGGGACTACTGTTGCTACAGGATCATCAATAGGATCATCAGTATTAGCTGGATGCTGTTGTTTAATATTACAATGGGCTATTGTAGAAAAGAATGATATTGAGATAAATGTTAATAAAATGATAGCTTATATAATAAGAGGGGCTAAGACTAGAGAGGGTGACACATATCCCAATAAAGATTGGGGATATGGAATGCTTGATTTAGAAGGGGTTTTTAATGCTTTAAGAAAACGGAATTATGAAAAAAATAATGATTTATATCTAGAAGATACTGTTGAAGAAATTAAGTATTTAACGTATTCTGATTTAAATAAATTAAGGAATGGAAATAGCGTAATTGAATTTAATATAGGAAATTTATTTTATAGGATTCCATAGTAACAAATAGAAATTTATAACATATAATGATTAAGTAAAAATAATATTTGAGGAGTATCCATGGCAGATATAGGAAGATTAAAGGTCCAATGCTTTAGAGGAAATGATTATATTCCTGTTGATAGAGCTAAGATTACTATAAGAGGAATAGGAGAATTTGCAACAAATAGAACTATAAATCTGACTACAAATTCATCTGGGTTAACTGAAGAGATTGAAGTTGATGCGCCACCGATAGAGTATTCGCTAAATGAAAATAGTAATAAAACACCATATAGTTTGTATGATATAACTGTAGAAAGAGAAGATTTTGAGCCTATAAGTATAAGGGGATGCCAGGTATTTCCGGGTGAAGTAGCATATCAAATATGCAATTTAAGTACAGATCTTAGATCAAGAAATACAAGGCAAGAAGTTATAAATATTTTACCAAACACATTATATGGAAACTTTCCACCCAAAATACCAGAAGAGGTTGATAAGCCATTACCACCACCAACATCAGGGGTAGTGCTACCGCAACCAGTAGTACCTGAATATATAGTAGTACATCAAGGCAGCCCTAATGATGCATCAGCTCCTAATCATAAAGTTGATTATAAGGAGTATATAAAAAATGTTGCATCATGTGAAATTTACTCAACATGGCCAGAAACAACAATACGTGCAAATGTTTTTTGCATAATATCATTTACTTTAAACAGGATTTATACTGAATGGTATAGAGGAAAAGGAAAGAATTTTGATATTACAAGTTCTACAGCTTATGATCATGCTTTTAATTACGGAAGAAATATTTATGACAGTATCAGTGCTATTGTAGATGAGATATTTTCTACTTATGTAAGAAGGATTGGAAATAAACAGCCACTTTTAACTCAATATTGTGATGGTAAAAATGTTAAATGCCCAGAATGGCTAAGTCAATGGGGAAGCAAATATTTGGGAGATCAAGGAAAATTACCATATGAAATTTTAATGTATTACTATGGAAATGATATTGAGCTTGTTACTGCTGAGAAAGTTGAAGGAAGCCCTCAATCTTATCCAGGTTATGATTTGACAATTGGATCAACAGGAGAACCTGTAAGAACTATTCAGGAACAATTAAACAGAATAGCTCGAAATTATCCTTTAATACCTAAAGTAGCTCAGGATGGCGTTTTTGGAGAAACAACAGCAGAAGCGGTGAGAACATTCCAAGGAATATTCTCTTTACCAAAGACTGGTGTAGTAGATTATGCAACATGGTATAAGATATCAGATGTATATGTAGGCGTTACTAGAATTGCTGAATTAAGGGGAGCAACAAATAGAATATTTGTGCCACCTGTAGCTCCTAGAAAAGATAATGATATAAAAATTCCAAGTTTTTATTATTAAATATAAGAAGACTGTTGTTATAATATTTTCAACAGTCTTCTTATATTTATATTCAATTTATATATAGATATATAAAAATAATTTTTCATATACTTTAGAGATTCTATAATTTATACTCCTTCACAATTAAATTTTGGGACATAAGAAATAGTGTCAGTACCTTCCTCTTGTATGAATCCATTTTTTAGACCTAAACTTAGAGCATAATTTATTAAAGAATCATAGTGCTTAGGATTTGGGAACGGATATTTATACAAAGTCAGATAAGCTAGAATCGGCATTTTATGCAGATATATTGAACTATGAATATTATTAAATCACTATTGATATTATCTTATAAAGGGTAAAAGAAGGGTAAATATAAATACTAGAATAATAAATATTTTTATATTGTAAAAAATACTGTCACTATTGTCACCATTACTTTAACCCTTATACGGTGGGACTTATAGGTGACACTTTTGATTGTCACCATACTGTCACCACTGTCACCTAATATTGTCACCGATATTATTACAGAATTACAATTATATATTGATACCATTGGAGCTATTGAAAGATGATTGAATTAGAGTATTGATATATATGTGAACCCTAGTAACTGATAATAACCCTCTAAAAAACATAAAACACATAAGAATAGCGTTAAATGTAGTAATATTGAGCCTTGATAATACCTTGCATATGTATTATATGAAGTGATGATGTGAACTAAAAAGCTGGGAAATAAATAGATAAAAATAAGTGAATTATTTCGTTAATTCGTAGTTTCCCGAAATTTTAAAAAATAGAGATTGGCTCAACTGTGGGATTGATAAAAATAAAGTAATTTGAAGGTCAGATTTTTAATAAAAAACAATGCTTTTTGATATGAAAGTTTAGTAATACTGTTACTATGAAAGTGGGAAATAGTGAGGGTTTTGAGGGGGTAGGTTCTAAAATAGAAAATTCAAATTCATGGTTACGGCCACTATAAATATTTTCCCCATTTCTAAAAAAACATACATAAATTAATTTATGAAAACTACTAAAAAGCATATATTAATTAATTAATGAACGCACTTGTAATAAATTAACTATAACGTTAAAAAAACTATAAAAAGTGTTGAAAAGTGTAAGGTATAAGTATATAATATAGATATAGGGACAAAAAATAACCCGGCATGGTTGTAAAAAGTCCCTCATATGTTGCAATTGTAAAAACATTATAATAATTAAGATTGTAGACGTAATATGTCTTTAATTTTAATTGAATCTGTTTTTATCATTACCGGGACTTTTAAAGTCCCTTCCTCTAATAATAAGTTGCTGGTGTAATAGTCAGTAGTGAAGAAAGAAGGTTAAACATGGAGAATACAGAAAATCAAACAAATACTAATATTGAAGGTTCAGAGAGTGAAAAGTCGGCTGGAGCTGGTGAAATAACTTTAGAGCAATTCAGAAACGCATTAGAAAATAATATTGAATGTAAAGGCTACTTCGATAGCTTATGTGATAAAACTGTAAACACTCGACTTGATAAAGGTATTGAGTCCTGGAAAGAGCAGAATTTAAGTAATTTAATCAATGATGAAATAAATAAAAGATACCCACAAAAAAGCGAAACAGAAATCGCACTAGAGAAGGCACAGGAGGAAAAACGTCAGCTGGAGCTACAAATACAATATCAATCTTTAATGGCTGAAAATAGTTTGCCGTTGGAGGTATTAGACTTTGTTGCTGGAGCAGACACAAAAGCTACCATTAAAAATATAGAGAAATTCAAGAGTTTTGTTGAGAATACGGCTCAAAGAATGTCAGATAAGATAGTTAAAGAGAAGTTAGGTGCCGGAGCATATGCACCACCGACAAGTCCTAAGAGTTTTGGCAATGGCGGTTCAATGTGGGATATAGTATATAACAAATAAGAAAGGAAGAAATAATATGTCAGATACATTATATTTAAAAGATAATTTAGCTGGAACAGTTCCAGTAGAAATATCAAAAGAAATTTTAAAGAATATTATAGACCAAGCAAGTATATTAAAAGTAAGTAGGAAATTACCTATGACATCTGATACAATGGTAATCCCTAAAATGACTGGTACTGGTTCGGCCGCATGGGTAAATGAAGGTGAAGAAATTGGAACAACATTACCTACCTTTGAATACCCAAAATTAAAAACAGAAAAATTAGCGATAATAGTTCCAGTAACAAGAGAGAAGTACAACGATAGTGTTAGTAATGTGTTAGGGGAAATTAAACAGGCTATCGCTGATATGTTTGCAAGTGCTATTGATACGGCTTGTATATTCGGAGTTAATACTCCATTTGATACTAATTTACTTACTGCTATTGGTACTCAAAAAATCACTGCTACAAGTAACCTTGATAGCGACATATCTAACGCTATGGGAGTTGTAGAGGATAATAAATACAATTGTAATAATATTCTAATGGGTACAACTCAAAAGAAGGTTTTACGTGCATTATCTAATGATAATAGTTATAAGGGTGCTATTACTTTATCTAGTGCATATGATACACCAATAGAATACGTTAGAAATTGGGACGATACCAAAGCTTTAGCTATTACTGGTGACTTTACAAGGTCAATTATTGGAACTCGTGAAAATATGCAATATGAAATATTAAAAGAGGCTACTATTAACAATGGTGGTCAAAGTATTAATCTAGCTCAGCGTGATATGCTGGGGGTTAAATGTACAATGAGAATGGCTTATTTAGTGGCAGACCCTAAAGCGTTCAGCATGATAGTAAGTGCATAGACAACATATAGTATTAATATACATGGGTGGGTGGCAAAATGCAACCTACCTTATTTTATAGGAGGGATAATATGATTACACAACAACAATCGGAAATGATAGATTATATAATTGCTGGTAATAACAAAACTGAAACGGCTAAATTGTTAGGAGTAAGTAGGAATACTGTTTATGATTGGTTAAAAATAAAAGAAGTTCAAGAAGAAAAAAAGAAGAGAATAGAAGAAATAAAGGCTGATACTAGAACTAGCTTGACACCTAAAGTTAAAAATGTATTTGATGAAATATACAAACTTGCTATAAACTGCAAAGATAATAGAGTTAAATTCCAAGCGTGTAAATATATATGTGACCAAGTTATTGGAGCACCTTCAATTGATAAATCAGTTCAAGAAGATGAGAAGAAAGAGATTACAGTAACTTTATTTGATGATGACCCTAGCATTGACGATATTCTGGCAAAAATAGAGGAAAAGGAAATTAATATCAATGAATGAGCTGGAGCAACTAAGGAAGGAAAATTCCTTTCTAAAGGACGAAATTCGTAGATTAAAATCTCGTGGAGCTGGAAGGAAACCTAAATTTAATTTATACCAAATTTCAAATATTAAAAATGCTAGAAATCAAGGAAAATCTTATCGTGAAATAGCTGAAACTTATAATTGTAGTGTGAGCCTTGTTCATAAATTAATACATGAAAAATAAAAAACTCAACACCGTTTTGGTACTGAGTTTATTTTTTGATATTGCAGACACTGATATAAATACTAATATAAATAAAAATAGCATTAAAAAACTATAGAGGTCTTTACATTTCTCTAATGTAACACACCCATCTTTATAAATCTATTTAAGTATATCATATAAATAATAAAAGCACAATCCCGTTTAGGAAGGTGCTATTTTTTTTCTTTTAAATTTGCCATGATTACAAGCATATTTTCAATATTTTTTATAATTAAATCGACTTCACTAGCTGAAAATGATGTTATATCATATCCATTTCTTTTTAATAATATATCAAGTGTGTCAGTTAATGTAAGAGCTTCTTTATCCTCTTGTGAATATTCTACATTAGTAACGCCCATTGCTTTTTCTATTAATTTTGCAGTTTCGCTGGTTACTGGTGGTAAAAATATTTCAGAGCCACTATCATCAATTAATTTTTCGGTTGGAATATTTAGCACATTGGCAATATTTCTCAATACGCTAGTTGGTGGTTCTATATATCCGCTTTCATAATGTCTAACAGTTACAGGACTTTTGCCTATTTCTTCGCCTAATTCCTTTTGGGTTAATTTATTTTGTTTTCTGTATTTTTTTATATTTTCACCAATACTCATAAAATCCGAATCCTCCTAGATTTTGTATGAGTTAATTATATCATGATGGTTAGTTAAAATAAATGTTTTTTAAAACAGTTAGTAAAAAAATGTTGACAGGGTTATTTTAACGATATATACTAACACTATAAGGTTGATACGAAAGACGGTTGACCTTAACAGGGAAACAATAAACCCATCTAATTAATTAACATAAGAAAGGGGACATACAATATGTCAAAAGTAGTAAAACAATTATTTTCAGTAGCAGAAACAAGAGAAAGGCTAGGATTTAGTAAAAATCGAATGTATGAAATTCTAGCAAATGACAAAACATTTCCAGCGTTTAGAATTGGGACAACTTGGTTTATTAATGCAGATAAATTACAAAGTTGGATAGACGCTCAAACAAATAACAGATAAAAAGTAGGTGGTAATACTTGAAGGTAATTAAATTTAGTTTAGAAGAAGGCGAGAGCTGTTTTATAACATTAGCTCATATGTTTTCTAATATAGAGGCTAGAAAAGAATATAATAATTTGCAATTAGATAATAAATTTGAGTATCCAAGTAAAGATTTAGATGTTATTTCAAGTATTATTACTAGATACGCAGATGATGAAAATATACTACAGAATTTTGAAGTAGTAAAGGAACTTAGAAAATGTGATAAATATTCTGAAATAATGGACTATGTTTTTAATCCTATAAGCGAACCATATTATAAAGCATTCATTGATAAAGTGAAAGGAAATATTGATAAATTAGACGATATACCATTAATACATTATGAAGATAGTAAACAAGCATTTATATCATATATAGGTGGAAATTTAAGAGCCTTGATTAACTCTACCAATGAATATAAGTTTGTAAAATGGAATGGTAAAGCATGGGTAAAAATTACAGATGAAGAGAGTAGGATCATATACAACGATTTTATTGGAAAATGTGAACTAGAACTCAATAGAGCAATGTTTGAGCTAGAAAAAGCTGATTATCAGAAAGTGAGTAAAAAAGTTCGTGGATGGGATAATAAAAATCGTGTTAATGAAGCATTAGACAAAATTAAACGAGATAAGAGCCACACAATAAACCTTAAATATCATAATAAAAATGAAAATATTATTTGTTCTAAAAATGGTATGATAATTGACTTAAATACTGGCGAAATAAAATTATCATGTAGAAATGACCTAATATTAAATACATCAAAATATAACTTAGTTGATAAATATTCAGCAGATAATTTTATGAATGAAAAGCTGAAGATATATGAAAATGTATTAGGTAAAGAAAGATTGGATTTTATTCTTGATTTAATAGCTTATAAAATGTTAGGAAAGAATTTGCAATTAGCTATATTTATGATAGGTGCTGGAGCTACTGGAAAAAGTACTTTTAAGAATATCATAAAAGATTTATTCGAGGATAATATATCTAATATACCATATGAATATTTTACATTAAATCATAGAGGAAATGAAGATAAGTCAAGAGATGATTTGCTTGTATCTTTGAGCAATAAGTTGTGGGGGTTATCTAGTGAGGGCGAAGAAGATTATATCATAAGCCAAGCAAAATTTAAGACTATATTATCAAATTCAACCGAAACTGCAAGACCAACAAGAGGCAATTTAATTGAAATAAATTTACAGAAGTTAGACTTACTGATTGATACTAATACAATTCCTAGATTTGCGAATTTTGATGATGCGGTAAATAGAAGATTATTATTTATAAGATTTTTAAATAAAATACCATTGGAACAAAGAAACGCTAATTTTTACAGAGAGGAAATTAAGCCTAATTTTGATAATGTGTTTTCATATTTTATATATAGAGCTATCGAAATTATAGATAAAGATTTTATTATTCCTCAATGCGTAAAAGATGATACAACCCAAAATGTAAAAGAAATAGACTCTTTATTGAAATTTTCAAAAGAAATAATAGTCCCAGCTGATGGATTTCATATTGAGTGTGATGAAGTAGAAAAAGCATATATAAAACTATGTAATGATGAAGATTTACCTAATGTGGTAAAAGCGGACATCATAGGCAAGCCAGCGGGATATAAGGACTTTGTAAAGCGTTTAAGAGAATATGAAGGCTATAACAATGTAAACTACTTTAGATATGGCAGGCAAAAAATAGACGTATACAGAAATATAGCTTTTAAAGATACGTCGGAACAACAGAATATATTTAATTAGGAATAAAAAAAAGCATTCCGATAGGAACGCAAACATATCAACAATGTTAGTGTATCCTATTTGGTTGTAAATGTAAAGGGGAACATACATTTTATGAATATTTTATTATATAAAAATTTTATTCAAGAATTAATAAGTGAAGGTGTTAAGGTTCAGGACCTAACATTAAAGCAAATAAGTAAAAGTATTGAATTATATAAGATTATAAATAGATAGGAGATTATACACTAATGAAATTAGATAAATTAAAGAATTTTGCAATAGCGAAAGGTTTTGATATTACTACTGTAGATTTTAAAATCAATAAACCATGTGGGTTTTTATTTGATAAACATATAATTCTTAATGAAAGAATGAATAATGATGATAAAGTATTTGTTTTGGCTCATGAGATAGCACATGGTTATTTACATAAAGACAAAGGAAATACAATAAAGAGCCCTAGACATAAAGAATATGAGGAACAGGCACATAAAACGGCAGAATTGATATTAGATTTATTATCAATGGATATGGATAGTTGTAATGTTGGAGGTGCTGACTAATGGAAGAAAGATTAAGAAATAAACTAGCTTATCTTTATGATATGGCAGATAAATACAATAAGCTTAATAAAAAAACACATAATAAATATTTATGGCGATATAACGGAATATGTGAACATATTGACGCATTAGAAAGTTTAAGAGATGGCATTATTGGAGAATGGAACGAAGCATATGAAGAAGATTTAAAAGAAAGTGAGGTATAAAATGGTTCAATTATATAAATATTCAAAATCGGAACTAGATAAAATTTTAAAGACACCAGTTATATTAATAGATACAAGGGAACAGGAAAATATTCATATAACGGATTATTTTGATAAGAAGAAAATTCAATATAAAGAAATGAAGCTAGATCATGGCGATTATACTTTCTATATTCCTAAAAATGAGGAACTAGGTATATCAAGAGATTTATACTTCAATGATATTGTAACAGTAGAGCGTAAAGGTTCATTGGAAGAGTTGAGCAGTAATTTCTGCAATGGTAGAGCTAGAATTGAGGAAGAGTTCACTAGGAAGAAAGGCAAAATGTATTTGATGGTTGAGGGTGCTACCTATGAGGATATAGTTAAGCATAATTATAATACTGAATACAATCCAGTTAGTTTTATTGCCACACTAGATACATATGAGGCTAGATATGGAATACACACATCATTTACAAGTAAAGCGGCGGCTGGGAATTTCATATATCATAAATTCAAGTATCATTTAAGAGAATATTTAAAGAATGGATTTGTATTAAATTAACAAAAGGGGCGTTCTGCCTCTTTTTATTATAAGGAGATGAATAATATGGCTAGGACAATATATAGAAAAAAGAAAATAAATGGAATTGAATATTTCCATTTTAGATTAAGACATGAGAATTTAAGAAAACCTAAAGATATATATGCTAAAACTGTCAAAGAGCTTGAGGCTAAAATTAAAAATATAAAGAATGATTTAGATAACAATATAAAAGATAATAGAATATATTTTGATAGATGTTATCAAGATTGGCTTTTTAATAATCATTTTATGAAATTAAAACTATCAACTAAAAACACTTATGAGAGCCTTTACAGAAATCATATAAAAAATAGTATGTTATCAGATATTAGAATAAAGGATTTAAGTGTTTCGGATATACAGAAATATTATAAGAATTTAATTAAAAAAGGTGTCACACCCCATACGGTGGAGCAGATACACAGGCTTATAAATCCATTTATACGTTATTTATACGATAATAATATGATATTAAAAGATTTCGGAAGAGCTATTCAATTACCCAAAGAAGATGAAAAAACTAAACTTAAAAGGATGAAGAAAATACATCCATTTACTAAAGAAGAACAAAAGAAATTTACTTTAATAATAAAAGATAATCAGTATGAGGCATTGTATTTAACTGCTTTATATAGTGGGCTTAGAATGGGAGAGCTATTAGCTTTAACATGGGACGATATTAGTTTTAAGAAAGGTTATATTGATGTTAATAAAAACATTGTAGAGGTTGCAGAGGTATCAGAAGAAGGTCGAGACAAAATTAAAATTATAACACAGACACCGAAGACACAAGGAAGTATCAGAAAAGTAGTTATTCCCGACCTTTTAATTGAAGTATTGAAGAATCATAAGGAAAAGCAGAAAAATAATATATTTAGATATACAACAAGATATAAAGAGAATAATTTGGTTTTTAGTAGTAGATACGGGAAACATATAAACCAAGCACAATTGAGGAAGAATTTCAGAAAGGTTTTAGAGAGCATAAAAGTGTATGATAAAAAATTTCATGATTTAAGACACACATATGCTACTAGACTATTTGAGCTAGGAGAAAATCCGAAGACAGTGCAAAAGCTACTCGGACATAGTAATATATCAATAACATTGGATATATATACTTATGTATTAAATGATGTTGAATCGCAAGCTATTTCAAAATTGAATAATTTATTTAATGAATTTAATGGGGTCGAATAATCGACCTCTTTTTTATGTGACAATATTAGGTGACACTTTTTTGTCACGGTGACAATGTGAAATGTCCCCTCTAACCCTCACCAATTAAGGCTTAGAGGAGTAGTGACAAAAGTGACGCTATTTTTGGTTAGTTAAATAAAAAATATATATTAGTAATAAAACATAAAAATATATAAGGGTAAATTTGAGGGTAAAATATACAAAATTAATTCACAGCAAGTGAAATTTATATTTATACTCCTTCAAGGTTAAAAGCTGGAATATAAGAAGTATTGTTAGTTCCTTCATCTTGTATAAATCCATTTTTAACACCTAAATCAAGAGCATATTGTATTAATGCACTGTAATGCTTAGGATTTAGTGGTTTATTTATTTCGGGGTAATTACAAGCGTTAAACATAGGAACATATTGATTCATTAAGCTGAGGTATATACTATCACCATACCTGTTGTACAAAGTATCAACGACTTTTTTTGAATCAAATAAAAGTCCGGGAAGCATTAGATGTCTTACTATAACACCTTTAATTATTTTTCCTTCTGAATCAAATTTGGGTGTACCAACTTGTTTTAACATTTCATCTATTACTGAAATAGCATTAGATGCGTAGTTATTCACTTTAGAATATTTTAATGCATATTTATCATTAAAATATTTAAAATCAGGTAGATAAACATCAATATAGCCATCTAATAATTTTATTGTTTCCAGAGAATCATAACTATTAGTGTTATAAAGAATAGGTATATTTAATCCATTGGATTTTGAAATCTTTAATGCTTCTATAATTTGAGGTACATAATGAGTAGGAGTGACTAAGTTAATGTTGTTTGCTCCTTTTTCTTGAAGCTCTAAAAAGATTTCAATTAATCTTTCGATTGATATTTCTTTACCATTGAATTCTTGACTTATATCATGGTTTTGACAAAAAACACAATTTAAATTGCAATGTGAGAAGAACACAGTTCCAGAACCGTTTCCCATAGAGATTGGTGGCTCTTCCCAAAGATGAAGGGCAGCTCTAGCTACCTTAACTGTGTTAGAGGCTTTGCAAAAGCCAATACTATTATTATTTCTATTAACTTTGCAGTTTCTACTGCAAAGAGTACATTCGTTTAATAAATCTAAATTTTTCATTGACTATACTTCCTTAAAATTTTAATAATAATTAAAGTATAGCATATTTGAAAATTAACTATAATTACTTAGCTTTAAATATATAACGCAAAATATATTAAAGCTTGTGTTTACTTCTATAGAAAAAGCCAATAATTCTATCCTTAAAAAAGAAGTAAATACATTGTGAAATAAACACTAAACTTAGTAATCCGAATAAAGGATAAAGCTTATTTATAAGATTTCCAAACCCAAATTGAGAAATTATAAATGCTACTCCTAAAACAGGGAAAATAGCTTTTTTAAAGCTTATATTGAATGTATTTTCTAAAGTTTTACTTATGGAATATACGTCTGATACTTCTGTTGAGAACATTTCAAGCCATATTATAACAAGAAGGAGGGCTTGAATTATTGTCCCAAATCTATTAGCAACAAATAAAAGAGGAATTTCATACTTATATATATAAGGTTGATTTATAGTTAATAATAAGTTAATCATTGAGCAAAGGATTGTAAGGCCTAAAGCACCACAGATTATGCCTATAAACATGGTTTTTGGTTTTTTCATAGTTGTGCTTAAAGGAACGATAACTCCAGATGCAGATAAAGTATTATATCCAGCATATAGAAGTGTTGATATTGCTATGCCGTCCTTTTGTGGCTCGAAGCTTGAAATATTTGAGTAGGATACTGCATCTTTACAAAATAAAGAATAGAGAATCGTAATTAAACTTATGGTAAAAACAAGTGCAGGAACTATAAAGGAATTTATCTCTATTAATCCGTCAGTACCACGAAGTAAGAAAAAAACAGCAATGCAAATCATAATTAATGAACCAATTACTTTTGGAATACCAAAAAACTGATTTATTAAAGCACCACTTCCAGCAAGAATTATGGATGCACTTGAAATAAGAAAAAAAGTAGTTACAAGTCCAGTAAATTTTCCAAGTATATTAGGACTTATTAGATTTATTACATCACTATAAGAATCAAGGTTGTGATTTATACTTATCTTTGAAATTATTGAGCTCATTATTATATAGAATATGCCACAAATGAATATTCCTAAAAAACTTTTTAATCCGTATTTGGTAAAAAACTCTGTTATTTCTTTTCCTGAAGCAAGTCCTGCACCAACAATAGTACCAATAAATACTGTGGCTATCTGGAATATTTTGATTAATTCATCTTTCAATTTATCGTTCCCCCTTAAAATTCTTCCTAGTATTAAATATATAAGGGAGACTTTTTATTTATTCTTTAAACAAGTAAATAATTGTTACAATAATAAAAATAATATTTTATATATTAAGAATAAATCATGAATATATGTACTATCAGCATAAGGTTGGAATTTTTAAATTAATATGCAATAATCATTATAGTAAATAAATTAAAGAATTTATGTTAATTTAAAATAGATTGGAGAAAAGTAAAAATGAAAGAATGGAATGGGAAAAGATATCATACATTAAATCATTTTTTAAGAGAAAAATTTGGAGAGAAGGTATTTAAAATATCACTAGATGGTGGTTTTACATGTCCTAATAGAGATGGAAAAGCAGGAAGAGGAGGTTGCGTATTTTGCAGTGCAAGAGGTTCAGGTGACTTTGCAGGAGATAGAGATTTTTCAATATCTAAGCAATTTGATGATGTTAAATTAATGATGGAGCACAAATGGAAGAGCGGGAAGTATATAGCATATTTTCAGGCATACACAAATACATATGCACCTGTAGATGAATTAAGAAAAAAGTATAATGAAGCAATAGAAAAAGAAGGTGTTGTAGCTTTAGCTATTGCCACTAGACCAGATTGTCTTGATGATGATGTTTTAGATTTATTAGAGGAAATCAGTAAAAAGTTATATGTATGGGTAGAACTTGGATTACAAACTTCAAATGATGAGACAGCAAAGATAATAAATAGAGGATATATGTTAAGTACATTTGATGATGCAATGGAGAGATTAAATAAGAGAAATATTGATACAGTAGTTCATGCTATATTTGGATTACCAGGTGAAACAAAAGAAGACATGATTAATACAGTAGATCATATAGCTCATAGTGGAGCTCAAGGAATTAAGATACATCTTCTGCATCTTATGAAAAATACTGCACTTGTAAAAGAATATGAAAAAGGAAATCTAAAATTTTTATCTCAAGAAGAATATATTAATTTAATAACAGAAAGTGTTTCTAGAATTCCAGAAGAGATGATAGTTCATAGATTAACCGGAGATGCTCCAAGAAATGAACTTATTGGTCCAATGTGGAGTTTAAAAAAATGGGAAGTATTAAATGCAATAGACAAGGCCTTTGAGGATAATAATATATATCAGGGGATGAATTTTAAGAGATAGATTATTTAATTATCTAAAAATAGTGATTAAATAAAAAGGTTAATAATTAAAAAAATAGTTGTGCAAATATTTGAAGAATGAAAAAATACCCAGAATTTAAGTGAGATCCCAAATTGGCATATAACACTTGGCGAGGAACGAGTTTAGTGGTATAGCCCTTCTATGAACGAATGTAAGTAGAAGTTTCCGAATATATTTGGCTGCTCGAACTTATTCCTATGAACGAATGTGAATAGTGAGTTTCCTTTAAAATGTGAATAGATAGAAATTACTACAGTTAAAAGTATAAAAGAGACAGACTTTAAATAAAAAATTTATTGCGTAAGCATTTGGAGAATGAAAAAATGCCCAGAATTTAAGAATTTAAGAATTTAAGAATTTAAGAATTTAAGAATTTAAGAATTTAAGAATTTAAGAATACAAGAATATAAATTCTTACGAATTTGCTTATTTTATGCGGATTGATGAAGATAAAGAAATACTTTATTCTTAAAAAGTCAATTGAATAAGAACAACATAAGTTTGATTTTAAAAATACATTATATATGGAAGAGAGGATTTAATAACTATGAAAGTTGATATAATTATTAGTGGGGATGATATCAAAGAAGGTAAAATAGAAAATAAAATAGCGATTGTTATAGATATGTTTAGAGCAACTTCGGTAATAGTCACTGCTTTAAATAATGGATGTAAGGAAGTAATACCTTTCTTAACTATAGAAGAGACTTTTGAAAAGGCAGAAGAGCTTAAAAGAGAGAATTGTATTTTAGGCGGGGAAAGAAAAGCTGTAAAGATAGATGGCTTTGATGTTTCAAATTCACCTTTAGAATATACCAAAGAACTTGTAGGTGGAAAAAGTGTTCTTATGACAACAACTAATGGAACAAAAACACTAACAAGGTCTTTATCTGCAAAGAAAATTTTTATAGCAGCTATGATCAATGCAAAAGCTGTTGCAGAAAAATTACTTGAAATAAATGAAGATGTTGTAATCATAAATGCGGGAACTAATGGAAATTTCTCTATGGATGACTTCATATGTAGCGGATACATAATAGATGAAATGACAAAAAAATCATCAAAATTAGATTTAACTGATATAGCTAAAACAGCACATCAAATATATAAATCAAATGAAAATGTAATGAATTATATTAAAGATGCTACCCATTATTCGGTTATGAAAAGTTTAGGGCTAGATGATGATATATCATATTGTACTAAGAAAAGCATAATTGATATTGTTCCAGAATATAAAAATTCGAAGATAGAAATTTAAAAAAATAGAGCGTCTCATTTGAGGCGCTCTACTTTATAATTAAAAATAACTAGCTATTCTTATATTCTTCAATTAAATTATTTATTATATAAGAACAAGTTTTGCCTTTGCAAGAACCTGTGCCTGCACCGGTAGCTGCCTTAACTTTTTCAAAAGTATCAGCACCATTCCTTATTGCCTCTTTTATTTTAGCTCTTGAAATTGCTCGGCAACGACATGTTTTGGTTAATTTATCTAAAATAGCTTCGTTTAAATTATTATCATTACTATCCATATTTATTCTCCTAAAATTTAAAGTATTTTACATAATTTAAGCACTAAATTAATAAAGAGTCAAGAGGACAATAATTATCTGAAATTATTAAAATAATTTAGCTTCTGTTAAGAAAATAGGTATATAATATTTATAAAATTTAAAGTATAGGGGAAAAAGATAATTAAAATCAAATGGAGGCGAATAATAATGATAAAAGTGCTTTTGGTAGAAGATAATATTAAAATAAGTGAAAATATAGTTGAATATTTAAGTAAAGATTTAGAAATTGAGCCTGTATATAATGGAACAGATGCAATTCATTTATTGGGCTTATATGATTATGATATTGTTATTTTAGATTTAATGTTGCCAGGGGCAGATGGAATGACTGTATTAAATAATATATCAAAAAAATGTTTGAATACAGGAGTAATAATATTAACTGCAAAAGAAGAATTAGGTGATAAACTTAGAGCTTTTAATCTAGGGGCGAATGATTATCTTACTAAGCCTTTTTTCATGGAAGAGCTTAAAGCAAGAATAAATGCAATTTTAAAAAGCATGGGAAAGATAAAAGACGCTAATACTCTTGAATTTAAAGGGCTAAGCATTGATATGAAGATAAAAAAGGCCTATATAGAAGGAATGGAATTAGAATTAAATGAGAAGCTATATAAATTGTTAGAATATCTAGTTTTAAATAAAGGTGTATTATTATTTAAAGAGCAAATTTTTGATAATGTATGTGGCTATAATAGTGATGCTTCTACTGAAATAATAGAAGTATATATAAGTAGATTAAGAAAACAGTTAGCTAGCTTTGGATATGATAAGTATTTAATAACTAAACGTGGGATGGGATATGTATTAGATGAAAGTATAGGGGAGTAAATAATGAAAAAGGATATCTTTTTAGCTACAAGAAGAAATATTATTGCTATTAGTACAATAATAGTATTTGCTTGTTTGATAGTATTTGCAGTAATAACACAGACACTATATTCTGCAAAAGTAATGGATAATATTGATAAACAGCTTTTGGAACAACGAGATATAATAAATATGGATGTATTTGATTTTGAAAGATATTTAAATCAAATGAATAATCCATTTCCTAAAAATTTTCATGGAAAACCAGGTATGCATGAGGAGGATTTTATACGTATTCCACCTAATTTGATTGTGATCGTATATAAAGATGATGAGCTAAAAAATATAAGTAGAAACCAATATTTCACTGAAAATAATTTGCCTGATTTCTCCAAAGAGTCAGAAAACACAATAGTTACAATTGATGATAATGGATATAAGTTTAGAGGTATAATTATTTCTAAAGATTCATATAAAATACAAGTATTATCTAATATAGATTCAGAAGTGAATTCAATACATAGGCTAACTAAAACTTTAATTATAAGTTTGATCATTTTAATAATAGTTGCTATAGTATTATCTGCTTATTTAGCATCAAAAGTTATAAAACCAGTGAGAGAAGCATATGAAAAACAGATTCATTTTGTTCAGGATGCATCTCATGAAATGAGAACTCCATTAGCTGTAATAAAAGGAAAGTTAGAACTGTTGGCAAACTCATCGAAAGATACTATAGATAGTCATTTTGAGCATATTTCGAAGATAATGAGTGAAATACGTGGATTAGAAAAATTGAATACTGACTTATTATTATTGTCTAAAGAAGATTTAGACTTAGGCATAAATATTACTAAATTTTCTTTGTATGAATTTATAAATGATATAGGTGAATTTTATATTGATTTAGCGGATATACAAGGAAAAGAATTTAAAGTGATTAAACCTGCATACGATGTAGAAGTTCTATGGGATTATAGCAAAATAAGAAGAGCTGTAATTATATTGATAGAAAATGCTTTTAAATATACTGATGATAATGGAAAGATAGAATTTATCATAGAAGAGTTTAATAAAAATATTAGAATTTCAGTACGTGATAATGGTATAGGAATCAGAGAAGAGGATCAAGAACGTATCTTTGATAGATTTTATAGAAGTGATATAGTTAGAGGAAAAAATATTAGTGGAACTGGAATAGGCCTTAGCTTACTAAAGTCTATTTCTAAAAATTTTGGCATTAAATTAAATGTAAATTCAACATATGGAGAAGGATCAGAATTTACAATGATGATCCCTAAAACATTTGATTAATATTAAAGAAAAGTAAGAACACCTACATCTATTTTTGAAAATATATGTAGGTGTTTTTCTGTTTATATAAAATTTAACTTTGTTAAGCTACTGTTAAGACGTGTCATTTAAAATAAGTATATAAGATAAAGAAACGGAGGTGTATAGATGGAAGAGGTTAAATTTAGACATGAGCTAAAGCATTATATTAATTTCTCTGATTATATATCAATTAAAAGTAGATTAAGATCTATAATGCACATAGATAAGAATGCTAATGAAAATAATGAATATAAAATAAGAAGCTTATACTTTGATAATGTTTATGATAAGGCATTAATGGAAAAGGTTATAGGAGTTCCTAAGAGGCACAAGTTTCGTATTAGGTTTTATAATGATAATCATGAATTTATAAGACTAGAAAAAAAATCAAAGATAAGAGGATTGTGTCTTAAAGATAGTGAGAAAATCACAAAAGAAGAATGTGAGAAAATAATAAATGGAGACATAGAATTTTTGAGAGATTCTAATAAAAAGTTATTTATTGATTTGTATAGTGAAATGAAGGGAAATCTATTAAGACCGAAAACCATAGTTGACTATACAAGAGAAGCATATATATATCCAATAGGAAATGTGAGGATAACTTTTGATAAATCGGTAAGAACAGGTTTAAATAATATAAATATGTTTGATGATAATCTAGCAACTATAGAAACCATAGATAATAAATATATTGTTTTAGAGGTAAAATTTGATGAGTTTTTACCACAAATAATAAGAGATATTATACAAGTAAAAGAACGTAGAGCAACTTCAATTTCAAAATATGAAGCTGCAAGAATTTATGGATAGACGAAATACATATAATTTTAGGAGGAAAAAGAATGTCTGATTCAGCAATTAATTTTAGCGATATTTTAAAATCTAGTTTTGTAGAAAAATTAAGTTCAATTTCATATTTAGACATGGCTATAGCGTTGTTATTAGCTTTTGTGGTTGGGCTGTTTATAATGCAAGTTTACAAAAAAACTTTTAAAGGTGTAATGTATTCAGAAAGTTTTGCAATATCACTTTTAGCACTTTGTTTAATTACTACTTTAATCATATTAGCGGTAACATCTAATATTGTATTATCACTAGGTATGGTAGGTGCTCTTTCTATTGTACGTTTCAGAAGTGCAATTAAGGAACCTATTGATATAGCATATCTTTTTTGGTCAATTAGTTCAGGAATAGTAATTGGAGCTGGATTAATACCACTTGCAATAATAGCATCAATATTCATAGGTATAGTAATGATATTATTTGTTAATAAGAAAACTGCAAATAATCCATATATATTAGTTATAAACTGTTCAGATGATGATTCAGAAAATAATGCATTAAATTTACTTTCAAAAAGTGTTGAAAAGTATAATGTTAAATCAAAGACTGTTTCACCTGTAAATGGAGTTGAAATTACAGTTGAGGTTGGATTAAAGAAAAATACTACAAAATTTGTAAATGCCATATCAAAATTAGAAGGTATTTCGAATGTTGTTTTAGTAAGTTATAACGGAGATTACATGTCTTAATTTATAAATAGAAGATGGTTGGAATTGGTTATTAGATAGAAGAGGTTATAATTATAGAAATTAGAAAAGAGGTTTCAGTTAGCATGAAACCTCTTTTAAAGATTAAACCTATTAATAGTTATTAAATGAACCTATGAATGCTGCAGCAAATACAACAGCTAAAAGAATATATACTGCCAAAATACATATTGTTATTATGAATGAAACAAATCCAGCTCTATTCCAAGTATTTTGAACTAAGAAAAATTCTTCTGGACTAGAATAATTACCATTTTTCCAAGCCCATTCATTTCCTTTTGCACCACATACAAATATCCAAATTATATTGAATAGTGGAATTAGACAAAGTAGAGTAAGATAAGATTTATTACCTATGCCCCACATAATATTCATCATAAAAGCTCCCCAATTCCATTTTTTTATTTCAGAAGGAACTTCTGAACTTGAGTATTGATTAATACCCATATTGTTTGAATTTTCCATAATTATTTATCCCCCTAATTAATAATTTAAAATAATTTCAATTTATTATATCATGGTTATAATTGTAATTAAAGTTTATTAAGGTTAAATATAATATATAATGGGAAAATGAAAAGTTTGGTATAATAATTTTGAAATAATGTTCAAGGGGGAAAACATGGATAATAATGATAAACGTAATTTAGATAGCTCTGATGGGATCTCAGAAGAAAATAATCTTTTGAATGAAGTTATTGATGATATCAGCATTAGAAATGATAAGGACAATATATAAATAATGAGCCGCTTTACACATAAGCAACAAATAAAATATATAAAGAATCAAATCAACAAAAGTTTATTTTTAACAAAGTCATTTACTAGTATTCTTTTGTTATGATTATTTATCAGCATTAAGAACATATTGATAAATTTTAAGAATACTAAGTAATTATATAGTCATGAATTGACAATTAAAATTTGGTAATATATAATTAGAAAATAATGAAAGACTGTGATTAGGAAAAGTATCTTAGAATTTATTTTTAGAGAGTAGCTGTTTGGTGGAAAGCTATAATAAATCTATGAGAAAATCACCTAGGAGTTGGAGACTGAAAAGCTTATACGCTGAATAAGTTATCACGTTGACCTGCGTTAAAGGATAGAGTATGTATGTACTTGAACTAAAGCATTTATTATGATGCAATGACCTTAGGTGGTTTGCGAATTCAACTTCGTCCTTTAGGATGGAGTTTTTTTTATGTTTTAGGCAATAATAACAATTAATAGATAATTTTATACGCATGGAAAGGGGAAAATTTAATGTACAAAAAAGTTGATTCTTCTAAAAGTACTGTAGATATGGAAAAAGAAATCGCTAAGTTTTGGAAGGAAAAAGATGTAATTCAAAAAAGTTTTGATTCAAATCAAGATGGAGAGTATTTTACTTTTTATGATGGTCCTCCAACTGCAAATGGAAAGCCACATGTTGGTCATATCTTAACAAGAGTTATGAAGGACATAATTCCAAGATTTAAAGTTATGAAGGGATATAAAGTTTTAAGAAAAGCTGGATGGGATACTCATGGCCTTCCAGTTGAGCTTGAAATAGAAAAGAAACTAGGAATCTCAGGGAAAGAACAAATAGAAGATTACGGTGTTGAAAAATTCATTACTGAATGTAAGGACAGCGTATTCTCATATGTTAGCTTATGGAAAGATATGTCTGAACAAATTGGATTCTGGGTTGATATGGATGATCCATATGTAACTTATCATGATGATTATATAGAATCAGAATGGTGGGCATTAAAGAAGCTATGGGATAAAGGTTTATTATATAAAGGTCATAAGGTAATGCCTTACTGTCCAAGATGTGGAACAGCTTTATCATCTCATGAAGTTGCTCAAGGATATAAAGATGTTAAAGATTTAACTGCCACTGCTAAATTTAAGGTTAAAGGAGAAGATAACAAGTATATACTTGCCTGGACAACAACTCCTTGGACATTACCATCAAATTTAGCATTATGTATAAACAAAGCTTATACATATGCAGATGTTAAAGTTGGAGATGAAGTTTATGTATTAGCTAAAGACTTAATTGAAAAAGTGCTTGGCGATAGAGAATATGAAGTAATAAAAGAATATAAAGGTGAAGAACTATTAGGAACTGAATATGAACAATTATTACCTTTTGCTAAGGTTGAAGGTAAAGCATTTGTTGTAATTCATGGAGACTATGTAACATTAACAGATGGTACTGGTATAGTTCATATAGCCCCAGCTTATGGTGAAGATGATAGCTTTGTTGCAAAACAAAATGGCATCGCATTTGTAAACATGGTTGACGCAAGTGGTAACTTCGTAGATGAAGTAACTCCATGGGCAGGAAAATTCGTTAAGAAATGTGATGAAAGCATTTGTAATTACTTAGAAGAGCATAATCAATTATTTGATAAACATAAACATCTACATTCATATCCACATTGTTGGAGATGTGATACACCACTTCTTTACTATCCAAAAGACAGCTGGTTTGTTGCCATGACTCAAATGAGAGATAAATTACTTGAAAATAATAATAAAGTAAATTGGTATCCTGATAACATTAGAACAGGTAGATTTGGTAAGTTCCTTGAAAATGTTATTGACTGGGGTATTTCAAGAGATAGATACTGGGGAACTCCACTTCCAATATGGCAATGTGAATGTGGTCACAGAGAATGTATAGGAAGCAGAGAAGAATTGGAATCAAAAGCTACTACAGACTGCAAGGGAATAGAATTACACAAACCATATGTTGATGGAATCAAGTTAAAATGTCCTGAATGTGGTAAGGAAATGACTAGAACTCATGAAGTAATTGACTGCTGGTTTGATTCAGGATCAATGCCTTTTGCACAATGGCACTATCCATTTGAAAATAAAGAAACTTTTGAAAAGAACTTCCCAGCACAATTTATTTCAGAAGCAGTTGACCAAACTAGAGGATGGTTCTATACATTAATGGCTATATCAACATGTTTATTTGATACAAATCCATTTGAAAACTGTATAGTATTAGGTCACGTTTTAGATAAAAAAGGACTTAAGATGTCTAAGTCTAAGGGAAATGTTGTAGATCCATTTGAAGTATTAGGAAGCCAAGGAGCTGATGCTACAAGATGGCACTTCTATACTGCAAGTGCACCATGGCTACCAACAAGATTCTCTATAGATGATGTTGCTGAAACTCAAAGAAAATTCTTAGGAACATTATGGAACGTATACTCATTCTATGTTCTATATGCGGATATAGATAAATTTGATTCAACTAAATATCCAGATTTCGTTTCAGGGAATGTAATGGATAAGTGGATTATATCTAAATTAAATACATTAATTGAAACTGTAGATGAAAACTTAAGTGGATATAAGATTACTCAAGCTGCTTTAGCTATTGAAGACTTTACAGATGAATTATCAAACTGGTATGTAAGAAGAAACAGAGCTAGATTCTGGGCTCAAGACTTAAGTGATGATAAGATTGGAGCCTATGTAACTTTATATAAAGTATTAACTACTTTAGTTACAGTTGCAGCACCATTTGTACCATTTATATCAGAAGAAATTTATCAAAACTTAGTTGTAAGTTTAGATAAGGATGCTGTAGAAAGCGTTCATTTATGTAAGTTCCCAGAAGCTGATAAGGCTGCTATAAATGTAGAATTAGAAAAAGAAATGGATTTAGCATATACTCTTGTTAAACTTGGAAGAAGTGCAAGAAATTCAGCTAATATCAAGAACAGACAGCCGCTTTCAACAATGCTTGTTTCAACTAAATCTTTACCAGAATATTATGGAGATATAGTTAAAGAAGAATTAAATATCAAAGCTGTTGAATTAGGTGCAGATTTATCTGAACATGTTAATTTTGAAATTAAGCCTAACTTACCTGTACTTGGTAAAGCATATGGTAAGTTAATACCACAAATCAGAAAAGCTATTTCAGAAAAGAATCAAATGGAACTAGCTCAAAAGATTCAAAATGGTGGAGAAGAAACTATAGATGTTAATGGAACTGAAATAGTTCTTACTAATGAAAATCTTCTAGTAACAATGCAAGGCTTAGAAGGATATGCATTTGCTGGTGAAGGTGAAATTGGAGTTGTGTTAGATACTACAATCACTCCAGAACTTCAAGAAGAAGGCCATGTAAGAGAAATGATTTCAAAGATTCAAAACATGAGAAAAGATAAAGGATTTGAAGTGGCTGATAAGATAAAACTTTATGTTTCTGATAATGATATGTTAATTAACGTAATTAAGAAGTTTGAAGATACAATTAAGAAAGAAACTTTAACAGAAGAAGTTATATATTCTTTAGAAGCTGATTATACAGAAGTAACTATAAATGGTGAAAAGTTAAATATGACAGTTGAAGTTATAAAATAGTAATTGCCTTATGAGTGCACTAGGGATCTAAGAGATTTAGATTCCTAGTATACTTTAAAGAAAAAAACTGCATAATAAATTAAAATAAGTTTTAAGCTATGATTATCATAACAAATATACTATAATTATTATAAAAGTAAATTTTTGTGAAACTTTATAATAGAAATAGAGATTATTTGTGCATACTATTATTGATTTATTATGCAATATATTAGTATAATTAAAGTATCTAGAAAATTCAAAGGAGGAATAAAAAATGGCTACTTCTATTAAAGATGTTGCAAGAGAAGCAGGTGTATCGATTGCAACAGTTTCTAGAGTTTTAAATGATATCGATGTAGTAAATGAAGATACTAAGAAAAAAGTCTTAGATGCAATAAAAAAATTAGGTTATAGACCTAATATAGTAGCAAGAAGTTTAAAAACTCAAAGAACAAAAACAATAGGAATACTACTTCCAGATATATCAAATCAATTTTACCCAGAGATAGTTAGAGGAGCTGAAGACGTTTCCAATATTTATGATTATAATATAATATTATGCAACTCTGACTTAGATATACAAAAGGAAAAAGAATATTTAAGAGTGCTAAAAGAGAAAATGGTTGACGGTGTATTATACATGAGTAGTTCTCTTAATGAAGAAATATTAGATTTAATTAATGAATTAGACTTAAAAACAGTCCTTGTTGAAACACGTGATAAAGATGGAGCACTTCCAAGTGTAACAATTGATAATGTAAAGGCTTCTTTTGATAGTACTAATTTCTTAATAAGTAAAGGATTAAAAAATATTGCATTTATAGGAACTGAAAAAGATAGTATGAATGCATGGGGCGATAGATATACAGGATATGAGTCTGCGATGAAAGATGCAAAGCTTAATATAGATTCTGATTTAGTGTATCTTAACTCAATAAAAATTAAGACTGGTTATGAAGGCGTTATTAGCTTTATTAAATCAGGAAAGAAATTTGATGGTATAGTTTGTGCATCTGATGATATTGCTATGGGTGCTATAAACGCATTGAGAGATAATGGACTTGAAGTTCCTAAGGATGTAAGTGTTGTTGGATTTAATGATAATTTTGCAGCATCTATTTTCTATCCTAAGATAACAACTATTTCACAACCAACATATGATATGGGTTCTGTAGCTATGAGAATATTAATAAAGATGTTAAGCCAAAAACCTTTAGAGGAATCTCAATATGTTTTGGAACATCAATTGATTGAAAGAGACAGTACAATTTAGTTTTTAATATTTAACCTAAAGGAATTTTATATAATTAAATTCCTTTAGGATTTTTTATTTTTAAATAGTTGATTTAAATGAATAATAGAGCCCCATTAAGAAAATATAAATTTCTTAATGGGGCTATTTTATGCCGTATTTTAATCAATATTCTTTATAGACATAAATTCAATAATGATAAATTAAAGTATACCTTCACTTTTAAGAATGTCTTCCAGTCTTTGAACTTTACTTGTTAATTGAACAAATTTTTCTTTTAATTCTTCCTTTGAAGATCCAGTATCACTAGTAATGCAAGCTTCCATTTCTTCAACAGCTTTTAAAGCCTCTTCTACATCGTTTTGAGCTAATTTTAAATTGGAATCTTTCATAAAGTTACTTCTCCTTATATTTTTATATTATGTTTAATAATTATATGGTATCACTACTAAAATGTAAGTTCAAGGAATATAAATTTAAAGAGTAATAATATTTTAGGAGGGAAGGGTACAGTTGATAGCTGGGAGTTGACAGTTGGTAATTAATTAAAAAGAATAATACATATTTAATTAATTGTTCAGTATCAATTATCAATTATTAACTGTATAAGTATAATGATAAATTATATTTGGTTTTTGTTAATTTTTCTAGGGGGAATTGTTGGCTTAATTAATGGAAATGGTGAAGTGATATCAAAATCTATAGTTAATTCTTGTGGAAATACAGTAACGTTTATGATAGAGCTTGCAGGAATAATGTGTTTTTGGTGTGGGGTTATGAAAATTGCAGAAAAAAGTGGATTTACAGAAAAATTATCCAAAATACTAAAACCTGTATTAAAGCTTATATTTAAAGATGCTGCAAAGGATGAGAAAGCTCTTGGAGCAATAGTTATGAATCTTACAGCAAATATGATGGGATTATCAAATGCAGCAACTCCATTTGGAATTAGAGCTATGGAAGAAATGGACAGGCTGAATCCTAATAAAGGGACTACAACAAATGATATGTCACTTTTTTTAGTATTAAATGCAGCATGTATTCAGCTAGTGCCTACAACAATAATATCAATCAGAGCAGCCTGTAATTCAGTTAATCCAGGAATAATTATAGTACCAGCAATTATATCAACAACTGTGGCGGCAATAGTTGGAGTATGTTCGTGTAAACTTTTAGAGAGGTACTTTTGATTATGATTAATTATTTAAGTAAAAGTATAATACCAATAATACTGCTTATAATTATAACTTATGGAATGCTGAAAGAAAGGAAGGTTTATGAGTGGTTCATAGAAGGTGCAAAAGAAGGTCTTGGTGTAGTGATGAGAATCTTCCCATATATTTTAGCAATGATAATAGCTGTACAGATTTTTAGAGAAGCAAAACTCATGGATGCATTAAACAACATAGCAGGACCTATTGTAAATCTTATAGGATTGCCAAAAGAGTTACTGCCACTTGTTATTATAAAGCCTTTATCAGGCAGTGGGGCAATAGGTGTGTTTACTGAAATAATTAAAAATTTTGGACCAGATACAAAGATAGGACTTATAGCATCTGTAATCATGGGTACTACAGAAACTATTTTTTATACAATAACAGTCTACTTTGGTGCAGTTAAGGTAAAAAAAATTAGACATACTTTATGGGCAGCTGTAATTGCTGATATAACTGCAATGATAATGGCTATTTTAATGGTTAACTTATTGATTATTAAATAAGCAGAGTTAAACTTAAATATAGAAAATAAAAAAATTAAAATTAAATGTTGACATTAACGCAACGTAATCCCTTATGATGAAATTGTCAGGAGGTACAAAGTCATGGAATATACAATAAAAAGATTAGCTGAACTTGCTGGTGTTAGTGCACGAACACTCAGATATTATGATGAAATTGGTTTATTAAGGCCATGTAGAATAAATTCAGCTGGTTACAGAATTTATGGAGAAAGAGAAGTAGATTTATTACAACAAATATTATTTTATAAATCTATGGATATGAAGTTAGAAGAAATTCAAAAAATTATTTCTAATCCAGATTTTGATACTAAAAAAGCTTTAGAGGAACATTACGAAAAGCTTATCTCCAGACGAAAGCAACTTGATCAATTAATATTGACGGTTGAAAAAACATTAGCATATAAAAAGGGAGAGATAGAAATGTCTGATAAAGAGAAATTTGAAGGATTAAAGAAGGAAAAGATAGCTAAAAATGAAGCTATGTATGGCAAGGAAATTAGAAATAAATATGGAGAAGATGTAGTTGAAGCTTCAAATAATAAATTATTAAATATGAGCGAAGAAAATTTTAATGAAATGCAGAAGACTGAAGATGAAATGTTTGAATTATTGTCAAAAGTTATTAAAACAAAAGATTTAGAATGTGATGAAGCCCAAAAGGTATATGAAAAGCATAAGAAATGGCTAGAGTTTTCATGGCCATCATATTCAAAGGAAGCTTATGCTGGACTTGCAGAAATGTATATAGCTGATGAAAGATTTTCAAAATACTATAATGATAAACTAGGAGAAAATGCAGTAGAAGTATTACACGATATAATTGTAAGATATACTAAATATAAATTAATAATTTGATTTTCATAAAATATGGTGAGTAGTATAATAATAGTAGTATACTACTCATTTTATTTAAGACCAGCTATAAAAAGTCAATAACTTCTTTCTAAAAAGGATATAAGAAACTAAGGAGAATGCGCGATGAATAATAGTGTGTTTATTAAAAATAGAGAAAACTTAATTAATCAAATAGATGATGATTCAATATTAATAGCTTTTGCAGGTCATGCGCCTAAGAAGACAGGCGATGAACTATATCAGTTTACTCAAAATAGAAATTTTTATTACTTAACTGGTATAGTAGAGCCACATCATATAGTTGTGTTATCTAAAATAAAAGGAAAAGTAACAGAAAAGTTATTTTTAAAGGAAATAAACTTGGATGAAGAAATGTGGAATGGAAAAACATTAAGAGATACAGAAGGAAAAGATATTTCGGGAATTAAAGAAGTAGTCTATATGAATGACTTTTATTCATATTTGAATTCACAAATTAAAGGTACAGAGCAAATTAATTTATACTTAGATTTAGATAAGGAAAATATAGAAGAAGATGATTCGGAAGCATTAAAATTTTCAAAAGAAATGAGAAATAAATATCCTCAAATAGTTATAAAGAATTTTTCAAATAAAATTATTCCTTTAAGAATGATAAAAAGTGATGAAGAAATAAATGAAATGAAAAAAGCAATTGAAATAACTATAAGAGGAGTTAAATCTCTTATGAATAATGCTAAGCCTGGTCTTAAAGAATATGAGCTTGAAGCTTATTTTGATTTTGAATGTAAAAGAAGTGGAGCAAAAGATTTTGCATTTTCAACTATAGCAGCAGCTGGAAAAAATGCTACTATACTTCATTATGTATCTAATGATAGTGAGATAAAGGAAAATGATTTAATATTATTTGATTTAGGGGCACAATGGAATTTATACAATGCAGATATTACGAGGACATTCCCTGCAAATGGTAAGTTTACTGACAGGCAAAGAGAAGTTTATGAAGCAGTTTTAAGAGTGAACAAAGCTGTAATAGAAAAAATAAAGCCAGGGGTTGTTTATAAAGAATTAAATGCATGGTCTAAAGATTTAATTGCAGAAGAGTGTATTAAGCTTGGAATAATTAAAGAAAAAGAAGAAGTAAGCAAATATTATTGGCATAGCATTGGACATAATTTAGGATTAGACACTCATGATTTAGAACCTCAAGGAAGAGAATTTGTATTTGAAAAAGGAATGGTATTTACAGTTGAACCTGGAATTTATATTTCAGAAGAAGGGATTGGAATTAGAATAGAAGATGATGTTTTAGTAACTGAAGATGGATGTGAAGTTTTAACTAAGGACATGATAAAAGAAGTAAAAGACATAGAAGAATTTATGAAGAATAGATAATCTTTAAAAATTTGAATATAAATAATTATAAACCAGAATAATATATTTAAGTTATATTGTAGTTAGGAGATGATTTATATGTTAGAAGAAATGAAAAAATTATGTCTGGCAGCTGTTGGTGCAGCAGCAATTACCTATGATAAAACAATTGATATTATAAATGATTTGGTTGAAAAAGGAAAAATAACAGTAGAGGAAGGAAAAGAATTATCAGAAGAACTAAAGAAAAATATTACTACTAAGGCAGAAGTAGCAAAAAATAAAGCAATTGATATGAAGCCATTAACAAAAGATAGCGTTCAAGATGTCTTGGAAAATTTAAACTTAGCTACTAAAAGTGATATAGAGAGCTTAAAAATTAGAATTAATGAACTTGAAGAAAAAATTAATAATAAGTAAAAGAGAAACAGAAGGTGTAAGTTTTATATGAATTTTACATCTTCTGTTTATATAAAATTAGTATATACTTTTTAAAAGTGAAGATTTTAATTAATAATTTATATGTTGCCTTTGAATGGGTTATTATTTGAAAGAGGATATTATTTATGAAAGAAAAGCCATCAAGTAGATTTAGAGAAATAATAATGGTATTTGCTAAATATGGATTTGGATATATTTTCGATAGAAAAGATGAAGAACAAAAAAAATCTCCTGCTAATTTAAGAAAAGCTTTTGAAGATTTAGGTCCAACATTTATTAAGATAGGTCAAATATTAAGCACCAGACCAGATTTATTGCCAAAAGAATACATAGATGAGTTAGTTAAGTTACAAGATTCAGCGATAGTGGAAAATTTTGACGATATGAAGTTAGTTTTTGAAAAATCACTGAACACAACTATAGATGAAAGTTTTCAATATCTTAATAGGGCTCCAATAGCATCAGCATCTATAGCACAAGTATATGAAGGAATATTAAAAGATGGCAGAGAGGTCGTTTTAAAAATTCAAAGGCCTAAAATATATGAAAAAATAATAAAAGATATTGCTATTCTGATGAAGATATTGAAGATTGCTGAAGGAAGAATAAATATACCTATAATTGATCCTATAGAAGCGCTGGAAGAAATAAAATTCACAACAATTCAAGAACTTGATTTTATATCAGAAGCTGGTAATATAGAGAAATTTAGCGAGTTAAATAAAAATACTGCACCTATTTATGCACCTTATGTAGTTAGAGAGTTGTTAAGTGATAAGGTTTTAGTATTAGAAAATATTGATGGTATAAAAATAAATGATATAAAAGAGCTTGAGCAGAATGGATATGATATAAATGATATTGCTGATAAATTGACATTAGCATTCTGTAAACATATATTTGAAGATGGCTTTTTTCATGGAGATCCACATCCCGGAAATTTATTGATTTCAGAAGGGAAAATATGTTTTATAGATTTTGGCATAGTAGGACAACTAAGTGATAACATGAAAAAATGGCTTAATATAGCTACTCATGATAAAGAAAAACTGGTTAACTGCATTTTAGCAATAGCTATAAAGAAAGGAAAGGTCAATAAAGTAGATATATACGATTCAGTTTCATATATTTTCGATGTTTATTTAGAAACATCTATAAAAAATATAAAAATATCAGAACTTGTTCAAGAAATATGGAATATTACAAGGGAAAATAATATACAGTTACCTAGAGAATTGGTTTCCTTGACAAGGAGCTTAATTTTGTTAGAAGGAGTAATTGCTTATCTTGACCCAGATCGAGAAATAGTAAATGTAATTGCTAATTTTATGAAATCAAATAATAGAACTACGATTTTAAGATGTTTAGAGAAAGAAGAATTAATAATTTCACTATATTGTTTTACAAGAGATTCTATGAAAATTCCTACAAAGACTGTAGAGGTTTTGAATAAATTATCAGATGGAAAGCTTACACTAGATATACGAATTAATGAGATAGATGAAATAATTAAGCAAGCTAATAAAATGGTAAATAGATTAACAGAAGGTGTTGTTATTGCTGCGTTAATATTATCTTCATCATTAATTATCAGTAATGATGTTAAGCCTTTATATAGAGGAATATCAATAATAGGGATTGGTGGATACGCAATTGCTTTTATGTTAGCTATAAAAGTTCTAATATCTATGAGCAGAGCAAATGAATGTCGAAAGAAGAAATAAAACTAACAATAAAATCAAAAAATATTGAAATAAAATTAAAAATAAGGTATTCTATATCATATAAAAGTGAATAAAGTAAGAGATAGAGGCGCAATATTTAATAGTAATATTATGGAGCTAAGCACTTTGAAGTAATATGAAAGGAAATATTGCCGAAGTCTATAACTAATGCTTTAAGGTTATAGAGCTGGGGTTGCATAGAATATATGCAAAACTGTCACAAGTACTTTGTGGTGAGCTATCATTCGTGGTTATGTAAAACATATTATGTTTTTAAAGACCTTGGGTGTTATCTCAAGGTCTTATTTTTTTGATTAAGAATTTATTTTAAATTTAGAAAATAAATTTCTTAGAGCCATAATTGTATTTTATAAGTTAATTACTTAATTTCTATCTTTAAATTTATCACAATAAAGATTAGGAGGATCATTAACATGAAAAATTCAAGAAGCTACCGTGTGTTTTTATTGACATTAATTATGTTAATAATGGCATCGACAGCAGTTTTTGCAGCTGACGTTGCAGAGGTTAATGCAGAAAAATTTGGACTTTGGACTATACTTCCACCAATTATAGCAATCGCATTAGCATTTATAACAAAAAATGTTGTAATATCACTATTTATAGGAACTCTATCAGGATGTTTTTTATTACAGATTATAGGAAGTAATCCATTTATGGCTATTATTCAAGCATTTTTAGATTTTGTACAAAGAGCATTAAACTCATTAGCAGATCCATGGAATGCAGGTATTGTTCTTCAAGTTATGGTAATTGGAGGAGTTATAAGCTTAGTCAGTAAAATGGGCGGAGCAAAAGCAATTGCAGAGTCTCTTGCTAAAAAGGCAAAAACTCCAAGAAGTGCTCAATTAATAACATGGTTCTTGGGAGTATTGGTATTCTTTGATGATTATGCAAATTCATTAATTGTCGGACCAATAATGAAGCCGGTAGCAGATAAGATGAAAATTTCAAGAGAAAGATTATCTTTTATAATTGATGCTACAGCAGCACCAATTGCAGGAATTATGATTGTATCTACATGGATTGGGTTAGAAGTTGGATTAATAAAAGATGGTTTCACATTAATAGGTCAGGAAGTAGATGCATTTGGAGTATTTTTAAGTACGATTCCATATAGATTCTATAACATATTAATTTTAATTTTTGTTGTTGCTACATCACTTTTATTAAGAGATTTTGGTCCCATGAGAAAAGCGGAAATAAATGCAAGAAAAGGATACATATCAGATGCAAGTAAAGAAATTACTCTTGATAAAGATGTAGAAGATGAAATGGCACCTAAAGAAGGTGTTAAACTAAGCGTATGGAATGCAATTATTCCAATTGGAGCGTTAATGATATCAGCTCTGATAAGTTTTTATTATAGTGGATATACTGCAATTATGGGTGGTGAAGATGTTGTACTTCAAAATTTAATGACAACATCACCAGCTTCATTTACAGCTATAAGAGAAGCTTTTAGTGCATCAGATGCATCGGTAGCATTATTCCAATCAGCATTATTTGCATCTATTGTTGCCATATTTATGGCTGTATGTAAAAAAATATTTACATTCTCAGAAGCAGTAGAAGTCTGGATAGATGGAATGAAAGGATTAATCATAACAGGAGTTATATTAATACTTGCATGGTCATTAAGTTCAGTGATAAAAGAGTTAGGAACTGCAGCATATTTAGTTAAATTGCTTTCAAGTTCAATACCTCAATTTTTATTACCAAGTATAATATTCATTTTAGGAGCAGTTATATCATTTGCAACAGGTACAGCATATGGGACTATGGGAATATTAATGCCACTTGCGATCCCTCTTTCATACTCAATATCGCCTGAAATGGGATACGTTATAGTAGGTACGAGTGCTGTTTTAACTGGAGCTATTTTTGGGGATCACTGTTCTCCAATTTCAGATACGACAATTATGTCATCAATGGGAGCAGGATGTGATCATATTAGTCATGTTAGAACTCAAATGCCATATGCGTTATCTGTAGCAGCAATTACAATACTATTTGGATATATTCCAGTAGGATTAGGACTTTCTATATGGCTTGTATTACCATTAGCAACAGCTGCGATATTTGCACTAGTTTATTTCGTAGGTAAGCCAGTTGATAATGTAGAAGTGATTTAAGAATAAGCTATAAATTATATTAAAAACTACCACAGAATGATTTAAAAAGTTATTCTGTGGTAGTTTTTTTACTTAAATATTAATTAAAAAAGATAAGAATAACATATTGACATTTATAGGCTACAGGTGTAACCTATAAGCAGGGTTACACCTGTAGCTTAGAAAGGAAGTGCGGAATTGGAAAAAGAGTACTCTATAAGTGAATCAGAATGGGAAGTTATGAAAGTGTTATGGAAAAATCCTAATAGTACAATGAGTTTTATAGTAGAGCAATTAGAAGGAAGAGGCTGGAGTTATTCAACTATAAAAACATTGGTTAAGAGACTGACGGATAAAGAATTTGTAGTAGCAGATAAGAGTCAAGGGAAAAATTTTTTATATAAATGTGCAGTAAAAGAACAAGAATGTAAAATTAATGAAACTAAAAATTTTTTAGCAAAAGTATTTGATAATTCGTTATCTATGTTTGTATCTACATTAGTAAAAGAAAGTAATTTATCCAAAAAGGAAGAAGAAGAATTAATGAATATAATAAATAAAATGGAAGAAGATGATTAGATGTTTATGCTATTAAATATAGCGATTATTACTACAATAATGACAGCTTGCATTTTATTAATAAAAACTATATTTAAGCATAAAATGTCAGCTAAAGCCCATTATTATATATGGTTAATTTTAATTGCTAGGCTGATTCTAATACCTATTATGCCAGATTTTATAGGGAATATTAATAGAATAGAAAATCAAGCTAGTCATATTGAAGGCATAGAAAATATTAAATCTAATTCTAATACAACAAATATAATAATAAATTCAAAGAATATAGGAAAGATTTCAATCGTAAAAAAGGACATAGTAGCAAACAGTAAAAAGATTATAGTGATAATATGGAAAATAGGTTTTACCATTATGATGGGTTATATTATTTTTATATTAAACTATTTTTATATTAAATTTGGAAGAATTCCAATATGTGAAGATAAAAAGATTCAAGATATTTTAGAAAAGTGTAAGCAACGAGTTGGAATAAAGTGCTCAGTAAATATAAAAATATATGATGGAAATTCAATGATTACAGGTGTAATATCACCAACTATATTTTTAAATAAAGGTTATGATGAGAAAGAGTTGGAGAAAGTTTTAATCCACGAATTGTATCACCTAAAAAATAAAGATACAATGATTAATTTATTTGCATTAATATTTTTAAGTATTAATTGGTATAATCCAATAGTTTGGATTGGATTTTTTACATTTAAAAGAGATACAGAGATATTATGTGATGAGCGGGTAATTAATTTAATAAAAGATAAAAAAGAATATGCAACATTACTTATGAAATCAATAAATAATGAATACCACTTTAATTCCATAAGCTTATGCATTCAAAGTGGAAAGAGTGAAATTAAAGAAAGGATTGTTTTTATGTCAAATTCTAAAAAGATCAGAAAATTATATAAAGTTTTAATAATGACAACTGTTTTGATTAGCTGTGGAGGAAGTATGATTGTGCCAAGGGTTCAAGCATCTACTATAGAAAATAAATCATCTGTTTTAATTAATGAAGATAAATCTTTAGAAGACTACTATAATATAGTTAGTAATTTTACAAATTCAATTAAGTTTAACAAAGATAATCAAACATTATCATTTACAGTTCCAAAGACAAAGCCAGAAGGATATAAATGGTTTGTTCATATTGATGGACACGAACAAAGAAAGGATGGTCCAGTAACTTTTCATATATTTGAAGATGAAAGTTATAATTATGAGTGGAAAGACGGAAAATCATATTCATATACTTTCAAAGAATATCCATTAATACAAAGTAGTTTTGAAGTTGGACTATTAAAAAGTGATAATTCAGGAGAAATTAAAGGAGATACTATAGTAAGCATAGATAAGGAAGGAAGAACAGTTCAAAATAAAGCAGCTGTATCTGAGGCTGTTTATGGGCTTGTAGGAACAATAGCATATAATTCACAAAACAAAAATATGAATTTTACACTACCAGAAAAAATTCCAGAAGGATATAAATGGTTCATTCATATAAGTGGACATGAACAAAGGAAGGATGGCCCTGTGGTTTTCCATGCATTTGAAGATGAGACTTATAATTATAAATGGGAAAATGGAAAGACATATAATTATGAATTTAAAGAAAATCCTATGATAAATACAAGTTTTGAAATTGGACTTATGAATGTAAAATCACAAAAAATTGAAAATGAAATTAATGTTGTACTAAATAGTGATGGAACACTGACTTATTAAAATTATTCTTATGAAATAGAATTAAAAATCTATTTCATAAGAATTTTTTAATTTATAAGTATAATTTTAAAATTCTGGATGCTTAATTATCTAAATGAGTGATATAATTTGACTTATAATAGAAATTTGAAGTTTTTAGAAAGAGGTAATAATCAATGAGAGTAAGTGAAAGAATAGAAAAACTAAGAAAGATAATGAAAAGAGAAAATATAGATTATTATATAGTGCCAAGTGCAGATTTTCACCAAAGTGAATATGTTTCTGAATGTTTTAAATCAAGAGCATATATTACAGGATTTACAGGGTCTGCTGGAACTGCATTAATTGGAATGGATAAAGCAATATTGTGGACAGATGGAAGATACTTTATTCAAGCAGAACAACAATTAGCAGGTTTAGGAATAGAACTCTATAAAATGAGAATACCAGGATGGCCAAGCTTAGAAGAATATTTAAGTACAAATATGAAAGAAGGAGAATGTCTTGGATTCGATGGAAGGGTGTTCTCTATAAATGAATATAAAGAATTCAAGAAAATGCAACAAAGCAAGAATATTAAAATTGCAATGGATAAGGATTTGATTGCAGAAATATGGGCAGATAAACCTTCTATGCCTAAAGAAAAAGTATTTTTACATGATGTAAAATATTGTGGTAAAACAGTTAATGAGAAAGTAGAAGAAGTACGTGAACAAATGAAAACATTAGGATGTAAATCATATATTTTATCATCTTTAGATGATATCGCTTGGCTATTTAATATCAGAGGAAATGATGTAGAGTGTACGCCTGTAACATTAGCATATGCACTTATAAATGATAAAGCAGCTGTATTATATATAGATAAAGATAAGATTAGTTGTGAAGATAAGAGTATATTAGAAAATAGAGATGGAATAACCTTAAAGAATTATGAGGATATATTTGAAGATGTAAAATTAATAAAAGGAAACGTACTATTAGATCCAAGTAAGGTTAGTGCATTTATATTAACTAATTTAAATGAAGATGTTAGAGTGATAGAATCTATAAATATAACTACTAATCTTAAAGCGATAAAAAATAATGTTGAGATAGAATGTTTTAAAAATTCTCATATAAAAGATGGAGTAGCCATGGTTAGATTTACAAAATGGCTTAAAGAACATGTTGGTAAAGAAAAAATAACAGAAGTTACTTTATCAGAAAAATTATTAGAATTCAGATCTATGGGAGATTTATTCATAGAAGAGAGTTTTAAAACTATAGCTGGATATAAAGAACATGCAGCTATGATGCATTATTCTGCCACAGAAGAAAGTGCTTATGAATTGAAGGAAGAAGGTATGGTATTAGTAGACTGTGGTGGGCAATATTTAGATGGAACTACTGATATAACAAGAACTTTTGTACTTGGAAAAATTACAGAAGAAGAGAAAAAAGATTTCACATTAGTATTAAAAGGACATATTAATCTTATGACATGTAAGTTCTTACAAGGCTCAATAGGATCTAGCTTAGATATAATGGCAAGAAAACCATTATGGGAAGAAGGAATAGATTATAAATGTGGAACAGGTCATGGTATAGGATTCTGTTTAAGTGTACATGAAGGGCCTCAACAAATACGTCCAATAAATTATGTGGAATTAAAACCAGGAATGATATTAACAAATGAGCCAGGAGTATATAAAGAAGGTAAGCATGGAATAAGAATAGAAAATGTTATGCTTATAGTAGAAGATAGTAAGACAGAATATGGTGGACAGTTCTATAAATTTGAACCCTTATCATATTGTCCAATAGATTTAGACGGTATTGAAGTAAGTATGTTAACAGATAAAGAAAGAGAATGGATTAATAGTTATCATAAAGAAACTTATGAAAAATTAAGTCCATACTTAAATGATGAGGAAAAAGAATTCCTTAGAAAAGAAACTAGAACTATATAAATAAAATTTTTTATAATTATATAACTGATATGCTAAGGTTAAAGGCTGATAAATAGCTTTTAACCTTATTTTTATTTTGATAATATTATTGAATGTCTTGTATTATTTGGAAAAATATATTGACTTATACAGTCTAACTGTATATTATAACTATATAGTTAGACTATATAGTTTAACTATATATATTTAATGCGAGGTAATTCATATGAATTTAAATAAATATTTACCATTAACAGAAACTACTTTTTATATATTACTTTCATTAAAAGAACCTAGTCATGGATATGCAATTATGCAAAAAGTAGAAGAATTAAGTAACGGAAGAGTGCGAATTGCAGCAGGAACAATGTATGGTGCAATTGAAAATTTATTAAAACAGAAATTGATTGAGAATGTAAAGACAGAAGATAAACGTAGGAAAGTTTATAAATTATCAGATACAGGGCTAGAAGTAATAAAGCTTGAAATTGAGAGATTAAGGCATTTAGTTAGAGTTAGTGAAGAACTGGAATTTTAAAATTTATAAAGGGGAGATGATTATATGAAGAAGTTCAGGGTATTTGTAGATATAAGTGAAGAAGAAAAATATTTAAATGAGATGGCTAACAAGGGGTATTTTCTAAAGAAATATTCTTCTTTGGGGAGATATCATTTCATAGAAAGTAAACCTGAAGATTTACACTATAGAGTAGATTATAGAGTGTTTAAGAAAAAAGATGATTTTGATGATTATGTATCATTGTTTGAAGATGCAGGCTGGACGCATGTTTACGGAACATATCAATCAGGAAGTCAATACTTTTTACCTAATTCATCAGATTCAACTGAAGATATATTCTCAGATATTGAATCAAAAGCAGGAAGATATCTAAGATTCATACAAGCAGCTCGTCTTTGTTCAATATCATTTATAATTGCTTTAATTATTATATTAGTTAGTGTTAATTTTAATTTATCAGAATTAACATTTTTAACACCAGGGTTATGGGAAAAGCAAGGAAGTGAATTTTGGAGGGCTTTTTGGTTTGAGGTTCCATTTGTTATGTTAAGAATAATTCCTCCAATTGCATTAATTATAGCAACTATTCTTTATAGTATATGGGCGATTAAAGCTAAAAAATTATATAATGCAGTATTGGGTAAAAAAGATAATATTTAGAAAAGAGATGAAGTAATATGGAAAATGAGTCTTTTTTAAAAGAAAAAGAAAGCTTTTTTAGGGAATGGATAGTACCAATTATAGCTGCTATATTTATAGCAGTACTTATTAATAAATTTATTTTTTTTAATGTAACGGTACCAACAGGGTCAATGATACCTACTATAAATAAGGATGATAGGTTTATGGTTACTAGAATATACAATACAAATAATATTGAAAGAGGGGATATTATTGTATTTTATTCAGATGAATTACAAAAATTATTAATAAAGAGAGCTATAGGACTACCAGGAGATCATATAGAAATCAATAATGGACAAGTAAAAGTAAATGGAGATATTCTGAATGAAGGCTATGTAAAAAACAATGATGATTATAATGGAACTTTTGATGTACCAGAAGGTAAGTTTTTCTTTTTAGGTGATAATAGGGCGGATTCGTGGGATGCTAGAAGGTGGATTAACCCATATATAGATGCTTCTCAAATTAAAGGAGAAGCTAGAGTTAGATTTTATCCATTTAATAATATTAAATTCTTTAAATAATACAGTGGGTATATCAAAAGAATGACTTAAATCTGATATACCCGCTGCATTATTTATTAAATATTTTATGTTAAGTATCCCTCTTCACTCGGAGGATTTATATGTTTATTTATTAAAACAGCTATAATAATTCCGATTATTGTATCAAAGCTTCTATTAATTGCATAAATATAAGCATTAGCTTGTGATGCAGAATTTATCATAATTGCTACAAGAACAATGCAAGAAACTACAACTGCTTCAGGTTTTTTTATAATAGTACATATATATATAGAAATAGAGATACCTAAACCTGTCATTATAGGAGTAATTAAATTGAAAAATGGGAATACAGAATTTAAATAAATAATAATTATTCCAACTACTCCTCCAATAATAGTACCTATTGTTCTATTTAATCCCATAGAAATGCTGCTAGAAACAGTATCTTTCATACAAAATACAGCAGCAATACATGCAAAGAAGGGATTATCTCGGTTAAATAGCTGAAAAATGAGCATACATAATGTAACTGCAATAGCAGTCTTTAAGTTTCTAAGACCGATTCTAGGTAGATTAATATTTATATTGATTCACCTCCAAGATAAGATCAATAACAAAAGTTTTTTAGCAGCGATATTATAGCATAAGTTTAAAAATGTAAGAAACAAACTATATCTAAAAATAAGCAAGTATTGCACATAAGTAAAACTAAGAGTATAATGTATATAATTTGAAATAAAGTATACAAGATATATTGTGTGAAAATAATATTTGATTATACCAAGAAAATAATATAAAATATTGTTGTAAAAATATAAATGCAATGAAAAGAAGAGTAGTAAAGTAAACATTCCACAAGAGAGCTGACATTTGCTGAAAGTCAGTGTTTGTGAATTTTATGAAGATGGTCTTAGAGCAGATTTCCTGAGCTAAAGTATTTGAGTTAGGGGAATACGGTGGCAACCGTTATGTTGCAGGGTGATGATGGTCACCTAATGAGTTATTTATTGTGAAATAAATAAGAAATAGAGTGGTAACACGTATAATACGTCTCTATATAGGTTTTAATATACCTATATAGAGCTTTTTTTATATTTATAAAATTATTCATAAGAGACAATAAAAAAAGGCTAAATCTAATTGTGAATTATGAATTTATAAAAAGGGAGGAACACAAAAAATGTGTACAGATTGTAAAAAAACATACTATATAACTACCCCAATTTACTATCCATCAACAAAGCTACATATAGGAAATACATATACAACAGTGGCTGCTGATGCTATAGCGAGATTTAAGAGATTAACAGGATATGATGTAATGTTCTTAACAGGAACAGATGAACATGGTCAAAAGATCCAAAGAATTGCAGAAGAAAAAGGAATAACTCCAAAAGAACATGTAGATGAAATTGTTGCAGGAATTAAAGATCTTTGGAAGATGATGAATGTAAGCTATGATAAATTTATCAGAACTACTGATGATTATCATGTAAAAGCTGTTCAAGATATATTTAAAAAATTATATGATCAAGGCGATATTTATAAGAGCTCCTATGAAGGATGGTATTGTACACCATGTGAATCTTTTTGGACTGATACTCAATTAGTTGATGGAAACTGCCCTGATTGTGGAAGACCAGTTGAAAAGTCTAAAGAAGAAGCTTACTTCTTTAAAATGAGCAAATATGCAGACAGATTAATTAAGCATATTGAAGAAAATCCACATTTCATTCAACCAGAATCAAGAAAAAATGAAATGTTAAATAATTTTTTAAGACCAGGGCTTCAAGACTTATGCGTTTCAAGAACTAGCTTTAACTGGGGAGTTCCAGTAACATTTGATGAAGATCATGTTGTTTATGTATGGATTGATGCTTTATCAAACTATATTACTGCACTTGGATATGGTCAAGAAAATAAAGAAATGTATGATAAATATTGGCCAGCAGATGTACATTTAATAGGAAAAGATATTTTAAGATTCCATACAATTTATTGGCCAATTATGTTAATGGCTTTAGGTGAACCACTTCCAAAACAAGTATTCGGTCATGGATGGTTACTTGTTGATGGTGGAAAGATGTCTAAATCTAAAGGAAATGTTGTAGATCCAGTAGTTCTTGTAAATGAATTTGGTACAGATCCTGTAAGATATTATTTATTGAGAGAAATTCCATTTGGAGCAGATGGATTATTCAATAATGAAATATTCATAAAGAAAATAAATTCAGATTTATGTAATGATTTAGGTAATCTTTTATCTAGAACAGTTGCTATGATAGAAAAATATTTTGATGGTGAAATTCCTGCTCAAGCTGAAAGTGGCGATTTTGATGGAGAGCTAATAGCTTTAGCATTAGGTACTCCTGATAAAGTAGAAGATGCAGTTAATAGCTTAAATCTTCCACTTGCATTAGAACATGTATTTGAATTAATAGGAAGAGCAAATAAATATATAGATGAAACAACTCCTTGGATTTTAGCTAAAGATGAAAGCAAAAAGGCTAGACTTGGAACAGTTCTTTATAATTTAGTTGAAAGTTTAAGATTTGCTTCAGTTATGATTTCAGCATTCTTACCAGATACAGCTAAGAAGATAAATGAGCAAATAAATACCGACAATATATCATGGGAATCATTAAAATTATTTAATGGAACAAAAGCTGGAACTAAAGTAGTAAAAGGCGATAACTTATTCCCAAGAATTGATGTAGAGAAAAAACTTGAGGAATTAGAAGCATTAAGAGCGAAAATGAATCCAGCTCCAGAGAAGAGAGAAATCACTCCAATAAAAGAAGAAATCACAATAGAAGACTTCGAAAAAATTGATTTAAGAGTAGTTAAAGTTTTAGTATGTGAACCAATTAAGGGAGCGAAAAAATTACTTAAATTAAAAGTAGATTTAGGCGGAGAAGAAAGACAAGTGGTTTCAGGAATTGCTGCATACTATAAACCAGAAGATTTAGTTGGAAAGAATGTAGTTTTAGTTGCTAACTTAAAACCAGTTAAATTGAGAGGAGAATTATCACAAGGCATGATTTTATGTGCTGCTACTGATGATGATAAAGAATTAAAGGCAGTTGATCCAGGAGATATAATTTCAGGAAGTATTGTAAGATAATATTTAAATTTAATTTAGTTTAATATGAATGTGAGGCGTGCTTAATTAATTTAAACATGTCTCGCATAAATTTTATACATCTATAAAAAGATTGATTGTATCCAAGTAAGTGGTTTAAATAATTGTTTTCTGAAAATAAAAAGCTTGAACAATATTTTAAAATAAGATATAATGCCCAGAATTTAAGTGAGAACCCCAATTTTATATTTGGCTTATCGAACTTACTCCTATGAACGGATGTGAATAGTGAGTTTCCTTTAAAAAGTGGATGGGTAAAAATTACGACAGCCCAAAGTATGAAAGTGACAGATTTTAAATAAAAGAAATTTATTGCTTAAATATTTGAAGAATGAAAAAATGGCCAGAATTTAAGAATTTAAGAATTTAAGAATTTAAGAATTTAAGAATTTAAGAATTTAAGAATTTAAGAATTTAAGAATTTAAGAATTTATATTCTTGAGAATATAAGAATATAGGAATATGCTTATTTTATGCGAGGTAGATAGAGGCAAAAGATACTTATTAATATAGTTTCATTATTTAAGGAAAAATATTAATAAATAGATAAAGATGGGCTATACTGATAAATATCACCTTACCAAGCGTTATATAACAAAATAAGAGAGGTGAAGAGATTTTTGAACATTATAATAGGAAATGCATGGCCTTATGCAAATGGAGAGCTTCATTTAGGAAGAATAGCGGTTCTACTTCCAGGAGATATATTAGCTAGATACCATAGATTAATGGGAGACGATGTAGTCTTTGTATCTGGAAGCGATTCTCACGGAACACCAGTTACTATGAAAGCAAAAGAAGAAAATCTTACTCCAGAGCAAGTGAGTGCGAAATATCATGAAAAGATAAAGGATTGCTTTGAAAGATTAGGATTTTCATTTGATTTATTTACTCAGACACATACAGAATATCATTCAGAAAAAGTTAAAGAATTTATATTGGAATTATATGAAAAAGGTTATATATATGAAAAGAATGTAGAAGAAACTTACTGCGAACACTGTAAAGAATATCTATTAGATAGATATATTGAAGGGGTATGCCCATTTTGTGGAGGATATGCTGTTGGAGATCAGTGTCAGGAATGTTCAAAAATATTTGAAAGTGATGAACTTCTAGATAAAAAATGTTCATTTTGCAAATCTACACCAATAATAAAAGAAACTAAGCATTTATTTTTTGCTTTATCTAAATTGGAGAATGATGTGAAAAGAATTTATATAAAGCAAGATGGATGGAGAGAAAATGCACAAAAGATAACTAAAAGATATTTAGATGAAGGTCTTAGAGATAGGGGAGTAACAAGGGACTTTAATTGGGGAGTAGATGTACCTTTAGATGGGTATGAAGATAAAAAAATATATGTTTGGATAGAAGCGGTTATGGGATATTTAACTGCAAGCATGAAATGCATTGAAGAAAGGCACGAAGATTATAGGGAATATTGGGATGGAGATGATAGCAGAGTTTATTTTGTACATGGAAAAGATAATATTCCATTCCATACAGTGATTTTCCCTGCAATTTTATCAGGATTAGGATTTAAAAATCCTAATATAAGAGAAATATCAAGTGAATACTTAAAACTTGAAGGAAAGAATTTTTCTGCTGCAAAGAATTGGGCTGTATGGGGAAAAGATATATTGGATAACTACAATGCTGATTTAATAAGATATTATTTAATATTAAATGGACCAGAAACAAAAGATACTGATTTTTCATGGAAATCTTTTATAACAGCTAATAATAATGACTTGGTTGGATTATTTGGGAATTTAGTCAATAGAATAGTAGTTTTTGCTAAAAAGAATTTTGATAACTCAATACCAAAAGGAACTTTAGATAAGAATTTTAAAGATGATTTATTTAAAGTTTATTGTGAAATTGGGGATAATATTGAAGAGGGCAATTTTAAATATGCATTGGATAAGGTTATGTCTTTAGTTAAAACAGCAAATAAATATTTCGATACAGCAGCACCATGGATAAGTGTAAAGCAAAATAAGGCTAAATGTGCAAAAGACATATATATATGCATTCAATATATAGCTAATATATCTAATCTAATAGAACCATTTATGCCATATTCAGCAGAAAAAATCAGAAAAATTTTAAATATAGAAAACTCAATATGGATGCCAATAGAGCTTAAAGAAGGAAAAATAAATGATGTAGAGATTTTATTTGATAGAATTGATAGAAAAAATATTGATGAGGAAATTGAAAATTTAAAAGAGAAATGTTACTAAAGAATTTTAACAAAATGAAAGCGCCTCTTGTAGGGGATACAAGGCGCTTTCTTAACCAATTATGGTTAAAGGGGTAAATAATAATGCTTTAACTACTTTACAATTAAAATTTTACTATAGTAATATGTCAGTTATGTGACAGAATTGATATTAAAAAATAAATATTACTTATTATTACTAATGTTTAATAATATGGAATATAAATGAATGATTTGTTGGAAAACGGAAATTAATTATAATTAATTTACTAAAATATTTAAGAAAAATCAATGCAATAAAATTTTTAGTAGGTAAAATAATTTTATGAAAATTGTATAAATATAAAGATAAGAGTAAAATTAATAGAAAGATTTAATAATAAAAAATAAATTTATCATATATAAAGAATGAATTAAAAAGGAGTATATGAAAAATTAGGTTTCAATAGGAGTGAATTATGGAAAAGAGATTTTCAATTATAGATAGTCATGCTCATTATGATGATGAATCTTATGATGAGGATAGAGATCAAATTTTAAATGAATTAAGAAATAATGGAGTTATAGGTATTTTAAATTGCGCGGCTTCATATGAGAGTTTAAAAACAACTGATAAATTAACTAAAGATTATGATTTTATTAATGGTGCATTAGGAATTCATCCTGAAAATGCAGATGAATTTAAAGAAAATACATTAGATGAAATAAGAGAATACATTAGAAATAATAATAAGATAGTTGCTATTGGAGAAATAGGACTAGATTATTATTGGGATGAGAATCCACCTAAAGAAGTACAAAAAGAAGTTTTCAGAAGTCAAATGAAATTAGCTGAAGAATTAGAGCTACCAGTAGTAATACATGATAGGGATGCACATCAAGATACTTTAGAAATAATCAAAGAATATCCAGATGTAACTGGTGTTGTTCATTGCTTTTCAGGCAGTGTAGAATTTGCACAGGAGTGCATTAAACTAGGATATTATATTGGATTTACTGGAGTTGTAACATTTAAGAATGCAAAAAAAATAGTTCAAGTTGCTAAAGAAATTCCAATAGATAGAATTTTAGTTGAAACAGATTGTCCTTATATGTCTCCAGAACCAAATCGAGGTAAAAGAAATAGATCAGATTATATAGAATATATAATAAATAAAATAAGCGAAATCAAAGAAATAGAGCCAGCTGAGGCCAATAAAGTATTTAATGAAAACTTTAAAAGGTTGATTTATAAGGAAAAATAAGGTAAAATATAATTCGTACACTTCATCACTATAATACTTATATTTAAAAAGGATGTTTGAACTAACATTTAAAATTAATATCGTTTGGTTTTACTTACAAAGAAGTATGGTTAAATCGCTATCATTTAATATTTTATTTATTTTATGCACAGTGTGCATTGTTACTATACTTCATAATAATGCAAGAGATTCATAATTTGACAACTTTGTAGGATTAATATATAATGCAAAGGACACTCTTGCCAAAGGAGGGAAATCAATGATAGAAAGGTTAAAAGGTTTTATCAAAGAAAGTTTTTCAAACGGTCCTAAGGCAAAAATTATTTGTGCAATAGCTGCATTATTTGTAGTTATGATTGTTACGACAGTAACAATAACAAATATGAGAAAAACATTAACATTAAGTATAGACGGTAAAGATGAGACTATTGTCACATACAAGGGGACTGTTCAAGATGTGTTGCAAGAAAGAGGCATAAATGTAAGCCCTAAAGATAAAGTGCAACCATCACTAGAAACCAAAGTATCAGAAAATGAGTTTATTAAATTGAAAACACCTGTTAAAGTACAAATCACAGCAAACGGGACACGCTTTGATGTACAAACTGCTGAAAATACAGTTAAAGATATGCTGGAAGCAGAAAAAGATACATTAAATTCTAAAGGAATTGATTTTGAAAAGGACATAGATGAAGTAAATCCCGGACTAGATACGAATATTGAAGAAAACTTAGATATACAAATTGTAAAAGTAGAGACAAAAGAAATTGTTGAAAAAGAAGCCATTAAATTCGATACAATTGTTGAAAATGATGCTGATTTAGATATTAGCGTCAAAAAGGTTAAGAGTGAAGGAATTGATGGTGAAAAAGAAATTACGTATAATGTAGTCTATAAAGACGGAGTAGAGGTTTCTAGAGACATAAAAAGTACTAAAACCATTTCAGAACCACAAAATGAAATAATAATTAAAGGGACGAGCCAGGTTTATGCTAGTAGAGGTGGAGAAAATATAACTTACAAGAAAAAAGTAAGTAGTGTATCTACAGCATATACTGGCGGAGGCATTACGGCTACAGGAAGAACACCTGTTAGAAATGTCGGTGGATTAAGCACTATAGCAGTTGACCCATCTGTAATTCCATTAGGAAGTAAGGTTTATGTAGAGGGATATGGATACGCTATTGCTTCAGACACTGGTGGAGCAATTAAAGGTAATGCTGTTGATTTATACCTTAGTTCTGCAAGTGACTGCAGACGGTGGGGAAGAAGACAAGTTGACGTACTAGTTGTTGCTTACCCAGGAGAGTGGTAAGTAGAAGATTAGAGATAACGATTGTTATCTCTATTTTTTTCTTTAAAACATAAGAATTTTAGAATATTATTAATAGTAGTAAGAATTTTATAAATTAATAGTTAATTAGGAATAATAATTAAAAACACTTATTCTTAAATAGTGATAAAGGAGAGTATGGTTTTGATAAAAGAAGTTATTGTTGTTGAAGGCAGAGATGATGTGGATGCTGTTAAAAAAGCATTAGATGCAGAAATAATAGCTGTTGGCGGATTTGGAATAAATGCTAAAGTTATTGATAGAATAAAAGAGGCACAAAAAAGAAAAGGCGTAATTGTATTAACTGACCCTGATTTCGCAGGAGAAAAGATAAGAAGAATAATTTCTAAAAGGGTTAAGGGAATAAAGCATGCTTATATTTCAAGAGAAGATGGAACAAAAGATGGAGACATAGGTGTTGAGAATGCTACACCAGAAGTAATATTAAGAGCATTAGAGATGGCAAAGATTACTCAAGAAGAAAAGATTGAATTCTATACAATGCAAGACATGTTTTATTTTAAATTAACAGGGGATAATACATCTAGAGAAAGAAGAGAGGCACTCGGAAAGATTTTAGGTATTGGATATGGAAATGCAACTCAAATGGTGTCGAGATTAAATAATTATGGAATAAGCAAAGAAGAATTTAGTAAAGCTATAGAAGAAATAGAAAAACAATTGGAAGCAGGTAATAGATAGATGGATTTAAATGATTATAAAACACAAGAATTGGTTAAAAAATATAATTTTAGGTTTTCAAAAAGTTTAGGCCAAAACTTCTTAACAGATGAATCTGTATTAACAGACATTGTAGAAGGCGCAGAAGTTAATAAAGATGATTTTGTTATTGAAATAGGGCCGGGAGTTGGAACTTTAACAGCTCAGCTTTTATTAAAAGCTAAAAAGGTAACATCAATAGAATTAGATAATGATTTAATTCCTATACTTACAACTGAGCTTGGAGAAAATGAAAATTTTTCATTAATACATAAAGATGCATTAAAAGTTGATTTTAATGAACTAATAGGTGATGAGAAAAGTGTTAAATTAGTTGCTAATTTACCTTATTATGTTACAACACCAATAATAGTAAGACTTTTAAAAGAACAGTATAATTTTAAATCTCTAACTATAATGATACAAAAAGAAGTAGCTGAAAGAATTAATGCTGAGCCAAATTGTAAAGACTATGGTTCGTTATCTGTTTTGGTTCAATATTATTGTAATACAAGTATAGTAAGAAGAGTTCCACCAACTTGCTTTATACCAAGACCTAAAGTAGATTCAATAGTTATAAGATTGGATAGATTAGAAAAACCAAGAGTTGAAACTAAAGATGAAAATCTTATGTTTGAAATAGTGAGAGCTGGATTTAATATGAGAAGAAAAACTTTATGGAATGCAGCTAAGACATTGAAGGTAGAAAAAGAAAAATTAGAAACTGCGTTTGAAAAGTCTGGAATAGATCCGAAGAGAAGGGCGGAAACATTAACATTAGAAGAGTTTGCAAAATTAGCAGATTCTATATACGATGTAAAAAATAATTAGAAGAAATTAAAGACAGGAAGTGGTATGGCTTTCTGTCTTTTTGATTTTAAAAAATCATAATCCTTATTTTAAAACATATAATGTATGGAATAAATATATGTGGAGGGAATATTAATTTGTCTCATAATAAATTGTATAGAAATTTCATAATATTACAAGAAGATGAGAGAGGATACTCATCAGAAAATGGGAAAGCTCTCTCAGGATATGCAAAGGTAGAAGCCAAGGGGGATAAGTGTAAAATATCTTTTTATGCTCAAAACCTTAGAAAAGAAGATAATTATTCTATGGTACTTATTTGCTGCAAAAGAGACTTTAAAGAGTTAATTGATTTGGGACCTTTAACAATAAATGAGGTTGGAAAAGGAGATACCAGCAAAGAATATTATATAAATAATATCGCAGGTCTTGGAGTCTCATATGAAAAAATTTCTGGCGCAGGTATATGTAAAGCATCAGGAAATGATTTGAATTTTATAATGCATGGCTTCATGAATGGTGAAGAGCCAACTGAGAATTGGAGAAAATTTAAATTAGTAAGAGTTGAATCGAAAAAAGAAGATGTAGTATTAGAACCTAAAAAGCTTGATGAAAAAATCATAAGTGCTAATGAAAAAATAGTAAATTCAAAGGTAGATGATATAGGTAAGGCAGAAAGAATTGAGAACATAAAAATAGGAACAGTAGAAGTATTAGAATCAGTAGAGAAAACTGATACTAATATAGAAAGTGTGGAAGAGAAGATAGAAGAAAATATATTATCTTCAGATGAAAGAAACAAATGTAAGAAGTGTGATAAAGAAGAAGATAAAAAGGAAAAGCATAAAAAAGAGGAATGTAAGAAAGAAGAACATAAGAAGGATGAATGCAAAAAAGAAGAGTGTAAGAAGGAAGAGCACAAAAAGGATGAAGAACATAAAAATGAATGCAAGAAATGTGAGAAGGGCGAAGCAAAGAAAGAAGAGTATAAAAAAGAGAGCTTTGAAGAAATAATAGATAATCTTTGCGATAAAATAGAAGAGTGCAATCACATAATAGATTTTGATATACAGGATATGAATTGCGATTACATGGTTTATGGTTTTATAAAGAAGAAATATGATAATAAATGTGAGTGGAAGAAATTTAAATTAAATAGAAGTAAGAGTGATATGTACTGTAAAACACATATAAATAAAAGAATAGAAGAAAACACAAGGCTGGATTTAGATTTAGACACACCAGACTTTGATAAATATGAAAGAGATATTAAAGAAAATGTGAATACTTCCAAAGATTTTGCTATGAACGGAAGTGTGGGGGAATACTTTGAAAAAATAGCAAGAGGTTTTGATGTATATGAGGACAAACTAAATGATATCAATAATTGTAAATGGTATAGAGTTAATGTAGATAGTATAGATGATTTATGTAATGAATCAAATTATAACAAATATACATTAGCGTATTATCCAATGATAAACTATTATCCATATATAAGCAAAAATAATCATTTCTTATTAGGTTATAAGTGTGATACAGAAGGAGAATTACAGTATATAGTATATGGTATACCAGGTTCTAAGGATAAAGAAGATCAACCGTATGGAGGAAAAACAGGATTCGTAACATGGACAAATAGTAATAATAGAAGTCAGGGATATTGGCTAATGTTCTATGATTTTAAAAATTCTTCAATTGTAATACCTATGAAGAAATAAAAATAAGTTGAACAGATATGAATAAAAAGCAGTTAATTGTTACGTCCATATTAATATGTTTAATGTTGTTACTATCCATAGTTCAAGGTTTTTTCAATAAAAACTTTAATAAGGTGGCTCTTACGGATAATGGGATAAATGAATTTAAGGAATATAATTTTGATAAAAGTAACTATATTATTTCTTTGCCAAATGAATGGACGGTAGTTGAGAGAATGGGAGATAATCAATACATAAATAATGTATTGAATTTTACAGATGGAAATAATAAACTTACTGGATCATTACAAATTATTAATACAAATGATGAGATTGAAACCTTTGCAGAGAGAGATTCTAAAAACCAATCTTTAAAGTATTCTAAATTAGAAATAATGCCTTATAAATATAAAAGTAATATTGGGGTTTTATCAACATATGAAACTACCATTAGAAATGGCTATGATTTTAAAAATCAATGTTATTATTTACAATTCGAAAAAGGTAAAATAGTTAAGATATTATTTAATGTAAAAGAAAAAAATTATAAAGAAAATATAAAATCAGTATTTAATTCTATTGTTTCCAGTGTAGAGCTTAGTTAAGCGATAATATTTGCTAATAATGAGCATTAGTATTATAATTTTAAGTACCAATGAGAGGCTGTTTTGTTTCTCTTTGGTACTTGTTTAATGTAAGGAGGAAATTAATGAGGATAACACTATTTGAGATATTTGGGTTAAAAATCAGAAGTTATGGACTGATGATTGCAATTGGTATAATTATAGCTTCTAGCTTATTAATCAGAGCAGCTAAGAAGAAAGGCTATGATGAAGATTCATTATTAAATTTAATTATATTTGCTGTAATAGGTGGAGTGTTAGGCGGAAAGTTATTATTTATAATAACTGAATTTAAGGAAGTTTTACAAGATCCAAGTATATTGAAAAACTTTGGATATGGGTTTGTTATTTATGGTGCTATAATCGGTGGAGCTCTATCTATATATTTATACTCTAAGAAAAAAGGGTGGAATACGTTAGAATTATTAGATATGACTATTCCAGGTGTAGCTATAGCACAGGGATTTGGAAGGATAGGTTGTTTTCTAGCAGGTTGCTGCTATGGGGCTGAAACGGATTTGCCAATTGGAGTTGTGTTTCCAGAGGGGTCTCTTGCACCAGCTGGAATTCATATTCATCCGACTCAATTATACTCATCAGCTTTCGATTTTATATTAGGATTTTTCCTTTTATATTATTCAAAGAAAGAGAAGAAATCTGGAAAAGTAGTAGGTTGTTATTTAATCATATATAGTATAGGTAGATTTTTGATTGAGTTCTTGAGAAATGATCCAAGAGGTAGTGTAGGAATTCTTTCTACATCACAGTTTATTGCTATATTTACTTTAATCATTGGAATAGTGGTTTTTAATTTCCATAAGTTGATTAAAGGAGTGTATAGGAAGTGAGAAAAAAGAAATTTATAATTTTAAGTATATTAATAGTTACTATTATAAGTAGTTTATTCTCAGGATGTACTTTATTGGACAATTTAGCTATTAAGGCTAATTTGAGAAATGAAAGTTTTGACTACATAAAGCAAGAGAAAGTAGATCAAATAATAATACAAAATTTTAGAGATAGTGGATTTAGATTTATAGTAAATGATCCTCAGGCAATTAATGATATATATAAAATTTTGAAGAAGGGCAAAATCGTTTCTGATAAATCTTCTCTTGATCCTGATTACATATTTGAAGTTCAGATTGGAGACGAAGTAAAAAAGTATAATTATATAGTTGGTACTGATGAAAAAGGTAAGGGTAATTTTTATAATGATCAAGAGTCATTTATAGTTCCAAAGACTTTGGAAAATACAATAATGCAAAATCTTTCATTTATAAGAAAGCCAAGAGATTTTCAATATATTTACTATCAATCAATCCTTGATATACTTGAATTAAAAAAAGATGCATTATCATCTAATAGTAAAGTCGGAATAGATATTTCAGGTGATACAGAATGCTTGAAATATATATTTTCAGTAGAATTATTAGATTTTGAAGAGAGCATAAAGAAAATACTACCTAATGCTGAATTAGTTAAAAACAATTCAGATCAATTTGATACAATAATAACAGTTAAAAATAGAGGGTATAGCACAACTATATTTAAAACATTGATAACTGTGGATAATAAAAAAGACAATTCTTATGAAAATTACTATATTCAAGCTGAATATAGTTATAAGGATTGGAATATTAACATTAGTGAACCAAATGAAAAGCCAAGAGATTGGTAAAGAGCAAGGAGGACTATGCGATGGGAAACTGTGATAGCTGTCCAAGTAAGGGCACTTGTCAAACAAAAAAAGAAGATTGTAATGGTGTAGAATCTTCAAAATTACAGCCAAGATTCGGAAGGATAAAGAATGTTATAGGTGTAATAAGTGGTAAAGGTGGAGTTGGTAAATCAACTGTAACTGGTATCATGGCAGCAATGTTAGCTAAAAGAGGATATAAGGTTGGTGTACTTGATGCTGATATTACAGGACCTTCTATGCCAAGAGTTTTGGGTATAAATGAGAAGAGAGCTGGAATAGTGCCTATTAATGATGAGGTTGTTAGATTTGATCCAGTTGAAACTGATTGTGGTATAAAAGTAATATCAATGAATCTTGTTAATCCAGTAGAAGAAGAACCTCTTATCTGGAGAGGCGGGATTATAAATGGCGTGCTTAAACAAATATTTGTTGATACTAACTGGGGAGAACTTGATTATTTACTTATAGATATGCCACCAGGCACAGGAGATATTGCATTAACTGTTATGCAGGAGTTTCCTATAAATGAACTAGTTATTGTTTCAACACCACAAGATATGGTATCAATGATAGTTAAGAAAGTTGTAATAATGGCTAATAAAATAGGTGTTAAAATTAAAGGCGTCGTAGAAAATATGGCTTATATTAATTGTCCGGATTGTGACAAAAAGATAAGAGTATTTAGTAATAAATCATCTGAAGAAAATGCTGAATATTTAGGAATACCATTAATAGGAGAACTTCCTATTGATATTAATCTTACAGACGCATTAGCGCAAGGTAAATTAGAAGAGTATGTTAAAGAAGATCCATTATATTCATTAATATTCGAAGGATTATATTAATAAAACTTACTGCCCAAGAATGATCTGAAAATCATTCTTGGGCAGTATTATTTTGATTATGAATAATTCTTTTATTATAGGTAAATAATAAAATTGAAATTTTTTAGAGAGGAAGTATGAAAATGAAAGCTGCAGTTGATAAAGATACTTGCATAGCATGTGGATTATGTCCATCTATATGTCCAGAATGTTTTGAAATAGAGGATGATGGAAAGGCTGGATTCATAGTTGATGAAGCACCAGATGGAACAGAAGGAGAAGTTCAAGAAGCTGTAGACAGCTGCCCAGTAGCTGCAATATCAATTGTAGAAGAATAGAAAACTTGATTTTTGTTATTTCTTCTATAATTGTAGTCTTAATTTATATTAAGAAATCATATTTTAGAAAATAAAAAATGATTATATTTAATAGTAAAACTATTTTAAATATAATCATTTTTTTATTTTAAAGTAATAATGATATTATACTGTACCAAACTTAGATGTAGCATTTATTATTCTGTTAACTGGAAGGACTGATACTATTACTAAACATATGATACCTTCTATTCCTATCATAGGTCCATTAACAGATAATGAGTAAATCCAAGAAGACATTCCTTCAGGAGCATACATACCAAAGAAGGCAACTCCTGATATAAAGTGACACAAAAATCTAATGAATACAGATATACCTACACCGAGTAATCTCTTGTCCTTAAAGAATCCAGCAAGTCCTAAAGCAGTAAATGGAAGTGGATAATCAAATAGTACTTGGACTGGATGAAGGATATATGGATCCATAATGAATGTAATTACTCCATAAAGGAATCCTGTTAAACATCCAACCTGAGGTCCGTACATAAATGCAATAAGCAGTATAGGAACCATACTTCCTAAAGTTATACTACCTCCTTGTGGAAAGTGATAAAGTCTAAGTAGTTTTAGTATAGTTGCTAATGCTAAAGCAATCCCTATTCTTGTTATTAATTGAGATGTAAATTCTATCTTTTTTGCTTTAATTAATACAATTAATAATGCAATACATCCAATTATAGTAGCAACTGTTAACCACGCATTCTGTGGATTTTCTGTAAATTGTTCCTTTAAACTAGGAACAATCTGAGTTAATGAAAAGAATTCATCCTTCCATCCAAAAAAATTTTCCATAAAAAACCTCCTTTGTGTGCTTGTCCATATTATTTTATATGGATTGGGTAAGCCAGAGTATAAATCAAATTTTTTTATTATAGTAGAAAATTGATTCAACTCTATACAGGAGATATCAACCGAATAAATAGATATTTATTTTTATAAGGTTGCATTCCCTACGCTAGAATTAACTAGATCAGGTTTAAAGGGTTTATGATTTCTCAAATCTCAGCACAAAGGCTCCCCTAGCACATTACTATATTATTTATTGTATATTTAAATCTATATATAGTCAATTACATTATATACATTTAATTTATCGATATTATTATGATGAGAAATATATGAAGATGTATTTTCGTTTAAAGGCATATTGTAAGTCTTAATTGTATTATTTAATAAACTATGAGATGAAATGGTTGAGATATTATTATTATTATCAATTATTGAGCTTTCTTTAAATGTAGAATCCAGAATAAATCCTTTCATAATTAAAACCTCTTTTTTTATATTATTTTATAAATATTTTTAACAAAAAAATTTTTTTTATTCCTTAAAATAATACTGAATCCACATGTAATCTGATTTTAAATGATCTTTAAATTAGTCAAATATCCAATATGGGTAAAAATTCGAATAATATGAAGATAATATGACCTAACTAGATATAATTGAAATATTTTCGTTTAAAAATAAAAAATTAGAAGTATTGCTAACACATATTTAATAAAGTATAATAAAACAATGATGATACTAGATATTGTGTTGTGGGAGGAATATTAATGCTATATGTTGTAAAAAGAGATGGGAGACAAGTGGATTTCAACTCTGATAAAATAGCTCAAGCTATAAAGGGCTCAGCTAATGAAATCGGTTTAGATTTAAAAGAAAGTCAAGTTCTAGATACGGTAAAAAAGGTAATATCATTTATAGAAGTAGAAGCAAAATTAACTATAAGTGTAGAAGAAATTCAAAATTTAGTTGAAAAAGCATTGAGCGAACAAGGTCTTAAGGAAATTGCAGCGGCATATTCTGGATATAGACAAGAAAGAACAAAAGTTAGAGAAATAAAATCAGACTTAATGAAAGCTATACGTAGTATAGGTGTAGAAACAGATAGAGATAATGCAAATGTAGGAAATAACTTTAGCTCAAAGTTATTAAGAATAGCATCAGAATCAAATAAGTGGAATACTTTAGCAATAATGCCAAAGTTCTTAGCTAAGGCTCATGAAACTGGAGACTTATATTATCATGATTTAGATAGTTATAATTTAACTGTAAACTGTCTACACATACCTACAAGAGAAATATTAGAAAAAGGTTTCAACACTGGATATGGAACAATAAATGCTCCAAAGAGAATAGAAACAGCTGCAGAATTATCTTGCATATTACTTCAATCAACTCAAAACGATATGTTTGGGGGCCAATCACATCCAGATTTTGATAATGATATGGCAATCTTTGTAGAACCTACAAGAGAAGAGATTAGGAAAGAATTTAAAGAATTAGGTTTATCAGATGAAAAGATTAATGAAGTGTTAGAAAAGAAAGTAAGGGAAAGAGTTCACCAAGCTATGCAAGGTGTAGTTTATAATTTGAATACAATGCATTCAAGAGCAGGATCTCAAGTTCCGTTTAGTTCAATAAACATAGGATTGCCTACAAGTGAAGATGCGGCATTAGTATGTGAGATTTTCCTTTTAGAATATGAAAAAGGATTAGGTAAAGGAGAACAACCTATTTTCCCTAATATAATTTTTAGAGTTAAAGAAGGCGTAAATAGAGAAGAAAATGATCCATACTTCTATTTATATAAATTAGCATGTAGAGTTGCAGCAAAAAGAATGAACCCTACTTTTATGAATATAGACGCAGACTTTAATAAAGAATACTATGATAAAGGATATGTTCCAGCAACAATGGGATGCAGAACATACATAATGAAGAACGTTAATGGGGAGCCTGGTTGTAAAGGAAGAGGAAACATTGCTCCAACAACTATTAATTTACCAAGAATAGGTCTACAAGCAAAGGGCAGTGTAGATAAATTCTTTGAAATATTAGATTCAAGACTTGAATTAGCAAAGGATTCTCTACTTCATAGATATGATGTGTTGAAAAAACTAAGAGTTAAAGATTTACCATTTGTAGTTGGGCAGGGTCTTATGAAAGGCTCAGAAGGCTTAGAACCAGATGATTCTATTGAACCAATATTAAAACAAGGAACTTGGGGAATTGGATATATAGGTCTTGCAGAAACCTTAGTAGCATTAGTTGGAAAGCATCATGGTGAAGATGAAGAATCTAGGAAACTAGGAGTAAAGATTGTTGAATATATTAGACAATATACAGATAGATTATCAGAAGAACTAAGTTTAAATTGGAGTTGTTATGCTACTCCTGCAGAAGGCCTTTCAGGAAAGTTTATAAAGCAGGATCAAAAGATATTTGGAATAATAAAAGGCGTTACAGACAAAGAATATTATACAAATAGTTTCCATGTACCTGTTGGTTATCCTATATCAATAAAAGATAAAATAGATATTGAAGCACCTTATCATAAACTATGCAATGGAGGTCATATAAGTTATATTGAAGTAGATGATTATCCAAATGCTGAAACTGTTATGGATATAGTTAATTATGCATATAAGCATACTAATATAAGTTATATAGGGGTTAACTTCCATATCAGATACTGTAAAGAATGTGGAACATATCTTCAAGCAGGAGATAGTAAATGTACTAAATGTGGAAGTATGGATATTCAAGGAATATCAAGAGTCACAGGATATTTAAGTTTAGATGAGAGATTTGGACCAGGAAAGTGTCACGAAAGAGAAGATAGAATTTCTCACACAGAAAACCATACACATAATTATTAAAAATATATAAATTTAGAAGAGTTGCCATCAAGAATATATTTTAAATGGCAATTCTTTTTTATATATGAATAAATATTTAATAATGCTGAATTAATATTAAAAAATAGTAGTCTTACTAATAAGAAATTTACATTTTAGAATATGATATATAAATATAATGTTGCAATGTAAAAAAAAAATCTTGCAATAATTTTATTAAATATTCATTAAAATATATGAAATTAAATAATACATGAAGGAAGATAAGGCATCTGTTGCAAAAATATGATTATAAGTATTGGCAGTTAATGTATAATGTGATATTATATGATTATATATAATATTTTGAAATATTATGAGCAATATTTATAAATTGGGGGAAAGTACAATGGCAGTTATTGATTTGAAGACTGGAAGCAAAGTCACTATAGTAGATACTACTCTTAGAGACGGCGAACAAACAGCAGGAGTAGTCTTTGCTAACCAAGAAAAAATAGCAATAGCAGAAATGTTGAGCGACTTAGGTGTTGATCAACTTGAAGTAGGAATACCTACTATGGGCGGAGACGAAAAAGCGGCTATAAAAGAAATTGTTAAGAGAAATCTGAAGTCAAGTATTATGGCATGGAATAGGGCTGTTATAAGTGATGTAGAGCAATCAATTGATTGTGGTGTAGATGCGGTTGCAATATCTATATCAGTATCAGACATTCATATTGAGCATAAGTTAAGGACATCTAGAGAATGGGTACTTGAACATATGATAAAATCAGTAGAATTTGCAAAGAAGAATGGACTTTATGTATCAGTAAATGGAGAAGATGCATCTAGAGCAGACAAAGATTTCTTAGTGCAATTTATTAATGAAGCTAAGAAGGCAGGAGCAGATAGATTTAGATATTGTGATACAGTAGGTATAATGGAGCCATTCAAGATAAGAGATGATATAAAATATTTACATGATAAAACTAATTTTGATATAGAAATGCACACACATAATGATTTTGGTATGGCAACAGCAAATGCAATAGCTGGTATAAAAGGCGGAGCATCACATGTGGGTGTAACTGTAAATGGATTGGGAGAAAGAGCTGGAAATGCTGCGCTAGAAGAGGTATTAATGGCACTTATGCTTGTTTATGGATATAAAGGTGAAAATATAGATACTAAGATGTTTAAAGATGTATCAGAATATGTATCAAGAGCATCAGGCAGAGAACTTCCAAAGTGGAAAGCTATAGTTGGATCAAATATGTTTGCTCATGAATCAGGAATACATGCAGATGGAGCATTAAAAGATCCTAAAAATTATGAAGCTTTTGATCCAGCAATAGTCGGACTTGAAAGACAAATATTAATAGGAAAACATTCTGGACGAGCTGCTATAGTTAATAAGTTTAAAGAATATAATATAGATCTTACAGATGAAGAATCAAAAGGTATATTAGAACTTGTAAGATCAACTTCAGTTAGATTAAAGAGAACTCTCTTTGATAAAGAAGTAGTACAATTATATAAAGAATATCAAAGATTGAAGTCTGAAAAGTAAAAATTATCTCAGGGGAATCCCAGAGGTTTAAAAATAAAAAAAGTGATGAAATAGGGGGAGCTATAGGTGGGCGATAATTTAGTTTATAAAATTTTAAAAACACATGTTGTAGAAGGAGAATTAAAAGCAGGAGAGCCAATAAGTTTAAAGATCGATAAGACTTTAACTCAAGATTCAACTGGAACTATGGCATATCTTCAATTAGAAGCTATGGGCATAGATAGAGTAAAAACAAAAAAATCAGTAGCATTTATAGATCATAATATGTTACAACAAGGATTTGAAAATGCAGATGACCATAAGTTTATTCAAACTGTAGCGTCTAAATATGGTGTATATTTTTCAAAGCCAGGTAATGGTATATGTCATCAAATTTTCTTAGAAAGATTTGCTACGCCAGGAGATACATTAATAGGATCTGATAGTCATACACCAACTGCTGGTGGTGTTGGTATGCTTGCAATGGGAGCTGGTGGATTAGATGTTGCTCTTGCCATGGGTGGTGGGGCATATAATATTAATACTCCAAAAGTTGTTAAAATCGAACTTACAGGAAAATTAAATAAGATGGTAGCTGCCAAAGATGTTATTCTTGAAGTATTAAGAAAACTAACAGTTAAAGGCGGAGTAGGTAAAGTATTTGAATATGCAGGAGAAGGTGTTAAAACACTTTCAGTTCCAGAAAGAGCTACAATAACAAATATGGGAGCTGAACTTGGAGCTACAACTTCAATATTCCCTAGTGATGAAAGAACATTAGAATTCTTTAAGGCACAAGGAAGAGAAGAAGACTGGATAGAATTTAAGCCAGATGCTGATGCGGTATATGATGACGTAGTAACAATTAACTTGGATGAACTAACTCCACTTACAGCTAAGCCACATAGTCCAGATAATGTAGCTAAGGTTAGTGAAGTAGGCAAAATTAAAGTAGATCAAGTATTTATAGGTAGTTGTACTAATTCCTCTTATGAGGATTTAATGAAGGTTGCAAAGATACTAAAAGGAAATAAGGTACATCCAGATGTTAGTTTAGTAATTGGGCCAGGGTCAAGACAAGTTATGGAGATGATAGCTAGAAATGGTGCTTTAGCAGATATAATCAGTGCAGGAGCAAGAATCCTTGAAAACTCTTGTGGACCATGTATTGGCATGGGACAAGCGCCAGGAACTAATGGAATTTCTTTAAGAACTGTAAATAGAAACTTCTTTGGTAGAAGTGGAACATTAACAGGTCAAATATATATTGTAAGTCCAGAAACAGCAGCTGTTTCGGCAATAAATGGAGTATTGACTGATCCAACAGAAATGGATATAGATTTAACAATAGATATGCCAGAAAGATTCTTGATAGATGATTCTATGATTTTAGCACCAGCACCAACAAATGCTGAAGTTGAGGTGGTTAGAGGACCAAACATCAAGCCATTCCCAATAGGAAAAGAATTAGGCAGTGAAGTTGATGGAAAAGTAATAATTAAAGTAGAAGATAATATTACAACAGATCATATTATGCCTTCTAACTCTAAGTTGTTACCATTTAGATCAAATATTCCATATCTTTCAGAATTCTGCTTCAGTACAATCGATGAAGAATTCCCTAAGAGAGCTAAGGAAAATAATGGTGGATTTATAATAGCTGGAGATAACTATGGTCAAGGATCAAGTAGAGAACATGCTGCATTAGCACCATTATATCTAGGTGTAAAAGGCGTAATAGCTAAATCATTTGCTAGAATTCATAAAGCTAATTTAATTAATAATGGAATAATTCCAATGGAATTTAAGAATGCAGATGATTACAATAAGATTGATTTATTAGATGAATTAAAAATTGAAGGAATTCAAGATGCATTAAATACAGGAGCTGTTAAAGTTAAGAATTTAACTAAAGGAACTGAATATGATATATTAGTGGATTTAACTGATAAAGAAATTGAAGTTATTAAAGCTGGTGGAAGATTAAATTACGTAAAGAAAAACAGCTAAACATAAAATGATATTATGAGTGAATAATATAGAAAGTATAGTATTAGGAATATAGTATTCTTAATACTATATTTTTTATATACTATTAGTAAAACGGGTAAATTATAATCTAGCATATTAACAAAAAATAAATTATTAAAAAGTAATTATGGATTTTATAAGAAGTTATTTTTATAGAGGATTTAAAACATATAGGGTTACAGAAGATTGAAGGGATTAGATGTAAAAAAGTTAGTCTTTTATAAATTTTAAGTAAAATGTATAATAAATTATATATGATAATTATAATATAAAGAAAGAAGAGCTTATTATGGAAAAAAATATAAGATTATCAGGAATAGCATATGAGAGTTTGGTAAATGGACCAGGTATGAGAAGGGTATTTTTTGCACAAGGATGCAGACATAATTGTGAAGGGTGCTTTAATCCAGATACCCATGACTTTAATGGTGGAGAGTTAAGAAATATAGAAAAACTTATAGAAGATGTATTAGATAATCCAATGTTAAGAGGTATAACATTTAGTGGAGGAGATCCATGGGAACAGGCAGAAGAATTTGCATATATGGCTAAGGCATTTAAAAAAAATAATTTAAATATATGGTGTTATACAGGATATACATTTGAATATATATTAAAACATAAAAAAGAACGAAATGGATGGCAGGAGTTGATTACTAACATTGATGTTTTGGTAGATGGAAAATTTGATATAAATAAAAAAGATGAAAATTTAAAATATAGAGGATCTAGTAATCAAAGAATTATAGATGTCAAAAAGAGTTTAGAATCAGATATGATAGTAATCATGGAATACTAAATTTGTGTAATAAAATATTAAAAGAGAAACTTAAAAAATATTTTATAGGTCATATATATCGAGAGGGGGAAGAAAAAATGAATTACTTTTTAGAAAATGATAATTTAAGAATCGGTACCAGGACTTATGGTGGTGAACTTATAGCCATACATAATAAAATTAATGGCAGCGAATATTTATGGGATGGAAATCCTGAATATTGGAAATACCATGCACCTATATTATTTCCTATAGTGGGAAAGGTTGTTGACTGTAAGTATAGGGTTGATGGAAAAATATATGAATTACCACAACATGGTTTAGCAAGAACTTCAGAATTTACCCTTTTAGAAAAGAAAGAAGATGAAATAACTTTTGAACTAAAATACTCTGACGAAAGTTTGAAAGTATATCCATATAAATTTTTATTGAAATCTAATTATAAATTAGAAGGAAATACTGTTAAGGTTACATACACAGTAGAGAATGTAGATGATAAAAAAATATATTTTTCTATTGGATCTCATCCGGCATTTTTATGTCCTATAGATAGAAAAGATAATTTAATTGATTGCTATATTGAATTTAATGAAAGGGAAACTAGCAAAAGAATAGTTATAAATAATGAAGGATACCTTTCACGAACTAAAATTGATTTCTTAGAAAATACCAATAAAATAAACTTATCAAAAGAATTATTTAAGGATGATGCGCTAGTTTTTAATGATTTAAAGTCTAATAAAATTACTATAAAATCAAATAATAATGATAAATATTTAGAAGTAGACTTTACTGGTTTTCCTGATATGGGAATATGGGCGCCTAAAGATGGTGCTCCATTTGTGTGTATAGAGCCATGGTTTGGGCATGCAGATTATGAAGATTTTAATGGTGAGTTCACTGAAAAAGAAGGTGTAATGCCATTGAATGTTGGAGAAAAATTTACTTGTACTTTTAGTGTTACTGTTAAATAACAATAAAAAATATAATTTTATGAACTTAAATTCTCAATTTAATATAGTATAGAATAAACAGTATAGTGAAAAAATATTAAAAGATATCCACAAAAAAGATGAAAAATTGATAAAATTGTGGATTATTATCATCAAATTGTGTATAAATAAGATCAAGAAAGTAAAAGTGAATAAAAAGAGGTAATAAGAAATGATTCTAGAAAAAGATTTTTTTAAACAAGGTGCATTAGATTTAGCAAAAGATTTATTAGGAAAAATCCTTGTTAGAGAATGTGACGGAAGAATACTCAAAGGAAAAATTGTAGAGACAGAAGCATATATAGGAGAAATCGATAAGGCATCTCATGCGTATAATGGAAGAAGAACAGAAAGAACAGAACCACTATTTAGAGAAGGTGGAATAGCATATGTTTATTTTATTTACGGAAAATATTTTTGCTTCAATGTAATAAGTGGAATTGAAAATAAAGGGGAAGGAGTTTTAATAAGAGCAATTGAACCACTTAATGAATTTGATTATTTAGCTGAGAAAAGATTTAATCAAAATTATGATGAATTAACTAAAGCTAAAGAAAAGGCTCTCACAAATGGTCCATCAAAACTTTGTTTGGCATATTCTATAGATAAAAGTGATAATTATAAAAAACTATATGAAAAGGGAAACTTATATATAGAGGATAATTATGAAGATAATTTGTTTGAAATAGTGGAATCTAAAAGAATAGGGATAGACTATGCTGAAGAAGCAATAGATTTTTTATGGAGATTTTATATAAAGGACAACAAATATGTTTCAAAAAAATAAAAGGAGATAGATCACATACAAAAAAGTAGTCTATTTCCTTGTTTTTATTACATAAAAGTATTTTAATCATGCTTTTTATTAAATGCAAAAAATTTCATCAGAATAAATGTAACAGGAACTCCTATAATAGCTGCTGAGCAATATGCTATAAGTTTATGTAATCCCATTAAGTTAAATACTAAATAAACAACGATATTTTGAATTATAAAGTTTGGAATATATGAAATAGCAAATTTTATAAATTTAGAAAAATCAAGTTTTTCTTTAAATGTAATTATACTATTTAATATATATGAAATTACTAATCCAGAAATATATCCAGCAACAAATGCCATATTTTCATTTAAGAAACCAGAATACATATATGCAAAAATAACTCCATTAAAAGTATTTATAATACCTATAACTACAAATAGAATAAATTCTTTTGAAAAGAATGTAGATTTAAATTTTTCAAATAAATTATTCATAAATAAATACCTATTTGTCTTTCTCTTCATTATTGATTAATTTATCAGCTATGATAAATCTAGGTCTTTGTTTTGTCTCATTATATATTTTCCCAATATATTCTCCAATTACTCCAAGGGATAATAATTGAATTCCACCTAATATCCAAATAGAAAGTGTTAAAGAAGTCCAACCTGTTACAGTTTCTCCAAAAAATTTGACAATAAATGAATATAATAATGCTAAAATACTAATAAAGCATATAGTAAAGCCGAGTCCAGAAATGATCCTTATAGGTTTTATGCTTAAAGAAGTTATACCATCGAGTGCAAATGCTATCATCTTTCTTAAAGGATACTTAGATTCACCTGCAAATCTTTCGTGACGCTCATATTCAACTATAGAATATCTATATCCTATTAGAGGAACCATACCTCTTAAAAATAAATTAACTTCTTTAAATTGAGCTAAGCCTTCTAATGCACGTTTGCTCATAAGACGGTAATCAGCATGATTATAAATCATATCAACTCCTAGTCCGCTCATGAACTTATAAAAAGCAAGAGCAGTTGTTCTTTTGAAAAATGTATCTGTTTGCCTTGATGATCTTACACCATAAACAATATCACTTCCGTTATAATATTCTTCTACAAATTTGTCTATAACATCTATATCATCCTGAAGATCAGCATCAAGGGATATGGTCATATCTGCATAATCTTTTGCAGTCATAAGACCTGCTAACAATGCGTTTTGATGCCCTCTGTTTCTAGATAAGTTTATACCAGAAAAAATATTATTTTTATTGTGAAGCTCTTCAATTATATTCCATGTTTTATCTTTAGAACCGTCATTAACAAATACTATCTTACTTTCTTTTGATATTATCTCATTATCAATCATGTTGGTAATTTTTTTAAACAATCTTTTAGCTGTTTCATGCAGTACCTCTTCCTCATTGTAACAAGGGATTACAAGGTATAAAATTTGGTTCATAAAATCGCCTCCAATTGATTATTATATCATTAATTGTAATTAATATTAATATGGTAAATGATTAATACAGAAAAAATAATAAATTTTTAACAATATAATAATTATACAAAGAAGTTATGACTTTATATACATATATTAAACAATGTTTTTCGACAAAAAAAGTCTTTTAAGTCACAAGTAGATGTAAGAAAATTATTCTCATTTCATAGATAAAATTAATAGAATTAATTCTATTATAATAGTATAATTATAAGTACAAATCGTGAAATCAAAATGTGAAAAGAGAAAATAAGTTATGAGTTACAATGTTATTGATATTATTAATAAGTGTATATATATAGAAAATGAGCAAAGGAAAATGTTTGAAGTATTTTTAGATGATGATAATGCCTCTATAAAGTTACAAGTATTAGTAAAGGTATTTTTAAAAGATACGGATAGAATAATTAATTATTATAATCAATTAAAAGAAGAAATACTTGAATATGAACTTGAAGAGATAGATATTAGAACTTACGATAAGATAGCATTTCTTATGAATGAGTATAATATTAGAATGCATTCTGTAAACTTAAATAAGGTTTCACCTAGAGAATATTTAAAAATATTTTTAGAATTAGCACGAGATAAGCAGTCGTTATTTATTGATCTGCAAGGAAGATTTTATAATAATGCTAGGGACAGCCAAAGTAATACTTATAAGGTATTATCCAAGATAATTGAATATACAAAACGTCATACAAAAATGATTGAAAAGACAGTGTTATAAATAAAGAAGCATCCTAAAGTAGAAAGGATACTTCTTATTTTTTATATTAGAATTCACTACTTCCTGTTGTTCTAGGGAATGGAATAACATCTCTAATATTACCCATACCAGTGATATACATGATTAATCTTTCGAATCCTAAACCAAATCCAGCATGTTTAGTTTCTCCATATTTTCTAAGTTCTAAGTACCACCAGTAATCTTCTTTGTTAAGACCTAATTCAGCCATTCTAGCTTCTAATACATCAAGTCTTTCTTCTCTTTGGCTACCACCGATAATTTCTCCTATACCAGGAACCAAAAGATCTGTAGCAGCAACTGTTTTATTATCATCATTCATTCTCATATAGAATGCTTTAATATCCTTTGGATAATCAGTTACAAATAAAGGCTTTTTAAAATGTTCTTCAGTAAGATATCTTTCATGTTCAGTTTGTAGGTCGATTCCCCAAGATACTGGGTAATCAAATTCCTTTCCACACTTTTGAAGTATATCAACAGCTTCAGTATAAGTAACTCTAGCAAAGTCTGATGAGACAACATGATTTAATCTTTCAAGTAATCCTTTATCTACAAATTGATTGAAGAATTGCATTTCTTCTGGACATTCATCCATAACATATTTAATAACATACTTAAGCATTGCTTCTGCGAGTTCCATATCATCTTCTAAATCTGCAAAAGCTATTTCAGGTTCTATCATCCAGAATTCAGCAGCGTGTCTTGTTGTGTTAGAGTTCTCAGCTCTGAATGTTGGACCAAATGTGTAAATATTTCTAAAAGCTAAAGCAAAACATTCCCCATTTAATTGTCCTGAAACAGTAAGGTTAGTTTCTTTACCAAAGAAGTCTTGAGTATAATCAATATTTCCATCTTCAGTTAGTGGTGGATTCTTAGGATCAAGAGTTGATACTCTAAACATTTCTCCAGCACCTTCACAATCACTACCAGTAATTAATGGAGTGTGAGTATATACAAAGTCTTGATCTTGAAAGAACTTGTGTATAGCGTATGCAGCTACTGAACGCACTCTAAATGTAGCTGAAAAGGCATTACTTCTTGGTCTTAAGTGAGCAATTGTTCTTAAGTATTCAAATGTATGTCTTTTCTTTTGTAGAGGATAATCAGAATTAGACATACCTTCTACAATAACTTCTTTTGCTTGAATTTCAAATGGTTGTTTAGCATCTGGTGTAGCAACTAATGTACCAATAACAGATACTGAAGAACTTATAGGAAGTTTTGAAATCTCTTTGAAGTTTTCTAATTTATTATCAAAAACTACTTGAATATTTTTAAAAAAAGAACCATCATTGATTTCTATGAAGCCAAAAGCATTTGATGCTCTTAAAGTTCTTATCCATCCAGAGATAGTTACTTCTTTTGATAAGAACTCATCAGTGTTTCTATAAAGAGTTCTAATTAAATTTGATTTTGCCATTTATATGACCTCCGTTATTATAAATAAATATATAACATGTGTAAAATTTTTTACATTGTGATGTAAAAAATTTTACGTTTGAATTAATATGTTTATTATTACTTTATTAAATATTAAAAATAAAATTGTTAAAATAAGCAATAACTAGATTTTACAATACTTTCTTATTGAATGCAATTCCCAATTATTAATGATATTTCTATATAAGTTTATAGTTATAATTTTTTCAGCATTTAATAGGATTATTCATTTCCTGTTTCAAAGCTTTGAATTAATGTAGGAGGAAAGTTTAACATAGTCATATCTTTTACTATTTTCTTTACTTCATAAGAAATTTCTTTAAACTTAGCGCTTATTGTATTTTCTTCGGTGATTTCAATTATGCAATATGTACTATTTGGACGACCTATTTTAGGTTTGCCAACACTGCCAACATTAATATATGTTTTATTATTAATTTCTTTAATTCCAGGCAAATGAGTATGAGCACAGATCAATGCATCTTCTTTTATTTTATTTAAGTTCTCAACTGTGTTCTCTGAATCAATAAAGAGATATTCATTAATGCTAGATGGACTACCATGAACAAATAATAAATTTTTATCTCCAGCTTTTATTGTTAGCGATGAAGGTAATCCTTTAAGATATGATTTATTCTCAGCTCTTAATTCATTAACAGTCCAAGGCAAAGAGAACCTATTTATAGCTGTTTCTCTGATATAAGAGAATTCATTATCAGTTACTGAATTATCATAATTACCTTTTATGCAAAGTATATTTCTTCTCCTAATCATAGAAATAGTTTCATTAGGATGAGGTCCATATCCAACTAGGTCTCCTAAGCAAATAACTGAGTCAACCTTTTCTGAATCAATATCTTCTAGTACATTTATAAGAGCATAAATGTTAGAATGTATGTCTGAAATTACTGCAATTTTCACAAAAATCCCCCCGTGAGATAAGCTTCTAGTTGATAATGACAATAAAAATATTTTATTTAAAATGTAATTGTCATTTATCTAAAATTTAGATATATAAAAATACTATAATTTTAAAGTGTTATAATATTATTATAGCATTTACTTAATAAATAATATTATTAATTTTATAATAAAAATTATATACTTTTTACTATAAATATCACTAATCAAAAGCAAAGGATATTTATATATTCTAAGAATATAATAATATATATTCTTAAGAATATAGGAATATAATTGAGCTTAGGCTCGCACATGTTCGCTTAGTAAGCGATTCACACCAAATGAAATATTTGATAGGCTCACAAGATAGGAACTCACTTATGAACTTGGGCCTAGATAATAAATTTTATTTTTAGATAAATCTAAGGAGGATATTTTTAATGAAACAAAGTAGAATAGACAATGTAATTAAAAAGATGAAAGAAAATAATTTAAAACAGATTATTGTAACATCAACAGCTTCTATATATTATTTAACTGGTAAATGGATTTCAAGTGGAGAAAGAATGATTGCTCTATATTTAAATATAGATGGAAAGCATAAATTTATAGTAAATAAACTTTTCCCTATAGAAGGAAATATAGGAATTGATATAGTATGGTATACAGATAATGATGATCCTATTTCTGTATTAGGAAGCATAGTTGAAAAAAATGAAGAATTAGGTGTTGATAAATTTTGGCCAGCACATTTTCTTATTAAATTAATGAATATTAACATTATTTCAAAGTTCGTAAATTCTTCAGACGTTATAGATGAATTAAGAATGAGAAAAGATGAGGAAGAAAAAGAACTTATGAGAAAATCATCTCAAATAAATGATAAGGTCATGGAAAGATTTTGGAAAGAGATTAAAGAAGGATATACTGAAAAACAATGTTCTAGAATATTAACAGAATTATATGAAGAAGAGGGCGCTCAAGGATTTTCTTTTGAGCCAATTGTAGCATTTGGGGCAAATGGAGCTGATCCACATCATGAGTGTGATAATACAAAGCTAAAAAAAGGCGACAGTATAGTTATAGATATTGGAGGATTATATAATCATTATTGCTCTGATATGACAAGGACAGTATTTTTTAAAGAAGAACCAACTAAAGAAAAAAGAGAAGTATATGAAATTGTTAAAAATGCAAATTTAAAAGCTATATCAAAGGTTAAAGCAGGTGTGAAATTCTCAGAAATAGATGCTGCGGCTAGAGATTATATAACTGAGAGGGGATATGGAGAGTATTTTACTCATAGAACAGGGCATAGCATTGGAATTGAGGTACATGATAAAGGTGATGTGAGCTCAGTAAATAACGATGAGGTTCAAGAAGGAATGATTTTTTCAATAGAACCAGGAATATATCTAACTAATAAAATTGGAGTAAGAATAGAAGATTTAGTGCTTGTAACTAAAGATGGATGCGAAGTTCTTAACTCAGTTTCAAAAGATATAACAATAATTTAATTTTGAATTAAGTAAGATTAATGAATTTAACTAAAATAAAGGATCACATCAATATTAATATTGATATGATCTTTTTACTCTTAATATGAATTTATTTAGATTCTAAATATTTTTCTCCAACAATAACTACATCTCCAGCACCTACTGTTAATAATAAATCATCATTACCAACTTTAGACTTAACATATTCTAATGCTTCATCATGTGAATGAACATTAGTACATTTTATTCCTCTTTCACGTATAGCATCTCCAAGCATACCTGAAGATACTATTCCTGTATCTTTTTCACGTGCAGCATATATATCCATCAATATAAGCTCATCTGCATCATCAAAAGCAGTAGTGAATTCATCAAACAACGTTTTGGTTCTAGTATAAGTATGTGGTTGGAACACACAATATATTTTATTGTGATCTATTTTTTTTGCTGTACTTAAAGTCGCTTTAATTTCTGTAGGATGATGAGCATAATCATCAATTACAGTAACTCCATTAAATTCTCCCTTATATTCAAATCTTTTATGAGCACCCTTACACTTAGATAATCCACTAGCTATTGAATCATAAGTTATATTAAAAATTAGAGAAACACAAATTGTGGCTAAAGCATTTAATACATTATGCTTTCCTGGAACACTTAAAGATACACTAAATAAATTTTCGTCATCTTTATATACATCAAATGAAGCACAACCCATTTTGTTAAAATTAACATTTCTTGCAGTTACATCTGCATTTTCAAATCCATAACTTAATGTATTACATTTTGCTTTATTGATAATGTTTTTAACCCGAGGATCTTCTCCATATCCTACAAGATATCCGTCATCAGGTATTAAATTTGAAAATTTTTCGAATGTTTCAGCTATTTCATTTATATCTTTGTAGCAGTCTAAATGATCAGCGTCAATGTTTAAAATTACACCAACATAAGGGAAAAATTTCAAGAATGAACGTTTATATTCACAAGCTTCTGTTAAGAAGTACTCACTATTACCAATTCTGAAATTACCATCTATTATATCAAGTTCTCCACCAACCAATATGGTAGGATCTAAATTTCCATCAAGAGTAACATGAGATAGCATAGATGTACATGTAGTTTTTCCGTGTGTACCAGAAATAGCTACATTATATTTATGACCTTTCATTATATGACCTAAGAATTCAGCTCTATCCATTAATTGAATGTTTTTTTCTTTGGCTTCCAAAAGTTCTGGATTATCATTAGGTATTGCAGCAGTATAAACAATTAAATCAACATTATTAATGTTTTCTCTTCTATGACCTATGTATATTTCTGCTCCAAAAGACTTAAGCTTTTCAACAATCGGAGAATTTTTTGCATCAGATCCTGATACCTTAAATCCACTATTTAATAAAACAGCAGCAAGTCCACTCATACTGATTCCACCTATACCAATAAAATGAACTTTTTTATTTTTATCTTTTATAAAATCAAAAGACACATTAACAACTCCTTTTCATAAAAATATCTATAATTATTCTAAAAAATAAGAAAATTACAAGTAAAATAAATTTTTATCTATAATATATTGCAAAAATTAAAATTTAAGTTAATATTAAATAGCTGTAAATAAGATTTACTAGAAATTTGTGAAGCATAGAATAAATTATAAATTTACATATAACCATATATAATTATATACATTTTTCAGAGAATGAACCATAGAAAAACAATAAATACATAATATTATATGTAATTTTATTATATTTGTTAATCAATTTTAGATATAATATTAAGTTTATATCTAAAAATATTGCTATTAATTTGAATTTAGAATAAAATATGAATATTAATAGCAATAAATTAAAATAAAATTCGTGTAGGTGATTTTAGTGGAAAAGTTTACGAGAAATAAGAGAGTGGTCGCAATAACTAAAATATTATTAGAAAACCCAAATAAAATAATTGGATTAAATACTTTCTCAGAATTATTAAATGCAGCTAAATCAACAATAAGTGAAGATATAGTTGTTGTAAGAGAAGTTTTAGAAAAATTAGAAATGGGTAAAATTGAAACTATTGCCGGGGTAGCTGGAGGAATAAGATATGTGCCAGGAATAAGTAATGAACAGAAGAAAGATTTTGCGTTAGAGTTATGTAAACAATTAGAAGATGGAAGTAGGGTAATTCCGGGGAATATGATTTATATGACAGATTTAATGTATAATCCACAGATAATAAATAAAGCTGGTGTATTATTATCATCATGTTTTCAAGATAAAAATGTGGATTATGTAATAACAGTAGAAACAAAAGGAATTCCTTTAGCATATGAAGTAGCTAGAAATTTAGGAGTTCAGTTAGTTATTGCTAGAAGAAGTAGCATAGCAACTGAAGGATCTACAGTTACAATTAATTATGTATCAGGAACAAGTGGAAGATTGCAACAAATGGCTCTTTCTAAAAAGTCAATGAAATCAAACAGTAGATGTATATTCATTGATGACTTTATGAAAGGCGGCGGAACTGCTGTTGGGATTAAAGATTTATTAAAGGAATTTGACAGTGAATTAGTTGGCATCGGAGTGTTAGTAGATAATCAAGCAATAGAAAAGAAATTAGTGGATGAGTATGTTTCAGTGGTAGAACTCAAATCTGTAGATAAGTCAGCAATAATAGATGTTCAACCTTCTAAGATATTTTCTTAAAATAATTAAAAATTAGAGATTGAAATATATTATTTTGTAATTTGAGAACCCAAGTTTATTAAAAAGTAAAATTATCTTATAAAAATATAATAAAATATTTCGTTTTATTATACAAAAATATACAAAAAAGCAATGTGTTAATTCATTATATAAGATAATTTTTAGGAAAGTTGACATAAAAAATAAATTTTCTAATAATTTAACAAATTAAAAAAGGAATTTAGAAATTTGTGGAGAAATTATATAAATATGAAATTTTAATAAGCAACTGGGAAGGGGTAGAGTAAAAATGCAAATTACAGACGTTAGAATTAGAAAAATCTCAGCAGAAGGTAAAATGAAAGGAATAGTTTCTGTTACTTTTGATAATGAATTCGTGATTCATGACATCAAAGTTATAGAAGGACAAATGGGATTATTCATTGCTATGCCAAGCAGAAAAACACCAGATGGAGAATTTAAGGACATAGCTCACCCAATAAATACAGAAGCAAGAGAAAAAATTCAAACTGCAATTTTAGAAGCCTATGAAAAAGCAGTAGCTCAAGAAAATGCAGAAGAATAATGATTTATGAAATAAGAGGAAGTTTTGTGCTTCCTCTTATTTCGTTTGAAGTATCAAACATCTAAGATTCTCATGGGTTGAAATAAATTTATCTTTCAAATATAATTAATTAGAATAATAGAATAGGCTTATAGCTTATATAAAGAGGTGTTATTATAATGTATAAATGCGCATTAATTCTAGCGGCAGGACAAGGTAAAAGGATAAAATCAAATTTACCTAAAGTACTTCACAAAGTATGTGGTAAGGAAATGGTAAAGCATGTTATAGATACGGTAAAAAAAGCAGAAATTCAAGATATAAATTTAATTATAGGTAAAGGAGCAGAGCTTGTAGAAGAAAAAACTAAGGACACAGGTGTCACTTATTCACTTCAAGCAGAGCAATTAGGGACTGGGCATGCAGTTAAATGTGCTAAAAAATTTTTGGAAAATAAATCAGGAGTTGTAGCTGTTTTTACAGGAGATACACCTTTAATAAAGCAGTCAACAGTTGAAAGCTTAATAAATGATCATATAAACAACAAGAATGCAGCAACAATTTTAACAGCTATGGTAGACGATCCAACTGGATATGGAAGAATAGTTAGAGATGAAAGTGGAAAAGTATTAAAAATTGTTGAACATAAAGACTGTAATGAAGAAGAACTCAAAATTAAAGAGATGAATTCAGCAATTTATTGCTTTGATATAGAATTATTAGTTAAATCATTAGATAAATTAAATAATAATAATAAGCAAGGTGAATATTATCTTACAGATGTAATTGGAATTTTAAAAGATGAAGGATATTCAATTGGTGCAGTTGTTACTGACATCGAAGAAACTATTGGAGTAAATTCTAGGGTTCAGCTAGCAGAAGCAGAAGAGATTCTTAGAAATAGAATCAATACTATTCACATGGAAAATGGCGTTACATTAATAGACCCTAAAACAACATATATAGGTGCGGATGTTGAAATAGGAAAAGATACAATAATATATCCAAATAACATACTAGAAGGAAATACTGTTATAGGTGAGAATTGTTTATTATATCAAAATTCAAGAATTAAGGATAGTGTAATAGGTAATGAAGTAGATATCCAATCATCTGTAATATTAGATAGTAAAATTGGTGATAATACAACCGTTGGACCTTTTGCTTATATTCGTCCAGATAGCATTATAGGTAAGAGTACAAGAATAGGAGATTTCGTTGAAATAAAGAAAGCTACCATTGGAGATGGAACTAAGGTATCTCACTTAACTTATATTGGAGATGCAGAAGTGGGTTCAGGATGTAATTTTGGATGTGGAACAGTAGTAGTAAATTATGATGGAAAAGAAAAGCATAAGACAATTATTGGAGACCATAGTTTTATTGGATGTAATACTAACTTAGTTTCTCCGGTTAAAGTTGGTGATAATACTTATATTGCAGCAGGATCAACTATTACAGCTGAAGTAAAAGAAGGAGATCTAGCTGTAGCAAGGGCAAAACAAAGAAATATTAGTGGTTGGGTTGAAAAAAGAGGATTAAAAAAATAGCAATTTAAATATTATTAGCTAATAATTTTTAAGGAGGTCTTCTGACATTATGATAACTCATGGAAAAAATATAAAAATTTTTACTGGTAATTCTCATCCGCAGTTAGCAGAAGAAATAGCAAATATACTAAATGTAACTATGGGAAAATCAAAAGTTTCAACTTTTAGTGATGGAGAAATATCAGTTGATATTTCTGAAACAGTAAGAGGAACAGACGTATTTATAATACAATCAACTTGTTCGCCTGTAAATAATAATCTTATGGAATTACTAATAATGATTGATGCTTTTAAAAGAGCATCAGCAGGAAGAATAACAGCTGTTATTCCATATTACGGATATGCTAGACAAGATAGAAAAGCTAAATCAAGAGATCCAATAACGGCTAAGTTAGTAGCTGATCTATTAACAACAGCTGGAGCAAATAGAGTATTAACTATGGATTTACATGCAGCACAAATTCAAGGATATTTTAACATTCCAGTGGATCATTTACTTGGATCACCAATACTTGCAGAATATTTTATAAATAAAGGATTAATTGACAAGGATGATGTTGTGGTAGTGTCACCGGATTTGGGAAGTGTTACTAGAGCAAGAAAATTTGCAGATAATTTACATGCGCCGATAGCTATTATAGATAAAAGAAGACCAAAAGCTAATGTTTCTGAAATTATGAATATAATTGGTGATGTAGACGGAAAAAGATGTATACTACTTGATGATATGATTGATACAGCAGGAACAATAACAAATGCTGCTAATGCGCTTAAGGATTTGGGAGCTAAGAATGTTTATGCTTGTTGTACTCATGGAGTGCTATCAGGTCCTGCTATGGAAAGAATAAATAGTTCATCAATTGAAGAATTAATAATGCTCAATACTATACCGCTAAAAGAAGAAAATGATAATTATAAAATTAAATCAATATCTGTTGCTCCTCTATTTGCGGAAGCAATTAGAAGGATTTATGATGATCAGCCAATAAGTAAGTTGTTTGAATATCAAAGATGATACATATTGGAAATATCCCTCTATGGCATTAAAGCTGTAGAGGGTTTTTGCAGTATGAATTTTAAGGCATTATTAAGAATATTACTTAAAATTATGATGATAGAATTTAATATGTCATGTTTGTAATAATATATGGTTTATTATAAAAATGCTTTATTTACTACCTAATGTAAGGCATAATTATATATAATGAATTTTGAATATTTTGGAGGAAATAAAATATGGAGAGTTTATCGGATAAAATTTTAATAGTAGATGATGATGAAAATATAAGTGAAATTTTAAATATGTATTTAGAGAGCTCAGGATATACTACTAAAATAGCTAGTACAGGAAAAAGAGCTCAAGAATTATTTTTGGAATATAATCCCAATTTGGTGTTGCTTGATGTAATGATACCTGGAATAGATGGGATAGATGTATTAAAGTGGGTGAGAAAGCAAGGCGAAGTTCCTGTAATAATGCTTACAGCTAAAGGTGATACATTTGATAAAGTTTTAGCATTAGAATTAGGAGCAGATGACTATATAGTTAAACCTTTTGAACCAAAAGAGCTATTAGCAAGGGTAAAGGCTGTTTTAAGAAGATATTCAGCTGATAATGCTAAGAGTGAAATAATAAAGCTTAGTGATTTATCAATAGATCCAACATCATATAAAGTTATTTTTAATAAAGAAGATATAAAAATGCCGCCAAAGGAATTTGAACTTTTGTATTATTTAGCAAAAAATAAAAATAGAGTATTTACAAGAGAACAATTACTTTGCGAAGTATGGGGGTATGATTACCCTGGAGATTCTAGAACAGTTGATGTTCATATAAAAAGATTAAGAGAAAAATTAACTAGTGGTGAAGAATGGCAGATAGAAACAGTTTGGGGTGTGGGATATAAGTTTGAGGTGAAATAATGAGGAAACATGGCTTATTGCATAAATTAATGAATATTAATGCTATTATTATGGCTTGTGTTTTAACTTTTTTAGCTTGTTTACTATCTATATGGATAAAAATGAATTTTATTACAGAAAAAGAGCTTCAATTTAATCAAATGGGGCAATATATAAGTAATATGATAATAACTTATTCTGATATTGAAGATACTGAAGAAAGTAGAATTTCTAAATTGAAAAATATATTAAATATATCAGGAACAGCAATAAATGCTGATATATATATACTAGATGATAAGATGAGAATGTATATTTCAGCAGATAATATTAAACATATATATGATGCTGAAGATGCTAAGATTTTAAATTTATCTTCAGATGTCTTAAAAAGCGGGAAGACGATAAAATATATAAAAAAGAATTATACTTGCATATATCCTGTAATGCAAGATGGTGAATTTAAGGGCTGTGTTGTTATGGAGTCGCCTTTATTTTTAGTTAAAGGTCAATTAAGTAAAATATATATTATTATTTGGATTTCAGCAGGTCTTTTTATGATCTTATCTACTATAGTTTTATCATTTTTTACAAATATAATATTAATTAATCCATTGCATGAAATAAGCAAGACCGCAAGAAGATTTGCCAATGGAGAAGTGGATAAAAGAGTTAGTATATGTTCAAATGATGAAATCGGAGAATTGGCAAAATCGTTTAATATAATGGCTGAATCATTAGAAAAAGTTGAAAATAATAGACGAGAATTTATATCTAACGTTTCTCATGAATTAAGGAGTCCTATAACTTCAATTAAAGGGTTTATATCAGGAATAATAGATGGCGTAATCCCAAAAGATAAAGAGGGATATTACTTAGAAAGAGCGTATAATGAAACTCAAAGATTAACCAGATTAATTAATGATTTATTGGATTTATCAGCTATTGAGTCAGGAAAACTTAAATTTAAAATGAAAAAAGTTGATATTAATGAAATAATACGAATTTGTATTATAAATAATGAGCAAAAATTAAATGATAAAAATATAAATTTAGAAGTTAATTTTCAATACGAAAAATGTTTTGCAAATGCAGATGAAGATAAGATGATGCAGGTGGTAACAAATTTGTTAGATAATTCAGTTAAGTATTGTGGAGATTGTGGAACTATAAAAATAAGTAATTATATTAAAGGAAATAAAATATTTACTCAAATATACAATGATGGACCTCAAATAGAAGAAGAAGAAATAAATAAAATATGGGATCGATTTTATAAATCAGATAAATCTAGAACTAACAAGGTAAGTACTGGACTAGGACTGCCAATAGTTAGAATGATACTCATGCAGCAGGGAGAAGAAATCTGGGCAGAAAATGATAAAATTAAAGGTGTAAATTTTATTTTCACCTTAACTAAATTTAAAGAATTATAATAAAGGAGTAATGAAATATGTTTTTAATAGTTGGACTTGGAAATCCAGGTATTCAATATGAAAATACACGACATAATATAGGATTTAATGTTATCGATAATATAAGTAAGGAGTATAATATTGATATAAATAGGGAAAAATTTAAAGGTATGTATGGCGAAGGCTTTATAGGCAATACAAAAGTGATTTTATTAAAACCAACTACATATATGAATTTAAGTGGAGAAAGTATAAGAGAAGTAGTTGATTTTTACAAGATTACTAATGAGCAGATAATAGTTATTTATGATGACATAAGTTTAGATATTGGAAGACTTAGATTAAGGGAAAAAGGTAGTGCAGGTGGGCATAATGGAATAAAGAGCATAATAGCGCATTTAGGTACAGATATTTTCCCGAGAATAAAGGTGGGCGTAGGACAACCTGACGTTGATCTTGTAAAATATGTACTGGGTAAATTTACAAAAGAGGAAATGGATATTTTAAAATTTAGTATAGATGCATCCACAAAAGCAGTAGAAGAGATTATAAAATCAGATGTTAAGCAGGCTATGAATAAATATAACGGATTTAAGCCGAATTTAAGTATTTAAGGATGGTGCAAAATATGAGGTTAAAAGGATTATTGGAGCCTTTAGAGGAGAGTTCAGAGTTTAAGAACTTAGAAGATTCAATTAAAGGTAAAAAATATCCTATAGGAATATATGGTATATCAGAATCTGGAAGAGGATATATAATAGATGGTATATTTGAGAATATTGATAAGTCTATAGTAGTAATAACTCAAAATGATATAGAAGCCAAAAACCTATATGAAGATTTAATATTATACACAAATGAGGTTTACTATTTCCCAGCTAAGGAGGTAGTATTTTATAATATTGATGCTGTATCGGGAGATTTAAGATGGGCTAGATTAAAAGTAATAAATGAGATATTAAATAATAATAAAAAAATAATTGTAACATCTGTAGATGCATTTGCCTCTAAATATACACCACATAAATTATTTACAGAATATAATATAAAATTAAAAGAAAATGATGATGTTGATGTTAAAGAGATAGGCAAAAAACTAATTCAATCAGGATATGAAAGAGTAGAAATGGTTGAAGGAAAGGGTCAATTTTCTTTAAGGGGGGGGATTCTTGATGTTTTCCCAACATGCTCAAGTTATCCATATAGAATTGAATTATTTGGAGATGAAATAGAATCCATAAGAACATTTAATATAGAATCACAAAGAAGCATTGAAAAAGTTAAATCAGTAAACATATTTCCAGCAAAAGAAATAGTCCTTACTGACGAGGCTTTAGAATATGGTAGAGAAAAACTAAAGAGTGAATTTGAGGAAATAGAAGATAAGGATAAAGATAAAGACAGAGTAGAAAAATTAAGAAAAATTTTAAATAAGAATTTAGAATCACTAGAAGAAACATGTTCTTTCGAAACTATAGATAGTTATTTAAATTATTTTTCTAAGAAGACAGAAAGCTTATTTGATTATTTTAATGATTATTATTTTATAATGGATAATGTTCAAAGATGTGAGGGAAAATTAAGTTCTACATATATAGAGTTTGAGGAGAATTTTACAGCATTTTCTCAAAGAGGAGATATTTTTCCGGGACAAGGAGGACTATTACTTAATAAAGAAGAAATACTAGGATTATTTTCAGAACAAAAAATAATTTTTTTAGAATCGTTATCTCAGAATAATAACTGGTTAAGACCAATTACAAAAATTGATATAAGTCAATCAACGTTAACAAATTATCAAGGTCAGTTAGATTTATTAATTGATGATATTTCAAGAAAGAAATCTGAGGAATATAAGACGTTAATTTTATCAGGTACAAGAGCAAGGGGAGAACGTTTAGTAGACACATTACGTGATAGAGGAATTGAAAGCTCATATAAAGATTCTGTAGATAAAATTAATTTTGGTGAAGTTGTAATTACTTTTGGAAATCAGCTGAAAGGTTTTGAATATCCAAACTATAAAATTTGTGTAATTTCAGATAAGGAAGTATTTGGCGAAGCTAAAAGAAAGTTAAAGACTAAAAATAAATCTAAGCAAAAAGGTATTGCAAAGATAAAAAGTTTTGCAGAACTTAAACCAGGTGACTATGTAGTTCATGCTAACCATGGAATTGGTGTATATAAGGGTATTAAACAAATTGATGTTGCAGGACATAAGAGAGATTACTTAGATATTGTGTATGATAAGGGGGATAAGCTTTATGTTCCTGTTGAGCAATTGGATTTAATACAAAAATATGTTGGAAGTGAAGGGAAATTCCCTAAGATAAACAAACTTGGTGGAACTGAATGGCAAAAAGCTAAAGCTAAGGCTAGAAAATCCATTAATGAAATAGCTGAGGACCTAGTTAAGCTTTACGCAACAAGAGCAACAGTAAGGGGCTACAAATTTTCAAAGGACACACAATGGCAAAAACAATTTGAAGATGAATTTCCTTACGAAGAAACTCCGGACCAATTAACATCATTAGAAGAAATTAAAAGTGACATGGAATCAGATAAGCCTATGGATAGACTTTTATGTGGAGATGTTGGATATGGAAAGACAGAAGTTGCAGTAAGGGCGGCATTTAAATGTGTTATGGATGGAAAGCAAGTGGCTTTTTTAGTTCCAACTACAATCTTAGCAGAACAACATTACAAGAATATGAAAAATAGATTTTCAGATTTTCCAATAAAAGTTGATATGGTAAGTAGGTTTAGAACTACAAAACAGCAAAAGGAAACACTTCAAAGGCTTAAAGAAGGAAACGTTGATATTTTAATAGGAACTCATAGAATAGTTTCAAAGGACATACAATTCAAAGACTTAGGATTGTTAATAATTGATGAAGAGCAAAGATTTGGAGTTAAACAAAAAGAGAAAATAAAAAATTTAAAGAAAAATGTAGATGTATTAACTTTAAGTGCTACTCCTATACCAAGAACTCTTCATATGTCATTAACAGGGGTGAGAGATATATCGGTTATAGAAACTCCTCCAGAAGAGAGATATCCTGTACAAACTTATGTTGTAGAACAAAATGATCAACTTATAAGAGATGCAATTTTGAGAGAAGTAGGCAGAGATGGGCAAGTATATTTTGTTTATAACAGAGTAGAAGATATTGATAGAATGGCTAAATACGTCCAAGAATTGGTTCCGGAGGCTAAGATAGGCATCGCACATGGTCAAATGGCAGAAAGAGAACTTGAAAAAGAAATGATGGACTTTATGTCGGGAGAGCATAATGTACTGGTGTGTACAACAATTATAGAAACTGGAATGGATATTCAGAATGTAAACACTATTATAATATATGATTCTGATAAAATGGGATTATCACAACTTTATCAATTGAGAGGAAGAGTAGGTAGATCTAACAGAATAGCATATGCATATCTGCTATATACTAAAGATAAGGTTTTAACAGAAGTAGCAGAGAAGAGACTTAAAGCTTTGAGGGATTTTACGGAATTAGGATCAGGATTTAAGATAGCTATGAGAGATTTAGAAATAAGGGGAGCAGGTAACATGATGGGATCTTCTCAACATGGACACATGGCAACTATAGGATATGATTTATATTGTAGAATGCTCGAGGATACTATTAAGATAATTAAAGGTGAAATAAGTAAAGAACCTATTGAAACTACAGTAGATATAAAAGTTGATGCATTTATTTCAGAACATTATATAGAAGATGAAATACAAAAGATAGAGGTATATAAAAAGATTGCAGCTATTGAAAATATAGATGATTATAATGATATAGAAGAAGAACTAAACGATAGATACTCTAAAATGCCTGAATCAGTTCGTAACTTGATGGATATAGCATATATAAAGAATAAAGCAAAAACTGTATTTATTGAGGAAATAAAAGAAATGCCAAAAGTGATAATATTTAAATTCGCTCAAGGCGAAAGTGATTATTCTAATATTTATGTAAATCTTATTAAAAAATACAAAGATATTGTGGTATTGAAATTTGGATTAGAACCATATTTTGCTTTTAAAATTAAAGGAATAAAAAAAGAAAATAAGTTAGAGTTTTTAAAAGAAGTAGTAGATGACATAATCTTGTAATAAAAAAATGATATACTAAATTATATTGTTTATTTTGAACTGAGTAATATTACAATATAAATATTAATTGAAAAAATTGAATTGTAAAAATAATATTGATATACTAATATTATGTCTTTTACAGCAATACTTAGAAAAAAGCGAGGGGAATACTTTGAAAAGATTAAAAAAAATTATTGCAACTGCAGCAGTTTGTGCATTAGCAATATCAATGATGGGTTGCAAAATGATTGAAAAAACGCCTGAAGCTATAGCAAAAACAGTTATTGCAAAAGTAGGTGATGAGAAAATTACTAAAGGTGATTTAGAAAGTGAATTGGAAAAAGCTGGAGTTGTTCAGCAATTAAAATCTACTTATGGCGAAGATTATGCAAATAATGATCAAGCAAAAGAACAACTTAAACAAATAAGACAACAATATTTAACTATGTTAGTAAATGAAAAAGTAATGATACAAAAAGGTACTGAATTAAAATTAATACCATCAGATGATGAACTTAATAAGAAAGTTGAAGATACAATTTCTCAATATAAACAAGTGTACGGTGGAGAAGATCAGTATAAGAAAGCTTTAGAGCAATATGGTTATACAGAGGATAGCTTTAAAGAAATTCAAAGAGATCAAGCAAAATTAAATGCTATATATGAAGCAATGACTAAAGATGTTAAGATAACTGATGATGATGTAAAGAATTATTATGAAGAGAATAAAGACAGTAAGTATACTACACAAGGAGAAATAGATTATAACAAATCTTTAGAAGAAGCTAATGCTATAAAGGCTGAATTAGATGCTGGTGCAGATTTTGCTAAGACAGCTAAAGAAAAATCAACTGATACTGGAACAAAAGACAATGGCGGAAGCTTAGGATTTGTAAAGTATGATGATACTCAATATGTTCAAGAATTTATGGATGGATTTAAAAATTTAAAAGAAGGTGAAATTTCAGCACCTGTAAAGAGCCAATTTGGATATCATATAATTAAAGTCACTGGTGTAACTAGTGAAGGTGCGAATGTATCTCATATTTTAGTTGCAGAAAGAGGAGAAAGTAAAGTAACTCCTTTTGATGAAGTAAAAGATAGCATTAAATCACAAGTAACTCAAGAAAAAACTAATGCAGCATATAATTCAAAATTAGAAGAATGGAAAAAGGATATACAGATAAAGACATACGAAGATAGATTATAGTAAATTTTCTCCTCTTAACTTAAAGAGGAGAAAATTTTTTTTTATATAATATAAAATTTAGTTATTAGTGCATAAAATTTCTATATATTCAAATAATAATATCGTAAATTACTTAGATAAAATTACTTAAACAAATATAGAAGAAAGGAGCATGTTGTTAGAAAGGAATAGATAACTTTATATTAAATAATATTTTTAAGTGTTATATAACAAAAACATATAATATTTTATAAACTTTCTACAACGGTGAATAACTAATGAAAGCAACAGGAATTGTCAGAAGAATTGATGACTTAGGAAGGGTAGTAATTCCAAAAGAAATAAGAAGAACATTAAGAATAAGGGAAGGAGATCCGTTAGAGATTTTTACAGACCGTGATGGAGGAGTAATATTGAAAAAATATTCTCCAATTGAAGAGCTAACTGATTTTTCAAAGGAATATTGCGAAAGTTTACAACAAGTTATAGGACATATTGTATTGATATGTGATAAAGATGCATTTATTTCAGTAAGTGGAGCTCCCAAAAAAGAGTATATTGAAAGAAAAGTAAGTAACGAATTAGAAAAAATAATGAATGATAGAAAAACTGTGTTATTAAATAAATCTTCAGGATCAGTAGTTCCATTACATAATGATGATGAAGAAACAGAATATATCAGTCAAGTCATTGCACCTATCATAGCAGAAGGTGATGAGATTGGAGCTGTAATTATTCTATCAAAAGAAGATGATGTAGAATTAGGAGATGTTGAAACAAAACTAGTTGAGACAGCAGCTGCATTTTTAGGAAAACAAATGGAGCAATAATACTTCTTTGAGAAACATAAAAAATCAAAATTATCAATAATTAAAATAAAAGTCATAATACCTCCAGATTTACAATAAGAATTATTAATAGTATGTAAGTTTGGAGGTGTTTTATGAAAAAACAATCACTTGTTAAAGCAAGTTTAATTTTAGGTATAGCAGGAATATTAACAAGATTCCTAGGATTATTTTTTAGATGGCCATTGATAATGTTAATTGGAGATGAAGGTATAGGGTATTATCAGATGTCTTATCCGCTATATATGTTTTACATAGCATTAGCTTCAGGTGTACCAGTTGCTATGTCTAAAATAATATCTGAAAGAAATGCTGTAAATGATATAAGAGGAACCTTCGAAGTAATGAAGGAGTCGTTTCTTTTAATGATAATAATAGGGACAGGCATGACGGTATTCTTATTTTTCTTTGCTCATCCTATAATTCATTATCTTAAATGGGATGAGAAGTCGTATTATTCTTTAATAGGGATCTCTTTTGCTCCTGTTGTTATTTCATGTATGACAATACTAAGAGGATTTTTTCAAGGATTTCAAAATATGACCCCATCAGCCATATCTCAGATAATAGAACAAATTGGAAGAGTGCTTTTTGGAGTGGGATTAGCAGTGTTTTTATTGCCAAGGGGTATAGAATATTCAGCTGGTGGCGCAGCCTTTGGTGCAACAGCTGGAGCGGTTTTAGGTACGTCGTATCTGTATTCAAAATATAAAAAAATAAAAAAAGAATATGGAATAAAGAGATTGAAGGCTAATTCAGATGTATTAAATACAATACTGAAAATTGCAATTCCAATTTCATTGGGAACAACAGTAGGAACTATAATGAATTTAATAGATTCCATTTTAGTTCCGCAAAAGCTGTTACAAGCTGGTTTTACAACTACAGAAGCTACAGTATTATATGCTCAATTAACTGGAAAAGCGTCTGTCATAGTTAATATACCACTTACACTTTCAATGGCAATTTGCACATCTTTAATTCCTATAATTGCTGAGAGTTTTATTTTAAAAAAGAATAGTGAATTAAAGAATAAAATAAATATGTCAATGAAAATGGCAATAGTAATAGCACTTCCGTGTACGCTTGGTTTATTCTTTTTAGCTGAACCTGTAATGAAATTTATTTTTCCAGGAAGATTTGAAGGATTTGAAATATTGACATATCTATCTATATCTATACCATTTATAATAATAACACAAACTACTACGTCAATATTGCAAGGAACAGGGCATTATATAAAGCCGGTTATAAATTTATTTATTGGATGTATTGTTAAGGTAATATTAACATGGACATTAATGCCTGTTAAATATCTTAATATTTATGGTGCAGTTATTGGAACTATAAGCGCATATGTTATTGCAAGTATATTAAATATTATAGTCTTAAAAGTTACGCTAAAAATAAAATTAGATTTATATGACATATTAATAAAACCTTCATATGCATCAATAATTATGATAATAGCAGTAATGTTTAGTTATAATATTATATATAAGTGCACTGTAAGTAATGGTATATCATGTTTGTTGTCAATATTTATAGGAGGAATAATATATGGTATATTAGTAATAGTATTTAAAGTATTTGGAATAGAAGAAATAAAAGATAGAATCAAAAGGATATAAAAAGGAGAGGAACCTAATGATTAAAATAGTTGGATTAGGACCAGGATCAAAGGAATCATTAACAATAGGAACATTAAATGAACTTAGAAATGGGAAGAATGTGTTTTTGAGAACAGAAAAACATCCAACAGTAGATTACTTAATAGAAGAGAAAGTGAATTTCAGCACCTATGATAACGTATATGAGACTAAGGAAAGCTTTGATGAAGTATATTTAGATATAGCACAAGATTTAATATGTAAACATAAAGAGTGCGGGGACTTGGTTTATGCAGTTCCGGGTCATCCTCTAGTTGCTGAAAAATCTGTTTTTAATTTAATTGATTTATGTAAAGAAGAAAACATAGAGTATAAAATAATTCCAGCTGTTAGTTTTATAGATGCTATGATGGAAGGTCTACAAATAGATCCAATAGAAGGATTAAAGGTAATAGATGCATTTGATATAAAAAATCAAATATTAGACAAGAGAATAGGAACAATAGTAACTCAAGTATATAATCCATTAATAGCATCAGAAGTTAAACTTAGATTATTAGAATATTATAATGATGAGACAGAAATATTTTATGTAAGAGCAGCAGGTATACAGGGAGAAGAAAGTATTAGAAAGATACCTTTATTTGAACTAGATATGCAGGAGGATATAGACTATCTAACATCTATATATATGCCTAGGGATCTAAATAATAAAAAAGATTTTAATGATTTATTAGATATAGTAGAAAAATTAAGAAGTGAAGATGGATGTCCTTGGGATAAAGAACAGACTCATAAATCCTTAGAAAAGGCACTTGTAGAAGAGAGTTATGAAGTTATTGATGCTATAGACAGAGATGATGATGACGCCTTGATAGAGGAGCTAGGAGATGTATTACTTCAAGTTGTATTTCATTCATCAATAGGTAATGAAGATGGTTATTTTAACATTCTAGACGTAATAGAGGGGATTTGTAATAAAATGATATATAGACATCCACATATTTTTAATAGTGATGTTAATTTAAATACCTCTGATGAAGTTATAATCAAATGGGATGAATTAAAAAAGAAAGAAAAGGGATATTTAGGACTTGTTGATGAAATGAAAGGAATAACTAAAGGATTACCAGCGCTTTTAAGAGCGCATAAAGTTCAAGAAAAGGCTAAAAAGGTTGGATTTGATTTTGAAAATGTTGATGAAGCAATAAAAAAATTAAATGAAGAAATTCAAGAAGTAATAGATGTATATAATATGGAAAATATGGATAAAATAAAAGATGAAGTCGGTGATTTATTATTTTCTTGTGTAAATATTGCTAGACTTTTAAAGGTTGATGAAGAAATTTCTTTAAATAATGCTATAGACAAGTTTATACGTAGATTTGCTTATATTGATGAAGAATCAAAGAAAAAAGGTATTGAATTAATTGATATGAGCTTAGAAGATATGGATAAACTTTGGGAAAAATCAAAAAAATAGATTAATATAACAATATATTAAAGGAATTTTCTACTTTTTGAAGAATAATAATTTATAAAGTAACTATGTTGTAACTTATTTGCTATATAATTTTGCTTTATTTTTAATTCAATGAAAGAATTTGTTTTTCTATAGACTCTTGTGGAAAGAGGTTATATAATAAAAGGGTGCAACTTAGTACATAAAAAGAACAGTTTAAATAAAATGTAACTGTATTTTAAGGAGGATGTTATTGTGAATAAATCAGAATTAATCACTAGTATGGCAGAAAAAAGTAAATTAACTAAAAAAGATGCTGAATTAGCTTTAAAAGCATTCATCGAAACAGTTGAAGAAACTTTAGAAAACAAGGATAAGGTTCAATTAGTTGGATTTGGTACTTTTGAAAGCAGAGTAAGAAAAGCAAGAAAAGTAAGAAATCCAAGAACAGGAGAACCTCTTGATATTGCTGAAACAACAGTTCCAGTATTCAAGCCAGGAAAAGAATTTAAAGATAAAGTTAATAAGTAATAATTAACTTAAAATAGGAAAAGTGGACCCGAAGTTTCGGGTTCTTTTAATTTACTATAAGGAGAAGAAATGAGATTAGATAAGTACTTAAAAGTTTCAAGAATAATAAAAAGAAGAACGGTAGCTAAGGAAGTTTGCGAAAGTGGAAGAATAAAAATAAATGATAAGGTAGCAAAACCTTCTACAAAGATAAATGAAGGTGATATTATCGAAATAACATTTGCTAACAGAATGCTTAAAGCAGAGATTATTAATATTGCTGAACATGTTAGAAAAGAAGATGCTAAAGAAATGTATACTATACTAGAAGGCGAAGAAGACAAAGAGTAGAAACTAATAACTACTCTTTTTATTATATTTAATAGAAAATATAAATTCTAAATCTAATCCTATAATCATATATGTATATAAGAAGAATATAGGAGGAAGTTTTTATGGAGAAAAGAGTAGATAATAAACAAGAAGAAAATAAGTCTAATTTAAATTTAGAAAATAGAAGAAGATTAACTATAAGTGGAGTTATTGAAGTTATAAGTTTTGATGAATTAAAAATAGATTTGACTACTAATTTAGGTAATCTAACTATTAAAGGTGAAGATCTAAAAATGAATAAATTAGATGTGCAAAATGGAGATGTTATAATTGAAGGCAATATTGCATCTATGGTGTATAATGGAAAAGTAACAAAAAAGAGCGATGAAAGCATAATAAAAAGGCTATTTAGGTAGGGTAAGAAGATGCCGCTACAGATAAGCATGCAATTTAACATAGTATTCTTTAGTATATTAGCAGGAATAATAACAGGCATACTATTTGATATGTATAGAATAATCAGAGGGTTAAGTAATTTTAAGGCTGTTATGATTGTGGAAGATATATTATTTTGGATACTCGCAAGTATAATTGTTTTTACTTTTTTATTATATACTAACTATGCTTTTTTAACTCCATATGTATATATTTTTATATGTTGCACTATTTTACTTTATATGATATTTATAAGTAAGTATTTTTATAGTATCGAAAAATTTATACTAGATATAATTTTTAAGATTATAAGGGTGATATTAAAAAACTTAAGTTATCCATTAAAACTAGCATTTTATAAGATTATAGATAAGAATAAATAAGAAAAATATCTTGAATAATATTAATATAGTGTTTACAATATAATTAGGGTAATTTATAAAAATAGAGGTTCTATATTATGAGAAAAAAGTCAATATTAAAGAAATTGATAATTGCTTTATTTTTATTCATCTTTTGTTTTGGCTATATTAGACAAATGATAACAATGAACAGAATAGAAAAGGAAATACAAAGCAAACAATCTCAGTTAGACGAAATTAAGACTAAACATGAAAGACTTCAAGATGAGGTTAATAAAATTGATGAAGGATCATTGGATTACTTAGAAAGATTGGCAAGAGAAAGACTTGGTATGATTAAACCCGGTGAGAAAGTTGTTAATAGTGAAGAGTCGGCCAAAAACGATGGGAATTAGATTCTGATTTTTATAAATATTTATCTTAAATTGAATAATAAAAAATCATTTAACTAATAATTAGGTTTAAAGCAAGAATAATTACTAATGTAAATTGTTCTTAAACAATATATTTTCAAATTCAAGGAGGAGTCGTTTAAACATGACCTTAATGGCAGGAAACATAGTAGAGGGCACAGTAGTTAATATTACAAATTTTGGAGCTTTTATTGAAGTTGAAGGGAAAACTGGATTGGTTCACATCTCAGAAGTAGCGGATTCTTATGTAAAAGATATAAAGGAGCATCTTAAAGAACAAGATAAAGTTAAAGTAAAAGTTATATCAATTGATGATAATGGTAAAATAAGTCTTTCAATAAAACAAGCAAATACTAATGTTCCTAAAAGATCAGCTAGACCAGCGGAAATTGATTGGAAATCATCTGAAAAGAAAAAATCAGCAGCAAATAACTTTGAAGATATTATGTCAAAATTCTTAAAAGATAGTGAGGAAAGAATGCAAGATGTGAAAAAACATCAAGAATTCAAAGGTAAGAATAGTAAAAGAGTTTAATTATCTATCAAAGATATTATTAATGGCGCTATTATGTAGGATGAATTAATAATTGGCTTGTTTTGCAATTATATTTATTCTACATTTTTTATACATTAAAATTTAATTAATTAAAATAAATAATAAAATTTATAAAAAAATTAGGTTGACAGTAATAACATTATGCATTATAATAAGTTTTGTTGTTAGCAGCTTGATGTTCAACAAGCCGAAGTGGCGGAACTGGCAGACGCACAGGACTTAAAATCCTGCGGTGGTTAAACACCGTACCGGTTCGATTCCGGTCTTCGGCACCAAAAAATAAATAGTATTTAACATCGCGGGGTGGAGCAGTTGGTAGCTCGTCGGGCTCATAACCCGAAGGCCGTAGGTTCAAGTCCTGCCCCCGCAACCATTATGGCGGAATAGCTCAGCTGGCTAGAGCACTCGGTTCATACCCGAGGTGTCGTAGGTTCAAGTCCTATTTCCGCTACCAAAAGTGCCGAAGTGGCGGAACTGGCAGACGCACAGGACTTAAAATCCTGCGGTGGTTAAACACCGTACCGGTTCGATTCCGGTCTTCGGCACCAAAAAATAAATAGTATTTAACATCGCGGGGTGGAGCAGTTGGTAGCTCGTCGGGCTCATAACCCGAAGGCCGTAGGTTCAAGTCCTGCCCCCGCAACCATTATGGCGGAATAGCTCAGCTGGCTAGAGCACTCGGTTCATACCCGAGGTGTCGTAGGTTCAAGTCCTATTTCCGCTACCAAAAGTGCCGAAGTGGCGGAACTGGCAGACGCACAGGACTTAAAATCCTGCGGTGGTTAAACACCGTACCGGTTCGATTCCGGTCTTCGGCACCAAAAAAATAAATAGTATTTAACATCGCGGGGTGGAGCAGTTGGTAGCTCGTCGGGCTCATAACCCGAAGGCCGTAGGTTCAAGTCCTGCCCCCGCAACCATAATTATATAACAATTGCCTTATAGTATGCCGAAGTGGCGGAACTGGCAGACGCACAGGACTTAAAATCCTGCGGTGGTTAAACACCGTACCGGTTCGATTCCGGTCTTCGGCACCAAAGACTTAAGCAAAAGCTTAAGTCTTTTTTGTTTTGTGCAAAATTCTATATAAAGATGAAAAAATATATGTCATTATATTTTTTCTAAATTAAGTGACGAGTTTGACAGAGAAATTTCTTAAATGTAATATTTATATAATAAATATAAATTGGGGGGGCTTATGGAAAATATAATATTATCATTAAATGTAGTTTTACCTTTATTTCTTACGGTTGCATTGGGGTATTTTATTAAAAGAATTAAGTTAATAGATAAACATACATTAAAGGTTATGAATAATGTAACATTTAAAATATTTCTACCAACATTACTTTTTTATAATGTATACAAAACTAATTTGGATGGAGTTTTTAATATTAAGCTCATGATTTTTGCTCCAAGTTCTATAGTAATAAGTTGTTTATTTATGTGTATTATAATACCGTTAATTGAAAAAGAAAATGCAAGAAGAGGGGTATTAATACAGACTATTTTTAGAAGTAATTTTGTTTTATTTGGAATACCAGTAGTAATTTCTCTGTTTGGAGATGACGCTATTGGAATTACATCATTACTTATAGCTGTTGTAGTGCCTACTTTTAATTTTCTCGCAGTTATAGTTTTAGAGATATTTAGAGGTGGACATATTAACATAAAAGCTATAATTAAAGGTATTGCTAAAAACCCGTTAATTATAGCATCAGCACTTGGTTTAATGGCTCTTTTCATAAATATAAAGTTGCCTGTTTTTATGGAAACTGCAATACAAGACATATCAAAAATAGCAACACCTCTAGCACTTGTAATATTGGGAGGGGAATTTGAGTTTAGTAGATTAAAAGGAAATATAAGAAATATATTTATAGGAGTATTTGGAAGATTAATATTTATTCCTTCAATATTTATTCCTATATCAATAGCTATGGGATTTAGAGATATTGAGTTAGCGAGCGTATTAATTATGTTTTCAGCACCTACAGCAGTATCATCTTTTACAATGGCTGAACAAATGGGGGCAGATAGTGAACTTGCTGGACAGCTAGTTGTTTTTACAACTGCAATATCTATTGTAACCATATTTCTATGGGTTCTTTTAATTAAGCAACTTGGATATTTTTAAATTTTTATAATATATAAGTATATTCATAAACTGAAAAATAAATACAGTTTATTTGCGATACAATATATAAAATAATTAACATTAACGACAAATTAATTATTCAAATTTTAATTTCAAGAAATCTATGCAAACCTACATTTTGCATAGATTTTTTTATATTTTATATATAAATTATAGATTAAAAATAAAACACTATATTATTAAATATTAGAGAATTTTAGATGATGTTGTCCTACGAAAGTTATGGTTTGAAAACAGTTTATGACATATATCGAAAGACTAGAGTGATATAATTCTAATTACAATATTTGGAAATGAGGCGACGAAAATGCAATACGAATTAGAATTAAATTCTTATAATGATATAGGGAGAGAGAATAAAGTAAAAAAAAATCCGTGGTTAAGGATATCTTTGGTAAGACTATTTGCAATTTTTATAATTGGAGTATCACTTGGAAGAGTGATTTTATTATTAAATAGAGCAGATAATAAAGGAATTGCACCATTTGGTATAGCGTATTTAATGGCTCTATGTGCTATTAAAAGAGATAAAAAGAAATGTATTCTAGCATCAATTGGTGTTGGTCTTGGATATTTATCTATGTGGAATTCAATAAATGATCCATATATATATTTAGTCTCAATAGTTGTTTTAAGTATTTATTATCTATTGATATCAACTAAAGATAAAATTAAATTAGAAATAATAAGCTTTTCCATATTATTAGTAGTTTTTGTATTAGGTGGAATCTTTATTTCTAAGTATGATGGTGGAATAAATTTAACATTAACCCTACTCCAGACATCAGTAGTTATACCTATATATCATATTATAAAGTACTCAATTAGATCCTTAGATGAGTTTAGAATAAATAGTAGTATTTCGGCTGAGGAAATTGTAAGCATATCCATATTGTTTTGCTTAATAATTACAGGAGTGGGAGAAATATATATATTAAACTGTTCAATTAGAAATATATTAGCTCTGACTTCTGTCTTTATTATTGCTTATATGGGTGGAGCTAGTTATGGGGCAATGATTGGAGTTGCTATGGGAGTAATATTGGGGATATCTGAAAATGATATGATTTTTAATGTGGCTTTTTATGGAGTTGAGGGCTTAATAGTAGGAATATTTAAAGATACTGGGAAAATTCTTTCAATACTTGCAGGTATAATAATATATTTTGCTTTGGGATTATATTCTAATCAGCTAACAACAAACTTGATTATTGAAGTGATGATAGGAGCTATTTTATTTTTGTTAATTCCTAAATCTGCATATAAAAGTATTGAAATTGAGATAAATCCTGAAAAAAAGAGAAATGCTATAAGTAATATTAGTTTAAATGATTTAAAGGAGGAGTTTACCCTAAGAATAAGAGGGATTACTGATGTTTTGGGTGCAATTTCTGCATGCTTAGGTGAGGACAACGAAAATAGTAATTTATCAATCAAAAATAAATCATGTGCGTTAATAGAAAATCTTGCAGAAAGAAGTTGTAGTCAATGTATAAATAGAGAAAAGTGTTGGCAAAAGAATTTTAATCAGACGTATGTTTCATTTCAAACTCTGATAGATAATTATGAAAGTGGAAAGGTTACATTACCAATTTATTTAGAGAAAAATTGTGTTAAACATCTTTCTATACTAAAAAACACAGAAACTATTATTAATAACCATAATTTAAATGAAACTAAAAAAGAAAAAATTAATGAAGGAAGACAGATTTTATCGGAGCATATAAACAATATAGGAATTACGTTAGAGAGAATATTAGATAACTTCAAAAGAGAAATTAAAATATCGGATGATTTAGAGAGAATGATAAGAAGGGGGTTAAATAGAAATTCTATAGAATATAATGATATATTTTGTTATAAAAATTATGAAGGAAGAATTAGAATAAAAATAAGTATGAACAGTTGTGAAGGGTGTGAATTTTGTAATAAAGATGTTTTGCCTATATTAAATGATATAATTAAGATTCCATTAAGTATTAGTAGTGAAGGGTGTAATATTAATCCGAAGAGCAATGAGTGTACAATAACAATTGAAGAAGCGCCCAAATATTATGTCATGTCATATGCTGCAATGGATATTAAAGATGGAGAAAGTCAGACAGGCGATTATTATAGCTTTGGAAAAACTACGGATGGAAACTATACAATTATTTTGAGTGATGGAATGGGATCTGGTCCTGAAGCTAGTGATCAAAGCAAGGCAACTGTTAATTTAGTTGAACATTTAACAGATGCTGGTTTTGCAGAAGATATAACTGTTAATACAGTTAATTCAATAATGGGTATGAAGTTTGCAGAAAATGAAAAATTTGCAACTTTAGATTTGAGTAAAATTAATTTATATAATGGCAGAACATCGTTTATCAAGATAGGTGCTTCACCTAGTTTTATAAAAAGAAAAGATGGTGTACAAAAAATAGCTTCTAATAATTTACCTTTTGGTCTTGTTGATGAAGTGGATGTAGAAGTTATAAATGAAGAGTTGAAACCTGGCGATATGATAGTAAGTATAAGTGATGGAATAGTGGATATAGATAAATTAAAAGTAGGAGATGATTTATGGATTGAAGAATATTTAGGTGAGAATAGTTATGATCCAAAGCAACTATCAGAGAATATATTAAAAAGAGCAAAAGAACTTAGTAATGGAATTTTAAAAGATGATATGATGGTAGTTGTTTCTAAAGTTTATTCTGTAAGTTAGTATATAGTGAGGCTGTTTCTTTTGAAACAGCTCTTTGTAATTTTGATTATATTATATATTTGAGTTAATAATGTTTACAATTAATATATATATACGTAAAATAAATATATATTATGTTTTTAATAAAAAAATAGGAAGTGTTTGTTTGAAAGATAAAGTTATTACTTATATACGAAAAAATAAATTAATTGAACCTGGAGATAATGTATTAGTAGCTCTATCAGGTGGACCAGATTCAGTTTGTTTATTAGATATATTATATAAGTTGAAAGATAAATTAAATATTACTTTAGGTGCAGTACATATAAATCATATGCTTAGGGGAGAAGATTCTGACAAGGATGAGGAATATGTAATTGAGCTTTGTAATAAGATTGGAATTCCATCATATATAAAAAGAGTAGATATAAATGCGTATTCGGCTGAAAATAAAATGTCATCTGAAATGGCTGGAAGAAAAGTGAGATATGATTTCTTTGAAGAAGTAATGAAAAATGGTAAATATAACAAAATTGCTACAGCGCATAATGCCAATGATCAGGCGGAAACTATAATTTTTAGGCTAATTAGAGGTAGTGGATTAGAGGGGCTTGGTGGTATTAAAGCTTATAGAGATAATAAAATAATACGCCCTATATTATGTCTTGATAGGGAGGAGGTTGAAGAATATATTAGAAAAGAAAACTTGAATCCAAGAATTGATAAAACAAACTTTGAAAAAATATATAATAGAAATAAAATACGCTTAGATATATTACCATATATAAAAGAATATTTTAATGAAGACATAATAAAAACTTTAAATAGAACAGCTGGATTGTTACAAAAAGATAATGAGTTTTTAGAAAGTGAATCTTTAAAAGTTTACCAGAAATATTGTATAGAATACGATAAATATTTTATAATAAAAAAGGATGCATTTACTAATCATGATTCCATTATCTCTAGGATGTTAAGAAATGCACTAATAAGATATTCTAATCAGACCTATGATTTTGAAATGAAGCATATATATGAAATTATGGATTTAGCTAGAAAAGATACCGGGAAAATTGTTAATTTACCTAAAAATATTTTTGTGGAAAATATATATGGAGATATATACATAAAGAATAAATTAAATCAAAAGAAAATAGATAGTAACAAGATAAGATTAAATAAACTTGATATAGACAATAAAAAAATTGATTTTCAAGATTTCTTTATACAATTTACTGTAATGAAAAATGACAAAAATATTAATTTAAAAGAAAATGAATTCATAAAATATTTTGAATTTGATAAAATAGAGGATGAAATTCTTTTGAAGACAAGGGAAGATGGAGATAGAATGATTCCTTTAGGGATGAAAGGGAATAAAAAGGTAAAAGATATATTTATTGATATGAAAGTCCCTAAAGATTTAAGAGATTTAATTCCGATATTATGTTTTGATAGTAGGATTGCATGGGTTATTGGAGTTAGGACTTCAGAAGAATATAGGATATCAAATAATAGTAAAAATATATTAAAGGTTATAGTTAGTAGAAAGGAACATTAAGATGAAGGAAGATATTAAAGAAGTATTATTTTCAAGTGATACATTATCAGAAAAGGTTAGAGAATTAGCTGAGAAAATTAGTGAAGACTATAAAGGTAAAGACTTAGTTGTTGTTGGGATATTAAAAGGATCAGTCATATTTGCAGCTGAACTAATAAAAAATATTTCAATTCAATGTGAGATAGATTTTATGGCAGTATCTAGTTATGGTAATTCTACAGAAACATCAGGAGTAGTAAGAATACTTAAAGATCTAGACAGTAATATTGAGGGAAAGGATATATTAATAGTTGAGGATATTGTAGATACAGGAACAACATTAAAGTATTTACTTGGGTATCTTAAAGCAAGAAAAGCTAATAGCATAGAAATAGTTTCATTGTTAAATAAACCAGCTAGAAGAAAAGTTGAGTTAGATGTTAAGTATATAGGATTTGAAGTTCCAGATGCATTTATTGTTGGATATGGAATAGATTATGCTGAGAGGTATAGAAATTTACCTTATATAGGAATATTGAAGCCAGAGGTATATGAAAAGTAATAATGTAAAATGTTGTAATGAGAAATTCCCTATGATAAAATTTAGAAGTAATAGAGAGGGGGGGCTTGAATGAAAAAATATTCGAGCACAGCTGTATGGACTGTATGTGCAATAATGTTATTTTTAGCTGCTGTTATGATGTGGGAAACAGGGAAACCATCTACAGATATACCGTTTAATATATTTTCACAAAAGTGGAATGCGGATGAAATAGATAGCATTGTTGTAGAAAATAATAAAATAGAAGGAAAAACGAAAGATAATAAAAAATTTAGTACTTATGCGCCTGATGAACTACTTACATCTTTGATGGAAAATCATAAAAATCCAAATGTTATAGTTGAGTTTAGAGCACCATCTAATAATGCAACATGGCTGGCAACGTTACTACCATTTGTTTTATTAGCTATAGTAATTTTTATGTTTTTCTTCATATTTACTCAGCAGTCACAAGGCGGTGGAAGTGGTAGAGGTGTCATGAATTTTGGAAAGAGTAAGGCAAAAATGGTAACTCCAGAAAGCCAAACTGTTACTTTTTCTGATGTGGCAGGAGCAGATGAGGAAAAAGCAGAATTAGAGGAAATTGTTGATTTTCTTAAACAACCTTCAAGATATATTCAAATGGGAGCAAGAATACCAAAGGGAGTTCTTTTAGTTGGACCTCCGGGGACAGGAAAGACTTTACTTGCCAAAGCGATCGCAGGTGAAGCGGGTGTACCATTTTTTAGTATATCAGGTTCAGATTTTGTTGAAATGTTTGTTGGTGTTGGAGCATCTAGAGTTAGAAGTTTGTTTGAAGAAGCTAAAAAGAACTCTCCTTGTATAGTATTTATAGATGAAATTGATGCTGTAGGTAGACAAAGAGGAGCTGGTCTTGGTGGTGGGCATGATGAAAGAGAACAAACATTGAATCAGTTACTAGTTGAAATGGATGGATTTGGTGTAAATGAAGGAATTATTATGATAGCTGCAACTAATAGACCTGATATATTAGACCCAGCATTGCTTAGACCTGGAAGATTCGATAGGCAAATTGTTGTAGGAGCACCAGATGTAAAAGGAAGAGAAGAAATACTTAAGGTTCATACTAAGAAAAAACCTCTTGAAGAAAGTGTAAAGTTAGATGTTTTAGCAAAGAGAACACCAGGATTTTCTGGAGCAGATTTAGAAAATCTGGCTAATGAGGCTGCCCTACTTGCGGTTAGAAAAGATAGAAAACAAATATCTATGGACGAAATGGAAGAAGCGATTACTAGAGTGATTGCAGGGCCGGAAAAGAAGAGTAAAGTTATAACAGAGCATGATAAAAAGCTAACAGCTTATCATGAAGCAGGGCATGCAGTTGTTATGAGATTACTTCCTAATTGTGATCCTGTTCATGAAATAAGTATAATACCAAGAGGTAGAGCTGGTGGCTATACGATGCATCTACCTAAAGAAGATACTTCGTATACATCTAAAAATAAATTAAAGGATGAAATGGTAGGGCTTTTAGGTGGAAGAGTTGCTGAAAAATTAATAATGGGAGATATAAGCACTGGTGCTAAAAATGATATAGATAGAGCAAGTAATATAGCAAGAAGTATGATAATGGAATATGGTATGAGTGATGTTATAGGAACTATATCATATAATGCAGGTCAAGATGAAGTATTCTTGGGAAGAGATATCGGCAAAGGAAGAAACTTCAGTGAAGAATTAGGAGCTAAAATAGATAAGGAAATTAAGAAAACAATTGATGAAGCATATAATAAGGCTATTGATTTATTAAGCAATAATCTAAATAAATTACATGCAGTTGCACAAGCATTGATTGAAAAAGAAAAATTAGATGCAAAGGAATTTGAAGAAATTTTTGCAAATAGTTAATATAATGTAGTATAAATATGTATCTATATAAAATTATTAAACTTTAATTTTATTGGATACATATTTTTTTATTTCCGAAGAAATATCTATATATAATAATATTGCTTATGACAAAATACGAATGATAGGTTAAAAATACAAATAAATATTCGAAAATAACTTTTAATAGATTATTTTGGATGATATAATATATATTGAATTTGTGATAGAAGAATTTATTTTAATATATAAATTTTAGGGGGAAAGATTAAATGAAAAGTGATATACAAATTGCTCAAGAAGCAAAGATGAAACCAATAAAAGAGATTGCTGAAGGCTTAGGTCTTTGTGAAGATGATATCGAGTATTATGGGAAATATAAATGTAAAATATCTTTAGATGCATATAATAAAGTTGTAGATAAAAAAGATGGAAAATTAGTTTTAGTAACAGCTATAAACCCAACACCAGCAGGTGAAGGAAAATCAACTGTAACCGTTGGATTAGGGCAGGCGCTTAATAAATTAGGTAAAAAAGCAGTTATAGCTTTAAGAGAACCTTCTCTTGGGCCTGTTTTTGGAATAAAAGGTGGGGCAGCAGGTGGTGGATATGCTCAAGTAGTCCCAATGGAAGACATAAATCTTCATTTTACAGGAGATATGCATGCAATAACATCAGCTAATAACTTATTATCAGCAGCTATAGATAATCATATCCATCAAGGAAACCAATTAAGAATAGATTCAAGAAGGATAACTTTTAAAAGAGTTATTGATATGAATGATAGAGCTCTTAGAAATATAGTTGTTGGAATGGGTGGAAAAGTTAATGGATTTGTTAGAGAAGATGGATTTACAATAACTGTGGCATCGGAAATAATGGCTATATTATGTCTATCTAAAGATTTGGAAGATTTAAAAGAAAGAATGGGGAATATAGTTATAGGATATGATTTAGATGGATGTCCTGTATATGCAAAGCAATTGAATGTACAAGGAGCGATGGCACTATTAATGAAGGATGCTATAAAACCTAATCTAGTACAAACGTTAGAAAATACACCTGCGTTAATACATGGTGGACCATTTGCTAATATTGCACATGGATGTAATTCTATTATGGCAACAAAGCTAGCATTGAAGCTTGGAGATATTGCTATTACAGAAGCGGGATTTGGTGCTGATTTAGGTGCGGAAAAATTCTTTGACATAAAATGTAGATATGGTGGATTAAAGCCGTCTTGTGTTGTAATAGTTGCTACTATTAGAGCTTTAAAGCATCATGGGGGAGTAGCAAAAGCAGATTTAAATACTCCAAATGTTGAAGCTTTATCAAAAGGAATATCAAATCTAGAAAAACAAATTGAAAATATTAAGAAATTTAATGTAGATGCAGTAGTTGCAATAAATAAATTTGTCACTGATAGTGATGAAGAAGTTAAGTTTATAAAAGATTACTGTGATAAACTGGGTGTAAAGGTAGCTTTATCTGATGTGTGGGCTAAAGGTGGAGAAGGTGGAATTGAGCTAGGAAACATAGTTATAGATATTTTAGAAAATGATAAATCAAATTTTGCTCCAATTTATGATGAAAAATCTACAATAGAAGAAAAAATATTAACTATAGCTAAAGAAATTTATGGTGCTGATGGAGTTAACTATACACCAGCAGCAAAAAAACAAATAAAAGAGTTAGAAGCATTTAAATTAGATAAATTACCTATTTGTATGGCTAAAACACAATATTCATTATCAGATAACCCTAATTTGCTAGGAAGAGCTGAAAACTTTACTATTACAGTTAAAGAAATAAAAGTATCAAATGGCGCAGGATTTATAGTAGCGTTAACTGGTGATATTATGACTATGCCAGGCTTACCAAAAGTACCAGCAGCTAATAAAATGGATGTTTTAAAAGATGGGGAAATAATAGGATTATTTTAGAAGTATTTGTATTATAAGCTCTTGACAAATATATGAGAATTGTTAAAATTATATTGTTATTTTGGAATGGATTTAAATTAAGGCAGCTCTTTGGGCTGCTTTTAATTTAATTTTATAAAGGTGGTGCTTTTGGTGATTTTACTAGTGGATGTGGGAAATACTAATATTGTTTTAGGAGTACATAATGGTCAAGAATACATAGCTAGTTGGCGTATTTCTAGTGATGGAAATAAGACTTCAGATGAATATAGCATACAAGTTATGCAATTATTTAATGTGAGTGAAATTGATCCTAAGGAAATAAAGGGTGTTATTGTTTCATCTGTTGTTCCTAACATAATGCATTCTTTAGAAAATATGCTTAGAAAATGTTTTTGTCATGAACCGATAATAGTTGGTCCAGGAATAAAGACAGGAATAAATATAAAATATGATAATCCCAAAGAAGTTGGAGCTGACAGAATAGTAAATGCAGTTGCTGCACATGAGATATATAAGAAGTCTGCTATAATAATAGATTTTGGTACTGCAACTACTTTTTGTGCTCTAAGAAAAAATGGAGATTATTTAGGCGGATGTATATGTCCGGGTATTAGGATTTCAGCAGATGCACTATTTGAGAGGGCAGCAAAGCTTCCAAGAGTAGAATTAGAAGTACCTAAAACTATAATATGCAAGAGTACGGTAACTAGTATGCAAGCGGGAATTTTATTTGGCTATATTGGGCAAGTTGAATATATAGTTAAAAAAATGAAAGAAGAGATTAAGAATTCTAAGAATAAAGAAGAACCGCTTGTAATAGCTACAGGAGGTTTAGCTAATCTTATAGCTAAACAGACAGATTTTATAGATATAGTTGATTCGGATTTAACCTTAGAAGGACTAAAAATTTTATATGAAAAAAATAAGGAGTAAATTTAAATGAAAATAGGCAATGTTACTCTTGATAATAATGTATTCTTAGCTCCTATGGCTGGAGTTACTGATATATCATTTAGAGGGTTATGCAAAGAAATGGGATGTGGCTTAGTTTACACTGAAATGGTAAGTGCAAAAGCATTATATTATGGAAGTGAAAATACGAAATCTCTTCTTAGAATTGCAGATGAAGAAAAACCAGTTGCAGCTCAAATCTTCGGAAGAGACCCTAAAATTATGGCTCAAATTTGTGAGGAACACCTAAATGAAAGAGATGATATTTGTATTATAGATATAAATATGGGGTGTCCAGCTCCTAAAATTGTAAAGAATGGAGAAGGATCAGCATTACTGAAAGAACCTGATTTGGCATTTGAGATTGTTAGGGAAATAAAGAAAGTATCTAATAAACCTGTCACAGTAAAATTCAGAAAAGGGTTTGATGAAGATAATGTAAATGCTGTAGATTTTGCAAAAGGTATGGAACAAGCTGGAATAGATGCAATTGCGATACACGGAAGAACTAGCAAGCAAATGTATCAAGGTGTAGCTGATTGGGAAATAATTAAGAAAGTAAAGCAAAGTGTTAGCATACCGGTTATAGGGAATGGAGATGTTTGTACTCCAGAAGATGCAATGAGGATGAAAGAACTTACTAATTGTGATGGAATAATGATTGCCAGAGCGAGTCAAGGAAATCCTTGGATATTTAAACAAATATTAAGTGCGTTAAAAGGTGAAGGAATAAAAGAAATTACAAACAGAGAAAAGTTGGATATGTGTATAAGACACTATGAGCTAGCTATCAAATATGATGGTAATTATAAAGCTGTTAGAGAAATGAGAAAACATGCATCTTGGTATATAAAAGGTCTTCCTAAATGCACAGAAATACGAAATAAAATAAATGTTTTGGATGACAGTAATCAAGTCATAGAAATTTTAAGAGAATATAGAAATGAATTATAGTATTTGAATTAGGATTTATTGACATATCATATATGCTGATTTATAATTATTAGAATGATTTCAAGATAAACTATTTAATTGATATCTGTAAATGAGTTTAATTATATTCACATATAATGTTTTGAATAAATGGTTTGAATAAATTTACAAATTAATAATTCTTAGTATAAAAATAATTATATTAAGTATATTATATTAATATTAAAAAATAAGGTTCTAAAGGGGAGTCAAATATATGAGCGAATCAAAACAATATGTTATGACATATGAAGGTGTAAAAAAATTAGAAAACGAGCTAGAATATTTAAAAACAGTTAGAAGAAAAGAAATTACTGAAAAAATAAAAGTTGCTTTAGGATATGGAGATTTAAGTGAAAACTCAGAATATGATGAAGCTAAAAATGATCAGGCTTTTGTTGAGGGAAGAATAGTTCAGTTAGAAGCTATGTTAAAAAATGCAGTAGTTGTTGATGAATCAGAAATACCTAATGATATGGTGTCAGTAGGCTCAAAAGTAAAAGTAAAAGATTATGAATTTGATGAAGATGTAGAATATACAATTGTAGGTTCAGCTGAAGCAGATCCTATGAATTTTAAGATATCAAATGAATCTCCTGTTGGAAAGGCTTTAATAGGAAAAAAAGTTGGAGAAATTGTTGAAGTAGTAATTCCGGATGGAGTGAATAAATTTGAAATATTAGAAATAAGTAGAAGTTAAAAATGGAGGGACAATGATGTCAACAGAAGAAATGAGTATACAAGAGCTGGAAGCTCAATTTAGTGAGCAAGAAGCCCTAAGAAGAGAGAAGCTAGCAGAATTACAAAGAGAAGGTAAAGATCCGTTTGATGTTTACAAAGTAGAACGTACTCATACATCAGAAGAAGTTAAAGCTAACTATGAATCATTAGAAGGCAAAGAAGTAACAGTTGCAGGAAGAATTATGTCTAAGAGAGGTCAAGGTAAGGTTGTATTCTCAGATATATATGATAAAGATGGAAAAATGCAATTATTTATAAAGATTGATATGGTTGGAGAAGAAAACCTAAAACAATATAAAAGCTTAGATTTAGGTGATTGGGTTTCAGCTACAGGTGAAGTATTCACAACTAAGACTGGAGAAGTATCTGTAAAGGTAAGTTCTTTTGAATTAATATGTAAATCATTAAAACCATTACCAGAAAAATGGCATGGATTAAAAGATCCGGATTTAAGATATAGACAAAGAGAAGTTGATATAATAACTAATTCAGAAGTTAAAGATACTTTTATTAAGAGAAGTAAAATAATATCAGCAATGAGAGAATTCCTAGATAATAAAGGTTTCTTAGAAGTAGAAACTCCTATACTTGCACCAATTGCTGGTGGAGCTGCTGCTAAACCATTTATAACTCATCATAATACTTTAGATATTGATATGTATTTAAGAATTGCTACAGAGCTATACCTTAAGAGATTAATAGTGGCTGGATTTGAAAAAGTGTATGAAATTGGAAGAAACTTTAGAAATGAAGGAATGTCGGTCAGACATAATCCGGAATTCACTGCTATAGAGTTATATGAAGCATATGCAGATTATAATGATATGATGGAAATTACTGAGAATATGGTTGCGTATATATGTGAAAAAGTAAATGGTACTACTAAAGTTAATTATCAAGGTACTGAAATAGACTTCATGCCGCCTTGGAGAAGAGTGACAATGGTAGACGTAGTTAAAGAACATGCGGGTGTGGATTTCAATGAAATAAAATCAGATGAAGAAGCACAATCTATAGCTAAAGAAAAAAATCTAGAATTCTCTAAGCCTTTAGATAAGGTAACAAAGGGTGAAGTATTAAATGCTTTATATGAAGAGTTTGGTGAAGCTAATATGATTCAACCTACATTTGTTATGGATTATCCAGTAGAAATATCACCTTTAACTAAGAAAAAAAGAGGCAATCCAGCATTCACAGAAAGATTTGAAGGTTTTGTATTTGGTAGAGAGCTTTGTAATGCTTATTCAGAATTGAATGATCCAATTGTTCAAAGAGAAAGATTTGAACAACAAGCTAAAGAAAGAGAACTTGGTGATGATGAAGCGTACATGTTAGATGAACAATTCATGAGCGCCTTAGAAACTGGTATGCCACCAACTGGAGGATTAGGAATTGGAATAGACAGATTAATAATGTTCCTTACAGATTCAGCATCAATTAGAGATGTTATTTTATTCCCTACAATGAAGCCACAAAAGTAATAGATTATATAGAAAGCTAGGCATAAAGTATGTATTTGTGCCTGGTTTTTATTTGTTTAAGATGAAATATAATATTTTGATAAAATAAATTGTGAAAAATATTATAAAAAGGGTTGCATAATTAAGAAAACCTGTTATAATAATAAAAGTAATGACGTTCCGCGATAGCTCAATGGTGGAGCACTCGGCTGTTAACCGATAGGTTGGAGGTTCGAGTCCTCTTCGCGGAGCCATTTTTTTATTTAAAAATAAAGAAGTTATCATAAGATATTTTTTGAGGATATTTTATGATAACTTCTTTTTATAATGGGATGAATTAACAAGTTAAGTGTGGCACTGATTTTACTCTATGTTAAATACTTCTAGTATGGCTGTGAATCCAAGATATTTCCTTGGCTTATTATTTACAATATATTTAATATATAAATATATGATCGCGTTATATTAAGAAAATCAAATTTATTATGAAAAAAATCTATAATAAGATCATTTTCATTTTAATTTGTTTTTTGCGATGAACTGTAGTAATCAGTTTATAGTAATATGTTTATAGATCATAAGTCGCGTTCTTTAAAGTGATCTTCTAGTCAAATATTAATTTAACATGAACTTGTTCATGCTGCTTGTTTTTTGTAGTTAATTAGTGTCAGCTTAATACTGCAATTTATCATATATAATAAGGTTACTTGAAAGGTATATATGATTTAAAAGAAAAAGACTTTAAATATTTAATTTTAGTATAAAAGGGTTGCATAATTAAGAAAACCTGTTATAATAATAAAGGTAATGACGTTCCGCGATAGCTCAATGGTGGAGCACTCGGCTGTTAACCGATAGGTTGGAGGTTCGAGTCCTCTTCGCGGAGCCATTTTTTTATTAAAGAAGTTTTCATAAGAAAGAGTGAAGAAGTTATTTTATATAATAGCTTCTTATTTTTATAGTTCAAACATTAACTATTAATTTTATAAATAAGATATATTGAATTTAATTTGCTATATAAAAAATTTAAATAAAAAAGGGTTGCATAATCTAAAAAATCTGTTATAATAATAAAAGTAATGACGTTCCGCGATAGCTCAATGGTGGAGCACTCGGCTGTTAACCGATAGGTTGGAGGTTCGAGTCCTCTTCGCGGAGCCATTTTTTTTATATTTTTTTACTCTATTATTGAATGTATTATATAATGATAATTGAACTTGACATATATGGGTATTTTGATAAAATTAATTTATAAAATTTAATATACATGTTGAGAAAGAAGAGTAATTTTAAATTCATTTAAAGAGAGATGATGGTAGGTGAAAATCATTAATAATTTAAAATGAATGGAGCTTTTGAGTGTAATGTTTTGAAAGTTGGGCTTTAGCCAAGAAGGGTGGAACCGCGGAATAATAATTTCGTCCCTTTATGGTTAGAGCTTTTTTATTTTATAATAAAATATTTGGAGGGATAATAATGGCAGTAGAAAAGACAATGGATAAAATCGTAGCGCTTTGTAAGAACAGAGGATTCGTATTTCCAGGATCTGATATATATGGTGGATTGGCAAATTCTTGGGATTACGGTCCATTAGGAGTAGAGTTTAAAAATAATGTAAAAAAAGCTTGGTGGAAAAAATTTGTTCAAGAGAGTCCTTATAATGTAGGCTTAGATTCTGCTATATTAATGAATAGAGAAGTTTGGGTTGCATCAGGTCACGTTGGAGGATTTTCAGATCCATTGATGGACTGTAAAGAATGTAAAGCTAGATTTAGAGCAGATAAATTAGTTGAAGATCATATGACGGAAAATGGAGCTGAAGTAGCTAGTGCTGATGGATGGTCTAATGAACAATTGAAAGAATATATTGAAAAGAATAATATAGTGTGTCCTAAATGTGGAAAGATGAACTATACAGATATAAGAAAGTTTAATCTTATGTTTAAGACTTTCCAAGGAGTTACTGAGGATGCGAAAGCAGAAATATTCTTAAGACCGGAAACAGCACAAGGTATTTTTGTTAACTTTAAAGCTGTTCAAAGAACTTCAAGAAAAAAAGTGCCATTTGGTATAGCTCAGATAGGTAAATCTTTTAGAAATGAAATCACTCCTGGTAATTTTATTTTTAGAATAAGAGAATTTGAACAAATGGAATTGGAATTTTTCTGTAAGCCAGGAACAGATTTAGAGTGGCATAAATACTGGAAAGATTATTGTTGGAATTTCCTACTTAATTTAAACATTAATCCTAAAAGCTTAAGAATGAGAGATCACGGAGAAGAAGAGTTATCATTCTATTCAAATGCAACATCTGATATAGAATATTTATTCCCATTTGGCTGGGGAGAACTTTGGGGTATAGCTGATAGAACTGATTATGATTTAAATAAGCATCAAGAACATTCTGGTCAAGATTTAACTTACTTGGATCAAGTTACAAATGAAAGATATATTCCATATGTTATCGAGCCATCATTAGGTGCCGATAGAGTTGCTTTAGCATTTTTAGTAGAAGCGTATGATGAAGAAGAATTAGAAGGTGGAGATGTTAGAACGGTAATGCATTTACATCCAGCTTTAGCACCGTTTAAAGCTGCTATATTGCCTTTATCTAAAAAGCTTTCTGATAGGGCGTTAGATATATATACTGAATTAAGTAAGAAGTTTAGTGTTGACTTTGATGAAACAGGAAGTATAGGGAAGAGATATAGAAGACAAGATGAAGTAGGTACTCCATACTGCGTAACAATTGATTTTGATACATTAGAAGATGAATCAGTTACTATTAGAGATAGAGATACTATGACTCAAGAAAGAATAAAAATAAGCGAATTAGAAAATTATATTCAAAAAAGTTTAGAATTTTAATGATTAAAAAGTTGTTTTAGAATGAAAATAGTATTCTAAAACAACTTTTTATTTATAATATAGCGATTACAAAATAAATTATAGTTCATAATTTATAAAGATGTATTAATATGGTATGCTGATGATTAGAGTGATATAATTAAATTTAACGTTATATATTAATATAAATTTTGGAGGCAAAAAATGAAAAGGGATTTCAAAGAGTTTAAAGATTTTATATGTGGTAAAAATGTAGGGGTGGTTGGTATTGGTGTCAGCAACATCCCTTTGATAAACTTTTTATTAGATCTAGGGGCAAAAGTAACCGCTTTTGATAAAAAGAATAAAGAAGATCTTGGAAACGTAGCAGATGAGTTTAGTAAAAAAGGAGTAACTTTAGAGCTTGGAGAACACTATTTAGATAATTTAACAGGATTTGATGTGATATTTAAAACGCCATCAATGAGAATAGACAGTGAAGCTTTGGTGAGAGCTAAAAACGAAGGTGCATATGTAACATCTGAGATGGAGGAATTTGTTAAATATACTAAAGGAAAAATATATGCCATAACTGGTAGCGATGGAAAGACTACAACTACAACTATAGTGTCTAAGTTATTAGAAGAAGAGGGATATAAAACTTGGGTTGGAGGCAATATAGGAACTCCTTTATTTGCACAAATAGAAAATATAAAAGATGATGACAAAGTAGTTTTGGAATTATCAAGTTTTCAGCTTATGACAATGCATGAAAAAATAAATGTAGCTATTTGTACTAACCTAGCACCAAATCACTTAGATATGCATAAAGATATGCAAGAATATATAGATTCGAAAAAGAATATTTTCTTATATCAAAATGATGATGATGTTTTAGTTGTTAATAGAGAAAATGATATAACTTATTCGTTTGAAAAAGAAGCAAAAGGCAAAGTAAGAGAATTTAGTTCTAAAAGAGTAATTAAAGATGGTGCATATTTAAAAGATAATATTCTTTATCTTGAAGGGAAAGAAGTTTGTGATAGAGATGATATTATAATTAAGGGAGTTCATAATGTTGAAAATTATTTAGCAGCATTTATTGCAACTAAAGATGATGTAAGCATAGAGACTATGAAAAAAATTGCTAAAACTTTTGCGGGAGTAGAACATAGGTGCGAGCTTGTAAGAGAAATTGATGGCGTTAAGTATTATAATGATTCAATAGCATCTAGCCCTACAAGAACATTAGCTGGGCTTAAAGCTTTTAATGAAAAAGTTATATTAATTGCAGGTGGATATGATAAAAACATACCATTTGAACCATTAGCTTATGAAGGATATCCTTATATAAAAACATTGATACTTTTAGGAAAAACTAAAGATAAAATTAAATTGGTTTTTGATAAACTTGAGAAAGAAAAAGGAATAAAAGTTGATATAGAGACAGTTTCTTCCCTAGATGAAGCCGTTGATGTGGCAAAAAAAATTGCTAGATCAGGAGATATAGTAACATTATCGCCTGCGTGTGCTTCTTTTGATATGTTCCCTAATTTTATGGCAAGAGGTAATGTGTTTAAAGAAATAGTTAATTCATTATAGAAAGAAAAAGTGTACTCAATAACTACTGAAGTTTGAGTACACTTTTTCTTATTTAGATTGAAATTCTTTGAATTTAATATTATTAACATTGAGAGATGATTCATAAAAAATACCTGCAGCAGTAGCATAATATTTATTGACATTTTCTTTAATTTCTGGTGAATACTTAACAGAGCCTTTTTCTAAATCTAAAGTCATAGAATATATGTAATTATAATCATCCTGATTAATAAAATATAATGAATTATTTATATTTTGGATTTGAGAACCATTCATTATACAAAGTCTCTTACAATTTGAAGTGGAAGGGTCAAAGGAGTATAAGTTATTATTATCAGATGAATTAAAGAATAATAATTCATTATCATAGCTTGTAAAACTACTAGATGTATAATCAGTAAGTTTTTGTCTTTCTGATCCATCAATTTTAATAGAATAGATTTTAGAATTATCACTAAGGTTTTGATAAATAATATAATTGTTATTTATAATAAAATATCCAACGCTATCAGAAGTAACTTGATATGTTTCTGAAGAGCTAGTATCGAATACAAATAATCTATTATTTGAAGATTTATTAGTATATACTAGTTTGTCTTTATAATTAGTAAGATTGTTAATAGAGTGAGTATTTATTTTTTTATAATCTTTAGTATTAATATCTATAGAACATAAAGAATTATTTTCTGATCCATTTGAAAAATATAGAGTGTCTTTGATTAATGCTATGCTATCTGCTGAGTAATCAGCGAAATCAGTTATAAGTTTACTTTCTAAAATATTTGGTTTTATAGGGTCTGGAATTATAGAGATTCTATTATTTTCTTCGGGATTAGAAAAAATTAAATCTGTCCCGTTGAAGATAAAAGGAGAATAATAACTAAGATCATCAGTTAATTCTATCTTTGATGAAGAGTCT
>NZ_UICR01000001.1:172500-485000 GCF_900465025.1 Clostridium neonatale
GCTCAACGGATAAAAGCTACCTCGGGGATAACAGGCTGATCTCCCCCAAGAGTTCACATCGACGGGGAGGTTTGGCACCTCGATGTCGGCTCGTCGCATCCTGGGGCTGAAGTAGGTCCCAAGGGTTGGGCTGTTCGCCCATTAAAGCGGCACGCGAGCTGGGTTCAGAACGTCGTGAGACAGTTCGGTCCCTATCCGTCGCGGGCGTAGGAAATTTGAGAGGAGCTGTCCTTAGTACGAGAGGACCGGGATGGACTGACCTATGGTGTACCAGTTGTTTCGCCAGAAGCATTGCTGGGTAGCTAAGTCGGGAAGGGATAAACGCTGAAAGCATCTAAGTGTGAAGCCCACCTCAAGATGAGATTTCCCATAGCATAAGCTAGTAAGACCCCTTGAAGACTACAAGGTTGATAGGTCAGAGGTGTAAGTGCGGTAACGTATTTAGCTGACTGATACTAATAGGTCGAGGGCTTGACCAATAATTAAGTTGTAATACATAATTATATGCAATTTTGAAAGAATAATCTTTCAATAAAACTCAATCAGTAAAACTGATGAGTATTACTTTCTAACAAGATTTAAGATTTTGTAAAATTAAGTATCTCGTAATGATGGCGTAGAGGTAACACTCCTTTCCATTCCGAACAGGACAGTTAAGGTCTACAGCGCCGATGGTACTGCATGGGAGACTGTGTGGAAGAGTAGGACGTTGCGAGGTTAATGGCTCGATAGCTCAGTCGGTAGAGCAGAGGACTGAAAATCCTCGTGTCACTGGTTCGATTCCAGTTCGAGCCACCATATATGGCGCTATAGCCAAGTGGTAAGGCAGAGGTCTGCAAAACCTTTATTCCCCAGTTCAAATCTGGGTGGCGCCTCCAAAAAAAACCTTGAAATATTTCAAGGTTTTTTGTTATTTTAGCAGATATATTAAGATTTAAATATATAAAAAGGATATGTTTTACTAAAGCATATCCTTTTTATATAGTATAAATGCTACAACTGCGCATATAGCAATTGTTAATAATGTTATAATTAAGAATCCATTTGGATCGCCCTCTGAAATTGGAAGCGTTATATTCATACCAAATATTCCGCTCATTATCGTTGGTATAGCCATTAATATGGTTACAGATGCTAATACTTTCATAACAATATTCAAATTATTAGATATTACAGAAGCAAAGAAGTCCATTGTACTAGCTAATATATTACTGTAGATTTCGGTCATTTCTATAGCCTGTTTATTCTCTATAATTACGTCTTCTAAGACATCTTTATCTTCTTCATATTTTTGCATTAATTCTAGTTTTAACATTTTTTCTAATGTAATTTCATTAGCTTTTAAAGATGTAGAAAAGTAAACTAATGATTTTTCAAGTGAATGTAACTGAATAAGTTCTCTATTTTTCATAGATTTATGAAGCCTTTTTTCAATCATTAGACTTTTTTTATCTATTTGTCTTAAATATAATAGATAGTAAGTTGATATTCTATTTAAAATTTGCAATATAAATCTTGATTTTTTAAATGTATAGAATGATTTTATTTTTTGATTAACAAAATCTGAAAGTATTCTACTATTTTTTAAACATACTGTTATTATTTGTTTATCTGTATGTATTATTGCTAATGGATAGGTATCATATGTTAAAGAGTTATCTTCCATTTCGGTAAAAGGAATATCGACTATAACCAATAAAGATCCATCTTCAAAATCAATACGAGAAGTTTCTTCATCATCAAGAGCCGAATTAAGAAAATCTATAGGAACTCCTGTTTTTTTTGATATTAGTATCAATTCTTCATCAGAAGGAGCTATTATATTAATCCAGCATCCATTTTCTATGTTGTCTAATGTATTTAAAACAGGATTATTTTCACCAATGCTTTTATAAATTTTAATCAAAAGAGCACCTCCTTGCGAATATTAGCAATGCTATATTAATTATACTATTATAAATTCGTTTGTAAACTGTTTTTAATGTTAAGAAAAATCCCATCAATCAAGTATATTAATTGATTGATGGGATTCGCTTGTTTAATTAGATTGAGAAAAGAATTCTTGCTTTACTTCTAATAATAAATTCTCGTTTTTAATTAGATCTATCCCTGTATAAGCAAGAGCTTTTGCAGATATAATACATTGATTTAAAGCGTAATCAGAAATAGTTGCTTTAGCGAAATCTATACTTCCATATTGTATAGTATCATCTTCTACTATAGATATATATGGATGAATTGTAGGAACTTTATGACTCACATCACCAATACTTAATCCTGCATATATATTTTTAGGTGGATTAATATTTATAATTCCACTTTCTTTTAAATTATGACTAAATAGTCGATTTAAAGTATGATTTGTAATTAACTCTTTATTTGGCTGTTCATATAAGAAAAAATTATTTTCTATACCTGTCAGTTCTGCAACGTATTTTACAATTTGTTTTATATGCTCATTTCCATATGATGCCAACTTAGAGGTTCTAGCTCTTATATAACATTTAAGTTCAGTCTCAGATGGAATAAATAAGGGGGTATTACCGCCATTAGAGATTACATAGTTTATTTCTAGTCCTTCAGGAAGACCTTTTTTGGTTGAATTTAAAATATTTATAGTTAAAAGTGCTGCATCTAGTGGGGTAAATGCGCTTCTATTTAAAAAGTGAAGATTTTTTGTTCCAATAAATTTTATACCTATTGGAATTATTGATGAAGAGGAACCACTTTCGCATGTTATTATATCTGGATGAACTTCCATGACAACATCTATATCTTCGAAGGTATCTTGTTTAACCATAGTTCCTTTACTTCCACCAAAATATTCACCAGGACAGCCAATTAATATAACAGATCCACCAATTTTATTAATAATATGGCCTAATGCAAGTGCGGCAGAAGCAGAAATCGTTGCAGTTAAATTATGACCAGTTATATGTCCAACATTTTCTATAGCATCATATTCACATAGATAGCATATTTTAGGGTACTTATCACCTTTCTGTGCAAAAAAAGCATTATTAATATCTAAGAAGTTCTTTTGTATGTTAAAATTATATTTACTTAATAAATTACAGATATACTCACTAGAATTATGCTCTTTATAACTTACTTCAGGATTGTTATAAAGATATATACATAGATCATGGATATCTTTTTCACAGCTATATAAAAAGGAATTAATTTCTTGTTTCATTACTTCATAAGCTACAAATAGTTATAATCTATTTAATAAGAATACATTGAAAAGCAGATTATATAATATGTAGCATTCTCCTTTCATATGTTTTTATGATAATAGTATCTCCAAATTTAAAAAAATTATTGATTATTATGGGCAATATAAAGTGAGCTGTATTAAAAAATTAAGATTGGACAAAATCTTAATATATTTAAGGATATTTATAAAATTTAAATGTAACATAGGTTTAAAATAATATTTTAAAAAAAGGAGATATAATAAAATGAAAGATTTAAATAATAATTGTTTTTTATGTGGTATTTATAATAGTAATGGTATAATGTTAAATGAAAAACATATATGTGAAAAATGTGAAAAAGATATTGTTAATAGTCATGTAAAGGAACAAACATATGATTACTATTTAAAAATGATAAAAAGAATATTGTTTGATAAAAATATAATTCAGTGAGGTTGCTTATGAAAAAAGGTTTATTTATAGTATTTGAAGGTGGAGATGGATCAGGCAAAAGTACTGCTATAAATTCAATATATGATTGGTTTGTTGAGAATAAAATAAAGTGTATAAAAACAAGAGAACCAGGTGGGATAAAGATTGCTGAGGATATAAGACAAGTCATATTAGATAGGAATAATACTGCTATGGATGGAAGAACAGAAGCATTATTATATGCTGCAGCCAGGAGACAACACCTAGTAGAAAAGGTCATACCTGCATTGGAAGATGGAGTTGTAGTACTTTGCGATAGATTTGTTGATTCATCACTAGCATATCAGGGTTATGCTAGAGGTTTAGGAATAGATGCGATTATGAGCATAAATGAATTTGCTATTGAGGGATATATGCCTGATATATCTATATTATTTGATATAGATCCTAAAATAGGATTACAAAGAATAAATAATAACGATAATAGAGAAATTAATAGACTAGATTTAGAGAAGATAGACTTTCATGAAAAAGTTAGAGAAGGATATGAAATTATATATTCTAATAATAAAGATAGAATGATTAAAATAAATGCAGAGAAAAGTAAAGAACAGATAGCGGCTGAAATAAAAGATATAATAATATCTAAGTTAGATACAAAAATTAGCTTAAATATATAAAAATTATCTATTTGTGGTAAAATAAATATAATAATATATTTGAGAGGTTGGGGATGTAGAATGAAATTAATAATTTCTATTGTTCAAGATGAGGATGCATCAGACGTTATTGAAGCGCTAACAGATGAAAATTATAGAGTAACTAAATTAGCAACTACTGGAGGGTTTCTTAAATCGGGTAATACAACATTGATGACAGGTGTTGAAGAAAATCAGGTTAATGATGTAATTGAGATCATAAAAAGGATTTGTAAGAAAAGAAAAGAGCTTTTAGTTGCTCCTACGACTTTAAATGGAAGTGAAGCGGGTTACATGCATCAGTATCCAGTAAAAATTAATGTAGGAGGAGCTACACTATTTGTATTAGATGTAGATCAATTTATAAAAATATAATATTAGGAGAGATAGGCATTGAGAAAAATAATTGGGCATCAAATGATTAAAGGTGCAATAAATAAAAGAAATATAAATGGTTCATTTTCTCATGCAAATTTAATTATAGGCAATGATGGAATTGGAAAAAGTATAATAGCTCAATATTTAGCTAGTAAAATACTAAAGGGATTAGATTTCATTAATAGCGTTGATATTGTAAAATATTATCCTTCTTCCAATACATTTGGTGTAGATGATGTTAGAAAAGTAATTGAAGAAGTAAATAAAAAACCTTATGAGGGCAATAGAAAGGTTATTATAATGTATAAGTGCGATAAAATGACTGCACAAGCTCAGAATGCATTATTAAAAACTATAGAAGAGCCACCAGATGGTGTATTTCTAATTTTGTTAAGTGATTCATTAGAGCAAATTTTAGAAACTGTACAATCACGATGCCAAATATATAAACTAACGCCATTATCAAAAGATGAAATTTTAGAGTATATAGATGAAAACTATAAAAGCTTGAATTTAGAAGAAAGACAATCAGCGATAGCCTATAGTACAGGTATTCCAGGCAAAGTAGATAGATTTATAAAAGATGAAAAATTAAAACAATTAAGAGATTTATGCATAGAATTATTTGATGATATATTGGCTAGAAATAAAAAAATAGTTATTAAATATCAAGAAGCATTTAATAACTTGAAAGATGAGAAAGATGATTTATTAGATATATTGCTTCTGTATATTAGGGATTTATTAGTTTTAAAAGAATTAAATAAAATCGAAAGAATCATTAATATTGATAAGGTAGAAAAATTAGAATTAATATCAAGAAAGATATCTTATAAAAAATTAAGTAATATGTTAGAATACATAAAAGAGGCAAGAATAAATTTTAATAGTAATTCAAACTATTCGATGACTATAAGTGTGCTGCTTATGGGATTTGCGGAGGTATAATTAATGATAAAGGTTATAGGAGTAAGATTCAAGAAGGCTGGAAAAATATATTATTTTAGTCCTGAAAAATTTAACATAATAAAAGGAGACTATGTAATTGTAGAAACTGCACGAGGTGTTGAATTTGGAGAATGTGTAATAGGAATAAGAGAAGTATCAGAAGAAGATATAATTTCTCCATTAAAAAGTGTAATAAGAATTGCAGATGAAAAAGATATATTAAAACATAAAGAAAATAAGGAAAAAGAAGAAGAAGCATTAAGTATTTGTTTAAAGAAAATAGAAGAGCATGAACTTAATATGAAGTTGATAGATGTTGAATATACATTTGATAACCATAAAGTAATATTTTATTTTACAGCTGATGGGCGAGTTGATTTTAGAGATTTAGTTAAAGATTTAGCAACTATATTCAAGACAAGAATAGAATTAAGACAAATTGGAGTAAGGGATGAAGCTAAAATGATAGGCGGACTTGGACCATGTGGTAGACCAATGTGTTGCTCTAGTTTCTTAGGGGATTTTGCATCAGTATCAATAAAGATGGCCAAGGAACAAAATCTTTCACTTAATCCGACTAAGATTTCAGGTATTTGTGGCAGACTTATGTGTTGCTTAAATTATGAGCAAAGTACATATGAGGATATAAGAAAAAGATTACCTAAAGTAGGGGCTATAGTTAAAACACCATATGGAAATGGTGAAGTTACTGGAAACTCAATAGTAAAAGAAATAGTTAAAGTTAAATTAAAAAAAGGCGATGAAGAAGTTATTGAAGAATACGGTATATCAGATATAGAACTTATTTCCGGAGAATATGAGGATACTGTAGATGAATCAAATATAAAGTTAGAGATAGAGTCAGAAGAAGATAAAAAATTAATAAAAGATCTTTTTAGTGAAAAATAGGAGGATATTTTGTGAAATCTATTATTAAGATTTTAAATATGGAATCTGAAAAAGATGTAAAGTTAATTCAAAATGCTATAGCAAATAATTCAGGAATAATTGCGAGTCAAGTATCTTTGCAAAAAAAAGAAATAGTTGTAATATATGATTCAATATATTTAAATGAAGAAAAAATTATTAATACCATAGAAGATTTAGCATATATAGTTATATAAGATGTGAAAATAAATTAACACCTTTATTGTAAATAAAATACTTTTAAAACAAGACAATACGTGATAAAATGTAATTGGTTAATTACAACAATTTATTAGGAGGTGTTTAATATGGCATTTGTTATTAATGATTCATGTGTTAGCTGCGGAGCATGTGCAGCTGAATGTCCAGTAAATGCTATAAGCCAAGGAGATACTCAATTTGTTATTGATGCAGATACTTGCATAGATTGTGGAAACTGTGCTAATGTTTGTCCAGTAGGAGCTCCTTGCCAAGAATAATATTACATGGAATTGCCTTAACGTAGAAAACATGACTTTATGTTTTATTGTCATGATGACTGTAATAAGGTACTTAATTAAAATAAGGACATCACTTTTAGTGATGTCCTTATTTTAATTATTAATGATAAATACTTAACAATATAAATATAACTTTAATAATTAATTTAATTTACATATATTCATCAAAATAATATTAGACTGATGTTTAGAAGTTAAAATATTAGTATCTAAGCTTGATGAATTAATTTTATTGATATATTTATTAGAGAATATAAATTTCTCTAAATCATCTAGTGGAATGGAACTATCTAGAGTTCTATATTGCATAGGAATTATATATTTAGGTAAAATTAATTCACAAAGTTTTGAAGCTTCATAACCATCTAAAGTGAATTTTCCTCCTATAGGTATAAATAATATATCAATTCCTTGTAATTTATCTAAAATAGTATCATCAGGAATGTGCCCTAAATCTCCTAGATGACAGAATGTATAGTTATCAATTTTTAGTATAAAGATAATGTTTTTTCCTCTTTTAAGTCCTAATAGTTTATCATGATATGCATTAATACCATATGTTTTTGCAAAATTCATGTCAAAGTAACCTTCAGTATTGATTATTTTTGTATCTGTATTATTCTTATTAATATATGAATGATTAAAATGAGTATGACTCAATGTTATTAAATCACATTTGGGAAAACTAGCATTACTATTTATATCAATTTTAAATGGATCTAATAAAATTCTTTTTCCTGATGAGGCTTTAATTAAAAAGCAAGAATGTCCATACCAAATAATCTGCATATATATCCTCCATAAAATCAGTATTCAATATTATAGTATTAGCAAATAATATTAAAATTAATCAGTAAAATTTATAAATAAGATTTAGTCATAAATAATTAGGTTTGAAAATATATAAAAAAATAGTATAATATTATAAAGTCAAAGTAAGTCAAAAACAAAAATGATAAATAAGGTTTAAGCAGGTGATATTATGGCAAGACTGTCAGATATAATAGAAGATTTTATAAAAGAGATGTTTAACAATAATGACGATAATATAGTTTTTATACAAAGAAATGAATTAGCAGATCAATTTAGATGTGCTCCATCTCAAATAAATTATGTACTAACAACTAGATTTACTTACGAAAGAGGTTATTTAATTGAGAGTAAAAGAGGTGGTGGTGGACATATAGTCATTAAACAACTTAGTCATGGTCGTTCTAATATCAGAGGACAACTAATAAGTCAAAGTATTGGAGATACAATTACTTATCATAATGCTAATGCTTTATTAGAGAACTTACTTGAATCAGATATTATTGAGGAAAAGCAATATGAACTAATGAAAATTGCAATAAATGATAGAAGCTTGATTTCAGTAGAAAATAAAAACAAAGTGAGAGCAGATATTTTAAAAGCAATGATTATGGTAATTTTATCTTAAAAGGTGGGATATATTATGTTGTGTGAAAAATGCAAAAAAAATGAAGCTAGAATAAATTTAGTTAAAATATTAAACGGTCAAAAGCAAGAAATATGGCTATGTGAAAATTGTGCTAGAGATATAGCTGATATTCCAATGTTAAATTCTATTAGTAAAGAAATTGATTTTCCATTTCAAGGAATATTAACAGGGTTAATATCAAATTTTAATAATGTTTCAGAAAAGAAAGAATTAGTATGTCCTAATTGTGGCATGCATTATGACGAATTTAAAAAGACTGGAAAGTTAGGATGTTCTGAGTGCTATGAAGAATTCTCAAAATCAAATGAACCATTAGTGAAGACAGCAACTAATTTTGTTAAGTATGCAGGAAAGATACCAAAAAGGAATAAGATTGAATTATCACAAAAGAAAAAGCTAAAAGATTTGAAAGAAAGTTTACAGAAGCTAATATTAGAAGAAGACTATGAGAAGGCTGCAGTAATTAGAGATAGTATTTCAGAAATAGAGAAAAGTATAATAGATGATAGTATATCAAGAATGATAGATGTGGAGGGGGAAGAGTATAATGAGAAACTGGATTCATAATTTGGCTAATAATGAAGATATTGTATTAAGCACTAAAATTCAATTAGCGAGGAATCTAAAGTTAGTCCCTTTTCCCAATAAATTAGATTATATGAAGGCAAGAGAAAATGCCGAATTAATATATGAAGTATTAAATGATACAATATATTCTGAAGATATGACTTTATATAAGTTATGGGAGAATGATAAAAAAGATTATGAGGACTGTATAGAAAAACATTTAATTAATAAAAATTTATTAGACAATTCAGAAAAAGGTGCATTCATAGTAAACAAAAATGAAACTATAAGCATTATGATAAATGAAGGAGAACATATAAAAATACAGTGCATAACAGCAGGATTGAATTTAGAAGAAGCATTTAATAGTGCTAATATAATTGATGATAATATAGAATCAAAATTAGAATATGCATTTAATGAAAATTTAGGATATCTAATGGAATCTCCTAAAAATATTGGAACAGGACTTGAAGCATCTATAGATATTCATTTGCCGGCATTAACTATGAATAATGAAATTGATAAGATATCCAAGACATTTGATAGGTTAGGAATGAGCATAAAAAGTATATACAATTACGATTCTGAGAAATATGGAAATATATATAGGATATCCAATAAATCATCATTAGGAATAAAGGAACATGAAATAATAGGAACATTAAAAGGAGTAGTTTTAAATGTAATTTCTGAGGAAAAAAGGGCTAAGGAGGTATTGCTAAGTAAAAATAAATATGAAGTAGAAAATAAAGTATACAGAGCATATGCAATACTTGAATCAGCAGTCCTTTTAGACGAGAAAGAGGCAATAGAACTATTATCTGATATTCGATTAGGAGTAGAACTTAATTTATTAAATATAGAAAATGGTAAGATTAATCAGTTGTTAGTTATGATTAAAAATAGTTCAATAGAGAATTATATAGGAAGACCATTAAATATAAGAGAAATAAATTATGAGAGAGCTAACCTTGTAAAGAGAATATTGATTTAGATATTTTATAATGAGAGGAGCAATAAGATGGAAGATAGCAAATTAACAGATAGAGCACAGATTGTTTTTTTAGAAGCAGAAAAAGAATCGGAAAATTTTAAACATGGATATGTGGGGACAGAGCATGTTTTGATTGGGATCATAAAAGAAAATGGATATTCAAGTGAACTATTAAAAAAATATGGTATCTATTTAGATAATGTAAAAAGAATGATTCAAAAATATATAGGATTTGGAGATATTAAGTTAGAGTATATTTCAAGAACACCAAGAGTAAAAAGGCTTCTAGAGGAAGGTGTGATTGAAGCTAAAAAACTAAATCATAAATATGTTTCTCCAGAACATATTTTATTAGCAATAATAAATCAAGAAGAGGGTATGGCGTATACCATTTTAAAAATATTGCAATTAAACTTTGTGGGAATTAGAGATGACCTAGTATTATTTTTATCAGGAAAGTATGATGATAAAAAGATAGATAGAGAGGCAGAAAGAAGTAAGAAAGAAAAAACCCCTATGCTTGATAAGTATGGCAGAGATCTCACTGAGTTAGCGCGAGAAGGTATGTTAGATCCAGTTATAGGAAGAGAAAATGAAAATCAAAGATTATTGGAGATATTATGCAGAAGGATAAAAAATAATCCATGCTTGATTGGAGAACCAGGAGTAGGAAAAACTGCTGTTGTTGAAGGCCTTGCACAAAAAATAGTTAGAGGAGATATTCCAGAAGTGCTCCGAGAAAAGAGGGTTGTTGCATTAGATTTAACATCTATGATAGCCGGAGCGAAATATAGAGGTGAATTTGAAGAACGATTAAAGAGAACGATGGAAGAAATAATAAAAAATAAGAATATCATTGTATTTATTGATGAAATTCATACAATAATAGGAGCCGGTGGAGCTGAAGGGGCTATAGATGCTTCTAATATATTAAAGCCATCATTAGCACGAGGTGAAATCCAATGTATCGGAGCTACTACAATAGAAGAATATAGAAAATATATTGAAAAAGATTCGGCATTAGAAAGAAGATTTCAACCAGTAAATGTAAAAGAACCATCTAAAGAAGAGACTTTAGAGATTTTGTTTGGATTAAGAGAAAAATATGAGGAGCATCATAATGTTAGAATCACTGATGATGCTTTAGAGGCTGCTGTTAATCTAGCTGATAGATATATTAATGATAGATTTATGCCAGATAAAGCTATTGATTTAATTGATGAAGGTTCATCTAAAGTTAGAATTCAAAATTTAATAGCACCACCAGAATTAAAAGAGATTGAAAAAGAAATTGAATGTATAACTAAAGAAAAGGAAGAAGCTGTAGTTATTCAAAATTTCGAAAAGGCTGCAGACTTAAGAGATAAAGAAAAGAGAGTTATAGAAAAATTAGAGAATATGAAACAGGAGTGGAATAGTAAAAATTCATCTCAAGTATTAGTAGTTACGCCAGAACATATAGCCAGTGTTGTTTCCTCATGGACTAAGATACCGGTTGAAAAATTATCAGAAAATGAAAGTGAAAGACTATTAAAATTAGAGGAAATACTACACAAAAGGGTTATTGGTCAAGATGAAGCTGTTAAATCTATAGCTAGAGCTGTTAGAAGAGCAAGGGTAGGAATAAAAGACCCTAATAAACCTATAGGTAGTTTCATTTTCTTAGGTCCAACAGGAGTTGGTAAAACTGAATTATCAAAAGCATTAGCAGAAGTAATGTTTGGAGATGAAAATAATATTATAAGAATTGATATGTCAGAATATATGGAAAGTCATGCAGTCTCTAGATTGATAGGGTCTCCTCCGGGATATGTTGGATATGAAGAAGGTGGTCAATTGACTGAAGCAGTAAGAAGGAATCCTTACTCTATAGTTTTATTAGATGAAATTGAAAAAGCACATTCTGATATATTTAATATATTGCTTCAAATAATGGATGATGGAAGACTAACTGATTCAAAAGGAAAAGTTGTAGATTTTAAAAATACAATAATAATTATGACTTCAAACGTAGGTGCCCATAGTATTAAAAAACAAAAAGTGATAGGATTTAATAATTCTATCAGTGAAAATTCAGAATATGAAAAGATGAAAGAAAATATTTTGGAGGAATTAAAACAAAAATTTAAACCAGAATTTTTAAATAGAATTGATGATACAATAGTATTTCATAAGTTAAATGATGATGATTTAGATAAGATTATGGATTTGATGCTTGCCTCTATTAAAAACAGATTAGGCAAGAGAAATATTTACTTGGATTTTGAAGCTGATAGCAAGAAATTCTTATTAAATAAAGGCATAGATATTAACTATGGTGCACGTCCATTAAGACGACTTATAATTAAAGAAGTTGAAGATAGATTGAGTGAAGAAATATTACAAGGAAACATAAAAATAGGTGATAAATTAAAAGTTAATCATTTAGAAGATAAACTTGTATTTAGCAAATTATAATACAATAAAAAGTGGTTAGAGTATTTTATATATCTAATCACCTTTTATTATTTGAAAATAGATTTTAATTAATATTAATAAATGATAATAATAATTAAATAATAATAATTAAATAATTATATATACACATATTGATAAATAGTGATAAAATTAAAATATAAAATATAGAAATTAGGAGAGATATATGGATAAAGAAATAAAAGAATTAGATTTGATAATAATCGGAGGAGGCCCAGCAGGACTTACTGCAGCTATATATGCTGGAAGGGCCAAATTGAATACATTGTTGTTAGAGGATAAAGTTTTAGGAGGGCAGGTTAGAAATAGTTACACAATAGAAAATTATCCTGGGTTTAAAAGCATACAGGGAAGTGAATTATCTGACATATTACAATCTCAAGCTGAAGAAAGTGGAGCTATCATTGATGAGTTTGATTTAATAGAAGATATAATCCTTTCAGATGATGAAAAAATAGTTGAAACGGAGTCATTTATATATAAGCCTAAAGCTATAATAATTGCAACTGGAGCATCGCCTAAAAAACTTCCTATTCCACAAGAAAGTAAGTTTTCAGGCAATGGAGTACATTACTGTGCTGTTTGTGATGGTGCTTTATATGAAGGTAAAAAGATAGCAGTTGTAGGTGGTGGAAACTCAGCTTTAGAAGAAGCAATATTTTTAACTCGATTTGCAGAAAAAGTATATTTAATTAGGAGACATGATTATTTTAAAGGGGAAAAAACAAAAATAGAAGCTATATTTAATCACCCAAAGATAGAAGTTATGTTAAATGAAGACATTATAGGACTTCAAGGTGATGGCAAATTAGAAGGAATTGAACTTAAAAATACTAAGACAAATCAAATTACAAACATTGCTATGGATGCTGTATTTGCATACATAGGGACAGAACCAAAGACAGATTTAATAAAAAAATATATAAATTTAAATGAATACGGATATGTGATTACAGATGAAAATATGCAAACAAATATAAAAGGAGTTTATGCAGCAGGAGATGTAAGAGAAAAAGAGTTTAGGCAAATAACTACAGCTGTAGCTGATGGAACTATTGCACTTTTAAGTGCAGAAAAATATATAGTAGATAAGGAGAAATAATAGATGATAAAAATTTATTCAACTTCATGGTGCCCAGATTGCATTAAGGCGAAAAAATATTTTAATACCAAGGGTGTAAATTATTCAGAGATAAATGTAGCTGATAAGCATGAAGATAGAGAAGAAGTGTTTAGAGTGTCTGGACAAAGGACTGTTCCAGTAATACAAATAAATGATTCTGTGATTGTTGGTTTTGATAAAAAATTAATAGATAAGGAATTAAATAAATAATATAAAATAGAGCAATAGATAAATACTAAGAATATCTATTGCTCTAACTAAATAAATAATATTTATTGGATATTATTTATTGCTTCTAAAATAGCTGGTTTATCAAAGCCTATAATTATTTTTCCGTTAATATCCAAAACAGGTACGCTCATTTGATGTGATTTATTTATCATTTCTTCTCTCGCTACCATATCTTCTTGTACATTAAGATCTTCAAAATCAATATTTTGAGATTTTAAATAATTTTTTGCTTTAACACACCATGGACATGAATTTGTGCTATATACTTTAATCATATAATCACCTCCTAAATAATAATTATTATTTGTTAATTTCAATTATAGTACAATTCTATTTTTATATCAATGTTATTATTAATAATTATTATATAAGTGAATTTATTATTACTTAATTGTGTTAAATTGCTCTAGATTTGAATTTAATAATAGATTATTACATTCATTTTCAGAACATGAGTTAAATGATATATTACTTAGATTTTGCTTTGATGTTTCATGAAGGGTACTTTTTTTAGGGCCAGGAATATTTTTAAGATAATCTATATTTATCATATATATCACTCCTATAAATAATTTTTTATAGTATTTGCAACAATTAGGCAATATATACATAGAATATTGATAAATGAAATGTGTATAAAATGATTTTATTATGATAAGATTTTTATATTAATAAATATAAATTATTTCTGAAGAGATAAATTTGTGAGAGTTTATATAAAAAGGAGAAAAGTATGAAAAAGAAAATGCTGTATAGATGTTCTAATTGTGGATTTGAAAGTATAAAATGGTTAGGGAAATGTCCAACTTGCAATAGTTGGAATACCTTGCAAGAAGAAATCGTAGATATTAAGAAAAATGTAAGTGCAAAAATAAATTCTGGGAGTCAAATAAGAAAACTAAATGATATTATATCAAGTAAAGAAGATAGAATTATAACTGGAATAAATGAATTTGATAGAGTTATGGGTGGAGGAATAGTAAAAGATTCTATAACCATAATAACTGCAAGACCTGGTGCAGGGAAATCTACACTATTACTTGAAATTTCAAATGAAGTAGCTAAAAAGGGGTTAAAAGTTGTTTATGCATCAGGAGAAGAGAGCGATACTCAAATAAAAAATAGAGCAGATAGAATACTTAATAATATTAATGAAAATATATGGGTGATGCAAGAAAATAGTTTAGATAATGTTTTGCAGTCAATAGAAGATATAAACCCTGATTTAATAATTGTAGATAGTATTCAGACATTTACAATGGAAAATTCATTGCCAGCGAGAGCAGGATCACCTACACAAACAATGGAATGTGCAAACACATTACTACAAGTTGCTAAAAATGAAAAAAGACCAAGAGCTGTTATTATAGTAGGGCAGATGACTAAAAATGATGAGTTAGCAGGATTAAGAGCACTGGAACATTTGGTAGATACAGTTTTAATAATAGAAGATGATAATGAAGAAAACTTACGTGTTTTAGTTAGCTCAAAAAATAGATTCGGTGGCATTGAAAATGGATTTTTTGAAATGAGTGATAAAGGAATATTATCTATAGATAATCCTTCAGAATTTTTTATGACTAAACGAGAGGAAAATGAAGTGATATCAGGGTGTGCTCTATCTGTTATAAAAGAAGGTACTAGATCTATAATAACAGAAGTAGAAAGTTTAGTATCAAAGAGTTTTACACCGTATCCTACTCGTATTGGAGAGACGTTAGGAAAAGATAAATTGAACACACTAATATCTATATTAGAGCAGCGTGGTGGGATTAATTTATATGATAAAAATGTAATTATAAAAACAACTGGTGGAATGAAAATAAGAGAGCAGGGAATAAATTTAGCAGTAATAATGAGTATTGTATCATCTATTAAAGAAAAGGGGATAAAGTCAAATATTGCCTTTGTAGGTGATGTTGGATTAACTGGTGAATTAAAGAGAGTACCGTCTATTGAAAGTAGAGTAAAGGAACTTGAGAGAATGGGATTTAAACAAGTTTATGTACCTAAAGAGTCATTTTTGAATGAACATAATTTTAGAAAAATACAAATAGTAGAATTAAAAACATTAAGTGAAGTAATAAATCATATATATAATTAATAGCTTCATGGAACTTATGTGCATCAATTTATTAATAAATTGATTGAGAGATTGGAATTATTATAGTATCATAAATGATAGAGTTTAGTATAGGGTTACTTTATGCTTTGAATAAGTTTAGTATGTGAAAAGGGGTGAATTTATGAGGATTGAAAAAGGTACAGGAATAAAAGATATATTAAAAATAATGTGTCCAGGTACACAACTTAGAGAAGGGTTAGAAAATATATTAAGAGCAAAAACAGGTGGATTAATTGTTATTAGTGATAGCGAAGAAGTTATGAACATTGTAGATGGGGGATTTTCAATTAATTCAGAATATACACCTTCTTACGTTTATGAATTGGCAAAGATGGACGGAGCAATAGTTATAACAGAGGACTTGAAAAAAATTATTTGTGCAAATGCACAGTTAATACCGGATTCATCTATTCCTACTTATGAAACAGGAACCAGGCATAGAACTGCACATAGAGTAGCAAAACAGACTAATAAAATAGTAATAGCTATCTCACAAAGAAGAAATATAATAACTATGTACAAAGGGGATATAAAATATGTTTTAAGAGAAAGTAGTGTTATATTAAGTAAAGCAAATCAGGCAATACAAACTTTAGAAAAATATGTTGCAGTTTTAGATCGTGTAATTAACAATTTGAATTTACTAGAGTTTCAGGATTTAACAACATTGTTTGATGTGGTAACAGCGATTCAAAGAACAGAAATGGTAATGAGAATAGTTGAAGAAATTAATATGTACATATTAGAACTTGGAAATGAAGGTAGATTGATTTCAATGCAGCTTAGTGAATTGATACGTCACATAGAAAGGGATGGGATTCTATTAATTAGAGATTACTGCAAAGAAGATCTTAATTATAATGACATTTATGAAGCAATACAGAAATTAAATTCATCAGAACTTATAGATTTAGATGCTATCGCTAGAGTTTTAGGGTACTCAGGTATACCGTTAATGGATACTTTAATTTCTCCTAAAGGATATAGAGTATTAAGTAAAGTTCCTAGAATACCTGCAAATGTAATTGAAAACTTAATTAAAGAATTTAAGGAGCTAAGTGCAATAATTGAAGCAGATATTGATGATCTAGATAATGTAGAGGGAATTGGAGAAGCTAGAGCTACTGCCATAAGGAGTGGCTTAAAAAGAATACGTGAACAAATATCTTTAAAAAAGGAAATCTAATAAAAGCTAGATTAATAATCTAAATTATTAATCTAGCTTTTTTAGAATTAATTTAAGTTAAATTTACCTAAAGTTATCATCTTGTTATATTCTTTTATTATTATATCATATAAGCTTATGCCTAATAAATTACATAATGAAGTAAGATAAAATAAATTATTACCAATTTCTTTTTCTATAACCTCACGACAATCATCACAAGCAATACAAGAAGTCTTGCTATCAGATGAAATTTCCTTATTGATATTATTCTCTCCATTTTTTATGTAAGATATATTCTTAATATTAATGCATCCGCAATTTGTTATAGATTTTGCTATGGCTCTATTTACCTTGGAATTAGTTTCGCTATATTTGGTGATAACATCTAAAATGTTATTATGACGTATTAAACAATCATTTACACAATTTTGATATTCATCAAATATCATATCATTCATGTACTTCATCTCCTTAATAAAATACTATACTAAAGAATTCTATCTAGTACTGTAAAAGCTTTTATAGTTTTATAGAAAATTAGAGCATTAATTCAAATAAATTATTATAGCTATATTTCAAATACAAGTTATATAATACATAAGAAAATAGAAATTTAATAGGGGGACATTTTATTAAACTTAATAATTTATTCATTTTAGATAGATTAATTGTATGTTATAATTAACAATATATAGTATGACTATTAGATTGTAAGTATGAAAACACATAAAAGTGGAGATAATTAGAAGGAGGTGAATTATGTGTTAAAAAAAATATTGAGAGTTTTATTTACAATTTTAGGTGTTGTAATAGGGTATGTAATAGCACAAATGCTACTTGCGATACCTCAAATATCAAGTATATCATATCTAGCTAATACTATTGGGAAATTGACTTTCATTGTAGTATTATGTTTAATTTTTGGACTTATATTATTTTTTATTTGCCCTACAGTTTATAGAGGAATTTCTAATTTGATAGAATACATTGAGAGAAGTATGCAAAAGATGAGCATAGCAGAAATAATATATGGATGCTTAGGGGCAGTAATTGCATTAATATTAATGACTTTTATTGCTAAACCAGTAAGTGGTATATATCCAGTCGTAGGTCCAATATTATTGATAATATTAAATTTGCTGGCGGCTGTAATAGGTGCAGAAGTTATGATTAAGAAAAAAGATGATATAACTGGACTTATAGTAAATTTTAAAATACCATCAATGAAAGAAAAGAAAAGTAAAGAATCTAAAGAAAATTCAAAAGAAGAAGCAATTCAATATGAAATTCCGAAGGTATTAGATACTTCAGTTATAATTGATGGACGAATATTTGACATCTGTGAGACAGGATTTATAGAAGGCCCATTGGTTGTTTCAAATGCAGTATTGGATGAATTAAGACATATATCAGATTCTTCAGATGCATTAAAAAGAAACAGGGGACGAAGAGGATTAGATATATTAAATAAAATTCAAAAGGAATTACCTATTGAAACAAGGATAGTTGAAGATAATTTTCCTAAAATTACTGAGGTTGATAGCAAATTATTAAAGTTAGCACAAGAAATGAAAGGGAAAGTTATAACTAATGATTATAATCTAAATAAAGTCGCTGAATTTCAAGGGGTTCCTGTATTGAATATAAATGAGCTATCTAATGCAATAAAACCAGTGGTTTTGCCAGGAGAAGAAATGGTTATAGATATAGTTAAAGATGGTAAAGAATCTAGTCAAGGTGTGGCATATTTAGATGATGGCACCATGATTGTTGTTGAGGGAGGAAAAAGATATATTGGTCAAACAAAAGATGTATTAGTTACATCAGTACTTCAAACTGCAGCAGGAAGAATGATTTTTGCAAAACCAAAAGAAAGTTAGTGCTAAGGAGATAGAATGGTAACTGCAATTTTATTAGCTGGTGGAAAAGGGACTAGGATGGGAACTTCCAAAAGCAAACAATTTATTGAGATAAAAGATAAGCCTATTTTATATTATACTATTAAGTTGTTTATGGACAATGATTTAATAGACAATATTATTTTAGTATTATCAAAGGATGATACTGAATACTGTAAAAATGAAGTATTAAAAAAATATAATCTTAAAGTAAATAAAATAGTAGAGGGTGGAAGCGAAAGACAAGAGTCTGTATACAATGGATTATTAGCAGTTAATAATTCAGATATCGTATTAATACATGATGCAGCAAGACCTTTTACATCTGAACGAATTATTAATGATTCAATAAAATATGCTAAGAAATATAAGGCAACAGCACCTGGAGTTATGCCTAAAGATACGATAAAAATAAAAAATGAAAAAAATTTCTCTGTTGAGACTCTTGATAGAAAAAAACTTGTATCAATTCAGACACCACAAGCCTTTGACTATAATATGATTTATGAATGTCATAGTAAAGTTAAAGAAATGGGAATATCAGTGACCGATGATACAATGGTAGCAGAGCTTTTTGGAAATGAGGTTTATATTTTTCAAGGAGAGTACACTAATATAAAGATAACTACTCCCGAAGACATGATTTTAGCTGAATATTTGGTAAAAATCTAGTCTATTACAATATTATTGACAGGTAATTTTCAAAAAGTTATAATTAACTCACAACAAAATTATTTATAAAATCAATGATGAAGAATAGTAGAAATCGCAATTTCAGAGAAAAGGTCCATAGGCTGTAAGACTTTTAATAGATTTTGAACCAGCTTCGGAGTAATAGGAAAAAACTATCGGTTTAATACCGTTATCATTATTAGAGAACAAATTTAGGTGGTACCGCGATAATAAGTTCGCCCTAATATATATATTAGGCGAACTTTTTTTGTATTTTGACTAACAAATTCTATGCTGGTAGATCTAAATAGTTTTCCGCAGTGAGTAGAAAAAGCTGATTTTATAAATGTAAGAAAATTAGTTTTAATAGGGTTAAAGTATAGAGCGAATGCAATGAAGGGTTAAAAATGTTCAATTTGAGTAATTAGCGAAATGTAATTTGATATTTAAAATTAAAGTAATTTAGAGCAAAAGCAATTTTAATGGCACTATAGGATGATTTGCATAAGTTATATGTTTAATGTACGAATTATCACAGTCAGTAAGAAAGTCTTATAGGCGTGAATAACCATCATTTTGCAGATGGTCCTAACTTAGAAAACTATATAAATTTATATACATTAGGAGGAATTTTTATAATGAAAATGTCTAATATGTTAATAACAACATTGAGAGAAGTACCAGCGGAAGCAGAAATCGATAGTCATAAACTTATGCTTAGAGCAGGATTGATGAAAAAAATGGCAGCGGGAGTATACAATTATATGCCATTAGGATTGAGAGTATTAAAAAAAGTTGAAGACATAGTAAGAGAAGAAATGAATTCAGCAGGAGCGCAAGAATTTTTGGCATCAGCTATGATTCCAGCAGAATTATGGCAAGAATCTGGTAGATGGGATGCGTATGGCGCCGAAATGTTTAGATTAAAAGATAGAGGAGAAAGAGACTTTTGCTTAGGACCAACTCATGAAGAAGTTTTTACTGATATAGCTAGAAGTATGATAAAATCATATAAGCAATTACCACTTAATTTATATCAAATTCAAACTAAGTATAGAGATGAGCGTAGACCAAGATTCGGAGTTATGAGATCAAGAGAATTTATTATGAAAGATGCGTATAGCTTTGATAAAGATCAAGAAGGATTAGATTTAGCATATGATAAAATGCATGATGCATATGTAAAAATATTTAATAGATGTGGATTAGATGCTAAATGCGTTCAAGCAGATTCTGGGGCAATTGGTGGAGCAAATTCAGCAGAATTTATGGTTAAATCAGAAGTGGGAGAAGATGATGTAGTATTCTGCACTAAATGCAATTATGCTGCAAATATTGAAAAAGCAGTAGCTATTCCAGAAAAACAAGAAAAAGAAGAGTTAAAAGAAGTTCATAAAGTTGAAACACCTAATGCAAGAACTATAGAAGAAGTAGCAAATTTCTTCAATGCAGATGAAAAAAGATTTGCTAAGACTATGTTATTTAATGCAGATGGAAAAATAGTTGCTGTTATGGTAAGAGGAGATAGGGAAATAAATGAGGTAAAGGTTACTAATGAAATTGGAGAAGTAAGCAATCTTGATTTCGCAAGCCCAGAAGAAGTTTTCAATGCAACTGAAGCATTAATAGGATTTGCTGGACCAATTGGAATAAAAGTTGATATGTTATTAGTAGATGAAGAAGTTGCCAATATGTACAATTTTATTGCTGGAGCAAATGAAACAGGATATCATGTTGAAAATGTTAATTATGGAAGAGATTTTGAAGGTATTGTTGGAGATTTTAGAAATGTAACTGAAGGTGAAAAATGTCCTTGTTGCGATGGCACTATAACTATAGCAAGAGGAACAGAAGTTGGGCATATTTTTAAACTTGGAACAAAATACTCAAAAGCTATGAATGCAAATTTTATAGATGAGAATGGGAAAGAAAAGCCATTTATAATGGGATGCTATGGTATAGGAGTTACTAGAACTGTTGCTTCTATAATAGAACAGCACCATGACGAAAATGGAATAGTGTGGCCTTTGGCTGTTGCACCATATCATGTATCTGTAATTCCTGTAAATGTTAAAGATGAAAATCAACTTGAAGCAGCGAATCAACTTTATGAAAAATTAATAGGTATGGGTGTAGAAGCACTTATTGATGATAGAAATGAAAGAGCAGGAGTAAAGTTTAAGGATTCAGAATTAATAGGAATACCAATAAGAGTAACTGTAGGTAAAAAAATTGGAGAAGGTATAGTAGAGTTTAAACTTAGAGATGGAGAAATGAGAGAAGTACAACTTGAAGATGTATATGATATAATTAAGGATGAATTTGATAAAAATAATATAAGCTTAAAATAATATTAGGAGGTAAATTGATGAAGATATATAATAGTTTAACTAGAAGAAAAGAAGAGTTTATCCCTATAGTCCCAAATGAAGTGAAAATGTATGTTTGTGGACCAACTGTTTATAATTATTTTCACATTGGAAATGGAAGAACTTTCATTATATTCGATACCGTAAGAAGATATCTGGAATATAGAGGATATAAAGTATCGTTCATTCAAAATTTTACTGATATAGACGATAAAATGATAAATAAAGCTAATTCAGAAGGTGTAACAGTAAAAGAATTAGGTGATAGATATATTGAAGAATATTATAAAGATGCAGATTTGCTTAATATAGAAAGAGCTACAATTAATCCAAGAGCAACAGAATATATAGATGAAATTATAAAATTTGTAGAACAATTAATAAATTTAGGATATGCGTATGAAGTAGATGGTGATGTTTATTTTAGTACAAATAAATTTGAGGCATATGGAAAACTTTGTGGTCAAAATCTGGAGGATTTACAAGCTGGCGCTAGAATAAATGTAGATGAAAGAAAAAAAGATCCGATGGATTTTGCAGTTTGGAAAGCACAAAAAACCGGTGAACCAGCATGGAAAAGTCCTTGGGGCATGGGAAGACCCGGTTGGCATATCGAATGTTCATGTATGGCTAAAAAGCTTTTGGGAAATACAATTGATATTCATGCTGGAGGGATGGATTTAAAATTTCCGCATCATGAAAATGAAATAGCTCAAAGTGAAGCAGTGACTGGCAAGAAGTTCGCAAACTATTGGATGCATGCTGCATTTGTAAATGTAGATAACAAAAAAATGTCTAAGTCATTAAATAATTTCTTTACAGCAAGAGAGATCCTTGAAGAGTATGATTCAGATGCTATAAGATTTTTAATGCTTTCAGGGCACTATAGAATTCAAATTAACTTTACTAAAGAACTATTAGATTCGTCTAAATCTTCAGTTGAAAGGTTATATAATTGTATAAATAATCTTGAAAATTTAAAAAGTGAAGTTAAGCATAAGGATATGACAGAAGAAGAGCATATTTATTTAAAATCTTTAGATAAATATAGAGATAAATTCATTGAAAAAATGGATGATGATTTTAATACTGCAGATGCTATATCTGTACTATTTGATTTAACTAAAGATATAAATAATAATATAAGTATAGATTCATCAGTAGAAATTTGCGAAAATGCAGAGAAACTTATAAGGGAATTAGGAAAGCCACTTGGAATTTTACAAAAGAGGATTGAAAAGGACTTAGATTCAGAAATAGAAGAACTTATAGAACAAAGACAGGAAGCGAGAAAAAATAAGAATTTTGCGTTGGCGGATAAAATAAGAGATGATTTAAAGGCAAGAAATATTGTGCTAGAAGATACTCCACAAGGTGTAAGATGGAAGAAAATTAATTGATATTTCTTGTAAGAAAAGATTATTTAATTAATGGTTAGTATGCAAACATAAAAATAGCAATTAAAATGCACAGTACAAGTTAGCAAGACTTATATAAGTCTTGAATATTGTCATTGTGCATTTGCTTTAAAAGTGGTACTTTTAGTTAAAGAGGAGAAAAAAATGATAAATGACTTAAGAGTTAAAGAATTTAGTAAAGATGAAGCTAGAATGTTAAACCCTTTGCAATTAGCTTTAATTGGTGATGGAGTATATGAAGTTTTTATCAGAAATTATATATTGAGCAACAATATATCATTAAATGCTAATAAGATTCATGTAAAAGCAATTAGTTACGTAAAAGCTAAAAGCCAATCTGATATAATGCATCAATTGGAAAGTTTACTTAAAGAAGATGAGTTAAGTATTTACAAAAGAGGGCGAAATGCTAAGTCAGCTACAATTCCCAAAAATGCAGATGTGAGAGATTATAGAATGGCAACAGGATTTGAAGCACTTGTAGGATATTTATATCTAATTGGAGATAAAGAACGATTGGAATTTGTGCTAAATAAATCACTTTACATATTAAATTAGATTTTATTATAAAATGCAAGGAGGGAAATGAATGCAAGAAAAAAATAGAGCTATAAGAAAAAATAGTGAAATGAAGAAAAGTAAAGATACAGAACAAAAAGATAAATTGAATAAAAAAGATAATTTGAATATAGGAAGAGAAGATTTAATAATAGGAAGGAATGCTGTTTCAGAAACTTTAAAGGGAAAAGGAACAATAGAAGCATTATACATATCTAACAATAGATCTGAAGGATCGATAAAAGCTATTATAGGAATGGCAAAGGAAAAAGGAATTCTTATAAAAGAAGTTGATAAGAGAAAACTTGATTCAATGTGTGGTGGGGAAGTTCATCAAGGAGTAATAGCTAAAGTGACACCATTTAAATATTCTGATGTATCAGATATCCTAGATTTAGCAAGAGATAAGAATGAAGATCCGTTTATAATTATATTAGATGAAATTGAAGACCCTCATAATTTAGGTTCTATAGCTAGAACTGCAGAGCTATTTGGAGCACATGGAATTATTATACCTAAAAGAAGAAGTGTGTCGGTAAATAGTACTGTGTATAAATCATCAGTGGGAGCTATTGAGCATATGAAGATAGCTAAAGTAACTAATATAAATAATACTATAGACGAATTAAAAGAAAACGGAATATGGGTTTATGGTACTGATATAAGAGCAAAAGAATATAGTTATGAAGCTGATTTTACTGGACCTTGTGCAATTATAATAGGAAATGAAGGTAAAGGTATGTCTAAATTAACAATACAAAAATGTGATAAGTTAATTAAAATACCAATGGTGGGAAAGATTAATTCTTTAAATGCATCAGTAGCAGGTGGTATAATGATGTATGAAATATTAAAAGGGAGACTAAAGTGAGAGAGGTATATATGTGAAAACTATTTTTGTAGATGGGTACAATGTTATAAATAGCTGGCCTAATTTAAAAGCTACAAAAGATTTTACTTTTGAAGGTGCAAGGCAGTCTCTGATAGATATTCTTCATAATTATTCTGTATTTAATAGTTGCAGAATATCTATAGTCTTTGATGCACATAAGGTTACAGGAAGTATTGAGAAAAAAGAAGAGGTTAGCAATCATATATCGGTTATTTTTACTAAAGATGGAGAAACGGCTGATAGTTATATTGAGAAAAAAGTTAATCAATTAGGAAGAAAACATGAGATAGTAGTAGTAACTTCTGATAATTTAGAGCAACAAACAGTATTTCAAAGAGGGGCAGTTAGAATGTCTTCTTTAGAATTTTATAATGAAATTTTAAAGGTAGAAAAAGTGATTAAAAAGAATTCTGAAAATAATAAGATTGGATATAAAAATAGCTTAAGTGATAATATTCCTGATAGTATTGTTGAAAAGTTGGAAAAAATTAGAAGGGGCAAATGAATTAAGTTGACTAAGGCAATTTTGCTAAGGTATAATTGTTTACATAAGTAGTTTTATGCAGAAGAGAGTTGAGTGAGAATCGTTGGAAAAGTTTTTAGAATTTAAAGATAAATCAGATGAAGAAATTGTTATAGAAGCAAAATCAGGAGATAATAGAGCGCAAGATTATTTGATTTCTAAATATGAAAATTTTGTTAAGTCAAAGGCTAAGTCATATTTTTTAATTGGGGCAGATAAAGAAGACATTTATCAAGAAGGAATGATTGGTTTTTACAAAGCTATTAGAGATTATAAACCTGATAAGTCAACATCGTTTAAGGCTTTTGCAGAAATATGTGTAACGCGACAGATCATTACTGCAATTAAAACTGCTACTAGACAAAAGCATATTCCATTAAATACTTATGTATCATTGAATAAACCAATTTATGAAGAAGAATCTGAACGAACATTATTAGATGTTTTAGCTGGTATAAAGATTTCAGATCCAGAAGAACTTATAATAAGTAAAGAACAAATGGATTATATTGAGGATAAAATAGAAAATGTGTTATCAGATTTAGAATTGGAAGTTCTTACATCATACTTAGATGGGAAGTCTTATCAAGAAATAGCATGTGATTTAGAGAGGCATTCTAAATCTATCGATAATGCTTTACAAAGAGTAAAAAGAAAACTGGAAAAGTATTTAGATATAAAATAATTTTTTTATTGACAAATAAAAAAAAGAATAGTAAAATTTATAATTGGTATATCAAGGAATAGCATAAAATGAACGCTCACATAGCTCAGTAGGCAGAGCGTCGCCTTGGTAAGGCGGAGGTCGTCGGTTCAATCCCGATTGTGAGCTCCAAATAAAATAAAAAAACACTAGGCAAAGTTTATTACATGATTTAAGGGAGGAATTTAACAATGGCAAAGGAAAAGTTCGAGAGAAGTAAGCCACATGTTAACATTGGAACAATCGGTCACGTAGACCACGGTAAGACAACATTAACAGCAGCTATAACAACTGTATTAGCAAACAGAGGATATGCAGAAGCGTTTAACTATGCTGATATAGATAAAGCGCCAGAAGAAAAAGAAAGAGGAATTACAATCAATACAGCTCACGTTGAGTATGAAACAGAAAACAGACACTATGCTCACGTAGACTGTCCAGGACATGCTGACTATGTTAAGAACATGATTACAGGAGCTGCACAAATGGATGGAGCTATCTTAGTTGTATCAGCAGCAGATGGTCCAATGCCACAAACAAGAGAACATATCTTATTAGGATCAAGAGTTGGTATAGAATACATAGTAGTATTCTTAAACAAAGCAGATATGGTAGATGATCCAGAATTATTAGAATTAGTTGAAATGGAAGTAAGAGAATTATTAAGTGAATATGACTTCCCAGGTGATGATATTCCAGTAATAACAGGATCAGCATTAAAAGCATTAGAAAATCCAACAGATGAAGAAGCTATCAAACCAATATTAGATTTAATGGATGCAGTAGATAGTTATATTCCAACACCAGAAAGAGCTACAGATAAACCATTCTTAATGCCAGTTGAAGATGTATTTACAATCACTGGTAGAGGAACAGTTGCAACAGGAAGAGTTGAAGCTGGGGTTCTTCATGTTGGAGATGAAATAGATATCGTTGGATTACAAGAAGAAAAGAAGAAGACAGTAGTAACTGGAATCGAAATGTTCAGAAAGTTATTAGACGAAGCGCAAGCAGGAGATAATATCGGAGCATTATTAAGAGGTATTCAAAGAACTGAAATCGAAAGAGGTCAAGTTTTAGCAAAACCAAACTCAGTACATCCACATACTAAGTTCGTAGGTCAAGTATACGTACTTAAAAAAGAAGAAGGTGGAAGACATACTCCATTCTTCGATGGATATAGACCACAATTCTATTTCAGAACAACTGACGTTACTGGTTCAATCAAATTACCAGATGGAATGGAAATGGTAATGCCAGGAGACCACATTGACATGAATGTTGAATTAATCACTCCAATCGCAATGGATGAAGGATTAAGATTCGCTATCAGAGAAGGTGGAAGAACTGTAGGTTCTGGAGTTGTTACTAGTATAGTTGAATAATATTAATTATTCTTTAAATAAATAGGACTAAGTTATTTAACTTAGTCCTATTTAAAGGTGATTGACAATAAAGATCTTGTATGATATTTTATATAAGTAAAATTAAAAGTAAGTCTTTTCAACAAAAACAAAAGATAAGATCTTTTGTTTAATATATATGAAATATATGAAACTGGAGGTGCAGTCATGAGAACAAAGATAACTTTAGCATGCACAGAGTGTAAACAAAGAAATTATGATTCAATGAAGAACAAGAAAAATGATCCAGATAGATTAGAAATGAGAAAATATTGTAAATTCTGCAAAAAACACACTCTTCATAGAGAAACAAAATAGTTAGCCTAAAATGACATATGCTTATTAAAATTAAGGATGTGATAGTATGTCAGATAAAAATAATGTGAAAACTGGAAAGGCTGTTCAAAAGAGTAGTTTGTTTAGTTTTTTTAGAGAGGTTAAGGCTGAGGTGAAAAAAATAACTTGGCCTTCAAAGAATGAGACAAAGAAAGCATTAATTGCAGTTTTAATATTCACTGTAATATACATAGTATTAGTTGGTGGATTTGATTTTATTTTCAAGAGCCTCTTTGAAATGATTTTAAAATTAAAATAATAAGGAGGTTTGGCAATATTCATTGTTGCTGAAATGACTATGAGTGAAAGAGCAAGATGGTATGTAGTACATACATACTCTGGATATGAAAATAAGGTTAAAGCAAATCTAGAAAAAGCAATTGAAAACAGAAATCTTGAATCTCTTATCCATGATATACAAGTACCAATGGAAGAAGTGGTTGAAGAAAAAGATGGTAAGCGCAAAGTCTCATTAAAGAAAAAATTTCCTGGATATGTGCTAGTTAAGATGATAATGGGTGATGAAGCTTGGTACGTTGTAAGAAATACAAGAGGTGTAACAGGATTTGTCGGTCCAGGATCAAAACCAGTTCCTCTATCAGATGATGAAGTTCAATCAATGGGAGTGGTAGAAACTACTATTGATATAGATTTAGAAATAGGGGAAAATATAAGAATTATCTCAGGACCGTTAAGAGATTCCATAGCTATAATACAAGAGATAATTTTAGAGAAACATAAAGTTAAGGCTTTAGTAGAAATGTTTGGCAGAGAAACTCTTGCCGAATTAGATTTTAATCAAGTTGAAAAATTAGTTTAATGTAAACTGATTTAATAAAGTGGGAGAACGAAAAGTTCGCATATACCACAGTAATAGGAGGAATAACAAAAATGGCTAAGAAAGTAACTGGAATGATTAAACTTCAACTTCAAGCAGGTAAGGCAACACCAGCTCCACCAGTTGGTCCAGCTTTAGGTCAACATGGTGTAAATATAATGGGATTCTGTAAGGAGTTTAATGCTAAAACAGCAAACCAAGCAGGATTAATAATACCAGTAGTTATAACAGTTTACCAAGATAGATCTTTTAGTTTTATATTAAAAACACCTCCAGCTGCAGTTCTAATTAAGAAAGAATTAGGATTAGAAAGCGGATCAGGGGTTCCTAATAAAACTAAGGTTGGTAAGTTAACTCAAGATCAACTTAAAAAAATAGCAGAAACTAAGATGCCGGATTTAAATGCTGCTAACGTTGAATCAGCAATGAGAATGATTGCTGGAACAGCTAGAAGTATGGGCGTAACTATTGAAGAGTAATTCGTAAAATTAAGTGGGAGGTAAAAACCGTTATTACCACGGAGGAGGAAAAGAAATGGGAAAAAAATACATTGAAAGTGCAAAGCTTATAGATAAAAGTACACTATATAGTTCTAATGAGGCATTAGATCTTGTTTTAAAGACTGCAAAAGCTAATTTTGATGAAACAATTGAACTACATGTAAGACTTGGAGTAGATCCAAGGCATGCAGACCAACAAGTAAGAGGTGCTGTTGTTTTACCTAACGGAACAGGTAAAACTGTCAAAGTGCTTGTATTTGCAAAAGGTGCTAAAGCTGATGAAGCTAAAGCAGCTGGAGCAGATTTTGTTGGAGCAGAAGAATTAGTTCAAAAAATTCAAAGTGAAAATTGGTTCGACTATGATGTAGTTGTAGCAACTCCAGATATGATGGGGGTTGTTGGTAGAATCGGTAGGGTTTTAGGACCTAAAGGATTAATGCCAAACCCTAAATCAGGAACAGTAACATTTGATGTTACTAAAGCTATTGAAGATATAAAAGCTGGTAAGGTTGAATATAGAGTAGATAAAACTGCTATAGTTCACTGCCCTATTGGAAAGAAATCATTTGGAGTAGAGAAGTTAAAAGAAAACTTTAATGCTTTAATGGAAGCTTTAATCAAGGCTAAACCAGCAGCGGCTAAAGGACAATATGTAAAATCGGTATCAGTTTCAAGTACAATGGGACCAGGAGCTAAAATAAATCCAACAAAAGTTTTAGATTAGTATTGACTTAAAATAAGTTAAGTGATACAATATCAAATGTTGTTGAAAAAAGAATAAATTTTTCCGTAGACAGTAGGTGCGAAAGCATAAAAGGATAACTACCTACCGAGGTATATAATAATTAGTTATTATAGATCTTCCTGTCTGCGGGAAGATCTTTTTAAATAAATAAGCAGTTTAAAACTGTGAGGAGGTGGACCGCAGTGATAAATAAGAACAGACAACTTAAAGAAGCAAAAGTTGCAGAAATCAAAGAAAAGTTAGAAAAAGCTCAAGCGGTTGTTCTTGCTAAATATCAAGGATTAACTGTTGAAGAAGATACTTTACTAAGAAAGAATCTAAGAGAAGCTGGAATTGAATATAAAGTATATAAAAATACTTTAGTTACTTTAGCTGTTAAAGAATTAGGAATTGAAGGTTTTGATGAATATTTAGAAGGACCTGTGTCTATTGCGTTTGGATATGATGACGTAACAGCTCCTGCAAGAATATTAAATGATTTTGCAAAAGATCATAAAGCTTTAGAACTTAAAGCTGGTATCGTAGATGGAGAATTATATGATGCAGCAAAGATTCAACAACTTGCAACAATACCATCAAAAGAAGTTCTTATCGCAAAACTTCTTGGAAGTATCAAGTCTCCAATATCAAGCTTTGCACGTGTAATAAGTGCTATTGCTGATAGTAAGGGAACAGAATCTGCAGAATAATATTTGTGGAAAACAAAAAAATAATTTTATAAAAATTTTCGGAGGTGCTATTAAAATGACAAGAGAAGATATAATTCAAGCAATTAAAGAAATGAGCGTTTTAGAATTAAACGAATTAGTAAAGGCTTGTGAAGAAGAATTTGGAGTAAGTGCTGCTGCTGCTGTTGTAGCTGGTGGAGCTGTAGCTGGTGGAGCTGCTGCTGAAGAAAAATCAGAATTTGATGTAGTATTAGCTAGCGCTGGAGATAACAAAATAAAGGTTATCAAAGTTGTAAGAGAAATAACTGGATTAGGATTAAAAGAAGCTAAAGAAATAGTTGATGGAGCTCCTAAGACATTAAAAGAAGGCGTTGCTAAAGAAGAAGCAGAAGAAATGAAAGCTAAATTAGCTGAAGTTGGAGCTACTGTAGAATTTAAATAATAAAAAGGTGCTTGATGCACCTTTTTTGTTGGTTGTATAAAGCTATATATAATGTTTATTATACAAATTCATAGTAAATATTATATATAGCTTTATGACTAAATATTACATTTTAAATTGTGTTGACAATAAAAAAATCATATGATATTATAATATAATGTATTATTCACTATGGAATAATATATATTCTTAGTGGAAAAACAGAGTATAATTTGGTTATTAATGGTTATACTATAAAAAGACGCTGTCCGAAAGCAAAGTCCTTAGGGAAAGTATGCTTTTGGTTATTTTAGTTTATACAAGGGGTGAAAGTTCATGGTACATCCTGTCCAAGTTGGGAAAAGAACAAGAATGAGTTTCGGTAAGGTTAAAGATGTTACTGAAATGCCAAATCTAATTGAGGTTCAATTAGATTCATATCAATGGTTTCTAGATGAAGGATTACACGAAGTTTTTGAGGATATCAATCCGATAACAAATTTTACGGGTAATTTAGTTTTAGAATTTGTTGATTATAAACTTGATATGGAAAATATCAAATACTCAGTTGAAGAATGTAAAGAAAGAGATGCAACATATGCAGCTCCACTGAAAGTTTCAGTAAGACTTCAAAATAATGAAACTGGTGAAATAAAAGAACAAGAAGTGTTCATGGGAGATTTTCCTTTAATGACTGAACAAGGTACTTTTGTAATCAATGGTGCAGAAAGAGTTATAGTAAGTCAATTAGTAAGATCACCAGGCGTATATTATAATTACTCTATAGACAAGAGTGGTAAAAAATTATATTCTGCCACTGTAATTCCTAATAGGGGTGCATGGTTAGAGTATGAAACAGATTCAAATGATATAATCTATGTAAGAATAGATAAGACAAGAAAGCTACCAATCACTATATTAGCGAGAGCTATGGGTTTTGGCAGTGATCAAGAATTATTAGACTTTTTTGGAGAAGAAGAAAGACTTAGAGCTTCAATAGAAAAAGATAATACTAAGACTAAAGAAGAGGCATTGCTTGAAATATATAAAAGATTAAGACCAGGAGAGCCACCAACAGTTGATAGTGCTATATCTTTAATTGATACTCTATTTTTTGATGCAAAAAGATATGATTTATCTAGAGTAGGTAGATATAAATTTAATAGAAAGCTAGCATTAAATTTAAGAATAGCAAACCAAGTATCTGCAGGGGATATTGTTAATCCACAAACTGGAGAAATAATGGTTGAGAAAAATCAAAAAATTAGTAGGTTGATGGCTGAAGAAATACAAAATGCTGGTGTTAAATCTGTTGATCTATTAATAGAAGATAAGGTGGTTAGGGTAATAAGTAACCATTTTGTTGATATAAATAAACAAGTTTCATTTGATATTTCAGATTTAGGAATTAAAGAATTAGTACACTATCCAACATTAAGAGAAATATTAGATAACTTTTCTGATGAATCAACTATTAAAGAAGAGATAAAGAAGAATATTTCAAGACTTATTCCAAAACATATTATAAGAGACGATATTTTCGCAACTATTAGTTATGAACTAGGATTAGCATATGGAATAGGCTATGTTGATGATATAGACCATTTAGGAAATAGAAGATTAAGATCAGTTGGAGAATTATTACAAAATCAATTTAGAATTGGTTTATCAAGGATGGAAAGAGTAGTTAAAGAAAGAATGACTATTCAAGATCAAGAAGCAATAACTCCACAGATGTTAATAAATATAAGACCGGTGGCAGCAGCTATAAAAGAATTCTTTGGAAGCTCACAATTATCACAATTCATGGATCAAACAAATCCATTATCGGAATTAACTCATAAAAGAAGATTATCAGCATTAGGACCAGGGGGACTTTCAAGAGAAAGAGCAGGGTTTGAAGTTAGAGACGTTCACCATTCACATTATGGAAGAATGTGTCCTATAGAAACACCAGAAGGTCCGAATATAGGTCTTATTAATTCATTAGCTACTTTTGCTAAAGTCAATGAATATGGTTTTATAGAAACACCATATAGAATAGTTGATAAAGAACACGGTAGAGCTACAGATGAAATTAGATACTTTACTGCAGATGAAGAAGATCAGTTTTTAATAGCTCAAGCAAAAGAACCGCTAGATGAAGAAGGACATTTTATCGATAAAAAGGTTACAGTAAGACACTTAGAAGACGTGTTCGTAGTTCCGGCTACAGATGTAGATTTGATTGATGTATCTGCAAGACAGATGGTATCAGTTGCAACAGCTATGATTCCGTTCCTTGAAAATGATGATGCTACAAGAGCACTTATGGGATCAAACATGCAACGTCAAGCAGTTCCATTATTAAAGCCACAAGCACCAATAGTGGGTACTGGTATTGAGTATAAAGCAGCTGTAGATTCAGGAGTACTTCCTAAAGCGAAAAATGCAGGGATTGTTACATATGTATCTGGTTCTGAAATAAAAATTAAAAGAGATTCAGATGGTGGTATAGATGTATATAAACTATTAAAGTTTAAGAGAAGTAACTCAGGTACTTGTATTAATCAAAGGCCAATAGTAGATACAGGAGAAGTTGTATATAAGAATCAGGTTATTGCAGACGGTCCATCAACAGACTTAGGTGAAATTGCATTAGGTAGAAATATCAGAATGGGATTCATAACATGGGAAGGATATAACTACGAAGATGCTATGCTGATTTCTGAAGAATTAGTTAGAGAAGATATCTTTACTTCTATGCATATTGAAGAATATGAATGCGAAGCGAGAGATACGAAGCTAGGCCCAGAAGAAATAACAAGAGATATTCCAAATGTAAGCGATGATGCGCTTAAAGATGTGGATGAAAGAGGAATAATCAGAATAGGTGCTGAAGTAAGATCCGGAGATATATTAGTAGGTAAGGTTACACCAAAGGGCGAAACAGAATTAACAGCAGAAGAAAGATTGCTGAGAGCAATATTTGGAGAAAAAGCTAGAGAAGTAAGAGATACTTCATTAAGAGTGCCACATGGAGAAGCTGGTATAATTGTTGATATTAAAGTATTTACAAGAGAAAATGGAGATGAATTAAATCCAGGAGTTAATGAACTTGTAAGATGCTATATCGCACAAAAAAGAAAAATATCAGTTGGTGATAAGATGGCAGGACGTCATGGTAATAAAGGGGTTATATCAAGAGTTTTACCGGAAGAAGATATGCCGTTTTTACCAGATGGAAGACCACTTCAAATTTGCTTAAATCCGCTAGGAGTTCCTTCACGTATGAATATAGGGCAGGTGCTTGAAGTTCATTTAGGATGGGCAGCAAGCCATTTAGGTTGGCACATAGCAACACCAGTATTTGATGGAGCAACAGAAAGTGAAATTACAGAATGCTTAGAAAAGGCTGGATTTAATGCTAATGCTAAGACTATATTATATGACGGAAGAACAGGAGAGCCGTTTGATAATGAAGTAACTGTTGGAATAATGTATATCTTAAAGCTTCATCACTTAGTTGATGATAAGATACATGCTAGATCAACTGGACCATACTCTTTAGTTACGCAACAACCACTTGGAGGTAAAGCTCAATTTGGTGGGCAAAGATTTGGAGAAATGGAAGTTTGGGCACTTGAAGCATACGGCGCAGCACATACATTACAAGAAATTTTAACAGTTAAATCAGATGATGTTGTAGGTAGAGTTAAAACATATGAGGCTATAGTTAAAGGTGAAAATATACCAGAACCAGGTGTTCCGGAATCATTTAAAGTTCTTATAAAGGAACTTCAAGCTTTATGTCTTGATATAAAGGTTCTAAATGACTCGCATGAAGAAGTTAAATTAAAAGAGTTTGCTGATGATGACATGGCAGATTTGGAAGTTAATATAGAGGGAACTGAAGAAAGTATTACTCCAGAACCGGAAATTATAAATGATGGCTATGATGAGACTAGGGAAGATGACCTTGATGATATTGATTATGACGAAAATGCAGATATCGAAGAACTAGATCAGTTAGATTTAGATGGATTTAATGATGAACACTAATTTTGAAGGGAGGATTTACCCTTGTTTGAATTAAATAATTTTGATGCAATACAAATTGGTTTAGCATCTCCAGAACAAATAAGAGAGTGGTCAAGAGGAGAAGTTAAAAAACCAGAAACAATTAATTACAGAACTTTAAAGCCAGAAAGAGATGGTTTATTCTGTGAAAGAATATTTGGACCAATGAAAGATTGGGAATGTCATTGTGGAAAATATAAGAGAGTTAGATATAAGGGAATAGTTTGTGATAGATGTGGAGTAGAAGTTACTAAGGCTAAGGTAAGAAGAGAAAGAATGGGTCACATTGAATTGGCTGCCCCTGTATCTCACATTTGGTACTTTAAAGGAATCCCATCAAGAATGGGATTGTTACTAGATATGTCACCAAGATCTTTAGAAAAAGTATTATATTTTGCTTCTTATATAGTTACAGATCCAAAAGAAACACCACTATTAAAGAAACAACTTCTTAATGAAAAAGAGTATAGAGAAGCTGTTGAAAAATATGGTGATGAAAGCTTTGAAGCTAGTATGGGTGCAGAAGCAATCCAAGAATTATTAAATGAGATTGACTTAGAATCAGCGTCAAAGGAACTAAAAGAAGAATTAAAACAGAGTACTGGTCAAAAAAAAGTAAGAATAATTAGAAGATTAGAAGTGGTAGAATCATTTAGAAAATCTGGGAATAAACCAGGGTGGATGGTTATAAGTGTTATACCAGTAATACCGCCAGATTTAAGACCAATGGTTCAACTAGATGGTGGAAGATTTGCTACTTCTGATTTAAATGATTTATATAGAAGAGTTATAAATAGAAATAACAGATTAAAGAAGTTATTAGATTTAGGAGCTCCTGATATAATTGTTAGAAATGAAAAAAGAATGCTTCAAGAGGCTGTAGATGCACTTATTGATAATGGTAGAAGAGGTAGGCCTGTAACAGGTCCGGGAAATAGACCTTTAAAATCTCTTTCTGATATGTTAAAAGGTAAGCAAGGAAGATTTAGACAAAACTTACTTGGTAAGAGAGTTGACTATTCGGGAAGATCAGTTATTGTTGTTGGTCCAGAATTAAAAATGTATCAATGCGGTCTTCCAAAAGAAATGGCTATAGAGTTATTTAAACCATTTGTTATGAAGAAACTAGTTCAAGATGGAATTGCTCATAATATTAAAAGTGCTAAGAGAATGGTTGAAAGAGTTCAACCACAAGTCTGGGATGTACTAGAAGAGGTTATTGCTGATCATCCAGTATTACTTAATCGTGCTCCTACACTGCATAGACTTGGAATTCAAGCATTTCAACCAGTCTTAGTAGAAGGTAAGGCAATAAAACTTCATCCATTATCTTGTACAGCATACAATGCTGACTTTGATGGTGACCAAATGGCTGTCCATCTTCCATTATCTGTTGAAGCACAAGCGGAAGCAAGGTTTTTAATGCTAGGTGCAAGCAATATATTAAAGCCATCAGATGGTAAACCGGTTTGTGTTCCTACACAAGATATGGTTCTTGGATCATATTACTTAACAATGGATAGAGATGGTGCTAAAGGAGAAGGAATGACTTTCTCTAGTGTAGATGAAGCTATAATGGCATATGAGACAAAGGCTATTAATATCCATGCAAAGATTAATGTAAAAGTAACTAGAGAATTTGATGGAGTAAAACAATCAAGAATAATTAAAACTACAGTTGGTAAAATAATTTTCAATGAATCAATACCTCAAAATCTAGGATTAGTCGATAGAAGCAATGAAGAAACAAAATTTGATTTGGAAGTTGATTTCTTAGTAACTAAAAAATCATTAGGTAGAATTATAGATAATTGCTATATGAAGCATGGCCCAATAAAGACATCAGTGATGCTTGATAATATAAAAGCGCTAGGATATCATTATTCATCAATTGGAGCGGTAACAGTTGCGACATCGGATATTATAGTTCCAGATGCTAAATATGAATTACTTAAAGAAGCTGATGAAACAGTTGAAAAAATTGAAAAAATGTATAAGAGAGGATTCATATCTGATGACGAAAGATATGAAAGAGTTATTGAAAAGTGGACTCAAACAACTGAGGACATTGCGAATGCTTTAATGGACAGTCTTGATAAGTTTAATCCAATATATATGATGGCAGACTCAGGAGCCAGAGGTTCTAAGTCACAAATTAAGCAATTAGCTGGTATGAGAGGACTTATGGCGAGTCCATCTGGTAAAATCATAGAATTGCCAATCAAAGCATCATTCAAAGAAGGTTTGGATGTATTAGAATATTTCTTATCTACACATGGTGCTAGAAAAGGTAATGCTGATACTGCATTAAAAACAGCGGATTCAGGGTATTTAACAAGAAGGCTTGTTGATGTTTCTCAAGATGTAATTGTTAGAGAAGAAGACTGTGGAACTTCTGAAGGTCTTTATGTTACAGAAATCAAAGAAGGAAATGAAGTTATTGAGGAATTAAAAGAAAGACTAATTGGTAGATATACTGCTGAAGATGTTATAAACCCAGAAAATGGAGAAGTTGTAGTTCCTAGAAATGAATATATGGATATAGATGCAGCTGAAAAAATTACTTCGTTAGGAATTAAAAAAGTAAAAATAAGATCAGTATTTACATGTGATTGTAAAGTGGGTGTATGTTCAAGATGTTATGGTATGAACATGGCTACTGCTAAAAAGATTGATATAGGTGAAGCAGTTGGTATTATAGCAGCACAATCAATCGGAGAGCCAGGAACACAACTTACAATGAGAACATTCCATACAGGTGGAGTTGCTTCAGGTGCAGATATCACTCAAGGTTTACCTAGAGTTGAGGAGTTATTTGAGGCTAGAAAACCAAAAGGGCTTGCAATTGTATCAGAAATAGCAGGAAGTATTAAAATAGAAGAAACAAAGAAAAAGAGAATGGTTATAGTTATGAGTTCTGATGGAGAAGAACGTAGCTATGATATTCCATTTGGATCTAGATTAAGAGTAACTGAAGGTGACTATATAGAAGCAGGAGATGAAATAACAGAAGGCTCTGTTAATCCGCATGATATAATGAATATCAAAGGAATTGATGGTGCAAGAAGATATTTACTCTCAGAAGTTCAAAAAGTTTATAGATTACAAGGTGTTGATATTAACGATAAACATCTAGAAGTAGTTGTAAGACAAATGACAAGAAAAATAAAAGTTAGTGAATCTGGAGATACAGATCTTTTACCAGGAACAATGATAGATATGTTTGATTTCAAAGAAGAAAATGCTAGAGTTAGAGAATTTGGTGGAGAAGAAGCCAAAGGAGAAGAAACTCTTTTGGGAATTACTAAAGCAGCATTAGCAACAGATAGCTTCTTATCAGCAGCGTCATTCCAAGAAACAACAAGAGTATTAACAGAAGCAGCAATAAAAGGAAAAGTAGATCCATTAGTAGGCTTAAAAGAAAATGTTATAATTGGTAAACTTATTCCAGCTGGTACAGGAATGATGAGATATAGAAATCTTAACATAGAAGCAGCAGAGGAAGAATCTGTAGAAGAAATAGAAACAGTTTAATATTAGAAACTTATTGTGTTGACATGTGTATATTAAAATGATAAAATACAATTTGTGTGATTTACTCTATAAAATATACAGATATGTGTCAACACAATAAATAAGTTTCGTATATTTTATAAATTATTTACATAATTTAATATTGAAAATTTAAAATAATAGTAGATTACCCAATATTTAAAAATAAATTAGTTTTTATCTTTATTTATATAGATAAAATAAATTTCAGGAGGTGAAACAATGCCAACTATTAGCCAATTAGTAAGAAAAGGCAGAAAGACAACTATAGCTAAATCAACTGCACCAGCACTTAAAGAGTGTCCACAAAAAAGAGGGGTATGTACAGTAGTTAAAACAACAACTCCTAAGAAGCCTAACTCAGCTTTAAGAAAAATTGCCAGAGTTAGATTAACAAATGGATATGAAGTAACTGCATATATAGGTGGAGTTGGTCACAACTTACAAGAACATAGTGTTGTTCTTATAAGAGGTGGAAGAGTTAAGGACCTTCCTGGTGTTAGATACCATATTGTAAGAGGTGCATTAGACTGTGCCGGAGTAGCTAACAGAATGCAAGGAAGATCTAAGTACGGTGCTAAGAAACCTAAGAAATAGGAATCTTAACTTATGATAGTGCTTATCTTCAACATAAATATTGAATTTAGTTAAGTTTATATATAGATGTAAAGATTAGCACTTTGCGGTATTAGAAAATAATGCCGAGTACCGATGAACTTAAATTCAAAATGTTAAGGAGGGAAGAAAAGTGCCAAGAAAAGGACATATTGCAAAAAGAGACGTATTACCAGATCCAGTTTATAACTCAAAGGTTGTTACTAAATTTATCAACAGCATAATGCTAGATGGTAAGAAAGGTGTAGCGCAAAAAATATGCTACGACGCTTTTGAATTAATAGCTCAAAGAACTGGAAAAGATGCTTTAGAAGTATTTGAAGAAGCTATGAACAATGTAATGCCATTATTAGAAGTAAAAGCTAGAAGAATAGGTGGTGCTACATATCAAGTTCCAATAGAAGTTAGACCAGAAAGAAGACAGACGTTAGGAATAAGATGGATGTTAATAGCGGCAAGAAAAAGAGGCGAAAAGCTTATGGCTGAAAGAGTTGCAGGAGAATTAATGGACGCATCTAATAACACAGGAGCAGCTGTTAAAAAGAGAGAAGATACTCATAAAATGGCTGAAGCTAATAAAGCATTCGCTCATTACAGATACTAATATATATATATCAAAACTGTTTTGGCTAATGCTAAGGCAGTTTTGTCAAATTATTTTACTATATTTACTATTTGAGAGGAGGACAAATAAATGGCAAGAAAATATCCTTTAGAGAAATTTAGAAATTTCGGAATAATGGCTCATATAGATGCAGGTAAAACAACAACTACTGAGCGTATATTATTTTATACAGGTGTAAGCCATAAAATAGGAGAAGTTCATGATGGTGAAGCTACAATGGACTGGATGGTTCAAGAACAAGAAAGAGGTATAACAATTACTTCTGCTGCGACATCATGTGAATGGAAAGGTCATGAATTAAACATCATTGATACTCCAGGACACGTAGACTTCACAGTGGAAGTTGAAAGATCTTTAAGAGTTCTAGATGGAGCCGTTACTGTTTTAGATGCTAAAAGTGGGGTTGAACCTCAAACTGAAACAGTTTGGAGACAGGCGGATAAATATGGTGTTCCAAGAATGATTTATGTAAATAAGATGGATGCTACAGGTGCAGATTTCTTTAGATGTGTAGAAACTGTTAAGGATAGATTAAAAGGAAATGCTGTTCCAATACAAATTCCAATAGGTAGCGAAGAAAACTTTAAAGGTATGGTTGACCTTATAAGAAATATAGCTATCGTATTCTATGATGATCTTGGAAAAGATATGAGAGAAGAAGAAATTCCAGCTGATTTAGTAGATCAAGCTGAAGAATATAGAGCTGCCATGATTGAAGCTATAGCTGAAACAGATGAAGAATTAATGGAAAAGTATTTAGAAGGTGAAGAACTTACTGTAGAAGAATTAAAATCTGCTTTAAGAAAAGCAACAATCGCTAATGAAATTTATCCATGTATTTGTGGTTCTTCATACAAAAATAAAGGCGTTCAAGAAATGATTGATGGTGTTGTGGACTTCTTACCATCACCATTAGATATTCCAGCTGTAAAAGGAACAACTTTAGAAGGTGAAGAAGTTGAAAGAAAAGCTGATGATAGCGAACCATTATCTGCTTTAGCATTTAAAATTGCTACAGATCCATTTGTTGGTAAGTTGGCGTTCACAAGAATTTATTCAGGTGTAATGCAAAGTGGTTCATATGTTCTTAACTCAACTAAGGGTAAGAAAGAAAGAATCGGAAGACTTGTAAAGATGCACTCTAATTCAAGACAAGAAGTTGAAGCTTTGGAAGCAGGTGAATTAGGAGCAGTTATTGGATTAAAGAATACTACTACAGGAGATACTTTATGTGATGAAAAATCTCCAGTAGTTCTTGAGTCTATGGAATTCCCAGAACCAGTTATAAATATTGCAATTGAGCCTAAAACAAAGGCCGGTCAAGAAAAGATGGGTATAGCTTTAGCTAAGTTAGCTGAAGAAGATCCAACTTTCAAAACTTGGACTGATGAAGAAACAGGTCAAACAATAATTGCAGGTATGGGAGAGCTTCACTTAGATATTATCGTTGATAGACTTCAAAGAGAGTTTAAGGTTGAATGTAATGTAGGTGCTCCTCAAGTTGCTTACAAAGAAACAATTAGATCAGCAGTTAAAGCTGAAGCTAAATATGCTAAACAATCAGGTGGTAAAGGTCAATACGGTCATGCTGTAATTGAAATGGAACCAACTGATGGAGAATATGTATTTGAAAATGCTATTGTTGGTGGAGCTATTCCTAAGGAATATATACCAGCTATCGATGCAGGTATTCAAGAAGCAGCTTTAAATGGTATTGTTGCTGGATACAACGTTATTAACTTCAAAGTTAAGTTAGTACATGGTTCATATCATGAGGTTGACTCATCTGAAATGGCATTTAAAATTGCTGGTTCTATGGCATTCAAAAATGCTATGGCTAAAGCAGATCCAGTACTTCTTGAACCTATGATGAAAGTTGAAATAACAGTTCCAGAAGAATACATGGGAGATGTTATTGGAGACGTTAACTCAAGAAGAGGTAGAATGGAAGGCATGGAGGCTGTTAATGGAGCTCAAGTTATTAGAGCATATATACCATTATCTGAAATGTTTGGATATGCTACAGCTTTAAGATCAAGAACTCAAGGTAGAGGTGTTTACGCTATGGTATTCGACCACTATGAAGAAGTTCCAAAGAACATACAAGAAGAAATAGCTGGCAAGAGAGCAAAATAATTTTAAATTATAGTATAATAATTAATAATAAAATAGATAATATATATAGATATTATCTATTTTATACGCTATAATAATTACGAAAGATTTGAAAAATTAATTTCTATCATAAGGGAGGAATTTAACAATGGCAAAGGAAAAGTTCGAGAGAAGTAAGCCACATGTTAACATTGGAACAATCGGTCACGTAGACCACGGTAAGACAACATTAACAGCAGCTATAACAACTGTATTAGCAAACAGAGGATATGCAGAAGCGTTTAACTATGCTGATATAGATAAAGCGCCAGAAGAAAAAGAAAGAGGAATTACAATCAATACAGCTCACGTTGAGTATGAAACAGAAAACAGACACTATGCTCACGTAGACTGTCCAGGACATGCTGACTATGTTAAGAACATGATTACAGGAGCTGCACAAATGGATGGAGCTATCTTAGTTGTATCAGCAGCAGATGGTCCAATGCCACAAACAAGAGAACATATCTTATTAGGATCAAGAGTTGGTATAGAATACATAGTAGTATTCTTAAACAAAGCAGATATGGTAGATGATCCAGAATTATTAGAATTAGTTGAAATGGAAGTAAGAGAATTATTAAGTGAATATGACTTCCCAGGTGATGATATTCCAGTAATAACAGGATCAGCATTAAAAGCATTAGAAAATCCAACAGATGAAGAAGCTATCAAACCAATATTAGATTTAATGGATGCAGTAGATAGTTATATTCCAACACCAGAAAGAGCTACAGATAAACCATTCTTAATGCCAGTTGAAGATGTATTTACAATCACTGGTAGAGGAACAGTTGCAACAGGAAGAGTTGAAGCTGGGGTTCTTCATGTTGGAGATGAAATAGATATCGTTGGATTACAAGAAGAAAAGAAGAAGACAGTAGTAACTGGAATCGAAATGTTCAGAAAGTTATTAGACGAAGCGCAAGCAGGAGATAATATCGGAGCATTATTAAGAGGTATTCAAAGAACTGAAATCGAAAGAGGTCAAGTTTTAGCAAAACCAAACTCAGTACATCCACATACTAAGTTCGTAGGTCAAGTATACGTACTTAAAAAAGAAGAAGGTGGAAGACATACTCCATTCTTCGATGGATATAGACCACAATTCTATTTCAGAACAACTGACGTTACTGGTTCAATCAAATTACCAGATGGAATGGAAATGGTAATGCCAGGAGACCACATTGACATGAATGTTGAATTAATCACTCCAATCGCAATGGATGAAGGATTAAGATTCGCTATCAGAGAAGGTGGAAGAACTGTAGGTTCTGGAGTTGTTACTAGTATAGTTGAATAATATTAAATTGTAATTGAGGTAGGGAATTTATTCCTTACCTCAATTATTTACATAAAATATTAATGGTAGTGTTGTTAAAGCAGTAAAAGATAAAATATGGATATAAAGCCTTAAATAAATATATTGTATTTTTATGAGTAAAAATCTAAAATATATTTGTGTTAAATACTTCAGGATAATTATTTTTATTAAATTTTTTAAAAAATAAAAAAAAACTTGAAAATATTTATTGAGAATAGTATAATAAAGAAGTTGTATAACGACACGGATTCGAGAGGTTGCCGGACTTCCGGGTAATTCTTGATGAGTAAGTTTGAGTCTAGAACTCAACAACAGGGCTTTGTAGCGTCTTTGGTGTATATGAAACACCTGGAACAGTTTACACATAGTCGCTGTTGTGCGTTAGAAGTAAAACGTACATAAAAAAGGAGGGAAATGAAATGTCAAAGCAAAAAATAAGGATAAGATTAAAAGCTTTTGATCATACAATATTAGATCAATCAGCTGAAAAAATTACTGAAACTGCAAAAACAACAGGAGCTAAAGTTGTAGGTCCAGTACCACTACCAACTGAAAAAGATGTTGTTACAATATTAAGAGCAGTGCACAAGTATAAAGATTCAAGAGAACAATTCGAAATCAGAACGCATAAAAGATTAATCGATATAGTTAATCCATCACCAAAAACTGTTGATGCATTAATGAGATTAAATCTTCCAGCTGGTGTAGATATAGAAATTAAACTATAATATAAAATTTAAAGAAAACGGCTAGTTATGATTGTAAAAAGTCCGCTAATTAGTTTGGGAGGTGTAAATACATGAAAAAAGCTATAATTGGTAAAAAAGTTGGAATGACTCAAATTTTTGATGAAAAGGGTAAAGTTATTCCAGTCACTGTAGTAGAAGCTGGCCCATGTGTTGTTGTTCAAAAGAAAACTGTAGAAAAAGATGGTTATGAAGCAATACAAGTTGGTTTTGAAGAAATAAGAGAAAAATTAGCTAACAAGCCAAGAAAAGGTACTTTCGCAAAGGCAGGGGTTAGTGTAAGAAGAACTCTTAAAGAATTTAGATTAGAAGACATAAGTACTTATGAAGTAGGTCAAGAAATAAAAGCTGATGTATTTGAAATTGGAGATAAAGTAGATGTATCAGCAGTTTCAAAAGGTAAGGGATTCCAAGGAGCTATCAAGAGATGGAATCAACAAAGAGGACCTATGACACACGGTTCTAAGTTCCATAGAGCACCAGGTTCAATGGGAGCTTCTTCAGATCCATCAAGAACATTCAAAAATAAGAGAATGCCAGGACATATGGGATCTGTAAATACAACTGTATTAAACTTAGAAGTTGTTAAGGTTATTCCAGAAAAGAACTTAATATTAATTAAGGGTGGAATTCCAGGACCTAACAAAGGTACAGTAGTAATTAAAGATACAGTAAGAGCTTAATTTTTATAGGAAAGGAGGAAATAGAATGCCTACAGTAGGAATATTTAATAAAGAAGGAAAAAAAGTTGATGAAATGCAATTAAATGAAACAGTGTTTGCGACAGAAGTTAATGAATATGCATTACATCAAGTAGTAGTAGCGTTATTAGCTAATAAAAGACAAGGAACTCAATCTGCTAAAACAAGATCTGAAGTTAGAGGGGGAGGAATTAAACCTTGGAGACAAAAAGGTACTGGAAGAGCAAGACAAGGTTCTATCAGAGCACCTCAATGGATTAAAGGTGGTATAGTATTCGCTCCAAAGCCAAGAGATTACAGAATGGCAGTTCCAAAGAGTATGAGAAAGGTTGCTATGAAATCAGCTTTAACTACTAAAGTTCAAAATGAACAAATGATAGTTTTAGATGAATTAAGTTTTGAGGCACCAAAAACAAGAATAGTAGTTGATATGTTAAAAGCTTTAGAAGCTAAAAAAGCATTGATAATTACTGCTGAATCAAATGAAGCTGTATACAAGTCAGCAAGAAATATTGAAGGCGTAAGCGTAATTCCAGCTAACAATATCAATGTATATGATTTATTAAAATATGAAAAATTAATCGTTACAAAAGATGCTGTATCTAAAATTGAGGAGGTGTACGCATAATGAAATTAACTAGTCATGATATAATCAGAAAACCAGTTATAACTGAAAAGAGTATGGCTGATATGGCTGAAAAGAAGTACACTTTTATCGTTCATGTTGATGCAAATAAATCTCAAATAAAGAGAGCTGTAGAAGAGGTATTCAACGTAAAAGTTGAAAGTGTTAATACTATAAATGGTTTGGGAAAAACTAAGAGAATGGGCGTACATGTAGGTAAAAGATCAGACTACAAGAAAGCTGTTGTTACATTAACAGAAGAAAGCAACGGAATTGAATTCTTCGAAGGAATGCAATAATATTAAAGCCATTATTGGTGTAGGAACACCAGAAAAGCTTAAAGAAGGAGGGAATTTTAATGGCAGTTAAAAAATTTAATCCGATTACTCCATCAAGAAGACAAATGACAATGGCAACATTTGAAGAAATTACTTCACAATCACCAGAAAAGTCACTTCTTGTTACTTTAAAAAGTAAAGCGGGTAGAAATGCTCAAGGTAAAATTACTGTTAGACATCGTGGTGGCGGTGCTAAGAGAAAATATAGAATTATAGATTTTAAAAGAAATAAGGATGGAATTCCAGCAAAGGTTGCGACTATAGAATATGATCCAAATAGAACAGCATATATAGCGTTAGTTATATACGCAGACGGTGAAAAAAGATATATTCTTGCACCATCAGCTTTAAAAGTTGGAGACGTTATTGAATCAGGAGTAAATGCTGATATCAAACCAGGTAACGCTTTACCATTAAAGAATATACCAGTAGGTACAGTAATTCATAACGTGGAATTACAAACAGGTAAAGGTGGTCAATTAGTAAGATCGGCTGGTACTTCTGCGCAATTAATGGCTAAAGAAGGAGATTATGCAACTCTTAGATTACCATCAGGTGAAATGAGATATGTAAGAATCGAATGTAGAGCAACAATAGGAAGTCTTTCAAATACTACTAACGATATTGTAAATATCGGTAAAGCAGGTAGAAAGAGACATATGGGATGGAGACCAACAGTAAGAGGTTCTGTTATGAATCCTAACGATCACCCTCATGGTGGTGGTGAAGGTAAATCACCAATCGGTAGACCAAGTCCAGTTACTCCATGGGGTAAACCAGCTCTTGGTTACAAAACTAGAAAAACTAAGAAATATTCAGATAAATTCATCATTAAAGATAGAAGAAAGTAGTTTGAGGAGAATACTTATTTCTCTTCAAGTTGCTTAAACTTGATGATTTTATGAAGGGAGGCATATTAGTGAGTAGATCAACAAAGAAAGCACCTTTTGTTCATGAAGGACTTTTTAATAAGGTAGAAGAAATGAATAAAGCTGGAGAAAAAAAGGTTGTAAAGACTTGGTCAAGAAGTTCAACTATCTATCCAGCTTTCATAGGACACACAATTGCTGTTCATGATGGAAGAAAGCATGTACCTGTTTATATATCAGAAGATATGGTTGGCCATAAGTTAGGTGAATTTGTATTAACTAGAACTTATAAAGGTCACGATGATAAAACATCAAAGAGATAGCCTTGAAAGGAGGATCATAAATGGAAGCTAAAGCTATAGCAAAATATGTTAGAATGTCTCCAACAAAAGTAGGAGTTGTTCTAGATTTAATTAGAGGAAAGCAAGTTAATGAAGCTTTTGCTATATTAGAATATACGCCAAGAGAAGCAGCAGTAGTAATTAAAAAAGTATTAAAATCAGCTGTTGCAAATGCAGAACATAATTTAGAATTAAATGCTGATAACTTATTTGTTTCAGAATGCTTTGTGGGTCAAGGTCCAACATTGAAGAGATTCCAACCACATGCACAAGGTAGAGCATTTAAGATTTTAAAGAAAACAAGCAACATAACACTAGTTGTTAAAGAAAGAGCTTAGTTTAGAAGGAGGGAAAAGCAAGTGGGTCAAAAAGTAAATCCTCACGGCCTTAGAGTAGGTGTCATCAAGGGTTGGGATGCAAAATGGTATGCTAACAAGAAAAATTTTGCAGATAACCTAGTTGAAGATAACAAAATAAGAAAGTTTGTTAAAAAAGAACTTTTCTCAGCGGGTATTTCTAAAGTAGAAATCGAAAGAGCTGCTAAGAGAGTTAAGTTAAATATACACACTGCAAAGCCAGGTGTTATTATTGGAAAAGGTGGAGCAGGAATTGAAGCTTTAAAAGGTAAATTAACTTCATTTATTAAAGATAAAAATGTTTTAATAAACATTGTTGAAGTTAAGAGTGCTGAATGTGATGCTCAATTAATGGCAGAAAACATTGCAGCACAATTAGAAAAGAGAATTTCTTTCAGAAGAGCTATGAAGCAAACAATGCAAAGAGCTATGAAACACGGAATTAAAGGTGTTAAGACTGCATGTTCAGGAAGATTAGGTGGAGCTGAAATCGCAAGAACTGAACAATATCATGAAGGAACAATTCCACTACAAACATTAAGAGCTGATATAAATTATGGATTTGCAGAAGCAGATACAACATATGGAAAAATTGGAGTTAAAGTTTGGGTTTATAATGGAGAGGTTCTTCCAACTAAGAAAGTTGAAAAGGAAGAGGCTAACGCATAAGAAAGGAGGAATAAGTCATGTTAATGCCTAAAAGAGTAAAACATCGTAAGGTACAACGTGGTAGAATGAAAGGTAAAGCTACTAGAGGTAATTTCTTAGCTTATGGAGATTACGGTATACAAGCAACAACTTGTGGATGGATTACTAGTAACCAAATTGAATCTGCCAGAATTGCTATCAATAGATATATTAAAAGAGGAGGAAAACTTTGGATAAAGATTTTCCCAGATAAGCCAGTTACTGAAAAACCAGCAGAAACAAGAATGGGTTCAGGTAAAGGTTCACCAGAATACTGGGTAGCAGTAGTTAAACCAGGTAGAGTTTTATTTGAATTATCAGGAGTAGCAGAAGATACTGCAAGAGAAGCTATGAGACTTGCATCACATAAACTTCCTGTAAAGACAAAGTTTGTTACAAAAAGAGATTTTGAGGAAATGGGTGGTGAAAAATAATGAAGGCTAGAGAATTAAAAGAATTAAGATCAAGCAATCCTCAAGACTTAGCAGTTAAATTAGGAGATCTTAAAGCTGAATTATTCAACTTAAGATTCCAACTAGCTACAGGACAATTAGAAAATCCAATGAGAATAAGAGAAGTTAAAAAATCTATAGCCCAAATAAAAACCATCTTAAGAGAAGAAGAATTAAGAGCATTGGAACAATAAAAGTTGGAAGGAGGTTAAACTCTAATGGAAAGAGGATTAAGAAAGAAAAGAATCGGTAGAGTTGTTTCAGACAAAATGGAAAAAACTATCGTAGTTGCTGTTGAAACTAAGGTTAGACATCCGTTGTATGGAAAAACTGTTAATAGAACAACAAAATTTAAAGTTCATGATGAAAATAATGATGCAAAAATTAATGATAGAGTATTAATAATGGAAACTAGACCTTTATCTAAAGATAAAAGATGGAGACTTGTTGAAATAGTTGAAAAAGCTAAATAGAGGCTTGAAGACTGAAAGGAGGGTAATATAATGATACAACAACAAACCTTATTAAAGGTTGCAGATAATTCAGGTGCAAAAGAAATTATGTGTATCAGAGTTTTAGGCGGATCAAAGAGAAAGTTTGGTAACATCGGTGACGTTATAGTAGCTAGCGTTAAAAGTGCAACACCAGGTGGAGTTGTTAAAAAAGGTGATGTTGTAAAGGCAGTTATAGTTAGATCTGTAAGAGGCGTAAGAAGAGCAGATGGTTCATATATAAAATTCGATGAAAACGCAGCGGTTATAATCAAAGATGACAAACAACCAAGAGGAACTCGTATCTTTGGGCCTGTTGCTAGGGAGCTAAGAGATAAAGAATTCAATAAAATATTATCATTAGCACCAGAAGTTCTATAAAAGGAGGTGTCTAAACATTGAAGGTACATGTAAGAAAGAATGATACAGTTATAGTTATATCTGGTAAAGATAAAGGGAAAACTGGAGAAGTTTTAAAGGTATCTCCAAAGACAGGAAAAGTTCTTGTTCAAGGAGTTAATATAGTAAAGAAACATCAAAAAGCTAATAAAGCTCAAATGGAAAGCGCTATTATTGAAAAAGAAGCTGCTATTAATAGTTCAAAAGTTATGTTATATTGCACTAAGTGTAAAAACGCAACTAGAATCAATAATAAAATATTAGATGACGGCACTAAAGTTAGAGTTTGTAAAAAATGTGGAGAAACATTCTAACATTTTGAAAGGAGGTAAATAAATATGGTAAGACTTCAAGAAAGATACGAAAAAGAAGTAGTTCCAGCTATGATCGAGAAGTTCGGATACAAGAATATTATGGAAGTACCAAAATTAGAAAAAATCGTAATTAACATGGGAGTTGGTGAAGCTAGAGAAAACCAAAAGGTTTTAGAAGCAGCTGTTAATGATCTAACATTAATCTCAGGCCAAAAACCAATATTGACTAGAGCTAAGAAATCAGTAGCTAATTTCAAAATTAGAGAAAATATGCCTTTAGGTTGTAAGGTTACTTTAAGAAAAGCAAAAATGTATGAATTTGCTGATAAATTAGTATCTATTGCTTTACCTAGAGTTAGAGATTTTAGAGGAGTTTCAAGCAAAGCGTTCGATGGTAGAGGAAACTACTCATTAGGAATTAAAGAACAATTAATATTCCCAGAAATAGAATATGATAAAATAGATAAAGTAAGAGGAATGGATATAATCTTCGTAACATCAGCAAATACTGATGAAGAAGCTAGGGAATTATTAAGATTCCTTGGAATGCCATTTGCTCAATAATTAAGGAGGTAACACGATGGCACGTAAGGCTATAATCGAAAAGTGGAGCAAAACTCCTAAATATAAAACTAGAGCTTATACTAGATGTAGAATATGTGGAAGACCACATGCTGTATTAAAGAAATATGGAGTATGCCGTATTTGTTTTAGAGAACTTGCTTATAAGGGCGAAATTCCAGGTTGTAGAAAAGCAAGTTGGTAAGAAGAAACATGTAATGAAAGGAGGCACATTAAATGGTTATGACAGATCCAATAGCAGATTTATTAACTCGTGTGAGAAATGCTAATTCTGTAAGACATGAAGTGGTAGAAGTACCTTCTTCAAAGGTTAAGAAGGAAATTGCAAATATATTATTACAAGAGGGTTATATTAAAGAAATTAATGAATATAACGATGGTGTTGTTCCAATGCTAAGATTATCTCTTAAATATGGAGCTAACAAAGAAAGAGTTATTACTGGAATAAAGAGAATATCTAAGCCAGGATTAAGAGTATACTGTAAGAAAGATGAAGTTCCTAAGGTTCTTAATGGATTAGGTATTGCAGTTGTTTCAACTTCAAAAGGAATAATGGTAGATAGAGAAGCTAGAAAGAACGGTTTAGGTGGAGAAGTAATCTGCTACGTTTGGTAATAGTATAAATTATAGATAATAAGTATAAATTGTTGAATTACGATACAATTTTCAAATAATACAGGAGGTGCACTTATGTCAAGAGTGGGTAGATTACCAATAGCTATTCCTGCTGGCGTAACTGTAACTGTAACACCAGACAACGTTGTTACAGTTAAAGGACCAAAAGGTGAATTAGTTAAAGATATGCACAAAGACATTAACATAGCTATTGAAAATAACGAAGTAGTCGTTACTAGAGATAGTGATGTAAAAGAACACAGAGCTCTTCATGGTTTAACAAGAGCATTAATTAATAACATGGTAATTGGAGTTACTGAAGGTTACCAAAAGACTTTAGATTTAGTTGGTGTTGGTTATAGAGCTCAATTACAAGGAAAGAAGCTTGTAATGAACCTTGGATATTCACATCCAGTTGAAATAGAACCTATTGATGGAATCACATTCGAAACTCCAGCTGCTACTAGAGTTGTTGTTAAAGGTATTGACAAAGAAAAAGTTGGTTTTGCAGCAGCTGATATCAGAAAGTGGAGATTACCAGAACCATATAAGGGTAAAGGTATCAAGTACGAAAATGAAGTGATCAGACGTAAAGAAGGTAAAACTGGTAAAAAATAAGTAGGAAGGAGTGAGTCCATATGTTCAAAAAGGTAGACAAAAAGGCAAGTAGAGAAAAACGTCACCTTAGAGTTCGTAAAAAAGTATTTGGTACAGTTGAAAGACCAAGACTTTCAGTTTTCAAGAGTGAAAAGAATATATATGCACAAGTTATAGATGATATAAACGGCGTTACATTAGTAGCAGCTTCAAGTTTAGATAAGGATTTTTCGGCTAAAGGCGGAAATAAAGAAGGAGCTAAACTTGTAGGTGAAGTAGTTGCTAAAAGAGCTATTGAAAAAGGAATCACTGAAGTGGTATTTGATAGAGGCGGATACATATACCACGGAAGAGTTAAAGAATTAGCAGAAGCAGCAAGAGAAGCAGGATTACAATTCTAATAATAAGGAGGGAAATCAATGAGAATCGATCCTAGTACACTAGACCTTAAAGAAAAGGTTGTTTTCATAAACAGAGTTACTAAGGTTGTTAAGGGTGGTAGAAACTTCAGATTCAGCGCATTAGTTGTTGTTGGTGATGAGAACGGACACGTTGGCGTTGGAATGGGTAAATCTATCGAAATCCCAGAAGCAATAAAAAAAGGAATAGAAGATGCTAAGAAAAACTTAGTAGAAGTTGCAATAGTAGGAAACACAATTCCTCATGAAATACACGGAAAATTTGGAACAGCTGATGTTCTAATTATGCCAGCTAAAGAAGGTACAGGAGTTATCGCTGGGGGTCCAGCAAGAGCTGTATTAGAATTAGCAGGATTAAAAGATGTAAGAGCTAAATCATTGGGTTCAAACAATCCAAATAACATGGTAAATGCTACAATAAACGGATTAGCAAACTTAAGAACAGCTGAAGAAATAGCTAAATTAAGAGGCAAGTCTGTAGAAGAAATATTAGGTTAGGAGGATATTGCAATGGCTAAATTAAGAGTTACATTAGTAAAGAGCCTAATAGGTAGAAAAAAAGACCATATCGCTACTGCAAATGCTCTAGGACTTAGAAAGATAAGAAAAACAGTAGAAGTTGAGGGAACACCTCAAGTACAAGGTATGATTAAGAAAATAGACTACTTACTAAAAGTAGAAGAAGTTTAATATATAGAGGAGGTGCACTGAGTATGAAACTTCACGAATTAAAACCAGCAGCAGGCAGTAAAAAGGCTCCTAAAAGAATTGGTAGAGGTACTGGTTCAGGATTAGGTAGAAATGCTGGTAAAGGTGAAAAAGGCCAAAATGCTAGATCAGGTGGTGGAGTAAGACCTGGATTTGAAGGAGGACAAATGCCTCTATATAGAAGACTTCCTAAGAGAGGCTTCACAAATCCATTTACAAAACAAATTGTTAGCATAAATGTTGATAGATTAAACATCTTTGATAATGGTACAGAAATAACTCCAGAAGTTTTACTTGAAAGAAGAGTTATAAGTAAAGTATTGGATGGAGTTAAGATTCTTGGAAACGGAAATTTAGAAAAGAGCTTAACAGTTAAAGGATGTAAGTTCTCTAAGTCTGCTATAGAAAAGATAGAAGCAGCTGGAGGAAAAGTTGAGGTGATGTAAAATGCTTCAAACCCTACGTAATGCATTTAAGGTACCTGAACTAAGGAAAAAACTCTTATGGACAATATTACTAGTTGCAGTTTTCAGGATGGGAAGTCACATTCCTCTTCCTGGAATTAACTCTGATTATTTAAAGAATATATCTCAATCAGGGAGTTTACTAGGTTTTTATGATTTAATATCTGGAGGGGCTTTTAGTAGAGCAAGTATATTAGCTCTTGGAGTTATGCCATATATTAATTCATCTATCATAATACAATTATTGACTGTAGCTATTCCACAGCTTGAGCAGCTTTCTAAAGAAGGTGATTCAGGGAGAAAGAAGATACAAAATGCAACACGTTATGTAGCATTAGTTATTTCTTTTGTATTAGCCTATGGAATATATGCTACTTTAGCAAATAGTGGAGCAACAGCGGGATTAGAAATAACTCAAAAAATAGTAATAGTATTCACTTTAGTGGTCGGTTCTACATTTTGTATGTGGCTAGGTGATCAGGTAACAGTAAAGGGAATTGGAAATGGAACATCTATACTAATTTTTGTTAATATAATTTCAAGAATTCCAACAATAATTGGATCTATAATTGTTCTTAAGGATGCAGGTAGTGTAAGTATTGTTTCAATTGTATTATTTACAGCATTTATTTTATTACTGTTAGCAGCAGTATTGTTCTTCTCATTATCTGAAAGAAGAATACCAGTACAATATGCAGGTAAGTTTGCTTCAGGAAATAATGCGATGGTTAAATCACAATCAACACATATTCCACTTAGTATAATTGGTTCGGCAGTTTTAGGCATAATTTTCTCTATGTCAGTTATGGAATTTCCAAGAACTATTGCAACATTATTTGGTGGTGATAAAAGTTGGGCACAATGGATTTTAACTAATAACACATGTCCATTTAACTCAAAAAGTTGGAGTTATATAGTGATTTATGCTGTACTTACTATATTTTTTAATTGGTTTTATATGCAGATTACATTTAAACCAGATGAGATGTCAGAAAACTTGCATAAATCAGCTGGCTTTATTCCAGGGATAAGACCAGGTGAAGAGACAACAATTTATTTTGAAAAGATATTAAATAGATTAGCAGTTATCGGAGGAGTATTAGCAGCAATCTTAGCAGTAACTCCAATTTTAATAGAAAATAACACAGCTTTTAAAAATATATCTTTTTCAGGAACATCATTGTTAATTATGATTAACGTTGCTTTAGATTTTACTAGAAAAGTAGAATCACAAATGGTAGTTAGACACTACAAAGGATTTCTTAAATAGATTAAATAAATGGAGATGAAGCCGGTGAAGATAGTATTATTAGGTCCTCCTGGAGCAGGAAAAGGAACACAGGCGAAATCTATTAGTAATAAATATTCAATTCCTCATATTTCTACAGGAGATATATTTAGAAAGAATATTTCAGAAAATACATCTTTGGGGATTGAAGCAAAATCTTATATGGATAAAGGTCAATTGGTGCCAGATGAAGTAACGATAAATATGGTTAAAGATAGACTTAGCCAAGATGATTGCAAAGAAGGATATTTATTAGATGGTTTTCCAAGAACTGTGGCTCAAGCTGAAGCTCTTGATAGTTTTCTTAAAGAAAGAAATGAAGAACTAGATACTGCATTAGCAATAGAGGTACCAAACGAATTCATTTTAGAAAGAATGACTGGAAGAAGAGTATGTCCATCATGTGGAGCAAGTTATCATATAAAATTTAATCCACCAGCTGATAGCAAAAAGTGTGATTTGTGTGGAACTGAAGTAATACAAAGGAAAGATGATACAGAAGAGACTGTAAAAGAAAGACTTGAAGTATATGGAAGAGAAACACAACCATTAATAGATTATTATGCAGATAAAAACAAATTATCTACAGTGGATGGAACAAAGGCAATTATTGAAGTCTTCAGAGGAATATGTGAAATTCTGGAGAATAAGAAGTAATGATTATTATAAAAAATGATAATGAAGTATCCTTAATGAGAAAAGCAGGTAAAATTGTAGGAGAAACATTGCTCTTGCTCGAGAATGAGATAAAACCAGGAATAACAACTGCAGAATTAGATAAAATAGCAGAGGAATTTATAACTAAGCATGGAGCAAAACCTTCATTCAAAGGCTTATATGGTTTTCCTTCTTCACTATGTATTTCAGTAAATGAGCAAGTAATACATGGAATACCAGGGGAATACATGTTAAAAGACGGAGATATAGTAAGTATTGATTGTGGAGCATGTATTGATGGATTTCATGGAGATGCAGCAAGAACTTTTCCAGTAGGAAATATAAGTTCTGATGCACAAAAGCTAATTGATATCACTAAAGAAAGTTTCTTTAAAGGTATAGAATATGCCAAGGTTGGAAATAAATTAGGAGATGTATCACACGAAATACAAAGCTACGTTGAGGCAGCTGGTTTCTCAGTTGTAAGAGATTTTGTAGGACACGGGATTGGAGCTAATGTTCATGAAGATCCTAATGTACCTAATTTTGGAAAGGCTGGTATCGGTCCGGACTTAGTTAAAGGAATGGTTTTAGCTATAGAACCTATGGTTAACATAGGGAATCATAAAGTAAAAACTTTAAGAAATGGATGGACTGTTGTGACAAGAGATTCTTCATTATCAGCACATTATGAAAATACAGTTGCAATATTATCAGACGGACCAGAAATATTAACACTAGTTTAAGTAGAAATTAGAGTGTTGCTTAGTTATAAATTTGCATTATACTAGAAATAGTATCGCTAATTTATACTAAGGTAATCATAGAGGTGAAAAATTTGCAAAACAATGACTTGATTGGAAAAGTAGTACTTTCAAAAGCAGGAAGAGATAAAAATAACTTATACGTTATTGTTAGGCAGATGAATGAAGATTATGTGTTGCTAGCTAATGGAAATACAAAATCAATAAATATGCCTAAAAAGAAAAAGTTAAAACACTTAAGTATTTTAGAAGATACTGATGATGAGATAATTTCATCAATCAAATCATGCGATAAGGGTACTGATTTAAAAATAAAAAGATTCCTAAAGTTAAAAGGCATTGTTAAGGAGGGTTGATTACCTTATGTCAAAAGATGACGTTATAGAAATGCAAGGTACGGTACTAGAATCATTACCAAATGCAATGTTCCAAGTGGAACTTGAAAGTGGGCATAAGATTTTAGCACATATATCAGGTAAATTAAGAATGAACTTCATAAGAATTCTACCTGGAGATAAAGTTACAGTTGAACTTTCTCCTTATGATCTAACAAGAGGTAGAATTACATGGAGAGCTAAATAAAGATATCACAAAAGTAATATGAGGAGGGTTAGCTATGAAAGTAAGACCATCAGTTAAGCCTATTTGTGAAAAGTGCAAAGTTATAAAAAGAAAAGGAAAAGTAATGGTAATCTGTGAAAATCCTAAGCACAAACAAAAACAAGGCTAATAAATTATTAGACAATATTATTTACAATAAATAGATATAATAATATTGACAATTTATTAAAAGTCAAATATGATTATATAGTCGTTTAATTAATCAAAACAATAAATTTCAGGGCGGCTGCAATGAAATTACATTGCCTGAAATTTTATTATAAATAAAAAAATCAACTTTAATACATTTCAATTATCAGGAGGTGTAAATTTTAATGGCAAGAATAGCAGGTATTGATTTACCAAGAGAAAAGAGAGTTGAGATAGGTTTAACTTATATTTATGGAATTGGACTTTCAACTTCACAAAAAATATTAGCTTCAACAGGAGTTAATCCAGATACAAGAGTTAAGGATTTATCAGAAGAAGAAGTTAATGAAATTAGAACTTATATAAATAAGAACTTAATAGTGGAAGGTGACTTAAGAAGAGATGTTGCTTTAAACATTAAGAGATTAGTAGAAATTGGTTCTTATAGAGGAATTAGACATAGAAGAGGTCTTCCAGTTAGAGGACAAAAAACTAAGACTAATGCTAGAACTAGAAAAGGCCCTAAGAAGACAATAGCTAATAAGAAGAAATAGTTAGGAGGGAAGATAATGGCAGCTCAAAAGGTTAAAAAGACTAGAAGAAGAAAAGAAAGAAAAAACATTGAGCATGGTGCTGCACACATTAAGTCAACTTTCAATAACTCAATAGTTACTTTAACAGATGCAGTAGGAAATGCGTTATCATGGTCAAGTGCAGGAGCACTAGGATTTAGAGGATCAAGAAAAAGTACTCCATTTGCAGCTCAAATGGCAGCAGAAACAGCAGCTAAAGCAGCAATGGAACATGGATTAAAGAGTATAGAAGTTTATGTTAAAGGACCGGGTTCAGGTAGAGAAGCAGCAATAAGATCTTTACAAGCAGCTGGACTAGAAGTAACTTTAATTAAAGATGTTACTCCAATCCCACATAATGGTTGTAGACCACCAAAGAGAAGAAGAGTCTAATTATAGATCTATATAGGAGGTGTAGTTTAATGGCAAGATATACTGGTGCTACATGTAGATTATGTAGAAGAGAAGGTATGAAACTTTTCCTTAAAGGTGATAGATGTTTTACTGATAAATGTGCTTTTGTAAGAAGAAGCTATGCTCCAGGACAACATGGTGCAAGTAAGAAAAAAATGTCTAACTATGGAATTCAATTAAGAGAAAAGCAAAAAGCAAGAAGAATTTATGGCGTATTAGAAGGCCAATTTAGAACATATTATGAAAAAGCTGAACACATGAAAGGTATTACAGGTGAAAACTTACTTAAATTACTAGAATTAAGACTTGATAACGTAGTTTATAGATTAGGTTACGGTGCATCAAGAAATGAAGCTAGACAATTAGTAACTCATGGACATTTCTTAGTAAATGGTAAGAAAGTTGATATATGTTCATATAAAGTTTCAGTTAACGATGTAATCACTGTATGTGAAAAGAGCAGAGGAAGCGAAAAGTTCAAAACTTTTGCAGAAAATCCAAAGACTTTACCAAAATGGTTAGAAGCTAATGTTGATAACTATGAAGGAAAAGTAGTTGCAGAGCCATCAAGAGAAGATATTGATGTACCTGTTAACGAAACACTTATTGTTGAGTTATACAGCAAGTAATATATTTATATTTGTTGCAGAAATTTATCAAAATATATGCAAATATAGAATCAGTTGCCCTCATAATAAGGTTGCCATTTATAATAAAAGGAGGGTTTATCAATGTTAGAAATCGAAAAGCCAATAATAGAATGTATAGAAGTTAATGAAGACGGTACTTATGGTAAGTACGTTGTTGAACCACTAGAAAGAGGATATGGTATTACACTAGGAAATGCATTAAGAAGAATTTTATTATCATCACTTCCAGGTGTAGCACCAACTTCTGTTAAAATTGATGGTGTGCTTCATGAGTTTTCTACAGTTCAAGGAGTTAAAGAAGATGTTACAGAATTAATTCTTAATATTAAATCATTAGCTTTAAGAATGAACGGTGAAGGTCCAAAAGTAATTTATATTGATGCCAAAGGACCGGGAGAAGTTACTGGAGCAGATATAAAGACTGATGGAGATGTTGAAGTTGTTAATAAGGATCTACATATAGCAACTTTAGATGCTGACGGAAGACTTTACATGGAATTAACAGTTGATAGAGGAAGAGGATACGTTACTCAAAATAAAAATAAGAGCGAAGACCTTCCAATATCAGCCATAGCAGTTGATTCTATCTATACACCAGTAAAGAGAGTGAATTTTACTGTTGATAACACAAGAGTTGGTCAAATTACTGATTATGATAAATTAACTTTAGAGATTTGGACTGATGGTACTATAAAAATAGATGAAGCTATCAGTTTATCTGCAAAGATACTTATTGAACATTTCAAATTATTCATGTCATTAACAGATAATACAAATGATATTGAAGTAATGGTTGAAAAAGAAGAAGATAAAAAAGAAAAAGTTCTAGAAATGACTGTAGAAGAACTTGATTTATCAGTTAGATCATATAACTGTTTAAAGAGAGCAGGAATCAATACAGTACAAGAACTTGCCGGAAAGTCAATGGAAGATATGATGAAGGTAAGAAATCTAGGAAAGAAATCTTTAGAAGAAGTTGAAAGAAAGCTTAAAGAATTAGGCTTATGCCTAAAGTTAGGTGAGGAGTAAGGAGGTAAATCCATGGCAGGTTATCGTAAATTAGGTCTTCCTACAGACCAAAGAAAAGCTATGCTAAGAAATCTTGTTACTAGTTTATTAAAGCATGGTAAGATCGAAACAACTGAAACTAGAGCTAAAGAAACTAGATCTATAGCTGAAAAAATGATTACTCTTGGAAAAAGAGGGGATCTTCATGCTAGAAGACAAGTGTTAGCTTATGTTCAAGAAGAATTAGTTGTTAAGAATTTATTTGATAATGTAGCTCCAAAGTATGCCGATAGAAACGGTGGATATACTAGAATCATTAAGAAAGGTCCTAGAAGAGGAGATGGAGCAGAAATAGTTATACTTGAATTAGTATAATTATAGTACGGGATTAAGTTTGAACTTAATCCCTTTTTTATAAGAAAATTTATCTAAATAAAGTTAATTAATATTAAATTAATATATTATAGAGATGTTTTAGAGAGAATATATAAAAAAATATATATTTTATTGAATATTTATTAGATTAGTATATAATAAACGTATAGAAAAATACTCAATACTAGAAGAATATTATTAAACATTTGTATAATGTAGTAATAATGCATACTGGAGGTAAAAAATGAGAGATGCAATGATTAAGTGCAGTAATGTATCTTTTAAATATATTAATAATACAGAAGGAAAAAATGAAGAGAAATACGCATTAAAAAATGTGAATTTAGAAGTGAAAAAGGGTGAATTTTTAGTTATATTAGGGCATAATGGATCAGGAAAATCTACAATAGCAAAACATATAAATGCTTTAATAACTCCATCAGAAGGAACTGTGATTGTAGATGGTTTAGATACTAGTAATCCAGAAGTATTATGGGATATCAGAGCAAAGGCAGGTATGGTATTTCAAAATCCTGATAATCAACTTGTTGCTACTATAGTTGAAGAGGATGTTGCTTTTGGCCCAGAAAATTTAGGTATAGATCCTGCTGAAATACGTAAGCGTGTTGATGATAGTTTAGAGAAAGTTGGTATGAGCGAATATAAAAGGCATGCACCACATCTATTATCTGGTGGTCAAAAACAAAGAGTGGCTATAGCTGGAATACTTGCAATTGAACCAGAATGTATAATCTTTGATGAACCTACAGCAATGTTAGACCCTTCTGGAAGAAAAGAAGTGCTGAATAATATAAAATATTTAAATAAAGAACATGGAATGACAATAATACTTATTACGCATTATATGGATGAAGCTGCTCAAGCAGATAGAATAATAGTAATGGATGATGGAAGCATAAAAATGGAAGGCACTCCAAGAGAAATATTTCCACAAGTGGAACGTATGAAGACTATTGGATTAGATGTTCCACAGGTGACTGAATTAGCATATGAATTAAAAAAAGCTGGAATTAATATAAATGAAAAAATATTAAATGTAGATGAAATGGTGGAAGAATTATGTCAATTAAAGTAGAAAATTTAACACATATATATATGCCTAAAAGCCCATTTGAAAAAATTGCGTTAGATAATGTTTCTTTAGATATTAATGATGGAGAATTTATAGCATTGATAGGTCACACAGGTTCAGGAAAATCAACTTTAATTCAACATTTCAATGGCCTTTTAGAAGCAACGAGTGGAAAAATAATAGTAGATGGAATTGATATAACTGATAAGAAAATAAAGCTTTCAGAAATAAGAAAAAAAGTTGGACTAGTGTTTCAATATCCAGAATATCAATTGTTTGAAGAGACTATAGCAAAGGATATAGCTTATGGACCTGGGAATTTAGGACTTTCAGAAGAAGAAATCCAAGAACGAGTTAAGGAATCAATGAAAATGGTGGGTTTAGATTATGAGATATATAAAGATAAATCACCATTTGATTTAAGTGGAGGACAGAAAAGAAGAGTTGCAATAGCAGGTGTTCTAGCTATGAAGCCAACAACTTTAATTTTAGATGAACCAACAGCGGGATTAGATCCAAAAGGAAGAGATGATATACTAAATCAAATTAAAGAACTACATAAAACTTCAAATATGACAATAATAATTGTAAGTCATAGTATGGAGGATGTTGCCAATATGGCTCAAAGAATTATCGTTATGAATCATGGAAAAGTGGCTATTCAAGGAAAGCCTTCTGAAGTTTTTAAAGAAATAGATATGTTAGAGAAGATAGGATTAGGAGTACCGCAGGTTACATATTTGGCTAGAGAGTTAAGAAAAAGAGGATTTAATTTAAGCGATGATATATTTACTATAGAAGAAGCTAAGAAACAGTTATTATCGATATTAAAAGATAATAATATGAGAGGGGGAGAATAGGGGATGTTAAAGGATATTACTATAGGACAATATTTACCAGGAGAGTCCTTTATACATAAACTTGATCCTAGAACAAAAATTTTAATTTCATTATTATTTATAGTATGTCTTTTTTTAATAAATAAATTTGTTGGATATACAGTTGTTGTAGCGTTTTTAATAATGATAATAATGATTGCCAAGATACCACCAAGATTCATTTTTAATGGATTAAAACCAGTACTATTTTTGGTTATGCTTACAGCTGTTTTAAATATATTTATGGTTAAAGGAACACCTGATACATTAATATATAAAATAGGATTTTTATATATTTATAAAGAAGGATTAAGTATTGCTGGATTTATGGCCATACGATTGATATTATTAATAACAGGCACATCGTTATTAACATTAACAACTTCTCCTATAGAGCTAACAGATGGAATAGAGCGACTACTTAGGCCGATTGGAAAAGAGATGGCACATGAGTTGGCTATGATGATGACAATAGCGCTTAGATTTATACCAACACTTATGGATGAAACGGATAAAATAATGAAAGCGCAAAAGGCTAGGGGAGCTGACTTTGAAAGTGGAGGATTAATTCAAAAAGCTAAAAATTTAATACCATTATTAGTGCCTTTATTTATCAGCTCATTTAGAAGAGCAGATGAATTAGCAATGGCTATGGAGGCAAGAGGTTATAGAGGTGGAGCTGGAAGAACAAGAATGAAAGTTTTGAAATTTACTTCTAGAGATATTATAGCTTTTAGTGTGTTTGGAGTATTAATTATATGGTGTATAGCAGTTAGATTTGTATTTACAGGAATCATATAATTCTTAATTATGATAGAATTTAAAATAGTATTAATTTTTTTAAATTGGATAATATAATAATAAGCAATGGAGGTTGTTATACTATATATTTATTTATAGTATAACTGCCTTTGTTTAGTTAAGAGGAATTTAAAATGAAAAATATTAAGTTAACAATTGAATTTGACGGTAGTAATTTTTGTGGATGGCAAAAACAGCCTAAAGGAAGAACAGTTCAAGAAACAATAGAAAAGGCTATATTTAAAGCGACTAATGAACAAATAGAGATAAATGGAAGTTCTAGGACTGACTCAGGAGTTCATGCCAAATCCATGGTAGCCAATTTTTTTACAAATAGCACAATTCCATCTGAAAAATTTAGAGAAGCAATTAATGTTAGATTGCCAGAAGATGTTTCTATTATTAAATCAGAGGAAGTGGCTGAAAATTTTCATGCAAGGTACTCTTCGAAAGGAAAGACTTATTCATATACTATAATAAATAGATATGAGAGGCTATCACTAGGGCATCAATATTTATATCATTATAGATATCCATTAGATTTTAATAAGATGGAGGAAGCGTGTAAGTATTTTGTAGGTACTCATGATTTTAGAGCATTTATGTCTCCAGGGAGTTCAATAAAAACCACAATTAGAACAATCTACGAATTATATTTAAAAAGAGATGGAGATAAAATACAGATTTTTATAACTGGAAATGGATTTTTATATAATATGGTTAGAATTATAGTAGGAACATTATTAAAAGTAGGAAATGGCAAAATAAAACCAGAAGAAATTGAGAGCATAATTAAAGAAGGAAATAGAAAGCGTGCGGGAATGTGCGTTCCAGCTAATGGATTAATATTAGAAAAAGTTTTTTATTAAATACCAAAAAATTGTTGACACGCCCGTAAGCGTGTATTATAATAGATTTGTTTGTTAAATATTTATGTAATTAAGATCCACTAGCCCCGGGTCTTGACATAAAAAATTTACTTTAAGTGAAAGTAAAAAATTAATGTAAGTTCAGGGAGGGAAACAGATGAAATCATACATTGCAAAAGCAAGTGAAATTGAAAGAAAATGGTATGTTGTTGATGCTGCTGGTAAGCCATTAGGTAGAGTTGCTAGCCAAGTTGCTTCAATTTTAAGAGGTAAAAATAAACCAACATTCACACCTAACGTTGACTGTGGAGATTTTGTTATCGTAATTAACGCTGAAAAGGTTGTTTTAACTGGTAAGAAGTTAGATCAAAAATTAATGAGAAAGCATAGCCTTTACCCAGGTGGATTAAAAGAAACTCCATACAGAGTAGTATTAGATAAGAAACCAGAATTTGCTTTCGAAGAAGCTGTAAGAAGAATGCTTCCAACAGGTGTTTTAGGAAGACAAATGTTAAAGAAACTAAATGTATATAGAGGTGCTGATCATAAACATGCAGCTCAAAAACCAGAAGTACTTGAATTAAGATACTAATATGATCTCGGGAGGAGGAAGAAAAATGGCAAAAGTTCAATATATGGGAACTGGAAGAAGAAAAAAATCAGTTGCAAGAGTAAGACTAGTACCAGGAAATGGTAACGTAGTTGTAAATAAAAGAGATATCGAAAATTATTTTGGTTTAGAAACTTTAAGAGTTATCGTTAACCAACCATTAGTTTTAACTGGAGCTAAAGAAAAGTTTGACGTTTTAGTAAATGTTCACGGTGGTGGATTTACAGGTCAAGCAGGAGCTATCAGACACGGTATAGCTAGAGCATTAGTTAAATCTGATGAAGCTTTAAAGTCAGAATTAAAGAAGGCTGGATTCTTAACTAGAGATCCAAGAATGAAGGAAAGAAAGAAATACGGTCTTAAAAAGGCAAGAAGAGCTCCTCAATTCTCAAAGAGATAATTATTGGAGTTATACAAACCCCACGAATTCAATATTCGTGGGGTTTTCTCTTATATAAAATTTTATGAAAATAGGTTGTTTTTTATCTATAAGTAATAAATAAAAAGATCTATTAATAGTAATATAGAAATATAGAACAATTTCTGGTAAAATATTCTATATTATTTAAAAAGGTAGGTTACTAAATGAATGATAATAAAATAACTATAAGAACAAAAATAATTAATAATTTTTAGTGGCCTATATTGGGGATTGTGTTCATTCGTCATGGTATTAATGAAAAATTTATTGGAGGAATTATAGCAGGTTTACTTATTACTTTAATAGTATGCTTAGAAGTAATGTTTAAGCGTATTGAATTAGATGGGGATAAAAGGAATGTATTTGAAAACTCATTTATATCAAGAATCAATTATACAAAAAAGGATTATTCAATATTTTATTCTAATTATAAACATATATTTAATAATGTTAATAAGAAACAACTTATAGCAGCTATAGATGAATGGGAAGAAGTTAAGAAAAAAAGAAAAGATAAAATTAGCAAAAGATCAAATAAAAGATGCTTTTATAGAATTAAATTGAAAGTAACATATGAAGTTGTACTTATAGAAAAAATAATTAATAAATAGAGTATATTATTTGTGAAATAATTAGAATAAATAGTATATAATTAGACTTAAAATTACAAATATATAGAATAAATTCAATAATAATCAACAAAAATTGGTTAAATTAATAATTAATATTAAATGTAAGTTAAAATTTAAGTAAATATATTAACAATAGGTTAAATTTAATGTAAACTGTTGATTGGTAATAAATAAATTAGCCAAAGGAGAATAAGGTTTTGGAAACAATAAAAGTTATTATTCAATTAATGGGTGGACTAGGACTATTTATTTATGGTATGAAATTAATGGGAGATGGACTGGAAAATGCAGCAGGAGACGGTTTAAAATCAATCCTGGAAAAAGTAACAAGTAATCGTCTAATGGGAGTTGCAATTGGTGCGATTGTTACAATGGTAATTCAGAGTAGTAGTGCTACAACTGTTATGGTAGTTGGTTTTGTTAATGCAGGACTAATGAGTTTAGCACAAGCTGCTGGAATAATAATGGGAGCTAATATAGGAACAACAATAACAGCTCAATTGGTAGCATTTAAATTAGATCAAATAGCCCCATTGTTTGTATTTGTTGGTGCAGCATTAGTAATGTTTGCAAGAGCAAAGAAAAGAAGAGAAATAGGAAATATAATATTAGGTTTTGGTATATTATTTACTGGGATGGGAATAATGAGTGGAGCAATGAAGCCACTAGCGTCTTCGCCTGCTTTTACTAACATACTAATTGCTATAGGTGATAATTGGTTTATAGGAATTATAGCAGGAGCTGCAATTACTGCGATACTTCAAAGTTCATCTGCAACAACAGGTATACTAATTGCATTAGCTACTACTGGAACTATAGATATTGGTCTTGCTTTACCAGTTGTATTTGGATGTAATATAGGAACATGTATTACTGCAATGATTGCTAGTATAGGAACTAATAAGACAGCACATAAAGCAGCTTTACTACATCTTATATTCAATATAGTTGGTACTATAATATTCTTGCCATTCTTAGGCGTATTAGCAAGATTTGTTCAATATACTAGTCCAGATGATGTTAGTAGACAAATTGCTAATGCACATACAGTATTTAATATAGCGAATACAGCCTTATTATTACCATTTACTACGTACATAATAAAATTTATAAATAGAGTAATACCTTGTGAAGAAAATGAAGAAAAAGTTGGACCTAAATATATAGATGATAGAGTGCTTGAAACACCAGTTATAGCTGCTGGTCAAGTAATAAAGGAAACAATTAGAATGGCTAATAAGGCTAAGCAAAACGTTGAATTAGCAATGAAGGCATTTGTAGATAATGATGAAGAATTAATACAAAAGGTATATGAAAATGAAAAAATAATAAATGTATTAGAAGAAAGTATAACTACATACTTAATAAAGCTTGCAAAATGTGATTTATCCGATAGAGAAAAAGGAATAGTGGCATCTACATTTCATGTAATAATAGATATAGAAAGAATCGGAGATCATGCTGAGAATATTGCGGATTTATCAATCGAAAAAATTAATAAAAAACTTAAATATAGTAAAGACGCCATAGATGAATTATATGAAATATATAACACTACATTAGAAGCATTAGAGATAGCAGTAGAATCATATGAAAATAGGAATATCAATCAAGCTAGAAATATTGTTGAAATTGAGGATAAAATTGATACATATCAAAAGAAATATAGAGAAAAACATATTCAAAGATTATATGATGGAAAATGTAATGCATTTGCAGGAGCTATTTTCCTAGACTTAGTAAGCTCTTTTGAAAGAATAGGAGATCATTCTACTAATATAGCTGAAAGTGTTATAGAGAATTATGTGAATTAAAATAATTATAACAGAATTTGTTTTAACCCTATCAAATAAAAAAATTATTTGATAGGGTTATTTTTTATCTGTGAGTGATATTATATACAGATTTACTATTGTATAAATACTTATGAGTAAGCAAATACTAATTTTATAAAGCTTTACTAATAGGAGGATTCAAAAGAATGAGATATATAAGAGCACTAACATTATTATGCATTACAATTATGTTATTCTCATTACCAACTACAGTTTTCGCTGAGAGTAATCAAGATAAACATATAATATTAATAGACCCAGGTCATGGTGGAATTGATGGTGGAGCAAAAAGTAAAAGTGGAACTATCGAGAAAGATATAAATTTAGATATTTCATTAAAGTTAAGGGATTATTTACTTGAAAAAGGGTATGAAGTTCATATGACTAGAGAAGAAGATAAAGAACTTGATACTAAAAAAGTAAATGATCTTACACAAAGATGCAAATTAAAAAAGGAAACAAATTGCGATATTTTTATTTCTATACATCAAAACATGTTTCAACAGTCTAGCTGCTTTGGAGCGCAGGTATGGTATTCGGATAATGAGAATAGTAGATTGCTTGCAGAAAGTGTTCAAGAATCAATGAAGAGTGTAATAAAGGATAATAATAAAAGAATTCCTAAGGCAGCTAAAAATCAATATAAGATATTGCGTGATGGTTATGAAGGTGGAAGTATTATAGTTGAATGTGGATTTTTATCTAATCATGAAGAAGAGCAGAGATTAAAAGATTCAAATCATCAAGATAAAATAGTTGAAGGGATAGCATTAGGAATAGAAAAATATTTTGAAGATAATAAGTAAATTAAACATTACCACCTTATTTAACAATAAAAATAAGATGGTAATTTTTTTATATATAATTTATTTATAAATTTGGACCAACTTCTATGCTATTCTTAGGTGGAGATTGGATATAATAGGTGCTATGTACTAATAGAAATATATTATAAGTTATTAGACATATTAGGCAGATGACTAAAAAATATATTATAATATTAGCAATTTTGTTAAGTAGTGAGTTTTTCATAAATCACCTCAAATATAACTATTTATAATTTAAATATAATAAAGAAAATATTAAATTATGAAGGAAAAATAAAAATTTATTTAACAATTTAAAATTATAGTAGTTTAGATAATTTTAGTTAATAATCTAATTTGTTTTTTGCTTGTAAATATTAAGAAATATATTTAAACTTATATTTAGTACAAGCAAAGGAGTTTTTAGGATGAGAGAATTAAATGTTGGAGTTATAACAGAGGCAGTAAGGAATTTATGTATTGAAGCTAATTATTATCTAGGAGATGATATAAAAGAAGCTTTAGAGATATCTAAGAAGAAAGAAACATGGAAGCTAGCTGAAGATGTACTAGATAAAATAATTATTAATTCTGAAATTGCATGTAAAGATGAGATGCCTATTTGTCAGGATACTGGTATGGCATGTGTTTTTATGGAAATAGGACAAGATGTTCATCTTGTAGGAGGAAAGCTAGAAGATGCCATAAATGAGGGTGTAAGAAGAGGATATGAGGAGGGATACTTAAGAAAATCAGTTGTAGGAGATCCAATAGAAAGAATAAATACTAAGGATAATACTCCTGCTATAATTTACTATGATATTGTAGAAGGAGATAAAGTTAAAATTACATTAGCACCAAAGGGATTTGGATCTGAAAATATGAGTAAGATAGGAATGTTAAAACCTTCAGATGGAATTGAAGGAGTAAAGAAGTTTATATTAGAAACTGTAAAGGCTGCTGGCCCAAATCCATGTCCTCCTATGGTAATTGGAGTAGGAATAGGAGGGACATTTGACAAAGCTGCATATTTGGCTAAAAAGGCTCTTATAAGACCTATTGATATTAGAAACAAAAATGAGTTTTATAAAGAATTAGAAGAAGAATTATTAGAAAAAGTAAATAAATTTGGTATAGGGCCACAAGGCTTCGGGGGAAGAACTACTGCGCTAGGTCTAAATATAGAGGTTTATCCTACTCATATAGCAGGTTTGCCAGTGGCAGTAAATATTAATTGTCATGCAACTAGACACAAAGAAATAATATTATAGGAGATTGGATTATGGATATTAAATTACATACACCTCTTACAGAAGATAAAATATCAAATTTAAAAGCTGGAGATAACATATTATTAAGTGGAGTTATATATTCAGCAAGAGATGCTGCTCATAAACGTCTAATTGAATTATTAGATAAAGGAAAAGAATTGCCTCTAAATATAAAAGATGAAACAATATATTATGTTGGACCATCACCAGCAAAGCCTGGTCAAGTAATTGGTTCAGCAGGTCCGACTACTAGTTATAGAATGGATGCCTATGCACCTAGATTAATGGATCTTGGATTAAAAGGAATGATTGGAAAAGGTGCAAGAAATGAAGAGGTTATAGATTCTATAAAGAAAAATAAAGCAGTATATTTTGGAGCTATTGGTGGAGCTGCAGCTTTAATTGGGAAGAGTATAATTAAGTCTGAAATAATTGCCTATGAAGATTTAGGTGCGGAGGCAATTAGAAGAATGGAAGTAAAGGATATGCCTTTAGTTGTAATTATAGATCCACAAGGTAATAACCTTTATGATATAGGACAAAAAAGTTATTTAGAATCAGTAAAGTAAAAATAATCAACAAAAACAACAAAAAAATAATCTATTGTGGATAAAAACAATAGATTATTTTTTTATTGTGGATTAATTTTAAATTTAGTGAATTAAATTTATAAATATATTATATATTTATAAAACCCTTGCCTCGTACTTCTGATATATCAATTATAGTTATAAATGCCATTGGATCTATTTGATGAACAATATTTTTTAATAAAATCATTTGACGTGACGTAACAATACAGTAAAGCATCTTTTTTCTATCATGAGTATATTCGCCTTCAGCAACAAGTGAAGTAACACCACGATGTAAATCTTTTATTACGTATTCTATAACTTCTTCTTCTTTTTCAGTTAATATAAGAAGTAGTTTTTTACTGCTAAATCCTTTTAGCATCCTATCTAGTACTGTACTTTGAATAAATAATGAAATTAAAGTGTATAAAGCTTGGGGAATTCCAAATATAATAGCACCTAATATAATGATTATTATATTGAGAGAAAATCCTAATGCACCTATATTAAAATTAGAAAATTTTTTTCTAATAAGCATTGTTATTATATCTGTTCCGCCAGTAGAACCATTTCTAAGAAATACTAATCCATATCCAATACCACATAATACACCACCATAAATACAAAAAATAAGTAGATCATTTTCTAATGGTATTAAATTAGTTAATGGTTTAGTAAGCATAAGTGATATTGAAAGAGATAACATTCCTAGTGTAGTATATATAGTAAATGATTTATCTAATTTTTTATAACTTATTATTAATAAAGGAATATTCAAAAGAAATACGACTATTCCGGCAGGAAGTCCTATTGTATACTCTAAAATTAATGCTAATCCTGTAGCTCCACCACTTAATAATTTTGCATGTGATAGAAATAGGTTAACTCCGAGTGAAGCTATTGTGCAACCTAGAAAAATGAAGATAACATCAATTAATGTAGCTTTATATTTGTAGTACGTATTCATTTTAAATGCTCCTTTACTATCTATATGTATAGTCAATATATTAATACACTTTTATAAGACAAAAATCAAGAAATAATATAAAAGGATAAATAATGTTGAAATAATAATTTTAATAAGGGATAATATTTCTATATTAAAATAGAAAAAATAAAAAACATTATTAATTATTTGTTTAAAATAAATGGATAAAAATATAAAAATAATAATTCTAATGTTAAAACAAAATACTGTAACAGATATATAATAATCTTTATTGTATATTGATAGTATTTGTATAATTTATTTATATAATAACTATAAATTAGAATCGAATTAAATTAATAAGGAGATTAATTATGAGAGTTAAATTACCTGTCAGTGATAAAATGAAAAAAGTATTATTAATAACCCTATTAATAATAGCAATTGGAATATTGATATATGAAGGAATAATGAATAGAAAATTTAAAGATAGAGAGGAAATAAATAATAGTTCAAATACTATGATTATAAATAGCAATAATTCCGATTATATTGAAGAAAATAATGAAAATAGAAAAGAGCCTAATGATATGGATGGCATATATACTATATCAGAAGAGGAAAATAATATATATAATGAGGCATATAGATTATTTTTTTCTAATGAATATGAAAATGCAATAAATAAAGCTAATGAGCTTGTAAATAATTACCCTAATAATTATATGGGATATAACATAAGAGGAATAGCAAAAGCATATAATGGTGATTATGAAGAGGGAATGAATGATATAGATAAGGCTCTATCTATAAAAGATGATTATGGTTATGCAATTTTTAATAAAGCACTCACCTATGAACTATATGGAAATATGGATGAAGCATTAAAGTGGTATAATAAAGATTTAGAAATAGAAGATTATGTATGGAGTTATTATGGCATTGCATCTATATATGGAAGACGAGGTGATATTAATAATACAATGAAATATCTGAATAAAGCTATAGAAATTGATCCGGCAGCTAAAGAAGTTGCACAAAATGAGCATGATTTTGAACCAGTAAGATCATCTGAAGAATTTCAAAAAGTAGTATATAATTAAAGTAGTATTATTGTTTAGAAAATTATTTGGGAGGATCTAAAGTATGTTTAATGTTTTAGTAGTTGACGATGAAAAAGAAATAAGAGATGCAATTGAGATATATTTACGAGGCGAAAATTTGAATGTATTTAAAGCTGGAGATGGTATAGAAGCGCTAGAAATATTAGAAGAGGAAAAAATTCATTTAATTATACTAGATATAATGATGCCGAGATTGGATGGAATAAGAACTTGCCTTAAAATAAGAGAAAAGCAAAATTTACCTATAATCATGTTATCTGCAAAGGGAGAAGATTCGGATAAAATTTTAGGGCTAAATGTAGGTGCTGATGATTATATGACAAAGCCATTCAATCACTTAGAATTAGTTGCAAGAGTTAAATCACAATTAAGAAGATATGAAAAACCGTTGAATAGTGGAGAAAGTGAAGATGTTATAAAAGTTAAAGATTTAGTTATAGATACCATAGCTAAAAAAATAACATTAAGGGGAGAAGAAGTAAAAGTTACTGCAACAGAGTATAAGATATTACACTTATTAGCGTCTAATTTAGGAAAAGTATTTTCAATTAAAGAAATATATGAGATGGTATGGGAAGAACCTTTTTATAAAAGTGAAAATACAGTTACAGTACATATCAGAAGAATACGAGAAAAAATAGAATTAAATACAAAGGAGCCAGAGTATATTAAGGTGGTGTGGGGTATTGGATATAAGATTGAAAAAGAAAATTAAAGAGTATTTTTCTAGCATATATCTTTTTGATGTAATAGTAGTTTCCACAATAACATTATTTTTAATATCAGAAATAGGGGATTACGTTAAAAATAATAGAATAGACTATCAGATAGGAAACAAGTTAGGCGAAAATTTAATAGTGGGATTAATGATTCTAGTTATTTACATAGTATATATTATTAAGCTCTTTATAATAATTAAAAGGAATCCAAAGTCGCCACAAATAAAATCTAAGTTAATAAATAACATAGTATATGTCATGAAAAATGGATTTAATTATGATGATACTAGAAAAACTTTGATTATATCTATGACTGTATTAACAATTCTTTTAATTACGTATTTATACTTTCTTGCAACCGGTGGATATGAAAATAATATATTTGTTCGCTTTTTTAAGACTTATCCATTTAAAGGAACTATACTTATAATTGTATTGCTATTCCTGGCGACAATTTATATTATAAAAAAGACATTAGATGTAATTATAGTTAATGATGCTCTTAAAAAGGTGAATGAGGGGAATTGGGAAGAGGATATAAAATTAGAAGGTTCTCCTGCAATTGAAGAATTAGCTCATAATATAAACCTAATAAAGAAAATATATGATGATATTTTATATGAAGGGGTAAAAAATGAGAAATTAAAAACAGAACTTATATCAAATGTTTCACATGATTTAAAAACACCATTAACATCAATAATCAATTATGTTAATATATTAAAAAATCCAGATATAACAGAGGAAGAAAGAACGGAGTATTTATTAATTTTAGAAAAAAAATCATTAAAATTAAAATCGTTAATAGAAGATCTATTTGAGATGTCTAAAATTAATAGTGGAAAGATTAAATTAAATAAAGAATTAATAGATTTACTATCATTAATCCATCAAGAAGTAGGAGAATATAGTACACTATATGAAGAAAAAAACATATCTTTTAAAGTTACATCAGAAGAAGAATTTATATACATGGAGTTAGATGGAAAATTGATGTCTCGTGCATTGGAGAACGTGATTGTGAATGCATTGAAATATTCTATGGATAATACCAGAGTATATATAAAAGCTGAAAAGAAAGAAAACAATGTAAAAATTTCTGTTAAAAATATTGCGAATTATGAGATGGATTTTAATGAGAGTGAGATTTTTGAAAGGTTTGCTAGAGGTGATAAGTCTAGAAATTCAAAAGTTGAAGGATCAGGATTAGGACTTGCAATAACCAAAAGTATAATTGAGTTACATGGTGGAGAAGTTAATATAAAGAGAGAAGGAGATATGTTTAAACTATATATATCATTACCTGTTAATTAAGAAAACATACTAATAAATAAAATTTATTATTTAAGCAGTTAATTCGTAGAAAAGAAGAGATTAGCTGCTTTTTCTTAGCTTAATTTAGAAATTTTAAAGTTTTACAAATATTAAACAAATAATTATAATATACGATATATTGTATGAAATAATCTAAAACATGCACAAGATATAGTGGAGGTAGAAATGTTTGATATAAAAGAGTTGTGTAAAGATGCTGTTGACGGAATTAAAGATAATGAGGGAATATATACAGAAGATAAATTAATAAAAGCACTAAAACATATTGTTAGAGAAAACATGGATTATAGTGAAACAAGAAGATCATTAATACAAGTTTCTCTAGAGCTAACTAATGATATGGAACCTAATTGGCAATACGTAGCGTCTAAATTATATACATATGAATTGTATGAGAAGGTTAAAAAGTTAAGGGGAATAGAAAGCATAAATGATCTATATAAAAATTATTATGAGTTTATAGAAGAATTGACTAATAGGAATTTATACGGGAAATATATATTAGATAATTATTCAAAGGAAGATATTTTAGAGTTAGAAAAAGAAATAAAGCCAGAGAGAGATTTTATATTTAATTACAGTGGAATAGATTTAATCACAAAGAGATATCTAGTTCAAGATTTTAACAGAGATGTCATAGAACTTCCACAACAAATGTTTATGGGAATAGCAATGCATTTAGCAATTCCAGAAAAGAAAGAAAATAGAGTATATTGGGCAAAAAGATTTTATGATGTTTTAAGTTCATTAAAAGCTACTATGGCAACACCAACTATGTCTAACGCTAGAAAGCCATTTTATCAATTAAGTTCATGTTTTATTGATAGTGTTGAAGATAGTTTAGAAGGAATATATAAATCACTTGACAATTTTGCGGAGGTTTCAAAATTCGGTGGCGGAATGGGAATATATATTGGAAAAGTTAGAGCATTGGGATCTTCTATAAGAGGTTTTAAAGGTGCTTCTGGAGGAGTTATTCCTTGGGTAAAGCTATTTAATGATACAGCAGTTGCTGTAGATCAATTGGGTGTAAGAAATGGTTCAGTAGCAATATGGCTTGATGCATGGCATAAAGATATTCCGGAATTTTTACAAATAAGAACTAATAATGGAGACGATAGAAAGAAGGCACATGATGTATTTCCCGGGATATGTTATCCAGATTTGTTTTGGAAACTTGCAGAAAATGATATTGATGCAGACTGGTATATGATGTGTCCTCACGAGATAAAATTAGTTAAGGGATATTCTCTAGAAGATTTTTATGGAGAAGAATGGGAAGAAAAATATTATGATTGCGTAAATGATGAAAGAATTGACAAAAGAGTTATGTCAGTTAAGGATATAGTTAGATTAATAATAAAAAGTGCAGCTGAAACTGGAGCCCCTTTTGCATTCTTTAGAGATACAGCAAATGATATGAATCCAAATAAACATGCAGGAATGATATATTCTTCTAATTTGTGTACAGAAATAATGCAAAATATGAGTCCTATGAAAATTGAGGGCAATAAAATTGTAGAGTCGGAAGAAGGATATTCTGTAATTAATAAAATAATTCCAGGTGATTTCGTAGTATGTAATCTTTCATCAGTAGTACTTGGAAATATAGATGTTTGCAACGATGAAGAAGTGGAATATGTTGTTGAAACTCAAATAAGAGCAATGGATAATGTTATAGATTTAAATTATTATTCAGTTCCATTTGCAGAGATAACTAATAAAAAATATAGAGCAATAGGACTTGGAACAAGCGGATATCATCATATGCTTGCTAATAATAAAATTCATTGGACGGAAGAAAAACATAAGAATTTTGCAGATGAAGTTTATGAAAAAATAAATTATTATGCTATAAAATCAAGTATGAAAATTTCTAAAGAAAAAGGAGCATATGAATTATTTAAAGGTTCAGATTGGGAGAATGGAGCTTATTTTGAATTAAGACATTATAATGATGAAAAGTGGATTAAGTTAAAAGAAGAAGTAAATAAGAATGGGCTTAGAAATGGATATTTAATAGCTATAGCACCTAATGGATCAACTGCGACTATAGCAGGAACGTCTGAAGGTATTGATCCAATAATGTCTAGATTTTATTTGGAAGAGAAAAAAGGAAGCATAATTCCTAAAACAGCACCAAGCCTTTGTGATGATAATTACTGGTATTATAATTCTGCATATAATATAGAGCAAAAATGGTCAGTACAAATAAATGGGATACGTCAAAGACATATTGATCAGGGGCAATCTTTTAACCTTTATATAACAAGTGATTATACAATGCGACAAATAATGAATTTATATATAGAGGCATGTAAATGTAAAGTTAAATCTATATATTATGTAAGATCAAAATCCTTAGAAGTGTCAGAATGTGAGAGCTGTTCAGCTTAGAAATATGTATTCTTAGGAGTATAAGAATACAAGAATAAGTATTCTAAAGATATACATTTAAATTGATAAATATAAATGTTTAATTAATGATAGGAGTAATATTTTATGAAAATTGAAAAAAAACCCCTTTTTAACGAATTTGGGGATAGGGAAATAAGTAAGAAGAGAATTATAAATGGAAATACTACTAATTTAAATGATTTTAATAATATGAAATATACTTGGGTGTCAGATTGGTATAGGCAAGGAATGAATAACTTTTGGATACCTGAAGAAGTTAATCTTTCTCAAGATTTAAAAGATTATAAGAAATTATCTGAGGAAGAAAGAACTGCTTATGATAAGATATTATCATTTTTAATCTTTTTAGATTCGATTCAAACTGCTAATTTAGGAAATATTAATAACTATATAACTGCTAGTGAAGTAAATCTATGCTTAACAATACAAAGTTTCCAAGAAGCAGTACATTCTCAAAGTTATAGCTATATGCTTGATAGCATTTGTTCTCCAGAAAAGAGAAATGAAATACTATATCAATGGAAAGATGATGAGATTCTTTTAAATAGAAATAAATTTATTGGAGATTTATATAATCAATTTATAGATAATCCAACAGAAACAAACCTATTAAAGGCGCTAATGGCTAATTATATATTGGAGGGAATCTATTTCTATTCAGGATTTATGTTCTTTTATAATTTAGAAAGAAATGGGAAAATGCCTGGATCTGCACAGGAGATTAGATATATTAACAGAGATGAAAATACACATCTTTGGTTATTTAGAAATATAATAAAAGAATTACAAAATGAAAATCCAGAACTATTCACAAATGAAATAAAGAGTGAATTAAGAGAGATGATGGAATATGGAGTAAGCCAAGAAATTCTTTGGGGACATTATGTTATTGGAGATAATATACAAGGAATAAATAAAAAGTTAATTGAAGACTACATAAAATACCTGGGTAACAAAAGACTTAGAGAGATAAATTTAGAGCCTCTATATTCAACTGAGTATGATAAAAATCCAGCCTCATGGGTGGATAGTTTATCTAATGCCAATTCAGTTAAGACTGATTTCTTTGAAGCAAGATCTACGGCTTATGCCAAAGCTGCGACATTAGTTGATGATTTATAGAAAAAATACAAAATGTATTATATTTAACTTATATGCTCAAATTTTAAAAAATAAGTTAAATATAATACATTGAATTAATAAAAAATGTATAATTTAATAGTTTATTACATAAAAAAAATTATAACAAACTGTTAAAATTCACAAAAAGTATGTTATAATTGTAGTTGTTTATACTAAAATAGTAATTGCAGACACCATATAGAGTACTAAATTAATTAATTTGAGAAGAAAATATACATTCAAGGAGGAGTTCCATATTATGAAAAAAGGTATTGCTGCTTCTAAAGGATATGCAATAGGAAAAGTATTTTTGCACGTAGATGAAGAAATAGTTGTAACTGATGCAAAAATTACTGATGTTGATGCAGAAAAGGCAAAAATGCAAAAAGCATTAGATGATTCAAAATCACAATTAGAGGCTATAAAGGTTAAAGCTGCAACTGAAATGGGAGCAGAAAAAGCAGAAGTATTCGAAGCTCACATCACATTATTAGATGATCCAGAATTTACTGGTGCTATGATGAGTGAAATCGAAAACAACAATTTAAATGGTTTAAAAGCTATTGAAAATGTTACAAATACATTCGTTGCTATATTTGAGTCAATGGATAATGAATATATGAGAGAAAGAGCGGCTGATATAAAAGACGTTTCAAAAAGAATTTTATCAAATTTTGCAGGAAAAGGTGGAGATTCTTTAGCTATAACAGAAGAAAATACTGTAGTAGTAGCACATGATTTAACACCATCAGATACAGCTGGATTAGATAGAAGTAAGGTTGTAGGTTTTATCACAAATATAGGTGGAAGAACTTCACATGCAGCAATTATGGCTAGAACTTTAGAAATACCAGCAGTTCTTGGCTTAGGAGATATAACAGACAGTGTTAAAAATGGAGATTCTGTTATAGTTGATGGATTAACTGGTGATGTAATCATAAATCCTTCAGATGATGTTTTAGCTGAATATAAGGCTAAGAAAGAAAAATTTAGACAAGAACAAGAAGAATTAAAGAAATTAATAGATGTAAAAACTACTACTAAATCAGGTAGAAGAATAGAAGTTTGCGGAAACATTGGTAAACCAGAAGATGTTCTTGGAGTTATAGCAAACGGTGGTGATGGTGTAGGTTTATTCAGAACTGAATTTTTATATATGGATAGAGATAGTGCACCAACTGAAGAAGAACAATTTGAAAGCTATAAATTTGTTCTTGAAAAAATGGGAGGTAAGCAAGTTGTTATCAGAACTTTAGATATAGGTGGAGATAAGACTCTTCCATACTTACCATTACCAGAAGAAATGAATCCGTTCTTAGGATATAGAGCAATAAGACTTTGTTTAGATAGAAAAGACATATTTAAAGTTCAATTAAGAGCATTACTTAGAGCTTCTGTATTTGGTAAGCTTGCAGTTATGTTCCCAATGATTTCAGGATTACAAGAATTCGAACAAGCGAAAGAAGTTGTTGAAGAATGTAAAGCAGAATTAAAAGCGGAAGGAAAAGCATATTCAGAAGATATTCAATGGGGTATCATGGTTGAGATTCCAGCTGCAGCAGTTTATGCTGATGAATTAGCTAAACATGTTGATTTCTTCTCAATCGGAACAAATGACTTAATCCAATATACATTAGCTGCTGATAGAATGAGCGAAAAAGTTTCATATCTTTACAATCCAATGCACCCAGCTGTATTAAGATTAATAAAGATGACAATTGATGGAGCTCATAAGCACGGTAAATGGGTTGGAATGTGTGGAGAAATGGCAGGAGATGAAGCTGCTATCCCTACATTAGTTGAATATGGATTAGATGAGTTCTCAATGAGTGCTACTTCAATCTTAAATGCTAAAAAAATAATGTTAGAACAAGAATAATATATATTCTTTTAATAGCCGTCTCAAGTATTTTGGGGCGGCTTTTATTGTAAATATTAGTATTAAATTATATACTATATATAGCACAGATTTTACTTATAAATAAGGGGATTGTTTATGGAAAAAAAATCGAGAAAATTATATGAGAAAGCTATGAGTTTATATGAACAAGGTAAGATTGATAATGCATTAGATATCTGTGAATTAGCGCTTTCAGAAGAATTAAATAACTCTTCAATTTTGAATTTTAAAGGAATGCTCTTGTATCAAAAAGGAAGATTAAATGAAGCTATAACAGTATGGAAATTGAATAAGGAATTAAACAACGATACTATTGCATCAAATTATATAAAGGATGCTCAAAGTGATTTTGAGAGATTGGATTTATACGAAAGATCAGAAGAAGCGTTGAAAAAATTGAATATTGAACTAGCGTTAGAATTGCTTTCAAGATGTGCATTAAGCGATTTTAATTCTATAAAAGTAAATACTGGACTGGCTATTTGCTATCAAAAAAAGGGAGATTATAGCAAGGCTTATGATTATATAGAGAAAGCATTAAAGATAGATTGTAATGATAAAGAGGCTATTACAATTCAAAAAGAATTGATTGATTTTGGAGGATATAAACTAAAAAAGAAATCTTCAAAAAAAATTATATTATCAACTATTTTATTTATTACAATAATTATTATATGCAGTTTTATTACTCTATTCATGAGAAATAATTATGAAAATTTATTTAATAATAAAAGCAGTAATAATTTAATTACAAGTAATGATAAAGAAAAAAATTTAAATAAAGAAAATAGTGATTCTAGGAAACAAGATAAAAAAGATGAAATGGATAATAAGAAGGCTGAAACTGATGAAGATAATAACAATGATAATGAGAATACAGGTACAGTTTTTGATGCTGAAAAGATAAAAGGACTAATATCAAATAAAAATATTGATGCTCTTGTAGATGAAGTAAGAGGAATAAATAAAGAAAATATCGGAAGTGAGAATATATATTTATATAGACAGGCTGTTAATTTAATAAATTCAGAAGGTGTAGTAAACTATTATAATATGGGATTAGAATATTATAATCAAAAGGATTATGAGAATGCAGAGATAGAATTCGATAAAGCATACGATTTTTGTGAAAATAATGATTATAAAGAGCACATTTTATTTTATAGAGCAAGTAACTTATCTATGCTTATGAAAAATGAGTTGGCTATAAAGCAATATGAAGAATATTATAAAGAGTATCCAATTGGAGCATATACAGAAGGTGCTTTATATGAATTGGCTATGTTAACTAATTCTGTAGATAAAGAAAAAAGTAAAGCATATGCAAATGAATTAATTATTAAGTTTCCAGGATCAATATATATAAATGATTATATAGTTAATATTTTAAATAGTTAATAAAAACTGAATTGAATTGCTTTTTAAGGATAATCTAATGATATGTGATTTTATATATCATTAGATTATCTTTTATTTTAAATTTAAAGGAGAGAAGTATATATGATAACTATTATTAAAGGGTGTGAGGTATATTCACCTAGATATATCGGGGTAAAAGATGTCCTAGTAGTAGGAGAAAAAATAGAAGGGATTTATGATTCACTAAATATACAAAATGTAGAATTAGATATAGAAATAATTGATGGACACGGAAAATTATTATTTCCAGGTTTTATAGATTCACATGTGCACATACTTGGAGGCGGTGGAGAAGGTGGATATGAGACAAGAACACCAGAAATTGGACTATCAACAATAACAGAATCAGGAATAACTACTTTGGTTGGATGTATTGGAACAGATAACGTATGTAGAAGTTCTAAATCTTTAATTGCTAAAGCAAAATCTTTAAAAAACCTTGGATTATCAGTGTATTGCTACACCGGATCATATGAAATTCCAGTAAAAACATTAACAGGATCTATAAAGGGAGATTTATTGCTAATAGAAGAGTTTATAGGTGTTGGAGAAATAGCTATATCGGACAATAGAAGTTCACAGGCTACATATGAAGAATTTTTAAGGACTATAGCAGAAAGTAGAGTAGGAGGAATTTTATCTGGTAAATGTGGAATAGTTAATATTCATTTAGGAGATGGAGCGAGAAGATTAAAGTACTTGTTTGATTTAATAGAGGGCACTGAGATACCTGCATCACAATTATTACCTACCCATATAAATAGAAATAGTGATTTACTTCAAGATGGAATAAGATACACTAAAGAAGGTGGATTTATAGATTTGACTACTAGCTGTGATCCAGATAATTTACAAGAAGGAGAATTTAGGGCAGGAAAAGCATTAAAATTTTTAATTGATAATAATGTACCTATAGAAAATATAACTTTTTCATCTGATGGAAATGGAAGCCTACCCAGCTTTGATAAAGATGGTAATTTAATAAGTTATGGAATATGTTCTGTTAAATCTTTATATGATGAAGTATGTTCAGCAATCAAAGATTTTGATGTTTCAATAGAGTTAGCCTTAAAAGTTATCACATCTAATGTAGCAGAAAGATTATGCTTGAAAGATAAAGGGATTATTCAAAATGGAAAAGATGCAGATTTAGTAATGGTTAATAAGGAATCACTAGAGATTGAAACTGTAATTGCTAAAGGTAAAATAATGGTTCAAAATAGAAAAGCTATAGTTAAAGGGTACTTTGAATAGAAAGTTTTTAATTTTCATTTTTGAATAAAAATTAAGATAGACTATCCTAAATTCATATTAAGGGATAGTCTATTTTTTATATAATTATATTCTATTCGATTTTGAAAAATGTGTGATGACCAATTATTGTCTCATTAACTTTATTGCTTTGTTTCATCCAATTGCATGTAGCAATAGCAGGATTGTAAAAGAATAAAGCTTTATTTGTTGGATCACTACCATTTATTGCTTCATATACAGCTCTATAACAGTCCTCATTAGGAGTGCTTATAATCTGGTTGTTTCTAACGCATGAAAAAGCATTTTTTTGAAAAATCACTCCTTGAATACTATTTGGAAATTTTGGATTAGCGACACGATTTAGAACAACAGATGCAACTGCTATTTTACCCGTATATGGCTCGCCAATACTTTCTGCTGCAACAAGCTTTGCCATTAATTCTATGTCATCTTGTGTTATATATAATTGTTGTGTTGCATAGCTAAAAACACTAACATCAGTATAATTATTTTTATTAGTTAATACTGATTTATTTGAATAATTATCAGATTTAATTAAATTTGTACTAAAACCTGAGTTTTGGCTTTTAGCATAAGCTGTATTGATATTAATAACACAAAGACAGATTATTAATGTAGCAAAAAAAATACTATATATTTTTTTCATAAAACCCTCCTTCGCTTATCACGACAAATAATATTATTGCCAGAAGGAGTAATTATATACATTAATGTTTTTTATAAATTTTTATATTATTTTTTAAAGTACCATAGCATGATAAAAACGTATTATATTTATCAAAGGAATCTTTATAATTATTATTAATAACTGTATTTAATTTATTGTCATCTAATTTTGAATTCTCTATATCGTACTTTATACTACTTTCTATGCTATTTAAATAAATTTCATAAGAATTTAGCATTTCAATTAGTGATTCATAACATTCTTGAGTGCCAGTAGGAAGAATAATAGAATATGACTTTTCTCTGATTTCTAGATATTTAGAACGCTTTGTGTTTATATCACTTATTAATATCAATAGGCTTCTTTTGGTATCTTTAATATTATTTATAATAGGATTTAAATCTTCTTTCAAATAAGAAAAATCAGATAATATTGAATTGATTTCGATTAAGAAATCTTGTTTCTGAGAATAAACAATATCTTTTTCGCGAGTGCTTTTAAATGAATCATTAACATATTGATTTAGTTTTATAAAAAATATATTAGCTTCTTTAGGAAAAGATATATTTAACCTACTATTTTTAAAGCTATCTGTATTTATTAATATATTTTGTTCTGATTTAAGTAAATTATTATAAAGAGATGAGAAATTGTCTGGATTTTGCATATTTAATATAGATAATGAAGATTCGTAAAGCTTGATATTAGATTCTATATAAGATGATAATTGATTTTTTAAGTTAATATTCTTATCTTTCACATTAATATTTTCTAATGAGTTATTAAGCTTTTGTAGCTTAATTAGATTTTCTTTTAAAATGTCTATAGATTCATTAGAATTAAAATCATTATTATTTATGGTACTACCTAAGTCTTTATTTACATTACAAATCTCTTGAGAAACAATAGATAATTTATGTAAATCATTATTTTTGAAGGATAAAGTTAATACTATAATAGAAATAAATAACATGCTCAAAGTAATTATAGAAAATTTAATATCTCTGGATTTGAATTTAATCATATAATATCCTCCTTTAGTACAATAAAGATTTGTATACTTAATAATAAATATATTATATTAATTTAAATTTATTATAAAAATAATTAAAAAGTAAGAAAATAGTAATTCTATTTTAAGTGTATTAAATAAAAAATTGTTATATAATTTAAGTGTAAAGAAAAGAGGTGAACAAAGTGCAAGAAATTATAAGTATGGTTAGTAAAAGTTTATCTAATATGTCAATTTGGTCAGTAGTGGATATTTTAGTGGTATCATATATTTTTTATAAAGGTTATACTTTGATTAAAGAAACAAGAGCTGAACAATTATTAAAAGGCATAGTTTTAATAGGATTTCTTATACCAATTAGTTATATACTTAAGTTAGATATGTTGTATTTTATATTAAATAAAACACTAACTATAGGAGTATTATCAATAGTTATAATTTTTCAACCTGAAATTAGGAGAGCATTAGAGCATTTAGGAAGAACTGCTTTTGATGATATTTCTCATGTAAATGATAAAAAGTTAGTAGATACAACAATTAATGAAATTGTAACTGCAGTACAAAATTTATCTGAAAGCAGAACAGGTGCATTATTGGTATTAGAGCAAAGTACAGGTCTTAATGAGGTAATAGGAGCAGGCACTTTGATTGATGCAAATATAACCTCAAATCTTTTAGAAAATATTTTTGTGGTAAATACACCACTACATGATGGAGCAACTATTATTAGAAATAATAGAATACTAGCATCAGGCTGTGTTCTGCCACTTACAAATAATGTAAATATAAATAAAAAGCTAGGAACTAGGCACAGAGCTGCGATCGGTTTGTCAGAAGTATCAGATGCATTAATTATTATTGTTTCAGAAGAAACAGGAACTATTTCATTGGCTATTAATGGTAAATTGACACGAGGATATGATAAAGAAAAATTAAAAATGGTATTGTCTAAAATAATAGAAAAGAGAAGTGATAAAACTGTAAAAACAGCTAGAGAGAAGGTGAGTTCGTGGATAAAGGTAAAAACCAAACACTAATTGTTAAACTTGTATGTATACTTCTGTCTTTTGGATTATGGTTATACATCTCTAATGTTGAAAATCCAGTTAGAACTTATGAAATTAAAAAAGTACCAGTAGAACTAGTTAATACAGATATTTTAAAAAATTCAGATTTTTCTGTGGTTAATGATCAGCAATTTACAGTCGATTTAAAACTAGAGGGGCCTTCTAGTGAAATGTCTAAAGTAAAAAAAGATGATTTTAAGATAGTAGCTGATATGGAAACATATGCACTCAGAGAAGGAGAAAATACTATTCCGGTTCAAATAATAACATATCCGGAAAATGTAACAATTAAAAATAATGGATTCTTAGGAATTAAAGTTATGTTAGAGAAATATATAAGTAAGAACTTTGATATTATTTCAGAGGTTAAATTATCATATAAAGATCATATTTATGAAAATAGCAAATCCATAAATCCACGAACTGTTTCGGTTTCAGGGGGAAAAAGTCAGGTGGAAAAAATATCTAAGGCTGTTTTATTAGGAGAAGAAAAAGATATACAATCAAATTTCAGTAAAACATATGAAATTAAATTTTTAGACGAAGCAGGACATGAAGTAACTGGATTAGAACCAAGTAATACAAATGCCCAATTAATAGTAACGGTTAAAAATGGGAAATCTGTTCCAATAAACATAAGGACAACAGGAACATTACCAGAAGGATATGTATTGGAAAAAAGTGAATTGAGTAAAGCGACTGTTAATATAAGTGGAGATGATGATGTATTAAATTCTATTGATAAAATAGATACTGAATATATAGATATATCAAACTTGACATCTACCAATACACTTACACTGAAATTAAATGTTCCTGATGGAATTACGTTAAAGGATGCTAGTGATACGGTTGATGTAAAATTTACTGTAGTAAAAGAAGATCCAGTATCCAAGGAAGTAGTTGGAAATGTTAATTATATAAATGTACCTGAAGGATTTATATTAGAAAATTCTACTGAAGGTGTAAAAGTTAATTTACATGGGCTAAAAGATCAATTAGATAAAGTTAATGCAGAAAATATACAGGTGACTGTGAATCTAGCTGATATTACAGAAGAGGGTACATTCACATATACTCCAGAAGTAAAAACAAATAATGATAGTGTTACTGTAATAAGTGTTGAAAATGCAGAAGTTACACTAAAAAAGAAAGTATAGGATTATATACCATAAAAAAATAATTAAAATAACCACAGTATTTATATACTGTGGTTATTTTATGATATAATTTTTCTAATATAATTATTATATAATTTTAGAAAGGAATAAGATTCATATGGCTATAAGAATAAATAATTTAAACTTAAATATAGATGAAGATTTTAATGATTTAGAAAGAAAAGTCTGTAAAAAACTAAAAATATCAAAAGATAATATTAAGAATATTGAGCTGATAAAAGAAAGTTTAGATGCAAGAAAAAAGAATGATATTAAATTTAAATATTGTGTAGATGTTTTTTGCAATAATGAAAAAAAGATATTATCAAAGCTTCATGACAAAGATATAAAAATAGATGAAAGAAAGGAATTAGAGAAATTAATTCCAGGAAATAAACAACTTAATCATAGACCTATAGTCGTTGGGTTTGGACCATCAGGAATCTTTGCTGCTTTAGTTTTAGCAAGAGAAGGATATAAACCTATTGTATTAGAGAGAGGTGAAGATGTAGATAATAGAACTAAGACAGTAGATGAGTTTTGGGAGACTGGAAAACTTAATTTAGAATCTAATGTTCAGTTTGGAGAAGGCGGAGCTGGAACATTTTCAGATGGAAAGTTAACTACTAGAATAAAAGATCCTAGGTGCTCATTTGTATTAGATGAGTTTATAAAAGCTGGAGCACCAAAAGAAATAAAATATGAAAGTAAGGCCCATGTAGGAACAGACTTATTAAAAGGTGTTGTAAAAAATATAAGAGAAGAAATTAAGTCATTAGGCGGTGAGGTTAGATTTAACTCAAGATTAGAAAAAATTCAAATAATTGATGGAAAATTAGATAGTGTTGTTGTTAATGGCGAAAATATACCTTGTGAAGCTTTAGTTCTTGCAATAGGTCATAGTTCAAGAGATACGTATGAAATGTTACATAAAGAAGGCATAGAAATGGAAGCTAAGCCTTTTGCTGTAGGGGTCAGAATTGAACATCCACAAAAAATGATAAATATTAGTCAATATGGTGATTTTTATGATAATCCTCGTTTAGGGGCAGCAGACTATAGACTAACTTATCAGAGTGAGAAATTAAAGAGGGCTGTATATTCATTCTGTATGTGTCCAGGTGGAGTTGTAGTTGCAGCAGCATCAGAAGATGGAAGATTAGTATCAAATGGAATGAGTTATCATGCGAGAGATTTAGAAAATGCGAATTCAGCATTAGTAGTAACAGTATCCCCAGACGATTTTGAAGGAAATTCACCTTTAAGAGGAATGGAATTTCAAAGATACTATGAAAGTTTAGCATTCAAATTAGGTGGTGGAGAATATAAAGCTCCAATACAATTATTGGGAGATTTTATTAAGGATAGACCGTCAACTAAATTAGGAGAAGTAACACCTAGCTATACTAGAGGATATGAATTTAAGGAATTAAAACAATGCTTACCAGAATATGTTGTAGAAGCAATAAAAGAAGCAGTAGTAGACTTTGATAAAAAAATCAAAGGATATGGTAGGGAAGATGCAGTTTTAACAGGGATTGAAACAAGGACATCAGCTCCAGTTAGAATTAATAGAAATGAATATTTTGAAAGTATTAATGTAGAAGGAGTATATCCTTCAGGGGAAGGCGCTGGATTTGCAGGTGGAATAATATCGGCAGCTGTTGATGGTATGAAATCGGCTGAATATATAATTAAAAAATTTAATATTTCTAAATTATCTTAGAAAATAAATAAAGCATGTACTAAAAATATATGCTTTATTTATTTTCTAAGATAATTTTATTTCTAGTAAGAACTTTTTTGAAATCTATATTGTTTAGGAGAAAGATTAGTTTGTTTTTTAAACATTTGGCTAAAGTATGATGAATTTGAAAAACCAACAATTGAGCCTATATCTTTAATCGAATAATTAGTAGTCTCAAGTAGACTTTTAGCTTCATTAATTCTTTTCTCAATTAAATAAGAAATAGGAGACATTCCTATTTGTTTTGTAAATGTATGTATTAAACTAAATTTATTCATGTATGAGAGAGTTGATAAAGTTTCTAAAGTTATATTTTCTGAATAATGTGCATCTAAATAATTCTTTATTTTAGCACATTCTAAGTTCAAGTTCTTTTTTTCATTTTGAAGAATTGACACTGAGGGAGTTGTTCTTAATATATTCAATATAAATAGAGAAAGCATACTTTTACAAGCAACTTCATATTTGTAATTTTTAAGTTTGATTTCATCAATTATTAGATTTAACTGATTAAGTATGTTAGAACTATTTTCTTTAAAATTTATTATATGATAAGTTTTAATGTCAGATTGTGAAAACTTTGTATTATTTAAATTAAAAAAGTTGATAGAAAAATTACCAATTCCTAAAACGATATATTCAAGAGGGGAATCATTTAAATTTGATTTTTCTGTATGAAGACAATTTGGATTTATTATTATTAAATCATTTTCCTTAACATTAACAATACTATCTTCTAATTGAAAAGCACCATTTCCTTCTGTAATAAAAAATATTTCCATGAAAGGATGAATATGAGCTGTGCTATGCCAATCGTTTTCAAACTTTGACTTAGTTATATAGAGTAATTCGAAATTAAAATCAGAGAAATTTTTATCATCAATTAAATATCGTATATTTCCCATAATACACCTCTTACTTTATAGATTCAAGGACTATTGCGTTGTGCTACTTATTGGTTTTTATACAATTATTATACTATATAGATAAATAAAGTAAAATGATATTATAGCAATATAACTAAAGAATATAACAACAATCTTGTTGTGCAAATGATTACAAAGTAATATCATAAACATATAAAGAATGGAGGGAAAAACGTGAAGAATAAAGGAAACAAGACTTTTATTGGATTATCTTTAGCGCCAGCAGTAATACTGTTTATTATATTTATGATTATACCAACAATAAATGTATTTTGGATGTCTATGTTCAAATGGGGCGGACTTGTAAATAATAAAAAATTTGTTGGATTAGATAATTTTAAGATGTTGTTGAAAGATAGCAATTTCTTGAAGTCATTTCAAAATACAATTTTTTTACTAGTGATAGTAACAATAGTTACTATGATTCTGGCTATAATATCTGCGGCAATCTTAGTACGAGAAGATACAAAATTTAAAAACTTTTTCAGAATAATCTTTTATTTCCCTAATATTTTATCTGTAGTTGTAATTTCAGCAATCTTTTCAGCAATACTTGATCCTAATCAAGGAATAGTAAATTCAACATTAAATTTTTTAAATCTAAATTCATTAACTCGAATGTGGCTAGGTGATCAGAAAGTTGTAATATGGTGTATTGCATTTGCTATGATATGGCAAGCTATTGGATACTATATGGTTATGTACATGTCGAGTATAAGTGGAATTTCTATAAGTTTATATGAATCAGCAAGCTTAGATGGTGCAACTGCAGTACAGCAATTTTTTAAGATAACGTTACCATTGGTTTGGAATACAATAAGAACTACTTTAACTTTTTTTGTAATAAGTACAATAAATTTGAGCTTTCTATTTGTAAAGGTAATGACCTCTGGCGGTCCGGATGGATCTTCAGAAGTATTTTTAAGCTATATGTACAAGCAGGCTTATAGTAATTCTTCTTATGGGTATGGTATGACAATTGGTGTTGTAGTGTTTATATTCTCATTTGTCTTATCATTAGTTATTAATAAGATAACACAAAGAGATATAATAGAGTTTTAAGAGGTGAATTTTATGAATGATAATAAATTACAAAAGAAATTAGTAAAGTTCTTTATGTATTTTTGTTTATGGGCTTTTGCATTAAGCATAATAATTCCACTTGGATGGGCGTTTTTGGCATCATTAAAGCATAAAACAGAATTTTATGGAAGCCCATGGTCATTACCAAAAGGGATTTATTTGGAAAATTTTAGAAGGGCATTTGTAGAAGCAAACATGGGAGAGTACTTTTTGAATTCTGTATTTATAACAGCTTTAGCTTTAATTATATTACTTTTAGTCTCTATACCAGCAGCTTATGTGTTAGCTAGATTTGAATTTAAAAGTAAGAAAATAATAAGTGCTTTATTTACAGCAGGATTATTTGTAAATGTAAATTATATAGTAGTCCCAATATTTTTATTAATACTTGATGGTGAAAAGTTTATCAAAAATATTTTTGCATTACCGTCGAGTATGACAGTGTTTTTGGATAGCAGAATAGTAGTAAGTATAGTTTATGCAGCAACAGCAATACCATTTACTGTATATCTATTGATAAATTATTTTAGAACATTATCTAAATCATATGAAGAAGCTGCTTATATTGATGGATGTAGTAAGTTAAAAACATTAATTCATGTAATCATACCAATGGCTAAACCAAGCATAATTACAGTTATATTATTTAATTTCTTAGCCTTTTGGAATGAATATATAATAGCATTAACACTTTTACCAAATAAATCAAAAACGTTGCCATTAGGACTCATAAACTTAATGCAAGTACAAAAAACAGCAACTGATTATGGTGCTATGTATGCTGGACTTGTTATAGTTATGATTCCAACAATAATTTTATATATTTTAGTTCAAAAGAAATTAACAGAAGGAATGACAGTTGGCGGGGTCAAAGAATAAGGAGGAAAAAAATGAGTAAAGGAAGAATAACTATTCCAACAGATGATAATTTTATAAAAGAAACATGTGAAATATTAGAAAAATGGGGAGCGGATGCAATTAGAGACTGTGATGGATTTAAGCTAACACCTGAAATTGAAGGTTTAGCAGAAAAGATATATTCGACATATTTTGTAAGTCGTGGAGACAATAACTGGGCAGAAGAACATATGGATGAACTTCAGCAGACATATTTAATGAGCAGACATAACCTAGCAACTAGTGATGTATTAGAAATATCTATTATGGACGGGTATTTTGAGGAACAAGTTCAGCCAGATATAAAAAATGACATCAAAGAATTCTGGGAAGTTATAGATAGAACAACAAATGAAGTCGTTGATACAAATAACTGGGATTATAAGGAAGAAGGACAAAAAGTTATAGTACATGGTACTAAAGAATGGCACGAGTATACAGTTTCATTTTTAGCTTATTGTATATGGGATCCAACTCAGATGTATAATCATATAACTAATGATTGGAATGACAAACCACATGATATTCCTTTTGATGTTAGAAATGAAAATACTAACAAGCATATAGTTGAAGCTATGCATAATTGGTTAGATGAACATCCAGGAACTAGCGTGGTTAGATTTACCACTTTCTTTTATCACTTTGCTTTAGTATTTAATAATTTAAAAAAAGAGAAATATGTTGATTGGTTTGGATATTCTTCAAGTGTAAGTGCAAAGGCTTTAAGAGAATTTGAAAAAGAAAAGGGTTACAAATTAAGGGCGGAAGACATTATAGATGAAGGATATTATAATTCGCCATTTAGAGTACCTAAGAAAGCATACTTAGATTATATGGATTTTCAACAAAAGTTTGTTGCAGATAATGTAAAGAAATTAGTTGATGTAGTTCATGAGCATGGTAGAGAAGCAATGATGTTTTTAGGAGACACGTGGATTGGAACTGAACCTTACGGAAAATATTTTGAAAATATAGGATTGGATGCAGTAGTAGGATCTGTTGGGAATGGTGCAACTCTTAGAATGATATCTGATATATCAGGGATTAAATATACAGAAGGACGTTTTTTGCCATACTTCTTTCCAGATACATTTTTTGAAGGTAATGATCCTATTATAGAAGCTAGAGAAAACTGGTTAACAGCAAGAAGAGCGATAATGAGAAAACCTGTAGATAGAATAGGATACGGTGGATATTTATCACTTGCATATAAATTTCCTGATTTTGTTGAATATGTTGGAAAAGTTTGTGATGAATTTAGAGAAATATATGACAATATAAATAACGTTAAACCATATTGTGGGCTGAAAGTAGCAATATTAAATTGCTGGGGGAAACTTCGCACTTGGCAAACACATATGGTGGCACATTCACTTTGGTATAAACAAATATATACTTATCTTGGAGTTATAGAAGCATTAAGCGGAATGAGCTTCGATGTAGAGTTTATAAGCTTTGATGATATAAAAGAAAATGGAATATCTAGCGATGTTGATGTAATAATAAATGCTGGAGATTCAGGAACTGCATTTAGTGGTGGAGAAAAATGGATTGATGAAAAAATAAGTGTTACTTTAAGAGAATGGATCTTTAATGGTGGAGGATTTGTAGGAATTGGTGAACCATCAGCAATGTTAAATGGAGGAAGATTCTTTCAAATGGCAGATGCGCTTGGTGTAGATAAAGAACTTGGATTTTCATTAAGTACAGATAAATATTTTAAGACAAAGATTGAAAAGCATTTTATAACTGAAGATATAAATTCTGAACTTGATTTTGGAGAAAGTGTTAAGAATATATATGCTAATTCTGACAGTACAGAAATAATAGAAATAGAAAATGATGATGTAATGATGGCCGCTAATGTATATGGAAAAGGTAGAGCAGTATACATTGCAGGGCTTCCGTATTCATCACAGAATGCTAGAATATTAATGAGATCATGTTATTATGCTGCAAACAAAGAAGAACATTTAAAGGAATGGTATTGTGACAATATTTATTGTGAAGTATCGGCATACATAGAATCTAACAAATATGCTGTTATTAATAACTCTAATGAGAAACAAAAAACAAAAGTATATGAGGGTTCTAAAAATGCATTTGAAATAGAATTAGAACCAGCAGCTATAAGATGGTTCAAAATAAAATAATCTTTCGTTTATAGGAGATGATTATATGAAAAAGATAATATACTTAATAACTTTTATTATAAGCTTATTTCTAGTCATTAAAGGTAGAACCATAACAAACTATTTTGGACTTGCAATGATGTTTGTTGGGCTAATAGGAATATTGTCAGAAATTTATTTGTATAACAAACAGTACCAATAACAATGAATTAAATAATATTTTAATATTTAATAGACAATGTGAACTATAAAAAATAAATATAAATAAAAAATTAGGAGGGATTTAGAATGAAAAAGAGAATTATAGCAACAATGCTTGCATCACTAATGATGGTTTCAGGGTTAATTGGGTGCGGAAGTAATAGTGAGGCATCAAAAGATACAGCAGAAGGAAAAGTATTAAAAATAGCTGCCTTTGAAGGTGGATATGGAAAAGTTTATTGGGACAAATTAAAAGAAAATTTCGAAAAAAGCCATGAAGGAGTTACAGTTGAACTTACAGTAGCTTCAAATTTAGAAGAGGTAATTCGTCCACAAATACAATCAGGAAATATACCAGATTTAGTTTATTTAGCAACTGGAAGACCTGACGCATTAACAGAGACATTTATAAAAGACCAAGCTTTAAGTGATTTAACAGGAGTACTTGATAAGAAAGTACCAGGTGAAAACGTTACTGTAAGAGAAAAAATTTTACCAGGATTTTTAGATACATCAGCTACTAATCCATACGGAGATGGAAAGACATATTTAGCACCTTTATTTTATAGTCCAACAGGATTGTTTTATGACAAGCATTTATTTGAAGAAAAGGGATATGAAGTTCCTAAAACTTGGGATGAAATGTTTGCTCTTGGAGATAAAGCTAAAAATGATGGAATATCATTATTTACTTACTCAACAAGTGGATATTTTGATTGTGCAGTCCCTGCGTTACTCGCTGGTGCTGGTGGTTTAGATTTAGTTAATAAGGCTTATAATTATGAAGAAGGTACGTGGACATCAAAAGAAGCTAAGCAAGCTTTAGGTGTAGTTGGAAAACTTAAGGATTACTTAGAACCATCAGTTGTTGCAAATGCAAACAATCAAGGATTCACAAAGAATCAACAATTAATTTTAGATAATAAAGCTTTATTTATACCAAATGGAACTTGGCTTCCAGATGAAATGAAGGATGCACCAAGAAGTAAAGGTTTTGAATGGGGATTCATGCCATATCCAGCATTTGAAAATGGAAAAGAACAATATTCTGTAAGTTTCCTTGAACAAATGTATATTCCTAAAGATGCTGCTAATAAAGAACTAGCAGAAGAATTTATGGCTTATATGTATAGTGATGAAGCAGTTAAAATTATAGCTGAAAATGCAAAAGCAGTTGTACCAGTTAAAGGTGCCATTGAAATTGCTAATGATTATTTAGATCCATTACAAGTAGAGTTATTTAAAATATATGACAATGGTGCATTACCTATAATGGGTGGATTTGTAGCTACTAATGCTGTTGAAGGCGTAAGCTGGACAGATATTTATCTTGGAACTATAGATTCAATCATGTCTGGAAATAAAACAGTAGAAGATTGGGAAAAATCACTTGAAGAAACAAGTGCTAAATTAAGAGAAGCAATAATCAAATAAATCTATTAATAAAAAGGGAATATTTATATTCCCTTTTTAAGTAAGAAAGGAGAGATTATGTACTTTTTAGGAGTTGATGGTGGTGGAACTAAGACTAAGTATTTATTAATAAATCAAGAACTACGAGTTATATGTGATGTAGAAAGTGGTACAACCCATATTCATCAAATTGGAAAAGAAAAATTAATTGAAGTTTTAAATGAAAATTTGGAGTTAATTTGTGAGAAGGGATGTATAAATAAGAATGAAATTGAATATGCATTTTTAGGTATACCTGGATATGGAGAAAGTAAAAGCGATATTGAAGATATAGAATATTCGGTTAAGAAGGTTTTTGATGGTATTAATTACGTTATTGGAAATGATTCTGTTGTTGGATGGGCAGCTGGAACGGGATGTAAAGAAGGTATAAACATTGTTGCTGGAACAGGAAGTATAGCGTATGGAAGAAATAAAAAAGGAAATGAAGCTAGATGTGGAGGATGGGGACCTGGCATTGGTGATGATGCAAGTGCATACTGGATTGGATTAAAGATATTGAATGAATATACAAAACAGAAAGATGGCAGAAATGAAAAGACTGTTCTAGTTGATACATTAGAAAAAGAATATAATATAAAAGATTATTTTGAAATTGTTGACATAGCATTTAATAGATTAAAATTTTCTAGAACAGATATTGCTAAATTTTCCGAAATAGCTTATTTAGCGGCATCAGCTGGATGTGAGACTTGTAGAAATATATTTAAAGAGGCAGCTAAAGAATTATTTTTTCATATAAAAGTATTGAAAAATGAATTGAATCTAGAAAATGGATTTTTAGTTTCATATAGTGGTGGAGTATTTAAAGCTGGAGAATTTATATTAAATCCTTTAAAGGAAATGTTAAAAAACGACAAAATAGAATGTATATTAATAGAGCCTAAACTTAAACCATGGCATGGAGCTGCATTGTTAGCTTATTTACTATCAGATAATGAATTACCAGATAATTATATAGAATTAATAAAATAGAGATATGCAGAAATAATCTGCATATCTCTATTTTATTATGCATTAAAAATAGATTTTCCGTTAATAAATACTTGCTTAACATTTATATTTTCATCAAATAATACTAAGTCTGCGTCATAGCCTTTTTTTATTAGTCCTTTATGATCTGATACATTACAATATTTTGCGGGATTATAAGTAGCCATTTTAACAACTTCATATAAAGGCATATTACAATTATTATAAACATTTCTTATAGCAGCATCTAATGTTAGAACTGATCCAGCTAATGATCCTGTTTTAATTCTTGCTGCATTATCTTTAACTATAACATCTTGACCTCCAAGTGTGTAATTACCATCAGGCATACAACAGGCCATCATAGCATCTGTTACCAAAATAGATTTATCAGAGCTTTTTTGTTTATAAGCTATTCTTAATGCTGGGTAAGAAATATGGATTCCATCTGATATTGTTTCTATGGTTATTTTAGAACTATCAAATAATGCACCTATAATGCCAGGTGATCTATGATTAAATGGTGGCATTGCATTATAAAGATGAGTAGAATGATTAGCACCAGCATCTATAGCTTCCATTGTTTCTTCGTATGTAGCTCTTGTATGTCCTAATGAGCAATTAATATTTTTTTTAGATAAATGCTTTATAAGATTTAAACTTCCATTTAATTCTGGTGCTAATGTTATTGATACGACAACATCCTCACATTCGGCAGTCATTTCATTAAAGGTCTCTATAGAAGGAGCTAGAAGATATTTTGGATTTTGAGCACCTATTGCAGAAGGACTTACAAATGGCCCCTCGAGATGAGCTCCCAGCACCTGAGCACCAGAAGTGCCTTTTTCTTTCAATTCCTTTATTGCATGCATTGATTTATTTATTTGCTCAATAGAAACTGTCATTGTTGTTGGAAGGAAAGAAGTTGTTCCGTGCTTGACTATTGTTTTTGATATAGAATCAATGGCATCAACAGTTCCGTCCATTGTATCATAGCCTCCAGCACCATGAATATGTATATCTATAAAGCCTGGTGACAAAAATAAGCCATTTGCATCAATAACTTCATTGCATTCATAATTTGCGGGATTTAATTCTTGTATCTTTCCATCTTCAATAAGAACAGATCCTAATTCGATATGGTCTAGTTTAATTATTTTACAATTTTTTATTAACATACTATATCACTCCAATTTTACATATATTTGAAACTTCAATATTGGTATTATCCAATTGTATATTTTAATTATAGAACATGCATAATACTGTTTTCAAGGAAAAATTTATATGTTTTATAAATAAGATTGAGGCAACCATTATTTCAAATTAAAAATATAAGGAATATATTAAGAAGATTGCGCATAGTATCTGGTTTTAGAAGTAAAAATAATTTTTAAAAAAATTTTTGTGAAAATGTTGACAACTTATATAACTGGATATAAAATAAAAATATAAATTGGTTAATACCAAAATAAAAGAGGAGGAATGGTTTTATGCCTAATATTTTATTAACAAGAATTGATAATCGACTTGTGCATGGACAAGTGGGAGTAACTTGGGTGAATCATCTAGGTGCAAACTTAATTGTAGTTGCGAATGATGAAGTCTCCAAAGATCCGGTACAACAAAATCTGATGGAAATGGTAATACCGGATGCTATAGGAATTAGATTTTTTTCTATACAAAAGACAATTGATGTAATTCATAAGGCAGCACCAAGACAAAAGATTTTTCTAGTAGTAAGAAATCCACAAGATGCTTTGAGGTTAGCAGAAGGTAATGTACCAATTGACAAGATAAATATAGGAAATATGCATTTCTCAGAAGGTAAGGAACAAATTTCATCAACAGTCTCAATAGATGAAAAGGATAAAGAAGCATTTAGAAAATTAAAAGAATTAGGAATAGCATTAGAAATAAGAAGAGTACCAGATGAAAATATTGATGAAGATATTTATAAACATATTTAAATAAGAATTAATTTTAAGGAGGAAACTTTATGTTTGTACAAGCGCTATTAATAGGGCTATGGGCTGGTATAGCAGGTGTGGATATGTTTGATGGATTAACACATATTCATAGACCAATAGTAACAGGCCTTGTAGTGGGATTGATTTTAGGAGATATGAAAACTGGACTTATAGTTGGAGCATCACTTGAACTTGTTTGGATGGGTATGGTACCACTTGCAGGAGCACAACCACCAAATGTTGTTATAGGGGGAATCATAGGAACTAGTATAGCTATTTTAGGCAAATTAGATGCACAAGCAGCTATTGGTATAGCTGTACCATTTGCTGTAGCAGTACAAGCTGCAATAACATTACTATTTACTGCTTTTTCTTTCTTTATGCATAAAGCGGACAAGTATTGTGAAGATGCCGATACAGCAGGAATCGAAAGAATAAATTATTTAGGACTAGTAGTGCTATTTATATTCTATTTTACTATAGCTTTTTTACCAATATTATTAGGTGCTGATAAGGCAGCAGCTATTGTAAGTTCAATTCCAACATGGATAATAGATGGACTATCAGTAGCCGGTGGAATAATGCCAGCAATAGGTTTCGCAATGTTATTAAAGATAATGTTAAAGAAAGAATATGTTGGATTTATGATTTTAGGATTCTTATTAGTAACATATTTCAACTTACCAATTTTAGGATTAGCATTACTAGGAGTATGTATTGCTTTATATGATTATTTCTCAAAAAATAATAGTGATTCAAGAGAAAAAGTGGTAGAGGAGGTATATGATGATGGAATCTAATACTTATAAAGACCCTTCAAGGAAAAAGGTTATTACTAATGGTGATTTAAATAAAATGGTGTGGCGTTCATTATTATTGCAAGCATCTTTTAACTATGAAAGAATGCAGGCTTGTGGCTGGTTATATGGATTATTACCAGGATTAAAAAAGATTCATAAAAATAAAGAAGACCTTTCAAAATCAATGAAAGATCATATGGAGTTTTTTAATACACATCCATTTTTAGTTAATTTTATAATGGGTTTAATACTTGCTATGGAAGAAAATAAAGAAGATAGAAATACAATAAGAGCTGTAAAGGTTGCTACAATGGGACCTCTAGGAGGTATAGGAGATGCATTATTTTGGTTGACTGCACTTCCTATATGCGTAGGTATTGGTGCTTCAATTGCAATGGAAGGAAATATAGCAGGACCATTTGTATTCTTGATTTTATTTAATGCATTACATTTCTTCTTAAGATTTTTCTTAATGAAATATGGATACAATACTGGCGTTAATGCAATAGCTACATTGAAAGAACAAACAAAGAAGATTTCTCATGCAGCATCAATTGTTGGTCTAACAGTTGTTGGAGGATTAATAGCTTCAATGGTAAAATTAAAAACTACAATGGTAATTGCAGTAGGTTCAGCAGTTGGAGATTCAGCAGTTAAGGTTCAAGAAGGCGTTTTAGATGCTGTAATGCCTAATATGTTAGCTCTTGGTTATACATTGTTAATGTATAAGTTGTTAAAGAAGGGATATTCACCAGTTAAATTAATAACAATTACAGTTATTATGGGAATAGTAGCTAAAGCTATTCAACAATTTACAGGATTCGCTATATTATAAAATATAATTTAAGATTGGTATGGTTATGCACGAAATTGGTATTGATTTAATGCCTGGAAAAATGATATATTTATTACTATAAATGATATAATAAGTAAAAATATATTGTAGAATTGGAGCGTGGCCATACCATGAAACAAAAAATTGATAAGAATTCAAAAATTCCATTATATATACAATTAGCTGATATTTTTATTGAAGATATTGAAAAAAATATGCATGAAAATGATAAGTTAGATACAGAAAGAGAAATTAGTAAGCAATATTCTTTAAGCAGAGTAACTGTGAGGCAGGCTCTTGATTATCTTCAAAAGAATGGATATATATATAAAATCCAAGGTAAAGGTAATTTTGTTGCCGAACGTACAATGGAACAAAATCTAACAAAATTTTATTCTTTCTCTGAAGATATGAGAAAGAAAGGAAAGGTGCCTACTACAGAAATATTAACATTTGAAATTGTAGAGCTAGATGAAAAAATAGCATCAAAATTAAAATTAAGAGAAAATGATTTAGTATATAAGATTGCTAGAATAAGATTAGCTGATGGAGTACCTATGATATATGAAATATCATATCTTCCATATAACAGATTTGAAGATTTAAATAAAAAAATGTTAGAAGAAAATTCTATGTATGATGTTTTCAATAAAAATTATCATACTAAAATAACATATGCAGAAGAATTGTTTAGGCCTATCTTAGTAAATAAGCTTGAAAGTATATATTTAAAGATAAAAGAAGGAGAATGTGCTTTAAAGGTGGAGAGGCTTACATATGAAAATCAACAGATAATTGAGTATACAGTAAGTATTACTAGAGGAGATAAGTTTAAATATAGGGTTTGTTTAATAAATGATGCTGATAATATTGATTGATACGATAAAGAATATTAATCTATATTGAATATAATTTTCTTAATTGATAAGTTGTGATTTAGATATTTTTAAATTACAACTTATCAATTAAAAATTACAGATAAGGAGAAGAAAAATGATTTTTGGAAAAAGTTTAGAAGAACTAGAAAAAATAAAAGCTATATTTACAGCAACAGAAATAAGACAGCAGCCAGAACTTTGGAGAGAAACTTATAAATTGATATTAGATCAAAAAGAAAATATACAAAGATTCATAGATAAAAATGTAGATGAAAATACAAGAATTGTATTAACTGGAGCAGGTACATCTGATTATGTTGGAGATACAGTTGTTTTAGAATTAAATAAAAAATTAAATGCTAGAGTTGAGGCAATTGCTACAACAGATATAGTTTCCAATCCAAAAGAATATATAGAAAAAGACACTAAAACTATATTAGTTTCGTATGCTAGATCTGGAAACTCTCCAGAAAGTATAGGTGCATATGATTTATTTGAAAATAATGTGAATAATATTTTTCAAATTGTAATAACATGCAACAAGGATGGAGATTTAGCTAAAAAATGTATAAATAATGAAAAAAATATGTTGATTTTAATGCCTGAAAAATCTAATGATAAAAGTTTTGCAATGACAAGCTCTTTTAGTTGTATGACTCTTGCAACATTACTTGTTTTTGATATAGAAAATATAGAAAAAAATAAAGAATTTATTGAGATAGTTTCACTACAAGCAGAAGAAATATTAGACAATAGATGGCTAGAAGTTAAAGAATTAGTTGATTATGAATGTGATAGAGTTGTTTATTTAGGTTCTGGAATGCTAAAAGGATTATGTCAGGAGATGGCATTAAAAAATCTTGAACTTACAAGTGGAAAAGTAACTACAGTATGTGAATCAGTATTGGGATTCAGGCATGGACCTAAATCAATAATTAATGATAAAACTTTAGTAATAATTATGGCAACTAATGAGGAATACACAAAATTATATGATATTGATTTAATAAAAGAAATTCATAATGATTTAGGAAATCATAAACTTACAGTAATTACGTATGAAAATGATGAAGCTATGAAAGAAAATTGTAGTAATTATATCTGCATAAATGGAGAAAGTGTACCTAATATATATAAAGTATTTAACTATATGATATTTGGTCAAATGTTTGGATATTTAAGTTCATTAAAACTTAATATATCTCCAGATAATCCAAGGCCAGATGGAACTGTAAATAGAGTTGTTAAAGGTGTTGTAATTCATCAATACAAATAGGACAAGGAGTTAAGGTATATGGTGGGAATAATAGTATCAGGTCATGGAAATTTTGCTTCAGGCTTATTAAGCACATTAAAATTAATTGCAGGCGAACAAGAAAATGTCATAGGAATAGATTTTATAGATGGGCAAGGATCTGCTGAATTGAAAAATAATATTAAGGAAACTATAAACAACTTTGGAGATGATATCTTTATTTTAACTGATTTAGCAGGAGGGTCTCCATTTACAAACTCTGTACTTTTAAAGGAAGAATTAATAAATAAAAACATAGAAGTTATATCTGGAACCAATATACCTATGTTATTAGAAGTAGTACTTGGAAGAGATAATGTGGAGCTGAAAGATTTAATAGAAACAGCAAAAGAAGCTGGTGCTAATGGAATAAACATATTTAAACTAAAAGAAAAACAACTTGATGATGAGAATCTTAATGATGGAATTTAAAGTTATTAAAAATTTTAATTCTAGTAAGAAGGGAGTAATTTACAATGATATTATCAACAAGAGAAATGCTTTTAAAAGCACAACGTGAAGGTTATGCAGTACCTGCATTTAACATTCACAATATGGAAACATTACAAGTGGTAGCAGAAACTGCTATGGAAATGAAATCACCTGTAATTATAGCAGGAACACCTTCAACAATAGAGGATTATGCAGGTCCTGATTATATTAAAGCTATGGCAGAAGTAGCAGCAAACAAATATGATGTCCCAATAGCGATACATTTAGATCATTTTGAAGATGTAGATGCTATAAAGAGGGATATTGATATTGGATTTAAATCATGTATGATAGATGCTTCAAAAAAGCCTTTTGAAGAAAATATAGCAATTGTTAAAGATGTTGTGGAATATGCACATAGATATGATGCAGTTGTAGAAGCTGAGCTTGGAAAACTTGGTGGAAGAGAAGATGATTTAGTAGTTGATGAGAAAGATACAAGGTATACTAATCCTGATGATGCAGCAGAATTCGTTAATAAAACAAATGTTGACTCATTAGCAATAGCGATAGGAACTGCACATGGATTATATAAAGGAGAACCTAAACTTGATTTTGAAAGATTAAAAGAAATCAGAAGTAAAGTGAGTATTCCATTAGTTTTACATGGAGCTTCTGATGTACCAGATGAATTAGTTAAAGAAGCTATTTCGCTTGGAATATGTAAAGTAAATGTTGCGACAGACTTAAAGATACCTTTTGCTGATGCAGTAAAGAAATTCTTCAACGAAAACTCAAAAGAAAGTGATCCAAGAAAATACATGACACCAGGAAAAGAAGCTATGAAAGAGATAGTTAAACATAAGATTGAAGTATGTGGAAGTGCAAATAGATATTAAAACAAAAAATAGCTTAGGAAATGGTCAAATAAATCCTAAGCTGATAATAATGATTATTACTTAGTACATCTAAGTAATAAAACAAATAAGCAACTATATTTTATAATAAAAAAAATACAAATACAATAGTAGGAAATTTCTCGTAAAACTTTAATAGACATGACATAATGTGAAGCGTAGGTATTACAACCTACGCTGTAATTTTGATGATAAACAACAAATAAAGCTAACTTGAATTGAAATGCTATTATGTGAAAAATATTTTTATTAATGCAATGAAAGAAGGTAAATATATGTATAAACATCCAATAATAGATATAATAAAAAATTATAAATCAGGAAAACATGATGGAATATTTTCTGTTTGTTGTTCAAATAAGTTTGTCATTGAAGCTGCTATGGATAAAATAAAGAATACTGATATGTATTTACTTGTAGAGGCAACTGCTAATCAGGTTGATCAATTTGGTGGATATACAGGTATGAAACCACTAGAGTATAAGAAATTTATATATGATTTATGTGAAAAAAATGATTTTCCAAAGGATAAGCTTATATTAGGAGGAGATCACCTAGGACCTTTAACTTGGAAAGAAACAGATGAAAAACAAGCTATGGAAAATGCAAAAGAGTTAATAAGACAATATGTTATGGCTGGATTTACAAAAATTCATATAGATACGAGTATGCCGATAAAGGGTGATATTGAAAAAGGTGATTTTGGAGATGGTATTATAGCCGAAAGAGCAGGAATACTATGTAAAGTAGCTGAAGATGCATATAAGGATTTATTAAAAGAAGATACTGATGCAGTACATCCAGTATATATTATTGGTAGTGAAGTACCTATTCCAGGAGGTGCTGAAGCAGAAGAAGAAGTAGAAGAAGGAATGCAGGTTACTAAGGTAGAACACTTTAAGAAAACAGTAGAAACATTTAAAGAATCTTTTAAGAAGCATGGAGTGGAAAATGCATTTGAGTATGTTGTTGGTATTGTTGTACAACCAGGCGTTGAATACGGTTCTGATAGTGTTTGGGAATATGACAGAGAGGCAGCATCAGAATTATCAAAAGCTATTAAAGAATATGATAATTTAGTTTTTGAAGCACATTCAACTGATTATCAAACAAGATATGCACTAAGGCAGATGGTGGAAGATGGATATATAATATTAAAAGTAGGTCCAGCACTTACATTTGCATTTAGAGAAGGAGCTTTTTTATTGAATTGCATTGAAGAAGAATTATTAAAATATGATTCCAATATTGAGCTATCAAAATTTAAGGAAATATTAGATTTTACCATGATAAAAAATCCTGCTCAATGGAGTAAACATTATAGCGGAACTGGATATAAAGTTAAATTAGAAAGAAAATATAGTTTATCAGATCGATGCAGATATTATATGCCAGATGAAGATGTAGAATTTGCTTTAAATAAAATGTTAGATAATTTATCAAATGCAGAGATTCCTCTTACAGTTTTAAGTCAGTATATGCATAATCAATATAAAAAGGTAAGAGAAGGAGATTTAAAGTTAAATGCTTACGATTTACTAAAAGATATAATTGGAGAATATATAGAAGACTATATTTATGCAATAAGAAAAAAATAATTATATAGATTAAAAGAGTTGTTACATAATTAACGTGAATGTTTTGATTATGCAATAACTCTTGTGTATTTTTTTCAATTTTATGGTTGAAATTATTTCATTAAATACCACTAAAAAGAAAGTAAATGATTGTAGTTTAGAAAAGTTTATAAAAATATTCTGAAAAATCAAGATTTTTAAAATAAATTTGTTAAAATTAAATTAGATAAGAAATAATGATAGTTTTGATTGACATAATTTTAACGAATTGAGATAATTAATAATGTATGAAGTTAATTAAATCTATTAGTAAAATATAAATAAATTTATTATAAAAAATAAGAGGTGCAAAGATGAGTAAGAATTTTGATGATTTATTTTCAAAGTTAAAAGAAATTGAAACTAAAAAGGTAGCAGTAGCAGTAGCACAAGATGAACCAGTTTTGGAAGCAATAAAAGAAGCTAATGAAAGAGGAATAGCAAAGGCAGTATTAGTAGGAGATAAAGTAAAAATCCAAGAGATTGCAGATAAAATCAATATGGATCTAAAAGACTTTGAAATAATGGATGTAAAAGATCCTAAAAAAGCAACATTAGAAGCAGTTAAGCTTGTATCAAGTGGAAATGCAGATATGTTAATGAAGGGATTAGTTGATACAGCTACATTTTTAAGAAGTGTATTAAATAAAGAAGTCGGTCTTAGAACAGGAAAAGTAATGTCTCACGTTTCTGTATTTGAAATAGAAGGATGGGATAGATTATTCTTCTTAACAGACGTTGCATTCAATACATATCCAGAATTAAAAGATAAAGTAGCAATAATAAATAATGCAGTTTCTGTAGCTCATGCATGTGGTCTTCCAAATCCAAAGGTTGGTGTTGTATGTCCAGTAGAGGTTGTAAACCCTAATATGCCATCAACAATAGATGCAGCATTATTAGCTAAAATGAGTGATAGAGGACAATTTAAAGGATGCGTAGTTGATGGACCATTTGCTTTAGATAATGCTATATCTTTAGAGGCTGCTCATCATAAAGGTGTTAAAGGTGAAGTGGCTGGACAAGCTGATATTTTAATGTTACCTAATATTGAAACAGGAAACGTAATGTATAAGACATTAACATATTTTGCACCAACTAAGAATGGTTGTCTTTTAGTTGGAACATCTGCACCAGCTATATTAACTTCAAGAGCTGATACATTTGAAACAAAAGTTAATTCAATTGCCTTAGCAGCTTTAGTTGCAGCAAAAAATAAATAATTTATTCCAAATTAAATAGGAAAATTTGGAGTGTGATTTTAAAAATATTTCAGAATGAAATAAAAAATAAATTATAAAGATATATGGAGGAAAGAAAATGGCTCACAAATTATTGATAATTAATCCAGGTTCAACATCTACTAAAATAGGTGTTTATGAAGATGAAAAAGAATTATTTGAAGAAACTTTAAGACATACTAATGAAGAATTAAAACAATTTGATACAATCTTTGATCAATTCCAATTTAGAAAAGATGTAATATTAAAAGTATTAAATGAAAAAAACTTTGATATAAAGACATTAAATGCTGTTATTGGTAGAGGTGGAATGCTTAAGCCAGTTGAAGGCGGTACTTATGCAGTTAATGATGCAATGGTAGAAGACTTAAAAGTTGGAGTTCAAGGACCACATGCTTCAAATTTAGGTGGGATTTTAGCAAGATCAATTGCTGATGAGTTAGGTATTCCTTCATATATTGTCGATCCAGTTGTTACTGATGAACTTGCTGATGTAGCAAGATTATCTGGAACACCTGATATCCCAAGAAAGAGTAAGTTCCATGCTTTAAATCAAAAAGCTGTTGCTAAGAGATATGGAAAAGAATCTGGAAAAGGATATGAAAACTTAAATCTTGTTGTTGTTCATATGGGCGGAGGGGTTTCTGTTGGAGCTCATAAACATGGTAAAGTTGTTGATGTTAATAACGCACTTGATGGAGATGGTCCATTCTCACCTGAAAGGGCAGGATCAGTTCCAGCAGGAGATTTAATAAAGATGTGCTTTAGTGGAAAATATACTGAAGCAGAAGTATATAGCAAAGTAGTTGGAAAAGGTGGATTTGTTGGTTACTTAAACACTAATGACGTTAAAGGAACTATTGATAAGATGGAAGCTGGAGATAAAGAATGTGAAAAAATTTATAAAGCTTTCTTATATCAAATAACTAAGGCAATTGGAGAGATGTCAGCAGCTTTAAACGGTAAAGTTGATCAAATCATTTTGACTGGAGGTATTGCATATTCGCCAACACTTATACCAGATTTAAAAGCAAATGTTGAATGGATTGCACCAGTAACTGTATATCCAGGAGAAGATGAATTATTAGCATTAGCTCAAGGTGCTATAAGTGTTTTAAGTGGAGAAGAAAAAGCAAAAGTATATTAAGAATAAATATTAATTAAAAAGAACTATATGAAGTGAATTATGCTCTGTATAGTTCTTTTTTTTATAAAAAATGATAAGACCTATTATAATTTAGACTAGTCACTAACTATAATTTTTAGAACTAATGAATAAACTTTTATACAACCTGTCTATAATATTATATAATGAAAATAATATTATTTAGATGAAATAGGAGAGGACATATGAGAAGTTCATTAAATTTTAGTAATAAGTTAAGAATGCTGTATGAAATGGAAAATGATTCGAAGTTTCAAATATTACAATATGATAGTTTAGATGGAGCTACAGACATTGAAACAGCTTTTGGATTAAATATAATGAAAGAAAGCGGAATAAAGTTAAAGCAGATTAGAATAATATTAGATGATAGTACAGTAAGGCTAGAACCTGGAGCGTTGAGCTACATGAAGGGAGATATTAATATCTATAGTAAAATGGGTGGCGTTTTAGGATTAGGGAAAAAAATAATTTCAAGTAAATTAACAGGAGAAACAGCATTTAAGCCCTCTTATAGGGGAACAGGAGAAATATTTTTAGAGCCATCGTTTGGACATTTTGCATTAATTGAATTAGAAGATGATGAAATTATAGTTGACGATGGAATGTTTTATGCATGTGAAGAAGATGTTGAAGTAGGAGTGGCTATGCAAAGAACTTTATCATCTAGCCTATTAGGAAATGAGGGGTTGTATCAAACTAAATTATCTGGAAGTGGAATAGTTGCGCTTGAAATTCCTGTGCCTGAGAGTGAAATATTTAAGTGTGTTCTTATAAATGATACGTTAAAAGTTGATGGAAATTTTGCAATATTAAGAACTGGGAATATAGAATTTTCAGTAGAAAAATCATCTAAATCAATAGTTGGATCATTAACAAGTGGTGAGGGATTTGTAAATGTATATAGAGGATCTGGGGAGGTTTGGCTTATTCCAACAAAAAATATCTATAATAAATTAAGAACAAAACCAATGGAAGATTTAATAAAATCGCAGAATGATATTAATACAGAAGTGTAAATAATCGTGTGAATTTTACTGGTATAGGTGTTTAAGGTGATTTATACAATATATGATAAAATAGGCTAATATAAACACTGAAGTTTCAGTTATTAAAAGTATGGATTGACAAAAAAGATTGCCGTTGTTATACTAAAAATAATAACGAAATGATGAAAAATCGTTAAAAATCTTAAGTAAAAGTTATTAAATTATTAGAAGTTTGATAGCCTATTTTAAAATTAAATCATAATTTTAAAGTTACATAACTTACAACCTAATATATTGTAAGTAATGCAAATTTAAGACAAAATTTATTATTTGGGGGTTTTATATAATGGCAGAAGCAAGAATTTTTTATCAACAAGACTGTGATTTATCATTATTAAATGGTAAAACAATAGCTGTAATTGGTTACGGAAGCCAAGGACATGCACATGCATTAAACGCTAAGGAATCAGGATGCAATGTGATTATAGGTTTATATGAAGGCAGTAAGTCATGGGCAAAAGCAGAAGCACAAGGATTTGAAGTATATACTGCAGCAGAAGCCGCAAAAAGAGCAGATATAATCATGATCCTTATTAACGACGAATTACAAGCAGCAATGTATAAGAAAGATATTGAACCAAATCTTGAAGCAGGAAACATGTTAATGTTTGCTCATGGATTCAACATTCACTTTGGTCAAATCGTAGCACCTAAAGATGTTGATGTAACAATGATCGCTCCAAAGGGACCAGGACATACTGTAAGAAGCGAATATCAAGAAGGTAAGGGAGTTCCTTGTCTTGTGGCAGTACATCAAGATGCTACTGGTAAGGCTTTAGAAAAAGCACTTGCATATGCAGCTGCAATTGGTGGAGCAAATGCTGGTGTACTTGAAACAACATTTAGAACAGAAACAGAAACAGATTTATTTGGTGAACAAGCAGTTCTTTGTGGTGGTGTTTGTGCACTTATGCAAGCTGGATTTGAAACATTAGTAGAAGCTGGATATGATGCAAGAAATGCTTACTTTGAATGTATTCATGAAATGAAGTTAATCGTAGATCTTATTTATCAATCAGGTTTTGCTGGAATGAGATATTCAATTTCTAATACAGCTGAATATGGTGATTATATCACTGGACCTAAGGTTATAACTGAAGATACTAAGAAAGCTATGAAAAAGATCCTTAAGGATATCCAAGATGGAACTTTTGCAAAAGATTTCTTATTAGATATGTCTGAAGCTGGAGGACAAGCTCACTTTAAAGCTATGAGAAAGTTAGCAGCTGAACATGAATCTGAAAAGGTTGGAGAAGAAATTCGTAAGCTTTACAGCTGGAATAATGAAAATGACAAATTAATAAATAACTAATATATTAGTTATTTTAATAACATATAAAGACCATTGGAATAGGAGTATTTCTTATTCCAATGGTCTTTTTCTATTTTTTATAAACATTATATTGATTTTAGGAGGGTATCTGTGACGAATTTTATCTACAGAGTTTACTCATAAATATAATATAAAAACTAGTTATTCATAACATGAACATGTATTGCATACATTATCTGTGATCCTCTAGCTGGTAATTATTATGGAGAAAATCTGCAAAATTTGAACTTACTTTTTCAGCACCATAAATATTAGTATGACCTACATTATTCATATCATTTGGAAAATCAAAGTTTATTTCAGACATGAGATCTTCTGTAGAATAATTCAAAAATGGTATATTGTTTTTATCTGCTATTAATGAAATCGTATTATATAATACAGAATCATCTTTATACCAGGAATCTGTATTATTAGCCGAGTAATCATAAGGTGCATTTGTAAATATTAATTTAAATCCTTTTTCTTTAGATAGCTCTATAAATTTATTTAGATATTTTTCACTTTCAGTAGGTAGTTCACCTGTTTCGGATCCATGTTGATATTCTACCAAAGGTTCACCATACAGATTATCACCAGCTCCATATCCAGTTATTGATGGATCTAATTTTATATCAGTAGCAAAATCTGATTCTGTAAGTGTACTCCATCTATCATGGTATTTTATATATGGAAATAAGTATTCTAATCTCTGATTTTTAGGAACACAATTGTTTATAGCTTCAAGTTTATTTTTAGAGAACTTCAAATTATCAAGAACATATCTTATATAGCCTTCATCACCATACTCATCAGTAAGGCCAAAATAGTATAAGTCTAAAACTACTATTTTGGGTGATTGAGTCTTTAAAGCTTCTTTTAATAAATAATAAGTTACATTAACTGGCTGGCCTCCAGTCGCGTAATTAAAGCTTGTGATACCATATTTATTATAAAGTACACTTGGATCCATCATACCATTCATATGGCTAGATCCCATAAATAATACATCATATGATGAATCTTTATTATACAATCCTTGATATAATTGTTCTGTATGACCAGGATCTACAACATATGGTGCCATTTTTATTATAAAGGTTAATATTATGCATATTATTATTAAACATTTAAAAAGAAATTTTTTTACCATAAGATAAACACCTCCTAAAATTGAGAATATATAAACTGCTGCGCATTATATCCAGAACCATATACTCCAAATAGAAGTATTGATAATACTGCAAGAATATAAATACACCATCTAAAAACTATATTTTGTTTAGAGAGTTCATCAAGTAAATCAAATTTTGTTTTTAGGTAATCTATTAAAATAAGAATGATAATGCTAATAATTGAAAGCATAAATTCTGTTGAGTTCAATCCTAAATTAAATAGAGAACCATCTGTAAAGATCCAAGGGTTATTAACAAACATATTTCTAAATATAATTTTTATATCATGTATTGAATTTGCTCTAAAAAATATCCATGCAAAATTTACAAGTAAAAAAGTGACTAATATTTGACCAAATTTATATGAAAATGAATTTATATCTATTTTAAATCTCCTAATTAGATTTTCTCTAAGTGGATTTAATAAGTTTTCAATGACTTGGAAGGCACCATGTAAAAATCCCCATAATATATATGTAAGGGCTGCTCCATGCCATAATCCACTTACTAAGAAAACAATCATAACATTTAATTGAGTTCTGAATTTACCTTTTCTATTACCACCTAAAGGAATGTATAAATAATCTCTAAACCAAGATGTAAGACTTATATGCCACTTTTTCCAAAAATCTTTAATAGAAGTAGCAAAGTATGGCTCTTTAAAATTGGTAGTAAGTGAAAAGCCCATAACTTTAGCACATCCTATTGCTATATCTGAATAACCAGAGAAATCACAGTATATCTGTATTGTAAACATTAATGTAGCAATAACTATTTGATATCCAAAATATTTACTAGGATCATTAAAAACAGTATTAACTAAAAAAGCTATTCTATCAGCAATAATGGCCTTTTTGAAATATCCCCATAACATTTGAAGTAAGCCATTTTTTACTCTGTCATACTCAAACTTATGAACTGAATTATATTGAGGAATCATATGCTTGGCCTTTTCAATTGGACCTGCAACTATAGATGGAAAGAAAGAAACAAATAAAGCATACTTTCCTAAGTTTTTTTCTGCTTCAATATCATTTCTATATACATCCATTAAATAGCTTATTACTTGGAACGTATAATATGATATTCCTACAGGGAGCATATAATCAAATGTAGGAAGATTAATTGTTAAATCTAGTGATGTTCCTAGCCTTATTACAATTGATGAAAAGAAATTATAGTACTTAAATAGAAATAATATGCCTAGATTTATAAGTAAGCAGGATAAAAGAAAAAAGTTTTTATAAAAAATAGATTTTTTCTTATTAATGATAGAATTACTTTTATGTATTAATAATCCGGTGATATATGTTACTATTGTTGAAAATACAATAACTATTGCATATTTAGGGTTCCAGCACATATAGAAATAATAGCTTGATACTAAAAGCCATATCCATCTGAATCTTGGGACTATCAAAAAATAGATAAGAGCCACTATTGGGAAAAATATAAGAAAGTTTGGCGAGTTAAATGTCATAATATTTCCTCCTAAAGTTTTATACACTACAAATATAACAAACTTTTATATTGATTTTTTTCTATAATTAATATCAATTACAATAAATTAGCATATTGAACATTTTTATTATACTTTAATACTACAAATAATCAAGTGAGTAATTATAGAAAGTAATATTTTGGGAGGTTACACACAATGATATTTATTACTTTGCTATATTAAAGTTGTAAAGAGAATGATATATATGTATAATCTAGATAAAGAACAATAGTAGAGGTGATAGGTGTGAGTGATTTAGAATCAAAAATAAAAAGTAAAGAATTAGATTTATTTTTCCAAGGTATATTAAAGCTTCAAAATATAGAAGAATGCTATAAATTTTTTGAGGATGTGGCGACAATAAATGAAGTTAAATCTTTAGCACAAAGATTGTATGTAGCTAGATTACTTGATGAAAAGAAAACATACTCTGAAATTGCCCAAATAACAGGAGCAAGCACGGCTACTATTAGTAGGGTAAATAGATGTCTTAATTATGGAAGTGATGGGTATAATTTGGTTTTAGAGAGAATGAAGGATAATGATTTATAAAAATAGACACATATTAATTGTTTATTTAGGAGATAGCGTTGTAAAAAATTATAAAAAATATTATACTTTATAAGGAATATGATAAAATAGTGTAGAGTTTGAAGAATATAATAAATACTATAGAATAAAGTATAATAATATAATTATAAAAAGTGAGGGAAAAATATGAGTAGAATGTTTGGAACTGATGGAGTTAGAGGCATAGCTAACACAGAATTAACAGCTCAAACTGCATATAATTTAGGAAGAGCAGGTGCATATGTATTAACAGAAGGAGCTCATAAGCCTAAAATATTAGTTGCAAAGGATACAAGAATATCAGGAGATATGCTTGAAGCTGCATTAATTGCAGGAATATTATCAGTAGGAGCAGAAGCTGTAGTTCTTGGAGTGGTTCCAACACCAGCTGTAGCATATTTAACTAGAAAGTATAAGGCAGATGCAGGTGTTATGATTTCTGCATCACATAATCCGGTAGAATATAATGGAATAAAGTTTTTTGATGATAGAGGATATAAACTTTCAGACGAATTGGAAGATGAAATACAAAGGGTTATAGAAAACGGATTTGAGAATGTACCAAGTCCAACAGGAACTGAAATAGGAAAAAGAGAAAAAGTTGAAAAAACAGCTTTAGATGATTATATAGAATTTGCTAAAAGTACAGTTCCATATAGTTTAAAAGGTTTAAAAATAGCTTTAGACTGTGCAAATGGAGCTGCTTATAACGTAGCAGTAAAGACATTTAGAGATTTAGGTGCAGATGTATTTATAATCAACGATAATCCAGATGGAACAAATATAAATGAAAATTGCGGATCAACTCATCCAGAAGAATTAATGGATTATGTGGTTAGAAAAAAATGCGATATGGGATTTGCTTTTGATGGAGATGCCGATAGATGTTTAGCTGTTGACGAAAAAGGAAATCTTATTAACGGTGATTTTATTTTAATGTTATGTGGAATGTACTTAAAAGAAATAGGAAAGCTAAAAGATGATACAATTGTAGTAACAGTTATGAGTAACTTAGGATTAGACATTGCTTGTAAAAGAGAAGGCATTAAATTGATTAAAACTAGTGTTGGTGACAGATATGTTTTAGAAGAAATGCTTAAAGATAAATATGTTTTAGGCGGGGAACAGTCAGGACATATAATTTTCTTAGATTATAATTCAACAGGTGATGGTCTTGTTACTGCACTTCAAATTGCAACAATAGCAAAGAAGAAAGAGGCATCGATATCAGAATTATGTTCAGTAATGAAGGAATTACCACAAGTACTTGCTAATGCGACAATTCCAAATGAAAAGAAGAACTTATACTTAACTGATGATGAAATCCAAGAAGAAATAAAAAAAATAGAGAATGCTCTTGATGGAGTAGGAAGAGTTCTTATAAGACCTTCAGGAACAGAACCACTAGTAAGGGTAATGCTAGAAGGTGAAGATCAAGAAGAAATTGATAAGATGGCTCATGGATTAGCTGAGTTAATAGAAAAGAAATATGCAAATTGAATAGATAGATGAATTACTAAATAAGCATTTAAACATTTCAAGATATTTAAATGCTTATTTTTTATTCTTTAGGAAATTATATTCATTGAAAATCTGTGGATAGACTGACTTGAAAAATATTGTAATAAACTAATGCTATGGAACCTAAAGAATAAAAAAATAAAATATATGCGCTGGCCTTTTCTTCGGCAAGCTCAGAAAATCCAGTATGCGCTGAAAAAAATCGATGGCTAAAGGATTTTTTTAAATTTAAGTTATCGTATTATATTGGATTTATGTTTTATAGGGATTATATAATAGTCGCTTTGGCGATTTTGTTATGAATTATGAATACAGTCTTAATAATAAATGAAATTTATGTAAAATATTTAAATAAATATACCGATTGCATTCTAATTATGATATTATTAAAAATATAATAATTTATAATCATAAAAATTTAGGAGGGAAAACTATGGACGGTGAATCGGTCCTGACCAACAATTATTTATTTCAAATTTCAATACTATTTTTATTAACAGCAATTAATGCTTTTTTTGCATCAGCAGAAATGGCTATAGTATCTTTGAACAAAAATAGGATGAAGATGCTAGCTAATGAAGGCAATAAGAAAGCTGCTATTTTGTACAAACTAATAGAAGAACCAACAAATTTCTTATCTACTATTCAAGTAGGAATAACATTGGCTGGATTTTTTGCCAGTGCTTCAGCTGCTACAGGGATATCTCAAGATTTTGGAAAATTCTTAGGAAATATGGGAGTACCATATGGAAATGAGATAGCATTTGCAGGAGTTACAATTATCTTATCTTATTTTACCCTAGTATTTGGAGAATTGGTGCCTAAAAGAATAGCACTAAGAAAATCAGAAACTATAGCAATGTTATCTCTTAAACCAATATTACTTATAAGTAAAATAGTGTTACCTTTTGTAAAGATTCTATCTATGTCAACTTATTTAATAGTTAAACTTTTAGGATTAGATAGTGAAGGTGATGAGCAGAGGGTTACTAAGGAAGAAATTAAATCACTGATAGAAGAGGGCGAAGAATATGGTGCAATAAATGAAAGTGAGAAAGACATGATAGAAGGTATCTTTGAATTTAATGATAAAAAGACAGAAAAGATAATGATACCTAGAACAGAAGTTTATTGTATAGATATAGAAGATGAATTAGAATCATATTTAGATGAATTATTAGAATCAAAATTTTCTAGAGTTCCAGTATATGAGGAAAGTATTGATAATATAATAGGAATCCTTTATATAAAAGATTTTATAATAGAGGCTAAGAAAAAGGGTTTTGAAAATGTCAATATTAGAGAAATACTTCAAAAGCCATACTTCGTTCATGAAGGGAAAAATATACATTCGTTGCTTAAGTCAATGCAGTCATCTAAAATGCATATGGCAGTAGTAATTGATGAGTATGGTGGTTTCTCAGGAATAGTTACAGTAAAAGATTTAATTGAAGAAATTACTGGTGAATTAAATGACTGTGACGACGATGATGAGGATGAAATAAAGCAAATAGATTCAAAAACATTTTTAGTAGATGGAATAACGCCACTGGATGAAATAAATGAAAAACTTCAATTAGAACTAGAGTGCAAGGAAGTAGACACATTAAGTGGTTTTATTATAAATTTAATTGGAAAAATCCCATCTAAAGAAGATGAGATGGATATTAATTATAAAAATATAAACTTTAAAATAGATAAATTTAATGAAAAAAGAATTGAGAAGATATTAATTAACATACTTGATAATAATAACCAGACAAGTATATAATTTAAAAAAATAAATATTTCTTATCAAGAGAGGTAGAGGGACTGGCCCTTTGAAGCCCGGCAACCAATAAAATTATTCATTTATTATTTTATATGGTGCTAATTCCTGTAGTCATTTTAGACTAGAGATAAGAGAAGAGTTTATAGAGCATGATTTTGTTATGCACTAGAGATTTGTTCTCTAGTGCATTTTTTGCTTTACTTATTATTAGTTTTAAGTTTTTGTTCACGATAATCAGAAGGATATAGACCAACATTTGATCTGAATACACGACTAAAATAAAATGCATCTTTATAACCTACTAATTCACCAATTTTCTTGATTTCTAATTCTGGTTGATTCAGTAAAAGTTGCTTTGCTTTGTTTATTCTAATTTTTGTGATGTATTTAAGTGGAGTTTCTCCAATATGTTTCTTAAAGATTTTGCTTAAATACTCATTTGTGAATCCAAATTTATCAGAAATATCATTAATTGAAGTTATTGATGAATAATTGTTAATCAAATAATTTTCAAGTAATTTGCTTAACCTTTCTGGCTTTAAGTTATGTGGATCAATTGAGAAGCTAGCTTCTTCTTTATTTTCTGAATCAAGCGAAATTAAAATGTTTTGAAGAGAAGAGTTTAACTCATCTATTTTTACTGGTTTTAAAAGAAAATCTTTGGCTTCGTATTTAAGTGCAGTTTGGGCATATTTGAAATCATTATATCCACTAAGTACCATTGTCTTTATATATGGATAGTTATGATGGATATATTTTATTAACTCTAATCCATCTGAACGAGGCATTCTAATATCAGTAATAACAATGGATGGGCATAAATCATTAACCAAGCCAATAGCATCTTCTCCATTATTAGCTTCGCCAACTAACTCAAGAGGAATGGATAAAGATTCGATTTTTTTAATTAGATTTTTTCTAATAAGATGTTCATCTTCTACTACAATATACTTATATTTGTGTGTGGTCATTATAAAACTCCTCCTTATTTGTATAAATTGGACCTCCAATTATAAATACTGTCTTACCATAAATTGAATTATCTATATAAAAGATACTTTCATCTCCATAAAGAATCTTTAAACGAATATATACGTTTTTTAATCCCATACCGCCTATTTTCAAAGACTTTAGCTCTTTGTTTTTATCTAGATTATAGAATTTAGATAATAATTCTATACGTTTATCATTGGTTAAACATCCGCCATTGTCTTCAATACAAATTATCCATTTTTCATCTTCAATATTTGAGCTTATCTTAAGATACCAAGGTGGAGAAGCGCTGAAGCCATATTTAAAGGCATTTTCAACAAATGGCTGAACTATTAATTTAGGAATAAATATGTCTTTTGTATTTTCATTAATATCTGAATGGTATATAAAATCATTACCATATCTTATTTTCATACATTCTATATATTGCTCTGTAAATGAAATTTCTTCAAATAAAGAAACTATAGTCTCATCACTAGTACTTATATATCGAAAATAATTGCAAAGAGAATCACACATACGTACTATATCATTATTCATGTTTTCTTCTGCCATAACACTTATATTCGTTAGACTATTATATAAGAAATGAGGATTTAATAATGATTGAGTAGCTTGCAGCTTTGCTCGTGTTTCTTCAGATTTTAATAATAAAATTTCATGTGAAGAATCTCTAAGTTTGCTATACATATCTATAAAGGATGTGTACAATTCAGAGATTTCTTGAATATTTGAATGAATAGGAGTAATTATGGTTTCGTTTTCATCAAGTACATTGTTAATTGTTATTTGTTTAGTAGCATGACTTAAATTGCTTAAAGGGTGTGTAATTCGACTAGAAATAATGAAACATAAAATTAGTGTAGATCCAACTGAAAGAAAAATTATAACTATAAAGCTTATTTTAAAAGAATTTAATGATTCAAAAACTATATTTTTAGGTTCACTTATAACTACTGTCCAATTATATGGCTGAATTTTTTCATATGATACTAGAAATTCCTTCATGTAACCTGTATTCACAAATTGAGCAGAAGATGGGATGAGTGAATTTTCATTAATTAATTTTAAGTAGTTTATGTTATCATCTTCTTTAACGTTGTATGGATATATTAGTTCGTTATTTTCGTTATATACATAAAATGATGTAGATGGGTTTTTCTGCTGTAATTCTGAAATTAAAGAAAATACAATATCGCCATCCTGTATTACCTCAACTATTCCTTCAGCTTCTCCACTGCTGTCAAAAAATAAGCGAGTTAAAGTGATATATTTAGATATTCCAGTATATAAATTTTTGCTATTTGGAAGAGTTGATATTGTGGATATATGCTTAGATCCATTCTTATTTATAGTTGGTTCATACCAAGGTAATTCGGCTAAATTAATTTGAGTTACCCCTTGAAAATAACCAGAACCGATGCATGTCCCATTTAATGTGTAAATATTTACTTGGGTAGCAGATTGAAATGGGCCTATAATAGCAGTAATAATATCATATATTAATAAAACGTTTTCTCTTGATGTTGAAAATGTTGATGTATTTAGTTCATTAGAATTATAATTCTTATAAAAGCTAGTAAAATTCTTTTTTAATGCATTTGAGTAAACAATATTCATGGATATTGTAGACATATTATTTAATTCACTATTTAATGAGTTCTGTATAGAAGTACATAATGATTCGGATTTTATTTTTGAATCACTTACTATATTATCCTTGTAAAATGAGTAAAAACAAATGAAGAAAATTGATAGTAATGTTGTTACTAAAAGCCCGTAAATAAAGAATAAATAAGTCTTTTGAGAATAATAAAATTCACGCTTCATTTTTTAGCCTCCTTTTAATGTGTATTATATAATACAGTTCAAAAAAGTGCAAAGGAAAGTTCTGTTTTGTCTATGTAATATAGGTGATGTAAATGATATCATAAAGCTATGGACAATGATAAACATGGTAAATGAAAATATTAAAAGGATGGAGGTATTTAATATGGTAAAAGGTTTAAAAAAAGTGTTAAGTGCTATTATGATGGGGGTAATGGCAGGGAGTATTCTTACAGGATGTGGAGGCTCATCTTATTCGTCAGCTTCTGGCAACGGAAGTTCTGTAACGTTAACTTTTGGTTCTCATCAATCAGGTCTTCCAACATCAGGAGTGGTACAAGATTTAGCGAAAGAATTTGAGAAAGAGACAGGAATAAAGATAGACTTTCAAATTTCACCAGATGCCCAATGGCGTGATCTTTTAAAGGTAAAACTAGACTCAGGTGAAGCACCAGATATATTTTGTGCAGATGCTGATCCATTAAATTTAGTTACTAGGGTAAATCCAGAAAAATATTGTGTGGATGTAACTGATCAAGAATGGGTATCAAGAATGGATCCAAATGTTATTCCATCAATTTCATATAATGATAAGGTATATGGTATAACATTCCCGGGAAAGAAAATGTATTTTTATGTGTACAATAAAGAAATATTTGAAAAGTTAGGATTAGAAATTCCAAAGACATATGAAGAGTTTAAAAATGTATGTCAAAAAATCAAAGATTCGGGAACAACTCCTATTTATGAAGGAACTCAAAATGGATGGCATCAAGTTCTTCCATTATTTGAAACAGGAGCTATGTATCAAGCAAAGCATCCTGACTTATATGAAAAGCTTAATAAAAACGAAGTTGACTTAGATTCTGTTCCAGAATTATTAACAATAATAAAAGAATTAAAGGAATTTTCTGAGTTAGGATTTTATGGTGATGATTATTTAAGTAATTCAGTTGAAAATGCTAAAGAAGCTATGGCAAATGGTAATGTAGCAATGTTCATGGCTGAATCAGCTTGGAGAGATGAAGTAAAAGCAGATTTCCCTGATTTTGATGTTAGTAAGTTAGGCATTTTTACAATGCCTTGGGGTGATAATCAAACAATTGGTGTAAATCCAGCTAGTAATGCTTATTTTATAAATAAAAATGGAAAAAATGTAGATGCTGCATTAAAGTTCTTTGAATTTTTAGCAAAACCAGAAAATTTACAAAAACGTTTAGATGGACAACCAGGATTGTCAGAAGTATGCTGGCCTGAAATAAAATCAAAATATTCAGATGAAGACCAAGCTTATATTGATTCTTTGGAAAAAGGCATGGTTGTTCAAGCTGGTGTTAAATATGTTGATAGCCAATGGATGGAAGTTGGTAAGGATTTAGAGTCTATGTATACTGGTGCTATGACTCCAGAACAAGTACTACAAACAATAATAGATAGAAGGACAGAACAAGCAAATTTACAAAAGGATGAGTATTGGACAAAATAATCTTTGACTATGTACAAAGTTTAGAAGTTATTAACAATATAATAATGAGCAAAAATGATTTTTTATATTAAGGTTTGCTCATAGGGTTCTGCAAAAAATGAATAATGAAGGAATGAAAATAATAAGTTTGATTTCCTTCATTGTCGGCAGGACTATTAAATAAAAAATTACTAAAAATAGGAGGCATAATTATGGACAGAAAAAAGTTATATCCATGGTATTTTACAAGTGGTGCATTAGTCATATTCTTTTTACTTTGCTTTTTACCAGGAATTATAGGTATTTTTTATTCTTTTACTGATTGGAATAACTTTTCTAGTGAAGTGAATTTTGTTGGATTAAAGAATTATATAGAAGTATTTAGAGGTAAACCAGAATATCGCACATATATTTGGAATACGGTTACATTTACAGTAGTCACAACAGCATTAAAAACAATAGTAGGGTTAGGATTAGCACTTTTATTAACGCAGAAAATAATAAAATTCAAAAATCTTCATAGAATGATTATATTTTCTCCTCAAGTAATGTCTTATCTAGTAGTTGGTCTTGTTTTCAAAAGCATGTTACATCCAACAACAGGTTTCTTAAATAATTTCCTAAGAACAATGGGCTTAGATATTTTAACAAAAAATTGGTTAACAGACTTAAAGGTTGTATTCCCAACTGTAATGGCAGTAGATACTTGGAAAGGTATGGGATATATAATGGTTGTAATAATAGCTGGGATAATGTCAATTGCACCAGAGTATTATGAAGCAGCAAGTATTGATGGAGCTACATTCTGGCAAAAATTTAAGAGCATAACATTACCTTTATTAAAACCAATTATTGTGAATGTTACTGTACTTAACGTAACATATGGCTTTAGAGTATTTGATATGATCTATTCACTAACAAATGGTGGACCAGGAAATGCAACTGGAGTAATTAATACGGCAGTATATAAAGAATTTTCAAAAGGAAATTATGCAATGGGTACAACCTTGTCTAGTATTCTATTCTTTATATTACTACTACTGTTATATTATATTCTTAAATCCATGGAAAATAAGGAGGTTGAAGCTTAATGAAGAGTTCAAAGAAAACTATAAAGTCAATAGTAGCAAATACTGCAACAATATTTATAAGTTTAATAATATTAATACCATTAGTGGTTTTATTTCTTAACTCCTTTAAGACACAGGGAGAATCTAATAAGATGTCTCTAACCTTACCAAGTACATGGCAGTTTGAAAATTATAAGACAGTAATTGAGCAAGGAAAGCTAGTATCTTCATTTTTTAACAGTCTTCTATATGCAACAGTAAGTGTAGTAATAATAGTAATTGTAGTATCAGCGGCAGCTTTTGTTATTGCTAGAAATCGTAAAGGCATAAATAATCTTATCTACTACTTTATTATTTCCGGTATAGCAATACCAATTAATAATGTTGCATTAATGAAAGTTTTGCAAGCATTAAATCTTGTTAATACAAGAATTGGAGTTATATTAGTTTATGCAGCTATAAATATACCACTTAGCTTATTCTTATGCTATGGATTTATATCAACTATTCCAAGAGAGATAGATGAAGCAGCAGTAATTGATGGATGTGGTCCAATTAAATTATTTGTACAAATAATATTACCTTTGTTAAAACCTATAATGTCAACATTATTTGTTTTAAATTTCATGGCTGTATGGAATGATTTCACAATGCCATTGTATTACTTAAATAATTCAGCAAAATGGCCAATGACTCTAGCAGTTTATAACTTCTTTGGAGCATTTGAAAATTCATGGAATCTAGTTAATGCAGACATTATGCTAACATTACTTCCAGTATTAATAGTATTTATTTTAGGTCAAAAATATATTGTTGGAGGAGTAGCAGCAGGATCTGTAAAGGGATAAAAATTAATATATCTTCTAAATGATTTAATAAAAAATAGTGAAAATTATAAATTTAGAAAAGGGATATTATAACATAGAATACGATTTTTAAATCAGGATTATATTTATGAAAAGGAGAGAACTTTATGAAATTTAGTAATGGATGTTGGTTAGATAAAGAAGGAGTAAAAATTTATAGCCCAAAAGAAGTTCATAGAATAAAAATAGAAGGAGATACATTAACAGTATCTGCACCTTGTACTAAAATAAATACAAGAGGTGATACTTTAGGAGGTGCGGTCATCACATATAAGATTACATCACCAATGGAAGATGTAATTAGAGTTAGAGCATATCATTTTATGGGAGAACAAAAGAAATCACCTAGTTTTGAAATACATGAAAACAAAGATACTAAAGTATTAATTGAAGATAATGAAAATGAAGTTATATTTAAATCTGGAAATACTAAAATGATACTCAGTAAAGAAAAATGGGAAATGGCATTCTATAAAGGTAATAAAAAATTAACTTGTAGCGAAAATAAAGGACTTGCTTATATCAAAACTATACAAGAAGAAGATTTTATAAACATTGTAGAAGATGGTGTTTATATGAGAGAGCAGTTACGTTTAAGTGCAGGAGAACTAGTTTATGGGCTAGGAGAAAAGTTTACAGCCTTTGTTAAGAATGGGCAAACTATCGACGTATGGAATGAAGATGGAGGAACAAGTACAGAACAATCATATAAAAATATTCCGTTTTATATTACTAATAAAGGCTATGGTGTATTTGTAAATCATCCAGAAAAGGTATCATTTGAAGTAGCATCAGAAAATGTTAATAAAGTTCAATTTAGTGTTCCAGGAGAGTGCTTAGATTACTTTATAATTGGTGGAGAAACAATGAAAGAAGTTGTTAAGAATTATACAACATTAACAGGAAAGCCGGCATTACCACCAGCATGGTCGTTTGGATTATGGCTTACAACATCATTCACTACAAATTATGATGAAGAAACAGTAACAAGCTTCGTTAATGGAATGGCAGAACGCGATATTCCACTTAGAGTATTTCATTTTGATTGTTTCTGGATGAAAGACTTTAACTGGTGTAATTTTGAATGGGATGATGATGTGTTCCCAGATCCAGTAGGAATGCTTAAGAGGCTTAAAGAAAAGGGATTAAATATATGTGTATGGATAAATCCTTATATAGGACAAGAATCAAAGCTATTTGAAGAAGGAATGAAACATGGTTATCTTTTAAAGAAACCTAATGGAGATGTATGGCAATGGGATATGTGGCAACCAGCAATGGGATTGGTTGATTTTACAAATCCATCAGCATGTGAATGGTATTCAGGAAAGCTTAAAGAATTAATTGATATGGGAGTAGACTGTTTTAAAACTGATTTTGGTGAACGTATACCTACAGAAAATGTACAATACTTTGATAAGTCAGACACAAAGAAAATGCACAACTACTATACTTTTATGTACAACAAAGTAGTATTTGAAACACTTAAGAAATACAAAGGTGATGATCAAGCTGTATTATTCGCAAGGTCAGCTACAGCAGGTGGACAACAATTCCCTGTACACTGGGGAGGAGATTGTGAAGCTGACTATGAATCTATGGAGCAAAGTTTAAGAGGTGGATTATCATTGTGTATGTCTGGATTTGGATTTTGGAGCCATGATATAGGAGGCTTTGAGAGCACATCTACAGCTGATGTTTATAAGAGATGGGTTGCATTTGGATTACTATCATCTCATAGTAGATTACATGGAAGTAAATCATATAGAGTACCATGGTTATATGATGAAGAAGCTTGTGATGTAGTTAGATTCTTCACTAAATTAAAATGTAGCATAATGCCTTATTTATATAGAATGGCAGAGATAACTCATGAAACTGGTATTCCAGTTATGAGATCAATGGTTTTAGAATATCAAGATGATGATGCATGTATTTATTTAGATAAACAATATATGCTTGGAGAATCAATTTTAGTAGCACCTATATTTAATGATGAAGGTAAAGCAAAATACTATTTACCAGAAGGAAAGTGGACAAATTTCATAACTGGAAAGAAATATGAAGGTGGAAGATGGATTAAAGAAAAACATGACTACTTAAGTGTACCTATGATGATTAAAGAAAATAGTATTATTGCAGTTGGTGCTGAAGATAGTAAACCTGATTATGATTATAGAAAAGATGTTTCATTATTAGCATATGAATTAAAAGAAAATACTAAAGCATGTGCAAAAGTTTTTGATATGAACAATGAAGAAAAACTTTCTGTTGAGGTTTTAAAGAATGGTAATAAAATAGTAATTGAATCAACAGGGACAGAGGATGAATGGACATTGGTATTAAAAGATGTTGTTAATGTAGAATCTGTAGAAGGTGCAGAATTTATATCAGAAGAAAATGATACCAAAATAAAAATTAACTCTGGAAACAGCAAAATATTTTGTATATTAAAATAAAATGTAGTCTTTTTTATAAAGGTGTAATTAAAAAAATTTATTTTTAGTTACATCTTTATCTATTTTTTTGATATATTACTTTATAGCATACATAAAAACATATAGTGAAAATATTTTTAAATAAAAAGTAGACAAACATTGTTAAGTAAAATAAAATTCCCAGAATTTAAGAATTTAAGAATTTAAGAATTTAAGAATTTAAGAATTTAAGAATTTAAGAATTTAAGAATTTAAGAATTTAAGAATTTAAGAATTTAAGAATTTAAGAATTTAAGAATTTAAGAATTTGCTTATTTTATGAGGTCTAGAGGGGATTTTTTTAGGAAACACTTACTTATATTAGTAGAAACGTATTTTTCTTGCAGAAAAATGCGGGCTTTACCACTAAGTTCGTACCTCGCTAAGTGTTAAATGCTAGCGATTCGCACTAAATGCAAGATTTGAGATCCATGCCTAAGAATACGATAATATAAATTCTTAGGAATATGAGAATATGCTCATTTTATGCTGACTTTATTATAATAGATTAATAATTGCTATAATTAATATTTTTCATGGGAATAATAATAGGGACAATTTTTTATGCTTTGAAATTTAATTATGTAAGGAGAATTTAGTTATGAGTGAAGTATTATCTTATAATGAGTATTTATTAGTAGAGCCAGATGGAACATGCAAGGGATTTACGGATTATGAAGGGGCAAAATCATATGTAAATATGTATTATGAAAGATTTATTGATCATAAAATAGTAAAAAATGATTATAATGACTTGACTGATATTGGAGGAGAAGCACCAAGAGTTAATATATGTACTCAAGCAGGAGCTGAGACAGGAATTTGCAAAGTTTATAAGATAGATGATTTTATAAAAAAGATAGAATCAGATATAGTATTTGAAGAGGAACAAGAAGAGATAATATCAAGATTAATCCAAAAGGATATAGATTTTAATATAAATGACTACAATCTAGATTTGGTTTTAGCAGATATTGAATCGGTTGATATTATGGAACAATATGGAGAAATGAAATAAAATTATTATTCTACTATAATAAAAAGTATATATGATACATTTAGATAAAATACTAAATTTATAAGAAAACATGTATCGGAATGTTAAAAAAATAAAGAATTTAATAACAATTAGATAAATAATCTTCAAAAAACTTATCTTAAAAAACCAGAGTGGAAAAATTTTTTTATATTATTGACATAGATTATTTACAGTAGTAAACTTTAACGTAACAACAAAAAATTAATATATCCTTTAGCAAAAAATGCTGAGAAGGAGAAAGTTATAAAAAAGATAAAAAGTTTCAGAGAGTCGATGGCAGGTGAGAATCGATACTTTAATTTTATAATTATCACTCCAGAGCAGAATCCAGAAAGAGAATTTAATTCTTGAGTAAAAGATATCCGGTGTGCATCCGTTATATGCAAGGGTTTGTTAGAACCTAGTGATATTATGTAAGGCGGAAATTTATCCCACTTCTTATGATTTATATCATTAAGGGTGGGTTTTTTTTAACTATTTTTGAGGAGGAATTATATGGATAAGCATGTGTTGTCTGTTTTAGTTAAAAACTCATCAGGGGTGCTTAGCAGAGTAAGTGGTCTTTTTTCTAGAAGAGGATATAATATCGATAGCTTAACTGTAGGAAGAACTGAAGATCAAAATATTTCTAGAATGACTATTGCTTTGAACGGAGACGAAGATGTATTAGAACAAGTTAAAAAACAATTGAATAAGCTGGAAGATGTTATATGTGTAACAGATTTAAATGACAATGAATCAGTGTATAGAGAGCTAGTGCTCATAAAGGTTAGGGCAAATGCTGAAAATAGGGCAGCAATAAATGAAACTGTAAAAATCTTTAGAAGTAAAATAATAGATCTTTCTACGAATACATTAACTATTGAATTAACTGGGGATGAAGATAAAGTATCAGCATTAATAAGTCTTATGGAAGAGTATGGAATAGAGGAATTGGTTAGGACTGGAATAACAGCTCTTCAAAGAGGGGAAAAAACACTAAAGAAAAGTGTTGAAGAATTAGATTTAGAGTAATTTAAGCTGTAAAAATTAATGAATGGCAATAAGTTAAGGGGGAATTCAATATATGGACAAGCAGTCGGTAAAAATATTTGATTCTACTTTAAGAGATGGAGCTCAAGGCCATGGAATTTCATTTTCTTTAGAGGATAAGATAAAAATAGTAAAACTACTGGATGAAATGAAGATAGATTATATTGAAGCTGGAAATCCAGGATCTAATCCCAAAGATATGGAATTCTTTAAGCTAATAAAGACAATAGATTTAAAGCATTCAAAGGTTGTTGCTTTTGGTTCTACTAGAAGACCAAATATTAAAGTAGAAGATGATAAAAATTTAAAAGATTTACTTTCTGCAGAATGTGATACAGTTGTTGTATTTGGCAAGTCATGGGATTTTCAAGTTACGGATATAATAAAGACAACCTTGGATGAAAATTTAGAAATGATAAAAGATACAATAAAATATCTTTCAGATAAAGGGAAAAAAGTAATATTTGATGCAGAACATTTTTATGACGGTTTTAAGGCTAATAAAGAATATGCAATGTCAACAGTAAAATCTGCCGAAGAAAATGGGGCAATGGCAGTTGTACTGTGTGATACAAATGGTGGAATGCTTCCAGAAGAAATAGCGAGTATTACTAAATTTGTGAGAAGCCAAGTAGATATTGAAATAGGAATCCATAGTCATAATGATATGGGAATGGCAGTAGCAAATTCTATAGTAGCAGTGCAGTCAGGTGCAAATCAGGTTCAAGGAACTTTTATTGGAATAGGGGAACGCTGTGGAAATGCTAATTTAAGCAGCATAATTCCAATACTAAAGTTAAAACTTAATTATAATGTGCTTGGAAATAATGAATTGGGGGAATTAACAAAAACAGCAAGAGCAATTTCAGAAATATGCAATATTACATTAGAGGATCAAAGCCCATTTGTAGGAAATTCAGCATTTGCTCATAAAGGTGGAATGCATATTGATGCAGTTACAAAATCACCTAAATCATATGAGCATATAGATCCTAAATTGGTTGGAAACAAAAGACGATTTTTAGTGTCTGAAGTTAGTGGGAAAAGCACTATATTACAGGAAATAAGAAAAGTCTTTCCTAATATATCTAAAGATGATAAAGAAGTTCAAAAGATTACTGATAGGCTGAAGGACTTGGAATTTGAAGGATATCAGTTTGAAGGGGCAGAAGGAACTGTAGAACTTATAATAAGAAAAATTATTGGAAAGTATAAACCGTTCTTTAAATTAAATCATTTCAAGATAATTGGAGAACAGCCTTATAATTCAGAAGAATTTAGTTCGACAGCAGTAATAAATATTACAGTTGATGGACAGACTGAAATGACAGCTGCAGAAGGTGAAGGCCCTGTAAATGCATTAGATAAGGCAATAAGAAAGGCATTAGAAGTATTTTATCCAGAACTAAAACAAACAAGACTTGTAGATTATAAAGTTAGAGTTTTAGATTCTGAAAGTGCTACAGAAGCAAAAGTTAGAGTTTTAATTGAATCAACAGACGGTATAGAAAATTGGAGTACAGTTGGGGTATCCAGAGACGTAATTCAAGCTAGTTGGATAGCTTTGGTAGATTCAATAGAATATAAATTAATTAAAGATATTCAAAGAAAATTAGAAACATATTTTTAAGGAGATGATTTTAAGATGGGTATGACAATGACACAAAAAATATTAGCAGCACATGCTGGATTAAAAAGCGTAAAAGCCGGACAATTAATAGAAGCAAATCTAGACTTAGTATTAGGAAATGATATTACAACTCCAGTAGCTGTAAATGAATTTAAGAAATTTGGAACAGATAAGGTATTTAGCAAAAGCAAAATAGCTATAGTGCCAGATCACTTTACTCCTAATAAAGATATAAAGGCAGCAGAACAAGTAAAATATATCAGAGAATTCGCAAATAAGATGGAAATAGAAAATTTCTTTGAAGTTGGAGAAATGGGGATAGAACATTGTTTAGTACCAGAAAGAGGATTAGCTGTTGCAGGTGATGTAGTAATTGGAGCTGACTCACATACTTGTACTTACGGAGCACTTGGAGCTTTCTCAACAGGAATAGGATCAACTGACATGGCAGCTGGAATGGCTATAGGAAAATGTTGGTTTAAGGTTCCCTCAGCATTAAAGTTTGTTCTTAAAAATAAGCCAGCTAAATGGATAAGTGGTAAAGATATAATCCTACATATAATTGGAATGATAGGTGTTGATGGTGCATTATATAAATCAATGGAATTTGTAGGAGATGGATTACAATATCTTTCTATGGATGATAGATTCACAATGGCTAATATGGCTATTGAAGCAGGTGGAAAAAATGGAATTTTCCCTGTAGATGATAAAACAGAAGAATATTTAAAAGAACATGCACAGAGAGAATGGAAGAAGTATGAAGCAGATGAAGATGCAGAATATGATGAAGTATATGAAATTGACTTAAGTACATTAAGACCGACAGTTTCATTCCCTCACTTACCAGATAACACAAGAACAATTGATAATACTGGCGATGTTGAAATTGATCAAGTTGTAATTGGTTCATGTACAAATGGTAGAATTTCAGATTTAAGAGTTGCTAGAGATATATTAAAAGGTAAGAAGGTTAACAAGAAAATAAGATGTATTGTTATTCCAGGAACTCAAAAAATATATCTACAAGCTTTAGAAGAAGGAATTATTAAAGATTTAATTGAAGCTGGAGCTGCTTTTTCTACTCCAACTTGTGGACCATGTTTAGGTGGACATATGGGAATATTAGCAAAGGGTGAAAGATGTGTATCAACAACAAATAGAAATTTTGTAGGAAGAATGGGACATGTTGAATCGGAAGTTTATCTTGCAAGTCCAGCTGTTGCAGCAGCATCTGCAATAACTGGAAAAATAACTGATCCAGAATTAGTGTAGGAGGTATTTAGTAATGAGCGTAAAAGGTAGAGTATTCAAATATGGAGATAATGTAGATACAGATGTAATAATTCCGGCAAGATATTTAAACACATCAGATGCTAAAGAACTTGCAGCACACTGTATGGAAGATATTGATACAGAGTTTGTAAAAAATGTAACTGATGGAGATATAATTGTAGCGAATAAAAACTTTGGATGTGGTTCTTCAAGAGAACATGCTCCGCTTGCAATAAAGACAGCAGGGGTAAGCTGTGTTATTGCATCAACATTTGCAAGAATATTTTATAGAAATTCAATAAACATAGGATTACCAATATTAGAATGTGATGAAGCAGTTAAGAATATTGATGCTGGTGATGAATTAGAAGTTGATTTTAAAACAGGATTAATTAAAAACTTAACTAAGAACCAAGAATATCAAGGAGAAGCTTTCCCTGAATTCATGCAAAAAATAATCGATAATGATGGACTTATTGGATATATCAGAAACAATAAGTAGAAGTAAAACAAAGGTAAGTAAGCATAGTTAATATAAATAAGCAAAAATAGAAGCTAAACATATTTATTTACAATTCACAGTTAAATAATATTATATTTATTTGAAACTTTGATTAATTATAAACTGTAAATTGTGAACTGATAAAGAGGGGGATTTTTATAATGAAATGTAACGTAGCAGTAATACCAGGAGATGGAATAGGTCCAGATATAGTGGCAGAGGCTATAAAAGTATTAAAAACAATTGGAGAAAAATTTGGACATAGATTTGAATATGAATATGCAATAGCTGGTGGATGTTCTATAGATAAAACCGGAGAAGCACTTCCAGCAGAAACTTTAGAAATATGTAAAAGAAATGATGCAGTATTACTTGGAGCTGTCGGTGGTCCAAAATGGGATGATCCAGATGCAAAGGTAAGACCAGAACAAGCTTTATTAGGCTTAAGAGGTGGAATGAATCTATATTGTAATTTAAGACCAGCAACATTATATGCACCACTTAAGAATGCATCACCACTTAAAGATAGTATAGTTGGAAATGGAATAGATATTGCTATAGTTAGAGAATTAACTGGTGGTATTTACTTTGGAGAAAGAGGTAGAGAAACTGTTGATGGTTTAGAATCTGCTTATGATACTGAAAGATATAATGTAAAAGAAATCCAAAGAATTGTTAAAATTGGATTTGAAACAGCAATGAAGAGAGATAAGAAATTAACTTGTGTAGATAAAGCAAACATACTTGAAAGTTCAAGACTTTGGAGAAAAGTTATTGGAGAAATGACAAAGGATTATCCAGAAGTTGAAGTTAATTATATGTATGTAGATAATGCTGCAATGCAGCTTGTTAAAGATCCAACTCAATTTGATGTAATTGTTACTTCAAATATGTTTGGAGATATATTATCAGATGAAGCTAGTATGGTTACTGGTTCAATTGGAATGTTACCATCAGCATCACTTGGAGATGGAACACTTGGAATGTATGAACCGATCCATGGAAGTGCACCAGATATTGCAGGAATGGGAATTGCAAATCCATTAGCAACAATATTATCAGTTGCTATGATGCTTAGATACAGTTTTAATTTAGATGAAGAAGCTAAAGTTATAGAAGATGCGGTGTTATCAGTTCTTGAAGATGGCTATAGAACTGGAGATATAATGAGTGAAGGAAAAACTAAGGTTGGAACTACGGAAATGGGAGACTTAGTTTGTAAAAAAATTGTTAAAGGAGAGTAGAGGCTAATGAAAAGTGATGCAATAAAGTTAGGTCCTGGAAAAGCAGCGCAAAGATCACTGCTTAAAGCACTAGGATTAACAGATGAAGAAATAAAAAGACCTATAATAGGAGTAGTATCAGCTCAAAACGAAATTATACCTGGACATATGAATCTTGATAAGATTACAGAGGCTGTTAAAAAAGGTATATTAGTAGCTGGAGGAACACCAATTGTGATTCCTGCTATTGGTGTTTGTGATGGTATAGCTATGGGACATGAAGGAATGAAATATTCTTTAGTTACAAGAGAACTTATTGCAGATTCAATAGAGTGTATGGCAAAGGCCCATGCATTTGATGCATTAGTTTTAATTCCTAACTGTGACAAGATTGTACCAGGAATGGTTATGGCAGCACTAAGAGTTAATATTCCAGCAGTTTTAGTAAGTGGAGGCCCAATGCTTGCTGGAAGACATAAAGGCAAGGATATCTCTCTTACTACTATGTTTGAAGCGGTTGGTTCATATGAAAATGGAACTATTGATGAAAAAGAACTATGTGAATTAGAAAATTCTGCATGTCCAACATGTGGCTCATGTTCTGGAATGTTTACAGCTAATTCAATGAACTGTTTATGTGAAGTATTAGGTATTGCATTACCTGGTAATGGAACAATTCCAGCAGTATATTCTGAAAGATTAAGACTTGCTAAAAAAGCAGGTATGGCTGTTATGGATGTTTTAAAGAAAGACATTAAGCCAAGAGATATAATTAATGAGAGAAGTATAATGAATGCATTAAAGGCTGATATGGCACTTGGATGTTCAACTAATAGTGTGCTTCATATAACTGCAATTGCAAATGAAGCAAAGGTTGAAATGAACTTAGATATAATAAATGATTTATCATCTAAAACTCCAGACCTTTGTAAATTAGCACCTGCATCTGATGTTCATATTGAAAAATTATATGCAGCAGGGGGAATATCAGCAGTATTAAGTGAACTTGCTAAGAAGGATATTCTAGATTTAGGTTGTATGACTGTTACAGGAAAGACTATTGGAGAAAACATTGAAGGTGTAACTGTTTCAGATTATGATGTTATCAAACCAATTGATAATCCATACAGTGCAACTGGAGGAATCGCTATATTAAGAGGAAATCTAGCTCCTGATGGTGCTGTTGTAAAGAGAGCAGCAGTTTTACCAGAAATGCTTGTTCATGAAGGACCAGCTAGAGTCTTTAATTCAGAAGAAGAAGCAAATGCAGCTATTTTCTCTAAAAAGATAAATCCAGGAGATGTTATTGTTATAAGATATGAAGGTCCAAAAGGTGGCCCTGGCATGAGAGAAATGCTTCAAGCAACAGCAGCAGTTGCAGGAATGAAGCTTGATTCCTCAGTTGCATTAATTACTGATGGAAGATTCAGTGGAGCTACAAGAGGAGCTTCAATAGGACATGTATCTCCAGAAGCAGCTGACGGTGGAGTTATTGGATTACTTGAAGATGGGGATATAATTTCAATAGATATTAATAATTGTAAACTTGATGTAAAGTTGAGTGATGAAGAAATTGCTGAAAGAAGAAAGACATTTAAGCCAATTGAACCAAAGGTTAAAGAAGGTTATTTAGCAAGATATGCTAAACTAGTTAGTTCAGCAGCAGAAGGAGCAATACTTAAGTAATTCAGAATTCACAATGCACAATTCACAATTGTGGGATAAATCCTTTTTTAATTGTGAATTGCCCATCTGGGTGCCCTAAAGGGTATGAATTTTGAATTTTGAATTGTCCAATGGGGGGTGAAAATATGTTATTGACAGGTGCTGAAATATTAATAAAATCGTTAATTGATGAAGGTGTAGATACCATATTTGGATATCCAGGTGGAGCTGTATTAAATATATATGATGAAATATATAAATATAGAGGGAAAATAAATCATGTATTAACAGCGCATGAACAAAATGCAGCACATGCAGCTGATGGATATGCAAGATCAACTGGTAAGGTTGGAGTATGTTTAGCAACTTCAGGTCCAGGAGCAACAAATTTAGTTACTGGTATTGCTACAGCACATATGGATTCTGTGCCTATGGTTGCAATAACAGGAAACGTTACTAAGCCATTGCTTGGTAAAGATAGTTTTCAGGAAGTTGATATTACAGGTATTACTATGCCAATAACTAAGCATAATTATATTGTTAAGGACGTAAAAGACCTTCAAAATATAATTAGAGAAGCTTTTTATATAGCTCAAGAAGGAAGACCGGGGCCGGTTCTTATAGATATTCCAAAGGATATAACAGCAGATAAAACAGTTTATAAACCTATAATTCCTAAAGAAATAAATAGAGAAGATAAGGTTATAAAAGCTAAAAGCATAGAAGCGGCAGTAAAATTAATCAATGATAGTAAAAGACCTTTTATTTATGCAGGTGGTGGTATTGTTATATCAGGTGCAACTAAAGAATTAATTAAATTTGCAGGAAAAATAAATGCACCTGTATCGACATCATTAATGTGTATGGATGGTTTCCCTAATGATCATGAACTATATACTGGAATGATCGGAATGCATGGAACAAAGGCCTCTAATATAGGAGCTACTAAGTGTGATTTATTAATAACACTAGGAGCAAGATTCAGTGATAGAGTTATAAGCAAGCAAGAGCACATAAGAAATGCAAAGATACTTCAAATAGATGTAGATCCAGCAGAAATTAATAAAAACATTAAGGTAGATCAATGTGTTATTGGTGATTTAAAAGTAGTATTGGAAAAATTATATCCATTAGTTAATGAAAAAAAGAATATTGAATGGATTGAAAAAATAGAATCATTAAAAGAAAAAGATAAAGAAGTTTCAATGGATTATAATACTCCAGAATTGTTGTTCAAAAAACTAAATGAATTAAATGATAACAATTTTATAATATCAACTGAAGTTGGGCAACATCAAATGTGGACAGCGGGGTATTTTGACTTTAAATCAGAAAGAACATTTGTTACATCTGGCGGTTTAGGAACAATGGGATATGGATTGGGTGCTGCTATAGGTGCGCAGGTTGGTAATCCTGATAAGCAAGTAATTAACATTGCTGGTGATGGAAGTTTCGGAATGAACTGTCAGGAACTTGTTACAGCAGTTAAAAATAGACTGCCAATGATAGAAATAATTATGAATAACAACTGTCTAGGAATGGTTAGACAGTGGCAAAATTTATTTTACGAAGAACGATACTCGGAAACAACTCTTGATAGACCAACAGATTATGTAAAGCTAATGGAGGCTTTTGGTGGAAAAGCATTTAGAGTGACTAAGCCAGAAGAATTAGAACCTGTGTTAAAACAAGCTATACAAGAAAAAGGTCCAGTTCTTATAGATTATGTAATAGATATTGATAAGAAAGCTTTTCCTATGGTAGCACCAGGTGCACCTATTAATGAGATAATAACCGAATAAAATTATATTGAATTATCTAATTGACTAGTAAATAACCAATTTATAAAATAGAGGTAGTACATTTATTTATGCTATCTCTTTTTTATTGTGTAAGAGTTAAGGAAAAAACAGCAGTGTTATTTTCAAAGTAAAATTATAAAAAGCTTAAGGTTCTCATCTAAAAAATTATTCACTAATAATACTTAGTTTTTACTTAAAAAGCGTGGCATAGCCGCTTTTTTATGTATTATAAAATATAGATAGGATTTGTTTAAACAATAATAATTCAATCTACGGAGGATAAAAATGAATTATGTATATATATTAAGATGCTCAGACGATACTTTATATACTGGTTGGACTAACGATTTAGAAAAAAGAATAAAAGCACATTCTAATGGTACTGGGGCAAAGTATACTAGAGGGAGAGGTCCGGTTGAATTAGTATATTTTGAAGAATTTGATGATAAGAAAGATGCAATGAAAAGGGAGTATGAAATAAAAAAATATACTAGAAGTAAGAAGGAATGGCTTATAAAGAGCAGTTCAAAAAAATTTCTAAAATATAAATAAATAATTTCTAAAAAGTGCTTGTAAAAGTTTACTTACACTGATATAATAAAAACAGATAAAGGAAATAAAAACAATATTCTGAAATATAATTGTTTGCTGAATATTAAATATATTTTTTTGCAACAAATCGCAACCGATTGCAAAAAGTAAAGCATAAGCATTCATATATTATTCATTGAAAAAGTTTACTTATATTAGATATGATACATATTATAACAAATGACTTGAATAATTTTCGATAATAATGCAAACGATTGTTTAAATTGAATATTAATCTATATTTAATCATATAGATAATATAAATAAATTTATAGAACCTTTGACTTTAATAAATAATAATTTAAATGGAGGGGTATTTTATATGAAAATGAAAAAATTATTAGCAACAATTTTAGCTACTACATTAGCATGTGGAACTATTGTAGGATGTGGTGGAGGAACAGCAGATTCTTCAAAATCAAGTGCAGGTGGAGATACAGCAAAAAGTGGTGACGGAAAAGTAGTAAAAGTATTCCAATTAAAAGTTGAAATTAATGATGCACTTCAAGAATTAGCTAAAAAATATGAAGAAGAAACTGGAGTTAAAGTTGAAATAACATCAGTTGGTGGTGGTGCTGATTATGGTGCATCATTAAAGGCAGAATTTGCAAAAGGTACAGAACCAGATATCTTTATGATTCAAGGGGCTGGAGATTATGAGGTTTGGAAACATAAAATTGACGATTTAAGCAATGAAAGCTGGATTAAGAATGCAGTTAATGGAACTCTTGATACTGTAACTGTAGACGGAAAAGTTTATGGTATGCCAGCTGCAACTGAAGGTTATGGCTTAATGTATAATAAATCAATTTTGGACAAGGCAGGAATTGATCCTGCATCAATAACTAGCTTCACAAAATTAAAAGAAGCTGTAGAAAAGCTAGACAGTAAAAAAGCTGATTTAGGTATTGATGACGTATTCTCTTATACTACAAAGGAAACTTGGGTAACTGGTAACCATACATTTAACATTCCATTTGCAATGCAAGATGACCCAGAAAAATTTGCTGATGATTATTTTGCTGGTAAAGCAGATGTAGTTAACAATAAACAATTTAATGACTGGATGAACTTAGTTGAATTAATGTGTAAATATGGTGGAAAAGAAAAATTAGAAACTATTGATTATAGTACTCAAGTTGGTAATTTTGCATTAGGAAAAACAGCATTTATGCAACAAGGTAACTGGACAGCAGGAGATTTAAAGAAATTAACTGAGGGTGCTGAATTTGATATGGGATTCATACCAATGAGTATTGATGATAGTGAAAAGAGTTCTTGTATTCCAGTAGGTGTTCCTATGTATTGGGTTGTTAACAAGGATTCAAAAGTTAATGCTGAAGCTAAAGCTTTCTTAACTTGGATGGTTGAAAGTAAAGAAGGTCAAGAAGCTATAGTTAAGAATATGGATATGATTCCAGCATTTACAAACTTTGCTGTAGAAAGTGATAATGCGTTAAACAAATCAATTAGTGAATTCAATAAAGCAGGAAAGACTCTTCCTTGGACATTTACAAACTTCCCAGATGGATTCTCTATGAATAATATAGGACCAGTATTCTCTAAATTTATAAAGACAGATATGGGAGATGCTGCTAAGAAACAAATGTTAGAAGATATTCAAGCTGCTACTCCAGTAAGTAAATAATTTAATAATATAGAAATTAAAATATATAAGGGAACATATATGATTCCCTTATATATTAAACAATTAATATTAAGTGGTATAAAGAAATTATGTTAGTAAGATTGTTTTGGGTATGTATTAAATGTAGTTAGGAAAGGAGTATAGATATGACTAAGAAAACAAGAGATAGTAGGGATTTTTGGATATTCATAGGTCCTTGTCTATTCGCTTTTACAATGGTAGTAATAATCCCGTTTATAATTGGTATATATTATACATTCACAAATTGGAATGGCGCTAATCCGAAATATGATTTTGTGGGATTAAAAAATTATGCAAGTATTTTCACTGATGCACAATTCATATATTCATTTAAGGTTTCAATTGTTTATACATTCATAAGTGTCATAGTAATTAACCTAGTTGGATTTGGCTTAGCATATGCGGTTACAAGAAATTTAAAAACAAAAAATTTCTTAAGAACTGGTTTCTTTATGCCAAACTTAATAGGTGGATTGATTTTAGGGTTTATATGGCAATTCATGTTTAACTCAGTATTTGTGAATTTAGGTAAGACATTAGGAAGTACAATACTTTCAACTTCAATGCTTCAGAATACAGGAACAGCAGTATTTGCAATGATATTTGTTTCAACATGGCAATATGCCGGATATATTATGGTTATATATGTATCGGCATTAGAAAATGTACCTAAAGATTTAATAGAAGCAGCACATATAGATGGAGCTAATGGATGGCAGACATTTAATAATGTAACAATACCAATGGTTAGACAAGGAATAACAGTATGTTTATTCTTAACATTATCACAATCATTTAAGATGTTTGATTTAAACTTCTCATTAAGTTCAGGAAAAGCGACAGAAATGATGGCGTTAAATATATATAGAGAAGCATTTGTTGTAAACAACATGGGATTTGGGCAAGCTAAAGCTATAATATTCTTCTTAATTGTTGCATGTATTTCGTTGACACAAGTTTATTTCAATAAGAAGAAGGAGGTTGAAGCATAATGGAAGCAAATAAGACATTAGAAACTTCTGTAGAAAATAAAAAGAATAAAAAATTAAAGACATTAGATAGTTATACTGGAAAGCTAAAATTATTAGAAGTTTTTTCATGGGTACTATTAATACTATATATGACTCCTTTTTACTTAATGTTTATAAATTCATTTAAGACAAGAAGAGAGATATTTGCTAATACAACAGGGTTGCCTGCAAATTGGAATTTTAGTAATTATGCTACAGCCATAGATAGAATGGACTTTATTAGCTCATTTGCTAACTCTATGATAATAACAGTATTTAGTGTAATATTAATAATAGTATTCTCAGCAATGGCTGCATGGGTTCTTGTGAGAGATAGGACTACAAAGAGCAAGGTTGCATTTTATATATTTACAGCAGGTATGATAGTACCATTCCAAGCTGTAATGATACCACTTGTACAGTGGATGGGAAAATTTAGGTTCGGTTCCATAAGTATGATTGGAACACACTATGGATTAATATTTATGTATATAGGATTTGGATGTTGTATGAGTATATTCCTATATCATGGATTTATTAAAAGTATACCAGCAGAACTTGAAGAAGCAGCAGTAATAGATGGATGTACTAAATTCCAAACTTTTAGAAAAATTGTTTTTCCATTATTAAAATCAACAACAGTTACAGTAGCAGTTTTAAATAGTATTTGGATATGGAATGACTTCCTTTTACCTTTCTTAACTGTTAATGGAAAAATAAATACAATACCTCTTGCAATGAATAATTTCTTTGGAGCATTTTCAAAGCAATGGGAATTAGCAATGGCAGCATTGATAATGGCAATAATCCCAATAATAATTTTCTACTTCTTTGTACAAAAGCAAATAATTGCTGGAATAGTACAAGGATCAATAAAATAGGTGTATAATGTAAATATAGGGTTTCTATGAAAGAAAGTGTATAAAAATATATAAATTCACATCTAGTGAAGCTCTATATTTACATATAATAATGCAACCGATTGAGTGAATTTATAACCTAAAAGTAGTAAGAGTTTTAATATTAAATTATTGTAGGAGGTTTTTATGGACAGAAGTAGTGGTGTTATAATGCATATCTCTTCTTTGCCAGGAAAATATGGAATAGGAACATTTGGTGAAGAAGCGTATAAATTTGGAGATTTCCTTAAGGAAGCAGGACAAAAGTATTGGCAGATACTACCTTTAGGTCCGACTAGCTTTGGAGATTCACCATACCAATCTTTTTCGGCTTTTGCAGGAAATCCTTATTTCATAGATTTTGATTTATTAAGAAAAGATGGACTTTTAGAGAAAGAAGACTATGAGTCAGTTGATTTTGGAAGTAATGAAGAAGATATAGACTACGGAATTATATTTCGAAATAAAATGAAAGTCTTAAGAAAGGCATATGAAAATTCTAAATCAAAAGACATTAAAGAATTGAAACTGTTTATAGAAGAAGAAGATGCATGGCTAGATGATTATGCATTATATATGTCAGTTAAGAATAGTTTTGACCTAAGAAGCTGGCAGACATGGGATGAGGATATAAGATTAAGAAAGCCAGAAGCTATGTTTAAATATAAAGAAGACCTAAAAGATGATATTAGTTATTGGAAATTCTTGCAGTTTGAATTTTTTAAGCAATGGACAAAATTAAAAACATATTTAAATGAATTAGGAATTGAGATAATTGGAGATATGCCAATATATGTAGCAGAGGATAGCGCAGATGTTTGGGCAAACCCAGATGCGTTTATGTTGGACAAGGAAACTTTAAGACCATTAAAAGTTGCTGGATGTCCACCAGATATATTTTCAGCAACAGGTCAATTGTGGGGAAATCCTATATATGATTGGAATCATATGGAGAAGGACCACTATAAATGGTGGATTGATCGTATAAGGCAAAGTTTTAAAATATATGATGTTTTAAGAATAGATCATTTTAAAGGATTTGAATCATATTGGTCAATTCCATATGGTGATAAAACTGCTGAAAATGGTGAGTGGGTAAAAGGTCCAGGTATAAAAGTATTTAATGCAATTAAAGATGCATTGGGGGATGTAAATATTATTGCTGAAGATTTAGGGACATTAACAGAAGAAACAATAAAATTAAGAAATGATACTGGATATCCTGGAATGAAGATATTAACTTTTGCCTTTGATAGTGATTATAATAATCCATTTCTTCCACATAATTATGATAAGAATTTTATAGTATATACTGGAACACATGATAATGATACTGTAAGAGGATGGATGGAGAAAACAGGAGAAAAAGAGTATGTTGAAAAAGCAATTGAGTATTTAAAGTTGACAGAAGAAGAAGGATATTCATGGGGATTTATTAGAAGTGCTTGGAGTAGCGTTGCAGATATAGCTATAGCACAAATGCAGGATTTCTTGGATTTAGGCAATTCTGCTAGAATGAATTTACCATCTACACTAGGTATAAATTGGCGTTGGAGAATGAAAGCTAGGGCTTATGATAATAAATTAGCTAAAAGAATGAAAGAAATGACAAAGATTTATGGAAGATATGTAGAAGAAGACAAACAATTATAATTAAATATGACTTCTATAAATGATGTATTAAAAAAAGACTATCATGGGATCTCATTTACTTTATTAGTTATCTAATATATTTATATACAATATATCAATTGTATTATAGAATATAATATATATTTATTGTATAATTGGATGCATTTAACAATATTGAGTAAAATGATAAATGATAGTCTTTCTTTATGTATTATAATATTTAAAAATATTTATATTGAATTTAAACAATTTGCAGTTTTATAATATTTATAATCAAAACTTGAGGGCTAGAATAAATAAAATTAGGAGGTAAGTGTATGAAAGTTACAATCAAGGAAGTTGCTAAAGAAGCAAATGTTTCTCCCTCAACAGTATCTAGAGTTATATCTGATAGTCCACAAATTAGTGATAAGACTAAGGAAAAAGTAAGAGAGGTTATTAATAGATTAAAATACAAACCAAATGCTATAGCGAGAAGTTTGGCAAATAATAAAAGTAGGATTATTGGTGTAGTTCTACCTAACGAAGATCAAGATTTAATTACAAATCCATTTTTTATTCAAGCTATGAAAGGCATGAGTGAATATGCTCAAAAGAAGAAGTACTATATAACTTATGCATTTAGTGAAGATGAAAAAAGTGAGTATGATAATATAAATAACTTTATAACCAGCAACTTGGTAGATGGTGTATGTTTACTTCGTGCTAGACCAGAGGATAAAAGTATTAAATACCTTCAGCAGATGGATTTTCCTTTTGTTGTAATCGGAAGACCAGAGGAAGCTGATGGAATGTTATGGGTTGATAATGATAATTTTCAAACCACTTATAACCTAGTAGGAGAATTATATAAAAAGGGACATAGAGACATAAGTTTTATTGGAGCGAGAGAAGAATGGAACGTTACAAGGGACAGACTATATGGATTTAAAGTGGCATGTGAAATGAATAGAATCCCAATAGAAGATAAAAATATTATAATGATGCCTGATTTCAATGAAAAAGATGGCGCTAAAGCAGCTGATATATTATTAGAAAATAGTCATCCTACAGCAATAATAGTTGAAGATGATGTCTTAGCATTTGGGGTATTAAATGTATTTAAAGAAAAAAACATTACAGACATTTCAATTATAGGCTTTAATAATAGTCCATTGGCAGAGTTTCAAACTCCTAAATTATCATCAGTAGATATAAATTCTCATGAGCTTGGATATTATGCATCTAAAATCTTAATTGATTATTTAGAAGATAATCAAAGGAAAATTAATCATTACATAGTAGAGTCGAAAATCATATATAGAGAATCATTTAGATAATGATTTTATATTAAAAAATCTTTAGAATAGGTATATTACAATTCTAAAGATTTTTTTCTTTATATTTATGAAAAATTTAATAATTCTTTAAGGGAAAACATTGCTAGTAAATGGTACAATAAAGCCATGAATATATTTAATAAAATTATGCAAAAAATAAAATATAATACATAATTAGGGAGGGATTACCATGAGACTGAAAATTTCATCATTTATATGTATGCTATTACTTATAATCAATATAATTCCGGCTTCAGCAAGTGAAAAGGGGATTATTGTTTCTATTGATAATATTGATGAGATTGTAATAGACAACAACATCGAATTAAAAATTGCAAAGAATTCTCTTGAAAGTAAAATACAATACTATAAGGACTTAGATAAAAAGATTAATAAATTACAGAGAGAGATAACTGATTTGAAGGCTGATGATAAAAGTGAAAAAATAACTGATTCAGACAAGCCTGATGATAAAAGTGAAAAAATAAATCAAAAAGAAGCAGAATTAGATACTTTAGAAAAGGAATATGATAAGAAAAAAGATGATTTAAAGATTGCTAGAATTACATATCAAAATAAAGTTAGAGACTTAGTTACAACTGCTCAACAAAAATATATAGATTATTTATATAATAAATCTCTTAAAGATATAAAAGAAGAAGAAGTAAATTACAATAAAGATAAAAATAACATTAATAAAGCTAAGTACGACATGGGATATATCTCAAGAAATGAGTACTTGACTAATACTGTAGATTTTATAGATATAGAAAATACGTATAATAAATCAATAACAGATGAAGAAATGAGTTTAAAGGAATTAAAAAGTGCCTTAGGAATAGATGATGAAAATATAACTGTAAATGAAAATTTGGATTTTGATATTAGTAAAATTGCCAATATAGACTTTGAAGAAGATTTTAATCAAGTGATTAACAATAATAGTAACATAAAAATTAAAAAGATAGAGCTGGATCAAGTTGAAGACAATGATGATAGTGATGACTATGAAATAGATAATGCAGAATTGGAATTGACAAAAGGAAAAAGTGATTTACGTTTAACTTTTCAAGATAATTATAATAATCTAATGAATTCTTATAATAGTATAAAAAATAGCATGAATAAGTTAACTGATAAAGAAAATGCTTTCAATATTAAGAAGGTAAAATTAAATCATGGATATATATCTAATAAAGAATGTGAGGAAGCATATATACAATTAATAAATCAAAAATCAGAATATATAAAAGAAAAAAATACCTTATATGTAAACTATTTAAAATATATGCAAATGAAAGATGGATACTTGATTTAGAAAGGAAGAAAAAAATGAAGTTAACTAAGCCAGATTTGAGTAAGCTAAAGCCTAAAAATATACACATAAAAAAGTTTAAAATAAAAAAGAAGTTTATAGTATTAGGAGTAATAGTACTTATAATAATTGGATTTGTAGCAAAACCCTTCTTAATACCTAAGGATATTATTATTTCAAATTACACTACTTTAGCAAAGTCACAAATAGTAAACAGTATAGATGCAACAGGTACTGTTGAAAGTGAAAAGGTAACTAATATATATTCAAAAGTTGAAGGTAATATTAAACAAGTAAATGTTAAGGTAGGAGATAAAGTTAAAGCAGGCGATGTTTTAGCGGTAATTGATAGTGAAAAACTTGAAAGACAGATTAAAGAGGAAACTGAGAGTATAGAGCAGGATGATCAGTCTTCAGATCTAGATTTACAAAGTAAAAAGAGAGTGTATGAAAATACGCTATATAAAGAACAAAATGATATGAATAGTGAAGTAAATACAGCAAAATCAACTTTGAATGAAAAGAAGGTTGCATTGGAAGAAGCGCAAAGCAATTATGAATATAATAAAGAGTTATTTAATTATGGAGAAGTTTCAGAGCAAGTATTTAAAAAATCAGAAACAGATCTTAATGCAGCAAAAATGGCATATGATGAAGCTGTGATTGGTTTGGAAAATGCTAAAACAGATGCGAAAGATAAACTTCAAACTGCAAAAGAAGATTACGAGTCAGCTAAAATCAAAGCTAATGATAATAGTAAAAAATCGGCTTTAAAAGATAAGCAAGAAGATTTGAAAAATTGTCAAATAAGAGCCTCTGTTAGTGGAACGATTACAGGTGTTAATGCCAAAGAAGGAGAAGCTGCAAATGGAACATTATTTGTAATTGAGAATTTAGATGATGTATATATAGAGGTTCCTATTAAAGAGGTAGACATATTAGATGTGAAGGCAGGACAACGAGTTGAAATAAGGACTGATGCTATGGAGGATGAAGCATTTGTAGATGGTGAAGTTGCAAGTGTCACTGATACGGCAGAAAAAGAGATTTCTGCATCAGAGTCAAATTCTGGATCAAATTCTAGTAGTACTAGCTCAGCATTTAAAGCCAAAATAAAATTGAAAAATCCAGATAATAAGATTAAGATTGGTATGAATGCTAGAACTAAAATAGTTGTAGAAGAATCTAATAATATTTATACAGTGCCATTTGATTGCATTGTAGATGGAGAAAATGGACAAAGTATATATATTCTAGAACAAACTGATAAGGATAAATATATAGTTAAGGAAATTCCAGTAATCACAGGAATGGAGTCGGATGTAAATATAGAAATATCAGGAGATAAAATAAAAGATAATTTAATTGTTGTAAATGATCCTACATCATATACAGTTGGTACTGAAGTGAAATTAGCTAATCCGATGATGATGAATCAGGGTGGTGAAGTTGTTGAGTGATAATGTAATTGAAATGAAAAATATAATAAAAAGCTTTTACATTGGAACTGAAAACCAGTTGGATATATTAAAAGGGATAGATATAGATGTAAAGAATGGTGAATTTTTATCTATTGTTGGAGCTTCTGGGTCGGGGAAAAGTACACTAATGAATATAATTGGAGCTTTAGACAGACCAACATCAGGAGAATACTTCTTAGATGGTTCTAATATAAATGAGCTAAGTGATGATGAGTTATCTGATATAAGGAATAAAAGAATTGGCTTTGTATTTCAGACATTTAACTTAATACCTAGAAGTACAGCGTTAAAGAATGTAGAATTACCAATGCTTTATGCTGGAATAGATAAAAAGAAAAGAATTGAAAAAGCTAAGGAGCTACTTGAATTAGTAGATATGGGGGAAAGAATGACCCATTTACCTAATGAACTATCAGGAGGACAAAAGCAAAGAGTTGCAATTGCAAGAGCTTTAGCTAATGATCCTAGTATAATACTTGCAGATGAACCTACAGGAGCATTGGACTCTGAAACAGGAAGATTAGTTATGGATCTATTTCATAAGGTACATGAAATGGAAGGTAAAACTATAGTGCTTATAACTCATAACAGTGAACTTGCAGATGAGACTGAAAGAATTATAACTGTAAGGGATGGGAAGATAGTAAATGAAAGACAAAATAGTAATTTCATAAGGCGTTTCCCAGAAGGTGAAAAGTCATGTTTATAAAAGAAAATATAATGCTAGCTATAGCTGGTCTTAAATCAAATAAAATGAGATCGCTTCTTACTATGCTTGGAATAATAATAGGAATATCTTCAGTTATTTCTATTGTTTCAATAGGAAGTGCACTTAGCGCATCAGTTACCAGTTTAATGTCCGATATGGGAGCGGGAAATATATATGGTTATGTGTATCAAAAAGGTGATAGTGATAGAGAAGCAGAAGATAATGATTTACTTTCACTTGAAGACTTAGATAGTGTTAAAGAAAGATTTAACAGTGAAATATTAGACGTTGAAGTGAGTGAAAGAGGAATAAGTGGGGAAGCAAAAACATCAGGGAGATCAACAGCTAATGTATATATAACAGGAGTTAATGCAGGATATAAAAGTGTAGAAAACTTTAAAATATTAAAAGGAAGATTTATATCTAAAAAAGATGTAAAAGGAAATAAAAAAACAGCAGTAGTATCAGATAAATTAGTGAAAAAGTTATTTAAAAATGAACCCAATCCTTTGGGAAAAGAGTTTAAAGTAACGGATTCTTTAGGAGAAAATTCTACTACATATACTATCGTAGGTATATATGAATATAAGAAATCAATGTTTGAGGGTGGAATGGGAAATGAAGATGATATGCCTACAGCTGTTTATACCACTGTAACATCAGTAAAGGAGTCAGCTGATAAGAAGAATTATGATAATTTCACAATAAAGCCTAAACCAGGAAGTGATTCGAATAAATTAACTGAAGAATTACAAAAATATTTTGAAAATAAATATAAGACAAATAAATATTTTACAGCTGATGTATACAATGGTGAGAGCCAAGTAGAGGGATTTACCAAAATGCTAAGTATAGTTTCATTAGTGGTTTCAGTTATAGCTGCTATTTCACTTTTAGTTGGTGGAATAGGTGTAATGAACATTATGCTTGTATCAGTTACAGAAAGAACAAGAGAAATTGGAACAAGAAAAGCATTGGGGGCTAAGAGTTCTCATATAAAAATGCAGTTTATTACAGAAGCGGTTATTATATGTGCAATAGGTGGTGTTATAGGAATTACTTTAGGTGTAGGAACAGGAATAATTGCATGTTTAGTATTAAAAGTACCGGTATCTGTTTCAATACCAACAATATTTATAAGCCTTGCATTTTCTATGGGAATAGGGGTTTTCTTTGGATATTATCCAGCTAAAAAAGCAGCAAAATTAGATCCTATTGAAGCATTGAGATATGAATAAAATAAAAAGCAGATGGCATTATTAGATGTCATCTGCTTTTCGTATTTAAGATAGTTTTAAAAAAATAGAAGTTAATTTTTCAATACAATATTGTGCTTCTTTAAGATCATCATCAGGAAGAATTGCTATCTTATCTAACAATGCAGATTTAGCATAATCTTTAAAGGAATTAAAAAACTTAAATGCCAATTCAGTTAATTCGATACGTAAAATTCGTCTATCTTTTTCATCAGTATATCTATTAACAAGTCCATACGATATTAATTTATCTATAATTGGAGTCATATTTGACTTTGAAATGTTTAAAGTAGAAGCAATCTGAGATATGGGTGCTGAATTAACTCTAGCAAGATAAATAATTACTTTTATATGTGAAGGTGGCATAGGACACTTTTTCATATATTCTTCAAACTTTTTTTGCGGAATAGGAAAATTTTTTAGAAACTCATCTTCATTAATAATATTATTTCTAGCTATTATTAAGAAATCAAATAAAGAATCTGCCAGTCTATTTAATAATATTTCATTCATAATATATATCAACACTCCTATAATATAATGTAAATTTTATAAAGTCATTAGTATTTATTATAGACTATGAACAATTTATTAACAAGAAAAAAGTTATTAACTTAGAATAGTTATGAAATTATAATCAGCTATATACTGGTTTTATATGCAATATAAACGAGAATTATATGGAATATAAATACAAAATAAATCATAAGTTCTATTTAAGTTAATATTAAGAAAAAAATAAGGAGTATAAGCTATGATATATGATATAGTATTAAAAGCAATAATATTGTACTAGAATTCATTGAATATAGTAGATTGGGGAGGAAAATATGAAAAAGCATTTAGCATTAGTTTTGGTAATGCTTACGGCATTATCGCTGGTAGGCTGTGGTAGCAAGGAAATTGAAATAAAAGAAGAATCTATAGCAGTATCTGTACAAGCTGTTAAAAAAGGTGAAATAAAAAATACAAATTCATTTTCAGGAACAACAAAACTTAAAGATGAAACAGATGTATCGGTAGAGATTGGTGGAACTGTAGAATCAATAAAAGTAGAAGTTGGGCAAGAAATTCATAAAGGAGATGTGCTTTTAACAATAAAAGGAAATGATGTACAGGATGGAGTTAATACGGCACGTGCAGCTGTTGAATCTGCGAAGGCTACTAGTGACAGTAATATAGAGCAAACTAAAATTAGTTTAGAAACAGCCTTAAAGAATGCACAATTAGCGTATGATGAAGCTAAAAGAAATTATGAAATACAAACACAATTATATAATTCAGATGCAATAAGTGAAGATACGTATAAACAAGTTGAGCAAGGGTATAATCAAGCAAAACAAGCATTAGATAGTGCAATAAAGAGTTACGATGAGTTGTTGCCTAAAGTTGAAGAAGCAGGTCAAAAAGGAGTTGGACAAGCTAAGGCGAGTTATGATTCGGTAGCAAGAAATTTAGAAAAACTTACATTGACTTCTCCAGTTGATGGAATTGTAACTGCTAAAAATTGCACAGAGAACGAATTAATAGCACAAGGTTCTCCGGCATTTACTATATCAAATCCATCAATAATCCAAATAGATTTGAAAATAACATCAAATGATATAGATAAATTTGTAGTTGGAGATAAAGTAAAGGTTACTGTTAATGGTGAGGATGCAGAAGGAACAATAAAAACAGTGCCATCTGTAGTTAATAATTCAACATCATTATATACAGTGGAAGTTATTGCTGATAATTCTGAAGGTAAAATTAAAGGCGGAATGGCAGCAGATGTTGAAGTTACTACAGAAAATAAAAATGACACAATTAGTGTACTTAAAAAAGCTGTATTTGAAGAGGATAATAAAAAATATGTATATGTAGTAACAGCAGATAATAAAGCTAAAAAAGTCGAAGTTCAAACAGGTATTGAAACAGCAGAAAGAATAGAGATCAAAAGTGGTGTAAACAATAAAGATACTATAGTAATTTCAGGTTTATCACGTATTAAAGATGGAAGTAAATTATTTACAGTAGTAAAGGAGGACTAATATATGAGCATAACAAGAACCTCAGTTAAACGTCCACTTACTATAATAATGGTATTTGTAATAGTACTTTTATTTGGAATAATAGGATATTTAAAAATGCCATCAAATATAATGCCTGATATTGATATTCCAGTCGTAATGGTACAAACTACATGGCAAGGTGCAGGACCAGAGGATATTGATAAAGAAGTATCAAAGCCCATAGAAAAAGCTCTTTCATCAGTTCAAGGTGTAAAAACAACAACTTCCCAATCAGGAGAAGGCTATTCAATGGTTGTTGCACAATTTGAATATGGAACAAAGGTTGATGATTTACTTAATGATATAAGATCAAAAGTAGATACAGTTCAAAGCTCATTACCGGATGATGTAAATAGACCAACTATTCAAAAATTTGATATGAATTCAGAAGCGATATCTTTTATTATAGTAGAAGGTGAAGGAAATTCAGATGACATAATGCAATATGCAGAAGATATAGTTGAACCTAAGTTAGAATCTGTTGATGGTGTAAATGCAGCAGATATACAAGGGGGAGATAAAACTCAAATAAATGTAGTTGCAGACCAAGCTGTATTAAGAAACTATGGAATTTCTTTGGATGCAATAAAGGGAATTTTAGCAAGTTCAAATAAAACTACTCCTTATGGCTCTATTATTCAAGGAGAGGACTCTCTTGTTTTAAGAGGGGTTGATAAAATTGAATCTTTAGAAGATGTAAGATTAATTCAAATACCTACAAATGAAGGTGAGACTGTTAATTTAGGAACAATATGTAGCGTTAATTATGGATCTAAAGAAAAAGAGTCAATACAAAGATACAATGGAAAACCTGCTTTAAGAATGGATATTAAGAAACAACAAGATGGAAATATTGTTCAAGTAATGAATAAAGTAAACAAAACTGTTGATCAATTAAATAAAGAAAATGAACAATTTAAGCTCACTGTAGCATATGATGAATCATCATATATTAGGGCATCTATAAAGGATGTAATGTTAAACATAGTTCTTAGCTCAGTCATTGCATTTGGTATTATACTTTTGTTCTTAAAGAGTTTAAGAGCATCTTTAGTAATATCAGTTGCAATACCAACATCAATAATTGGCTCTATTGCATTACTATACTTTACTGGTGAAACTTTAAATATGGTTACATTAAGTTCGCTAGTAATTGCAGTTGGTATAGTTGTTGATGATGCTATAGTTGTTATTGATAATATATTTAAGCATAGGCGATCAGATAATATGCTTGATGTAGAGGAAATATCCGTAAAAGGAACACAAACAGTATCAAATGCTATTATGGCATCAACATTAACTAAAATAGCAATTTTCTTACCGATTATGTTCACTGAAGGATTTACTAAAATAATGTTTGGTGCATTAGCTAAAACACTTATTTTTGCTTTAACATTATCTTTAATAGTAGCTATGACTATTGTACCAAGTATTTATGCTAAATTAAGTGGTGGAAAAAATGCAGCTAAAATGAGAGAAAAGCCAACACCATTATTTGATAAAATAAGTGCATTTTATGAAAGATTTATATCTTGGTCATTAAAAAGAAAAACAATAGTAGTGTTGACAAGCTTTGGGTTATTTATAGGGTCTATAGTCTTAGGTTTTTCAGGATTAATAGGAATGGACTTTATGTCTATGGGGGATCAAGGTATGGTTCAAATAAGCATGAAGTTACCAGATGGCTTGGATTTAAAGCCAAGTGAGTATTATGTATCAATGGCAGAAGAAAAAATAATGAATACTCCAGAACTTGATAGAATGTTAACTGAAGTAGACAAAAGTTCAGGTTCGATATATATGATGTTAACACCTAGAACAGAAAGAGATAGAAGTGCTTCTGAAATAGAAAAGGAAGTTGCAGAAAAATTAAAAGTTATTCCAGACTGCGAAATAACAGTTGGTTCAAGTGGTATGGGTGGTAGCAGCGGTGGAAGTGTATCGATAAGCATAAAAGGACCAGATTTAGATGTTTTAGAAGTATTATCAAATCAAGCTGAGGAAAAATTGAAAGCAATTCCAAATTTTAGGAATGTACAAACTACCCTTAGTGATAGTAAAGAAGAAGTTCAATTTAAAATAGATAAAAGAAAAGCAGCATTGTATGGTGTTAATACTGTGGGTATTGGATCAACATTACGTACTGCAATTACTGGAACTGATGCAACCACTGTAACAATTGATGGTTATAGTATGGACATCAACTTAAAGCTAAAAGAAGATAGTATAAATAGTATAGAGGATGTAGGAAAAATAACTGTAACATCAGCAGGTGGAAAAGAAGTACCATTAAGCGCTTTTGCAGATATTCAAATCGCAAAAGGTGTTAAATCAATATCAAGAACAGATGGAGATTACTCTATAGCTGTTAGTGGTATAGCAGATGGAATGGATACTAATAAAGCAAACAATTTAGCAATGCAAGCAATAAAGCAATTAGATTTCCCTAAAGATTATGGATTAGATGTTGGTGGAGATGCAGAACAAATGAATGAAGCTATGTCAGGCCTTGTATCTGCTATGTTAATCTCTATAGTTCTTGTGTATATGGTAATGGTAGCTCAGTTTGAATCATTTAGTAGACCATTTATTATAATGTTCAGCATACCATTTGCATTTATAGGAGTTGTACTAGCACTTGTAGTAAGTAGAATTTCATTAAATGTAATAGGAATGTTGGGGGCAATATTATTGATAGGTATGGTTGTTAATAATGGTATAGTATTAATTGATTATATTGAGCAGCTAAGAAAATCAGATATTGGAGGAAGTTTAGAACAAATAGTTGCAAAGGGATCTTCAACAAGATTAAGACCAGTTTTAATGACAGCATTAACTTCTATAATAGGTATGCTACCTTCAGCTTTTGCATTTGGTGAAGGTGGAGAAATGATGCAGCCACTTTCTGTTGTTGTTATTGGTGGACTTAGCGTATCAACATTGGTAACCTTAGTGCTTATACCAACAATATATATTATTTTTGATAATATAGAAACTTCAGTAAAGAAAAAACTTAGAAAAATATTCAATAAGGATTCAGATGATGAACCTAAGAATGATAAGAAGATGAAGTTTAATTTTAAGAATATATTGAAAAGCGGAAAAGAAAAAGTAAAATCTAGATAAATTTATAGTAATGAAGGCATACATTTTGTATAGTCTTCATTAGTAAATGTATAAATAATACATTTGGAGGTGTGAACGTGAAGAAAAACATTAATAAGTTGATAGCTATTGGAATTGGTTTAAGTGTAATAGTAGGAAATGTATCTCCTGTACTGGCAACTGAAACTATAAGAGATAGTAATATAAATATAATATCAGGGGCAGCACAAAATAGTTTGAAAATCCTCACTTTAGATAAGGCAATAGAAGCAGGTTTAAATAATGATGATCAAATGAAAATACTATCAAGTAAATCAAATTATTATAATGATCTTCAAGATTATTATGATGAAGCTGATAATGAAAATGGAGAAGATCAAAATGATGTAAACATAAATTCTACTAAGCAGTCAAAAGAATTCAGAAAAGATGGAGTAGAATACGAAATAACTAATCTTTATAACAGTATAGTATTAGCTGAAAAGCAGGTTGAATATCAAAGAGAGATTGTTAATAATGAAGGAACAAAAACAAATAATATGAAATTAAAATACAATAAAGGTTTAATTGATTCTGTTTCTATGTCCAAGCAAGAAGCTTCTCTTAAGACTGAAAAAGATACTTTACAGGCTAAAATAAACTCACTTAATTATTTAAAAGAAAAATTAAAATTAGCTACAGGAATAAATGTAAATAACTATACATTTGATGATAGATTAAATTATGAAAAATTGAAACTAGATGGTGATCTTGAAAGTTATATTGATGATAAAATAAGCATTATTACTAAGTATGATAGAGAATTAGCTGATCTTCTAGAAGATGCTGTAGACGATATGAAAGATGATGATTTAGATGATTTAGAAATGCCAGATAAAGATAAATTTTATAATATTCCTAAAACAGATTCTGAAGGAAATGTTATAGGAAATGATTTTAATACAACAGAGTATAATACTGCTAGAGATAATGTATTGTCTGCATATAAGGGTTATTTAGATGCTAAAAAGGGAAGTGAATCTGCAAGTGCTGGAGTAAACATAAAAGAGAAAACATATAAGAATATGTTACGAAGTAATTACTCTAATATTCTAGCAATGGAAGATGGAATTGATCAATTAATAACTAATATTGAGATAGCTAATAAAAGCTTAGCGAATACAAAGCTACAATATCAATTGGGATTGATGACTATTAATGACTATAATACAGCTGTAACAGGGTATAGGCAGTTAGATATTAGTTTGAGACAGACATTAAATCAATATTATCAATTAAAAACAACATTTGAAAAACCTTGGTCAGTAAGCAGTTCAGATTCTGAGCAACAAAAAGATAATCAATAAATTCATAATGGCATCCTAAATTATTTAGGGCGCTATTTTTTCATACTGATTTTTTGAACTTACAGTTTTTATATAAATAGATACACTTAAACAATCTTAATTAAAAGACTTAAAAATAAGTTTATGCAATTTTATTTAACTCAAATAAATGATTTTTAGTTCGATTTTGAAAGATATTCTTCAAGGTTTTAAATTGATTTTTGTAATGGATTTTTTCTTTTTACGTACCAATGAACAAATTCTATTCCTTCTGATTAACGGTATAGTCTTTATGTAAAATGCTTTTTTTACATAAAAGAATTTTATAATAAATCTCAAACTCCACAGGGTTTGAGATTTATTTTTTGGATTTAAGACAGCTTTAAGAAAATAGAAGTTAATTTTTCAATGCAATATTGTGCTTCTTCAAGATCATCATCAGGAAGAATTGATACTTTATTTAACAAGACTGATTTCGCATAATTTTTAAAATGATTGAATATATTAAATGCTAATTCAGTTAGTTCAATACGTAGAATTCTTCTATCTTTTTCATCAGTATATCTTTTAACAAGTCCATAAGATATAAGTTTATCTATAATTGGTGTCATATTTGATTTAGAAATATTTAGAGTAGAAGCAATTTGAGACATTGGAGCTGAATTTATTCCATAAAGATAAATAATAACTTTTATATGTGAAGGTGGCAGCATAGGGAACTTTTCTATATATTCTTGAAATTGTTTTGGTGGCACAGGAAAGTTTTTAGAAATTCATCACCATTCGTAACACTATTTCTAGATATTATTAAAAAATCAAATAAAGAATCTGCTAATGTTTTTAATACAATTTCATCCATAGTATATATCAAAGCTCATATAACATACTTTAAATTTTAAAAATTCATTAATATTATTATAGACTATGAATAATTTATTAACAAGGAAAAAAGTTATTGACTTAGAATAGTTATAAAATTATAATCAATTACATAATACACTTAAAAGAAGTATAGTATACAATATAAAAAATATATATATTCTGTTTAAGCTGATATTAAAGAAAAAGGTAAGAAGTGCAAATAATTGTATAATATAGTAAAAGTTATTGATTGGGTAGATTGGGGAGGAAAGTATGAAAAAATATTTGGCGTTATTTTTAGTAAGTATTACTGCATTTAGTTTGGTTGGATGTGGAAGTAAAGAAGTTCAACAAGAAGATAAGTCAGTAGCTGTATCAGTAAAAGCAGCTAAAAATGGAGAAATAAAAAATACAAATACTTTTATAGGAACGACAAAGATTAAAGATGAAACGGCTGTTTCAGTAGAAATAGGTGGAACCGTAGAATCGATAAAAGTTGAAGTTGGACAACAAGTACATAAAGGGGATGTTTTATTAACGATAAAGGGTGATGATGTAAGGGATGGAGTCAATACGGCTCGTGCAGCTGTTGAGTCAGCTAAGGCTAGTAGTGATAGTACCATAGAGCAAACCAAAATACAAATGGAATCAAGTTTAAAATCAGCACAACTAGCATATGATGAAGCAAAAAGAAATTATGATATACAGACTGAGCTTTATGAAGCAGATGTAATAAGCGAAGATACCTATAAACAAGCTGAAAAGGGATATAATCAGGCTAAAGATGCATTAGATAGTGCAATAAAGAGTTATGATGAATTACTTCCAAAAGTTGTAGAAGCAGGCCAAAAAGGAGTTGAACAAGCCCAAGCTAGTTATGATTCTGCAGCAAGAAATATAGATAAACTTACATTAACTGCACCAGTTGATGGAATTATAACAGCTAAAAATTGTAATGAAAATGAACTTATAAGTCAACAAGGAGCTGCATTTGTTATATCTAATCCTAATATATTACAGGTTGATTTAAAAATAACAGCTAATGACTTAGATAAATTTGCTGTTGGAAAAGAAGTTAAAGTTATAATTGGAGATGATGAAACTACTGGTACAGTTAAAACAGTTCCTACTACTATTGATAATTCATCATCATTATATAATGTAGAGATACTTGTAGATAATGGAGAAGGCAAATTTAAAGCAGGAGTATCAGCTGAAGTTGAAGTTAGCATCGAAGAAGAATCTGGAGTAATTACAATTCCTAGAAAAGCAATTATCGAAGAAGATGATAAAAAATATGTATACATAGTTACAAAAGAAAATAAAGCAAGTAAAGTAGAAGTCCAAACAGGAATTGAAACAGCAGAAGAAATTGAAATTACAAGTGGAGTAAGTGATAGCGATACAATAGTCATTGGAGGAACATCACTTATTGATGATGGCAGCAAGTTATTCCCAGTAGTAAAGGAGGATTAACAGCATGAGTGTAACAAGAACTTCAGTAAAGCGTCCTCTTACTATAATAATGGTATTTTTAGTCGTTATGATGTTTGGTGGAATAGGATATATGAAAATGCCAGCTAACTTAATGCCAGATATAGAGATACCAGTAGTTCTGGTTATGACTACGTGGCCAGGTGCAGGACCAGAAGATATTGATGATCAAATATCAGAGCCAATTGAAAAGAGCCTTTCAGGTATATCTAAAGTAAAAACAACAGTATCACAGTCAAGTGAAGGTGTATCAATGGTTGTGGCGCAGTTTGATTATGGAACTGATGTAGATGAGAAACTTAATGATGTAAGAACTAAAATAGATGGAGTCAAAATGACTTTGCCGGATGATGTAGAATCACCAAGTATATTAAAAATGGACATGAATGCCCAAGCCATAGCACAAATTGTTGTAAATGGTGATGGAAGTACAGATGACATAATGAAATATGCTGAAGATACAGTACAAATTAAATTAGAATCTGTAGATGGGATAACATCTGCTGATATTAATGGTGGTGAAAAGACTCAAATTAATGTAACAGCAGATCCAGCAGTTCTTTCAAACTATGGTGTATCATTAGATACTATAAAAGGGCTTTTATCAGCAGCTAATAAAAGTTATCCATATGGATCTATAACTCAAGGTGAAGATAAAATCGTAATTAGAGGAGTAGATAAAATTGAGAATATAGAAGATATAAGGTCAATTCAAGTGCCTGTATCTGGAGGAGAAACAGTTAATCTAGATAAAATATGTGATGTGGAATATGGAGTTGTAGAAAAGACATCAGTATATAGATATAATGGCCAAGAAAGTTTGGTTATGGATATTCAAAAACAACAAGATTCAAATACAGTGCAAGTTATGAAGAATGTAAATAAAATTGTTGAGCAGTTGAATTCAGAAAATCCACAATATAATTTAAAGATAGTAAATGATACAAGCGAGTATATTAGTACATCTATAAAAGATGTAATGAATAACTTGGTATTAAGTGCAGTGATAGCCTTCTTTGTAATATTACTTTTCTTAAAGAGTGGAAGGGCTTCATTTGTTGTTGCTGTATCAATACCAACGTCAATAGTGGGTGCTATAGCATTGCTTTATTTCACTGGTGAAACTTTAAATATGGTAACATTAAGTTCGCTTGTAATAGCAGTTGGTATGGTTGTTGATAATGCAACAGTTGTTATTGAAAACATATTTAAATATAGACAAAATGATGCTTTACCATTAGATGAAGCAGCAATTCAAGGAACACAAACAGTTTCTAATGCAGTTTTAGCTTCAACATTAACAACGGTAGCAATATTTTTACCGATCCTGTTTACAGAAGGCTTTACTAAGATAATGTTTGGATCATTAGCTAAAACTCTTATTTTTGCACTTACATTATCATTGATAGTTGCAATAACTCTTGTGCCTAGTATATTTGTTAAATTAAGTGGTGGGAAAAATGCAGCTAAAATGAAAGAGAAAGAATCTCCTATATTTGATAAGGTTAGTGAAATATATAAAAAACTCATCACTGTTTCATTAAAGCATAAGACAGTAGTAGTACTTATAAGTATAGGAATGTTTATTGGTTCAATAATTTTAGGCTTTTCTGGTGCGATAGGTATGGATTTTATGTCTACAGGTGATGAGGGTATGTTAAGCATATCAATCACATTACCTGAAGGATTAGATTTAGAGCCAAGTGATTATTATGTATCAATGGCTGAAGAAAAGATTGCAGATATACCAGAAATTGAAACGATGGTGACTTCATTTGGAACAGGCTCAGGAATGAGCTCGTTAATGAGTTCAGGTGCAAGTATAAATTTAGATTTAGTTTCATCTAAAGAAAGAGATAGATCAACTGATGAAATAGAACAAGAAGTAATTGAAAGATTAAAGGTAATTCCTGATTGCGAAATTAATGTAAGTCAGAGCAGTAGTATGTCTATGGGAGGATCTGGTGAAGTTCAAGTTGATATAAAGGGACCTGATTTAGATGTATTAGAAGAAATAGCTAATCAAGCGAAGGCTAATGTGGAAAAGATCCCAGGATTCAGAAATGTAGAAACATCATTATCAGATGCAAATCAAGAAGCACAATTTAAAATAGATAAAAGAAAAGCAACATTATATGGAATAAATACAGCATCAGTAGCATCAACGTTACGTACAGCAATAAGTGGCTCAGATACAAGTACAGTAACAATAGATGGATATGATTATAATGTTAACTTAAAATTTAAAGATTCAAGTATAGATAGCGTAGATGATATAGGACAGATAAAAATAAAATCAGCAACAGGACAAGAGTTTCCTTTAAGTGCTTTTGCAGATATCAAAATGTCAGAAGGATTAAAATCAGTTTCAAGAACAGATGGTGACTATTCAATATCAATTACAGCAAAAGCAGATGGATTAGATACCAATTCTGCATCAGCCAAAGCAGTTGCAGCAGTTAATCAAGTTGATATGCCTAGAGACTATGGAATAGATGTTGGTGGTACAGCTGAAATGATGAATGAATCTATGAGTGGTCTTGTATTTTCAATGATAATAGCATTAATTCTGGTATATATGGTAATGGTAGCTCAATTTGAATCATTTAATAAACCGTTCATAATAATGTTTAGTATACCATTTGCATTTGTTGGAGTAGTTCTTGCATTGGTAATCTCAAGAACTACATTAAATGTAGTAGGTATGCTTGGTGCCATATTACTTGTTGGTATAGTTGTTAATAATGGTATAGTTTTAATCGACTATATTGGACAGCTTAGAGAATCAGAATTTGATGGAACATTGGAAGAACTTGTAGCTAAGGGATCAGCAGCAAGACTTAGACCAGTACTTATGACAACAATGACAACTATAGTTGGGATGATTCCAAGTGCATTAGCATTTGGTGAAGGTGGAGCTATGATGCAGCCACTTGCTATAGTAATTATTGGAGGACTTACTGTATCAACATTAGTAACATTAGTTCTAATACCAACTTTATATTTGATATTTGATAGAATTGAAAATTCATTTAAGAAAAAAATAAGAAAAATATTAAAAAAAGACTCTAATGATTCAAATTATAATGGCAATAACAAATTAAAAATTAATTTTAAAAATATAATAAAAAATGGAAAAGAAAAATTAAAAAAATAAATATATTTGTTTATGGTAATGAAGACGTGCAATTTGCAGAGTCTTCATTACTAATATCTAATAATATAGTTAGAGGTATGAAAGTTAAGAAAAGCATTATTAAGTAAGTTCTTAAATCGTTAATAATATGTTAATAATATATATTATATACAAAACTAATTTGTATGGTAAAATATATAAAAGGGTATAAAATAAGAGAATGAAACGGTGGAATTATATAGATTAACGTAAAAAAATATTAAGATTTAAAGCATTAGAGCTTAAGGGAATTTATTAGTTGATTATAAAGAATGAGTTATTAAATGAATGAATTTATAGTAATGAAGAGGTACATTTTGTATAGTCTTCATTGCTAATTGTATAAATAATACATTTGGAGGTATGAAAGTGAAGAAAAACATTAATAAATTAATAGCTATTGGAATTGGTTTAAGTGTAATAGTAGGAAATGTATCTCCTGTACTGGCAACTGAAACTATAAGAGATAGTAAGATAAACACAATATCAGGGGCTTCAGAAAATAGTTTGAAAATCCTCACTTTAGATAAAGCGATAGAAGCAGGCCTAAATAATGATGATCAAATGAAAATATTATCAAGCAATTTAAATTATTATAAAGATTTGCAGGATTATTATGATGAAGCTGATAATGATAATGGAGAAGACCAAAATGATGTAAATATAGATTCTGCTAAGCAATCAAAAGAATTTAGAAAAGATGCAGTAGAGTATGAAATAACTAATCTTTATAACAGTATAGTATTAGCTGAAAAGCAGGTTGAATATCAAAGAGAGATTGTTAATAATGAAGAAACAAAAACAAGTAATATGAAATTAAAATATAATAAAGGTTTAATTGATTCTGTTTCTATGTCCAAGCAAGAAGCTTCTCTTAAGACTGAAAAAGATACCTTACAGGCTAAAATAAACTCACTTAATGATTTAAAAGAAAAATTAAAATTAGCTACAGGAATAAATGTAAATAACTATACATTTGATGATAGATTAAATTATGAAAAATTGAAACTAGATGGTGATCTTGAAAGTTATATTGATGATAAAATAAGCATTATTACTAAGTATGATAGAGAATTAGCTGATCTTCTAGAAGATGCTGTAGACGATATGAAAGATGATGATTTAGATGATTTAGAAATGCCAGATAAAGATAAATTTTATAATATTCCTAAAACAGATTCCGATGGAAATGTTATAGGATATGATCTTAATGAAGAAGCATATAATACTGCTAAAAATGGAGCATTAGCTGCATATAAAGGCTATTTAGAGGCTAAAAAGGGTAGTGAATCTGCAAGTGCTGGAGTAAACATAAAAGAGAAAACATATAAAAATATGTTACGAAGTAATTACTCTAATATTCTAGCAATGGAAGATGGAATTGATCAATTAATAACTAATATTGATATAGCTAATAAAAGCTTAGCGAATACAAAGCTACAATATCAATTAGGATTGATGACTACTAATGACTATAATACAGCTGCAACAGGGTATAGACAATTAGATATTAGTTTGAGACAGACATTAAATCAATATTATCAATTGAAGATAGTATTTGAAAAACCTTGGGCAGTAAGCAGTTCATCTTCTGCTGGACAATAATACAAATTTAATGAATTTTAAATTGCATCCTAAATAACTTAGGATGCAATTTTTATAGATAAATTCTTAAATTATTATTAATCACATAATTAAAAGCACTTTAATATTATATATTATAGACAAAACTAATTTATATGATAAAATATATAAAAGGGTGTGAAATAAGAAATAGAAAGGTGGAATTATATAGGGATAGTTTTAAAAAGCATCTATATTTAAAGCGCCAGAACTTCGAAAGAAGTTGACGAGGTTGGGGAGTTATCGAAACTTCGGCGGGTGCCCCACGGTATTAAGCACTACCGTTAACGGCTGGCAAACCTTTAAAGTGATTTAAAGAACAAATCCAGTCTGGTGTTAAAACCTTCTAAAGTTTAAGGCTTTTAGGTACTAGGACTATTATGCCCTTTTTTTATTTAATATGATTATTAATTGTAAAGTAATTTGCAATGATATTTTAATATTTTGGTATTACTAGTATAAAGTTTTAAGACTTAGATAAAATTATGAATAAAGAAGCCTAGCTAGATATGTTTGTTAGGAAAAAGGAACTTTTTAAACACTTGAATTTTTAACACTTGTTCCTTAGTAAGCTAATGAACAAGTAATTCGTATGTTTAAAATGGATTCTTAATTTGTGAAATAAGGAAGGAAGAATTTAATATGTGCGGAATAGTTGGATATTTAGGAAGTGGAAAGGCAACATCATTTTTAATAAATGGATTATCAAAATTAGAATACAGAGGATATGACTCTGCAGGTGTTGCTGTATTTAATAAAGATCATTTAGAGGTAAGAAAATTTAAAGGAAGATTATCTAATTTAGCAGATAATATAAAGCAAAATCCAGTTGAGGGATGTATAGGTATAGGTCATACAAGATGGGCAACTCATGGTGCACCATCAGATGCAAACTCTCATCCTCATTTAAATAGCAAAGAAACAATAGCTGTAGTTCAAAATGGGATCATTGAAAACTATTTAGCATTAAGAACTTGGCTAAAAGGAGAAGGATATACTTTTAAATCAGAAACTGATACAGAAGTAATCCCTAACTTAATTGATTATTATTATGAAGGAGATTTATTTGAAGCTGTAACTAAAGCACTTAAAAGACTTGAAGGAAGCTATGCTTTAGGAATAATCTGCAAAGATGAACCAGATAAATTAATAGCAGTAAGAAAAGAATGTCCATTAATAGTTGGGTTAGGTAAAGGAGAATCCTTTATAGCATCAGATATACCTGCTGTATTAAGCTATACTAGAGATGTTTATCTTTTAGAGGATTTCGAAATAGCTGTAATAGATAAGAATGGTGTTAAGCTTGTAGATACAGAAGGAAATGAAATTAAAAAAGATATATATCATGTTACATGGAGTGAAGATGCAGCTGAAAAAGGTGGATTTGAAGACTTCATGTTAAAAGAAATTCATGAACAGCCAAGAGCTATAAGAGACACTTTAGCAGGAAGAGTATCTATGGGGAATGAAATCTTACTTGATGAATTAAAAATAACTAAGGAAGATTTATTAAATACTGATAGAGTATTTATAGTGGCTTGTGGTACTGCATATCATGCTGGACTTGTAGGAAAAAATTTAATTGAATCACTTGCAAGAATACCTGTAGAAGTTGATATTGCCTCAGAATTTAGATATAGAAATCCATTAGTTACAGAAAAATCTTTAGTAATTGTAATAAGCCAGTCTGGAGAAACAGCAGATACATTAGCTGCTATGAGAAACTGCAAAAATATTGGCGCTACAATAATTGCACTTACTAATGTTGTTGGAAGTTCAGTATCAAGAGAAGCTGATCATGTATTATACACATTAGCTGGACCAGAAATATCTGTTGCTTCAACAAAGGCATACACTACTCAAATAATTGGTATGTATATGATGGCAATGACATTTGCTAAAATATTAGGTAGAGTTAAGAGTGAAAGAATAAATAAGTTAAAAGAAGAATTACTAAACTTACCTGAAAAGGTAGAATTAGTATTAGAAGATAAAGATAAGATAAAAGATATAGCTAAGAATTTATATGAAGAAAAAGATATGTTTTATTTAGGAAGAGGTCTTGATTATGCATTAGCACTTGAAGGATCACTTAAGCTAAAAGAAATATCATATATTCATTCTGAAGCATACGCGGGTGGAGAATTAAAGCATGGCCCAATAGCTTTAATAGAAGAAGGCACTAAGGTAGTAACATTATTAACTCAAGAAGCTTTAAAAGAAAAAATGATAAGCAATATTGTTGAAATTAAAGCTAGAGGAGCTAAAGTAGTAGGAGTTTGCTATGAAGGAACTAAAGGTGTGGAAGAAGTTCTAGATGAGGTTATTTATATTCCAAGAACTATAGATATATTTGCACCAGTGCTTGGAGTTGCAGTTCTTCAATTATTATCTTACTATATCGCTAAATTTAAAGGCTGTGATATTGATAAACCTCGTAATCTAGCCAAAAGCGTTACAGTAGAATAAAGATAAATAATAAATTTGTTTAAATGTAGATTTGTAACAAAGTTAAATCATTTATAATAAAGTCGTATCATTTGTAATAAAGTTATATCGTTTATAACAAAGTTGTATCAAAATAAATTTAATTGGTAATACTAAAAATGAATGTTTAGTATTGCAATAATGATAAAAATAGAATAATAGATCCAATAAGGCTAGACATTTTTATTAAAAGAATGTCTAGCTTTTATATTTTTGAGGTGAAAATAATGGCTAAAAGGGAAAGAACTAAAAAAATAAATAAAATGATAAGCGACGGACGTGGAACTGGTATAGGAAAGGATTATATTCCGTGGATAAGAATACAAGATATAGCATCTTTGGGGAGGGTTACACGAGTTAAGGGTATAAAAACTGGAAGACAACATGAATTACTATCTGATGTTGAAAGAAATTATTTTTATTTATTAGAGTTTTCAGATGATGTAGTGGATATAAGAGAACAGTATCCATTATTACCATTAGAAGAAACTATGGATATTGCAATTGAATTAGGAATAAAGCATCCAACAGATCCTAAAACTAATGAGCCAATAGTTATGACAACGGATTTTTTAGTGACAGTAAATAATAATGGAAAATATATGGAGTTGGCCAGAACAATAAAAAATAAAGATGAACTGTTTAATAAACGTATATTAGAGAAATTTGAAATAGAAAGAGTATATTGGCAAAGAAAAGAAATAGATTGGGGCATAGTAACTGAAAATGAGATTGATAAAGTAGCAGCACATAATATAAGTTTTGTTCAAGGATATAAAGATATTTCATCAATAGATTGTTTTATTAATATAGATAGCTTGGAATTAAAAGATTTAATATATGAATTTATAAAAAGAATTATAGATGATAATAGAAGTGTAAGGAAAATATCTTCTGAGTTTGATGATGATATGGATTTAGAAAAAGGAAGTGGACTAAGTATTTTTAAATATTTAGTTATTAATAAGATTATTCAAATAGATATTACAAAAGAAATTGATGTAAATAAAAACTTACCTATTCTTGAGTTAAGAAAAGAAGATATTAAGAAGGTGGAAGCTATATGATTGAAATTAACTCTGTATATAAATATGTTGATGATGTTAGTAAAGAACGAATTAGAGTTATTGATATGATAGATGACTATATTTATATAGTAAATATAGATGGGGCAACATCTATGCCTAGAAAAGAATTGATAGAAACTATTGCACAAGAAATTACTACGGAGAAATTAGTTGCTATTAAAGATCCGTTTGCAAGAATAATTGATGAAAAAAATTTATCAGAATTGCAGATTTCCAAAAGGGAAAATGATTGGAAAATCATTTTGAAATTTTGGGATCCCAATAAAATTGGATTATTAGAAAAGAAATATAGAAATAAAATATTTGAAGAAATATCAGAGCAAGCAGGTATAAGTGTTCCTAAGGTAAAAAAATTGTTTAGTCGCTATTGGCAGCGGGGAATGAATAAAAATGCTCTTTTACCAGATTATATTAATTCAGGTGCTCGAGGTAAAGAAAGAAAATTAGCTGATGTTAAAGTTGGAAGACCTAGAAAAGTTGATTATGAGGGTGAATCAATTAAAGGAATAAATATAACAGATGAAGTAAAGCAACATTTTCAACTTTCAATTAATAAATATTATAGAAATAATAAAAAAATATCACTTAAAGAAACTTATATTTTTATGTTAAGAGATTTCTATTCAGATAGTTATAAAGAAAATAATGAGATAAAACATAAAGTATGGGATAAATCACGAATACCTACATATACTCAATTCTATTATTGGTTTAGGAAGAATGAGGATATTAAAAAAGATATTACATTTAGAGAAAGTGAAAAAGAATTTAATCTTAAACATAGGGAGCTTTTAAGTAATTCAAAGCAAGAAACTGATGGACCAGGAACTAGATTTCAAGTAGATGCTACAATAGCTGATGTTTATCTAGTAAGTTCTCTAAATAGAAATAGAGTTATTGGAAGACCTATTATATATGCGATAATAGATGTTTTTTCAAGGATGATTACAGGAATTTATGTAGGACTTGAAGGACCTTCATGGATAGGAGCAATGATGGCTCTTGACAATATGATTTGTGATAAGGCTGAATTTTGCAAAAAATATGGAATTGATATAAAACCAGAGCAATGGCCATGCAAACATCTTCCTGAAATAATAATAGCTGATAGAGGCGAATTTGAGGGGTATTCCGTAGAAAACTTAATTAATAATTTAGATGTTAAGATAGAAAATACTTCACCGTATAGAGGTGATTTAAAAGGGATTGTTGAGCGAAGTTTTAGAACAACAAATGAAAAAATTAAACATACAACTCCAGGAGCAATTCAAAAAGAATTTAGAAAGCGTGGAGATAGAGATTATAGATTAGATGCAACATTAACATTAGAAGAATTTACAAAAATATATATTAATATTGTTTTACATCATAATAGTAAATTAATAGATAAATATCCTATGGATAAAGAAATGATTGAGGATGAAATTGTTCCAACACCATTACAATTATGGAAATGGGGAATGGAAAATAGGAAAGGACGATTAAAAACCGTAGATAGAGAAGTTTTAAGGCTTAATATACTGCCTAGAGGTAAAGCAAGTATATCAAGGGCAGGAATAAGGTTTAAAGGTTTGTATTATAGTTCAGATAAAGCAATTAAAGAGCAATGGTTTATAAATAATAATGTTAGAAGTATAAATATAGTTTATGATCCTAGAAATATGAATAGTATTTATATTCCATATGACAATGGATTAAGTTATGATGAATGTTATTTAATAAGCACAAGTTTGCAATATAAAGACTGCATATTAGAAGAAATTATATTTAATCAAGAACTTATGTCTGAATTAAAAGAAAAGGAAGAAAAAGAGCAGAATCAAAATAAAGTTGATTTTGAAAAAGAAATTGAAGAAATAGTAATTCAAGCAAAAAAAGCTAAGCAAAAGGATATTGATTACAATAAAAGTTCAGCAGAAAAATTAAAAGGAATAAAGAAAAATAGAATGGTAGAAAAGGAATTGAATAGGGAGGATGAAAGTTTTAAGTTAGGTCAAGAAAACAATATTGAGAATAATAAGATAGCAGAAGCCATTGAATTAATTAAACCAGATGAAGAAACTAAAGAAAGTAATGGAGATAAAAGATTGTTGGAAATGATCAAGCGAAAAAGGAATGAGAAAAAGTGAAAGATAGTGAAAAGATAACAATACTTAAAGGGCGCGTTGAGGAAGCTGTTTATAAAGAACAAGAAATAAAAGAATACTCATGTAATCCATTTATAGAAGCATTACCTAATATATTTACTGAGGAAGACGTGGTCGACAAATTCACAGTTTTTCCGCAGATTACGGATGAAGATAGAAGTAAGCCAGAAAATTTGAGGTATCACATTATAAAGAGAGCAAAAAGCTTTATTCAGCCGTTACCTATACATATCAGATTAGAAAGAATGCTATCTGCATTAATAAGGCGTGGATATTTAAGTAGAAATCCAGTAGATAAAAGCTTTTTGAAAAGTTTGAGGATACTTAACGAGTTAGATGATGAATCAATTAAAGATAATAGCCTGCAAGATGAATTAAGCAACATTAGGTCTACTGCTGATAGTATATCTATTATAGGAATTTCAGGAATAGGAAAAACAACAGCTATTGAAAGATTACTTTTGATGTATCCACAAGTAATTAAGCATTTCGAATATAAAGGGATAAACCTTACAAGAACACAAATAGTATGGTTAAAGGTCGACTGCCCTTATGATGGAAACTTATCTACGTTGTGTAAGAATTTCTTTTCTGCAATTGATGATATTTTAGGAACAAGATATTTAGAAAAGTTTGGGTATTCTAATAGAATAACATCAACGATGTTAATTAATATGACCAAATTAGCATGGAGATATGGAATAGGTGTCTTAGTTATAGATGAAATACAACATCTGTTAAATGCAAAAAATGATATGGAAGAAATGCTTGATTTTTTCGTTACACTTACTAATACAGTTGGAATACCTACAGTACTTATTGGAACCAGTAAAGCACAAAAGATATTTAAGGGAAACTTTAGGCAGGCGAGAAGAGCGGCTAGTGAAGGTTCTATTATGTGGGATAGAATGAGCAAAGAAGATGATGAGTGGAAGTTCTTTATGGAATCTATATGGGAATTTCAAGGATTAAAGAAAATAGCTCAATTAACAGATAAACTGATGGATGTATTTTATGATGAATGCCAAGGCATTACAGCAGTAGCAGTTAATTTATTCTTATTAGCGCAAGAAAGAGCACTACAGGAGGGCAAAGAACAAATAACTATTGGAATTGTAAGAGAAACAGCTAAAAATGATTTACAGATGATTAAACCAATGATTAAAGCTCTCAGAAACAATAATTTAGCGGATATTATGAAGTATGAGGATATTTCAATCAATTTAGATGAAATAGCAATGAACTATAAGAATGATATACAGTTAACAGGTTTAATTAAAGAATCATTTAAAGAAAGAAAAAAGTCAGTGGAATTTAAGAAAAAAAGTGTAACAGAGAATCTGATTTTAGATTTAGTAGCGATGAATTTGTTTGATAATTTAAGTAATGACGATATTCAAAAAATTTGTGAAAAGATAGTAGAAAAATCTGCTATTGACGATGAATATAATATTCAAAAGCTTGAAGCTGTTAAGAAAGCTATGGAGCTTAATGAAACATTAAGAGAAAACCAAAATAGAAAGAAACAATGTGAGAGCAATGAAGGATTAATAGGAATATATGATGCTGCTATAAAGCAGAAAATACATCCATATGAACTATTAAAAGAAAAGGGTTTTATAAAAGATCCTTTTGAAGAATTTTTAAAAGTTAATTAATTATGAGGGGATGGGAGAGTAAAAATATAAGGAGCGATATTAATGCTAGATTTTTTTACTGATCCCTACAAGGATGAATTAATATATTCAACTATAGCTAGATATCATTTTTATTCAGGAAATGTTGATTTTAGAGATACTATTGAAGAATGTTTTGGTAAGAGAACTATGATACCATCATTTGAAATAGGTGGTAACTTTGAATATTTATCAAAAGTATTAGGAAAGAAATATAGTTCAGATGAATTAATAATAAAACATACTATTATGCCTTATTATTCACCTTTTATTTCTGAAAGAGTAAAAAATCAAACTATTGATGAAATAAAGAATAAAGGAAGTTATGCATTATATACAAGGTTAGGAATTGTAGCGGGAGCTATATGTAAAAAGGATGGGATTTTTTACTGTCCATTATGTGCTGATGATGATTTGGATAAATACGGAGAGCCATATATTCACCGTGAACATCAACTACAAGGAATATATTTATGTCCTCATCATGGTGTTTTGCTGAAGGAATATTCTTTGAAGAAAGTTGATGTAAGCAGAATTGAATATATCAGGTTAGAAGAAAGGTACTTAGATTTAAAAACTGATGATAGTATTATTGATGATTATGATAAGCATTTAAAATTAGCTGAAGATTCATATTATTTATTAAATGCTAATTTAAGTAGTATGTCTAAAGAAAAAGTTTTTATGAAATATAGAAAATTATTATTTCAAAAGGGGCTATTAAAGGGAAATAATACAATAAACCAAAGAGAGCTATATGAAGAATTCATAAATTTTTATGGAAGAACATTCTTAGACAAATTGGATTGCAATATAGATTATAACAATGAATATAACTGGCTTAAAGTTCTGGCAAGGAAATCTAAAAGAGCATCACATCCTTTAAGACATCTGCTGTTTATTAATTTCTTATGTGGAAATATTGAAGAATTTTTTTATAAGACGGATTGTAAACTAGGAAAAATAAATAAAAGAAATGAACATTATTTTTTAGAAAATGCAGATATAAATAAATTAAAAATGTATAAAGAAATTATTTTAAAAGAAATAGCTGACAGCAAGAATCTATCAAGGACGGAGATACGAAGTAGATGTAAAAAAGAATATATGTATCTTTATAGATATGATAAAGAATGGCTATTAAATACTTTACCTAAAAAAGTTGAAATTAAACAAGATAATAGAAGAGTAGATTGGGATAAACGTGATAAAGAGTATTTGAAATTGTTAAAGGAAAAATATGAAGAATTAATTAATAGTGAAACTATGATTCGTATTACAAAAGGAAGTTTATCTAAGTCATTAGGAATATTATCTAATATAGAAAAGAAATTAGATAATTTACCTTTAGTAAAGAAATTTTTTGATGAAGTATGTGAAAGTACAACAGATTTTCAAATAAGACGGGGAAAATTTATAATTGATAAATATATAGATAAAGAAGGAATAAAGCTATGGGAAGTGCAAAGAATAGCTGGAATTAGAAGTGAACATTTTAAAAATGTAAAAGATGAATTACAAAAATATTTAAACGAGAAACTGGGAGAATTATATTATGGGGAGAATAAAGCTTAAATTAAAAAACTGGCCTTTTGAAAAAGGACAAAAGGTTCAATTGATATGGATTGGAGAACCATTTAAAGAAAATAATAAATGGATGATTGATACTTATTTTTGTGATGGAAAAGTTACTAAAAAGGTAATTCAAGATTGGGCCAACATACATTTTTTATCTATTGATAAGTATTATACTGATGGAGATTTAAATTCAGGTGAAATAATAGATGATGAAGGAATAATGAAAACAATAAATATAGAGTTAAGCAACATTATGCCTAAATACAACGAATCAGATTGGAATATAAAGAAAAGTAATTATAAAAGTAAATCTAAAACTTTTAGTTTTTGGAAAAATAATGTTTTATATACTATTCCAATAATTGAAATAGTAAGAGCTGTTTTAGCTCCAAATTCGTTTATGCTAAACACTATTTTATATAATGATATATGGGAAGATTATTTTATCTACCATGAAAAAGATAATATTCTTAATTTATATTTTTCTAAAGAGTATAAAACATCATATTTAAAAGATGAATACTATAATCATTTGGCATGGATGATAAGTAATCAAGAAATTTTTCAAATGTATAGTAACGTAGGATATAGCATGTTGAATTATGGAACATTAAAATTTGAATTTAATATTCCCAAGTTTAATATTAGAGCAAGAGTTAAGACACATAAATATGGTTTTACTATTATGGAAATATTAAAAGTAAATTTAAAGGAAATTAAATTTGAAGGAGTGGAAATATATCATCCTAGCTTTGAAGAACGAAAAAAAAGTGATGAAGCTAAAAACAGGAAATATATTTATATAGACAATAATAGTGATGATAAAATAATTGATAATAATATGGATGGTTCTAATAATTATGATGAAAATATTAATAATGATTTGATAATTCAAGAGTATGTTAATATACCTAAAATAAAAAAGATTAAGCAACGTGAAGGAAAGTTAAGATCATTTGAAGACGAGTATACGCAAAAGTATGTTAAGGAAGATGACAATTTAAGGACATTATCTTCAGAAGGTGGGTATAGAAGTAGTATTGGAATCGAAATTTCCGCAGTAGATGAAAAAGTATTATCAAAAGAATTAGAAAGTTTTATAGCTATTATAAAAGAACTAGAAGGGTTTAGTTGGATATCAAGTGTAGATATAAAGGTTGTTAATTTACCAGTAGGAAGAAAATTTTCATACTTAAGCAATGCTATTGACAGGCGTAAATGTGTAATAGCAGAAGTAATTAAAGGTGATGGAAAAAAATTAAGTATTATTGAAGTAGAAAGAGAAAATAGGATGTTATCAACTTTAATAATTGAAAGAGAAAAAAATAAAAATTACGAATATATTTATAAAAAAATTCTTGAGGATTTGGTAATAATGAATGGCTCTTGGAGCAGTAAAAAAATTCAGGAAATAAATATGTTAGAAGTCAAAACTATTAAATGTAAGCATAGTAGAAATGGTATAGGAAAATTTAAAGAAAATTTATATAGCAAAATAGTAAGTATATGATATTATTTCAAAATTAATCTATTATTATTATAATGTAGTATAATGTTTTTAGGGAACAAATGTAAAGAATATTTAATATTTACAAAGAGGTGCAATATGATTAATGATATGTTAAAAGAAGATAATTTGTTTACATTATTAAAAGATGCTCAAAAAATTGGATATTCAATAAATTTAAACTATTCAACTATGACAATATTAACTAATGATTATTACAAAAAGCAATCTAAAGGTATTCAACATAATAGTTTTTTAATTGCAACAGCCATTAATTCAGAAAATTTAAGCTTAACTAAGGAAATTGACGAAGAAATTATACTATTGCGTGTGACATCGGAATATGAATTGCCTAATAGTGATGTGTGGTTAGAGGCTAAGATAGATAAATTTAAGAATATACAAACAGATACAAAACTGGTGTATGATGAATTTTCACAAAATGAAATGCAATATTCAGGATTGGAATGTAGAGTTTTAGGAACATTTTTTAAAGATGAAAATGGTGAACTTAAGTTTGGATCGGATATAGAAAATTATTATGGAACACAAATTTTGAGAGTATACAAGCCATCATGCAGTAGTTTGGAGAAAATTGTTAATTATAAAGAACAAAAAAATACAAGACAAAAGATTGTGACTACGCCTAAGGAAATCGGAGAAATAAGATTTACATCAAGCAATAGATTACAAAATAAGGATAAAAAAGCAAAAGTTTATATAGATCCAAATGACTTTATTGCTCGAAGAACTGCTATGTTTGGAATGACTAGAACTGGAAAGTCAAATACTGTGAAAACTTTAGTCAAAGCTATTGATGAAACAGCAAGAGCTAATAATATGAAGATAGCTCAGATTATTTATGATATAAATGGTGAATATGCTAATATGAATATTGATGATAAAGGATCAATAGCAAGTGACTTAAAAAGTGCACATATATTCTCGTTAAATACAAAATTAAGAAATGTAAATAGTACAAATATTCAAACATTACAATTTGATTTCTTCAAGAATATAGAATTAGCACATGAATTTATTATAAATCTTTTAAAGGATAATAATACGTCTACATCAACAGATATTCAAACATTTTTGAATATGGATATTAGTGCATATATGTATCAAAATATTGATCCAACAGATAGGTCATTAATAACTAGGTCAAAATGGATAATTGCAACATATAAATATATTTTATATAAGGTTTTAGGACAAAGTAAATTAGAAAAATTCAAAAATCCATTTAGTAAAATAATAATGGAACAATTAGATATGAATAAATTTATAGATAAGGAAATAACATATGAGGAATTAGGAGATATTTTAAATAAAATTCATGAAAAAAGGGATTCTTTAAAAACTAGTAGTGGATCAAAAGTATATAAAGATGAATTCGAAAATTTAGTTAATATAGCAGTTAAAAAAAATTCAAACGGAGGTCAATTTTTAGGATTTGGTCATATAAAAAAAGTACAACCAGGAGCATATCATTGTGATGAAGCAGAAAACTATATTTATAAAATATTGAATTTAGTTAAAGATGGACATACTATAATACTAGATTTATCAATAGGTGATGAAAACATGAGAAATTTAATAAGTGAAAGTATTGCTAAAAAGATATTTAAAAGTAATATGAGTATGTATATAAATGGAGAAACACCTAATTTTGTAATATTTTATATAGAGGAAGCACATAACTTAATAGGAAGAGATATGGATTTGAAAGAAGTTTGGCCAAGGATAGCTAAAGAAGGAGCAAAGTATAAGATAGGGCTAGTATATTCTACACAAGAACCATCATCTATAAATAAAAATATATTATCTAACACAGAGAATTGGTTTGTGACACATCTTAATAACGAAGATGAGCTAAGAACATTATCGAAATTTTATGATTTTGCAGATTTTAAAAATTCTTTATTAACAAGTAAGGATGTTGGATTTTCTAGAATTAAAACTTTATCACAACATTTTGTATTACCTGTACAAATTAAATTATATGAAAGCAGTGAAGAATGATGCCATTTAATAAGGAGAGAGCTAATAAATTTTCTCATGAGAATATAATCAATAATTATATTCTTAAAGAAAAAATAAATGAATATAGAATTGCATATGATATAGACGAAGGAAATAGAGAATTAATTTCAGATGTAAATTCAAGATTCGAATATAATAATATCATTGATAATAATATTATAAAATTTATATTTACAGTTGATAGCTCGTTTACAGAGTTACCAGTAAATGATGAAGTTCCATCGGCCAAAATTGGAATTGTAAATTTTAGTTCTAATATTATTGATTTAAATAAGAAATCTGAAATTTATGATGGTGGATTTGTTAATCCAGAAAAATTTAATGATATATATAATTCGAAAATTTTAACATTTATATGTCCAACTTTTAATATAGTACCAAAAGATAATGAGGATATGAATATTATAGATTGTATTAGAAAGGAAATATATAATTTCTATCTTACAAATAGTCCATTTGGAGAGATAACTCTTATGGAATCATTTATTAATGTGCTAAAAAGTAATTTAAGTAGTATTAGAATTAGGTGTTCTAATGAAAATTGCAAATCAAATAATAATGAGAATGATAATTTTGAAATAAGTATAAATGAATTACAAGATGGATATTGTATATGTCCATTTTGCGGGGAAAAAAAATATATAACTGATTATTTAAGGTTACATGAGTGCGTTGATTTAGAATTTGGACATAACACAATTTTAACAAGATTTGCTCAAATAACAGAACATATGCTAGCTATAAATTTAATAGATTCATTATTAAAATATAAGTCGTATGAATTAATAAGAAAAACAGCATTCATAATAGATGGTCCACTAGCTATTTATGGTGAGCCAGCTAAGATGCATAAAAGTATATTAAAATATTTACATTATGTATCTAAACAAATAAGTAATGAAATTATATATTTTGGAATATTAAAGACTGGAAAACTAAAAGATCATTTTATATTATTAGAAAAAAAGCTTAATGAAAAAGAAAATAATATAAAGAAAAATAGCTATTTATTAGTAGATGATTATTATAGGTTTAAATATGTACAAAAATCACCAGTAAATAATAAGTTTTTTGGACAAGAAGTTTTGTTTGGGCAAGATTATTTATTTTATTCGGATTCGGCAAAAAAATTTGTTATTTCTATGTTATATCCAATAGAGAGTAAGAAAGGTGATTTTGGAAGGTTCATCTTTAAATCTGAGAACTATAAAAACAAAGACATAATATTTAATTTAATTAATCAAATAAGTATAGATATATATGATGATGCTATACTGCCAATTGCATTATCTCATAAATATGCAGCAATTAGTTTAAATCCTGGAACGGATATTTTGGAGAAATTTTTAAAAGAAAATATACAATAAATTTATGCATTGTTCCTTTTAGAATAACCATATATAATTAAATTAAGTATAATACAAGAATTTTCGGTGAAAGTTAATCTATAGAAAGGCGGTATGTATGATGAATTTTTCTCCATTAAGATATCCTGGTGGAAAAAGTAAAATAGCTCCATTTATTGAAGTGGTAATTGATAATATTGGATTTGAAAATTGCACATACATTGAGCCTTTTGCTGGTGGAGCAGGAGTGGCTTTGGCTTTATTATTTAATAATAAAGTTCAACAAATAATAATAAATGATTATGATAAGGCAATTTATTCTTTTTGGAAGGCAGTTATTAATGATACTAATAAATTATTGGGGCTTATAAAAAATACTCCAATTTCAGTTGAAGAATGGAAAAAGCAAAAAGAGATATATAGTAATAAAAATGATAAATATTCAGTAGAATTAGGATTTGCAACGTTCTATCTAAATAGGACAAATAGATCAGGAATTTTAAAAGCTGGGCCAATAGGTGGATATAATCAAGAAGGAAATTATTTGATTGATGCAAGATATAATAAAGATATTCTTATAAAAAAAATAGAATTAATTGCTGCAAGAAAGAATCAGATAAAGATATACAATAAAGAAGTGAGAAAATTTATTGAGCAGATACTTCCTCAATATGGAGATGAAGCGTTTGTTTATTTTGATCCACCATATTTTAATAAAGGAAAAGAATTATATAAGAATTTTTTTAATCCTAAAGATCATGCAAAAATATCAGAATCAATCTCTAAAAATGTTAATAGTCATTGGATTGTTACTTATGATGATTTCCCTGAGATTGTAGATTTGTATAAAAATTATTATATAAAAAGATTTGATATTAATTATAGCGTTGCTAATAATAGAAAAGGCTCTGAAATTATTATATTTAAGGATAAAACTTATTGTCCAAGTAATGAATATTTGGTTAAAAAGAAAATTAAATTAAATTTAAGGTGAGATTTTAGATGGATAATAAATAGTTTATATATGTTAATAGGTATTTTGAATATATTAATATGAATATAGATTGGGGATGTAATAGTGATTATTCAAAGTATTGAGATTGAAAAATTTAGAGCAATAGAAAAAATGAAATTTAAGCTTGGAAAAAATATAACTGCAATAGCAGGTAGAAATGCAACTTTAAAAACAACACTACTGGGAATAATAGGACAGCCGTTTACTATTTCCAGAACAAATTCTATGTACGGAGCTAAAACTATTGATGGGTATAATTTTAAGTCGCAATTTAAAGAAAAGTTTAAAATATCAAAAAATGATAAAGTTGGAGAGCATATATGGACATTAAAATTATATAATAAGGGATATTATCCTAATAATGAAATTACAATGACAAGCATTTCAAGACCAACTAAAAGGAATCCAAATGAAATTAGATTTTGGAATGCTAAAAGTAAAGCAAAGGGATCAGGGTATATACAACTTCCAGTATATTACTTAAGTTTAAGTAGATTATTTCCAATAGGTGAAAGTAAAGCAACTAATAAGTCTAGAATGGTTCTGACAGATGAAGAAAATGAATTATTTTTAAAATATTATAGGGAAATTTTATCAATACATAATACTACTAACTCTTCTGTATATATGGAAAAAACTATAGACTCAAAAGTTTTTGTTGGAGTAAATGATAATACACATGATATATATACGAATTCAGCGGGAGAAAGTAATGTTGGAAGAATTATTTTAGCTGTTTTATCTTTTAAAAGGCTAAAAGAATGTTATAAAGAATACAAAGGTGGCATATTGTTACTTGATGAAATTGATTCTACATTATATGGATATTCACAGAAAAAACTAGTTGATTTTTTGCTGAATGTATCGCAAAAATATAGTATACAAATCATATTCACAACTCATTCTCCTATGATATTAAAACAAGTTAATAAGTGTCAAAGGGATGAAATGAAAAATAAGCCTAAAGGTATTAGTGAACAAGATTTATCATATAATAGTACCATAATATATTTAGAACCTAATTATATAGGAGATGGTACAAGGGTGATAAAAGGGAAAAATATAGAAAGTGCTAGTTCATTAAACGAAATAATCAATGATATTAATTTACAACCTTCAACTATAAAGCAAAGTATAAATGTATATTTAGAGGATAGTAGAGCTAAAAGCTTATTATTATTTTTACTCAGAAAAGTTTTAAACACCGATTGCAAAAACTATATTAACATTATAGATGTTGATTTAGGCTGGAGTAATTATGTTCAATTACATAAAAAAAAGATACCTGAATTTTTAAATAGTATTATAGTTTTAGATTTTGATGTGAAAGAGAAAAAAGATGCTAGAGAAGCATTAAAATATATAAATAGTTCAACTGATAATATTATATTTTTGCCAGTTGATGTTGAAATGGGATTATTTAAATTATTAAAAAATTATGAGATGTATTCAAAATTTGAGAAAACTTTAAATGATATAATTTTAAAATATGATGTATGTTTTAGAGATTGGACAGAAAATGAATATCAAGCCATTGAATATAAAAGATGGTTTAAATATGTGGAAGAGATTTTGAATGGAACTGAGCTTTTATTTGAATTTTGGTATAGCCAAAATGTTAGTTTGGCAGAAGAATTTGTAACTGATTTTATCACTGCATATAATTTAATAGCTGATAATTTAGAATTAGATTATATTATTATGAAATAGCATAATCTATAAGCACTTTGTTAGTTATATATAAGGTAATAATTTATAAGACTTTTAATCAAACTTTATTATAAAAATGAATACAAGCTAATTATTGAAAGTATATAATTTTGATTAAACTTTATTTAAAATTATAGATTTCAATTTTACGCAAAATCGAGCCTTTAGAAGTAGATTTCAATCAAACTTTATTCAAAACCTACATTAAAAATAAGTATGTATAAATATATAAGACATAGAGTAGTACAGAATATATCTGATACTCTATGTCTTATTTTTTATATAGTTAAAGGAAGTGAATCAAAAATGAATTTAAAGCTGTGTATTAATTATAGCTAATAAAATATAAGACTCATCATTGTTATATATGTTATAAAACATAACAAGTATTATAAGTATAATTTTTATTTGAAAACTTGAAAATAAAATTCGGTTATTATTGACAAAATATAATTATAATGCATATAATAAATATATGAATAAATATTCATATATTCAAATGAAAAGAGTGATAGATATGAATGATAATATAGAAGTTTGTAATTGTACTATAATCCATGAAGATATAGTAAGTAAAGTTAAGAAATCTATACCAGAGGAAGAAACTCTTTATGATTTAGCTGATTTATTTAAAGTTCTTGGAGATTCAACAAGAATAAAAATATTATGTGCACTATTTGAAGCAGAAATGTGTGTTTGTGATATAGCAGCTCTTTTGGGAATGACTCAATCAGCTATTTCACATCAATTAAGAGTTTTAAAACAAGCGAGATTAGTAAAATATAAAAAAGAAGGTAAAGTAGTTTACTACTCACTAGATGATGAACATGTTAAAAGTATTTTTGATCAAGGTCTGATTCATATATCAGAAAGAAATTAGTATTAAATTTGGGGGTGAAAGAATTATGGCAAGTAATATAAAAACAGTAAATAGTCCTATTAATGCTAAATTGAGAAATAAAAATGACCAGACACCAGTAAAAAAAGAATTTATTTTAGAAGGCCTTGGATGTGCACACTGTGCATCTAAAATAGAAGAAAAGGTAAATGGATTAGATGGAATTCATTATGCTAATGTAAATTTTATGACAAAAACTTTAACATTAGAAATAAAAGAAGTTAATAAAGTAGAAGATTTGATAAAATCTGTGACTAATGTTGTTACTAATATTGAGAGTAAGGTAAAGGTTAGGGAAAAGATTAATGATAAGATATTAAAAAAAGAGATTTTACTTGAAGGATTATGCTGCGGTAACTGTGCAGCAAAAATTGAAAGAGAGTCAAATAATATAGATGGAGTAAAATCTGCCATAGTAGACTTTATATCAACAAAACTAATCATGGAGATAGAAGATTCTTCAAAACAAAGTGATATTATTGATGAGGTTAAGGATATAGTTAAAAGGATTGAACCAGATGTCAATGTAGTTGTTATTGATAGTAAAGATAGTCAATCAAAAAGTAAAAATGAAGAAGTTGAAGAGGAAAATAATAAAGAAGAGATTATTAGATTAATTATAGGTGCTTTGATTTTTGGAATAGCAACTGTAATGAAATTTTCTAATTCAATAGAATTAGTATTGTATTTAATAAGTTATGTCCTTGTAGGTGGAGAGGTAGTTTTAGGTGCTTTACGAAATATACGCAGAGGTCAAGTGTTTGATGAAAACTTCTTAATGGGTATAGCAACTATTGGTGCTTTTGCTATAGGTGAATATCCAGAAGGTGTAGCAGTTATGCTTTTCTATCAAGTAGGAGAGATGTTTCAAGATATGGCTGTTAATCGTTCTAGAAAATCTATTTCAGCTCTTATGGATATCAGACCAGACTTTGCTAACTTAAAGATAAATGGTGACATTAAAAAAGTAGATCCAGAAGAAGTCAGCATTGGAGATATTATAGTAGTAAAGCCAGGTGAAAAGGTACCATTAGATGGTAAGGTGATTGAGGGAAGTTCCATGGTAGATACTGCTGCATTAACTGGTGAAAGTGTTCCTAGAGAAGTAGGAAGAGGAGATAGTATTTTAAGTGGAGTTATTAATAAAAATGGACTTTTAACTATAGAAGTTGAAAAAGAATTTGGAGATTCTACTGTTTCAAAAATATTAGACTTAGTCCAAAATGCAAGCAGCAAAAAAGCTCCAACAGAGAATTTTATAACAAAATTTGCTAGATATTATACACCAACTGTTGTTTTTGCAGCATTAGCATTAGCTATAATTCCACCACTTTTCATAGAAGGTGCAACATTTTCAGATTGGGTTTACAGAGCATTATCATTTTTAGTTGTATCATGTCCATGTGCTTTAGTTGTATCTATACCTCTTGGATTCTTTGGAGGAATAGGAGGAGCATCAAAGAATGGAATACTTGTTAAAGGTGGTAATTATCTTGAAGCATTAAATGATGTTGAGATGGTTGTGTTCGATAAAACTGGAACACTTACAAAAGGTATATTTAAAGTAACAGAAATAAATTCAGAAAATAATATTTCAAAAGATGAACTTATAGCTTATGCAGCTTATGCAGAAAATTACTCTAATCATCCAATAGGAGCTTCAATATTAAAGGCTTATGGTAAAGAAATAGATAAATATAAAATTGAGAATTATGAAGAAATATCAGGTCATGGTGTTAAGGTTATTATTGATGGTAAAGAGGTGCTTGCTGGTAACTATAAATTAATGAATAGAGAAAATATACCTTATAAACAAGTGGAAACAATAGGTACTTTAGTTCATGTTGCAATAGATAAAAAATATGCAGGTTATATAGTTATTTCAGATGAATTAAAAGAAGATTCAGCAAAGGCAATAAAGGATTTAAAAGCTATAGGTGTTAAGAAAACAGTAATGCTTACAGGTGATAATGAAAAAGTTGGAAGTAAAATTGCTAAGGAATTAAGATTAGATGAAGTTTGTGCTGAATTATTACCAGATCAAAAAGTTGAAAAATTAGAATTATTATTTAAAGAAAAATCACCTAAAGGCAAGATTGTATTTGTAGGAGATGGAATTAATGATGCTCCAGTTTTAGCTAGAGCAGATATAGGAATAGCAATGGGCGGTGTTGGTTCAGATGCTGCAATTGAAGCTGCTGATGTAGTTATAATGACAGATGAGCCTTCAAAAATTGCCTCTGCTATAAAAATAGCAAAGAAAACAAGAAGTATAGTAATGCAAAATATAGTTTTTGCTTTAGGTGTAAAGATTATAATATTAGGACTTGTAGCAATTGGAATGGGGACTATGTGGGAAGCAGTATTTGGAGATGTTGGAGTAGCGCTTCTTGCAGTTTTAAATGCTATGAGAGCTATGAAAGTGGAAAATATGTAAATTTATTGATTTTAAGTGTAGCCATAATATTATGGCTACACTTTTTAGTAAGTTAAAGATTAGAATGTACGCATTTATAATAATGAGTATACTATAAAATTATATATGGATTATAGTTCAGTTACAGTTATAAGCTTTTTAAATTTCATTAAATAATGATAATAAAATTAGATTTTAAGAAGTATTTAAGATTAATAATATATAATTATAATATTATATTTAGTATACTTATTAGTATAGGAATAGTAGATGGATTTAATGGAGGGAAATTTATTAATGAATAAAAAACAAATAATAGGACTAGTTGTGGCAGGTGCAGTGTTTGCCTTTGTTGGAGCAATAAGTGTATTTACAAATACATTAGCTAATAGCATTGCTAGTAAAAATGAAGCTAAGGAATCAATAGAATCTATGCTTACTACTAATGATGTGTCTTTGCCATCAGAAGATTTTGTTGGGGTAGTAGATGTAGAAGGAACTATAATGAATACATCAGAATCACAAGGATTATTTTCAACTCCTGCTTCATATAATCATGAACGTACATTAAATTATATTGATTCTATGATTGATGCGCCAAATAATAAAGGAATTATTTTATATGTAAATAGCCCGGGTGGTGGAGTTTACGAAAGTGATGAACTTTATCTTAAATTAAAAGAATATAAAGAAGAAACAGGACGACCTATATGGACTTACATGGGATCACGAGCTTGCTCAGGTGGATATTATATATCTATGGCATCTGATAAAATATATGCCAATAGGAATACGTGGACAGGATCTATTGGTGTCATAATGTCATTGACTAATGTTAAGGGATTATATGATAAGCTTGGAATTCAAGAAATAGATATAACAAGTGGTCCTAATAAGGCTATTGGATCAAGTGGGTTGGAGATGACAGATGAACAACGCAAAATACTTCAAGGTATGGTTGATGAGTCTTATGAACAATTTACTAGTATTGTGGCAGAAGGAAGAAACATGGATATAAATACAGTTAAGCCTATTGCTGATGGAAGAATTTACACTGCAAAGCAAGCTTTAAATCTAGGTTTAATTGATAATATCGATACTTATGAAAATATGAAAAAGGCTATGATGGATGCTATAGGTGAAGATATAACAATATATACTCCAGAACAACAAGAAAATATTTTTGCATCACTTTTCTCAAAAGTTGGAGATTTAAAATCTAAGTCAGATGCACAAGTAATATCTGAATATTTGGAAAAACAGGGTAATGGAGGATTGATGTACTATGCTAAACCAGAATAATGAGAATACATTATATGCTGGCTTTTTTGTAAGATTAGCAGCATATATCATTGACTGCATACTTGTTGGTCTAGCTTTATTAGTAATAAAGATACCCTACTTTTTTATATCTATAATAAATCCAGATATATTTATTGGTAAACCAATATTATTTAAATTTTCAGCAGTTGATATAATATTGTATTTGCTATCATTAGTATATTTTGTTTTAATGACTTATTTTTATGGAGCCACTTTAGGAAAAAAGGCTTTAAAAATTAAGGTTATAAAACAAAATAGAGAAAAACTATCTTTAGTCGATGTGATTTATCGTGAAAGTATTGGTAGATATTTAAGTGGGTTAATAATCTTTATAGGGTATATAATGATTGCTGTTGATTCAAAAAAGCGTGGGTTGCATGATATACTATGTGATACTTTTGTTATATATAATTTTGATAATGAATTAAATATAAATAATGTATGTGGAAATTTAGAAGTTCAACAAACAGAAATAAAACCAGAACTAGCATCAGAAGAACTACTGAATTCAGATAACAATGATGAATGGAAGCCTAGTCAAGAAAAACAAAAAGAAAATGAAGAATAAATTCAAAAACATTCAAATCATATATGATTTGGATGTTTTTTTGTTTCATAAATTTTTATTGATTATACAAGAAAATAAAAAAGTTATATAATAAATGTACAAAAAAAAAGAGAAATGTACAAAAGTGGGTTTGAAAAACTTGATAAAATAAATATAAATCAACGCAAGCGTTTTCATTAAAGAATATAATAACCTAAATATAAAATTATATGAATAGGAGATATGAATATGGTAGAAAAGAATTTGAATGAAATCTTAGAAAAGAAATTTTCAAAAACTATTAAAGAAGCTACTAACGAAGAAATTTATTCAGCATTATTACAATTAACAAAATCAACTGAAAAAGCAAAGGGAACAAATAAAGGAAAAAAGAAATTATATTACATTTCAGCAGAATTCCTAATAGGTAAATTATTATCTAATAATCTAATTAACTTAGGTCTTTATGATGAAGTGAAAAAAGTATTAGCTGAAAATGGTAAGGACTTAACTGAAGTTGAAGAAATGGAATTAGAACCTTCTCTAGGAAATGGTGGATTAGGAAGACTTGCAGCATGTTTCTTAGATTCCATTGCAACATTAGGTTTAAATGGAGATGGGGTAGGCCTTAATTATCATTTTGGACTATTTGAACAAAAATTTGTAGATAATAAACAAAAAGCAGTTAAAAATCCATGGCTTACAGATGAAAGCTGGTTAAATAAAACAGATATTAAATTTGAAGTTCCATTTGGTGGATTCAAAGTTAAATCAACTCTTTATGATATTGATGTAACAGGATATGACAAGCCTTGTAACAAATTAAGATTATTTGATATTGATACAGTAGATGAATCTTTGGTTACAGAAGGAATTGATTTTGATAAGACTGATATTGAAAAGAACTTAACGTTATTCTTATATCCAGATGATAGTGATGATGCTGGAAGAATACTAAGAGTTTATCAACAATACTTCATGGTAAGTAATGCTGCTCAATTAATTTTATTTGAGGCAGAAGAAAATGGATATGATCTTCATAAATTACATGAACACGTAGCAGTACAAATCAATGATACACATCCATCAATGGTTATTCCTGAATTAATAAGATTATTAGGTGAAAAAGGAATTGGAATGGATGAAGCTATTGAAATAGTTACTAAAACTTGTGCTTATACTAACCATACAATATTAGCAGAAGCTTTAGAAAAATGGCCAATAGATTATTTAGAAAAAGCAGTTCCACAATTAATGCCAATAATAAGAGAATTAGATAATAAAGTTAAAGCTAAATATAATGATGAAAAAGTATATATTATAGATAATGAAAGAAGAGTTCATATGGCTCATATGGATATTCACTATGGATACAGCGTAAATGGTGTTGCTGCTCTTCATACAGATATATTAAAAGAAGAAGAATTAAAACCATTCTATGATATATATCCAGAAAAATTCAATAATAAGACTAATGGTATAACATTCAGAAGATGGTTATTACATTGTAATAATGAATTAGCTGACTATATTACTGAACTTATTGGTGATGGATACAAAAAAGATGCAGATAAATTAGAAGAATTAGCTAAGTTTGTGGATAATAAAGATGTATTAAATAAACTTGGTGAAATTAAAAAACATAATAAAATTGAACTAAAGAATTATTTAAATAAAACTCAAGGTTTAGAAATAAATGAAAACTCTATATTTGATATCCAAATTAAGAGACTTCATGAGTACAAGAGACAACAAATGAATGTCTTATACATCATAAATAAATATTTAGAGATAAAGAGTGGTAAGGTACCAACTACTCCAATCACAATGATATTTGGAGCAAAGGCTGCACCGGCTTATATAATTGCACAAGATATTATTCATACAATACTTTGCTTACAAGAGATAATTAATAATGATTCTGAAGTTAATAAGTACTTAAATGTAGTTATGGTTGAAAACTATAATGTAACTAAGGCATCTAAATTAATACCAGCTTGTGATATATCAGAACAAATTTCACTTGCATCTAAAGAAGCATCAGGTACTGGTAATATGAAGTTTATGTTAAATGGTGCATTAACACTTGGAACAGAAGATGGAGCAAATGTTGAAATACATCAATTAGTTGGAGATGAAAATATATATATCTTTGGTGAATCTCCAGAATCAGTAATAGAACACTATAAGAAAGCTGATTATGTTTCTAAAAAATTCTATGAAAAACCTGAAATTAAGAAATTAGTAGATTTTATAGTAAGCGATGAAATGATTAAAGTTGGAGATAAAGAAAACTTAACAAGACTTCATCAAGAATTAATAAATAAAGACTGGTTTATGACATTACTTGATGTTGAAGACTATATTAGAGTTAAAGATATTGCGTTTAAAGATTATGAAGATAGAGAAACTTGGAATAAGAAAGTATTAATAAATATTAGTAAGGCTGGATTCTTCTCTTCAGATAGAACAATTGCACAATATAATGAAGATATTTGGCATCTATAAGATGAAATAATGAAGATGAACTAAATAGGTTAAATTCTATTTAGTTCATTTTATTTTATTATTGACAGTAGCATCGGAGTATAATATTATCTAATTATATAGATTTCAAAGAAAAGGATGTTGTTTTGTGAGTGTCTAGTATCAATTTATAGTAACTTAATAATTAATTCAAAATAGGTATTTTTCTACCTTTATTTGTTGTTGAATTAATTAACTATAATTTATGATACTACGAGTTTACGAAATTTACTTCTAAGGATATTACTATCCTTTAATAATTATGAAGTTTTTAAACTGTGGAAGTATCCACAGTTTTTTTGTGCTTATAACACAATTTGTGGAAAAGTATGAAACTTAAATATAATTTTGTGGATAAGTTTTTAAAAATATGAAATCTATATGGATTTTCGTAGACTTGAATACTATAGAGAAAGTCGGAGAAAAAATGAATAATAAAAGTTTAGAAAAATTACATTATAATGAATTAAAAGAAATAGTTAAATCTTATTGCAAAAGTGGACTTGGAAAGAAGTTAATAGATAAACTTACTCCAAGTAATAATATAAAACAGATACAAAGGATGTTAGATGAAACATCAGAAGGCAGAAGACTTATAGATGCAGGCTATAATATACCTCTTGAAGGAATTTTTGATATAAGCACACTATTAGATAAATTAGAAAAAGGCGGTGTTCTTGAACCTTCGGAATTAACAACTATAAATGATTTTTTAAGAGGATGTAGAAAAATAAAATTATTTATTAAAGACAAGGAAGGATATGCAAAGACTTTAAGCTTGTATGGTGAGAATATAACAGAATTAAATTATATTGAAGAAGAAATAAATTTATGTATAAGTGGAAGTATAGTTGATTCAAATGCAAGCAAAGAATTGAAGAGAATAAGAAAACAAATTAGTATTTGTGAAGAAAGGATTAAAGATAAATTAGAAAAGTTTATTAAAAATCCAAACAATAAAGAATATCTTCAAGAGAATTTTATAAGTCAAAGGAATGGAAGATATACTGTTCCCATAAAATCTTCATATAAAAATCATGTACAAGGAACTATAGTTGAAACATCTTCTAAGGGAAATACAATTTTTATTGAACCGTCTGTAATAGGAAAATATACTACAGAATTAAATAGTTTAAAAGCAGACGAAAGTATAGAAGAATATAAAATATTATCAACTATCAGTGAAATGATATATGAAAGAAGCAAGGAGCTTAAAGTCAATATAGAAGTAATAGCTGAGTATGATATGATTCTGGCAAAGGCTAAATATAGCAAAGAAATAAATGGTATAGCACCAGCAATAAATAATTATGGCTATATAAATATAAAGGATGCTAAATATCCATTAATAAAAAATCCTGTTCCATTGGATTTTAAAATTGGAGAAGATTTTAGAACTTTAGTTATAACTGGTCCAAATGCTGGTGGAAAAACTGTTGTATTAAAGACAATAGGACTTTTAACTCTTGCAGTCCAAAGTGGATTTCATATAGGAGCTTCCCATAATAGTGAGTTATCTATATTTGATAAGATATTCGTTGATATAGGAGATAATCAAAGTATTGAAAATTCTTTAAGCACATTTTCATCCCATATAAAGAATATTTCTGAAATATTAAAAGAAAGCAACAAAAGTACACTATTATTATTTGATGAAATAGGCAGCGGAACAGAGCCAAATGAAGGGGCAGCACTTGCTATTGCTATTTTAGAAGAATTTTATCACAAGGGATGTATAACAGTTGCAACCACTCACTATGGAGAGATAAAAAATTTCTCGCAGAATCATCCTGATTTTGAGAATGCTGCAATGGAATTTAAGAAGGATACATTAGAACCCCTTTATAAGCTTTCTATTGGAAAAAGTGGAAATAGTAATGCTTTATATATATCAAGAAAAATGGGAATTAACGAAAATATAATTCAAAGAAGTAAGGAATATATAGAAAAGAAAAATTATAATTACTCATCTATAGATAGCACTAAAATTAATAAGAAAAAGATAGATGAGGCTGAGGATGAAAAACAATATGAATACAGTGTTGGAGATAAAGTTTTATTACTAGACAAAAATATAAGTGCAATAGTTTATAAAGGGATAGATCAATTTAATAACATTGTCGTTTTATTGAATAAAGAGTTTATAGAAGTTAATTACAAGAGGATTAAATTGGAAATAAAAGCTGAAGAATTATATCCGGAAGGATATGATTTAAATCAATTATTTATGAGTTTTAAGGAAAGGAAACTGGAAAGAGATATAGAACGAGGATCTAAAAAAGCTCTTAAGAAGATAAGAAAAGAAGCTATGAAAAATAAAAGCTAGTTTTTATAACTTTATTTATAAGATCTTAATATTAATGATTTGATAAAGATGGAAATTTTTCAAATGGTTCAGGAACTGGTAATGAAGTTGCAACAGAAAGATATATGGCTAGAAGATTTATTATAGATTCACTAAAATATTGGGTTAATGAATACCATGTTGATGGATTTAGATTTGACTTAATGGGTGTGTATGATATTTATACAGTAAAAAAGATAAGAAGTGAACTAGATAAAATTGATCCATCAATAATAATGTATGGTGAAGGATGGAGTGGAGGAACAACACAATTGGTTCCAGAAAATAGTGCATTAAAGGCTAATGGTCCTAAATTTGGAAAATCACAAGTAGCAATGTTTAGTGATGATTTAAGAGATGGACTTAAAGGACATGTATTTACAGAGAATGCGCCTGGTTATATTAATGGTAAGGAAGATTTAGAGGATACAATTAAATTTGGTATAGTTGCATCAACTCAGCATGATGGAATAGATTATTCTAAAGTAAACTATTCAAAAGAGGCATGGGCTAATGAACCATATCAAACAATTAATTATGTAACATCTCATGATAATCATATGTTATGGGATAGATTACAGTTAAGTGCGCCGGATGCAAGTGAATCAGACCGCTTAGCTATGAATAGATTAGCAGCAACAATAGTATGGACATCTCAAGGAATTCCATTCATGCAAGCAGGAGAAGAATTTGCTAGAACTAAACGTGATGAGAATGGTAACTTGGAAGGGAATAGTTATAAGTCTCCAGATTCAGTTAATGAACTTGATTGGAATAGAATTGGTGAATATAAAGATCTATATGAATATTATGTAGGATTAATAAAACTTAGAAGTTCTCATAAGGCATTTAGAATGGATACTACAAAACAGATTCAGGATAATCTTACTTTCTTAGAGAATGGCAAAGATTTTAAAGGAGATAATGTTGTAGCATATGTTTTAAATGGGAAAAATGTAGGCGACTCTTGGAATAAAATAGCTGTAATGTTTAATTCAACTGATAAAGCGGTTGAAGTCCAATTATCATCTGAAGATTGGACAGTAGTAGTAGATGGTAACAAGGCAGGGGTAGAAACATTAGGAAAAGTTGAAGGTTCAAAAGTTATATTACCAGCTAAGAGTTCATATGTACTTGTAGATACAGAAAGTTATAATGAGTCTAATAATTAAAAATATTATTTTCTAAGAAAAGCTTTGAAGAGTTCACTCTTCAAAGCTTTGTTTTATAGAAATAATTATCCAAAGTTAGTGTTTCTATATTTAGATGGGGACATTCCAGTAAAAGATTTAAAAACTTTGTAAAAATGACTTTGATCATGAAATCCAAGAGTTAAGGCTATTTCTAATATGCTTTCATTAGTAGTAAGAAGTAAAACTTTAGCTCTTTCTATTCTTATTTTTTTAGCATAATTCATGATGGTTATGCCCATATGCTTTTTAAAGCAGTCAGATATATATCCTTGTGAAAGATTTAGGTCTTGTGACAGTTTTTCTAGAGAAACATGACTTTCGATATTTAAATGAAGATGTTTTAAAATCCTATTGATTACAAAGTTATCTGTTACTTCTATATCATTTATTAAAAGGTTTATATATGTGTCTATCATCTGAATCTCTAGTTGTTGTAAATCTTCCAATGTCTTTTTTGTAGGAATTAAATCATAAAACTTATTATATATTGGATGAAGATATTTCTTTAAAACACCATTTTTAACAACTTCAGTTGTATAGATTGCATTCCAAATGATTAAATCATTTTTTTTATCTTGAATTGAAATCTCATCAATTTTTTCACCTATATGTTTATTTCTTATTATTTCAAGTATTTCAGGTTTAGCTCTTAAACCTATAAGAAATGTTATTCTGTTATTAAAAATATTATTATCAGATTTAAAAGATTCACTCATAGTACTGCCTCCTGAAATATTAAAATATAAATTAATGTATAAACTAAGATTATGTATATACATATTATATTAAATATATACAATTTTAATCAATAGTATTTGCTATAATAACAATATAATTTGAAATGTAAGAATTAAGGTATAGTAACTTTTCTTACCCGGGGATGTTATAGGTACTAGCCACCAAAGTAAAGAGAATTTCTGGAGGCGATTTTTAAATGAATAAATATGGAATATATCATGTAACAGAGGCACCTTATTGCTATGCTAAAGATTGTAATAAATTGACTTTAAGAGTTAGAACAGCAGCAAAAGATATAGAAGAATGTACCGTCTTTTATAAAGATAAATATTTTGAAAGCTCACCATATGAAAATAAAAGTATGGATGTTGTAGCTACATCGGAATTATTTGATTTTTTTCAATGCGATATTAATACAGATAGAAATAGATATGAGTATTACTTTAAATTAATAGATACAGATAAAAAAGAATACTATCTAACAGAAAGAGGCGTTTCAGAAGGAAATAGCTATCCCTTCATTTTTCCTTATATAGCTCATGAAGATGTATATGAAGAAGTAGAATGGATGCAGGAGAGCATTGTTTATCAGATATTTCCTGAGAGATTTTGCAATGGGGATTCAAGTATCAATCCAGAATATGTAATGCCTTGGGGGGAAGAAAAAAATCTATCATATCGTTCTAGATATGGTGGTGATCTTAAGGGAATAATAGATAAGTTAGAATATTTAGAAGACTTAGGTGTAGATGTGATTTATGTTACACCAATATTTAAATCAAATACTGCTCATAAATATAATACATGTGATTATTTTAATATAGATCCAGAGTTTGGCACTGTTGAAGTGGCAAAAGAATTAGTGCATAAGTGTCATTCAAAAAATATAAAAATAATACTGGATGCTGTATTTAATCATTCAGGTGATGATTTTTTTGCTTTTCAAGATTTACTTACTAATCAAGAAAAGTCTAAATATACTGATTGGTATTTTGTTGACAATTATCCTGTTAATTTTAATAAAGGAAATTACTATACCTTTGGAAAAAATCATAGGAATATGCCAAAGTTTAATACTAATAATCGTGAAGTAAGAGATTATCTATTAGGAGTAGGGGAATATTGGGTAAAAGAAATAGGTATCGATGGATGGAGATTAGATGTATGTGATGAAATAGGACATGATTTTTGGAGAGAATTTAAAAAGAGGATAAAGAATACAAAGAAAGATGCAGTTGTAATTGGGGAAATAATGCATGAAGCCAACTCATTTCTTAAAGGTGATCAGTTAGATGGGATAATGAATTATCCATTTAAGAATGCATTAACAGATTTTTTTGCTAAAAGGGTCATAAGTAGTGAAGAATTCTCAAATATATTGGGAATAACAAGAATGCTTTATATGGATTCAATTACAAGGCAAATGTGGAATTTAATAGATAGTCATGATACAAAAAGATTTTTAACAGAAAGTAATGAAAATATAAATTCACTTAAGCTTGCAATAGCGTTCCAATTTACTTATATAGGAATTCCGTATATATATTATGGTGATGAAATTGGAATGAACGGGGGAGATGATCCTTATAATAGAAGATGCATGATATGGGACAAAGAAAAACAAAATTTAGAATTATTAGATTTTTATAAAAAGCTAATAAAGATAAGAAAAGAAAACAAATCATTGATTTATGGTGATTATAAAGAAATCTATTGTAAAGATAATATTGTGTCATTTAAAAGATGCTTTAAAGATGAAAATGTTATTGTTATTATAAATAATAATGATTGCAAAAAAATAATAGATTTAAATGAAGAGTTTATTGCTAAGGATTTAATTAATGAAAAATTAGTAGAAGTTAAATCTTTTATAGAATTAAATAGTATGGAAACTATGATATTGAAATTCTAAAACATGTAATTAGAATGACTGCATTAATGAAGAACTTTAATGCAGTCATTTATTATAATAAAATTTTTATATAATTATTTGTATATTATGCTTACTATTATTTTGCAATGCTCATAAGATTCATTTACTAAATTGAATTTAACAGATGAATCTGATTCCATACAGTCAATTCTTAATAAATCACCTGTATGTATCGCAAAGCTATGATTATTAATTATTATTTTAAATGATCCGGCGAGAGGGTACAAGCATACAGAAACAATTTCTTCATTATATGAAATAGAATGTGATAATTCATGACTAGATTTATGATTTATTATTAATGGAAATAAACTACCTTTATAATTTTCTCTTGTCATTAGATTAAAAACAGAACATATTCCATGTGTTTTTGTCTCAAAGTCTCCAATAAAATTGTCAACTTCAAGTTCTGATAGTGTTTTAGTATATTGTCCTACATGTTCAATAGTCATTTTACCGTTCGTAACCATGAGATGTCTAGAAACTCCAGGTAATGCACTAAAGTTTGACTCTGGGATATCAATCTTAGCAAATCCTAATCTCCATAAAAAATCTCTTTTAGCGAAGCTAGAAGAAGGAGGATATGCTGTTAATTCAGCTGACATTCCACCATACCAAAAAGTTGGAGTATTTTCTTGTTTGGTTATTATCTTGATATCATAATTCAAAGTTTTCGCCTCCACTTATATAATGCTTTTAGAATATTTTACTACAAATCACATGTAAATTGTGAACTTAAAATAGCTTTTATTATTTTTTTAGTAATAAAAATACAAATTTTAATTTAATTACTTTAAAAGTAAAAAATAAAGATTGCAAAATTAATTAAATTAAATATATTTTGACAAAATTAAAATTTGATGTAGAATAAAGTAGTTGGACTTTTTAAGTGATGCATACAAAGCAATATATTAGAGAATTCTAATATTAATTATAATTTTAATGGAGACATCTCATTAAATTAAGATACATAAGAAAAAATGAAATTTTAGGAGGACAATATGTACAGAAGTGATGTAGAAACAATCAACAAATTAGCAGAAAAAAAAGTGAGATATGCTGATGAGCAGCCAGGAAAATATATTGGGAGATCTGTATTAACAGGATTTTATATAATGGTAGCTATAATACTATCTTATACAACTGGAGGAATAATGTATCCTGTATCACATGAAGTTGCTAAGATAATAGTTGCTTCAACATTCTGTTTTGCTATAGCTATGATTGTGTTCTTAAGTGGTGAATTATTTACTGGAAATAACTTTGTTATGTGTGTTGGAATGTATGAAAAAAGAGTTACATTAGCTAAATCTTTAAAAATATGGGCTTATAGCTTTTTAGGAAATGCAATAGGATTAATAATATTTGGATATTTATTTATAAAAAGTGGTGCATCTTTAAGTGCAATTCAAAATTATGTTGAGCCACTTGTAGCTTCAAAATTAGAATTATCAATTCCTCAAATGATTTTAAGAGGGGCTCTATGTAACTTTAGTGTTTGTTTAGCATATTTAAGTGGAATAAAAATGAAAACAGAATTTGGAAAACTTGCAATGATGTTCTTTGCAGTATTTACATTTATAATAGCTGGATTTGAACATAGTATTGCAAATGTAGGAGTATTTGCAGTAGGATACTTTGCATTAGGCGGACTTCCAATGATGTTAGTGTTAAAGAACCTTTTCTTTGTAGTTATTGGAAACATAATCGGTGGTGGTATACTTCTAGCATTACCAATAGTGTATATATCTACAGAAGAATAAATAATTTTATAAAGTGGATGGTTAAGTATCTAACCATCCACTTTTATTTTAGACAATCTAGATATAATCATGATAGTATATTAGTTGTCTAAAAAATAAATTGGAGAGAGGCAAATGATAAAAATTAAATTAGAAAAAAATAAAAGCGGAAAAATATTATTTAAATTAAAAATTAAAGAGTGTGATATAAATAATTTATTCAAAAGAGCAATTATGGAATCAAAGAAGTTAAAAGAGGGATCAAGATATGATTATGAAGTTCCTCTAAGATTCTTTTTCCCTATATATAAAAATTATGATAAAGAAAAAATAAATATAGATCGATATAGTTTAGTAAGCTATTTAGAGTTTTCAGATGAATTTGATGAAAGATATTATAATGAAATAGAGGCAACACCAAAATATATGAGAAAATGGAGAGAAGAAGGCTGCCCTAATATATATAAAATAACTATAGATAAAGAAACAAAAGAAATAAGAAAAGATATAGCATTTAAGAAGACACCAGTAATAATAAAAAATATACACCTATAAGAATATATGTATAAATCTATAATTATGTGTATATAGCAATTATGTGGTTCGAATAAATAGAGGGGAGTTATTATGGACAAAAAAAGTATAAGAAAAAATATATTAGAAGCAAGAAATAATCTAGATACACATGAAAAGAAAAAGATGGATAATATAATTGAAAAAAAATTTCTGAATAGTAAAGAATATATATGTGCTAAAAATATATTTATTTATATATCATATGGTTCAGAAATAAATACTAAAAATATAATATTAAAAGCAATTAAAGATAATAAAAATGTATATGTACCAAGAACAGAAATAAAGACTAGGAATATGGATGCAGTAAACATTATTTCGTTCGATAAATTAATAAGGAATGCTTATGGAATTTTAGAACCATCAAATGAAGAATTATCTATTGATCCAAATGAATTGGATTTAATAGTTGTTCCTGGAGTTGCTTTTGATAACAATAAAGGCAGAATGGGATATGGTGCAGGGTATTATGATAGATATTTTAGTAAGATTAGCGAGAAATATTATAAGCGAATAAATAAAGTTGCATTGGCTTATGATTTTCAAATAATTGATCATGTTCCAATGGATAAGAATGATGTACCAGTTGACTCTATAATAACAACTTCTAAAATTATATTATAAGTTTATTACAAGCTTTAATATAAACTAAATTTTCTATATGCATGTAGTACAACGAATTAAGGTGGAAATTTATGAAGAAAGGAAATTTTTTTTATTTAAAAAATACTAGTTTAAGCGAATACTATACAGATATAATAAAGGCTCAATGCGCCTCTGATAAGTATCCAATGATAACTAAAATATTATTAAGAAAAATAGTAGAAGACATTGTTAGAAAAGTTGCCAAAAAGTATGGTATATATTCAAAGGAAAATATGAGAAATTTAATTACAAGTATAAAGTATAATTTTAATATATGTTTTCCTGAACAAATATGTAAATGTATTAATACAATACGATTCAATGGGATAAATAAAGAAAATTATGATATTGAGAATGCAAAAATATTTAATTCTACAGATCTTTTAAAAATGGCAAATAGAATATTTATATGGTATATAAAGGACATTGAAAAAGTATCTGATTTTAATGAAGATGATGCTGTAATCATTTTACCGAATAATTTGGACTTAAGTAAAGAAGAATTGGAAAAAACTATAGATGATATAGTGAGTAAAGAAAATCAAATAAATGCTCTTAGAGAAAGGGTTATAGATTTAGCTAATAATTCTCAAAATGTTAGTGGATTGAATAGAGTTGTGATTGCTATAAAAGAGGAAAAAGCTCTTTTAGAAGAAAAAAAGGAGTATTTATCTGAAGAAATTAAAATTTATGAAGATAGTATCTTGGATATAGAATCAAGTTATGAAAGTGAAATGAAAGAACTTAACACATTGAGAAGTGAATGGGATAAGATTCAGACGTTAATAAGCGAGAAGGAAGATAAGTTAGTAAAAGTTGAAATAAATAATCAAGATTTCAAGATGCTAGCAAGCAATTTCGAGGGTAATAAAGATGAAATAATAAAATATGAGTTATTAATAAATGAATCATTAGATAAGTTAAGAAAAGGATATAAGAATCTTAGTATCTTATGTAAGGAATATAAAGACATTTTGGCAACAATCACCTTTTCTTATAAGGATGAATATAAGAATGACTTGATAGGGAAAGAAAGTAGGACAAGAATAAATATAAATAAAGAAGATAAGCTTTTTGAAGAGGAAATGATTATATATTTCAACAATATAGATGAAGCTAATAAGAATGTCAGAGTTTTAAAGAAGATTTTAAATGATCAAATAACCAAACAAATTAAATATTATGAGTTTTATAAAGGATTCTTAAATTTAAGGGGGAATTCTCTTAAGCGATTGTATGTACTAAGTAATAAATTCAGTGTACAATCAATTCTAATGAATACAGCAAAGAATATATTTGGAATACCTGATAAAGAAGGAATTGATGAATATATAAATAAAAAGATAGAAGAAATTTCAGATGTTTCTGATGCAGAAATAAAATTGCATATCTATTATAGATTGATTAATATAGCTAAGGTTGAAGTAAAATGTGTGTGTAATAGAAAAGGTTTCACAGAAAATTTAGATAATATAGTACAGAAAGCACATGAATTTTTAAAAAGCAGAGAATGGGTTAAGGGATATTCGGATTATCTAAAAGCTATAAGTATTTATTATTTACAAAGAATAACAAATAATATTAAATCAAATTACTATAATAATCAAATAGTAATGCAATCTAATTTAATAGACGATATATTTAATAACATTAAAAAATTTAATGAAGAAGAAAAAAAATATATTTATCAGGGATTAAACGTATTAGTTGTTGATGAGATTAATATTAGGAATAGTATTAGTTCTGATATATTTAGATTTATTAATGTTCTTTGTAGTATGGATAGCAAATTTGCATATGCTTTAGCTTGTGGATTACTATTTAAACTATATTATTCTAATAATGATTTAGGTTTAGAGGCTATAATTACTAATGGAAGTTTACTTAAAGAGTTTTTAGAAAAAAGAGTAATTGTTGATTTATTTATTTCAGAAGGAGGATTATCGCTTAATAAATTTGAGGCAAAGCAGGAAGCTTTATTGCCACTTTTCGTATTTATGGTTACATGTGCAGATAAGATTATAGAGGAATTCACAGATTTAGAATCCTATAATGAAATATCTGATTTTTGGATATTAAAGCAACAGCAGTATAATGATTTAATTATATATGAGAAAAAAAGCCAAATGTCTTTAATAAAATTAGTTAATGAGAAGAAAAAATTAGAGCTAGATACTGAAAAAAATTCTAAAGATTATATTGTAATGAGTAATAAATATGTAAAAGATTTAGATAAATTTAAAAAGAATGTATTATCATCAGACAAAATTAAGTATTTGCCATCATATTTGAATTATACAAATTTAATAGCTCAAAAAGAAGAACATGATCAAACAATAGATGAAATGAAAGAAAAGCTTGGAGCAATTAAAAGCGCTATGTCAACTGGAATATGGAAAGCGCAGAATGCTAAGTATGTTAATGATGCTAATATAAATAATGTAGAAAAATTGCTTATTGAAGAAGCAAAGAGAAGTATGCATTTTAAAAATGAATACCAAGAAATTATTCATCTTCAAAATACTATAGACGGTATAAATGATTTAGCTTTGGAATTAAAAGAATCATTAAAAATTAAAGAAAAAGAATTAAAAGATACAAAAGAGAAGCTTGAAGAATGTAGGAAACAAATCCAAGTAATTAAAAATATATATCCAGACATGGAAGCATCATATTGGGTATAAATAAATTGATATTAACTTAGATGAATATTTAATGTATAATTAATATGATTTATTTATAACAAGGGGGCTATATATTATGAATATAGAAACTAAATGTTTGCATGAAGGGTATCATCCTAAAAATGGAGAACCAGTTGCATTACCTATATACCAGAGTACAACATATAGATATAATAGTACAGATGAAATTGGTCAATTATTTGATTTAACAGCTGATGGGCATATGTACTCACGTATATCTAATCCAACAGTTGCAGCTGTAGAAGAGAAAATAGCATCATTAGAAGGTGGAATTGGAGCCCTTTGTACTACATCTGGACAAGCTGCTGCATTAATAAGTATATTGAATATACTTAATGCAGGTGATCATATAGTAAGTGCAGCAACAATTTATGGGGGAACAATAAATCTTTTTGCAGTTACTCTTAAAAAGTTTGGGATTGAATGTACATTTGTAGATGCAGATGCATCAGAAGAAGAAATACAAAAAGCATTTAAACCTAATACTAAAGTGGTGTTTGGTGAGACAATAGCAAATCCAGCAATAGCAATATTTGATATTGAAAAATTTGCAAAAATAGCACATAAGAATCATGTGCCGCTTATTGTAGATAATACATTTGCAACGCCTATTCTTTGTAGACCAATAGAATTTGGAGCTGATATAGTAATTCATTCAACAACAAAATATATGGATGGACATGCGGTTCAAATAGGTGGAGTAATTGTTGATAGTGGAAATTTCAATTGGGATAATGGTAAATTTAAAGAACTGGTTGAACCAGATGAATCTTATCATGGTGTTATGTATACTAGAGATTTTGGAAAAGCAGCTTATATAACTAAAGCAAGAGTTCAATTAATGAGAGATTTAGGATGTTATCCTTCTGCCCAAGCAGCCTTTCTGCTAAATTTAGGACTTGAAACTCTTCCAGTAAGAATAGAAAAGCATTGTAGCAATGCAGAAAAGGTAGCACAATTCTTAAATTCTAATGATAAAGTAGAATTTGTTAATTATCCAACAATTGATGGGAATAAATATGCTGATTTAGCTAAAAAGTATTTATCTAAGGGATGCAGTGGAGTAATATCATTTTCTATAAAAGGACCACGTGAAAATGCCATAAAGTTTATGGATAGTTTAAAATTAGCTGAAAATGTAGTTCATGTAGCTGATATACGTACATGTGTATTACATCCAGCAAGTTCAACACATAGACAACTTAATGATGAGCAGCTTGTTGCAGCGGGAATAACTCCTGGACTTGTAAGAATATCTGTGGGATTAGAAAATATTGAAGATATAATTGAAGATGTTAAACAGGCACTAGAAGAAGTTTAAAATATAAAAGGCTAATGATGGCTAATGATTGTCATTGTTAGTTTTTTGTTTTTTTAAACTATAATTTTTTATTTTACAGTGTATATATTTAGAAAATAGAAGAAACACACAATGTGTGGCTCAAATTTTATTTAAAGCATAGAGTTAGGAGAATTGGTATGGAAAACGTAGAATATTTAAAAATTAATTTACCAGAAGATGTAATGAAATTAAAATGTAATGGCAATTTTGATGAAGAAGAAAAGTTAATTAACAGTCTTATGAAAAGAGATATTCCAGAAGTATTAAAGAAAAAATTATGCCTAGAGAAAGAGATTATAAAAATAATTAAGGGGGAGTATCCATATACATTTGAAGAAGCTCTTAAAGTTGGAAAAGAAAATATAGAAGACTTTACAGAAGAGGAATTAATAATGTTAAAAGAGGATGGTACTGCAGATTGGATTTTTATTAATGGTGAAGTTTATTTTCAAGATAGCTTTTGTGAAACTATTATAAAGACAAGAGAAGAGTTCGCGAAGAGAGCTATGGATAAAGATAAAATAAATAATAATGAAAAAGAGTATGAATTTTTAAATAATATAATAAGAGAAATAAAAGAAAAAGGCACTAAATCATATTTTGTTCATTTAAGGAGTAAAATGAAAATAAAAGATGATTCTATAAAGGAAGGCAAACAAATAAAAGTTCATATTCCTATTCCTGCTAAATCAAAACAATTAAGTGATATTAAGATAATAAATACTGTCCCAGAAGCTAAAAATATGAATGATGAAGATTATAAACAAAGAACTGTTTATTTTGAGGAAAATATAACAGATAATAATAGAGAATTTTCAGTGGAGTATTCATATAAAAGCACCGTAAATTATGTGGAGCTTAAACCTGAAGAAGTAAGTGATATACAGCCTGATTTTGAAATAAATGAACTGCCACCACATATAATGTTTACCCCATATATAAGAGAGTTATGTAAAGAAATCGTTAAAGATGAAAAAAATCCGCTAATAAAAGCAAAAAAGATTTATGAATTTGTAACAACAAAAGTAAAATATTCATTTGTAAGAGAATATTTTACAATAGAAAATATAGCAGAATATGCTGGACTTAATTTAAAAGGAGATTGTGGAGTTCAAGCTATACTCTTCATAACATTATGTAGATGTGCTGGAATACCTGCAAAATGGCAGTCAGGATTATTTGCATCACCTTTATCAGTAGGTTGTCATGATTGGGCACAATTTTATATAGCACCATATGGATGGTTGTTTGCAGATCCTTCTTTTGGAGGTTCTGCATATAGAAAAGGAGATAAAGAAAGATGGAAGTTCTATTTTGGAAATATAGATCCGTTTAGAATGGTTGCAAATTCAGAATTTCAGTATGAATTATATCCAAGTAAGAAGTTTTTAAGGATAGATCCATATGATAATCAAAGAGGAGAAGCTGAATACGAGCATATGGGATTAGGCAAAGAAGCATTAGAAGTAACAAGAGAAACTATAGAATTTAAAGAATTATAATATAAACATAAGCTGAATAACAAGTGTTATTCAGCTTATGTTTTAGCTAATATTAATGAACATAGTTATTATTCTATTTAACAGAACTTTAATATAAACTTAATTGGAACTTTATGAGAATGGAATATTATATATATTGGAAATAATATAATTCATAAGTTTATAGGAGGAAAAATGATTAAATTTAATAGTATAAGAACAAAGATCCTCATATTCTTAATTCCAATTTTATTGCTAGCATTCACAACAATATCAACATTAGGATATAAATTTGCTAGTAATTCTTTAAGTAGTAGTAATTTAGAAATAATGAAGGAGATGACAAAAGTAGCTGCAAGTAAGGCCAATGATAGAATAAATGGAGAGATTGATAATATAGAAGCATTGGCTTGTACTCCTATTATGACAAATAAAGAAATTAGTATTGAAGAAAAGGTGAACTTTCTAAAGAAAACAGCAGAAAAGAAAGGCCTTATTGAGATGAGTGTAGGGGACAAAGAAGGAAACTTTATAACTACATCAGGTAAAATAAAGAATACTAAAACATCTCAAAGTTATATTAATTCTATGACAGGAATAAGTTCTATAACGAATCCATATTTAGATCCTGAAACGAATAAAAAAGTTGTAACATATTCAGCACCCATAGTAGATTCAGAAAATGAAGTTATAGGAATGATAACATCAACTAAGGATTGTAGTGATTTTATATCATTAGTTGATGAAATAAAATTTTTAGAGACAGGCAGTATAATTATTGTAGATAGTTATGGAAATATTATAGTTTCAAGCGATAGTGAAATGATTAAAGAAAATAAGAATATTACAGATATGAAATCTGAAAATGAAGTTTTAGACAAACTAAATAACATAGGAAAGAGTATGATTATAGCTACTGATTGTGGTATAGGAAAATATAATTATGGTGGTAAGTTTAGATATATGTCATATACACCTATAGGGAATACAGGGCTCTCATTAGGAATTACAGTTGAAGAACAAGATTTGTTTAAAGCATTAAGTGGATTAAAATTAGTAGATGTTATAGCAACAATAATAATGATGGTTATTATATCAAGTATTATAATAATTTTTTTATTTAGGGTTACTAAAAAGCTAATAATAGCTAAAAATTATGTTGATACTATAGCAAATGGAGATTTTGAGAGCAGGTTAAATGAAAAATTTCTTAAAGGAAAAGATGAAATAAGTGAGATTTGTAGAAGCGTAAATAATGCTAAAGAGTCTGTAGGAAATATGATAAAATCTGTTAGAGATAACGCACATAAAGTTAAAAATGAATCATCAGATTTATCGGAAATTTCTTCAGAATTATCAATGTTTACTAATGAAATATCATTATCAATAGGACGTGTTGCGGGTAGCACAGCTAAACAGGATAATGAATTTAAAGGCATAATGAATACACTAGGTATGTTTAGTGAAAAGTTTGATATTATAAAATCGAATATTAATTCAATAAATAGAAGAGTTCTTATAGTAAATGATAAAGCAAGTAGTGGAAATAAAAATATTGAAGATTTAAATGATGGAATTGAAAATGTGAATTCTACTTTTGAAGTCTTTTCTAATAGTGTAAATCAAATAGAAGAGCAAATGATGACGGTAAATAGAATCACAGATATTATAAATGGAATTGCGGAACAAACAGATCTTTTAGCATTAAATGCAGCCATTGAAGCAGCTAGGGCAGGAGAGGCAGGAAGAGGATTTAATGTAGTAGCAAATGAGATAAGAAAGCTTGCTGAGCAAAGTAAAGACTCATCTCACAGTATATATAAGATAATAAATGGATTAATGATTATGACAAAAGAAATAGTTAGTGATTCTAAGGAAATGGAAAAAGAATTAGAGTTGCAAAGAAAAATAATATACGATGTTTTGAGTTCATTTTCAGAAATTAATATATTAGTTAAAGAAATAGCACCTAAAATATCTAACATAGATGCTGAGTTTGCCAATATAACAAATAGCAAAGAAGATATAGTTAAAACAGTTGATGAATTATCAGATATGGTTGAAGACACATCTAAATCAATAGATCAAATAACAATTTCTGCTATTGATTTATCTAAACTTGGTGATAAAGTAAGTCAAAAAGCAGATTTACTATTAAATGAATCTGATTCATTAACAGAAGAAGTCAAGCAGTTTAAAGTCAATGAAGAAATTTTAGACAATGAAGAAAATAATATGGGGAACATTATAGATGATGAATTGGATAAAGAGGAAACAATTGATGAATGTAATTTAGAAGAAGATAAGCTAATAAGTTAAGTAATAAAAATTGGCCGCCTCACTATTTAGTAAGGCGGTCATTATTTTTATCTTTCTTTATTTTTAACTTCAGTAACAATTCTTTCAACGAATGCATCTAGGTTCATAGCACCTTCATCATCGTTCTTTCTACTTCTTACAGAAACTTCGTTGTTTTGAGCTTCTTTTTCACCAACAACTAGGATATAAGGAGTTCTTTCAAGTCTAGCTTCTCTAATCTTGTAACCAATTTTTTCTGCTCTATAATCAGTTTCAACTCTTATTCCATTATCTCTTAGTTTTCTAGTAACAGATTCTGCATAATCATTATATTTATCAGAGATTGGTAATACTTTAACTTGAGTTGGAGAAAGCCATGTTGGGAATGCACCAGCATATTTTTCTATAAGCATAGCTAAAGTTCTTTCATAACATCCAATTGATGATCTATGAATGATATATGGACGTTTCTTTTCACCATTCTTATCAATGTAAGTCATATCAAATCTTTCAGCTAAAGCAAAGTCTATTTGTACTGTAATTATTGTATCTTCTTTACCATGAACATTCTTAAATTGAATATCAAGTTTTGGACCATAGAATGCAGCTTCATCATCAGCTTCAACATAATCTATATTTAAATGATTTAAAATAGTTCTCATTATATCTTGAGTTTTATTCCAAGCTTCTGGATCATTAATATATTTTTCAGTATTATTTGGATCCCATTTTGAGAATCTATAGCTTATATCATCTGATATTCCTAGAGTATCCATTATATATTTTATTAATTCAACTACTCCTTTGAATTCATCTTCTAATTGTTCTGGAGTAACTATTAAATGCCCGTCAGATAAAGTGAATTGTCTAACTCTTATAAGACCATGCATTTCACCAGAAGCCTCATTTCTAAATAGAGTAGAAGTTTCACCATATCTTATTGGTAGATCTCTATAGCTGTGTTGTTCAGCATTATATATAGTATATTGGAATGGGCAAGTCATAGGTCTTAAAGCAAATATTTCATCATCTTTTTCTTCATCACCTAATACAAACATTCCATCTTTGTAGTGATCCCAGTGACCAGATACTTTATATAAATCACTCTTAGCCATAAATGGAGTTTTAGTTAAAACATAACCTCTTTTTTCTTCTTCATCTTCAACCCATCTTTGAAGAATTTGAATTATTTTAGCTCCCTTTGGCATTAATAAAGGAAGACCTTGACCTACCTTTTCATCAGTAGTAAATAATTTAAGTTCTCTACCTAACTTATTATGATCTCTCTTTTTAGCTTCTTCTAATGCTTCTAAGAATGAATCAAGTTCTGATTTCTTTAAGAAAGCAGTTCCATATATTCTTGTAAGCATCTTGTTCTTTTCATCACCTTTCCAATAAGCACCAGCACTTCTAGTAAGTTTGATTGCTTTTATTGGTTTTAATGACATAACGTGAGGACCAGCACAAAGATCAGTGAAATCACCCATTTTATAGAATGAAATTACTTCATCTTCAGGAAGATCATTAATTAATTCTACCTTATAAGGTTCATCTTTCATTAATTCTAAAGCTTCATTTTTTGGAAGCTCAAATCTTGTTATTTCAGGATTTTCTTTGATTATTTTTTGCATTTCAGCTTCAAGTTTTTCTAAGTCTTGAGTAGTAAATGCAGTTTCTCTATCAAAATCATAATAGAATCCATTAGAGATAGAAGGCCCTATAGCTAATTTTGTTTCAGGGAATAATCTTTTAACAGCATAAGCTAAGACATGTGATACACTATGTCTTACAGCATCTTTACCCTCTTGAGAATCAAAAGTACAAATACTTAATTCAACATCCTCATTAATAATTTTTCTTAAATCACAAACTTCACCATTTACTATTCCACAAAAAGCATTTCTAGCTAATCCTTCGCTTATTGATTTAGCAATGTCAAGAACTGATATTTCAGCTTCAAATTCTTTAATAGAACCGTCTTTTAAAGTAACTTTTATCATTGTTTAAGACTCCTTTCAAAAATATGAAATTAATTGTTTTATATGATGTTTATAATAATTTACAAAATAAAAACTCCGTCTCAAAAATATAGAGACGAAGTAATATCCGTGGTTCCACTCTAATTACCTAAAATAAGATATAAAATAATATAACTATATTAGGTCACTTAAATTTATCGTAACGTGATAAAAACGGGCTTTATTAGAGCCACTCAGAGGTGGTTTTCAGACTAAATTTATTTAAGAATAATCACACCAGCATATTCTCTCTCTGAAAATAAGATTTTAGCTTACTGTCCTCATCAACGTGTTATCATATTATTTTTTATTATAATCATTAGATGTTTTTATGTCAATAATTCTAGAAAATATTAAAAAATAAGGAGCATCAAAAATATTATAAGATTTGATGGCTCCTAACTTGTACATTAATCTATATTATTAATTAATCTATCTAAGGTTAAATTAACTATCATATCTTCAGAATATAGTTTTCCACCCATAATCTTTAATATAACATCATTCTTTTTATAGCCCTCTTTATATAATTTTAAATCTTTAGTTATTCTTTTTAGGGCATTATTTGGTAAGTTAAGTTCTAATGATAATTCCTTAAAAGAGTAGTATTCTTTTCTTAACATATAAAGTAATTTATTCTGTAATTCTAATTTATATCTAATGTCCACTTCTTTACAATGATGAGGACCGCACTTTCCTCTATGATGTCTTGGACACAGATATTTATAGTTTAACTCTATATCAAGTCCACCTTCACTTCTATGAACAATATGGTGTATGTCAGCTGGTGCATTGCATATTTCACATAAAGGCAATAGTTTATCCTCCTTAGAATTTTGATAAAATTGATTTTTTATTATTAAACTTAACCTATAATATTATAAATTAATGAATAAAAAATATCAATTTTATTATATCATTATGGTTAGAATTAATAATATGTTACTATATCAAACAATAATTACTAAATAATTACAAGTTAAAATTTACCTTATAAGAAGAGAATTTTAATAAATAAACATGTATATTTAACTTGAATAAACAGTACAATATACTATATAATGTAATTGAAGGAATAAATATAGACCTTTAAATTTAATTAGAAATAAACCACAATAGGACGGTGATTTAGGTGAGAGAAAATTATAATTCCATTAAGTTTTGGGAAAACGTTGTCAGAGAAAATAAAACTATACGTGGGCATATGTTTATGAAGGATTCACCTACAGAGAAATCTTTTTATTTTCATACAATGATGTTCAGTAAAAATAATGGATTGAACAATGTCTGGGGTTATTTTCCTAATACAAAGAGTTTGTTAGGATATATTCAATATTCTTTTTTGCAGGAGTCTTTTTATAAATGGATATATGGAAAATTAAAGACTATAACTAATATTCCTTTTGTGAGTGTTGATAATGTTATAAGAAATGCATCTAAAGATAATATTATAGATAAAGATGTAGTTTCTAAAATGAAAGAAGACTATGAATTTTTATCAAAGCTTTGGGAAATGAGGTCTTCAAATATTCAAAGAGAATTAAAGAAATTTTCAAGAGCTTTTAATAAAAAATGGATGGGAGATAATGAGGAATTTATATATATAAAATTCTTTACAACTCCTGAAGAGTTAGCTGACTTTGTAATTTCTTCTAGTGTAATGACAAGTACAGAAGAGGAATTAGAAGAGAAGTTGGGAATGTCAATTGATGAATGGAAAGAAATTAGTAGAACAGCTATTGGTAATAAAGTAAATGGAGAAAAATTTAGAAAGGTTTTGCTTAGAAAACTTACAGAGGTATTTTAAATATGTATGAATAAAAGATGAGTAGTGACTTACTCATCTTTTATTTAATAAATTTAGTCAATAGAAGCTATACTTTGAGCAGAGATACCCAGTTTTTCACCAGTAAATCCTAAACCTTCTTCAGTAGTAGCCTTAATGTTAACTTGGTTTCTATTTATATTAAGAGCATTTGATATATTAACAACCATGTTATCTATATAAGGTAACATTTTAGGGGCTTGAGCTATTATAGTAGCATCTATATTATTTATTTTATAACCGGATTCTGAAATTAGTTTAGCAGTTTCTTTTAATAAAACCATGCTTGAAACTCCTTTATAATTTTCATCAGTATCTGGAAAATGTTTACCTATATCGCCTAAAGCGCAGGCACCTAAAATTGAATCAATTATGGCATGAATAAGAACATCAGCGTCAGAATGACCTAATAGTCCTTTTTCATATGGTATTTCAACACCGCCTATAATTAATTTTCTATCTTCAACTAATTTATGAACATCGTATCCTAATCCAACTCTCATACTTTCACCTCTGATTTATTATTATTATTATTTTTATTTTTATTTTATCACAAAAAATAAATTTCATGAAAAATTAGTTAGATATACGTTGTTTATTTAAATGCTGATTACATTGAGATTTATGCTTGACTTTAAATTTATTAAATATGAAATTAACAATTCTGTAGAAAATGAAAGATATAAAATTAACTCTTCTTTTTTTTGTGAAATTTACGTAGATAACTTTTTTTCTCATAAAATGCTCCATAATAATTGATTTAGAACTAACTTATAATTTTCTATGTTATAATAATATAATATGAGCGAAGTTGTATTTTGATATCAATGTGTGAGGTATATAAATAATGGAAAATATAAAATTTATGAAGGATAAATACGAATTTACTTCTGCTTCACCAATTATATTAATGGATTCAGCAGATAGGGATAATAGAAATGAACAAATTAATTTATTAATAGAAGATTTAAATATGTATAATGTTTTTCTTAAGGATTTAGTTAATTTTCCTTTAAAAGAAAAGGAAAGAAATATAGCTTTAAATATTGCTTATTATATTATTGAGAATGAGGAATTAAGAGATAATTTAAATTTAAGTAGACATTTAAATATACCTAAATTATCAAGAGCAACCAAAATAAAAAGTGATTACATAAAAAAATGGAAAGATTATATTGTTGCATATTTTATTATAATAAATAACCCTGAATATAAGTTTATACAAGAATATTTAAAAATTAAGTTAAAGCAAAGAAACAGAGAAACAAGACATAATATTATTAAGCAGAAGACATATAGGGGAATAATAATAAAATTACTATTACATAATTCAGCATGCATATTAACTTCAACAGGAGAATTTAAAAAAATAAAATTAAAGGGTGAATTAACTTTAGGGGCTGTGGGTGAAGGTAAGAAAAAAATTGGATCAGCAATATATAAAATACCTGTATGTATTTTACTTTTATTCTTAATGATATTTGGTTTTAACATATATTCAAAGTATACAACAGCTAGCAGTATAATAGTTGTTCAAACTACATCTAATATAAAGTTGCATGTCAATATATATGATAGGGTAATTTATTCACATTCTCCAACAGAAAAAGGGAAGGTACTGGTTTCAAATTTAGATGCGGAAAATAGAAAAATTGATGATGTAATAACAGATATTTTAAAATATGGTTTAAAAAATGAAATGGTAAGTAAAGAAAATACTGTGTATATAACCGTCGCAGGACAACCGTTAAAATATGGAGAATTATCAGAGACTAATAAATTTATAATAGAAAATGATATAAAGGTCGTTATCAATAATTCAGGGGTTCAGCAGAAATTAGAAGATAATATTAATGAAAAATAAAAGAATAGAACAAGATATGTAAAGTATATCTTGTTCTATTTTTTATTTCTTCGTTTCGTTTAAAATATTTTTAAGTGTATTAAGATCATAATTTGAGCTTACATAGATTCTATCTAGCTTAAGAAGATTATCTTCTCTATCTGAAAATCCTCTGTTAGTAGTAAATCCTAGTGTATAGCCAGCTTCTTTTGCTGCCTTAATAGTATCATCATTAAAATCTCCAAAAGGATAGGCGATAGCATATACCTCTTTATTTATTATTTTTTCCAGGGTTTTCTTTGAATTAATCATTTCAGCTAATTGATCAGCATAGCTTAATTTATCTAAATTAGGATGATTAACGGTGTGACTTTGAATATCTATACCATAATCAGACATTTCTTTAATGGCATCTTCAGATAGATAATATTTTCCGTCTAAAGCATTCGTAATACAAAATATAGTAGCTTTCAAATTTAATTCTTTTAATAATGGAAAGGCATTGTAATAATTGTCCATATATCCATCATCAAATGTGATTAGTATACTCTTTTCGTGAATTGGCTTATTATTTATTAAATAATTTGCTACATCACTCATTGTTAACGAAACATATCCTTCATCTTTTAAATATGAAAGCTGTTCTTTAAGAAGTTCAGGAGTTATTATAACCTCATTAGTAGAGTCTATATTTACAGAATGATAGTATAAAACTGGAATGCCTCGATTATCATTAATTAATTTATCTGATTCAGAAAAACCAGAGTTATATGTTTTAAGAATATCTTCTTTAGTGTCATCTATGTTAGTGTCGTTATTGTTTATTCTTATATCATCTTGGATATTAGATTTTTCATTGTAATCCTTTTGATTATTATCTTTAATAATACTTGTGTTTGTATCAATAAATTTATATCCAATAAATACAGAAATAATAGTAACTATTGATATTATCAATAGGTATGATTTCTTCATTAAATTTCCTCCTATTATATAATATACAATACATTATAAATAAAAAATTATATAAATACTAGGAGGCCATCTAAAAAGATTATTATAAATAAAAATTTATTGTATTATTTAACAGAATATTTAATAACTTTTAGACTAAAAATATAAAAAGTATACAATAATAAGAAAATAGTACAACTTATTAACATTATCCACAAGTGCATGTGGATAACATGTTATAAAAATGTTAATATACATATATTTACAGCGAATTGTGTGAATATATTAGTAGTAAAAAGCATTAATTTATAATTAAGGAGAATAAATTATGAATATAGTTCAAGGCATAGGAATAGGATTGTTGATAACTTCTTCTTTCACCACAAGTTATAAACAGAATGTGTTGATAACTTGTGGATTAATTGTTGAAAATAAAATAGAAGTTAGTGAAGAAGTAATAAAAAATGATTATAAATATTTAAAAGAAGATATAAAGATACCATATTTAAAAAGTGATTTGTTTAAAGAGAGAGTAGATTCTATAAATAGTAGCATTAAAAATGATATATTACCTAAAGTAGCTGATGCTGAGAAAACTGCAAGAGAATATTTTGATAATACAGGTAATGTAATCATTCCAAATTTCCCATTTGAAATAATGTCAAATTATACTGTAAATTTAAATAATCCTAAATTAATTAGTATATACAACGATTATTATGAATACCTAGGTGGAGCGCATGGAAATACTATTAGAACGTCATATAATGTTGATAAGCAGAATGTAAGATTATTAATGCTACAAGACTTATTTATAAAAAACTCTAATTATAAAGATATAATAAATAAGGAGATAGTGAGACAAATTAACTTAGAACCAGATATATATTTTGATTCAGGAAAAGATTTTAAGGGAATAAAAGATAATCAAGGCTACTACCTTACTGGAGAAAATTTAATAATATACTATCAACTATATGAAATTGCACCATATGTAGCTGGAATTAGGGAATTTAAGATTCCACTTAAAATGTTTGGAGAAAATTATCTTTATCATTAACTTTACATTTATAGGTTTGTTGAACAATAATTTGTAATATTTTATGTTTGCATTACAAATTAGAATTTGTTTTTTTATGATCAGTTATCAATGATAAAATTTCAATTAAGGAAAAAAAGCTTATAGCTTTTTAATTGTATTATTGCATCGTTATAGCATTAGCCATAACATTCGCCTTAAGCGGATTACATTTGTATTAGCAAATGTAGATGCAATACTATAATCTTAGAAAACTAAAAGTTTTTCATCCTTCTTCATTGAGCATTGATAACTGAGAATTGCTGGACAAATTCTAGTTTTGCAACAGTTCTATAAATAATTAGCAGTCATGTGAATTTACATTACTATTGCCTCTAAATCCATATCCATCTGAAATAGATCTTCCTATGGCAGTTATTTTCCCAGTAATACATCCTCTACAATGAGATGGAGTATCTCCAGTGCAAATCTTACCAGGATATAGAGCATATAACTTCCTATATTCACCTTCAGTAACATTAGGCATTACAACATTTGCACCGCTTTGAAGTGCTTTAATTCTACCATTAGGGGCTAAGGATTCCATAGCCGTAGTAGCAGGAATATTTATATCTGGAAGTATTAATCTTGTTATTGCCATTACTTTTAATGATAATGTAAGATTTCCACCTTCAGCATCCTTTAAAGGAGTATCAGCATTTGGAATAAATGGACCAATTCCTATCATATCTGCATCTATTTCTTTAAAGAATAATATATCATTAGCGATTGAATCTAAAGTTTGATTTGGTAATCCTACTAATATGCCAGTACCAACTTCATAACCCAGCTTACGAAGATTATCTAAACATTCTAATCTGTTTTCAAAGCTCATGCCTGGATCCATAGCTGTGTATAACTGCTTGTCTGTAGTTTCTATTCTTATTAAATATCTGTCAGCACCTGCAGCTTTAAATGCTTTATATTCTTCATATGTTTTTTCGCCTAAACTTAAAGTTAAGGCAACACCAAGTGATTTTATTTTTTTTACTATATTAGTCATTTTATCTACATCAAAGTAGTCATCTTCGCCACCTTGAAGAACAATTGTCTTATATCCATAGTTTACTGCTTTGCTTGCAAAATCAAAAATCTCATCTTCAGTTAATCTGTATCTTTTAAGATTTTTATTATCTCTTCTTAAACCACAATACATACAGTTTCTTTTACATATGTTTGTAAATTCAATTAATCCTCTGAGATTAACTACATTTCCTAAATATTTTTCTCTAATATAATCTGCAGCCTTAAAAAGTTCTTCATTTATATTATCATTTTCTAATAACATTAATATTTCATCTTTAGTTAATTCATGTGTAAGTTTAGCTTTTTCTATTATTTTATTCATAAACTTTGCATCTCCTAAATGTAAGTTAAACTTAAATACAAAAATAATTTTTTGATTTAGAATTAGTATACTATAGAATAGAAGAATATTACAACGAATTGAAATTAAGAGAGTAGAATTTTTAAATTATAAATAATAGACTGTATCAAAATTTTAATAATAATTTTGATACAGTCTGATTAAATAAAACTTTTATTTCAATATAAATAGTAAATTATTATGCTATTTTTGAATTTGAAACAGTATTGTTTGATTCAATAGTTATTTCATTTTTTCTTTCAATGAAGTCTCTTACTATTTTAACAAGTTGAATAATTATAGTTGGTATGAAAGCAAGTAAATGAACTGTAGCTATATCTTTCATAGCAAGTGGTGTAACTTCAAATAATCCTTGAAGACCAGGTATAAGAAGTACAGAATTTACTAAAATAATACCTACTCCAAATGCCATCCAACTAAATTTATTACTGAAAAGTCCAAGTGAGAATATTGATTTTTTACCTCTACAGTTGAAACCATGGAATAATCTGGCTAAACATAAAGTACTAAATGCCATTGTCATTGCTGCACCATTAGAACCTTTTGTTAATCCTATGTGGTAAGCCATCATGGTGAATATTCCAATAATCAATCCTTGAACGCATATATCTACCATAAAATCTTTAGTTAATATTGATTCCTTAGAATCTCTAGGTTTATCTTTTAATACATCTTTTTTAGATTTTTCCATTCCTATTGCAATTGCAGGTAAACTATCAGTTACTAAGTTTATAAATAATAAGTGAACTGGTGCAAATGGAGCTGGAAGAGCAAGTAATGAAGCATAAAGAACACTTAATATTCCAGACATATTACCTGAAAGTAAGAATTTTATTGAATTCTTAATATTAGCATATATGTTTCTTCCGTTAGTAACTGATTTTACTATAGTAGCAAAGTTATCATCAGTTAAGATCATAGAAGCAGCATCCTTTGAAACTTCAGTACCTGTAATTCCCATTGCTATACCAATATCAGCTTGTTTTAATGCAGGAGCATCATTAACTCCATCACCAGTCATTGCAACGATTTTACCTTTATTTTGCCATGCTCTAACTATTCTTATTTTATGCTCAGGGGATACTCTTGCATAAACTGAGATGTGTTCTAATTTTGAATCAAGTTCAGCATCAGACATTTTATCAAGCTCTAATCCCTCAACAGCCATATCATCTTTTTGAAGTATTCCAATTTCTTTTGCTATAGCAGAAGCAGTAATTTTATGATCGCCAGTGATCATTATTGGTTTAATTGAAGCTTTGATACAGTCTGCAACAGCAGCTTTAGATTCTTCTCTAGGTGGATCAATCATTGAGATTAAACCAAGGAAAGTGAATCCATTTTCATCATCTAAATTAAGTTCTTTATTATCATCTAATTCTTTATAAGCAAATGCTAAAACTCTAAGCCCTTGTGAAGATAACTCTTTGTTAGCAGAATTAATATGATTAGCATCTTCATTGGTAAATCTTTTTAATCCAGAAGAAGTCCTTATTGATGTAGTTCTATCTAAAAGCACATCTAAGGCACCTTTTGTTATCATTATATATTTTCCATCTATGTTATGAAGAGTACTCATAAGCTTTCTATCAGAATCAAATGGTATTTCACTTAATCTTGGATAAGCTTTTCTACATTCAATCTCGTTTATTGAGAACTTATGTCCTAAATTAGTTAAAGCTACTTCAGTTGGATCACCAATTTCATTTCCATCAAGTGAAGTTGCATCACTACAAAGAATAGAGCTATTTAATAGAAAACTTTCAATTGGACTATTTACATTAATTTTTTCACAATCAATTGTTTTATTATCAATAAAAATCTTTTTTACAGTCATTTTATTTTGTGTTAATGTTCCAGTTTTATCAGAGCATATTACAGATACACAACCAAGTCCTTCTACAGCTTTAAGTTTTTTAATAATTGCATTTTCTTTAGCCATTGATTGAGTACCTATGGCAAGTACAATTGTAACAATTGAACTAAGTGCTTCTGGAATAGCAGCAACAGCTAAAGCTACAGCAAACATTAATGAATCTAATAAATTAGTTCCTCTATACATACTTAATGCAAATACTAGAATACATATACCTATAATACCGATAGCTAATTTTTTAGAAAATTCATCTAAAGAAACTTGAAGCGGAGTAGCTTTTTCTTGAGTTTCTTCCATTAAAGTAGCTATTTTACCAAGCTCAGTATTCATTCCTGTTTTAGTTACTAAGATTGTAGCTCTACCATATGTAACTAGGGAACTTGAAAATACCATATTTTTTTGATCGCCTAGGGCTACTTCATCTTTATTTATAGCATCAGAGAATTTTTCAACAGCTTCAGATTCACCTGTTAATGAACTTTCATTAACTTTTAGAGAATAGTTTTCTAATATTCTTCCATCAGCAACAACTAAGTCACCAGCTTCGAGGAGAAGAATGTCTCCTGGGACAACATCTTTTGATGGAATTTCAATTTTTTTGCCATCTCTAATTACTTTAGCATTAGGTGCAGATAAAGCTTTTAAGCTATCAAGAGATTGTTCAGCTTTAATATATTGAACTGTACCTAATATAGCATTCATAGTTATAACAGCAATAATAACAATAGTGCTTTCCATATTACCCGTCACAGCAGAAATAATAGCGGCAATAATTAAGATTATAACTAAGAAGTCTTTAAACTGATCAAAAAATATGGACCACATACTTTTTTTCTCTTTTTCATTTAAGATGTTTTCTCCTACAGTATTTAATAGTTCTGTAGCTTTGTTACTCGATAGTCCTTCTAGAGATGAGTTTAATTCTTTCAATGATTCATCTGTAGTTTTACTAAAAAAGTTACTCATATTAATCTTCCTTTCAAATAAATATATATTTGCTCCAATTTTGAATAAAGTCTAATTTTTCATAATAAAAAAAGAGACCTTTAATATAACTTCAAGATTAGTATTATTGAAGTTATATTAAAAGTCTCATCACCACTTGGGTATATAACACCAGACTAAAATTAGCCGCGGATGTTGACGTTATATTTTTGATTACTCCCCTTTAACAAAAAAGCATATTTAATTAATACTACTATAATCTAAATTGTATTAGCTTGTCAATAAAAAAATATAAATTTTATTTTAACAGTAAAAATTGTAGAAAATGGTAATGTTATTTATGTAGCTAAACATGCACTGAACTTTTAGAATTTACCATGGAAAGTATTGATGGGAAAATTATTATAGAAATTTTAAAATAGTAACATTTATTTAACAGTTGAATAATATCTAATTAACAATAAAGGTATATATTAAAAGTGTAAAAGGGTAAAGGGTGTGAGAATTTATGGTAGATTATAGGTCTTTGAGTTTTAACGAAAAATTAAAAGAGGGATTAAATGTAGATGTTCATTTATTAGGATCAGTATTTGATGTAGCTACTATTAATACTTTAATAAGATCGGGATTTGCTTATGAGATTCTTGAGAATAAAAATGAAAAATAATAAATAATTATTTTTATAAGAGTGGTGTTAATTTGGAGTGTAATAACATAGAGTATGAGATAATGGATAATCTTCTGCTTGATATAAGAGAAAATAAATATAAATTTGATGAGAAACTTCCCTCAGATAATGAATTGGCGGAAAGGTATAATGTACCTAGAATAAAGGTGAGAAATATATATAAAAAGATTGAACAAATGGGATATATTTATTCATTGCAAGGTAGAGGAAGATTTCTTAAAAAGAGAGGGAGTTCTATAGAGCTAATCTTATCAGGTAATGAAAGTTTTTCTAAGAAATTAAAACGCGGTGGAGTTAATTTGGATACAATAAATATATGCGCAGAAAGGATTCCATATAATAAAAGCATATGGGATGAGCTACATGCTTCTAAAGATATTAACGTTTATAAAATAGGAAGATTAAGATGTGTTGATAAAGAACCACTAGCAATACATTTTTCATACGTATCACAAAAGGTATTTAAGGATATATCAAGAGAAGGAAGAAAAATTACATCTATGTTTGATTACTATAAGAAAAAAGGGTTTATAAATTATAGTACAGAAAAGAGTATGTTAGAGGTATTGTATCCTACATCAAAGGAACGGAAGTTATTAGATTGTGGAGAATTAGTACCACTTCTTAAATTAAAGAGTAATTGTAAAGATGAAGATACAGACATAATATTAGAGTATACAGAGATAATTTATAGAGGGGATAAATTCATATATAAGATATAATTTTAATTTACAGTTAAAATTTCAAATTTTATACTGTTTTTTATATCTATAAATTAATTAGTATAGATGATTGAGGTTGGATATTATTATTTAATTATGTACAATTAAATAATAGAATACTAATTTTGCGGGGATGAGGTTCATATGAAGAAAAAATTAATAATAATAAATGGGGTTATGGGGATTGGAAAAACAACTATATGTAAAGAATTATATAAGAAATTAGAAAATTCATTTTGGCTTGATGGAGATAGCTGCTGGATGATGAATCCCTTTATAGTTAATGAAGAAAATAAAAAAATGGTATTAGACAATATTACATATATTCTAAATAATTTTTTGAAAAACTCAAGCACCAAATATGTAGTATTTAATTGGGTTATTCCTACAGATGATGTAATGAATGACGTATTAGGAAGAATTGATGTTGCAGATATTTCAATCTATAAAATAACATTAATGAGTAGTAAGGATGAGCTTGTAAAAAGAATTGGGAAAGATATAAAATTAGGGCTAAGGGACAAAGGAAATATTAAAAGAAGCTTGGAAAGATTTGATTTATATCATAATATGAATACTCAAAAGCTAGATACATCTAAAAAAACAGTAGAGAATATAGTTAAGGAAATTATAGATATAATTAATATAAGTGTATAAATAAAGTAAAAAGAGTTATAAAATATTATAAATACTTGATTCTTGGAAAATAAAAAGGTATAATTCGTTTGTCAACTAATAACAATTATCATTAAGAAACAATTAAATTATAGATATTTTATATGGAGGCTGATTTAATGAGTATTCAGTTTAAAGACGTAAATTTTAGCAGGGTTGTAGACAAGCTGTGTGATTGCTGTTTATCAGAAGATACTTGTAGAGAATGTGATGCAAATAAGTGTATAATTAGCTACGGAAAAGAATGTATTAAGCATTGTATGATAAATAAAGTTACAGGTATTATAGATGGGCATAAAAATATTCCATTATTAGATACTAAAGTCTATGATAAAGAGACTGCGACTGATGGAATAGTAGACATACTTAAAACTTGTAAAAGTTGCAGAGAAGACCATTTTGAAAATTGTATTATAAATATAATAAGAAATTGTTATGAAATAATTCTTACAGGACAAGAGCAAGAATATAATGGGAGTGCACTATTATATATTAATAGTTTAAAAGAAATAGATAGTGATTTATCTGATAAGGTTTTTGAAAAATTTAATTCAAGATAAAAATAAATAAATCCATTTATAGAAACAAGTAATATGAAAAGTATTGAATTACTTTTTATATTACTTGTTTCTATTTTTGTGCAGAAAAATTTCATTCAAATATGAATAATTAATTCAATTTTATAAAAGCAAATGATGTCTAACAAATTCTTAACATTATTTTACATACTCTTAGCATCACTTAACATGGCACCAAGATATAATTCAAATTGTGAGGGGGAATTCCAAATGAATAGAAGAAAAAGAACTGAAATTCTTATTAGAGGTAATAAAGAGTTAGCTGGAAAATTAGCAAGAGAAATAGAAGAAAAATATGATATTAAAACCATTGATGAACCAAACAATGGATTAGTGATGATTAAGATGAGGGAAACAGCTAAGAAGCAATTGTTCTATTTAGGAGAAGTTTTAGTAACTGAAGCTAAAATACATATTAATGGACACGTAGGGATGGGAATTGTTGCAGGTGATAATGAGGAAGTTGCTATTAATTTAGCAATTATAGATGGAGCGTATAAAGCAAACTTAAAAGAGATAAGTAAATGGGAAGAACTTTTACTAAATGAAGAAAAGATTATTAAAGAAAAAGAATATAAGTTAAGTCAAAAAATTTTAGAAACAAAAGTTGATTTTACTACTATGGATTCTTAATAGATAAAACAGTCAAGGAGGAAAGAAATAATGAAGCTTAATATGGTTCATGATATTCAAAGTGTTTATAGAAAAGTATTGAATGCCATGGCTAAGCCAGGAGTGATTGAAAACCTACAAAAAGAAGCGGATAAAGTAGATATAGATATTAATTGTTATAAGAGTACATTCCTAATTATGATGATGCTGTTAGATAGGGAAGTGAGCTTTAATGTGGTTTCTGAAATGTCAATTGATGTTTCAAGTTTAATAAGTCAAATTACTTATGCAAAGGTTAAACCGCTAGAAGAAGCTGATTATATATTCGTATTAGATGATTTTTGTGATGAAGATTTAGATATAGTCATAAAAAAAGCAAAGATAGGAGATTTAGTTGACCCTAATAATTCAGCAACAATAATAGCTGAATTTAAATGCTTGGATAATGATAATAATGAGGCAAATATTCTTAATTTTAAAGGCCCTGGAATAAAGAATTTGAATGAGGTTAAAATTAGCGGTGAAACAAAATGGATAAAAGAGAGAAGTTTAAAAAATGAAGAATACCCACTTGGAATTGATTTGATTTATGTTGATGAAAAAAATAATGTTATTTGCATTCCAAGAACTACTTCTATAAATGAAAGTGAGGTTTAGCTAATGGCATATGTTGCAGTAAAAGGTGGAACAAAAGCTATCGAGGCTTCCATTGAAAGATTAAAATATGAAAGACTTAAAGATAAAGAAGTATTAGATATAAATGGAATATTTTCTGGAATGAGAGGACTTATAGATGTAGTTATGTCAGAAGCTAGTTTATATTCAAAAGAGCTTGCTTCAATTGCAATAAAACAGTCAGAAGGTAATGCAGAAGAAGCGGTATTTTTATTAAGAGCATATAGATCTACTCTTCCAAGAAAACATTATACAAATGTTGTTGATACTAAAGATATGTTTGTTGAAAGAAGAATATCTGCATCATTTAAAGACATACTAGGCGGACAAATACTAGGAGCATCTTATGACTATACTCACAGACTTATAGATTTTAGTATTGCAGATGAAAGTAAAGAAGATGCACGAAAGTGGGTAGAAGAATTTAATAAAAAAATATCAGAGAATAAAGAAACAAAGTATGATTTAAGACATTTACCCAAAGTTTTAGATTATTTAAGAAGCCAGAATTTAATAGAAGACTGTGAAGAAAATAATGAAGAACCTAAAGATGTAACTAAAGAAAGCTTGCAGTTTCCATCTACGAGAGATCAAAGATTACAGGTATTAACAAGAGGACAGACAGGTGGGGTAATTTCTCTAGGTTATTCAAGCTTAAGGACTTCAGGCCTTGATGACCACCCAACAGTTGGAGAATTAAGAATTGGAAATATACCATTATATATTTCAGATCCTATAGAAGAAGGATCACACGAAGAAGATTATTATATTGGAGAAATAAAGGTAACCGAAGTAGAAAATTTCATGCCAACAACGGTGATAAATGATAAAGGTGAAAATGAAAGAAAATTTGATATTGGATATGGGATTTGTTATGGACAAAATGAAAGTAAAGCCATAGCAATGAGCATATTAGATCAATGTCTTCAAAGAAAAAATAAAAAATATCCAACAGGTGATGAAGAGTTTGTACTTTTAAGTATCGATTCAGTAGAATCAACTGGGTTTATATCACATTTAAAATTACCGCACTACGTTACTTTCCAATCTAAGCTTGATAGTGCTCGTAAAATTCAAGAGGAAAAGGAAGGTGAAAGTTGTGAAAAATAACTATAATTTTGCATTTTTTGATGAAGGATCAAAAAGAGAAATAAGAAGAGCGACATTAAAAGCAGTAGCAATTCCAGGATATCAAGTACCTTTTGCATCAAGAGAAATGCCTATAGGAAGAGGATGGGGGACAGGTGGACTTCAGCTTACATTATCGCTCATAGGGAAAGAAGATGTTCTTAAAGTAATAGACCAAGGTTCAGATGAATCTGTAAATGCAGTAAATATTAAAAAATTAATAAATAAAACAACGGATGTAGAAACAACAGATGACACATCAAAAGCATCATTAATCCAATCAAGACATAGAATCCCAGAAGTTCCACTTAAGTCAGATCAAATTCTAGTATTACAAGTTCCAACTCCAGAACCACTAAGAGAAGTAGAACCAAGTGAATATGTAACAAAGAGACTTCATGCAGATAAAGAATATAGCGCAGCCTGGCTTATGCTTTTTGAGCAGATTATAAAGTATGGAGAGATGGCAACAGGTGCAGATCATCCTGTAATGGTCAATGACAGGTATGTTATGGCCCCAAGTCCTATTCCAAAGTTCGATAATCCTAAAATGAATGATAGCGAAGCATTGATACTTTTGGGGGCTGGTAGAGAAAAGAAGATATATGCAGTTCCACCACATACTAAAGTCGAATCCTTAGCTTTTGAGGATTATGAATTTAAAAGAGAAAATGTTACGGGAAAAGTGTGTAGGTTATGTGGAAAAACTGGAGTTTACATGGATGAGCTTGTGGATGAAATTACAGGAGAAACATACTATCAATGTAATGATACCAGCAACTGTATAAGTTCATTAAATGAAGGATAGGGGGATAAATGTAATGAGTAGTGAAAAGCCTATTTTAAAAGTAAAGAATCTTAAAAAGCAATTTGGAGATGGGTGTAGCTATTGCAGGGATTTAAATGAAAATAATCTAGAAAAGAACTATTGTCCTAAATGTGGAACAGTATATGCATGCCAGAATTTGAATTTTGAAGTATATGAAGGCGAAATTTTAGGAGTTGTTGGTGAGAGTGGAAGTGGAAAATCAACAATGATGCAGTGCCTTTACTTTGATAAAGAAGTTACCGATGGAAAAGCGTATCTATCAAATTATAAGGATGGAGAAAAAAATATTTTTGAAGAATCTTCTCAGCAAAAAAGATATATAAGAAATAATGTTTTAGGAAAAGTATATCAAAATCCTATGCTTGGATTAAAGATGGACTTTTCGTGTATAGGAAATATAGCAGAAAATCTTATAGCATCAGGTAATAGAAATGTAACTTTTATGATCGAAAGAGCAAAGGAATTATTAGAAAAAGTTAATATACCTGTTTTTAGAATGAAGGAGGCACCTAAGAATTTCTCCGGAGGAATGCAACAAAGGGTTCAAATAGCTAAGGCTTTATCAAATAATCCACCTATACTTCTTTTAGATGAAGTAACGACAGGATTAGATTTATCAGTACAAGCTAATGTTTTAGATTTGATAAAAAAACTTCAAAGAGATCTTGGAATAAGCATGATTGTTGTCTCACATGATTTAGGTGTAATAAGAATGCTTGCTGATAGAACAATAGTTATGCTCAATGGAAAAATAATTGAAGCTGGATTAACAGATCAAATTTTAGAAGATCCACAACATGAATATACACAACAATTAGTTCAGTCATTATTGTAAAAATTAGAAAGTTAGGGAATGGCAAAACTTTTAATTTATCTTAAAAGTTACAGCAAAGTGGGGAGGAATTAGATTTGTATTTATTAACTAATGGAAGAATAGTTACAGAAGAAGGTATACTGCAAGGATATGATTTATTAATTGAAGATGATGTAATAAGAAAGATAGCGGAAAGAGGATCAGTAAGAACTATAGGAGTAGAAAAAATTGATGTTAAAGGTTCGTATATTGCGCCAGGATTTGTTGACGTTCATTCTGATTATATAGAAAATATGGCATCACCAAGACCAACTAGTATTATGGATTTCAACATTAGTTTAAGAGAAGCTGAAAAGGTCCTTTTAAATAATGGAATTACAACAATGTTTCATTCATTATCATTTTATGGACTAGATTTATTTGAAAATAAACCAGTTAGAAAAAGAGAAAATGTAATTAAATTAATGGATGTAATTAATAAGACTCATAATGAGAAACATCTTATAAGACATAGATTTCATGCAAGAGTTGAAATTGACAGCATAGATGAAGTGGAAAATATCAAGAATTATATAAAAGAAGGAAATGTACATCTATTATCATTTATGGACCATACTCCAGGGCAAGGACAGTATAGTGATATTGATACTTATAGAAAAATTTTAAAGGGATATAAGAACGTAAGTGACAGTGAAATTGATGATATGGTTGAAGCAAGACGTAACAAGACAACTATTACTGTTGATGTAATGAAAGAAATGGCAGAGCTTGCAAAGGAGAGAAATATAGCTATTGCATCACATGATGATGATAGTGTAGAAAAGATCGAGTTTGTAGAAGAGCTTGGAGCAACTATAAGCGAATTCCCAATTACAATGGATGTTGCAAGCGCTGCACAAGAGAAAGGCATGCTTACTATTGCTGGTGCTCCAAATGTACTACTCGGAAAATCGCATGCAGGTAATCTTTCAGCAGCAGAAGCTATAAAGGAAAAATGCATCGATATTTTATGTAGTGATTATTATCCAGCAGCAATGCTTCATTCAATATTTAAGCTTAATGAAAATTATGATATTGATTTATGCGAAGCATTTAAGTATGTAACAATAAACCCAGCAAAAGCTGTAAAGATGGACAATGTAATTGGTTCTATAAAAGAAGGTAAGAAGGCAGATCTTTTAATAATAGAAAAATTAGATGAAGTACCTGTGATAACATCAGTATTTGTTGATGGGAAGCTTATGTCAAGAATTAATTATAGAGTATAGCGAGGATTTAATATTATGGATTTAATATTATCAGAAGACGGTTATATACATGAAAATAGTAAAATAATAAATAGTTCATTTGGAAAATACACTTATGTTCTTGAAGGATGCAGTTTAGAAAATTCATTTATGAATGATTATTCTTACTGCTCAGAATACTGCATAATTCAAAATGCTCAAATTGGGAAGTTTGTAAATATAGCGGCTATGGCAAGAATAGGAGCAACTCAGCATCCAATTAAGAGAGCAAGTCTTCATCATTTTACATATAGAAGAAAAATGTATGGGTTTGATGATAAGGATGATGAGGAATTCTTTGAGAATAGAAAAAACAATAAGGTAATTATAGGAAATGATGTATGGATAGGTCATGGAGTTACAATTATGGCAGGTGTTAAGATTGGCAATGGGGCTGTAATTGGAAGCGGAGCTGTTGTAACACATGATGTAGAAAATTATTCAATAGTTGCTGGAGTTCCAATAAAGAAAATAAGAGACAGATTTTCAAAGGATGTAATACATGAGTTAGAAGAAATAAAATGGTGGGACTGGCCACATGAAAAGATAAAAGAAAGATTTGACGATTTCTTATTGGATGCAGATGAATTTATAAAAAAGTATTAAAAGTAGGTGAAATTAAAATGGAACAATTATTGAGTATTGAAAACTTATCAAAATCATTCATGCTTTATACAGTAAACAAGCATATAGTTGCTTCTCAAAATATAAATATTTCACTTAATGAAGGTGAATTTATAGGTATAGTAGGTAAAAGTGGAAGTGGAAAATCAACGATTTTAAAATGCCTTTATAGAACATATATACCACAAGAAGGCGCAATATGGTATAACTCAAAAAAATTTGGACTCATAAATCTACTTGAAGCTAGTGAGAGGCAAATAATCTATCTGAGAAAATATGAAATAGGGTATGTATCACAATTCTTAAATGTAATGCCTAGAACGACAGCAAGAGAAATAATTGAACAGGCTGTTTTAGAAATGGGATATGATGAGGAACTTGCAAAAAGAGAAGCTGAAAAAATGCTTATTCATTTTGAATTAGATAAAGAACTTTGGGATACTTATCCTAATAATTTCTCTGGAGGAGAAAAACTTAGACTAAATATTGCAAGAGCTATGGTAAAGCATCCTAGATTATTACTATTAGATGAACCAACTGCAAGTTTGGACAATGCATCTAAAATGAAAGTAAAAGAACTAATTGAGCAGCTAAAAGCTGAAGGAACTACAATGGTTGGAATATTTCATGATATTGAATTCATGGATGGAGTATGTGATAAGACATATAATATGCAGAATGGAAAACTTTAAGCAATTCATAATTCAAAATGCACAATGCAGAATTTATGAATTTTAGAGTACACTGTGAGATTCTGATTAAAATTGTGAATTATTGTTCAGGGTGCCCTAAGGGGTATGAATTATGAACTGTGAATTGAAAGAGGTGGTGAAAAAATGAAAGGTGATTTACACATTCATACTAATATTTCAGATGGTTCTTATAGCGCTAAAGAAGTGTTAGAAATGGCAAAAAAAAACGAGTTAACACATATTGGTATAACTAATCATGACACTGTAAAAGGACTTTCAGAAGCAGTTGAAATGGGAAAGGAGTTTGGAATAAAAGTTATACCAGGCATAGAGATATCTGCTTATGATTTTAAAAATAATAGAAAAGTTCATATTCTTGGATATAATTTTGAGCTTAAAGGAGCTAACATTTCAAAATTATGTAATCCAACATTAGAAGCAAGAAATGAAAACAGTATGTGGCAAATGAGAACCTTAATAGAAAATGGATATGACATAGATGTTAAGTCTGTACAGGAAAAAAGCAAGGTGGGTGGAGTTTTATATAAGCAGCATATAATGCAGGCTTTAATTGAAAAAGATTATACCACAAGCATATATTCAGATTTATATAAAAGGCTGTTTAAAAATAATGGCATATGTGCACATGATATAGAGTACGTTGATGCGAAAGATGCTGTAAGAGCTATAAAAGATGATGGAGGACTAGCTGTTTTAGCACATCCTGGACAGCTCAATTCTTATGATTTAATACCTGAGCTAGTTTCTAATGGATTGGATGGCATTGAAGTTAATCATATTAGCCATAATGATGAAGATGTTAAAAAAGTAATTGAATTTAGTCAGATATATGGATTGATTCTAACTGGAGGAAGCGACTTTCATGGAACATATGGAGAAGAAGATATTAATATTGGCCAAATATTATCTCCAATGGAGGCGTTGAATCTTTTCTAGTATTTTATTTTATTTAAAATTTAAAGAAAATACAACAAAATTTAACTCTAATATAATATAGGGTTAATTAAGATAAATTAATATTTTAAGTGTAATATAATATCTATTTAAAATTGTTATGTATGCTGTATTTGAAATGTAAAAGTGCCTTCCTAATACAAATAATGAAAAATTATATGGCATGCATAACTAAACAAAATATAAGAAGTATTTTTAAATTTGAGAGGAGTCAATTTAATGAAAAAAATATTAGCACTAGTTATGACTTGCGCAATTGGAATGACAATGTTTTTAGGATGTTCAGGAAATGGACAAGGGGCTACTTCTGATGCAGGGGCTACTGGTAATAAAGCACAATCAGATACTATTACTATGGTATGGTATCCTAATGAATCAGGTGGAGATTTAGAAGAAGCAAGAAATGAAATTGGAACAATTATAGAAAAAGCTACAGGAAAAAAAGTAGAACATAAGCTTACAACAGACTATTCAATAGCAATAGAAGCAATAGCCAATGGAACAGGAGGCATTGCATTCATGGGAGCTCAGGGATATGTCGAAGCCCATACAAAAAATGATAAGGTACTGCCACTTATGATAGCAAGCGGTGAGTCAGGAACTATCGACGATGCTGTTTATTATAGTTGGCTTTCGGTATCTAAGGAAAAAGCAGAAGATTATAAAAAAGATGGTAAATATTCAATAGATAATATTCAAGGAAAAAGAATGTCATATGTGTCAAACAGTTCAACTTCGGGATTTAAGGTTCCAACTACAAATATAGTTTCTTATTTTTCTAAAGAAGATAAGTGGAAGAATTTGACCGCTGAAGATTTAATGGAAGGTGGAAGTGATAAATTCTTTAGTGAGGTTCTATATGGTGGATCACATCAAGGTTCTGCAGTTAATATTTTAACAGATAAAGCAGATGTAGCAGCATTTTGTGATACTAATTTAGTCAATTATGTTGATGCTGCTGATGGAAAAATAAATGAAGTAGGAACTACTTATAAAGTAAAAGCTGATGCAGCAGAGCCATTTAATACATTAGGTGGAAAAGAATTTGTAGCTATTTCAAGCACTCCAGTATTAAATGCACCATTTGTTATAAATACTGAAGTTATAAGTGAAGAAGATAAACAAAAATTAATAGATGCATTTACTTCAGATGAAGTAGCAAATAATAAAAAGGTATTTGTTGAAAAAGACAGTGATACAAAAGGATTCTTTACAAAATCAGGTGATGAAAAATTTATAACTGTAGAAGATTCTTGGTTTGATCCAATAAGAGAATTATCTAAATAAGTAATATTTTAATCGTTAATTAATAAAGTATGGAAATTCCACTTAGGTGGAATTTCTAAATATACAGCATACTTTAATTAAGTGAGGGGAAATTATGATATGGAACTGCTAAAGGTAAATGATATTAGTAAAGAATATAAAGGTGGAACAAAAGCATTATCAAATATAAGCTTCTCAGTACAAGAAGGAGAATTTATTTCAATAATAGGACCTTCAGGAGCAGGAAAATCCACACTTCTTAGATGCATAAATAGAATGATAGATGTAACTGATGGAAATGTCATATTTGATGACACCGATGTTGGAAACTTAAATAAAAAAGGACTTAGAAGTCTTAGAACTAAGATTGGTATGATTTTTCAACATTATAATTTAGTAGAAAGACTAAGCGTTATTGAAAATGCATTACATGGAAGATTAGGGTACAAATCATCTATTGATGGAATGATAGGCAGATATACAGAAGATGAAAAGAAACAAGCTTTTAAAATATTAGAAAAGTTAGGTCTTGAAGATCAAGCTTACAAAAGATGTGACCAATTAAGTGGAGGTCAAAAGCAGAGAGTTGGTATTGCTAGAGCATTAATTCAAAACCCTAAGCTGATTTTATGTGATGAACCAATAGCATCTCTTGATCCAAATTCATCAAAAATAATAATGGATCATTTAAAAACTATTAATAAAGAAATGGGAATTACATGTATATTAAATTTGCATCAAGTAGATGTTGCAATAAAGTATTCTGATAAAATTATTGGAATTAATAGTGGAAATAAAGTATTCATTGGAACTCCATCAGAGCTTACTAAAGAAAAAGTACATGAGATATATGGATCTGATGAAGGAAGTCTAATAATAGACTAGAGGTGTAATAATGGAAATTAAAACGCTAAAAAAGAGAAATAGAATTATTACAGTGGTAATGATTTTTATAATTATTTTATTTATGGTGTGCTCAGCGGCTACAGAGTTTAATGTTATTAAGGGAATATCATCAATACCTAAGGCAATAAAATGGATGGCTGTAAATTTTGTTCCAAATGCTAGTGCATTAAGTAAAATGCCTGACATAGTGGATAAACTTATTGAAACCATATTACTATCAATAGCTGCGACAACTGTAGCTGGAATACTAGCGTTAATATTTGGCGTTATGGGCTCAAAAGCTACAAGAATAAATAATTTTATGGGTACATTCAGCAGATTTATAGCATCAGCTTTTAGAAATATACCAGATGCTGTTTGGGCAATGATATTCTTATTATCTTTTGGGCAAAATGTACTAACTGGTTATTTTGCATTGTTTTTTGCATCATTTGGTGTACTTACAAGAGCATTTATTGAGACTATAGATGAGGTGAGTAATGGAGCAATAGAGGCGTTAGAAGCAACAGGTGCATCTTATTCACAAATAATCTATCAAGCAGTAATACCATCTAGTCTAACTCAAATGATAAGTTGGATTTTATACATGATAGAAACTAATATTAGAAGCTCTACTTTGATAGGAATATTAACAGGAACAGGAATAGGATTTATATTTGATTTGTATTACAAAAGTATGAAATATAATGTGGCTAGTTTAGTTGTTTTATCTATAGTAGCAGCTGTTTTTGTAATAGAATTTATTTCTAATACTGTTAGGAGGGTAATATTATGATTGAAACTTATGCTAAGCCATTAGATTTTCATATACAAAAAAGTATTTCAGGTAAGATAAAAATAAAATCAAAAGATCCCTCACAAAGTTACGTAAAAATAACTTTATTATCACTTTTAGCATTAACTGTATTGGGATTTGCTACATTTGATTATAAAGGAATAGATATAATCAAGGCTTTAGGAGAAACGCTAGTTAATATAAAAACCATGTTTTTAGAAGCAAGCTTAACGCACTTTACCATATATGATGCTATTAAGCAGGTTGGGATAACTATGTCATTATCATTTCTAACTACCTTAATAGGAGGAGTAATAGCATTATTTTTAAGCTTATTTGCTGCAAAGAATCTTTCAACTCTTAGGGCATCAAATATTATAAAAGCAATTGTAGCATTTATTAGGGCAATACCAACAGTACTTTGGGTACTTATATTTGCTGTAACTGTAGGTCTTGGAAGTGAAGCAGCAGTAATAGGTATGGTTTTCCATACAGTAGGATATTTAATTAAGGCTTATTCAGAAGCATTTGAAGAATTAGATGAAGGAATAATAGAAGCATTAAAAGCAAGTGGCGCAAGCTGGTGGCAGATAGTATTTCAAGCTGTATTACCATCATCTATGAGCTATATAATGGTATGGACATTTATGAGATTTGAAATTAACTTTACGAATGCAGTTGCTATGGGAGCGGCAGCAGGTGCTGGTGGTATTGGATTTGAATTATTCATGGCAAGTAACTTTTACTATAATGTTAGAGAAGTAGGATTTATTGCAATAGGTATACTTGTTTGCGCAATATTACTAGAAATATTTTCAACTAAGATAAAAAATAAATATTTAAAATAAAATTAGCCTATCATAAAATACCTCATTTTTTAGTGGTGGATCATATTGAAATTATAAAGTTTTACTTTTTAATTTTGATTTGATCCATTTATTATATTTTAAAGGTAAGCTGCTTAAATATTTAAAAATCAATAAAATTAAATAAGAATATGCTTATTTTATGCTGCCTAGTAATAATATTTTCAAAAGTAAATCATCCGCGTATAAATATATCTAATGGAATGTGAAGTGTAAAGACAAGTGTTAAAATTGACAACACTAGGGTATAATAATTAAATAAGGAAAATTTCAGAGCAATTAAGAGAGAGGAGTATTGATAATGTCTACTGGACTTGTATTAGAAGGAGGAGCCTTTAGGGGCTTATTTACAGCAGGAGTTTTAGATGGATTATTAGATATAAAAGCTGAATTAAAATATGTAATAGGTGTATCAGCAGGTATAACTAATGCTTATTCATATATTTCTAAACAAAGAGGAAGAAATTTGGAAATTATGGAAAAGTATATGGGTGATAAAAGATATATTAGTTATGGAAATTTGATTAGATGCGGTTCGTTAATGGATTTTGATTATGTATTTAATGAAATACCTAATAAACATTCTATATTTGATTATGATGAGTTTTATAAATATGATGGAAAAGTTTTAGCAGGAGCATTTAATGTTGAAACTGGTGAAGTTGAATATTTTGATAAAGATAAACTTGATGAAAAGAATACAATATTAAAAGCAAGCTGTTCAATACCATTATTATTTCCGTTTGTAAATATAGAAGATAAATATTATGCTGATGGTGGACTGTCAAATCCTATACCAATTTATAAATCAATAGAAGATGGAAATGATAAAAATATTATAGTTTTAACTAGAAATATAGATTACAGAAAGAAAAAATCTAAAGCAAATCAAATAGCTTATAAAGTATATAAGAAGAAATATCCTAAGTTAGCTGAAGTATTAGCCAAAAGACACATAGAATATAATAAAGAACTTGAATTTTGTAATGAATTAGAAAATAAGGGCAATGCAATAGTTTTAAGGCCAACGATTCCAATGGATGTAGGTAGATTTGAGCGTGATAAAGTTAAATTAAGAAATATATATAATAATGGATATGACTTAGTTATAGAAAATAAAGAAAAAATATTAGAATTTTTATAAATTGAGCAAATAATCAATTTATTAACAGCAAAGTAAACCCTTTTTTCACTGAAGCTTGTTGACTAAAATATAAAGAAAATATAAAATCAAGATTATGACATAAAGATGAGATAAGCAAAATTGCAAAAAGGAGTTAGATTTTTGGATACTAAGGACATGAGTTTAAATGAAAATAACATTTGTGAAAAATGTGGAGCAGAAGCTTTATATTATATTGATGAATTGAATTGCTGGTTATGTGAAAACTGCAAAAATGAAGAAGAAGAGTTAGAAAAGATTTCAGAAAGATTAGAAAAGAAATTTAATAAAAGAGTATATTCATTTGATATAGCAGAACTACTAAACTGCTTATCTAAAGATGAAATATATAATATAGCAAGAAATTTAGGATTAGCAAAAATTTCGGGATTAAAGAAAGATGAATTGCTTAACAATTTAATTGAAAACTACGAGTCTTTAATAGAAGAAAGACTTCTTTTATTTGAAGAAGAGAGATATAGATTGCTTAGAAGCTATTTAGATAAAGATGGAGTAAAAATATTTAATGATATAGATGAAGAAGAAGTTGAAAAGAGTGCATATTTCATTCAACAAGGATTTATTTATCCTACGCTTAAAGATGGAATAGCAGTATTTTTGATGCCACAAATAGTTCAAAAGATTATTGAGGATAAGAATACACTTGATTATAGAAGAATCATTAAACAAAATGGTGAAATAATTAATGTGTATAGAGGAATGAATAAGGCTTATGGAATTTTAAATATAGAAAGCATTAAAAGTATATTGAGCCAGTATGATTTATATAACGATAATATTGAAGAATTAATTAGAGAAAGTGGATATTATTATTCTGAATATAGAGAAGATAGCAAGCTATTCGTGAACAATGAGATACAAGATATTGATAGTTTAGTTGAAACTATAGAAAAAGAGTGTGCTGAATTAGAATATGCCAAAATTTCAAAAGAAGAATTACTTGTAATGTCAAATAGAGATTATGGTTTTTCTACTAAAGCTGGTAAAGCTTTTTGCAAGGAATTTAGCAATACCTTTAATTCAAATAGAGAAATGTTGCAAGCAATAATGGATGATTTATCAATAGATATTCAAGAAAATGAAGTTAATGAGTCAATTGACAAGATACTTGATGTAATGGAAGTTGATGAGGAGAATGTGAGAAATGTAGCAGCAAATCTAATGAGTAAGTTTGCTAATAAGATTAGAATATGGAAATATAAAGGTTATAGCATTAATGATATTAAAGCTTTAAAATCTACAGTAAAAAATGAAATAAACATTGGAAGAAATGAACCTTGCATTTGTGGCAGCGGTAAGAAATATAAAAAATGTTGTGGAAAAAATAAATAAGATCTGAAAAAGATAAGATATCCAAGAAAACTAACTTCAAGATATCTTATCTTTTTATTTAGAATTTATAATTCTAAATTTATGAGGAGAATAGTCATAATATTTTTTGAATAATTTACTAAAATAATAAGCATCAGTATATCCAACTGACTGAGCAATAACCTTTACAGGTGCTTCAGTAGTAAGCAATAAATTCTTTGCTTTTTCCAATCTTAGATTTATCAAATAATTTATTGGAGGTTCTCCAGTTTTTTCTTTAAATATCTTAGAGATATATACAGAACTCATATACATATTTCTTGCTATATCATCTAAAGAAATGTTATCAGTATAGTTATTTTCAAAATAATCTATAATAATTTTAACTATGTTTGATTTATCGTAAAAAGGTAAATTACATCTGTTAATCTTCTTTGTGTTCTTTACATAGTTTGTTTCTTTTAAAAAAAGACCTATAAGTTTCATAATAAGGCTTTTTAAAATTAATTCTTTTCCAATTTCACAAGCTTCCTGTTCCTCTATTATTTCTAAGCAACATTTATGAAAGTCCTCACCATATTGCTGGAATTGCATGGGTACATCTGAAGAATCTTTTAAAATATGGTTAATAGGAAGTCCGTCCACTTTCACATTTCTAAAGCCAATATGGAGTTCAGTTATATCGTTGTTAATGCCTTTTGTAAATGATTCTTTATGATATACGCCAGGGTTAAACGGAAGTAAAGTTCTTTCTTTTACTGTGTAAAATTTATCACCTATTTTATAATTTACATTGCCTGATACAACATAACTAAATTCTATAAAATCATGGCAATGATATTGCCCTTCAAAGCTATCTGTATTATTACAATTAAATGAATATAAAATCTCAGGATTAAAATTCTCTATTGAAATTCCTACATTGCACATTAATAATTTCCTCCCCTTTTATATAAGAATATACATCATATAAATAAAAAAGTACATTTTTATTTGAAGTTTTTTATTAGATAATTAACATGTTAAAAATGATGAATTAAACGCAATAAGGAGGAATTATTAATGGGTAGTATTAGGTGGATATTTGGATATATAAATAAGTATAAGATTAGATTTTATTTCGCATTCGTAGCTGTATTGATAAGTTCACTTATATCAATGATTAATCCGTATTTAAGTGGAAAACTTGTTGATGAAGTAATAATGAAAAATAAATTAAATATGCTCATTTATATATTAGGAATAATGATTTTGGTAACAGTGATAAAAGCAATAATAAGGTATACTTACCAGATGACTTTTGAGCGTGTATCTCAAAATGTAATATTTGAAATAAGACAGCAAATGTACAATAAACTACAGGAATTAGATTTAGATTATTATAATAAGACAAGAACTGGAGATATAATGGCAAGAATGACTGGTGATATGGATGCCATAAGGCATTTTGTAGCTTGGGTTATGTACAATATATTTGAAAATGTAACTGTGTTTATATTTGCAATAGGTAGTATGTTTATTATAAATGCTAAATTTACAATCTTCATGTTTTTATTGACACCAATAGTTGCTTATTGTGCATATAAGATGACGATTGAATCAAATCCTATATTTTATGATATAAGGGAACAGTTTTCTAAATTAAATACAGTAGTTCAGGAAAATATAAGTGGAAATAGAGTAGTTAAAGCATTTGCAAAAGAAAAATACGAAATATCAAAATTTGAAGAGAGAAATAAGAGCTATATGGATTCCAATATGGATCTTGCAAAAGTTACTCAAAAATATATGCCAATATTAAATGGATTATCAAATATGTTTACTGTTGTTATGATTCTAGTAGGTGGAATTTTAATAATAAATGATAAATTAACCATAGGTGAACTTGTAATGTTTAATGGCTTGATTTGGGCGATAAATAATCCCATGAATATGGTAGGATGGCTAATAAATGATGTTCAAAGATTTATAGCAGCATCTAGGAAAATAAGAATACTTCTTAGTGAAGAAACAAAAATAAAGAATCCGGTAGATGGAATTAAACCTAAAAAAATTAATGGTGAAATTGAATTTAGAAATGTAAACTTTGAATATGGATATGAGACAGTACTTAAAAACATTAACTTTCATATTAAACCTGGACAAAGAGTGGCTATTTTTGGACAAACTGGTTCTGGAAAATCTACAATAATAAATCTAATAGAAAGATTCTATGATGTGACATCTGGAGAAATTTTAATAGATGGAGTAAATGTAAAAGAATATGACATACATGCATTGAGAAAAAATATATCAATATCTATGCAAGATGTATTTTTATTCTCAAATACTATAGAAGATAATATAAGATATGGAATACCAGAAGTAGAAAATTCAAGGATTGCATGGGCAGCAGAGATGTCTGATGCAGATAATTTTATAAACAAGCTTTCAGAGTCATATGGAACTATAGTTGGTGAAAGAGGAGTAGGATTATCTGGTGGTCAAAAACAAAGAATAACACTTGCCAGATCAATAATAAAAGATCCTTCTATATTGATTCTTGACGATACAACTTCAGCACTAGATGTTGAAACTGAGGCTGTAATTCAGAAAAATTTGAATACAATATATAAAGATAAAACAACATTTATAATAGCGCATAGAATTTCATCAATAAAAAATTCAGATTTAATATTAGTTTTAGATAATGGAGAAATAGTTGAAAGCGGTACACATGAGGAATTAATAAATGCACATGGACATTATTATGAAGTATACAAAGAACAATATGGTGAGTATATAAAGGATACTAGTAGACGTGAGGAGGTAATATAGATGGCTAAGAATAAATATGATGTAGATGAATCATTAGATATTCAATTTAATTTAGAATATTGCAAAAGGTTATTATCGTATGTTAAACCTTATAAAAAGGAAATGGTCATAACTCTTATAGTAATGCTAGTATCAAGTATAGCTAGCTTAATGGGGCCGTATCTTGTAAAAATAGCCATGGATGAAAATATTCCGAGTAAAGATATGAGGGGACTTGTTTTAATATGTATTATATTTGTAACTACAATTGTTATAAGTTCAATATGTATGAAGTATAAGATAAAAACAATGACATTTGTAGGGCAGTCAGTTGTAAGAAATATTAGATCTGATTTATTTAATCATCTTCAAAAACTTCCATTTTCATATTATGATAGCAGACCACATGGTAAGATTCTCGTTAGAGTAGTTAATTATGTTAACTCATTAAGCGATTTATTGTCAAATGGATTGATCAATTTGTTAACTGATTTATTTAGTATTTTTGTAATAATAGGATTTATGGTATTTATAAGCCCTAAACTTACATTAATTTGTATGATCGGAATGCCCATTTTGGCATTAGTAGTAGCACTTCTTGCAAAGGTGCAAAGAATAACAACTCAAAGATATAGTAATAAACAATCAAATTTGAATGCTTATATTCAAGAAAGTATTAGTGGAATGAAGGTAACCCAAGCTTTTGTAAGAGAAAGAGTTAATGCAGAGAAATTTAAAGTTGTAAGTGGAGAAAATAGAAGTACATGGATGACAGCGGTAAAATATCAACTTATGCTATGGCCTGCAATAGATAATATTTCAGTATTTACTGTATCTTTAGTATACTTAGTTGGTATAAAAGCTATTGGAGAGGTTATAACCATTGGTACATTAGTAGCATTTGTGGGATATATATGGAGGTTCTGGAATCCTATAGTAAATATATCAAATTTCTATAATACATTAATAATGGCTATGGCATACCTAGAAAGAATATTTGAAACTCTAGATGAGGAGGTAAGTATTTCTAATTTGCCAAATGCTTATGAGATGCCATCTATAGAAGGAAATATTGAATTCAAAAATGTAGTGTTTAAATATGAAGATGAAGAGAGAGAAATATTAAAAAATGTATCTTTTAAAGTAAATGCTGGAGAGACCATTGCTTTAGTTGGTCCAACAGGAGCAGGAAAAACAACTATAATAAACTTATTGAGCAGATTTTATGATGTAACAAAAGGTGAGGTTATAATAGATAATAATAACATAAGAAATGTAACCCTAAGTTCTCTGAGAGAACAAATGGGAGTTATGCTTCAAGATACATTTATATTTTCAGGAACTATACTAGAAAATATAAGATACGGAAACTTATCTGCAACTGAAGAAGAGATTATTAATGCTTCAAAAGCAGTAAGAGCTCATGAATTTATTATTAATTTAAAAGATGGATATAATACTCAGGTAAATGAAAGAGGCAGTAGATTATCTGTAGGTCAAAGGCAGCTAATATCATTTGCAAGAGCTCTTTTAGCAGATCCTAAAATATTAATTTTAGATGAAGCAACTTCAAGTATAGATACTAAAACAGAAAAGGCTTTACAAGAAGGTTTAGATAGACTATTAAAAGGAAGAACATCATTTGTAATTGCTCATAGATTATCTACTATAAAGAATGCAGATAGAATAATGGTTATAAATGATGGCAGAATAGTTGAACAAGGAACACATGATGAGTTGATTAATAATCATGGAGAGTACTATAATCTTTATATGGCTCAGTATGAAATAATGAATGCTGTATAAATTTTAATAAGAAAACTTTTAATAAGTATTGTATAGAATGAAATAAAATTCATCCTATACAATACTTTTTTCACAAGAATTTTCATAATGTATAGAAATTATTTAAATATATTGTATAAAACATACTTGCACAAATATTTGAAGAATGATAAAATGCCCAGAATTTAAGAATTTAAGAATTTAAGAATTTAAGAATTTAAGAATTTAAGAATTTAAGAATTTAAGAATTTAAGAATTTAAGAATTTAAGAATTTAAGAATTTAAGAATACAAGAATATAGGAATATAAATTTTTACGAATTTGCTTATTTTATGGGGATTAGAAGAAAATATTTAGGGAAACATCTTCATCAGTAGATGAAGATGGGCTATACTGTTAGGCTCGTGCCTCACCAAACATTATATGCCGGTGTAAGCGATTAGTACCAAATACAAGAGTTGGCCTCCCTGCTTAAAAATTTACAAACACAATTATTTATATTAAGACATATAATAAAATGATATCAGTACTTGGAGTTGAAAATAGGTGATATACGGGCTAATTTTAGCTGGTGGTAAAGGTAGCAGGTTATACCCTCTATCAAGAGCTGATCAACCGAAACAATTTCTAAAACTAATTAATGATAAAAGTTTTTTAGTTAATACGGTTGAGAGGATAACCCCAATAATAGATAAAGAAAATATTTATGTGGTTACAAACAAAGACTATAAAGAAAAAATAAGAGAAGAACTTTCGGATATGGTTAATGGAGAGAATATTTTTGCTGAACCTGCTAATAAAGAGACTGCTACTTGTATAGGCTTATCTGCAATAAAGCTCTTAAAACAAGATGCTAATGCAGTTATGGTGGTTTTACCATCTGATCACTATATTCAAGGTGAGAATAATTATACAAATACCTTATCTCAAGGAATTGAAATTGCTAATAGGAGAAGGTGTATTGTAACATTGGGAATAGAACCTAGCAGACCTGAAACGGGGTATGGATATATAGAAATGGGTGAGAGAACTAATGGAAATATACCAACTTATAAAATAGCTAGATTTACAGAAAAACCAAACTTAGAAGTTGCAAAAGATTTTATTCTAAAAGGAACCTATTTATGGAATTCTGGAATTTTTATATTTAGAGCAGATGTTATATTAAGAGAAATAGAAAAGTATCTTCCTAAACTGCATAAACCATTAATGGAGATATATAAAAATTTAGGCGAACCAGAGGAAGAAAAAGTAATAAAAGAACAATATGAGCTGATAGATGGAATATCAATTGATTTTGGAGTTATGCAGAAAACTAGAAAAGCTTATGTAATAAAAAGTGATTTTGGATGGGATGATATGGGTAGCTTTGGAGCACTAAGTAGATTGTTAAATAGTCATAGAAATAATAATGTATCTCAAAATGTATATGTAGACGAGTGTGAGAATTGCTCTATATTTGGTGGTAAAAATCTTATAATAGGTTTTGGAGTAAAGGATTTGGTTATAGTAGATGCCGGAGATGTAATACTTGTTATGGATAAAAATAAAGATCAAGAAATAAAACATCTATTAAATAAATTGAACGAAAAAAGTGAATATAATAAATTTTTATAAGATAAAAATGCACACATTATCATAATTAGACTTTATGAAAATGTGTGCATTTTATTATTTAGTTATAAAATTTACATATTATTAAAGATAATTAATTAGAAAGTAGTAATTATAAAGAAGATAGTATGCAAGTATATTCAAATTTGGTAAATGAATATAATTATAGAGAAGTTTAAACTACTACAAAATATAGTATACTTTATTTAGAGGAGGCGGAATTAATATGAAGATATATGAACAAATAGCAGAAGATATTAAAAAATATATAGTTTCTAATAAGATATTTCAAGGATACAAACTGCCGTCTATTACTAAATTGTGTGAAAAATATAATTGTAGTAAAGGAACTGTTATCAAAGCTTATGATACATTATGCAAGGAACACATAGTATATTCTTCACCTCAAAGAGGTTTTTTTGTAGCAGATAATCTTATGCGTTTTTGTGAAGAAAGTTCAGGTATATATGATTTGTCTACTGGAAATCCATTAGTTAGTAACATCCCAGTAGTAGATATTCAGCATTGTTTAAATTCAGCAGTAGAGCTCTATAGTAATATTTCTTTAGCTGGAGGATCAAGAGGAGTTCCATCAGTATTAGAAATACTTCCTGATTTATTAGTTAAAAGCGATATTTATTGTAAGAATAAAAATATATATATATCACAAGGAGTCTTGCAAGTACTAACATTATTATCAAAAATGCCATTTCCTAATGGTAATGATACAATACTTATTGAAGAGCCATCATATATATACTATATAAATTTTTTAAAAGCCGATAATATAAAGGTAAAAACTATAAAAAGAGATGAAAATGGAATAGATTTAAAGGAATTAGAAGAAATATTTAAAAATGAAAAAATCAAATTTTTTTATACAATACCTAGAAATCATAATCCATTAGGAACATATTATTCTCTAAAAACTAGAAAAACAATTGCTAAGCTTGCAGAAAAATATGATGTATATATTGTTGAAGATGATTACTTTTCGGATTTATGTAATTTGTCTCACTATTCACCAATATATTATTATTCAGAGTTAAAAAACTGTATATATTTAAAAAGCTATTCTAAAACAATACCTTATATAAGGATTGGGGTTGCTGTAATTCCTGATAGCTTAATTGATACATACGAAAAATGGATTGATTATTCATATTACTATTCATATTATATGCCTTCATTAGTTTCTCAAGCTACATTTGAGTCATATATAAAAAGCAATATATATGAAAAGCATACAACAATACTTGCTGGAAATATAAAAGACCTTTTAAGAACATTTAGAAAAATAACTTCTAAGTGGGATGAAGATATTGTTAAAGTGATAGGAGGAGTTTCTGGATATTATTCAACATTAGTTTTGAATGAAAATATTAATTGTGATAAATTAATTGAGAATTTAAAGAAAAGAAATGTATTTGTATCATCAAATGTAGAAGCTTATTATAATATAAATAAATTTGATAATAGTATAAGGGTAAGTAGTGCCAGGTTAAATATTGATCAATTAAAAATAGCATTAAATATTATTTATGAAGAAATTTTAAGATTGGCAATTATATAAGAATATAGGAATTTAAATGCTTTAAACATTTAAATTCCTATTATTAAGTAAAGTTTATTTATTAAATTGTGGTAAATAATCTTTATGGGCTTCTAATAGTTCGTCTAACAATATTTTTGCAGTTTTTTCTGATGAAATTAGTGGATTAATTGTTAATGCAAGAAGTGCTTTATTATAATTTCCTTCAACAGCTGCATCTACAACTAATTTTTCAAATGATTTTATTGTTTGAACAAGACCATTTACTGCAACAGGAAGTTTTCCAGTAGCTATTGGTTTTGGACCATCTTTAGTTATAATACATGAAATTTCTACTGCTGAATTATCATCAATTCCTTCAATAGCACCATTATTTCGCGTGTTAACTGGTTGAATATCACGTTTGTTGTTATAAATAGAATTAATTAGTCTACATGCAGCATCAGAATAATATGCACCACCACGTTTTTCTAATTGAGGTGGTTTAATATCTAAGTTTTCATCCTTATATAATTCGAATAAATCTTTTTCTAGGCGTTGAACAACTTCTGCTCTAGTTTCACCTTTAGAGAACTCAGCCAATTCTTCTTTAAGCATATCTTCTCTTTGGAAATAATATTTGTGATATGGGCAAGGCATCATTCCAAGAGCCTTAATAAATTCTGGGCTCCATTCAAAGTCTTTAATATTTTTAACTATTGAACCCATTTTACCTTCTGCAATTGAATTGATTACTTCTTCGGTAACATTTTTTCCATCAAGGTAAATTTCTTTTCCAAATACCATATGATTTAATCCGGCAAATGTCATATTAATACGGCTATGGTCTACATCTAAAAGATTAGCTACTGCTTTTTCCATACCAATTGGAACATTACATAATCCAATGACTTTCTTGTTTTTCCCATATTTAAGAAGAGCTTCAGTAACTATTCCAGCAGGATTTGTGAAATTAATAAGCCAAGCATTTGGACATAATTCAGCCATATCTTTATCAATATCTAATATTACTGGAATTGTTCTAAACGCTTTAAACATTCCACCTGCACCATTTGTTTCTTGACCAATTACACCATGACTTAAAGGTATTCTTTCATCCTTGATTCTAGCATCTAAAAGACCAACTCTAAGTTGAGTTGTAACGAAATCAGCATCTTTTAATGCTTCTCTTCTATCTAAAGTCAAATGAATATCTATAGGTACACCAGCTTTTTTTACCATTCTTTTAGCTAAAGCTCCTACTATTTCTAATTTTTCTTTTCCAGCTTCAATATCAACAAGCCATATTTCACCTACTGGTAATTCATCATATCTTTTAATAAAACCTTCTATCAATTCGGGTGTGTAACTTGATCCACCACCAATTGTTACTATTTTAATTTTATCTTTCATATATAAAACCTCCCTTAAGTACTTCTTTAAGTTCATGTTATATCTATAGATAGTTTTATTCAAGAAGATAAAAATGCGATTATACTAGTACAGTTTTATATTATTAAATGAACATTTAAAAATATAGTGCTACAAAAACTTAAAAAAGAAAAAGTTTCGATGTGGTAATTACAGATTAAAATTTTTTAAAGAATTGTGAAAACATAATTATACATGTAAAATTGGAATTCAATAATATTTTTTAAGAAATATTATTGAGTTTTATTGTCTGAGAAATTATAATATAATCGATAAGTGGTAATGTCCAGTGTGAAAATATATAAAGGTGGGAGAGCAATATTTTATTGAACTTAGTCTATTCAGAATTTTGTGAATAATTAAGGGGGAGGTTAACTATGAATAAGAATGAAAAAATATTAAATCCTGAGTTAGGAAAATCTTTGAAATTTAAAATGTTGTGTGTTTTAATACCTGTAATACTTATAGGACAGATTGCACTAAGTTTTATCGGAATTAAAAACATAAGTGATTATGGAAAGACAGTAATAAAGACTGACTTAAACAACGGGTATAATAATGCATTACAGTCTTTAGATGAATATTTTTGGGGTATAGAATATAGAATGTCAACTATGGAAAAGACCAACATATTCCAAAATTCGCTAAAAACAAAAGATTATACAAGCTGTATGGGAATTTTAACAGGATTAAAAGGAGCAAATAAAGTAATTACAAGTACAGTATTTAAATCAGGAGATACCAATTTAATTATTTCGGATGTAGATTATAATGCATCAGGATTAACTACTGTTATACCCGATGAATATTATAAAAAGGCATTAGAAAGTGAAGAAGATGCAATTTGGATTGGACCATATACCGATCCATTAACAAATCAAATGACATTATCCATTTTTAGAAAAATAAAAGATGGTAATACTGTTGTTGGAGTACTTGGAATGAATGTTGCTTACGAAGATATGTCTGTTTATTTTTCAGAAAGAAAATTCAGTAAAACAGGATATTCAATTCTACTATCAAAAGATGGAACCATATTATCAGATAGTAAAGATATGTCTCAAGTATATTCAAAAAGCAAGAATGAGGATATATTAAATATCATAAGTCAAAGTGGTGAAACAGAAGGCGAAATCACATTAGACAATTTAAAATATTATTATAAGAGTTCAGATGTACCAAGAACTGATTGGAGAATGATAAGTTTAATTAGTACAACAGAACATAAAGATGTAACAGAAGCAACAAGAAGAGTACAAATAACAATAATGGTTATAATGACTGTTATAAGTATAGGTGTAATTTTATTTTTAGTAAATGGAATAACTAAAAAGCTTTCTTTAATTAAGAATGCAATGAGTAAAGCAGGAACTGGTGATTTAACAAGTAAGGTAGAGGTTAAAAAAGAGTCTGAGAATAAATCTGATGAGCTAGAAAGCATATCACATTCTTATAACAAAATGATTGATGATTTTGCAGTAGCTATTAAAGATACTAAAAATACTCTTAATTCTTTAGCTGAAAGAAATGACAAGCTAAATACTTCTTTTGGAGAATTTAAGTCATCAGCTAATCAAATAGCTTTAACTATGGAAGAAGTAGCATCGGTTTCAAATGAGCAAGCAAAAGAGACAGATACAGTTGTTAAAGAAACAGATGAATTATCAACTATAATTGAAGAAGTTTCAAATTCATTAATAAATATGAAAGATTCTTGTTCTGTCTTAGAAGAAAAAACTAAATTTGGATTAAAAACAGTTAATAATCTAGTTGAAAGTTCTAATACAGCAGTAAAAGTAACAGATGAAATAAATAAGAGCATTGAGAATGTAAGTAAGAGCTCAAAGGAAATAGAAAATATAGTAACACTAATTACTGATATTTCAGAACAAACTAATTTGTTGGCACTTAATGCTGCTATTGAAGCTGCAAGAGTTGGAGAAAATGGTAAAGGATTTGCAGTTGTTGCAGATGAAATAAGAAAATTAGCAGAACAGTCACAAGAAGCTACATCAAACATTCAAAGCATTATTTCAACTATGCAAGATAAAATTAATGATACAGTAAATAGTGTTGCTGATGTTAATAATGTGATTAATACTCAGGGTACAAATGTTAAGGAAACAGAAAATTCATTTGACGTAATTTTTGATGGAGTATCATCATTAAATGAATTATTAGAAACAGTATCAACATTAAATAACAATATGATTAATAAGAAAGAAATCATATTGAACTCAATGAGTAGTTTGTCAGCTGGTGTAGAAGAAACTTCTGCTTCAACAGAAGAAATAACTTCATATACTCAACAGCAATTAAATATTACAAATACACTTAATGCACTATCACAAGAAATAGTTGATTATAGTAATAATTTAGCAGAAAAATTGAATCAATTTAAACATGAATAAAATTTTACAAGATAATTAATTAGAAATTGGTAATTACATTGGACTCTGAAAAAAATTTTTGAATAACATTCTTAAAAAATAAACAAAGAATATGAAAACATAAACATATAAGAAAAAATAGTGATTTATTATAAAAAGCAATAAATATTATTGCTTTTTATTATTGAAGAAATTATAATAAAATTAAGAAATGGTAATGTCCAGTTTAAAAAACATAGAAAGAAGTGAGATTTCAATGTTAATAAAAAATTGCAATATAGTATATTACGATAGGATTGAAAAAGGATCAGTATTAATTAAAGATGGAAAGATAAAGGAAATAAACACAGATACGTTGGATGACAATGTATTAGATGCTGAGGGATTATACTTAGCGCCAGGATTTATCGATGTACATATTCACGGAGCAGGTGGATGTGATACCATGGATGGAACAGTCGAATCAATTAATAAAATTTCGAAAGCAATAGTAGAACATGGTGTTACATCATTTACACCAACTACAATGACTGTTTCAATCGAAGAAATAAGAAATTCATTAAAAGCTATAAAAGAATCAAAGGAAAATGGAACTGAAGGAGCGCAAGTTTTAGGAGCGCATTTAGAAGGACCTTTTATAAGTTATGAGGCACTTGGAGCACAAAATGGAAATTATGTATTAGAACCAACTATTGATAACTTCAAGAAAATAAGCGATGGATATGAAGATGTGATTACATCAGTAACATTAGCCCCAGAAGTAGAAGGTGCAGGAGAATTAATCCAATATATTTCTGAAAAAGGAATAGTATGTTCTATAGGGCATACTAAAGCAACATATGAAGAGTGTATAGAGGCAATAAAACTTGGAGCATCTCATAGCACACATTTATATAATGCAATGACAGGATTCAAACATAGAAGTCCAGGAGTTGTTGGAGCTACATTTGATACAGATATTACAACAGAAACCATTTCAGATGGTATTCACATATCATATCCCGCTTTAAGAGTTGCATATAAGCAAAAAGGAACAGATAAGGTTTTACTTGTAAGTGATTCTATGATGGCTTGCTGTATGCCAGATGGAGACTATTCATTAGGAGGACAAAAAGTTACTGTTAAAAATGGTGTTGCTACACTTGAAGATGGAGTATTAGCTGGATCAGTTTTAACTTTAGACAAAGCAGTAAGAAACATATATAAGAATTCAAAACTTCCATTAAATGAAATAGTTAAAATGGCAACATATAATGGCGCAAGACATTGCAAAGTTGAAGATCATAAGGGATTAATAAAAGAAGGATACGATGCAGATATAATTTTATTTGACGATAATATAAACATTAAAAAAGTATTTATTAATGGAAAAGAGAAGTTCTAAATTATAAGTAGTTTGACATAATATATTTAAGAAAAAATAACAAAGATTAATTTATGAATATTTATAAGTTGTGGTAAAAAGATAAGGTGGATTTTGCCACAGCTTATATTAAAAACTGCTTATACTTTAGATTTCTATTCAAGGTGGGACTTATATGGATGTAAGAAAAGAAGAGAAAATTATAGAGGCATTAGTATATTTAGAAAATAAAAAAAATAGAGGAATAAGTGCATATGAGCTTAGTGAATATATGAAAATGGATAGAGCCAATGTAAGCAGATATTTAAATAATTTATATAAGGAAAAAAGGGTTAATAAATCGAACGGAAGACCGGTTCTATATAGTAGTTTTAAGCTCAAAGATGTTGATACTGGAAAAGAAAAAGAAGAAGAGGTTATAAAAGAAAGAGAAAGAGAAGATGAATTAGTTGTAAAAAAAGATAGCTTAGATAGACTTGTGGGTGCAGAATTATCATTAAAGCTACCTATACAGCAAGCTAAAGCAGCAATGCTTTATCCACCAAGAGGACTCCATACATTAATTTTAGGTGAAACTGGTGTGGGAAAATCATTATTTGCAGAAATGATGTATTCATTTGCTAAGGAATCTAGAGTTATAGATGAAGATGCACCATTTATAAGATTTAATTGCGCAGATTATGCTGATAATCCTCAATTAGTTGTTGCACAGATCTTTGGAGTTAAAAAGGGAGCATTTACAGGTGCGGATTCAGACAAAGAGGGACTATTAAAAAAAGCAGATGGTGGAATCTTATTTCTTGATGAAATACATAGATTATCTCCACAAGGTCAGGAAATGTTATTTACATTTATAGATAAAGGAACGTTTAGAAGACTTGGAGACACAGAAGAACAAATAAAAGCTGAAGTTCAAATAATTTCGGCAACTACTGAAGACCCGCAATCATTTATGTTAAAGACTTTCACTAGAAGAATTCCTATGACAATAATTTTACCGCCATTAAGAGAGAGAACATTAGAAGAAAGATACTTACTTTTAGAATCTTTCATTAAAGAAGAGTCGGTTAGACTCGGAAAGAGCATATATATAAGCAAAAATTCAATAATATCATTTTTGCTTTATGATTGTAATAACAATATAGGGCAATTAAGAAGCGATGTACAATTATCATGTGCAAAGGCATTCTTAAATTATAAGGTTAATAAAAGTAATTTCATATTAATAGATCAAAGTGAACTACAATCAAGAGTTCAAAAAGGAATCATAAATTTAAAGTCACATAGAAAAGAAGTAGAAAAAATATCAAACAATATGAGTGATATTGTACAATTTTCAAATAAAGAAGATGTTTTAATACCACTGAATTTAGAAAATGATTCAGACAAGGATATAACGAACTTAAGCTTTTATTCCATGATAGAAAAGAAAATGGAAGAGTTAAAGGCACAAGGAATAGATGAAGAAAAAATGAATGATCTTTTAAACATTGATTTAGAAGAACATTTTAAAAAATATATAAGTAGCTTAAGTAATGAAATTGAAAAAAGTGAACTTTCAAAAGTAGTCGATATTAAGCTAATAAATATAGTTGAAGAGATGTTACAAATAGCATCAAATAAACTAAACAGAGAATTTGAACAAAAGGTTTATTTTGGATTGGCTTTACATTTGCAAGGAAGTATTGAAAGAATGACATTAGGAATAAAAATACGTCATCCAAAGCTCAACTTAATTAGAGCACAATACAGAGAAGAATTTATGGTAGCAATGGAAATAGTCAAAATAGTAGAAAATAAATTTAATATAGAAGCACCACTAGATGAAATTGGTTATATAACTATGTTTTTAGCAGCCAGTAGAGAAGAAAATAATGAGCTGCTTGAAGAAAAGGTAAACGTCTTAGTAATTATGCATGGAAGAAATACTGCAACAAGTATGGTTGAAGTTGCTAATACATTAATTGGAGAAGAATATGTAAAAGCATTAGATATGCCATTAACAATGAAAGCAGAAGATATGCTTCAAATTGCAAAAGAAGAAATATCAAAAATGAAAAATGATAAAGGCGTGTTGATGCTGGTTGACATGGGGTCTCTAATTAATTTTGGCGAAATTATATCAAGTGAGTTAGGAATACAAATAAAAACAATAGATATGGTTACAACATTAACAGTACTTGAAGCGGGAAGAAAGGCTTTAAATGGTAGGAATCTTGAAAGTATATATACTTCTTGTCAAGAGATAGGAAGATTATCAATACAGATGGAAAAAGAAGATTATACAGTTGATAAAGAACTTGCAATAATAACAACATGCTTTACAGGAGAAGGTGCAGCAGAAAAAATAAAAGATAGAATACTTTCATCTTTAAATGATTCTAACAAGATTAAAGTAATACCATTAAACATTTTAGATAAAAAGGACTTTTTGAAGAAAGTAAAAACATTAAAAGAAAAATACACAATACTTGCTATAGTTGGTACTGTAAATATATTTATAGATGGAGTGCCATTTATATCAGCTCAAGAAGTGTTTTTGAATAAAGGAATTGAACAATTAGAAAATTTAATTGAAGTTGAACAAGAATTTTTAAAGATTACAAGATCATTAGAAGGGCAAATACACATAAAAGATATCAATTGTAAAAATATGGTTGCAAATATAAGAGATACTATAACTAATATAGAAGAGAGTTTGCAAATCAAAATAAAACATGAAATTAAAATTGGAATTTTAATTCACACAGCATTCTTAATAGAAAGATTAGTAAATGGAAAGAAAGAAGTCAAGTTTAAGGACTTAGAAAACTACAGACATAATAAAAACAGAGAGTTTATATTAGTTAAAAAGGCACTTAAGCTAATCGAAAATACTTATAAAATTAATGTTGGAGATGATGAATTAGCTCATATAGTAAGGATGATTATAGAGAACTAATAAACTGTGTAAAATAATCATCATAGTGTGTAAAATAAAGAGTGTGTATTTATATATTACACACTAAATAACTTAAATTACACAGTTAATAATACACCTAAGATGACGATTACAGGCATTTATAATGGAAGATAAGATTTATGGACTTTGGCATGATAATTGCTATATATATTAGTGTAAATAAAAATAATAAGGAGGAAGTTATCATGAAAAGAATATTATTAGTATGTTCAGCTGGAATGTCGACAAGTTTATTAGTATCTAAAATGCAGGCATCAGCAGAAAATCAAAAAATTGAATGTGAAATAAATGCAACTGCAGAAGCTGAACTAAAAGACAGAATTGATGATACAGACGTAATATTGTTGGGACCTCAAGTAAGATTTCTACTATCAAAAATAAAAAAGAGTGTAGAATCTAAAGGCATACCAGTAGAAGTTATAAATGCAGTAGATTATGGAACAATGAATGGTGAAAAAGTGTTAAAACAAGCATTAGATCTTATTAAATAATAAGATATTACAGAGTATTTGGACGTAGCATAGAAGGAGAATAGTTATGGAAGAAATAATAATGAATCTTATATTACACAGTGGTGAAGTAAGAAGTTATTCAATGGAAGCAATTCAGGCTGCCAAAAGAGGTAATATAGAGGAAGCTAAAGAGCTAATTGAGAAAGCAGATAAAGAACAAGTGGAATCTCATAAGGTTCAAACTTCATTAATACAAAACGAGGCAGCAGGAAATAAAGCAGAAGTATCATTGTTATTAGTTCATGCACAAGATCACTTAATGACAAGTATGACTTTGAAGGATTTAGCAGTAGAATTGATAGATATACACGAAATAATTCAAAGTAAGTAGAATTACTTTTCCAGTTGAGTAAGAAAGAAGGGTTTAGTATGAAGTATGTAATAGGTGTTGATGCTGGAGGTACAAAAACAGAAGCAGCAGCTTATAACTTAAATGGTGAATGTATAAAAAGCTCTATAAAAGGTTTTGGAAATTTATTAAACAATACGGAAATAGCTTTAGCTAATATATCAGATGCGATAACAGAGATTGCTTCTGACTTAGGTTGTGAAGATTTAGATGGAATTTATATCGGGGCAGCTGGAGCAGAAGTAGGGAATAATTCTAAGTTAATAAAAGAAAAGATACAGTCGCAAATAAACGTAACAGTAGAAGTTATGAATGATGCTGAGATTGCTTTAAAAGCTATGTTAAAAGGAAAAGATGGAATTCTAACTATAGCAGGAACAGGATCAATTGCGTTTGGTATAAATAGCGGAAGATCTTCAAGATGTGGTGGATGGGGAAATCTTCTAGGTGATGAAGGTAGCGGATATAAAGTGGCAATATGTGCTATCCAAAGAATGATAAAAGAAGAAGAAGAATCATTACCACAATCAAAACTAACAAAGAGCATATTAGAAAAATTACAAATTGAATGTGTTAATGATATTACTGAATTTGTATATTCATCAACTAAGGACGACATTGCATCAATAGCCCCTATAGTTGCAAGACTTGGAGAAGACGACGACTATATATCTAAAAATATTTTATGTGAGCAAGGAATAGAACTAGCTAAAACAGTAGAAAAGTTATACAAAAAGTTAGGATTTGAAAGTTGTTCAGTAGCATTAGTTGGTGGCGTAATAAGAAAAGCAAAAGTTGTTAGAAGCGCTTTTGAAAATTATCTAAGAGAAAATATGTGTATTGATGAAATAGTAGATGATGATATTTCACCAACCAAGGGAGCATACTATATATACATTAACCAAAGTAAATAGAGGTGATTATTAATGAAAAGGTTAGGAATTTCGGTTTATCCAAATCATACAGAAATAGATGAAATAGTGGATTATATTCATTTGGCAGGAAAATATGGCTTTAAAAGAATTTTTACATGTTTATTATCTGTGGCGGATAAGAATGTAGATGATGTAATAAGTGAATTTAAGGTTATGCTTAAGGCTGCAAAAGAAGAAAATATGGAAGTTATTGCAGATTTAGATCCAACTATCTTCAAGAATTTAGGCGCATCTATATATGACTTAAAAGTATTCAAAGATATGGGATTAGATGGTATAAGACTAGATATGGGATTTAGTGGCCAAGAAGAAGCTATAATGTCATTTAATGAATATGGATTGAAAATAGAGTTAAATGTAAGCAATGGTACAAGATATATAGATAATATATTATCATATAAAGCTAATTTAAATAATTTATATGGATGTCATAATTTCTATCCACATAGATATACAGGACTGTCATTAGATCACTTCATTAAATGTTCAAAACAATTTAAAGAACTAGGGATTAATGTAGCAGCATTTGTTAATTCTCCAAGTGCAAAATATGGTCCTTGGCCAGTATCAGAGGGACTATGTACATTAGAAATGCATAGGGAGCTTCCAATTGATGTTCAAGCAAAACATTTAATGGCAACAGGCTTTGTGGATGATATTATAATAGCTAATTCTTTTGCTAGTGAAGAGGAACTAAAATTATTAAGCGAACTTAATAAGGAAAAAATAACATTCAAAGTCAAATTTGATGAAAGTGCTAGAGAGTTAGATAGAAAGATTGTATTAGAAGAATATCACTATAATAGAGGTGATGTTTCTGAGTACATGATAAGATCTACTCAAAGCAGAGTTAAGTATAAAAATGAAAGTTTTCCTCCTATAAATACGCCGAATATTCAAAGAGGGGATATTTTGATAGATTCTGATTTGTATACTAGATATGCAGGAGAACTTCAAATAGCCTTAAAGGAAATGAAAAACGAAGGTAAAACTAATGTTATAGGGAAAATAGTTGACGAAGAAAAATTCCTATTAGATTATATAGAGCCATGGAGTAGTTTTGGTTTTATAGAAGAAAAATAATATTAATAAAGGGGAGAATATATTATGAATAAGTTTTTTGAATGGATGGAAGAACATTTTATTCCAATAGCGGCTAAAATAGGATCACAAAGACATTTAGTTGCAATTCGTGATGGATTTGCTACTTTAACTCCATTAATTATGGCTGGTGCCTTTGCTACATTATTTAATAATTTAGGGTTTGAGTTCTATCAAAACTTTATGAATTGGTTATTACCAGCCAACTGGAAGAACTTTGGTGGTGACATCTGGAATGCTTCATTTGGACTTATGTCAATATTGGTAGTTTTTTCAATATCATATCATTTAGCAAGATCTTATGATAAAGATGGCTTATCAGCAGGTGTTGTATCAGTAGCAGCATCATGGATGTTATATAAAACAACAGAAGATGGTACATTACCACTTACTTTTGTAGGTTCACAAGGTTTGTTTGTTGCTATTATAGTTGCAATTATTGCAACAGAAATCTTTGTTAAGTTAATAGGAAATCCTAAGTTAGTAATAAAAATGCCTGATGGTGTGCCACCAGCAGTAGCAAAATCTTTTGCAGCATTAATTCCATCTATTGTAGTTCTATGTGTTACAGCAGGAATTTTAGAAATATTTAAAGTATTAGGATTGCCAGATATACACCAAGCTTTATTTAATGTTATTCAAGCACCACTTCAAGGTGTAGCTGGAAGCTTAGGCGGAGTTCTAGTAATAGTATTTATGATTCATTTATTATGGTTCTTTGGTTTACATGGTTCAAATATCATGGCTCCAATTATAAATGCATTATTATTACCATTAACTATATTAAATACAGAAGCTTTTGCAAATGGTAAGCCAGCTGAATATATACTAAACAGTCAATTTATAGATTCATATGTAAACATGGGTGGATCTGGAACAACAATTGCGTTACTTATAGCAATATTAATAATTGCAAAAAGAAAGAGTGCGCAACAAAAAATGATGGTAGGTTTAGGTATAGCACCAGGATGTTTCAATATTAACGAACCAGTAATTTTTGGTATGCCAATAATATTAAATCCAATTTATTTTGTACCATTTATATTAGCACCTATGGCATGTACAGTAATAGCTTATGCATTAACAGCAATCGGATTTGCTCCAAAAGTTGTAGTTATGGCTGGTTGGACAACACCACCAATTCTAGGGGCAATACTTTCTACTAACTCAATCAGAGGTGGTATAACAGCACTTATTTGTCTAGCAGCAGCAGTGGTAATATATCTTCCATTTGTAGCTATGGCAGCTAAGCAAGAAAATGCAGCAGCTAATAAAGTAGAAAATCAAGTAACAGTATAACAGTATTAAGTTGAGTTGAAGAAATCTTAGCTAAAGTTTAAATGATAAAACTTTAGCTAAGATTCTACATAAATATTAAGAATATAAAGAAAGCAGGGATATGTTATGAAAGTTATTATTACAAAAGATTATAATGAAATGAGTAAGTTAGCAGCAAACATGATTAAAGAGACTGTTAATGAAAAACCAAACTCTGTATTAGGATTAGCAACAGGAAGTACTCCTGAAGGTTTATACAATAATCTTATTGAAATGAATAGAAATGGAGAAATAGATTTCTCAAATGTTACAACTATTAATTTAGATGAATATATAGGTTTAAATGGAGATAATCCACAAAGCTATAGATATTTCATGAATAACAAATTATTCGATCATATTAATATTAATAAGGAAAGAACTTTTGTACCAAGTGGTGTAGCAGAAAATATTGAAGAAGAAGCTAAGAACTATGATAAGAAAATTGACGAGCTAGGTGGAATTGATGTACAAATACTTGGAATTGGCGTTAATGGCCATATAGGATTTAATGAACCTGATGAAGTATTAATAGCAGGTACACATAAAACTGGATTAACACAAAGTACTATAGAAGCGAATTCAAGATTTTTTGATAAAATAGAAGATGTGCCAACAGAAGCAATAACTATGGGATTAGGTCAAATTTTAAAATCAAAAAAAATAATTTTAATAGTTAAAGGAACAAACAAAGCTGATGTTGTAAGAGAATTATTAAAAGGTGTGATCACAACTAATAATCCATCAACTATGCTTAATATGCATAGAGATGTAACTATATTAATGGAAGAAGAAGTTAGTAAATTAATTTAATAAATTTTTAATTATGAATTTATTGTAAACATCCTGATATAGTATTATTATAATAATATATATTAAATTTACAATTTAGTAATAAAATTTGCATTGAAATGATTATGTTATTTTAATATTATTATTGTAATTAGAGAATGAAGGATGTGATTAAATCTTGATGATAAATAATCATAAACTAATGGGAGGGAATATACTTAAGTATTCTAATACCGAAGCTATCTCTCTAATTAATAAAAATAGATTTATATGGGGGAACGTAAAACCAGACTGTGTTCCACAATATAAACGTATAAGACACTATTTTGATGAAAGTATAGATATGGTAATTAATAAGATATTATATTTATCATCTCTTACTATATATGATGTACACTATGGAATGACGATGGCTAAGTTCAGTGAAGAATTAGGTGTTGTTTGCCATTTTTTATGTGATTATTTTTGTGCTCCACATTATTATAGATGGGAATGTACTAGTACAAAAATAATGAAAGATCATATGTTATATGAGAAGAGATTAGCTAAAAAAAGCAAAACATTTATACCGGGAGGTATATTAACTGCGAAAATAAATCCAAATGCCACTAAAGATTTTTTGATAGATTTACAAAAGCAATATGAGAGTGTGATAGATTTTAATAATGATCTAACGTTCGCATACTATGTTTGTGACAGTATCTTAAATATGATTTTAAATAATGTACTTACTAATGAAAGTAAGATTAAAAAGGTTATATAAAATCAAAAAAATTGCCTAAAATTTAGGCAATTTTTTTGATTTTTTATGTATATGAAAATATAAAATATTTCGATTTAAATTACTTAATACTTGGGAAGTTGTAATTTTAAATGTAGACAAGTTTAAAGGCATGAAACACTTTGAAAATTATTTAAAGTGTTTCATGCCTTTTTCTCAAGCTATTTTATCAGAATCATCATTATCTATAACAACTCCAAGCTTGGTTGATATTATGGTATTTAATTTGTTAATTGAATTAGATAAGTTATTAATCTGTTTTTCCAAGCGAATCAGCAAATATGCAGCAACAGCTATAGCAAAACCATTATTAACAATAAGATTCATAAGTTCATTTACCTCCATAATTTTTCACCTCCTATAAAGGATATATGATAGAAAAAATATTATTTCATATATAAGTTCTAATAAATTTTCTACATTCAGCATATAAATCCTAACTAGCTTCAGCGTAGATTCAAATGAAGAATCATAATTAGAACATATATATTAAAAATTCAGTTATTGATTTCCACCTTCATTTACAATGTGGTTATAGTAGCAATCTATAGCTATATCAACTATTGTGCTTACACATACATTAATGTCAGGATGTATACTTTTTAATTCATTTATTTTTCTTATTGTGGAGCTTCTAAGAGTGTAACTTCTTTTTATAGTTGGAGTTTCACCATCAATAGCAGGGGCAGCACCATTAGGAAGTGGAGTCCTTCTGTTATCAAATATTTCTTTTGTAGAGATACGAGGATTTTTGATTCTAATAGAATCAGTTATGCTATTTTGATTATTGGTGTTACTAGATGAAATAGTATCAATTTTAGAATTGGGCTTATTATCTGTTCTAATATGAGTATTAATATTAGATTTGGAGTTAGTTTCAAAATCTTTAACATCAGAATCATCATCGAAAGAAAAGGAAGATATACAATTACCATCTGTAGGAACTTCACTGGTAAATCCACATACTTCACCTTCATCATATTCAAAATCATTTTTAACAACCTTTGATGTTCTTTTCTTAGGCATAAACTATATCCTCCTTTAGCAGTTCTTAAATAATATTTTCAAGTATTCTTCGTTATATTTGATATCATTTTCCTATGCATTATTTGTATCTTTCTTTGGAAGTTTCTTAGAGATATTTTTATGTACCCTCTTAAAAGATATATGAGTATTTATTATAAAATCTAAAGTTCTTAAGAATTTAAGAATTTATATTTTTTAGAATTTAAGAATATGAGAACTCAAGAATATAAGAATTTGCTTATAAAATGCTGGCTAAGGGCATATTTAATAAGTGTGAAGGGTGACTTAAAATATATTTGTGATGGAATTGACCAAGTTTTTGAAAATTATGTGGATAAAACTACAGAGATTGTGAATAATTTTTTATATATTATTAGGTAAAACTTCTTTTAAAGTTCTTAAATGATATGTATCATATATGTATATGAGTGATTTTAGTTAACAAATCTAAAAAAAGGAAAAAAGAGAAAATGATAAATAAGAGAAGTCTTGAGAATATATCTACAGGTAGAAAGATACTTATTCGTGAAGAAAATTTTGTCTACTTATTACCATGTGAGCAACTTAGGAGCTTGATATCCAATTTCACAATCAGCTTTCCTAATAAATCAATTATTTCAGATGATTATACTATTATGCCTCATGGTAGTGCTACTCTTGTACTATTCAATTACAATGCTGAACTTTATAGTTTTTTATTTGGACCAACCACAAAGTCAATCAAAGTAGGTGATATTGCAAATAAATGTGATGCCATATTCATTATTGAATTTCAACCAGCAGGATTTTTTCCTTTTACCAAAATAAATCAAAAGAAACTGACTGACCAGATTATACCATTTTCATTGATTGATAATTCATTGGATATAGCAATGCGAAATATTTTTATAACTTCTTTATCTGTAGATGAATTATTACTGGAATTTGAAAAAAAACTAATTCTAAGTACTAAAGTTCGATATCCTAAGGAGCTTGAACTTGCTATCAAAGGCATCATTCAAATGGAAGGGGTTATGACTTCTATAGAAATTTCAAATAATGTCTTTTATTGTTCAAGACACCTAAATCGGTTGTTTAATCTATATCTCGGTATGAGTATGAAATTCTTTTCCAGATTAGTGAGAATAAACAAAGCTATTCAGCTTCTAAATAAAAAAGAAAATGGATTAGCTTTCATATGTGAGAAACTAGGATATTATGATGTTTCTCACTTTGTAAAAGATTTTAAAATTGTATGTGGTATTACACCTCAAGAATATAGAAATAATATGTCCGATTTTTACAGTGAAATAGCAAAATTTTAAATCTATAATATCTTTGTAATATTAAACAAAAAGAGAGGAGTTATAGAAATGAAATTTAATGAAACAACAATTCGTATTCTAGTGCGAAAAAATTATGGAGAATGCTTTGACTTTTACACAGAGAAAATTGGCTTGATTGCAGTTTGGGGCGATAGAAATGGACCGTACACCTCTTTTGCCACAAGTAACAATACACCACCTTGCTTTGCTATTTTTGCAGGAGAAGCTATGCCAATGTTTCAAGGGTATGAACAACCAAATGTCAGCACACAGCCAGATACTGTTGTGGCAGTCATCCCAACACTTGACTTAGATGGAGATTATCTGCGTCTGAAAGAAGCAGGGGTGATGTTTCTTGGAGAACCACAACACATTGAAGCATGGGGGATGCGTTGCACCTATTTCAGAGATCCAGAAGGAAATCTGTTTGAATTGAATGATGCCAGTAATGTTTAAGTTTAAAACATATATCCATAATAGTAGCAGATTAAGTTTAGCCTATTCATTAGTGTGTAACAGTTAACTTCTATTTGAAGAAGTGGTGGTTTTACAGATACTAGCTATTGAATAAATTTTTAAGCTGCAAATAAATTATGGAGTGTGTTGTGGATATGTTTAAGAATGAAATTAAAATTAAATCAGAAGAAGGAGAGGTATATGATAAAAAGCAAATAGCTCTCGCTATTAGAAATTCCACTTTTGAGGATGACTTAAAATGCTCTTTGTTAGAGGAAGGCATACTTAATAAATGTGAAGGATGCAGTTTAAAATATATTTGTGATGAAATTGACCAAGCTGTTGAAAATTATGTGGATAAAACTACAGAGATTGTGAATAATTTTGATTTTGAATAAAAATAAACAGCTCCAAGGGAAACGTAAACTTGGAGCTGTTATTTTTATGATGGAATTTATTATAGAGAAATACCATGAAGCATAAAAAAAGAATAAGTTAATTGTTTACTTCGCTTGACAATTCATATTATAAATTCATAAGGGTTTCTTTAAAATCATCAAAAGTATTTGTATTCATAATCTTCAATGTTTTTTGAGTTGAAGAGAATATATCTATCAAAAAATTAAGTGTATCATTAAAAGAGCTTATATCACTTTCAGCAATACCTATCATTAAAATAAAATTAACCTTTTTATTATTCCAATTAATTGGTGAGTCGTTATGTAATATAAATATAAATGAACTTTTTGCATATAGACTTATTGTATGAGGAATAGCAACGAAATTTGTAAAAGCAGTAGATGAAACAGCTTCTCTCAATAATACATCATCAATAAACTCTGGCGAAATATAATCATTTGTATAGCAAATATTGCCCATGAATCTAATATATTCTTCGACGTTATTAAAAGAAACATTTCTTGCATATAAGCAATCGGATAAAGCTTTTTCTAAAAAAAATTTTCCTTTTTTTAATGATTTTTTTTCCTCAATTTGTTCTATACCTTGCCATATATCCCGTATATTTTGTTTAGTCAAAATTGGATTTATAAGTATCTTATAAGGATATGGTATTGTGGTTTCAATAGTTGTAATTAATAAATCACTTTGAGGCTTAATGGAAAGATAGTGATCTAATGACATAATATCTAAAATAATAAGGTCACTTTGAAAGTTAAGCTTGATTTTAGATACTAGTTTTTTAGTGATATTATGATATTTTTCACATATTATGATACATGATGTCATATCTAATTTATTTTTATTATTTTCTAGATATGCACCAAAATGAAGTGCTATGAAAGCAATCTCGTCTTCATTTAATGTTATATTATAAATTGTTGAAAATTTATGAGCAAAATAAACACTCATATCGTATACAGGAGTATAATCCAATTTGATTTGATGTGCTATAGGGTTAGGATAACTCATATTCATTTTTGCCCTGTGATAGGCAGTATACATATGTCTAGAAAATTGCATTAGAAAACTATGATCGAATTCAGGTATATCAAAGCGTGTTGAAACTTCTTTTGCTATCTCTAATATGTTATCCATAAATTTGGGTTCAATTAAATTCTTTAAATTGTTATAACTATTATCAATAGATAGAGTTATTAATGCAATTATCTGTTGATATTCATTTTGTGGAATTGAGAAATGGATATCAACAAATAGTGATTGAATTAAATCGGCTAATTTAATTATGTCTTCTTTTTGCTCAGAAAAAGAAATAATATTTTCAATACTTTTGTAATTATCTACTACACTGATTGTATTATTTGATTGCACTCTAATCCACATAATTAAAATATGAATCAAAAAGTTATTCATAGAGTAATCATTGAGGAATAAATTAGATTGTTGACAAATATTATGTAATTGATTTAAGGTTTTTCTAATGTCTATAGAAGGAAATAATTTTTCTAATGTTTCAGTTGAAGTGAAGTATCCATAGCTATTATGAGTAGCTATATAACCGATAAATTTTCTCTTTTGATTTTCTTTTCCAATTAGACTATATTGATAATTATGTGATTGAATTGATAATTGAAATTTATTTGCCAACCTCTTAATTTTAGGTAGTACATTATTAATAATTGTGCTTTCGCTTACTGATAATTCTTCTGCCACCTCAAATATTGAAATTCCATTTTTGTTCGTTAAAAGTTTAGAAATAAGATAATTCTCTCTGTATTCTATACTATTTATAGTAAAATCATTAGGATTTTCGGACATTTTTATTAATCTATATCCATTTTTGGAAGATTGAATATTATATATTTCTTGTTGGTTAATCTCTTTTATATAATTTCTTACTGTCTTTTCGCTAACGCCTATAATTTTAGCCAATGATGTAGATGATATATCATCATTTGTTTCTTCTAAAACATTAATTAGCGTGTCTATCCTCATATTTTTCATGACTAATTCCCCCCTTCCCAATAAACAGTATATATAAATGACATTGTTTACATTATAATAATACAAATTTTTAACTATAAATTGCTAATAAAGAATTTTCTATTATGTAGGTAATTTCGATATATTGCAGTGTATGCGGAAAAAAATATGTTATATATTATTTTAAATTGATTATACAATGAAAGCAAATAAAGGAAAAGGAGATCAGTAATAAAGATTAAATGTATAAAGGAGAGAATGAATTATGATTAGAATTTTATTAGCTTGCGGAATTGGTGCTTCAACAGGTTTTATGGCTGCAAATATGAGAAAGTCTGCTAAAGCAAGAGGATTAGATGTTAAGGTCAATGCAGTTAGCAAATCTCAAGTTATGGAGTATGCAGATAAAATTGATGTTCTTTTACTTGGACCTCATTTTGCTGCTGAAGTTCCAAAATACCAAGAAGAATTAAAGGATCATCATGTTAAAGTAACTTCTATTGATTCAGATTATTATGCATCATTAGATGGGGAAAGCATTTTAGATGAAGCGATTGAATTTTATAATGAAGAGTAAGAGGGGGAGAAGTCATGAAAGCAATACAAGCATGGATTGAAACTTATTTAGTTCCAATCATCAACAAAATCACAAATAGTTATTGGTTTAGTATTATTGCTGATGCGATTTTATATATCGTACCATTTTCAATGGTAAGTACAATTCCAAGTTTATGGTCTATTCTTAGACGTTTTGTACCAAGCTTACCAGATTTAACACCACTTAATACATATTCCTTTGGATTAATAGGTCTCTTTGTTGTATTTATTATTCCTTATAATACATTAGTTAAAGAGGAAAAGAAAGATAGAGCAATGATTGCTGGATTTACTGGTATTGGAGCATTCATGTTATGTATGAATGCAAAGACAGTTGCTGAAGGAACCCTATTTAATATATCACAATTTGGTGCAGGCGGTATGTTTACATCAATGTTTATAGGATTTATTGTAGCATTTATTTATAAATGTATGGTAAGGTTTTCTTTCTTTGGAGAAGATAGTGTAATTCCAGACTTTGTTAAGAATTGGTTTGACAATATTATCTCAATCTTTCTAAGTTTATTGGCTGGTTATTTACTAACATTTACATTTAATATTGATGTGTTTGCAATGGTACAAGTTGTTATGAGTCCTATTAAAGGGTTTGCACAAAGCTTACCTGGTGTAATTTTGATTTGTTTCTTACAAAATATTTTCTACTTTTTTGGTATTAGTGGCTGGGTTTTCACGCCTGTAACACGTTCTATTACACAAGCAGCCATTGCTGAAAATGCTGCTATGGTTGCTGCTGGAGGAACTGCTACAAATATTTATGCTTATGGTTTTAGCCGTTATCATCATATTGGAGGACAATTGGCAACACTTCCTTTAGCTTTTATGATGTTATTTTCAAAAAGTAAAAAATATAAATTATTAGGTAGAGCGACAATTATACCTTCTATTTTCAATATTAATGAACCATTAGTTTATGGTACTGTTGTTAATAATCCATTTATGTTTATTCCAGTTGTTTTAATTAGTATAATTCTTCCAGGATTCTCTTATTTATGGTTCCAATTTGGTTGGGGTACTATAAATTATGTAAACTTTGATATGAACTTTTTACCAAATGCTATTTCTGCATTTATGATGTCTGGTGGAGATTTTAGAAATGTAATTTTAGTACTGATCAATATAGTTTTAGCAACATTAATCTGGTATCCATTTTTTAAAGCATCAGAAAAATTTGAAGTTACTAAAGATGCTGAACGAGAAAAACAAAAAGCATCAAAAAAGGCTGCAAAAAAATTAGCTGTACAAGAATAGGAGTGATTAAATATGGAAGAAATAATAAATATTAATGAAGTAGCAATGGAAGTTATTCTTCATGCAGGTGATGGAAGAATGAAAATAGATGAGGCATTAGAAAAAATGGCTATCTTTGACTTCGAGTATGCTGATAAATTATTAAAAGAAGCAAAACAAGAAATTTTACAGGCACATAATGCTCAAACAAAAGTTATTCAAGCACAGGTAAGTGGTGAACAATTTGAATATTCATTGTTATTTGTTCATGCACAAGATACAGTTATGACAATTACCACAGAATTAAGAATGGTTCAAAAAATGGAGCCTATCTTTAAAGCACTATATCAACGAAGTAAAGGAGAATAGAATTATGATAATAAAAAATAAAGTATTTCCAGAAGGATTTTTATGGGGCGGTTCAACAGCTGCTAATCAAATTGAAGGGGCTTATAATGAAGGAGGTAGAGGTTTAGCAACATCTGACTTTGCAAGATTGATAACTAAAGAAATTCGTGACACTGAAGGCTCATTTGATGTTCATGTACCACATAATGCTGCTTCAAAAGAAATGGTAGAAGACATGAAATTACATCCTGAAAATTGGGAACTACCAAAACGTAGAGGAATTGATTTCTATCATACATATAAAGAAGATATTAAATTATTTGCTGAAATGGGATTTAAAGTTTTTCGTATGAGTATTTCATGGTCACGTATCTTCCCTAATGGAGATGATGAAATGCCTAATGAAGAAGGATTACAATTTTATGATAATGTGTTTGATGAATTGCATAAATATAATATTGAACCATTAGTAACATTATCGCATTTTGATACACCTTTACATTTGGCAGAAAAATATAATGGATTCCTAAGCCGCCATACAGTAGATGCATTTGTCAAATACGCTGAAACAGTTTTAAAACGTTATAAAGGTAAAGTTAAATACTGGTTAACTTTTAATGAAATTAATAATGTTCTTTCTAATCCTTTTACAAGTAGTGGTGTTATTTTAGAAGGAGCACCTGAACCAAATAGCTGTAATCCTTATTTAGGAAACTGGAAACTAAAATTCCAAGCAGTGCATAATCAAATGGTCGCTAGTGCCTTAGCAGTTAAGAAATGTCACGAAATTGATTCGGAAGCTAAAATGGGTAATATGCTTTGTAGATTAGAAAATTATGCTGAAAGTTCTAAACCAGAAGACCAATTACAAGTTTTGTTTGAAGATCATTTTAACTGGTTCTTTACAGATGTCCAAGCTAAAGGTGAATATCCATATTATATGAAAAGATTTTTTGATGAAAATGATATCCATATTGAGATGGGAGAAGATGATGAAAGGATTTTAAAAGAAGGATCTGTTGACTTTATTACAATTAGTTATTATATGACTTATGTTATGCGCTATAAAGGTGAAACAGTACCTAAACCAACAGGAAGATTGGTTTCTGATATTAAAAATCCTAATTTAGAGATGTCTGATTGGGGATGGACGATTGATCCTATTGGTTTTAGAATTACTTTAAATCATATATATGATCGTTATCATTTACCAATCTTTATTTCAGAAAATGGATTAGGTGCAGTTGATAAAATCGAAGAAGATGGTTCAATCAATGATGATTATCGAATTGATTATATGAAGAGACATGTTGAACAAATGAGAGAAGCTATTGAAGATGGAGTAGATGTCTTTGGCTATGCTTGGTGGGGACCAATCGATCTTATTTCTTCTGGTACATCAGAGATGACAAAGAGATATGGCATGATTTATGTAGATATAGATGACTATGGAAATGGAACTGGTAAGCGTAGTAAAAAGAAATCATTCTATTATTATAAAAAATTAATTGCAACAAATGGTGCGGATTTAGAAAATGATATTTAAAAAATAACTTAATAACTTGAAGGTAGAGTAGATAGTTTTAGGTAAAAACAAAACTATCTACTCTCTATTTGCATGCCAAGCATGGCAATAACTTGACATTGAAAGTCCGTTGTCGCTGGATCTATGCCAATAATGTAAACACCTTTTTTGAACTATTAATCACATTTTTTCTTGTTTGCTTCTGACATTAATCTGAGTTAAATAATTAATAAAAGTTGACATATGTATTAATTAAAAATATACTAAAATGTACGTCTTTATTATTTTTAATAATAAAAGTTGATAATATTTTACTCCATATTAATATACACGATTTTATTAATGATTTATATAACTCATATTTATAAAAAGTTATAATAAACTTGACATAGAAATGGATGGATATGATAAAATTATAAATTATAGTATATTATATGATTTGTTGAATATAAAATAATAATTAATTATGCATTGGGGGATAATTTAAATAGAGTATATTAGATTAAGGAGAGAAACGGAATGGAGAGAAGCAAAAGTATATCGATGGCAGTAATTAAAAGACTACCTAAATATTATAGATATCTTGGTGAATTAATGAAGAACGATGTTGATAGGATTTCTTCAAAAGAATTAGGAGAAAAAATAGGTTTTACAGCTTCTCAAATTCGTCAAGACTTAAATTGTTTTGGAGACTTTGGGCAGCAAGGTTATGGCTATAATGTAAAAGAGCTATATACGCAGATAGGATGTATATTAGGACTAGATAAAGGGTATGAAGCAGTATTGATAGGAGCAGGTAATATAGGTCAGGCTGTTGCTAATTATACTAGGTTTGAAGATTTAGGAGTTAATATAGGTACTATTTTTGATGTTAATCCTAAATTAGTTGGAATGAAAATAAGAGATATAGAAATAAGAGATATAGATGAGTTAAAAGAAACTCTAGATAGTAAGAAAATAGATATAGGGATAATTTGTGTTCCTCAAAAAAATGCGCAAAATGTTGCTGATGAATTAATAAGAGGCGGAGTTAAAGCAATGTGGAATTTTGCTCCAGTTGATTTAGTTGTTCCAAGTGATGTAAAGGTAGAAAATGTTCATTTAAGTGAGAGTTTAATGACATTAATTTATTTACTAAACGAATAAATTTGTTAAATAAATAATTTATATTAAAAGGAAAAAATATAAGCTTTTAATATAAATTATTTATTTTTTATTCATATATGAGTTTTTGTATGAACAATGCAGATAAAAGGTATAAAAAAGTTGGATGGAAAGATAATATTTTATTGCAAATAATGTAACTACGTATTATAATTTTAAATAAGGAGATTTAAGCTCCGTTGTTTTTTTGTTCAAGCTTGTTAATATTATAACAAGCATATTTAATATTTTTAAAATTGTAAGAAAATTAAAAAAATAAATAATATGATTTTAAAGGGAGAGTAAAAAACATGGAATTAGAAAATGTTATCCTTGAAAAAGAAGGACATTTAGCAGTTGTTACAATTAATAGACCAAAAGCATTAAATGCTTTAAATTCGGCAACATTAAAAGACTTAGATATAGTTCTAGATGATTTAGAAAAAGATAGCGACATATATGCAGTTATATTAACAGGAGCAGGAGAAAAATCCTTTGTTGCTGGTGCTGACATAGCTGAAATGAAGGATTTAAATGAAGCTCAAGGTAAAGAATTTGGTGAGCTTGGAAACAAAGTATTTTTAAGACTTGAGGACTTGGACAAGCCAGTTATAGCGGCTATTCAAGGTTTTGCACTTGGTGGCGGATGTGAAATATCGATGGCTTGTGATATAAGAATTGCATCTGAAGCAGCTGTATTCGGACAACCTGAAGTAGGTCTTGGAATAACGCCAGGATTTGGTGGAACTCAAAGACTACCAAGAATAGTTGGTCTTGGAAAAGCTAAGGAAATGATTTATACAGGAAGAAATATTAAAGCTGATGAAGCTTATAGAATAGGATTAGTTAATAAGGTAGTACCTTTAGAAAATCTTATGGAAGAAGCAAAGAAAATGGCTTCAATAATTATATCTAATGCACCAATTGCTGTTAAGCTAGCTAAAGATGCTATAAACAGAGGTATGCAAGTAGCAATAGATGAAGCTGTTATGATAGAAGCAGCTGACTTTGGTAAATGCTTCTCAACAGAAGATCAAACTGAAGGAATGAGCGCTTTCTTAGAAAGAAGAAAAGAAAAGAATTTCCAAAACAAATAATTTTTTTAGTCAAAAATCTATTAGAGATTTATATATAGTTTGCCTACTAGTAGGCTCCAATTAACAAGGAGGGTAATTTAATGAATTTCCAATTAACTAGAGAACAAGAATTAGTACAACAAATGGTTAGAGAATTCGCAGTAAATGAAGTTAAGCCATTAGCTGCAGAAATCGATGAAACTGAACAATTCCCAATGGAAAATGTAAAGAAAATGGGAAAATTAGGAATGATGGGTATTCCATTTTCTAAAGAAGTTGGAGGTGCAGGCGGAGATGTTCTTTCTTACATAATAGCTGTAGAAGAATTATCAAAAGTTTGCGGAACAACAGGGGTTATACTTTCAGCTCATACTTCATTATGTGCTTCAGTAATTAACGAACATGGTACTCCAGCTCAAAAAGAAAAATACTTACCAGACTTATGCTCAGGCAAAAAGATTGGTGCTTTTGGTTTAACTGAACCAGGTGCTGGTACAGATGCTGCTGGACAACAAACAACTGCAGTATTAGATGGAGATCATTATGTATTAAATGGATCAAAAATATTCATAACAAATGGTGGAGTTGCTGAAACATTCATCGTATTTGCTATGACTGATAAGTCGATGGGAACAAAAGGAATTTCTGCATTCATAGTAGAAAAATCTTTCCCAGGATTCTCAATTGGTAAACTTGAAAACAAAATGGGAATCAGAGCATCTTCTACTACAGAATTAATTTTTGAAGACTGTATAGTTCCAAAGGAAAACTTAATTGGAAAAGAAGGTAAAGGATTTGGAATAGCAATGAAGACTCTTGATGGAGGAAGAATTGGTATTGCTGCTCAAGCTTTAGGTATTGCAGAAGGCGCTTTTGAAGAAGCTGTTGCATACATGAAAGAAAGAAAACAATTTAAAAAACCTCTTTCAGCTTTCCAAGGATTACAATGGTATATTGCTGAAATGGATGTTAAGATCGAAGCTGCAAAACATTTAGTTTATAAAGCTGCTTGTAAGAAGCAATTAGGGCAACCATATACAGTTGATGCTGCAAGAGCTAAATTATTTGCTGCAGACGTTGCTATGGAAGTAACAACTAAGGCAGTACAATTATTTGGTGGATACGGATATACTAAAGAATATCCAGTAGAAAGAATGATGAGAGATGCTAAGATAACTGAAATCTATGAAGGAACTTCAGAAGTTCAAAAGATGGTTATCGCAGGAAGCATTTTAAGATAGGAGGACTTTTAGAATGAATATAGTAGTTTGTGTAAAACAAGTTCCAGATACTACAGCCGTTAAAATAGACCCAAAGACTGGTACATTAATCAGGGATGGTGTTCCAGCAATTATAAATCCAGAAGATAAACATGCTCTAGAAGCAGCTTTACAAATAAAAGAACAAACTGGTGCTAAAGTGACTGTTGTGAGCATGGGTATTCCTGCTGCAAAAGCTGCATTAAGAGAAGCATTATGTATGGGAGCTGATGAAGCCATCCTATTAACAGATAGAGCATTAGGAGGAGCTGATACTTTAGCTACTTCAAAAGCTTTAACAGGAATGATTAAGAAATTAGATTACGATATAATCTTTGCTGGAAGACAAGCAATCGATGGAGATACTGCACAAGTAGGACCAGAAATTGCTGAACATTTAAACATTCCTCAAGTAACTTACGTTCAAGACGTTAAAGTTGAAGGAGATACATTAATAGTTAATAGAGCATTAGAAGACGGACATCAAGTTGTAGAAGTTAAAATGCCATGTTTATTAACTGCAATTGAAGAATTAAATGAACCTAGATATATGAATGTTGCAAACATATTCTCAACTTCTGATGATGAAATCAAAGTTTGGAGTGCAGCTGATATAGATGTAGCTGTAGAAGAATTAGGACTTAAAGGATCACCAACTAAGGTTAAGAAGTCAATGACTAAAGAAGTTAAGGGTGCTGGAGAATTAGTTAAAGAGGATGCTAAAACTGCTGCAACTTACGTTTTAGGAAAATTAAAAGAAAAACACTACATCTAAGATAATAGGAGGTTAATTTATTATGAATATAGCAGATTATAAAGGCGTTTGGGTCTTTGCTGAACAAAGAGAAGGCGAATTACAAAAAGTATCTTTAGAATTACTTGGAGAAGGAAGAAGACAAGCAGATAAATTAGGAGTTAAGTTAACAGCTTTATTATTAGGTGATAATGTTGCTCACTTAGCTGATGAATTAGCTAAACATGGTGCTGATGAAGTTTTAGTTGCTGAAGATAAAAACTTAGCACATTACACTACTGATGCTTACACTAAAGTTATCTGTGATCTTGCAAATGAAAGAAAACCAGGAATATTATTTGTTGGAGCTACTTTCATAGGAAGAGATTTAGGCCCTAGAGTAGCTGCAAGATTAAATACAGGACTTACAGCTGACTGTACATCAATTGATGTAGAAGTTGAAAATGGTGATCTATTAGCTACAAGACCAGCTTTTGGTGGTAACTTAATGGCTACAATTGCATGCCCAGATCACAGACCACAAATGGCTACAGTAAGACCAGGTGTATTTGAAAAAGTTAATACAAATGGAGCTGACTGCAAAATAGAAAAAGTTGCAGTTCAATTAAGTGACAGTGATGTTAGAACTAAAGTTTTAGAAACAGTTAAAACTGCTAAAGATATCGTTGATATTTCAGAAGCTAAGATAATAGTTGCTGGTGGTAGAGGAGTTGGATCTAAAGAAAACTTCGATCTAGTAAAAGAATTAGCTGAAGCTTTAGGTGGAGTTGTTGCAGGTTCAAGAGCTGCAGTTGAAAAAGGATGGGTAGAAAATGCTTACCAAGTAGGTCAAACTGGTAAGACTGTTAAACCAACAATCTATGTTGCTTGTGGTATTTCAGGAGCTATCCAACACGTTGCTGGTATGCAAGATTCAGAAGTTATCATTGCTATTAACAAAGATGAAACTGCTCCAATCATGCAAGTTGCTGATTACGGAATAGTTGGAGATCTTAAAAAAGTTATTCCTGAATTAATAGCTCAAGTTAAAGCAATTAAAGACGCAGAATAATTTTAATCAACAATGTACAATGATCAATTTTCAATGAAGATTTATTTTGCTATGCAAAATTTTTAATATATATTTTAAAGAAATCGCGTAGTGATTTAATCATTCATTGATTATTGAGAATTGATAAATGATAATTTAAAACTTGATTTAAATTAAACTAATAATGTCATAAAGAGCATGATATTAATAAAAATTATGAATAAAGTTAATGGAGGTTTTACCATGAAAAAAGTATTTGTACTTGGTGCAGGAACTATGGGTGCTGGAATTGTTCAAGCATTTGCTGCAAAAGGATGCGAAGTTATCGTTAGAGATATTAAAGATGAATTTGTTGAAAGAGGAATTGCTGGAATCAATAAAGGATTAAGCAAATTAGTTGCTAAAGAAAAGATTACAGAAGCTGATAAAGAAGCTATACTTTCAAGAATTTCAGGAACTACTGATATGAAATTAGCTGCTGACTGCGATTTAGTAGTTGAAGCTGCTATCGAAAACATGAAAATTAAGAAAGAAATCTTTGCTGAATTAGATGAAATCTGTAAGCCAGAAACAATTTTAGCTTCAAATACGTCATCTTTATCTATAACAGAAGTTGCTTCTGCTACAAAGAGACCAGATAAAGTTATAGGAATGCATTTCTTTAACCCAGCTCCAGTAATGAAGCTTGTTGAAGTTATCAGAGGAGCTGCTACATCTCAAGAAACTTTTGATGCTGTTAAAGCTATATCAGAAGAAATCGGAAAGACTCCAGTAGAAGTTGCTGAAGCACCAGGATTTGTTGTAAACAGAATCTTAATCCCAATGATTAACGAAGCTGCTTTCATCCTTCAAGAAGGTGTTGCATCTGCTGAAGACATAGATGCTGCTATGAAGCTTGGAGCTAATCACCCAATGGGACCTTTAGCTTTAGGAGATCTTATCGGATTAGATGTTTGTGTTGCTATCATGGATGTTTTATTCAATGAAACTGGAGATAACAAATACAGATGTTGTACATTATTAAGAAAATATGTTAGAGCAGGATGGTTAGGTAGAAAGAGCGGAAAAGGATTCTTCGATTATTCTAAATAATATTAAAAACTCTCAAAGATTATTTCTTTGGGAGTTTTTTTATTTTTTAATATATATATATATATATAGAATCATAAATATATATTAAATACTGGAGGAATTGTAAAAAATATATAGAATATATATGGTGTAAAAATAAATTGAATAAAAGGAGAGGCGTTATGAGATTTACATTACCTAGGGACATATATCATGGAGAAGGAACTTTGGAAGTGCTTAAAACTTTGAAAGGTAATAAGGCTTTTGTCGTAGTTGGCGGCGGATCAATGAAAAAGTTTGGGTTTCTTAAACAAGTTGAGGATTATCTAAAAGAGGCTGGAATGGAGATTGAACTATTTGAAGGTGTTGAACCAGATCCATCTGTAGAGACTGTTATGAAGGGCGCAGAAGCTATGAGAAAATTTGAACCAGACTGGATCGTTGCGATGGGGGGAGGATCTCCAATAGATGCAGCAAAAGCTATGTGGATATTCTATGAATATCCAGATTTTACATTTGAACAAGCAGTAGTGCCTTTTGGATTACCTGAGCTTAGACAAAAAGCTAAGTTTGTAGCTATTCCATCAACAAGTGGTACAGCTACAGAAGTAACAGCATTTTCAGTAATAACAAATTATTCAGAAAAGATAAAATATCCTTTAGCAGACTTTAATATAACTCCAGATATAGCAATAGTTGATCCAGCATTAGCTCAAACTATGCCAGATAAGCTAGTAGCACATACTGGAATGGATGCATTGACTCATGCTATAGAAGCTTATACTGCATCACAAAGTTCTAATTTTACAGATCCATTAGCTATTAAGGCAATAGAAATGGTGAATGAAAATTTATTCAAATCTTATGGTGGAGACAAAGATGCTAGAAACTTAATGCATGAAGCTCAATGTTTAGCAGGAATGGCATTTTCAAATGCTCTTCTTGGAATAGTGCATTCAATGGCACATAAAGTAGGGGCAGTATTCCATATACCTCATGGATGTGCAAATGCAATCTTTTTACCATATGTAATTCAGTACAATAGAGTTAAATGTGAAAGCAGATATGCAGATATTGCTAGAGTATTAAAACTAGATGGAAATAATGATTCTGAATTAACAGATTCATTGATAACTATGATAAATGAAATGAATGATAAATTAAATATTCCTCATTCAATGAAAGAATATGGTGTTGGTGAAGACGAATTTAAGGATAATCTTAAATTTATAGCTCATAATGCCGTATTAGATGCATGTACAGGATCTAATCCTAGAGAAATAAATGATGAAACAATGGAGAGGCTATTTACTTGCACATATTATAATACAAAGGTTGATTTTTAATTTATAAGTGATTTTTAATTTTTAAGGAGTATCTTAGAATGATTTTTGAGGTGACCCCAAAAAGTTAGACTTTTTAAGCGTAGCAGTTTTAATGGCTGCTACGCTATTTTTATGCAGCCAAGAGGTTGAGCCTGTATTCTACGGGACTCATCCATCCTAGTTTCTCTTTAATTCTTTGTTCATTGTAGTACTTGATGTATTGTTCTATTGCCTCTTTGAGTTCATCATAACTGTAGTAAACAACGCCGTAGTACATTTCCTGTTTCATTATTCCAAAGAAGTTCTCCATTACTGAATTGTCATGGCAGTTGCCCTTTCGGGACATACTTTGAAAAATTCGATTTTCTTTAAGAGTGTGTACATAAGCTTTCATTTGGTAAGCCCAACCTTGATCAGAATGAAAAGTTCTTCTGTATGGACAATCAGCTGTGATTTCAATTGCCTGGTTTAGTGCTCCCATGATATTGGCCGCTGACGGATGTTGAGATATTCCATAGCTTAAGATTTCTCTATTACACATATCCATGAATGGATCTAAGTATAGTTTCTTTATTATCATTCGTCCCTTATCATCAACCTCATAATACTTAAACTCAGTAGTATCTGTTGTGATTTTCTGATGAGGAATCTGTGTGTCAAAACGTCTATGAATTCTGTTAGGAGCAACCTTTCCAACTTTACCCTTGTATGAACTATACTTACGACTCTTTCTTGTAAAGGAAGTCACCTGAAGATTAAGCTTTTGCATAATTCTCTGAACTTTCTTTTTATTTATAAGTATTCCTTGTTTACGTAGTGCTCCGTATACACGTCGATAACCCCAATCTTTATTAATACTACGTATTTCAAGGATCTTTTCTTCTAGTTCTTTATTAGGATTTTCTCTATTAAATCGCTTTTGCCAATACATGTATGTCGCTTTTGGAAAGCCTACAACTGCGAGAATATCTTTTAATTTGAATTCTCCTCGGAGGCTGTGGATGATTCTCGCTGTTTTTTCAGAAGAGCTTCCTCCTCTAAACGCAGCCTCCTCAGTTCTTTTAAATATGCGTTCTCAATTTTGAGCTTGAGCAATTCATCTTCAAGCTGTTTTACATGTTCAGCAGTAGTGTCAACTGAAACAATTTCGGCGGATTCTGTTTTACTAGACAATTTATTTGATGATTCCAACGATATCTTTCGTCCCTTCTTCTTCGGCCGCAAAGCATCAGGACCAGCAATTCTAAAATCATTTACCCACTTAACTATTTGCGTTGGATTATGTATCCTTTCTTGAAGGGCTAACTCCTGATATGAGACCTCACTTGTTAGATATAATTCTACTACATGAAGTTTATATTCGAAAGTAAAAGATTCATTTTTTCTTGAACGCATCAACGCTTCATCGCCTAATGTACGGTAATTATCAACCCATAATTTAACCTTGCTTGGAGAAGGAATACCAAACTCTTTCGCAAGAAATTTATAACCACCTTTACCATCCAAATACGCTTGAACAACTTCTTTTTTGAATTCATAACTATATTTTGCCAAAAAACCGACCTCCAAATCATTAGATTTTTGGTCTAACTTTTTGGGGTCGGTTCATTTTATTAATCTATGATACTCCTTTTTATAGTATTATAATAACAAATACTCCACATTGTATATATCCTTCATTAGATTACATATTATAAATATAGTGATATAATAAATGAAAGATAATTGCATTATTAATAAAAGGAGAGAGAAAAATGCTAACAGAAACAGCAAAAAGATACTGGACTAAAGAATATGATTTGAATTGTGCAGAATGTATAATGTATGCAGCTAATGAAGAATATAACTTAAATTTATCACATGAAACATTTAAGACTATGGCTGGCTTTGGAGGAGGTATGGCATCTGGTGGAGTGTGTGGAGCTATATCTGGTGCTGTAGCAGTACTCGGAATTATGTTTACTGAGGAAAGAGGACATAAGAGCCCTAAAGTAAGGGCTATGACACAAGAATTTATAAAAAGATTTAAAGAAGAAATGGGATACATAGATTGTAGAGATTTAAAAACAAAGATTGTGAATCCAGAGGAAAAAGCTTGTAGCCATATGATTGAAGTAAGTGCAGAGATATTAGAAAGTATAATAAAAGAAGGTTAATCAAAATTTAAAATATTACTATAAATATACTTACTTAACTTAGAGTTAATAAAATCTTAGTAATAACTTAGTAATAAGAAGTTGCTTTTGGTATAGATCATATACATATTAAAATTTTATGTAAGTATAAATATAGTGTTTAGAGTACAATATAATTATGAAAATAAATGGAGGAGATTCGTATGGATTACAAAAGAATAAAATCATACAAAGATTATATTGCAATAGAAGAAGTTAAGAATTTTAGTCTTAAACAAACTTTTGAGTGTGGTCAATGTTTTAGATTTTATAAGATAGATGATACTAATTATATCGTAGTTGCTTTTGAAAAGGTAATTGAATTAAAGCAAGATGGAAATAATATTTTTATATATAATTCTAATGAAGAGGATGTTAAAAATATTTGGATTAAATATTTTGATCTAGAACGAGACTATTCGGAAATTCAAAAAGAATTATCCAAAGATGAATTGTTAAGAAAAAGTGTAGAATTTGGTCCTGGAATTAGGATATTAAATCAAGATCCGTTTGAAATATTAATAAGCTTTATTATATCAGCAAGAAACAGCATACCATCAATAATGAAAACTATCAATAAGATATCGATTAAATATGGAAGAGAAATTGAATATAAAGATACTATATATTATGCATTTCCCACAATAGATCAAATAAAAGATGCCACATTAGAAGAAATACAAGAAACAGGAGCATCATTTAGAAGTAAATATATAGTAGATACAATTTCTAATGTTTATAAAAGCAAGGAAGCAATTAAAAGCGGTGACGTAAATGCAATAAATGAGTTTAGAAAATATAGTTTAGATTATATAAAAAGCTTAAATGATGATGAATGTCATGCAGCACTTCAAGAGTTTAAAGGTGTAGGGGCTAAGGTTGCAGACTGCATAATGCTGTTCTCCATGGAAAAGTATTCTGCATTTCCTGTAGATGTATGGGTTAAACGTGCTATGGTTTATTTTTATGGCGCTGAAGATGCTTCTTTAAATAAGATAAGAATCTTTGGTAGAAATAAGTTTGGTAAGCTATCTGGATTTGCTCAACAATATTTATTTTACTATGCAAGAGAAAATAAAATAAAAATTGAAGAGTAGAAAATCAAATTTATAACATTATAAATATAAGGCAGTTAAAGTAGCTGCCTTATAATACATATGAATATATATTTAAACTATGATTAGTTAACTGCTTTTTCGTATTCGACGAGATTTTTTTATGTTAACATTATAATCTCCAGGGATTTTTTCTACAAAATTTAAGAATTTAATTATTCTAGCATTGTTTTTCAATGCATCTATAGAATTATATAATGTGGCAAGTTCTGTATTAGTAAAAAGTGCATGAATTTGCTTGTGACAAGTAGTACATAAATGGATTGTCTTATAATCTTTGCCACCTTTTTGCTTAGGAATTAGGTGATGCTTAGTTATAATAGATACATCTCTATTACATAGTTCACATATATGAGTTTCTTTCATACAAATCTCCTATCAGAATTTTAGAATTATTTTATTTAGATTATATCAAATAATATATATTAATTACAATAATTTGATATTAAAAATATATAGATTAAATTCCTTTCTTTTAGTAATAAAAATGTATAGACTTCCATGGAAAATTATTCAAAAGATTAATAGATGAAAATTAAAGAAAAAGTGAGCAATTTAAATATATTTTGAGATAATTAAGAATATTCGCTTTAAAACGGGATATAATATTATAAGTCCTGTTTGAATTATATGGATATAAAGGATATTATAATAATTGTATTAGCACTCAACTTTAATGAGTGCTAACAAAGAAATGCAATAATCAATTTAATATATATTTTAAGGAGGTTTTTTTATGAATATTAAGCCACTTGGCGACAGAGTCGTAATTAAAAAATTAGAAGCAGAGGAAAAAACAAAAAGCGGAATAGTTTTAACAGGAAGTGCTAAAGAAAGACCACAAGAAGCAGAAGTTGTTGCAGTAGGTCCAGGAGCAATAACAGATGGAAAAAGAATTGAAATGGAAGTAAAAGTTGGAGATAAAGTATTATACTCTAAATATGCAGGAACAGACGTAAAAGTAGATGGAGATGAATATACAATTTTAAAGCAAGATGATATCTTAGCAATAGTTGAATAAACTATATTTTATAGAATTAATATATAGCTTAATTATAAATTAAGTATAAGACAGATTAAAATTATAATTACATGAGTTAATAGAATGTTTAAATAGATTATTTATAAAAGGAGTGTATTGAAATGGCTAAAATGTTAAAGTTCGGCGAAGACGCTAGAAGAAGTATGCAAGTTGGAGTAGATAAATTAGCAGATACGGTTAAGGTTACATTAGGACCTAAGGGAAGAAATGTTGTATTAGATAAGAAATTCGGAGCACCATTAATAACTAACGATGGAGTTTCAATTGCTAGAGAAATAGAATTAGAAGATCCTTATGAAAACATGGGAGCACAATTAGTTAAAGAAGTTGCAACTAAGACTAATGATGTGGCTGGAGACGGAACTACAACTGCAACATTATTAGCGCAAGCTATAATAAGAGAAGGTTTAAAGAATGTAACTGCTGGAGCTAATCCAATGTTAATTAGAAACGGTATAAGAACTGCAGTTGACAAAGCTGTTGAAGAAATCAAGAAGATTTCTAAACAAGTTGAAGGCAAAGAAGATATTGCTAGAGTTGCTGCTATATCAGCTGCTGATGAAGAAGTTGGTAAGCTAATAGCTGATGCTATGGAAAAAGTAGGTAATGAAGGTGTTATAACTATAGAAGAATCTAAATCAATGGGAACTGAATTAGATGTTGTTGAAGGTATGCAATTTGACAGAGGATATGTATCACCTTACATGGTTACAGATACAGAAAAAATGGAAGCTGTTTTAGATAACCCATATATTTTAATAACAGATAAAAAGATTTCAAACATTCAAGAATTATTACCATTATTAGAACAAATAGTTCAAGCGGGCAAGAAGTTATTAATCATCGCTGAAGATGTTGAAGGCGAAGCAATGCAAACATTAGTTGTTAATAAGTTAAGAGGAACATTCACTTGCGTAGCTGTTAAGGCACCAGGATTTGGTGATAGAAGAAAAGAAATGTTACAAGACTTAGCTATATTAACAGGTGGTCAAGTAATTTCTGAAGAATTAGGAAGAGATTTAAAAGAAACTACTCTTGAGATGTTAGGTCAAGCTGAGAGTGTTAAAGTTAACAAAGAAAATACAGTAATAGTTAACGGTAAAGGAAATTCAGCTGATATTAAAGATAGAGTTAATCAAATAAAGATTCAAGTTGAAGAAACAACTTCAGAATTTGATAAAGAAAAATTACAAGAAAGATTAGCAAAACTTGCTGGTGGAGTAGCTGTAATTAAAGTTGGTGCTGCAACTGAAACTGAATTAAAAGAAAAGAAATTAAGAATTGAAGATGCTTTAGCTGCAACAAAAGCTGCTGTAGAAGAAGGTATAGTAGCTGGTGGTGGTACTGCTTATGCTAATGTAATTAATGAAGTAGCAAAATTAACTTCAGATGTTCCTGACACACAAGTTGGTATAAATATAATTGTTAAAGCTTTAGAAGAACCAGTAAGACAAATAGCAACTAATGCAGGGGATGAAGGTTCAGTTATAATCGAAAAAGTAAGAGCAAGTGAAGCAGGCGTTGGATATGATGCATTAAAGGGTGAATATGTAAATATGATTAAGAGTGGTATAGTTGACCCTACAAAAGTAACAAGATCAGCACTTCAAAATGCTGCATCAGTAGCATCTACATTCTTAACAACAGAAGCTGCTGTAGCTGATATTCCAGCAAAAGAACCTGCAATGCCAGGTGCACCAGGAATGGGAATGGATGGAATGTATTAAAATAAATTCATATGTGAATTTTAAAAACCTTGAGGAATTCAATTCCTCAAGGTTTTTTATTATATTGAAATAGCTTATATAGTTAATGTATATAAAATCAAAATTAAGTTAATATTTAAGATACAATTATCTTATAAGGAGATGAAGAGAATAAAAAAAGTAAAGTATGAAATAAAAAGTAATCGTAGATTAAGCATTAATATAAAAGAAAAGAGTTCAGGATTTACATTAATTGAGTTAATTGCAGTAATAGCGATAATAATGATTTTATCAGGAGTATTGTTTCCAAAAGTATTAGGGTATGTTCAGGAAGCTAAGAAATTAAAAGTAGTAGATCAATGTAGAAAAATCGTTATGGCAACAGAATCATATAATTTAAGATATATACCATTAGAGAAGAATCAAAGTGTTAGTAGTATTATAAATAAGGACGGTATAAAAAAATATATAAATGAAGAAGAATTTAAAAATATAAATACAGGAACCACCACAGTGCAAAATTGTTATGATATAGTAAATGGGGCTGAATTTGATTTTAATAGTGATAGTGAAATATTAAATTCTAGTAGTATAAAATTTATTGAAGAAAGAAAATAGTATCTATACAGCAAAGATAAGAGTTGAAAATGTTGTATATAAATATATTTATGCAGAATATAAATAATTACATGAAAAATTTTGCTTAAAAAAATGCAATTTTAATTTCAAATTTATTGACTTTAGAATGTACATACATTATAATAGGTTTAATTTAAAAAATCAGATATATTTAATAACTCGTATATACCTTGAATAAGGCAGGGCGTATCTACCGGAAACCGTAAACTTCCGACTATGAGTGGTATTAGTATTGGCTATAAATTAGACTTTATGAGCATATTAACATCACTATAAGGTTAGTATGCTTTTTTTTATACATAAAATTAACAGTGAAAATGCAATTATACATTCAAAAAAACATAAAAATGCAATAAATATTTCAAAAATTAGGAGGATTAAAAATGGCTAAAATTATTAAAACTGCTTATACTTTCGATGACTTATTATTAGTACCTAACAAATCAGAAATATTACCAAGAGAAGTAACTACAAAAACTTACTTAACTAAAAAGATTGCTTTAAATATTCCTTTAATGAGTGCTGGTATGGATACTGTAACAGAATCTAAAATGGCGATTGCTATGGCTAGAGAAGGTGGAATCGGAATTATCCACAAAAATATGACTATAGAAGAACAAGCAAGAGAAGTTGATAGAGTAAAGAGACAAGAAAATGGTGTAATCACAGATCCTATATACTTATCAGCTAACCATAGATTACAAGATGCTGAAGATTTAATGGGAAGATATAGAATATCAGGTGTTCCTATAACTGATGAAAATGGTAAATTAGTTGGAATAGTTACAAATAGAGATATGATATTTGAAACAAACTATGATAGAAAAATATCTGAAGTAATGACTAAGGAAAACTTAATTACTGCACCAGAAAATACAACTGTAGAAGAAGCAAAAGAAATCTTAAAGAAACATAAAATTGAAAAATTACCTTTAGTAGATGCAAATGGATGTTTAAAGGGACTTATTACAATGAAAGATATTGAAAAAGTTAAAAAGTTCCCAAATGCAGCTAAAGATGAAAAGGGCAGATTATTATGCGGAGCAGCTGTAGGTGTTACAGGAAACATGATGGAAAGAGTTGAAGCTTTAGTTAAAGCTAATGTTGATGTTATAACTCTTGATACAGCTCATGGTCATTCAAAAGGTGTATTAGATGCCGTAACAGAAATCAAAAAAATATATCCAGAACTTCAAGTTATAGCTGGTAATGTTGCTACAGCTGAAGCTACAGAAGACTTAATCAAAGCAGGTGCTGACTGCGTTAAGGTCGGTATAGGACCAGGATCAATTTGTACTACAAGAGTAGTTGCTGGAGTTGGAGTACCTCAATTAACAGCGGTTATGGACTGCGCAGAGATGGGAAGAAAATATGGCATACCAGTAATTGCCGATGGTGGTCTTAAATATTCTGGAGACATAGTTAAAGCCTTAGCTGCTGGAGCATCAGTTGCTATGATGGGATCATTATTTGCAGGATGTGAAGAAGCACCAGGAGAACTTGAAATATATCAAGGAAGAAGCTACAAGGTTTATAGAGGAATGGGATCTTTAGCTGCTATGGAAAAGGGATCTAAGGATAGATATTTCCAAGAAGGTAATAAGAAGTTAGTTCCAGAAGGTGTTGAAGGAAGAGTTGCTTTCAAAGGATATGTGGCAGATACAATATTCCAAATCATGGGTGGAATTAAATCAGGAATGGGATATTTAGGATCAAAGGATCTTGATACTTTATATGAAACAGCTACATTTGTTGTTCAAACAGCTGCTGGATTTAGAGAAAGTCATCCACATGATATTAACATTACTAAAGAAGCACCAAACTATAGTGTAGGACAATAAGCACTATTTAAATAATGCACAATGTACAATTTTAATTATTATATATTTTAGTAATTAAATATAATGCACGTTGTGCATTGTGTTATTTAAAGAAATAGTGCGAATAAAAACTACAAAAAGATAAAAAAAATTCGTGTTTTGTATTGATAAAATGATATATTTAGTTAATAATACAAGTAGAATAATTTTTTAGGAGGAAACCATGAAAAAAGAATTAATTTTAGTTATTGATTTCGGTGGACAATATAATCAGTTAATTGCTAGAAGAGTTAGAGAATGTAATGTATATTGTGAAGTTCATCCATATACTTTAAGCGTTGATAAAATAAAAGAAATGAATCCAAAGGGAATAATATTCACAGGTGGACCAAATAGTGTATATGGTGAGGATTCTCCTTTATGTGATAAGGCGTTATTTGAAATTGGAATTCCTATACTTGGAATATGCTACGGATCACAATTAATGTCACATATGCTTGGAGGAAAAGTTGCTACTGCTCCTGTAAGTGAATATGGAAAGACAAAAGTTGATGTTAGCGTAGATTCTAAGATATTTAAAGGTGTATCAGAATCGACTATTTGCTGGATGAGTCATACAGATTACATAGAAAAGGCACCAGAAGGTTTTACAATAACAGCAACTACTCCAGTATGTCCAGTTGCAGGTATGGAATGTGTAGAGAAGAACTTATATGCAGTTCAATTTCACCCAGAAGTAATGCATACGCAAGAAGGAACAAAGATGCTTTCAAACTTTGTGTATGATGTTTGTGGATGTTCTGGTGATTGGAAAATGGATTCATTTGTTGAAAAAACAATTGAAGAAATACGTGAAAAAGTTGGAAATGGTAAAGTATTATGTGCATTATCAGGTGGAGTTGATTCATCTGTAGCTGCTGTATTACTTTCAAAGGCTGTTGGAAATCAATTAACATGTGTATTCGTTGATCATGGCTTACTTCGTAAAAATGAAGGAGACGAAGTTGAAGAAGTATTTGGACCTAATGGACAATATAACTTAAACTTTATTCGTGTAAATGCTCAAGAAAGATTTTATGAAAAATTAGCTGGTGTAGAAGAACCAGAACAAAAGAGAAAAATAATTGGTGAAGAATTCATTAGAGTATTTGAAGAAGAAGCTAAGAAAATAGGAACGGTTGATTTCTTAGTACAAGGAACTATCTATCCAGACGTAATTGAAAGTGGTCTTGGAAAGTCAGCAGTTATAAAATCACATCATAATGTTGGAGGACTTCCAGACTGTGTAGACTTTAAAGAAATAATTGAACCACTTAGATTATTATTTAAAGATGAAGTACGTAAAGCAGGTTTAGAACTTGGAATACCTGAAAAATTAGTTTACAGACAACCATTTCCAGGTCCAGGTCTTGGAATACGTATAATAGGCGAAGTAACAGCTGAAAAAGTAAGAATAGTTCAAGATGCAGATGCAATTTATAGAGAAGAAATTGCAAAAGCAGGTGTTGATAAAGAAATAGGTCAATATTTTGCAGCACTTACTAATATGCGTTCAGTAGGTGTAATGGGAGATGAAAGAACTTATGATTATGCTATAGCACTTAGAGCTGTAACTACAAGTGATTTCATGACAGCAGAAAGTGCTGAACTTCCATGGGAAGTACTTGGTAAAGTAACAACTAGAATTGTAAATGAAGTTAAAGGTGTTAATCGTGTAATGTATGATTGCACAGGAAAGCCACCAGCTACTATAGAATTTGAATAGATAAGAGATTCCTGCATTCTAATTGATATTAGATTTGCAGGATTTTTTTGCGTTTTATAATGAGAGTACTATATTAAAATTGGTGGAATTTGTTATTATACTGGTTTCATGGTATAATGAAAGCAAAAAATAGATAAAGAACCGTCTAAATATAGAAGGGCTTTTGGTATCGTGTCAATTGACATGAATATGGAAAGCTCTTCTTTTTTTATAACAAGGAGGAATAAGAAATGAATTTAATTGCTAAAAAGGTTAGACATATAAAATTTGGTGAAGGAATTGTAACAGATAAAAGAGGCGATATAATAGAAATAGACTTTTCTGGAAGTAATAAAAAATTTCATTTTCCTGATGCTTTTTATAAATTTATTACATGCATGGATAGTGAAATTCAAACGGGAATAGAGACTATTTTGAACGATACTTTAGAAATAGAAAGAGAGAAAGAAGAGCGGGAAAGAATGGAACAAGAGCGTATACAGAGAATACAACAATTAAAAGTAAGTGCAAATTCACAAGCTGCCTTTGGCCTTATTGAAAATAGTGAAAGTGAAGTGTTGAAAACATGGTCAATTTGTACTGGAAAATATATAAGTGGAAATTCAAAGGGTAAACCAAGAGTTCCTAATAGGCTTAGATTAAATTCAGCTTGCTTGCTCACTGAGTTACCAGATGGGATGAAAGAAAAGGAAAGACGTATTATAGGAGCATTTATGGTACAAGATGATTTCGAAGGGAAAAAATGTGAAGATGGAATTATAAATAGTCATGATGTATATCGGATATTTCTTAATAAAACAAAAGAAGAACTTTTATTTTGGGATTACTTCGAATCAAATACTAAAAATTTAAAATGGGGTAATACAGAAATGAAATACTTTTCAAATGCATGTATGCAGAAAGTTTTAGATGACATGAAGAAAGTTGTAAGAGATGAAGAGCGTTATAAAATATTAGAATATTTTTATGAGTATTTCTGTAAAGTGAATAAGCTGGATTAATAGAAAATCAAATACAGGGGCACCCTATGAAGAGTTATTTGTAGTGGATAAAAATCTTTATAAAGTTAAAGAATCAGGAAGAGCAAACTAAAAATGTTTAGACATTTTAGTTTGCTTTTATTTTTTGCCAAATAATATTCGAATGTAACATTTTGAAAGAAAAAGGCGAACGAAAAATCATAAAAATTCCTGTGTTTTTTCTAACTTATGCATATATCTTATATGTAAGGAAAAATAATTAAGTAAATAAGTTTGTGCACAGATAAATGTATTAGATATTAGAAGGAGAGATGTAAAATGAGAGAAAGAAAAAACATAAAATTAAGAGTTGATATGAATGAGGATACTAAATTCAAAATAATAGACAGAAAACCAGAAAGAGATCTTATATATTGTATATGGATTAAATTATTGCTTTTGGCTGGAAAAGTAAATAAAGAAGGAGAGCTATATTTATCAAGAAATATAGCATATACATTAGAAACATTAGCAATAGAATTTAACAGAGATGATAAACAAGTAAGATTAGCTTTAGATGTATTTTTAGAATTAGAGATGATTGAACTCACTAAACATAATGCTTATAAAGTAAAAAATTTTGCAAAGCATCAAAATATAAAAGTGAAAGAGCAAGATAGTGAATTGGATTATATAAAAGATGAGAATACATTAGTTAATAATCAAGGAACTATAGAAGATGATATAGAAGCAGAAAGTCAAAGTATGGGAAAAGATATAAATGACGAGGATAAAGAATTAAATGATGAAGAATTATGCATAAATACAAATCAAGGTGAAAGAGATAAGTGCAATAGTGATAAGATAGACAAAATAAAAGATGGTAAATTTAATGAAGATATGGTTATTTTAGGCATGAAAGATCTTATTGGCGAAGAAGTAGCAAATATAAAAGAACAGAAAGAGAGTGGAATGGAACAAGTATATAATAAATTAGACAACAATCTAAGTAATTCAAAAATAAACAAAAGCCAGATAAATGATACCAAAAATGTGGATAAAAATATAGTGGTTGTGGATAAAAGAAAGAAGAGTAATTCGAAAAAGAATAATAACATAGTTAAGGATGGATTCCAAGATCTAAAAGAAAAATATGTATCAGAAACTTGGGAGGGATTTGGGTGCTTTAAGGAAGAAAAAGGCGATAAAGTTATTATGGAATTTGATGTTTCGTAATTAAGGTATAATATGATTTCAAGAACGTGGAATTGCTTAGTAATAATAGATAAAAGAGATGTATTTGAACAGTATGAATATGAAACAGGAATAAAAGAGACTACTTCATTAAATAAAAGTAATTATCTATTTAGAATAGCTGCTTGCGGTGTACTTGAATAAACCAATTTTGAGTTTATAATTAATATTATGATACAATGGTTGACAGAAGTATTTTATTTAAAGAGGTAGTAGAATGAAAACAAAAGTACCATATTATTATAAAGATTTCAAATGTATAGCTTCAGAATGTCCTGATACATGTTGTGCAGGATGGGAAATAATAATTGATGAAGATACACATGAAAAATATAAAAATGCAACAGGAAAATTCGGAGAAATATTAAGATCTAAGATAACGTTATATGAAGATGGAGAGCCAGGTTTTATATTAGATGGCGATGACTGTCCATTTTTAAATAAAAACAAACTCTGTGATATATATAGTGAACTTGGTGAAGAAAGCTTATGCAATACATGTAAGCAGTTCCCAAGATTCATAGAAGAATATGGAGATACGAGGGAAATTGGAATATCTATATCATGTCCAGAAGCAGCAAGAATAATATTAGATAATGATAAAAAGGTTGAATTTGAAATAAATGAGGATGATGAAATGGTAAGTGCATATGACGATATTAATTATGATTTGTTTTCACAGTTAATGCCAGCAAGGAAAATTGCACTAAACATAATTCAAAATCGGTCTATGACATTAAAAAATAGAATTGCATTATTGATTAGTTTTGCTCAGGATATACAAGATAAGATAGATGCCAATAAAGTATCTAAGGTTGAAGAAGTACGCAAAAATTACTTAGATGAAGATTTTATAGAAAGCTTTATTAAACAATTAAATAGATATGAAGGTAAGGGAAAATCTAAATATGATAACATGCATAAGTATTTTCAAGTTTATAAAAGCTTAGAACATATAGATGAAAACTGGCCTAAAGTAGTGGATCATACTTTTGAATATTTCTATAAAGTAAATAATGATCATCAGCTTTACATTAATAAACATAATGAGTTTAATAAATATTATAAAGAAAAAGAATATGAATATGAACATTTGATTGTTTATTTTATATTTAGATATTTTATGAAGGCAGTTTATGATTATGATGTGTTGGCTAAAGTTAAATTAGCTGTAGTAAGTTATCTTATTATAAAAGAATTAGATGTGATTAGATGGATTGATAATAAAGGTGATCTTAGTAAACAGGATCAAATTGATTTAATGCATATGTACTCAAAAGATATTGAGCATTCAGAAGATAATTTAGAAGAATTAGCACAAATATTTGAAATAAACAAAGTTTTTAGATTGGAAGAAATTCTTATTATGATAATGAATTAAGAAAACTGATCACATTAAGTTTATTTTTTTCAATAAGAAATTTATAATATAGATATACAAAGATAAAAACACATTTCTGGTTGGTAGTCCAGACGCAGTTATACTGTCAGTAACCTGCCTCCTTGGTTGTCCATTCTTTGTTCATTAGAATTTTAAGGAGGAATTATAATGGACGAAGTAAGTGGAAAGTTACAAGTATTTTTTGAAGAATCTTTTTGGATAGGTATTTTTGAATATGTGTATAGAGATGAGTTATCTGTATGCAAAATAATCTTTGGACCAGAACCAAAGGAGAATGAAATTCAAGAATTTGTTTTAAGAAATTACTATAAACTTCGATTTAGTCCAACAATTAAAAGTGTTGTAAAAAAGAAAGAAAAAATCAATCCAAAGCGCTTACAGCGAGAAATAAAGAAACAGGTAAAAGAAGTTGGAGTGGGGACAAAATCTCAACAGGCTCTTAAGCTTCAACATGAAGAAAGCAAAACTGACAGAAAAATTAGAACTCGTAAGCAAAAAGAGCAAGAGGAAAGATATAAATTTCAATTGAAGCAGCAGAAACGTAAAGAGAAACATAAGGGAAGATAATTAATCGGGAAGATTAATTATCTTCCCTTATATATATGTTGCAATAATAAAATTTTATTTAACATGTTTAAAGGCTAAGTAAATACCAGCATATAAAAATGTAGAAAAGTAATTATAACATATATATTTATTTTAAGAAGAAAATCAATTAAGGTATAGAATTTTAAGAATAAAATGTGGCATTGAGAGATGAATACTATCTTTTTATAGAGATAATTAGAAAGATTGTTTATAATTGACTTATGAAATTTCGAATATAAAACATATAAACAGTTATCACTTAATTTATTTCTTAAAATTAGGTAAACATCATCTGTAAACCTACTATTAAGAAATAGAAAAAATTGAAAATTATAAGATAGCAAATAGAGCTCAATAGCATAATATAGTATCAGATAATTATAAGTTTAAAAATCTTAATCTTTTACAATGAAGGAGAGAAGAAGATGAACAAAAAAACTAGGAATATGGATGATATTATAAGATTCTCTGAAAGGTATGACCGTGATGAATTTATGGATGAAGACGTGCTAGAAGAAGAATTTGTAGATAATGATTTTTCTGATGATTGTAGAATGAACTTAAATGAAGAAGCGTTTAATGATGATTTTTATTGCACAAATGATTCTTTTGATAACCAGAATGAAGAAGAATTAATTCTTAATTTAATTGATTCGGATGATGAGGAGGATGATTGTGATTTTCATGAAGAACATCATGAAATACATTGTTCTCAAGAAAGAGAAGAAGATAATGAAGATAAGGAATATTATACAGAATGTAATTATACCTGTAGATGTAGTAGTGAAGATACTCTAAATCTAGGAAATGAATGTGAAAATCAAGAGTATGAATGTGAAGAAGAGAATCAAGAAGACGAATGTAGCACTAAAGTAGACAAATGCCAGGGTATATATGATGAGGGATATTCAGATGGATTTACTGCTGGTTATGAAAAGGCAAAACAGGAAGTTATTGACTATATAAATAAAAGAAAAAAGAGAAATAGAAGGCGTAAATGCTGCTGTAAATGCTGTCATAGGTGTTGTTGAAAGAACTGTTAAATTACAAAAAATAATAATTTAATTATAAAAAGAGAAATGCTTCATTTCTCTTTTTATAATTATGCTGAATTATTTATATAATAATACAAATAATAAAAAGAGTACATAAGTTTGATGTATTTTGTGATATAATTATGACGAGAAATGATTATTTTTTATGTATATGGAGGTAAAATCAGAAAATGAATAAAAGCATATCATTAGATTTATCAAAAGTAGCACCTTATTTAAAAGAAAACGAAATAACTTACATGGAAGAAATGGTTAAGACTGCTCATGAAAAGTTGCATAATGGAACTGGCGCAGGTAGTGATTTTTTAGGATGGGTTGACCTTCCAGTAAATTATGATAAAGAAGAATTTGCTAGAATAAAAAATTCTGCTGCAAAAATAAAAAGTGATTCAGATGTATTAATAGTTATTGGTATAGGTGGATCATATCTTGGAGCTAGAGCTGCAATAGAAATGTTAACAAACAATTTCCACAATGCTTTAGATAAAGATCAAAGAAAAGCACCTAAGATATTTTATGTAGGAAACAATATTAGTTCAACATATATGACAGAACTTTTGCAAGCGATTGAAGGAAAAGATGTAAGCTTAAATGTAATTTCAAAATCAGGTACAACTACAGAACCAGCTATTGCATTTAGAATTTTAAAATCTTATGTTGAAAAGAAATACGGAGTAGAAGAAGCTAGAAAGAGAATATATGCTACTACTGATAAGGCAAAAGGTGCATTAAAGACACTTGCTGATTCAGAAGGATATGAAACTTTTGTTGTTCCAGATGATGTTGGAGGAAGATTCTCAGTATTAACAGCAGTTGGTTTATTACCAATAGCAGCAGCAGGTATTGATATAGACGCTATGATGCAAGGTGCTGCAGATGCAAGAGAAAAATATTCTAATCCTTCATTAGAAGAAAATGATGCATATAAATATGCAGCCGTTAGAAATGCATTATACAATAAAGGAAAAGTAGTAGAAATGCTAGTAAACTATGAACCATCACTTCATTACTTCAATGAATGGTGGAAACAATTATATGGAGAATCAGAAGGAAAAGACAACAAAGGATTATTCCCAGCAGCATGTGATTTTACAACTGATCTTCACTCAATGGGACAATATGTTCAAGAAGGAAGAAGAGTTCTTTTTGAAACAGTTATTAATGTAGAAAAAGCTAAATATGAAATCGAAATAGAAAAAGATGAACAAGATTTAGATGGATTGAACTTCTTAGTTGGAAAGACTATGGATTTTGTTAATAAGCAAGCATTCCAAGGAACTTTATTAGCACACAATGATGGTGGAGTACCTAACGTGGTATTAAGTGTTCCCGAATTAACTCCATACTATTTTGGATATATGGTATATTTCTTCGAAAAAGCTTGTGGAATCAGTGGATATCTTTTAGGCGTTAATCCATTTGATCAACCAGGTGTTGAAGCATACAAGAAAAACATGTTTGCATTATTAGGAAAGCCAGGATATGAAGATATGAAGGCTGAACTAGAAAAGAGACTTTAATATTAATGAGAATTATAATTGATGGAGATGCCTGCCCGGGCATCTCTATTATTGAAAGAATAGCAAAAAAATATTCATTGCAGGTTATTTTATATTGCGATATAAATCATTTTATTCGAAGTGATTATAGTGATGTAAGGATTGTAGATAGTGGGTTTCAAAGTGCTGATATGTATATAATGAATGAAACTAAAGAAAATGATATAGTTGTTTCTCAAGATTATGGTGTTGCAGCCATATGTCTTTCGAAAAAAGCCAGTGTAATAAATCCAAAAGGATATATATATACAGAGAAAAATATTGAAAGGCTTTTAGAAGAGAGGCATATATCACAAAAAATTAGGAATGCAGGAGGAAGAACTTCTGGACCAAGAAAAAGAAATAAAGAAGATGATATAAGATTAGAAAGCAATCTTATAAAATTAATAGACAATAAAATTGTAAGTCAGGAGCTATATTAATGGCTTCTTTTTTTATAAATAAATCACATTATATGAAGGAAACGTGATAAATATGATAGAATTTAAATAAAAATAAAATAAATATATTTACAAAAAATGGTAGAAGGTGTACTATAAAGATATGGTATTATGTAATGGGAGTGATTATATGGAAAATATGCAATTAAAATATGTAGAAGTTATTTTCGATAAAGAAAAACCACAATCTATGGGTACAGAAATAAAGATAATAGGAAAGATAGATGAAGATATAAGTAATTTAGAATATAAATTTATAGTTGGTAAAGGCGGTATATGGAAAACAATTCAAGATTTTTCTATAAATAATGAATGCCTATGGGTACCAGACTCTGCTGGTAATTATATAGTTATGGTACAAGCAAGAGAAAAGGATGGTAAAAAGCCATTAGATTACTTAGCAAAGCAGGATTATATAATATGTGATGAAGAATCTATGGATAATTATAATAACAATAGTAATTTGAGCAATGAAGATATAAACCATATGAAAACGGAAGAAGAGAAGTTTGAAGATATAATAGAATATAAGGAAAAAGAAGATATTATTAGTATTTCTTCTTTAAATACAGATGAGAAAAAAATTCTTACTGAAGATTTTCAGAATAAAGAATCTGTAAAGATTAGTGCTTCAAAGGAAAAAATTATAGAAGAAGTTGCTTTAGACAAAGATGAAATAACAGTTGGTGAGAAATGCTCTATTGAAGTAAAGTCTTATTACGATAACAATATGCTATATAGGTTTTATATTAAAAGATATAAAGATTGGGATATTATAAGAGATTATGAAACTGATAATATTCTTAAATATACTGCAACACAAGTTGGTGAAAAGGAATTTTTAATACAATGTAAAAGAATAGAATCAAATGAGGTTTTTGATGACTATAGAACTATTAAGGTAAATGTAAAAGAAATGAGACAACTCACAATAAATAACTTTAAATGTGAAAATAAAGATTTGCTTGTAGGAGAACAGTTAAGATTTAAGGTAGAAACTAATTATCATGATGAAACAGTATTATATAAGTTCTATAAAATATATGAAAATGGAAGATCAACATGTATTCAAGAATACTCAAATAATAATGTAGTATGCTATGATGAGAGTCAAAGTGGAAATTATAGAATACTTTGTTTGGCTAAAAATATTCTTTCTAATAAAGAATATGATGATAGGGCGATATTTGTATATACGGCCAAAGCTTATAAAGATATAAGTATAAAGAATTTCATAGCAGATTTAAATTCGCCTCAAGCTATTGGAAGTGATATTAGGTTGACTTCAGAAATTGATGGTGGAAAAAAATTATTATACAGATATGTTGTGAAGGGCGTTATAGAAGAAGATACAGGATTCATAAGTGATGATGAGTATATATGGAGCCCTAAAGAAGTTGGAGAATATGAAATAATAATGTATGTTAAGGATTCATCTTATGATGGAGACTATGAGGATTGTAGAAGGATTAATTTCCTTATTGAAAAGAAAGGTGAAAAACCTATAAAGATAGTTGATGTTATAGTAGATAAGGATAGAAATACTCTAATAAATGATCCTGTTAATATAATGGTGAAATGTGAAAGTGATGCACATGTATTATATTGTTTCAATATAAGGAGAAATGGTTCGCTTATAAATAAAAGTGATTACAATAAATCTAATTGGATTGATTTTACACCTAACAAAACGGGAGAATATGAAATAGAAATAATGGTTAAAGATAAGTATTCAGAAAAAGAATACGATGCTCATACATTTGTATATTTAAAAGTTTTGGATTATTTACCGGCCAAAATAGATTATATTATAATGCCATATAAAGAGAGCCATTTAATTGGAGATATTATATCATTCGAATGTATAGTTCAAGATACTCAAAACATACTTATGAAATATGAAACTAAGATAAATGGACGTAAAGTAGAAGAAACTGATTATATTAAAGATAAAAAGTTAAGATTTACGCCAAAGGTAGCTGGAAAATATACAATAGACGTTTATGCCAAGAATGTTAAATGCAAAGATGAATTTGATTTTAAAAAGCAAGTTAACATATATGTTAGTGAAGCTTTGCCTGTAATTAATACAAATATAGTTACTAACAAAAAAGAATTTAAAATTAATGAGGAAATTACATTTGATGTATTTAATAAAGGTGGAAAAGATGTTTGTTATGAATTCTATTTAATGAGGAATAATACATGGGAAAGGGTGCAGGCTTATAGCAGAAAGAAATATTATAGTTTCATTCCTTTCACAGCAGGAAAATATAAAATTTTAGCTTTGGTTAAGAGTTTTTATAAGAAAGTTAATTATGAAGATTATGATGAATTATCATTTGAAGTTAAAGATATTTAATTGTATTCCGAAAATATAAATTAGAGAAAAACTTAGGGAGGAAACAAACTTATGGCAATAGATAGTTTGAATTCACTTTCAACAGAACAATTATTAGCTTTAACAACAAGTGGAAACGGTCAATTAACTGGAAGTGATTCGTCATCTTCAGGTATTAATGAATCGGATATAGCTTTTCAAACAGTTATGGACAATATGCTTAACTCATCAAAGAACTCGAATACATCTACATCTTCAACTAATGATATATCAGCAGAACAATTAATGGCAATGTCTTTAATGAGTAATGGTCAGTTAACAAGCAGTGATGATAGCAGCAGCTCTGAATCAAAGGATATGTCAAATCAAATGACGTTAGCTAATGCATTGATGATGAAGTCAGTTCAAGAATCAGCAAAAAGCTCTAACGATACAAAAAATAGTGCTGTTCAACAAGATTGTCCAACAGGACAGGATTTAGAAAAATTAGCTATGATGGTTAATGAAAGAGGAGCAGATTATAGTAATTATATATCTAATAATGCAACTCCAGCTGACATGGAAAAGATTTATGCAGCAGTAGATGATGCTTCAAAGAAGTATGGAGTAAATAAGGACCTGATTTTAGCTGTAATTAAGCAGGAATCAAATTTTGATTCTACAGCAGTTTCAAGCGCAGGAGCTATGGGACTTATGCAAATAATGCCTTTTAACTTTAGTAGCTTAGGAATTTCAGATCCATATGATGTTAATCAAAACGTTAATGGAGGAACTCAATTATTAAAGCAAAATCTTGATAAGTATAATGGAAATATAGATATGGCTTTAATGGCGTATAATGCAGGCTCTGGCACTATGCAAAAAAGAGGAGTTGCTTCTGAAAATGATTTATACAAAATGCCAGCAGAAACTCAAAATTATGTACCAAGTGTTCTTAAGTATTATAAGAGTGGGGTTTAATTTTAGAAAATAAACAATTAAGCCTTTTAAATTACAATTCGATATATATTTATAGACTAAATCAAAATTAAATTATTATTTTGATTTAGTCTTTTTGCATTTGAGAATAAATGAATTTTATATGTTACAATGTGTAACACTATGATAAAATAAATAGAGTTATATCTAGAAAGTAAAATCATTTTGAAGTAAATAAATTAGAGCTGGTAAATAAATAGTGGATTGGAGTGTATATTATGGAAAGATTAGATAAGATTATTTCTAATTTAGGATATGGAAGTAGAAAAGATGTGAAGTCTTTTGCTAAAAAAGGATTAATAGAAGTCGATGGAGTTGTAGTTAAAGATAATGGTATGTTAGTTGATCCTGAAAGTTCTATTATAAAAGTAAATGGCGAAGAAATATTATATCGTAAATACATATATTTAATGATGAATAAACCAGATGGTGTTATTTCAGCAACTCATGATAATAGAGATGAAACAGTTGTTGATTTACTTGAACTAGATCATCAAGTATTTGATCCATTTCCAGTTGGTAGGTTAGATAAGGATACAGTAGGATTGTTATTACTTACAAATGATGGAGAACTTAATCATAGATTAATATCCCCTAAGTATCATGTAGATAAGATATACTATGCTGAGATAGATAAAAAAGTTGATGAGAGCGATATTGAAGCGTTTAAAAAAGGAATAACATTAGATGATGGATATAAATGTTTAGAAGCAAAGCTTGAAATAATATCTGCTACAGAAAAAGGATCAGAAGTTAGAGTTACAATTCAAGAAGGAAAATATCATCAAGTAAAAAGAATGTTTGAAGCAGTAGGGAAAAAAGTGATTTATCTTAAAAGAGAGGAATTTGGAGGATTGATTTTAGATCCAGAATTAGAAGAAGGCGAATATAGAGAATTGACAGATGACGAATTAGCACTTTTAAGAAGCTATTAACGAATATTAAATCATTTTGCAATAAAATCATTCATTTATAATAAAAAAATTAATAAATTTAAATAAATTACTTGCATTTATTTAAGAGATACTCTATAATAATCATGCAAGGATAAATAAAAGGAATATATAGCCCCCTTTTTATTTATTGCTTATTGCTTATTGCTGAAGCGCAACCTAGCCCCAAGGGTTGCGTTTTTTTTATTTTGTAAACTGAAAATGTTTACTTGTAAATATGAATACGATAACAAAAAATTGTGCCTAAAAATTTAAGATAAAATATTATATAAAAGTTAGATTAACAAAAAAATAGCAAATCTGAATTATAAATTTCATTTATTAATATTAATGAAATTTATAATTCAGATTTTTTGCATCTTTTATTATAAATATTAAAATTTGTTTATTGGGGAAAGATTAATTATAGAGTATATTAATAATTTTTTTATTTAGATAATATATATTTAATTTTGCAATTAGGAGAAAGTATTACAAACAACATAAATTTTCTTATATAGTCTTCAATTTATTGTACTTATGGTATAATATTTTAATGATTGGGAAAGGAGGAATAAGTAATGATGGACTTAAAAAAATTACTTAATAAAGAACAATATGAAGGGGCTACGACTATAGATGGGCAGGTGTTAATTTTAGCAGGTGCAGGATCAGGAAAAACAAGGGTGTTAACACATAGAATTGCTCATATGGTAGATGATTTAGATATACCGCCTTATAACATATTAGCAATTACTTTTACCAATAAAGCAGCAAAAGAAATGAAGGATAGAGTTAAAGCTCTTATTGGTGAAAGAGCAGAAAACATGTGGATATCCACTTTCCATTCAACTTGTGTAAGAATATTAAGAAGAGAAATAGATAAATTAGGATATAAAAGCAGCTTTACTATATATGACAGCTCGGATCAGAAAACATTAGTTAAAGAGTGTATGAAGACACTTAATATTAATGAAAAAGATATAACAGAGCAAGAAATAATGGGTAAAATAGGTAAGGCTAAAGATAGAATGCAAGATGTCAGAAGTTTTATGCTAGAAAATGAAAGCAATTTTAGGGAAAAGAAAATTGCTGATGCATATGAGATGTATCAAAAGAGACTTAAAGAAAACAATGCTTTAGATTTTGATGATCTTATTTTTAAAACTGTAGAATTATTTAAAAAGAATCCTGAAGTGCTGGATTTTTATCAAAATAAATTTAAATATATAATGGTAGATGAGTATCAAGATACTAATGGTGCTCAATATGAATTGGTCAAATTACTTGCAGCTAAATATAAGAATATATGCGTTGTGGGCGATGACGACCAATGTATATACCAGTGGAGAGGAGCAGACATTGAGAATATCTTAAGTTTCGAAAAAGATTATCCAAGTGCAAAAGTTATTAAACTTGAACAAAATTATAGATCAAAAGGTAATATACTAGATGCTGCAAATACAGTTATAATTAACAATTCTCACAGAAAAAGCAAGGTTTTAAGAACTGAGCAAGAGGGTGGAAGTAAAATTAAAGTTTATAGAGCTTATGCAGATAGTGATGAAGGCGATTTTGTAGGAATGCAGATTTCAAAGATAAAGGAAGCTGAAAGCAAGAATTATAATGATTTTGCAATTCTTTATAGAACCAATGCTCAATCAAGAATCTTTGAAGAAAGCTTTAGAAGAAAAGGAATTCCATATAAGATAGTTGGTGGAACACGATTCTATGATAGAAAAGAAATAAAAGATATGCTTGCATACTTAAAGGTAATTATTAATCCTCAAGATGATATAAGTATAAAAAGAATTATAAATGTTCCTAAGAGAGGCATAGGAGATGCTACAGTAAATAAAGTTCAGGACTTTGCAGAAAATTTTGAATTAAATATGTGGGATGCTTTAGCTGAAGTAAGAACTATTCCAACTTTAACAGCTAGAAATGTATCTACTATTGAACCATTTGTTGGATTAATGGAAAGATTCATGGAGTTAAGTGAGGTTATACCGGTATCTGAACTTATTAAAACAATATTAGAAGAAACTGGTTATTTAAAGCAATTAAAAGAATCAAAGGAAATTGAAGATAAAAGCAGAATTGACAACTTAGAAGAACTAGTATCAGATGCTGTTGAATTTGAAAAAAGCAGTGAAGATAAAACATTGTCTGCTTACTTAGAAAAGGTATCTTTAGTTCAGGATACTGATAAAATTGAGGATGAAGATGATAGTGTAGTACTTATGACCGTTCATAGTGCAAAGGGACTTGAGTTTCCAGTTGTATTTATGGTTGGAATGGAAAATGGTATTTTCCCGGGAAATGCGTCGTTTGAAAAAGAATCAGAGATGGAAGAGTCGAGAAGACTTTGTTATGTTGGTATAACAAGAGCAAAAGAAGTACTATTTATGACGTCAGCAGAAGTAAGAAGAGTATTTGGTCGAACTGTTGCATATCCTCAATCAGATTTTATTAATGAAATAAAGCCAGAACTTAAAGAGTATGTTGCAAATGATAAAGCAAAAATTAAGAGTAGAGATAGTTTTGTTAATACAAGTAGTTATAATAATCCACATAGTTTAAGAAATAATCTAACAGGTAATAATCAAGTAGCTAAAAGTGGGTTATCTTTAAGCAGAAACGGATTTGATATAACTCCAAATAATATGAATCAATCTTCAGGGAAATATTTAAATGCAAGTGAAGCTACACTTGGAAGAAAAGTAATACATGAGAAGTTTGGTGTTGGAACAATAGTTCAGGTTCAAGAGAATGGTGGAGATAAGAAATTAACAATAGCGTTTGATAAGCAAGGAGTAAAGAATTTAATGCTATCATTAGCTAAACTGAAATCAGTATAACTAACTATTTTTAAAAGGAGAATAGTAATTTTGGATAGTAAAAAAAGAATTGAAGAATTAGTTGAAAAGCTGAATAGATATTCGTATGAATACTATTCTTTAGATAACCCATCTGTAACAGATAAAGAGTATGATAAACAGTATGATGAGTTAAGAAAGTTGGAGGAAGAAACAGGATATGTTCTTCCTTATTCTCCGACGTTAAGAGTTGGTGATGTTGTTTTAGGTGGATTTAACAAATATACACATAAGGCAAGACTATGGAGTATGGATAAAGCTCAAACTGTGCAAGCATTGAAAGATTGGCACAATAGAAATGTGAAATTTGTAGAGGAAATGAGAAGTAGAGGAGAAGAGCTTCCAGATTTAAAATATGTTCTTACTAAAAAGTTCGATGGATTAACAATTAACCTTACTTATAATGAAGAAGGAGTTCTTTCTATAGCTGCAACTAGAGGAACTGGTGAGACTGGAGAAGATGTAACCGCTCAAGTTAAAACAATAAAATCAATTCCACTTAAGATTGATAGTGATGATGTGTTTGAAGTTCATGGTGAAGCAATCATGACGCAAGAAGCATTTGATAAATATAATGAGTCTTCAGAAATTCCATTAAAGAACTTAAGAAATGGAGCTGCTGGAGCTCTTAGAAATCTTAATGTTAAAGAAACAGCAAGAAGAAATTTATCAGCATTTTTCTATGATGTGGGTTATAAGGAAGGCGAGCAATTTAAATCTTATTTAGAAATGATGAAATTCATAAAAGAAAAAGGTCTTCCAGTTGATGATTATATGGAAGTTTGTACTACAATAGAAGAAATAGAAAAACAAATAGAACATATAAAGGAAATAAGATTCACATTAGGATATGATATTGATGGATTAGTAATAGCTATTGATGATATTAGAACCAGAGAACTACTTGGTTACACGGTTAAGTTCCCTAAGTGGGCCATTGCTTATAAATTTGAAGCTCAGGAAGCAACAACTAAGCTTTTAGATGTTGAATGGAATGTTGGTAGAAGCGGAAGAGTTGGACCAACAGCTATATTAGAACCAGTAGAGCTTGCTGGAGTAACTGTTAAGAGGGCCACTCTTAATAATATGGATGATATTCAAAGAAAAGGTGTAAGAATAGGTGCTGATGTATTTGTAAGAAGAAGTAATGATGTTATTCCTGAAATCATGGGAGTGGTTCCAGAATCATTAGATGGCTCAGAAGAAATAAAAGTACCAGAAACATGTCCTGCCTGTGGAAGTCACTTAGTATTAAATGGAGCGCATTATTTCTGTGAAAATACTCTGTCTTGTAAACCACAAATGGTTAAGAGTATCGTTCATTATGCAGGAAGAGAAGCTATGAATATAGCAGGATTCTCAGAGAGAACTGCTGAACAATTATTTGAAAAATTAAATATTAAATCAATATCTGATTTATATAAATTAAAAGAAGAAGAGTTAGTTGATTTGGAGAAATTTGGACCAAAGAAGGCACAAAATCTTTTAGAAGCCATAGAAAAGAGTAAGAATTGTCAATTACATTCATTTATATATGCCTTAGGAATACCTAATGTAGGTGCAAAAACGGCTAAGGATTTGGTAAATAAATTTAAATCAATAGAAGGTCTTAAGAAAGCAACGTTTGATGAACTTGTTAGTGTTCAAGATGTTGGTGATATAGTTGCACAAGATGTATTAGCTTTCTTTAAAGAAGAAAAAGTATTAGAGACAATTGATGAGTTATTATCATTAGGTGTTAATCCTATGTATGAAGAAAAAGAAGTTATTCAAAGTCCTTTTGAAGGGAAAACAGTGGTTGCAACAGGATCGCTTCAAAATTACTCAAGAACTGGAATAAAAGAAAAATTAGAAAGTTTAGGAGCTAAGGTAGCAGGAAGCGTAAGTAAGAAGACAGATTATGTAATAGCTGGAGAAGCAGCGGGATCCAAACTTACAAAGGCACAAGAGCTTGGAATAAAAGTGCTTTCAGAAGAAGAATTTGAAGAGATGTTGAAAGGGTGATGTATATGAAAAGATTAGTTGAGGCATTAGTGTATGTTTTGACTATAATAACTAGCATAATAGTAATATGTACATTTTTAACAACATACCAATTTCATTATGTAGGTCAGATGTTTAATTCATATGTCCCTCTTCAATTCGGAGTAAGTGCTACTATGGCAGCTCTTGGTCTTAGATTTATCTTAGATAAATCTATAGAGAAAAGAATGTTGTATTCTGGAATTAGCTTTGTAATATCATTAAGTTTACTTTATTTTGCACTTAATTGGATAAAATAATAAAAATTAATGTACACAATACTTAAATAGTAAAATAACGAAATTTATGATAAAATTTAATATGTTAATTTAGAATGAAATCAATTTACAATTGACAATGTTCGAGTGACAATTAATGGAGAAAAGCAATTATATCTTCCAACTGTCAACTTGTTATATGTCAACTGTTAACTATAAAAACAGGAGGTTTTAATTATGGCTGTTAGCAAAAAAGATGTTGAATATGTTGCTGAACTTGCAAGATTAAGCTTTGATGAAAATGAAAAAGAAGGTTTAGCAGAAGATTTAAATCAAATATTAGCTTATGTAGAAAAACTAGGTGAATTAGATACAGAAAACGAAGATATAATAGTAAACCCAATTTATATCGAAAATAAATTTAGAGAAGATGTTGTTGTACCATCTCTAGACCTTAAAGATGTAGTGAAAAATGCACCAGATGCATTAGAAGAATATGTTGTTGTTCCAAGTATAATTAAAGAATAGTGTAGAAATGGAGGCAGATTCAATGGAGTTTTCAAATTACAAGGCTCATGAATTAAAAGAAATAATAGCAAAAAAAGAAGCTTCAGTAGAAGAAATTACAAAAGCTCATTTAGATAAAATTGAAAATGTTGATTCTAAAGTGGATGCATTTTTATATGTAGCTAAAGAAGAAGCATTAAATGAAGCAAAAGCTTTAGATGAAAAGTTATCTAAAGGTGAAGATTTAGGAATATTAGGCGGAGTTCCTCTAGGAATAAAAGATAATATAAGCGTTAAGGGTATGCAAAATACTTGTGCTTCTAAAATATTAGAAGGATATATTTCACCATATGATGCAACTGTTTCTGAAAAAGTAAAAGCAGAAGGCGGAATTATTTTAGGAAAATTAAATATGGATGAATTTGCAATGGGTTCATCAACTGAAAATTCAGCATTTAAGATAACTAAGAACCCTTTTGATTTAGAAAGAGTTCCAGGTGGATCATCAGGTGGATCAGCAGCTGCTGTAGCTTCAAAAGAGGTTCCAATAGCGCTTGGAACAGATACAGGTGGATCAGTAAGACAGCCAGCTTCTTTCTGTGGTATTGTTGGACTTAAGCCTACATACGGAAGGGTTTCAAGAAATGGTGTTGTAGCATATGGGTCTACATTAGACCAAGTTGGTACACTTGGAAGAGACGTTAAAGACTGTGCTTTATTAACTCAAGCAATTGCAGGTGTTGATAATAGAGATTTTACAAGTGTAGATGTAAATGTACCTAATTATTTAGATTCTTTAAATACAGATATTAAAGGAAAGAAAATAGCAGTACCATCTGAATTCTTTAAAGAAGGATTAGATGAAGATGTTAAAAAGGCTGTATATGATGCTCTAAAAGTATTTGAAGCTAATGGAGCAGAAGTTAAGGAAGTATCACTTCCACTTGCAGATTATGCTATTGCAGCTTACTATTTAGTAGCTTGTGCTGAAGCTTCTTCAAACTTAGCTAGATTTGATGGAGTTAGATTCGGACATAGAACAGAAAATCCAGAGGATGCAGTTGAGTTATATTTCAAATCAAGAAGTGAAGGATTTGGAAAAGAAGTTAAGAAGAGAATTATGCTTGGTACATATGCTTTATCAGCAGGATATTATGATGCATATTATAAAAAGGCATTAAAGGTTAGAAATCTTATTAAAGGTGACTTTGATAAGATATTTAAAGATTTTGATGCAATTATATCACCAACTGCACCAACTCCAGCTTATAAAATTGGAGAAAAAACAGCTAATGCATTAGAAATGTATTTAGGTGATATTTATACTGTACCTGTAAACATAGCAGGTATTCCAGCAATTTCACTTCCATGCGGATTATCAAATGGTCTTCCTGTAGGTATGCAAATCATGGGTAACTACTTCAAAGAAGATACATTATTTAACTTAGCTTATAGCTATGAACAATCAACTAATTGGCATGAAATGCATCCAAATTTATAGGAAGAAGGAGTGAGAGTAATGGAATTTGAATCAGTCATTGGATTAGAAACACACGTAGAACTTTCAACTAAAACAAAAATGTATTGTGGTTGTGCTATTGAATTCGGTGGAAAGGCAAACACTCATGTTTGTCCAGTATGTCTAGGTCTTCCAGGTTCACTTCCACAACTAAATAAACAGGTTGTTGAATTAGGAATTAAAGCAGGTATAGCTTTAAATTGCGAAATAACTAAAGTAGGAAGAATGGATAGAAAGAATTATTTCTACCCAGACTGTCCTAGAAACTATCAAATAACTCAAGATGAATTACCACTTTGCAGAAATGGATATGTGGATATTGAACTTGAAAGCGGAGAAATTAAGAGAATTGGAATCGAAAGAATTCATATAGAAGATGATGCTGGTAAGTTATTACATACTAAGAGAGGGGCGCTAATCGACTTTAATAGAGCAGGAGTACCTCTTATTGAAATTGTAACAAAACCAGATTTGAGAACTACAGAAGAAGTTACATTATACCTAACAAAGATAAAGAGTATACTTTCGGCAGCAGGAATATCTGACTGTAAGATGGAAGAAGGTTCTTTAAGATGTGATGTTAACATTTCAGTAAGAGAAAAAGGCGATGAGAAGTTAGGCGTAAGAACAGAAATCAAGAATATAAACTCATTTAAATCTGTTGAAAAAGTATTGAATTATGAATTTGACAGACAAGTTGAAGCAGTTAAGAATAACGAAGAAATGTTTGTTGAAACAAGAAGATGGGATGAAGCAAATAATTTAACTGTAGTTATGAGAAGTAAGGAAGAAGCTAATGACTATAGATACTTCCCAGAGGGAGATTTAGTTACTCTTAATATTTCTGATGAATGGATTGAAGAAATAGGAAAGACTATACCTGAATTACCACATGAAAAACAAGCTAGATTTATTAAAGAATATGGATTACCTAAGTATGATGCTCATGTATTAACGTTAACAACATCTATGGCAGATTTCTTTGATGAAGCAGCTAAATTATCAAGAGATCCAAAGGCAGCATCTAACTGGATAATGGGTGATATATCAAGGCTTATGAAGGCAGAAAGTATTTGGATTGAAGAACTTAAATTCACTCCAAATGATGTAGCAGAATTAATAGAAGTTATTAAAGATGGTACAATATCTTCAGCAATAGGTAAGCAAGTATTAGAAGATATGTTTGAAAGTGGAAAATCACCTAAAACTATAATCGACGAAAAAGGATTAAAAGTAAACAATGATGAAGGTGCTATCCTTGAAATGGTTAATAAAGTTTTAGATGAAAATCCACAAGTTATTGAACAATTTAAGGCTGGAAAAGATAGAATACTTGGATTTGCTGTAGGTCAAGTTATGAAAATGGCTAAAGGTCAAGCAAACCCAGGAATTGTTAATAAGTTAGTAGAACAAGAAGTTAAAAAGAGATAAGACACTTTTTAGAAATGGCAGCAGATAGTTTATAAGATTATTTGCTGCCTTTTTATTCAAAATTATTTTGGAAATAATAGTAAGAAAAATGATGCTTTATGATAAAATAGTTTTTAAGTAGTGTTATAATAATTAACATGAAAAATGAAAATTATAAAAAGGGGGAGTTTTTCATGACAACACCATCTATAAATGCATAGCAGAGGCTATTGCGTTTAATAACAGATAAAAATAGCCTTTGCTCATCCTAATTAAAGAAAGAAATTATATTTAGGAGGAGAGCAAGTAGTGAGCTATGTAAAGGCTGTAGATGTATTGCCAGATGAAATTTTAGAATTGATTCAAAATTATGTTGATGGAGAGTACATTTATATTCCAAGAAAAGAAGACAATAAAAAGAGTTGGGGAGAGAATACTGACTATAGAAAAGAAATAGAAAAAAGAAATTCTATGATATATGAAGAATATAAAACTGGAGTAAAGATAAAAATTCTTGCAGAAAAATATTTTTTATCAGAGAAGAGTATTCAAAGAATTGTCTTACAAAAAAGTAAAAATGAATAAAGGTAAATGAGGCATATTATTTAAAAACTGCTTATGACTGTAAAATAGTAATTTATAGTCATAAGCAGTTTTATTATTTTGTGAATTTTTCTTGTTTATTAAAGTCAGTCACATTATCGATCTTAGAATCATTTTTATCATCGGAAATGTCAAAATCTTCTTCACCAATTAAATATGAATAATCATTTTTATTATTGTCATCACTTAAACTGTCAGATATTTTTGATATTTTTTGATATATTTTTTCTAATATGTAATTGTGATAACGTTGATGACGGAAAGCTTTTAATGCTACAACAAAAAGCCATATTCCCAAAAACATAAATACACACATAAATACTATAGAAACTATTGCAAATGCTCCAAATAAATATTCCATTTGAAAAACCTCCCAAATAAGATATTAAAATTATATCACAATAATAAAAAAAATATAACTGTTTATTAGAGCTAAAAAATGGAAATACTACGTAATATAGTTTAGTTTGAAATAAAAGTTATAATAAATATCTTAAAGTAATGTAAAAGGGAGGAATAAAATTTGAAAAAATATTTTATTCTTATGTCTATAACACTAATATTTGTATCATTTTGTTTAGGATTTGTATATAAAGATGATGATAAAACGGTTAGTGATGACTCTGTAAATGCATTTACTTATGGCGTACAAAATATACCAGAGAATTTAAGAACTGTAACGAATCTATCAATTAGAGATAAAGATATTCTTTGTGCATTAAGTAAAGGGCTAATAGAGAAGGATGAAAATGATAAAATTATATCTGTATTATGTAGTGAAATAACACAAAGCTCTGATGGAATACAATATGAATTTAAGATAAGAGATGATATATATTGGAGTGACGGAAGCAAAATAACTTGTGATGATATTGTAACCTTCTTTAAGGAATTAATAAAAGAAGAAGATGAGAATAATATACAAGCGTTACTTGACGTATATGGGGCTAAACAGTTTAAAGATGGCAAGGTCACATTTATGACTGGAGTTGCTATAACAAATAATGATGGAAAAGTTGTTATGAGGTTAAACAAGCCAAATAAGGATTTTATAAATGAATTAACAAAGCCTCAATATAGATTGAGAAAGAATATATTAATGTGGGGAGACATGAATAAAAACTATAATGATTTAGTTTATAGCGGAGATTACAAAATAGAGAGTGCAGATAATCAAAATATGAAACTGGTCAGCGTAAAGAAAGATTCAGAAAATAAAGAGATTATAAATATAGTAAAAGATGAAAATACTGAATTATCAATGGCTGCATTTGAAATAAAACAAAGAGATATAATTATTGATCCTCCAGAAAGTGAGCTAAGCAAGTTAGCAGAAGAAAAAAAACTAATAACATTACCAATAAATAAATCTACGTATGTTTATATAAGTGATAAGAATGGCGATATCCCATTAGCAGGGAGAAGAGATATATATAACAATATATGTGAAGCTTTAAGTAGATTTTATGGCGATGATAATAAAGAATTTGAATTAGCTGAATGTAGTTATTTTAGAGAAGACAAGAACAATCTAACAAATATACAACAAAGAAAAGTAAATTTGAATAAGAAAGAGGAATGGAGTGAGCCTCAAATATTAACTATACTGGCTGAAGATAATACTGAAAACAGAAACTTATGTAGAGCAATTGAACAATGGTTTAAAGATAATACTCATATTACTATAAGATATAGTTTTGTTAAAGATGAAATAAATGATGAAGAATTAAGAAACAGATATGATATGGTATTGATAAATTCTGAGGCAGATTCTAATAACAAACAAAGGTTATTTAATGGATTTTCTAATTATATGAGTGATAGCGAAAAAGATTTATTTAATAAAGCGAATGGAAATTATAATTTATTAGAGGAAACATTATTTAGTGATTATAGTATATTACCATTAGCGTTTTATAATGAGAATATAGGATTTTCAGATGAGATTTCTACACTCAAGATAGATGGTAATGGAAATATTAATTTTAGTAGTATAAAATAAAAAAAGATTAATCATTGCATATTTTAAACATAAATAAAGGGGATATATCAGAAATGCCATTAAATTTGATATATCCCTGCAATTATAGTGATTTAATTTATCTTTTCTTTGATTTTTTATTCTTAGATAAATTAGGGTGTTCGCTACTGGAAGCTTTATTTTCAGAGAGACCATTTAAAGTTATTTGAGGCTCTGAATTATTGCTTATATTTTCTAATTCTGATGTAGTATCAATAACTGAGTCATTGGATTTTATTTCAGAAATTTCTGATTCTATATCTGAAGGTTCATTGTTATCTAAGTTAGCGTTTTTAGATTCTGAAGATGATGATTTTCTAAGTGAATTGTTTAAAGCTTCTTGCTTTTCAAGCGGAAGATTTAATTCCATAGTATCCTCAACAGAGTTTCTAAAAAGATATATTATTAAAAAGAAATTAGTCATATTTTTATTGCTATCAAATGTAATTCTACCTTTGCTTAGATTATCTTTCTTTTTAGAATATTCTAGATTTTTTACAAATATAGGTGCTAATCCTGTACTCTTAGGAGTTGGAAGTACCGACATTCTAAAATAACTTTCATCCATCATATCATCAACACGAAGACTTAATCTTTTATATCTTTCTACTTCATCTAAAGTAGGTGCTTCAGGCCAGCTGGATAATAGACCTCCATTTACATAAAATCTTTTAAATATTCCTGATACAATAGGCTTTAAATCATTTGTTTTATCAGTTTCTTCAGAGTACAAAATTAATGAAATTAGATAGAAATTTATTTCTGTACATGAATACTTAATATCTTTTTTATCAGATATCTTTAAAAAGATATTTTTATCATTATCATATAAGCTGAGAAGTTTTTCGTTTATTTCCTTAGCAGTCTCTTTGAAGGAAATAATATCTGTATGTTTATAAGCTTCCATTAAACATATAGCGAATAAAGCGCAATCGTCTAGGGAATCTATATAGTAATCTTTTTCTTGAAATTTATTGACTAAATAATCACCTAAGTCAAGAATAAGTTCTCTAGCTATTAATGAATTTGAATATTTGTAGAAAACATTAAGTGCTAAGAATATTTCTATGCTTTCTGTAAATGATAAATCATAAAGAGAATCCTTATACTCCTTAAACACTTGCAAAATTTCATATGAAAAGATTTTGTAATCTTCGCAGGCATCATCAGAAGGGTTGTATATTGAATATAATAAATATGCATCCATCATAAATGCTTGATCTGAAAACTTGAATTTATTATCTTTATCTACTAATTCATATCCTTTTGAATTACCATCAGATATATTTTTCTTGGGAACAAATAGACCTTCTGCATTTCTTAAATGCTCTGAATAAAATTGGAGCTGCTCTTTAGCTAAATATTTATATGCATTTTCAAGAGAATTGATATTTCTATTACCCTCAGTAAAATGCGAGTAGTATTTACTTAACTCAAGAAGGCATAATGTCATAAGGGCATTAGTAGTAGGTGATATCTCTTTCTTAAAAGTTGACTCATCAAACCCATGACTTGTTTTATTATGGATGAACATAGGAGAAGCTTTTCTATATAAGCATAATAGTGGTGAAAAATTATTTAGTGTGCTAATATCATTTATAGAAGACTTTTTTGAAGTCCTTACTGGAGGAATTATAAGTCCACATTTTGAATTTAGTACTAAAGTTTTAACTGATTCTTTTGATAAGTAAAAAAGTTGACCACTAATTTCTTTTTGGGAAAGACTATTCATCCTGAAAAATGGTCCTATATATCTCAATGTATACACCTCTCATAAAATTCTAATCTTATTCATTAATATGAATTTAGTAGTGAAAAGGTGCATAAAAAACAACTAAAAGGGGAGATTTTTAATGATTAAGGAAGGAAAATTAAACTTTGATGATCTGAAGAACATTATTTTTAATAATAAATCAATAAAAAGAGATGAGGTTATTGTTAGAAATGATGTTGGTGAAGATTGTTCTATAATTGATTTTGGAGAAAGTGAAGCAATATTCTCTACAGATCCAATTACAGGTGCAGATAAGAACGTGGGGAAGCTTGCTGTTCATATAAATTGTAATGATATAGCTTCAGCAGGTGGAGAACCAATAGGAATTTTAGTTACTATTTTAGCACCTACTACATCAAGCTTAGATGAAATCAATGATGTTATGAAAGAAATTAATGAAGAAGCAGAAAAAATAAATGTTGAGATTATAGGTGGTCATACGGAGGTTACCAGTGCAGTTAATAAAATGATTATTTCAGTTACTGTGATAGGAAAAAATCCAAGGGGAAAATCAGTTAGGACTGCAGGTGCGATGGTTGGAGATGATATAGTAGTAACAAAAACCATGGGACTCGAAGGAACTTGCATTTTAATTAATGATCATGAAGAGAGATTAAATAGGATTTTATCAAAAGAAGAAATAGATATTGGAAAATCATTAATAGATGAATTGAGTGTCTTAAAGGAAGGCAGAATAGCAGGAAAATTAGGTGCACATTCAATGCATGATATAACAGAAGGTGGACTTCTAGGGGCTATATTTGAAGTATCTGCTGCTGCTAATAAAGGATTTGAAATATATAAAGACAAGGTGCCAGTACTAGATATTACAAAAAAGATTTGTAAAGAATTTAATATAGATTATCTTAGATTAATATCATCTGGCAGTATGATGATTACTACAAATAAAGGAAAAGAATTAGTTAAAGAACTTGAAGGTTATAACATAAAAGCTACTATAATAGGCAAGATAACCGAAAAAGATGGTTTTTTAATAGAAGATGGCAAAAAAATTAAGGTGGATCCACCTAAAAGAGATGAATTATTTAATATAGGAGAGTGACATTTTGAGAGTTGATGGAAGAAAGAATGACCAAATTAGACATACAAAAATAATTAGAAATTATACTAAATATGCAGAAGGATCTGTTCTTATTGAGGTAGGAGATACAAAAGTACTATGTAATGTTTCAATTGAAGAGAAGGTTCCACCATTTTTAAAAGGTAAGGGTGAGGGATGGATTGCAGCGGAATATAATATGCTACCTAGATCCACAGAAGTTAGAAAAATAAGAGATATCGCTAGATTAAAAATAGATGGAAGAACTATGGAGATACAGAGATTAATAGGAAGAGCATTAAGAGCAGTAGTTGATTTAAAAGCTCTTGGAGAAAAAACTTTGTGGATAGATTGCGATGTTATTCAAGCTGATGGTGGAACTAGAACAACATCTATTTCAGGAGCATTTATAGCACTTGTTGATGCTGTTAATAAGATGCATAAGTCTAAGCCTTTTAAAGTGTATCCAATCAGAAACTTTGTAGCTGCAACTAGTGTTGGAATATTAAATAATGAGAAGCTGCTAGATTTATGCTATGTAGAAGATTCGGAAGCAAAAGTTGATATGAATGTAGTAATGACAGATGAAGGGGAATTCATAGAAGTTCAAGGGACTGGTGAAGAAGCTCCTTATACAAGAACAGAGCTAAATGAATTAATAGATCTTGCGGAAAAGGGAATAAAGCAAATGATTCAAGCCCAAAAGGATGCGCTTAAGATGGATGCGCTTTGGATAGGAACTGGAGGAAGCAATTAATGAAAAAATTAATATTAGCAAGCAATAATGCAAAAAAGGTAAAAGAAATTAAAGAAATATTAGAAGGACTACCTATAGAAGTAAAGTCTTTAAAAGATGAAGGAATTGATATTGATGTAGTTGAAGATGGGAAGACTTTTGAAGAAAATGCTAAGAAAAAAGCTAAAGAAATATATGAGTTTTTATTATCTAAAGGGAAAAAAGATTTTATAGTTCTGGCAGATGATTCAGGTTTAGAAGTTGATTATTTAAATGGAGAGCCAGGAATATATTCAGCAAGATATTCCGGTGAACACGGAAATGATGATAAAAATAATGAAAAATTATTAGAAAACTTAGAAGGTGTTCCTAAAGAAAAAAGAGGAGCTCAGTTTGTGTGTCAGCTATCTCTATTTACTGATAAAGGAGAATATTATACTGTTAGGGGTGAAGTGCGAGGATTTATAATTGAAAGTATACAGGGAAAAGGTGGATTTGGATATGACCCACTATTTTTCTATGAACCTTTCAATAAGACCTTTGGAGAGCTTGAAGCTGAAGAAAAAAATAAAATAAGTCATAGAGGTATTGCTCTTATTAAATTAAAAGATACTTTAATTGATTTAATATAATTTGAAATTTGATTATATATAACTAGTTTGTAGGAGGAGATATATGTGCTAATAGCTGTTGTAAGTGATACACATAGAAGTGATGCGTATGTTAAATCTGTTAAGATGTTAATAAAAGATGCTGATATACTTATTCATCTTGGTGATAACGTAGAGGATGCAGAAGAGTTAGAAAGAGAATTTAAAGGCGATGTTTACATAGTTGCAGGGAATTGTGATTTCTCTAGAAAATATCCAAAGGATAGACTTATAGATGTTGAAGGTAAGAAAATATTTATGACACATGGAGACCTTTATGGGGTTAAAATGGGGCTAAATAATATATATTATAAAGGGAGAGAAATAGGAGCAGATATTGTCTTGTTTGGACATACACATCAAGCTGTGATAGAAAGAACAGATGAACTTATTCTTATGAATCCTGGTAGTACATCGTTACCAAGACTATCAAAAAGAAGTGTTGGATTTATAAACATAAATAATGGAGAGATAGAAGTCTATTTAAAAGAAATTGAATAGCAATAAATAGAGTGTATTATGTACAGAGAAATGTATGTGTAGTGTAATTACATAAAATATATAGTATAAGATATGAAAAAAGAGGTTATTATACTAGTTGATTGTTATTTAGATAATAAGAAGTATAGTATAATAATCTCAAAATTTATGTATATGTATTTAGAGTGTTATAAACTATGAATAAATAATTTATTAAGCATATTTAAAATATAAAAAGAAGCATTTTAATAAATTTATTTAAAAAAGGTATTGACGAATTGAACGTGATATTGTAGAATAATCATTGTCGCTGAACGGTATGTAAAAAAACAGCGGGGTGTGGCGCAGATGGGAGCGCGCGTGGTTTGGGACCATGAGGTCGCAGGTTCGATCCCTGTCACCCCGACCAATAATCATAATAAATGATTAAAGTTCAGTATGCGGGTATCGTATATCGGTAATACTCCAGCCTTCCAAGCTGGCAAGGTGGGTTCGATTCCCACTACCCGCTCCAATAAAGATTTTATCAAATGAATTTGAAAAAAATCTTGACAAATATCTATTAAGATATTAAAATAGAATACGTTCTGGTGGAAGTAAAGTTGACAAAAATCAGAATATGTTCTATAATTATTAGAGTCTGAATATGCGTTTTTAGCTCAGCTGGATAGAGCAACGCCCTTCTAAGGCGTGGGTCAGGGGTTCGAATCCCTTAAAACGCACCATTTCGGGGTGTGGCGCAGATGGGAGCGCGCGTGGTTTGGGACCATGAGGTCGCAGGTTCGATCCCTGTCACCCCGACCACTATTTAATAAATAATTAAAATTCAATATGCGGGTATCGTATATCGGTAATACTCCAGCCTTCCAAGCTGGCAAGGTGGGTTCGATTCCCACTACCCGCTCCATACAAACGATTAAGTTTGTAAAATATGCGTTTTTAGCTCAGCTGGATAGAGCAACGCCCTTCTAAGGCGTGGGTCAGGGGTTCGAATCCCTTAAAACGCACCATTGATGGTGAACGTAGTTCAGTTGGTAGAGCGCCAGTTTGTGGCACTGGTTGTCGTGGGTTCGAGTCCCATCGTTCACCCCATAAAATTGGGATGTCGCCAAGCGGTAAGGCAATGGACTTTGACTCCATTATGCGTAGGTTCGAATCCTGCCATCCCAGCCATTTTACGGTTCACTAGCTCAGTCGGTAGAGCACATGACTTTTAATCATGGTGTCCCGGGTTCGATTCCCGGGTGAGCCACCAATATATGCAGATGTGGCGGAATTGGCAGACGCACTAGACTTAGGATCTAGCGCCTACGGCGTGGGGGTTCGACTCCCTTCATCTGCACCAAATAATGCGTGAGTGACTCAATGGTAGAGTGCCACCTTGCCAAGGTGGAAGTTGCGGGTTCGAGTCCCGTCTCGCGCTCCATTTTTAAACAAAATTATGGACAATGCAATATGCGGGTATCGTATATCGGTAATACTCCAGCCTTCCAAGCTGGCAAGGTGGGTTCGATTCCCACTACCCGCTCCAATTATGCGGGATTAGCTCAGTTGGTAGAGCACCTGACTCTTAATCAGGGTGTCCAGGGTTCGAACCCCTGATCTCGCACCATATACAAGGTTCATTGTATAGTGGGATGTCGCCAAGCGGTAAGGCAATGGACTTTGACTCCATTATGCGTAGGTTCGAATCCTGCCATCCCAGCCATTTTACGGTTCACTAGCTCAGTCGGTAGAGCACATGACTTTTAATCATGGTGTCCCGGGTTCGATTCCCGGGTGAGCCACCAATATATGCAGATGTGGCGGAATTGGCAGACGCACTAGACTTAGGATCTAGCGCCTACGGCGTGGGGGTTCGACTCCCTTCATCTGCACCAAGTTGCGTGAGTGACTCAATGGTAGAGTGCCACCTTGCCAAGGTGGAAGTTGCGGGTTCGAGTCCCGTCTCGCGCTCCACTAATTAAAAATTATGTACAATAATATGCGGGTATCGTATATCGGTAATACTCCAGCCTTCCAAGCTGGCAAGGTGGGTTCGATTCCCACTACCCGCTCCAAAAAACAACTGAAATCAGTTGTTTTTATTTTTATATAAAAACAGAAGAAAATATTAAGATATGCACCTATAGCTCAGTTGGATAGAGCGTTGGACTTCGAATCCAAGCGTCGCAAGTTCGAATCTTGTTAGGTGTACCAAAACGTAGAAATACCGAGGCTTTACAAAAAGTAGAGTCTCGGTATTTTTTTATACTACAGCCAATAGACTTTGTTAAGGTATAAAGAACTTAGTTTAAAAGAATCCAATAGTAGCAGGAACAAGTAACTATAGAGCTATCTAAAAATTAACAAATTAAATATTATATCTAAATCATTTATCAAGAAAAATTACATTGATTTATGGTTTAGATTTTTTGTATTTAACTATATGTAGTATAGGTGGGGGAAGATGTATTTTTTTAGGGGAGGATATCATAGAACATAAGGCGTGAAAGAAATTATATAAAATGCTGAAATGGAGTTTTTATATATAGAATTTATAAATATCTTATTTAGACAATTTAAAGATAGTGTCTAAATATAGGCTGTAGAAAAATATTGTAAATTGCTTTTATTTATTTAGATTCTTATAATGAAATTAAGTTAGACATATGTATAATAATTTACAATAGAAATGGAGAAAACATATGAGAATTGCAATAGTTACAGGAGCATCTTCAGGCTTAGGGCTAGAATTTATTAAAACACTTATCAATAAATATAAAGATTTACAGGAAATATGGGTTATTGCAAGACGAAAAGAAATATTAGTACAAATTGCAGATAAATATAAGGATGTAAATATAAGACCAGTGTCAATAGATTTAGGAAAAGATAAATCCTATACTGAATTGGAGCAGATTTTACAAAAAGAAAAGCCAGAGATACAGATATTGATTAATAACGCAGGGTATGAAAGAATAGGATATTTCAAGGATATGGATATGTCAGATATTATTTCAATTATCAATGTTAATATAAAAGGAATAACAGCAATAAACAGACTTTGTCTACCTTATATGAAAAAAGGAAGCTTTGGAATTATTACTGGTTCAATTTCTTGTTTTTCGCCAATACCAAATCAGGCCGTATATAGTGCAAGTAAAGAATATACTTATTATCTTGGAAAGGCTCTAAGAGAAGAACTGCAAAAAGAAGGTATTAATATATTGACTCTATGTCCAGGCAATATGGATACTGAAATGAATCCAAGGGGGAGTATAAAACATAGCCCCCAAATAAATATGCTTCCATTTTTGGATATGAAGGTAGTTACAGAAAGAGCATTGGAAAAAGCGGAGAAGGGAAAGGCTGTTTATACACCAGGAGGTTTTTATAAATTTTATAGAATATGTAGCAAGATAATACCTTCTGCATTTATGGTAAAGATAACAAAGAAATTTTTTTAGAAAGGTTAAGATATAGCAGTTATGAAATATGATTTAACTAAGAAGACAAATCGTTTTGCAGAGAGAACATTGAAGGATTTTTCGGAGACATTATTTTCTCTAGTAGAGAAGAAAAAATTTGAAGATATTACTGTAAATGAATTATGTAATGCATGTAATTATCCAAGAGCCACATTTTATAACTACTTTCAAGATATATATGATTTGCTTGATTACTGCTGGGAGAATATGAGCAAGGAAATTAAAATTCAGGATTATAAGAGTATTACACCAGAGGAGCGTACACAAGTATTATTTGAGAGATTATATACCTTTTTTGAAAAGAAAAAAGATACTGTAGATCGTATCATGTCTAATAATGAAATAGATGGAGCAATGGCAGAATCTTTAAAACGCTTTATGCTTTTAAAAATAAAAGAAATAGTATCTTCTTGTGAGAATATTAATAACCAGAGCGTTCCATTTGAATTGATAGTTATGCATTATAGCAATACCTTGCAAATGATTTTAGAATTTTGTTTTTTAAGGAAAGATTTAATTTCCAAAGAAGAAGCGCAAATAAGTATTGACTACCTATTAGTATCATTAGAAAAGAAAGGAAAGTTGTTATGATTTTATATTTTTCCGCAACAGGAAATTCTAAATATGTCGCAGAGAGAATTGCAAAAGTAACAAATGAGGAGTGTGTGTCTATCTTAGATGTGATAAAGGATGATAAATATTATTTATCAATAAAGGCAAATGAAACTGTGGGGATTGTTTCGCCAACATATGCTTGGGGGTGTCCTTCTGTAATTATTGATTTTTTAAAGAATGTTTCTCTTACAGAAAATAAGAAATGCTATATGTACTATATAGCAACTTATGGAACAACACCAGGCAATAATGGTTACTTTGCTAATAAAAATCTATTTAAAAGTATAGGAAGAGAATTTGATGCTTATTTTAGTGTGAAAATGCCAGATACATGGACTCCTATATTTAATTTATCTAATAAAGAAAAAGTATCAGAAATAAATAGAAAGGCTGAGCCACAGATAGATGAAATAATTGCAAATATACAAAATAAATCTTCTGGTGATTTTATGAAAAATAAGATTCCAAGATTTACAGCACCTTTCTATAAGCCATACTATGACAATATGAGAAAAACTAAAAATTTCACTGTAGAAGATAGCTGTATTGGATGTAGATTGTGCGAAAAAAAATGTCCTGTCAATGCTATTGAAATTAAAGATGGAAAACCGGTTTGGGTGAAGGATAAATGCGTAATGTGCCTTGGCTGTCTGCATCGCTGTCCTAAGTTTGCAATTCAGTATGGAAAAAATACGAAAAAGCATGGACAATATAAGAATCCCAATACAAAAGTGTAAGAAAAATATCATAATAATTTTATATTTTTAGAAACTGTAGATTTTAAATGTGTATCATATAAGATGACAAATCAATATTGTACGTTTGATAAATAATTAGTAGTATTTTTTAACTAGTTTAAGGAAGTGATACCATATCAAGAGCACCAAAACCAATTGTTCTGCAATCATCAAAGATGAACAAATTTAAATAAAAAAGGATTAATCTATAAGACTTAAGATTGTATTATTTGTAATAATATCTGGAGTCTTATTTTATTATAAAACAAATCATCGAACTAAAGTTTCATAACTTTTAAAATATGAAGTTTTAGAAAAAATTAAATCAATTTATTAATTTAAATAGAAATAGCATATTTAAGTGGGAGTAAAAGTGCATATAAAATAAAAAAATAAAAAAATATGAAAAAAGCTTTGACAAAAAAGAATAAATAAGATACAATAACATTCGTTGTGAGGAACAAATCTTACAAATAAAAAAAATATTAAATATGCGTTTTTAGCTCAGCTGGATAGAGCAACGCCCTTCTAAGGCGTGGGTCAGGGGTTCGAATCCCTTAAAACGCACCATTGATGGTGAACGTAGTTCAGTTGGTAGAGCGCCAGTTTGTGGCACTGGTTGTCGTGGGTTCGAGTCCCATCGTTCACCCCATAAAATTGGGATGTCGCCAAGCGGTAAGGCAATGGACTTTGACTCCATTATGCGTAGGTTCGAATCCTGCCATCCCAGCCATTATTTTAATAAATAAACAACACTTGTAAAGTTTAATGATTTCAAGTGCGAGGAAACAAATGATTTATGAAATGAGCAGTATGTTTATACGCGAATGAATAAATTATGCAGTTGACGAAGTAATTGAGAGCAGTAAACGAACAAAATTTGGTTCACTAGCTCAGTCGGTAGAGCACATGACTTTTAATCATGGTGTCCCGGGTTCGATTCCCGGGTGAGCCACCAAATAATGCGTGAGTGACTCAATGGTAGAGTGCCACCTTGCCAAGGTGGAAGTTGCGGGTTCGAGTCCCGTCTCGCGCTCCATTAAAAATTACATACAATAAATATGCGGGTATCGTATATCGGTAATACTCCAGCCTTCCAAGCTGGCAAGGTGGGTTCGATTCCCACTACCCGCTCCAAAGAACAGTTCTTTCTTGAACTGTTCTTTTTTTATATTCAAATATATTATATGCTTATTTTTGAATTTAATAGAAAATCGGATTAGTAAAATATCTATATAGCATATTTTACTAAAATAAACTAGCAGAATTTATGTATTTTATTAGAGTAAAAATTGAATAATAGTTATAGATTATTTTATTAAGAAACTGAGGAGGAAGTTAGTATGTTTAAAAAATTTAGATTTATAGTTATGGTTTTATTATTAATTCTTTCTCCTAATGTTTTATTTGCACCAAACTTTAAATTATATAGAAACACTGTAGCATACGCAGATGAACAAAATAAATCAAATGAAGTTAGATTAGAAGATGATTTTTATGAAGCTATAAATAAAGAATGGATTTCTAAGAATAAACTTGGAGATGGGTGTGTCAGCTACGGTACATTTCAGGAGGTCTCAAACAAAGTTACATGTGATGTAAAAGAAATTATTAGAGATATAAAAGAAAATATAGATAAGTATGATCCAAATAGTGATGAGATAAGAATAATAACATTATATGATAACTATTTTAATATGAATATGAGAAATGATTTGGGAATAAAACCTATAGAAAAATATATTAATAGAATCGATAATATAAAAACGGAAAATGATTTAAGAAAAATCATTAGAGATAAAGATTTTTCATACTTTCAATTTCTAGTTAATTTAGGCGTTGGAACAGACTGTAAAGATAGTAATAAAAATATACTATATATAGGAAATAGTAAAATAGGTCTAGGAAATTCGCATTATTATAAAAGCGATGATATTAAATATAGCTATATAGATTATATAACTAAGTTAAATGTTTTATCTGGATTAGATAAAATGACTGCATTTAATAATGCAAAAATATTTTATGAAATTGAAAAAAAGATAGCTAATGAAATTCCTACTAAGGAAGAAGAAGCCTTAGAAGAAGATAGAATTGAAAAAAGTTATAATGTATATACATTAAAGCAATTAAATGAGGAGTATCCTAATCTGGAATTTAATAAATTACTTAAAGAATATAAAGTAAATAAAGCAAAGAAAATTATAGTGGAGAATCCTAAAAATTTAAAATCAGTAAACAATCTGGTTAAAGAAGAAAGTCTAGATAATATGAAAATATACTTTAGAACAAGTATATTGTTAAGAACTGATAATTCATTAACAGAAGATTTCAGAAAAGCAAGCTCAGACTTAAAGAGAACCTTGTATGGAGTTGGAGTCGTAGATTTAAATGAAAATAATGCAGTTAGATTTACTATGTGTCAATTAGAAGATGTAGTAAGTAGATTATACATTGATAAGAAATTTGATTATGAATGTAAAAAAGATG
>NZ_UICR01000001.1:490000-1280000 GCF_900465025.1 Clostridium neonatale
AGAGAATCCTAAGGCCGACGGAAGAATTGCAGTTAAGGAACTAGGCAAATTGACCCCGTAACTTCGGGAGAAGGGGTGCCTACGAAAGTAGGCCGCAGAGAATAGGCACAAGCAACTGTTTAACAAAAACACAGGTCTCTGCTAAAGCGTAAGCTGATGTATAGGGGCTGACGCCTGCCCGGTGCTGGAAGGTTAAGGGGAACACTTAGCGCAAGCGAAGGTGTGAACTTAAGCCCCAGTAAACGGCGGCCGTAACTATAACGGTCCTAAGGTAGCGAAATTCCTTGTCAGGTAAGTTCTGACCCGCACGAATGGCGTAATGACTTGTGCACTGTCTCAACTGCAAATCCGGCGAAGTTGTAGTGCGAGTGAAGATGCTCGCTACCCGCGATTGGACGGAAAGACCCCGTAGAGCTTTACTGTAGCTTAGCATTGAATTTCGGTATTGTCTGTACAGGATAGGTGGGAGACTGGGAAATCAGGGCGTCAGCCTTGATGGAGTCGTTGTTGGGATACCACCCTGATAGTATTGAAATTCTAACTGGATGCCATGAAACTGGTGACAGGACATTGTTAGGTGGGCAGTTTGACTGGGGCGGTCGCCTCCTAAAATGTAACGGAGGCGCCCAAAGGTTCCCTCAGAACGGTCGGAAATCGTTCGAAGAGTGTAAAGGCAGAAGGGAGCCTGACTGCGAGACCTACAAGTCGAGCAGGGACGAAAGTCGGGCTTAGTGATCCGGTGGTACCTCGTGGGAGGGCCATCGCTCAACGGATAAAAGCTACCTCGGGGATAACAGGCTGATCTCCCCCAAGAGTTCACATCGACGGGGAGGTTTGGCACCTCGATGTCGGCTCGTCGCATCCTGGGGCTGAAGTAGGTCCCAAGGGTTGGGCTGTTCGCCCATTAAAGCGGCACGCGAGCTGGGTTCAGAACGTCGTGAGACAGTTCGGTCCCTATCCGTCGCGGGCGTAGGAAATTTGAGAGGAGCTGTCCTTAGTACGAGAGGACCGGGATGGACTGACCTATGGTGTACCAGTTGTTTCGCCAGAAGCATTGCTGGGTAGCTAAGTCGGGAAGGGATAAACGCTGAAAGCATCTAAGTGTGAAGCCCACCTCAAGATGAGATTTCCCATAGCATAAGCTAGTAAGACCCCTTGAAGACTACAAGGTTGATAGGTCAGAGGTGTAAGTGCGGTAACGTATTTAGCTGACTGATACTAATAGGTCGAGGGCTTGACCAATATTAAGTTGTAATACATGATTATATGCAATTTTGAAGGAATAAAATTCTTTCAAAACAATGTTCCGCGATAGCTCAATGGTGGAGCACTCGGCTGTTAACCGATAGGTTGGAGGTTCGAGTCCTCTTCGCGGAGCCATTTTTTTTATATTCATAGTCGATTGTATCGGCTTTTTTTGTTTTATAGATATTTATATACAAAAATTTATGAATTATTTATTTCATAACATTATGGGGGTTTCTAAAAATGGGAACAAGATCTAATAGAAATAAAATGATTCGGAAAAAGAATAGATATATGTTTAATTTTATTATATTGTTCATGCTTTTGGGAATTATTGTGATGGGAGTTAGTGCTAATATAGCATTAAAATTATTCAGGAATTTAGCCACTGCAAATGCAGAAACAAGTTTTGGTGGAGAGAGTAAATCATCAGATGAAGATATAAGTAAAGATTCACATGCAGATGATGTTGCATTTTTAGAAAAGTATCTTTATCAACAACAAATGGGATTAATGCCAGATGGAGCAGATGGAAAGAAGGTTGTGTATTTAACCTTTGATGATGGACCATCAGAAACTGTGACTCCTAAAATATTAGATATATTAAAAGCAGAAAATGTAAAAGCTACTTTTTTTGTCTTAGGTAATTCAATAGATTCTAGCGAAGAATCAAAAAACATATTAAAAAGAGAAGTTTCAGAAGGACATTCTATAGGAAATCATACATATTCACATAATTATAGTTATCTATATCCAAATAGAATAATAAATGTAGAAAATTTTATGGACGATATAGAAAAAGCAAATAAATCAATAAAAGCTGTATTGGGTGAAGACTTTGTTGTTAGAGCTATTAGGTTTCCAGGCGGATATATGTCTTGGAAAGATAAAGATGGAATAAATGATATATTAAAAGAAAAAGGATATTATCATATTGATTGGAATTCACTGTCTAAAGATGCCGAAGGTGGATATAAATCATCAGAGCAATTATTAGAAGAAGTAAAATCAAGTGTATCTGGAAGAGAAAAGGCAGTTATATTAATGCATGATAATTATGGAAAGGAAGAAACGGCAAAGGCTTTACCAGAAATAATAGATTATTTAAAAGAGCAAGGATATGAATTTAGAACTATAAAGTGATATTAGATGTACAAGTTATTAAATTAATGACTTGTATTTTTTATTCTTTAGAAAATTATATTGATGGAGAATCTATGAGTAAGTTATTTTTGAGAATATTGTAATAGAGTAATCATAATGCCTAAAGAATAAAAAATAAATTATATGCGTCTGTACTTTTCAAAGGCTTGCTCAGAAAATCCAGAATGCGCTGAAAAAATATTTAAGAAAATTAAACTTATCCACATATCTATTAAGAATATGTAGAAACTATTATTAAAATATATTATAAAAAATCTATTTTATATGGGGTAAGTGAAATGAAAAGAAAAATAAGTTTAAATCAAATGAAAATCACAATAATTATCTGCATAAATTTAATAAGTTTTCTTTGTTATAATAATTATTTCATTATAAAAGTATATGCAGGGAATGAAGTTACAACTGAAATGACAGAAAATAATTCATTAAGTGAAAACAACTCTAAAGTAAAGCAAGATAAGTCTGAAAATATTAAAAACTATTTTTCGTATGAAGGAGATCCGTTTGCAGATGATATATCATTGTTATCACAATATCTATATGAACAGAGTATAGGAGAAATGCCTAAAGGCGCAGATGGAAGAAAAGTGGCATATCTAACTTTTGATGATGGACCATCAGAAATAATTACATGTAGAATATTAGATATATTGAAAGAAGAAAATATAAAGGCCACATTTTTTGTTATAGGAAGATCTGTTGAAGGAAGTGAAAAAAATCAGCAAATAATAAAGCGTATGGCTCGAGAAGGACATTCTATAGGAAATCATACATATTCACATAATTATGATTATTTATATCCTAATAGCAGCGTAAATGTATATAATTTTATTAGTGATATTGAAAAAACAAATTCTATATTAAAGGGAGTCTTAGGCGATAAGTTTTCAACAAGAGTAATAAGATGTCCTGGCGGACATATGTCGTGGAAAAATATGAAATGCTTAGATAAAGTTTTAAAGAGTAATCAATATTATCAGGTTGATTGGAATTCACTTTCAAAAGATGCGGAGGGAAAAAAGAAAAATGCTGATGAGCTTTTAGATAATGTTATTAAAACATTAGGAGATAAAGAAAAAGCAATTATTTTAATGCATGATACATATAGTAAAGAAGAAACTGTAAAAGCACTTCCAATGGTAATAAAATATTTGAAAGATAATGGATATGAATTTAGAACTATACGATAAGTAAGATATACTAATAATATAAATGTGTGCTAGATAGAGCCACATATTTATACGAAACTAAAATATATTAAATAATAGAATATAGCATTAACAAATGATAAAATATTAGTATATAAAATTGATAAGGTAAAATATACATTAATATAGATATTTTATAAATCTATTTATATATTATTAATAATAAAGAAATATAAGTAATGGGGCTGTTGCACTTAATAATTCGTAATGCTTTATATTTACATTACAAATTCTAGTTTGTGCGATATCCCAATATATTAATTAAAAATGAGGAGGTGAAGACCATTATAAGCAATATATACGATTATGCTTATAATGGGAGTTTATGTTATCAAAAGATGTTGCATCAAAAGTTCTCGCCAAGTGTTTAGTAACAGATGGAGACTTTGCAGAAATATTTGAAGATGATTCAATCAGCAATTCCATATCATTAGTTGATGGAAAGGTTGATGATGCTATAGGTGGTAGAACTTATGGTATAGGAATAAGAATATTCAAAGGGTTTAAGAGTGTTTATGCTTATACAAATAATAATAGTTTAGAAAGTCTATTAGAAACAGCTTATAAGGCTGCATTAGCTTTAGGAGAAGTAAAAGAAGACATAAGTATAGTATTAAATGAAAGAAAAATAAATAGTATACATCCAATAATATATTATCCTAAAGATACATCTTACGAAAGAAAAATAAAGATAGCTAGAGAAGCATATAATGCGGCAAAAAGTTTCAGTAATGAAATATCCCAAGTAGTTGCAAGCTATGCAGATAAAGAACAAAATATATTAATAGCAAATAGTGAAGGATTATATATAGAAGATAAAAGGGTTAGAACTAGATTAGGTGTTAGTGCTATAGCTTCAAAAGGAGATGAAAACCAAACAGGATTTGAAGGTCCAGGAAGATGTATGGGAATAGAAATGTTCGATAAAATAGATCCAGCATATCATGGAAAAGAAGCTGCACGAATTGCTCATACTATGCTTCATGCAAAGAATTGTCCTGCTGGAAATATGACTGTTGCAATTGATAATGGCTTTGGAGGAGTTATATTCCATGAAGCATGTGGTCATGCTTTAGAAGCTACAGCAGTAGCTAAAGGAAATTCAGTTTTTGCAAATAAATTAGGTGAGCAGATTGCATCAACCAAAGTAACTGCAATTGATGATGGAACTATTCCAAATGCATGGGGATCATTAAATATAGATGATGAAGGAAATAAAACTCAAAAGAATGTGCTAATTGAAAATGGAATATTAAAAGGATATATGATAGACAAATTGAATGCTAGACGTATGAAGATGGAAGCAACAGGCAGCTCAAGAAGACAAAGTTATAAATATCAGCCTACATCAAGAATGACTAATACCTATATTGCAGCTGGAACTGATAATCCAGATGATATAATCAAGTCTATAGATGATGGTTTATATGCTAAGAAACTAGGGGGAGGCTCTGTAAACCCTGTTACTGGTGAATTTAACTTTGCTGTTCAAGAAGGATACTTAGTTAAAAATGGAGTTATACAAGAGCCAGTTAGAGGAGCCAGCCTAATTGGAAAAGGCAGTGAAGTCCTTATGGATATAGATATGGTTGGAAATAATTTAGAATTAGCTCAAGGTATGTGTGGTTCCTCATCAGGAAGTATCCCAACTAATGTAGGTCAGCCTATGATTAGAGTTAAAAAAATGACAGTGGGAGGTAGATAAAAATGGAGTTTAATTTATTTAAAGAGAAACTATTTGAAGAAGCTAATAAGGCTGGATTTGAAGAATATGAAATATATTATGCTGATGGAGAAAGCTTAAGCATAAATATTTATGAAGGCGAAGTTGAAAAATATAAATTAAATACTGCTTTTGGCCTTTCATTTAGAGGAAAAATAAATGGTAAAATGGGATATTCTTATAGTGAAATTTTAGATGAAGAAGCTATAAAGACACTTATAGAAAATGCAAAAAGTGCTGCGCTTACTATAGAGAATGATGATGTTAAATTTATATATGAGGGAGATAAGGAATATAAAGAAATTGATTGTTTTAAGAAAGAACTCGAAGGTATTAATCCAGATAAATATATAGAATTAGCTCTTCAAATGGAAAAAGAATGTAAAAAACAATGTGATAAAGTAATAAATTTTAGTAGTTGTGCAATAGGTTATGGAAAATCAACATATGGAATAATAAATTCTAAAGGACTTAATTTGAAAAATGAAAGAAATAGTTTAAGTGCATATGTAATTCCTATCATTGAGGCAGATGGAGAAAAATATGATGGTATGGGATATGTATTGGCACAAAAATTAGATGATATAAAACCAGATGAATTAGCTAAGCAGGCAATTGAAGAAGCTACTTCAAGAATTGGAGGTAAGAGTATACCTTCAGGAAATTATAAAATAATAATAAATAATGAAGCTATGGTTTCATTACTTGGAACATTTTCTTCAATATTTAATTCAGAACAGGCACAAAAGGGATTATCTTTATTACAAGGTAAAGAAGGCGAAATAATAGCATCTGATATTGTAACTTTAATTGATGATCCACATTTAAAGGATGGTCTTGGAACTTGTTCATTTGATGATGAGGGAGTTGCAACATATACTAAAGAAATTGTTACAAATGGTAAGTTAAATACATTACTATATAATTTAAAAACTGCTAATAAGGCAGGAGTTAAGTCTACAGGAAATGGATTTAAGAGTTCATATGCATCTACAGTTGGTGTAAGTGAAACAAACTTTTATATTAAGCCAGGTGAAAAAACATTTGATGAATTATGTGAAATTGTGAAAGATGGAGTTATTATAACAGAATTTGCTGGACTCCATTCAGGAGCAAGTTCTGTAACAGGAGATTTTTCACTAGCAGCTAAGGGGTTTATGATAGAGAATGGTAAAAAGACATTCCCAGTTGAGCAAATAACAATAGCGGGAAATTTCTTTATATTATTAAAAGATATAGAAGAAGTAGGATGCGATTTGAAATTCCCTATGAGCAGCATAGGCTCTCCTTCAATTATAGTAAAAGAATTATCAATTGCTGGAAAATAAAAAGTTAATTATATAGATAGAAAAAAATCCACTTTAGATTGTTTTGAAATAATCTAAAGTGGAAAATTTAATTTTAATAATAAGTAAACTTTGAAGTTTTAGTACTGATATTTAAATAGTAATCAGCAACTACGTTTTCAAAATTAAGATCTTTAGAGGCATTTTCAGAATAGAAATAAATTAAGATGCCTTTAAAATTTGTATTCATATATTCTGAGGCAATAACATTACAAATTTGTTCTAAATGATCTTTAGAAGTATCATTAACTAAAACATTAATTCTTACGAAATTATTGCCAGTAGAAATTTTACTTATAGAATAAGGTGATTGTATATTTTCGCTATTATTAAATTCACCGGAGAATGAATATTTTATTTTTGAAACTTGATTATTAACAATTGCATCTGAAGTATGTGATTTCTTAGGTAAAAGATTTTTAACTTTTAGAGTTAATGAATCTAGGTTCTGGTCATTTAGACTTATAAAATCAAGATTTATTTCACCAGAAAATGTAGAATCAGATGAATTCTTAATAGTAATATTAGCGGACTTTTGTGAATCATTATATGATGAACCCAATTTATAATTAAGTTTTAAATCATCATATGAAGGTTTTTTAGATTCAATACTTTCGAGATTATTTTCTGAATTTAAATTTTCTATAACAATATCATTAGAAGATGATTTTTTTCTATCGACTAATTTAAAGCATGTCCCACTTGTCAATAATGTTATTGAAAGAACAAACATTATTACTACTAATACTGAAGATGTTTTTGTGTTCTTTTTTATTGCTAGAATTATAAATAAAAATGATATAAGAATTCCTAGAATACCAGAACCATAAAGAATTAATGAAAATAAATGCATGTTAAAATTAATACCCATATTTACCACCATTCAATAAATTTATTAAAAAAATAGTTATAATATAATTATATATGTAATTTATAAATACTTCAAAGTAAATTAATTGTTTATTAATAAAATCTTATATAAATATAAAGAAATATAGAGAAAATTAGAAAAAGTTTTGGAGGATAGGAAATGAAGAGCTATGATCTTATAGTAATTGGAGCCGGTATAGCAGGAATGACAGCGGCTATTGGAGCAGCTAATAAAGGAATAAAAAATATATTATTAATTGAAAGAGAGGAGTTTGTAGGTGGACTTATAAACCAATTTATACATAATGGATTTGGAAAGAAGATATTAGGAAAAGAAGTTACTGGTCCTGAATATATAGAATATATAGATGAAAGTATAGATAAAAGTAGTATAGATGTTCTTTTAAATACAACAGCATTAAATATAACAGAGGATAACATAATCACATATGTAAATTCGGAAGACGGAGTAACTGATGTGAAGGGAACAGCAGTAATATTTGCAATGGGTGCTAAAGAAAGATATTTTGGAGATATAATGCTTGTGACTAAGAAGCTTGTAGGAATACAAACAGTTGGAGAAGCTCATAGAATTATAAATTTTGAAGGATATCTTCCAGGAAGAAATAGCATTATATTAGCCAAGAATAAATGGGGATTTATTTTAGCTAGAAGATTATTAATAGAAGGTGGAAATGTTAAATGTGTTGTCCTTGAAAAAAGTTGTGATGAAATAATAAATGAAGAAATAAAAGATATTATTGAAGGTTTTAATATACCTATAGTCGATTCTTCAAAAATTATTGAAGTAAGTGGAAAAGATAGAATACAAAAAGTGAAGATTAAGAATTTGAAAGATAATTCAGTATCTGAGATTGAATGCGATGCATTATTATTAACAGTTAACTTTGAACCAGACGATGCTTTAGCAAAAAAAGCAAAAATATTAATGCCAGATGAGAATTTAATTACTATAAGTAAAGATTATAGTACATCTCAAAATGGGGTATTTGCATGTGGAAATGTAGTGTATGGAGAAAAGGCATTTGCCCTTAAAGATAATAATGGTATAGAATGTGGTGAACAGGCAGCTAACTATATAAAATCAAATTACACTAATTAGCTGCACCTTTTGATATTAAATAAAGTAGTCAATGGAAGCTTCATACATAGAAAGATTACCTTTAGAATTTAAATGAATACCATCTAGATATAAATCTGGCTTATTTAAAGTAAGATTGTAAAAGTCTATATATGAAATATTATGTTTAGAACATAATTCAATTAGGGAACTTCTTAAATTAGGGAGTTCCTTTTCAACATAATCATAAATTGAGCACTGAGAAAACAATAAATATGCCATGTCTCCTAAGATCACTGGGGGAATACCAACTACTACTTTATGATTTAATGAGAGGGCATCTTTAATCATCAATTCAATATTTGCTATAATTGATTTTACACTTCTCCCCATCATAAGATCATTTGTTCCAGCCATTATAAAAATTTTAGATGGATTATACGACAAGACATCTTTATCATATCTTGAAAGCATTGATGCCGTAGTATCTCCATTACACCCACTGTTGATTCCTTTGAGATTACATGTCATAATAATTTTATTGACCCAGCAATCTTGTTTTTTAACACCATATCCAAAAGTTAAGCTATCACCAAAGAAGACAATATCAGTTGAAGTATTCATAGTAATCATATCCTTTTTAAAATAATTTTTTAAAACAATTTTTACATATTATAGTCTTTTTATTATCTGCTGTAATATAGTCATTTGTGATAATGATTTTATTACAAATGCTACATTTATTTTCAGAAGATAAATTTTCTTCAATATTATCATTTTTCTTTTTTAATTTATTAATAGTTTTCTTTAGTGAAGTATAAAGTTTTGGTTTACTAGGATTAATTTTTTTATTGATATGAAAATTTAAATCATATTGGCTTTCGGAAAATAGCTCCAATTCAAATCTAGGATTTTCTTTATCATAATACTCTTCAGTAATAATTTTTGTAATTTGAGCATCATTAACTATAAGTCCGCTTTTTTCTATTCCATCAAATATACTCTTAGTAATATTTATAGTATCAGGATGACGTTTTTCACTTTTATAATAAACTTTTAAAACGGCAATTAAACTTTCTGTAAAAACAATATCAGGATTTTGACTCCTTGCAATCAGTGCTATTTCTTGTTCATATATTGCATATCTATCATGATAACTACCAGAATTATCAGGCAGTATAGCACGTCCGTTGGTGTTATGTAATTTAAAATTTGATTTAGTTATTGGTGACCCTTTAACAATAACTTTAGCGTAATTAGTCATTAAAATACTCCTTAAGTTCATTTTCTAAGTAAAATATACAATATATATTTAATTTATACAATAATAAGAATTTGATAATGATATATATATAAAGTATAATATTTTAGTGTTAGAAAATAAAATATTTAATATTATTTCGTAATAGAGTATATTTTATTTAGATAATTTAAAAATGAAATTTTATAGTTATTAATATAGATTAATAAAAGAGGTATAAATTAATGGAGAAAAAAATAATTTTAGGAATTGAATCTAGCTGTGATGAGACAGCAGCAGCAATAGTTGTTGATGGAAGAAATGTTCTTTCTAATGTCATAGCATCTCAAATTGATACTCATAAAAAATTTGGCGGTGTAGTACCAGAAGTTGCATCAAGAATGCATATTGAGGCTGTTGATGGTGTAGTAAAAGCAGCATTAAAAGAAGCGGATTTGACATTAGAAGATGTAGATGCAATAGGAGTTACATATGGACCAGGCCTTGTAGGTGCGCTTTTAGTAGGATTGCAGTATGCTAAAGGTCTTTCACTAGGATCTAAAAAACCACTTATACCTGTTAATCATATACAAGGGCACATATGCGCTAACTTTATTGAACATAAAGATTTAGAACCACCATTTGTTTCTTTAGTGGTTTCTGGAGGGCATACTTTTATAGTATATGTTAAAGATTATGATAAATTTGAAGTTATAGGTCAGACAAGAGATGATGCAGCAGGGGAAGCATATGATAAAGTGGCAAGAGCATTAGGTCTTGGATATCCAGGAGGACCTAAAATTGATAAACTAGCTAAAGAAGGAAATGAGAATGCAATAGAATTTCCTAAGGCAAAGTTCCACGAACAAACATTAGATTTTTCTTTTAGTGGAGTTAAATCAGCTGTTCTTAATTATTTAAATAAAGCTAAGATGCAGAATATAGAAGTAAATAAAGCTGATGTTGCGGCATCTTTTCAAAAAGCAATAGTAGATGTATTATCTGATAATGTTTTTTTAACTTGTAAAATGGAAAAGGTTAATAAAATTGCTATAGCAGGAGGAGTTGCGTCAAATAGTTGTTTAAGAGAAAGATTAATAACAGAAGGTGAGAAAAGGGGAATAAAGATACTATTTCCATCACCTATATTATGTACTGATAATGCTGCTATGATAGCGAGTGCAGCATATTTTAATTATGATAAAAAATTAGAAGGTAATTTAGATATCAACGCTAAACCAAATTTAAAATTAGTTGAAGGCTAGGTGAGGCATATGAATTTACTACCACATTCTAATGGATTATATAAAATGAAAAAGGAAAAAGTTGGTTTGGTCATAATAGTAAAAAGAATTGTTATTGGTATATTATCTTTATTGCTTGCAGGATTAGTAATTCAACAATGTATAAATCTAATTGATAATACTAGATTAAAATCAAAATTTAAGTATGTTCGTGTAGATGGAAAGAGAATGGAATATAAATTAAAAGGCGGTGGAGAATATACTGTTGTCTTTGATGGTGGCATAGGAAATACTATGTTTGAATGGGATAAGGTTTGTGATGTACTAGAAGAAAAAGAGGATGTTCAAATATTTGTATATAATCGTAGAGGATATGGTTTCAATGATGGCGGCAATGCCAGAACTCCTAAGGAGCAAGCAGAAGATTTGAAAAACCTTTTAAAGAAATCAGGTGCATCTGCCCCTTATATACTTGTTGGAGAAGAGTATGGAAGTTTAGTTATGACTAATTTTGCTGCTGAGTATCCAGACTCAGTTGCAGCAGTTGTTTTAATAGATCCAATTAGTGAAGAAAAAGCAGCTAGTGATGAATTTAAAAAGAGTATTAGATTTAAATATTATAGAAGTAAGATAGAGAGTGTTGGTTCGAATTTTTTATTAACATCAATATTAGATAAGGTTGGTTTAACATTAGAAAATAAATATTTTGAAGAAAATATATTAGAAAGTAAATTAGAAGAATTTTCAGCACTTAAAAATAAGAAAAATTATAGGCAGGCTGTTTCAAATGAGTTGGGGAATTTATACAATATAAATTCAAATAGTCAGTCTGATGGACTTTTGTCTAATAAACCTTTATATATAATAAGTCAAGATAAAGAAAATATTCTTGAAAAGATGGGTGATGAAAAGTTTACGACCGTATATAAACATAAAGATACACAAACTCCATTTTCTATGGCCGATCCTGAAACAGTAGTAAATGGTATAAGCAGTGTATTGAAAGATACTAAGAAAATTCAAAAGATGAACCATAAAGAATGATAGGCTCCCTCAATTAGAGGGAGTTTATTATTTAAAAATTATTTTATTTCAATGAAATATTGTCATTGGTTTGACACATAATAACTCTATACTTACATTATAAAGTAATTATAAACATAAGTTTTTCAAATTTATATTTTTATAAAAAACTTGTAATTTAATAAAAGATGAATTTATTGAGATAGGAGGATTTTAGCATGAATAATAGAGAGGATAATAATTTTATAGATGTTGAATCTTCTCCAGTATTAGACGGAGAGCAAGTAGCGTGGAGAAGTTGCTTTGATGAAAAAGAGCCTAAGAAGAAGAAAAAAAGAAGAGGTGCTAGAATATTTGGAACCATTGCAGGAGGCATTTTAATATCTCTTATAGGTGGAATTATTGGAAGTGCAATAACTTATTCTATGATTGGAAGTAATAGATCAAGTTTTAATTCAAAAACAACAAATTATGTACCTCAATCATTTGTATCAAGTACCAATAATGCTATGTCAGCAGCAGATGCTTTTAATAAAGTTGCACCAGCAGTAGTTATTGTTTCTACTAAAGGATTTCAAGATGTAAATTATGGCTTCTTTAGTCAAGAACAAGAAGTAGAGGGAATAGGATCAGGATTTATAATCAACGAAGAAGGATATATATTGACCAATTATCATGTAATAAAGGGTGCAACAGAAGTTACTGTAACACTTAGTACAGGAGATGAAGTCCCAGCAACAGTTGTTAATTATGAAGAAACAAAGGATATCGCAATGTTAAAACTTAAAGAAGGAACTAAAGTACCTGCAGTAGCAGAGCTAGGTGATTCAGATGCAATTTATCCAGGTGCTGAGGTTATAGCAATAGGAACTCCACTTTCTAAAAACTTCGCACAGACTCTTACAAAAGGAGTTATTAGTGGAAGTAATAGAACAGTAACTACTGAAAATGGTGAGAGTGTTAATTTAATTCAAACTGATGCTGCTATTAATCCAGGAAATAGCGGTGGCCCATTAGTAAATACAAATGGTGAAGTTATAGGAATTAATTCAATGAAAATAGGAACTCAAGCAGGAAGTACAAGTGTGGAAGGAATTGGTTTTGCAATTCCAATAAATGAAGTTAAAAATAAGATAGATGATTTATCAAAACCTATATTAAATTTGGGTATTAAAGTAAGAGATATTGATGCTAATACAGCAAAACAATATGATTTAGAAGAAGGTATTTATGTAGTCTCAGTAGATGAATTTTCACCAGCTGAAAAAGGTGGATTAAAAGTTGGAGACATAATCGTAAAATGCGATGGAAAATCTGCTACTACACTTGACAAATTAAAAGAAATTAAACAAACAAAAAATGCTGGAGATACTTTAGGACTTGAAGTTGTTAGAAATGGAAAGAATGTCAAATTGAATGTTACATTAGAAGAAGGTAAATAAAATCTTATATTAAATTATAGAGTATATATTTTAGAGTATAAAATATATACTCTATTGCATTTTATGGAAAAAATTAGTATTATGGAATAAAGGGGAGAAGATTATGGAAGAAACGGTTTTAAATTTGATAATGCATACGGGAGAGGCTAGAATGTATGCTGCGGAAGCAATTTCATCAGCAAAGAGCAATGATTATATAAAAGCTAAAAAATTGATACAAAAAGCTAATGAAGAACTAGGGTACGCACATAATTCTCAAAGTTCAATCATTCAAGGGGAAAAAGAGAAAGAGAATAATGAAATATCATTATTATTAATGCATGGCGAAGATCATCTAATGACAGTCATGCTATTTATTGATATAGCAAGAGAAATAGTAGAAGTTTATGAGAAATTTTCAAACATATAGCTAATAGTTAAAGATGTCATATAAAATTTATAAATCTCTTCAAATATAAATTTTATATTTTTTTACACAATAAGTGTTAAAGTGAATATATTAATATCAAATGGAAGAATAATAATCTTATTCACAAAATCCATTATATATTCATATTTTATGAATATAAATAAACACTTGGAGGTAAAAATAATGAGCGGAAGAGTAAGCGTATGTTCTATATGTCCAAAGGAAAATGAGCAAATTGATGCAGTTATTAGAATAAATAAAGAAAGAAGAAGCGTTATCTATGGAACTATCCTTGATGAAAATGGAGATCCAGTAGCTGATGCAGTAGTTAAATTATTACAAGTATGTAACAAAGGATTAGTTCCTTTAACTCACACTTTTACAGATCAATTTGGACAATTTTTGTTAGGACCTTTATGTCCAAATCAAAAATATATGTTGAAGATTTATAAAGATAATATAACAATCAGATATGAACCTATTAATGCATCTTGCTATGAAGGAAAATGCATAGGTGTTCAAGGAAGAAATTCAAGACGTAATTCTCGTAATGAGGACTGTGACGATTAATTAATAACTGCAGGTGAAAATAGAACAGTATAGTTGATATAATATAAAAAGTTCTCTTTTAAAGAGAACTTTTTATGTTATACTTAATTTATTGAAAATAATAGTCTGCTAATAAAACAGGGGGATATATGGAAAGTATATTGTTATACATAGTGTCTATATTTTTCGTAATAGGTGCTATTGATTATATAGAAGATAATAGATTTAAATTAGGTTCATCATTTGAAGCTGGAATAAAATCCATGGGGTCATTAGCTTTATCAATGATAGGTATACTGTCGCTAACTCCATTTTTATTAGATCAGATTAGTAATGTACTAATAACCATATCTAATAAAATATTGATAGATCCATCGATTTTTTTAGGTAGCATAATAGCAGTAGATATGGGAGGATATAATTTATGTTCAAATTTAGCGAATGATAGTAGCATGAGAATATTTTCAGGTATATTAATATCATCCATATTAGGATGTACCATAAGTTTTACACTTCCGCTTTCTATTGGCTTAGTAAAGAAAGAAGAACTTGATAGTTTATTTAAGGGAATATTATGTGGTATTATTGCTATGCCAATAGGATTGTTTGTTGGTGGTTTGATGCTAAAAATATCAATTATAAAAATAATATATAATCTGCTTCCTATAATTTTATTATCAATCTTTATTGGAATGGGAATACTATTTAAAACAAGCCAGACAGTTTTTATATTCAATTTATTGGGAAAAATAATAAGATTCATAGGAATGATAGGAATAATAGTTCAAGGTGTTAAATCTATATGTGGGGTAGAGCTTTTAAAGAATATAATGCCTATTCAGGAAGTACTATTAACAGTTGGAAAGATAGCTATCTTCTTGAGCGGAGCATATGTAATGATTGAGTTTATAAAAAAGGCTCTAAATAAGTATCTAAAATTTATAGAAAGTAGAGTCAAAATAAATCAAGACTCAATATTAGCATTAATAGGAAGTTTGGCATCTGCAATAATTATTTTCGATAGTTTTGAAAAATTAGATTACAAAGGAAAGGTGATATGTTCAGCTTTTTCAGTAGGAGGAGCATATGTATTTGGAGGGCAGCTTGGTTATGTTGCGGGAGTTGAACCAAGTATGCTTAATGTATATGTGATAACTAAGCTATTATGCGGAATAATTGGCGTTATTATTGCGATTATATTTCTTAAATATGAAAATAAAGGTTGAGGTATAAATAAATTATGAAAAATAAAATTAGGTATGGAATTATTTTTTTTATTGCATTTCTAATAGTAATTATAAGCATAAATTTAAATGAACCAAATAAAAATGATAAGGTAAGGGGAACTATACAGATCTGGGCAAGTGAGAATACATACAATTATTTAATGGAATGTGCTAATAACTTTATGGAGTCTAATGAAAAAGTTAGTATTAGTGTTAATAAGATTGATGATTATAATTCATTAAAAAGTAGTTTGGAAAATGATAAATCAAATGATGTAAAAATATTTGAAGCAAGTGAATATGAGCTTAGTAAATTAGGATTAGATAAATTTAATTATTATAATCCTGACGAAACAATTTTATCTGTGTATTCAAATAATTTTTCATCATATAGGCTTAAACAAGTTAAAGATAATAATAAAATAATAGGAGTGCCGTTAACATCTAGACCTCTGGGATTATATTTAAGAGAGGATTTGTTAGAGGAATATGGGTATAAAAGTGATGATTTTAACACATGGGATGATGTAATTAGAATTGGAAATGATATATACAATAAAAGTAATAAAAGTGTAAAAATATTAAATGCAACTAATCAGGATTATTATGATTTATTAGATCTATTGATAATGCAAAATTTAGATAAGGAAAAAGACAAAGTAAAAGAAGATGTAAATTCACAGTTAGAGGCATTAGATAACAATAATATTTTAAATAGAAGTAACAATAAAGAATATCTAGGAAAGATATCATCAATTAATGGACTAAAGGAAACTCTTGATTCAGATGAGAAATGGAGAATAGTTACGCCTCCAAGCAATGGACTAGGAAAAAATAAATTTTTCTCATCTAAAGGAACAGAATTATATGTATTGAACACAAAAAATGATAATAGTAAATTAATTGATAAATTTATTATATTTGTATTAAGTAATAATAAAGAAACTGTAAATTATATAAGTTCAGGAGACTTTTTCTCAAGCTATCTATATACTTATAAAGATAAGGATATAGAAAATCCTATTGATAACTTTAATGGTCAGAATCCATTAATCGTATTAAGCAATATTGAAGAAAAGGCATATACCATTAATGATTATAATAAATATTTAGAGATAAAAGAAGACTTTGGATTTTGATACTATCCAAAGTCTTCTTTTACTTTCCGAGAAGATCATAAATTTTCTCATAAGCATTTAGTGTATTAAGTGCAGTTTTGTTCCAACTAAAATTTAAACTTCTCTCATATCCTTTTTTAGAAAGAGAAAGTCTTAAATTATCATCATTAAGAAGGCATGCTAGCTTATCTGATAAGTCATCATCATCATAAGGATCTATAAGAAGTGCATTATCAGAAGTGACCTCTGGAATAGATGATATATTAGATGTTATAACTGGTACGCCACAACTCATTGCTTCTAGTGGTGGAAGACCAAATCCTTCATAATATGAAGGGTATACAAAAGTATCACATCCATTATAAATAATAGGTAAAATATTATCTTCAACAAATCCACAAAATATTATTTTATCTTGCAAGCCTTTATCTTTTACAAATTTAAATAATTTTTCACCTTCATCCTTTAATGAGCCACCAATTAATAATTTATATTCATTATTTAAATATTTATATATATTTCCAAATGAGTTTATTAACCCAAAGACATTTTTTCGTGCACTAAATCCTCCTAAATATAGTATATAAGAACTATCAAAATTATATTTTTTATTGATAAATGCTTTGCATTTTAATTTATCTAATGGTTTATAGTTTGAATTAGCTGCAAGTGGAGTTACAAATATTTTCTCTTCAGGATAAAAACTAAAATATTTTAATATGTCTTTTTTTGAATATTCTGATACAGTTAAAATACCAGAAGCATTTCGTATTATTCTAGGCATGTCTCGAAGGAAACGTTCTAAATATCCTTTTCCTACTGTTTCAGGCATAAGATATGGAATCAAATCGTGGATAGTAACTATGGTTGGTATATCAGAATCAAAGTCGAAACCAATTCCGTTTTGAGGAATATGATATAATTTGACGTCCAAATCTTTCAATTTTTTAGGTATATAACAGTTCTCATAAAATCCACCATGTCTACCAGATGAATATATTATATTAGAATTTTGAGAGTCAAATTTATTATTAAATTTTCCACAGCAAAATAAAGTATATTCATTAGATGAAGATAATGATAGAAGCTCAGAGAGAAGATTATTTGTATAAGTACCAATTCCTGTACCCTCATATAAGGTAGCACCACGTGCATCTATAGCAATCTTCATAAAACACCTCATAAATAATATCATTAGTATAGAATATTAATCTGGTTTTATTTTGGTGATTATAAATCACAATAAAATATTTATAGACATATAATAAAAAGAATAATTTTTAGTGGGAATATTTATGAAAGAATGTATAGATACAATTAGAATTAAGGATTATATTGAAAAAAATTATAGTTTAAATGTAAAAGATGTAGAAAAAGTGAAAAACAGCTATAGGGTAATCACTGAGGATAGGGGGTATTGTCTTAAAGTAATTAACTATGAATTTTCTCACTTCTATTTTATTTTATCTGCAATGAAGCATCTACAGAAAAATCAATTCAAAAATATACCTCAGTTTATTTTAAATAAGGACAATAAAGAATACGGTAGCTTGGATGGAAAGTATGTTTATTTGACAAAATGGATACCATCAAGAGTAAGTAATTATGATAATCCTATAGAATTAAGTAGGATATCTACTAAATTAGGAGAATTTCATGAATGTAGTAAAAATTTTAGATTAGACCGTAAGATGAAGCCAAGAATAGGGTGGTTTTCATGGGAAAAGGTTTTTAGTACAAGAAGAGATGAGATACTTGATTTTAAGAAAAGAATAAATCAAAAGGCATATAAATCTGATTTTGATTTATTATACTTAGAAAATATTAACTTAGAAATAAAGAGAGTGGAAGAAAGTATATTAGGACTTAGTAGAAATAATTATTTTGAATCTATGCAGAAAGAAGTATTTAAAGGTGGTTTTTGCCATCATGATTATGCACATCACAATATACTTGTTGATGATGATGGGAATTTTAATGTTATAGATTTCGATTACTGTATATTGGATTCACATTTACATGATTTATCTTCACTATTGATCAGAAGTATGAAAGATGGAAAGTGGGAAAAAGAAAAAGCAGATTTAATACTAGAATCATATAGAGAAGCAAATGATATACAGAATTATGAATTGCCTTTAATTAGAGAATTTATTAGATTCCCACAATGTTTCTGGCAGTTAGGTATACAAGTATATTGGGAACAGCAACCTTGGGGTGAGGAGTTTTTTATTAATAAGCTTGAGAAATATTTAGATGATATTAAAGACAGGGAAGAGTTTATTGATACTTACTTTAAAGGAGGAGATTAAAATAGATGTAATAATGATAACTGAAAATCTAAATAAAGAAAATGTAAATGTTACGAATAAATATTTTTCTCATAAAAAGGATTTTAATATAAAAGATATTAAGGGACAAATTAACTTAATTATAGATATTCATAAAATATTGATGAAATGTGAATTTGACGGATTAAGCAGGATAGAAAGCAAGATAGGAAGAGAAGTTGAAGGATATAAGGTTCAATTAAAAAGAATAAAGCGTGATTATAACGAACTGATTATGAAAACAAATAAAAATGATATAGATAAATTTTTAATATTTGAAGGAAAGAATATGATAAATCAAGCTAGTGTAGCTTTAGATAAGATTTATGATGATAATTATCTAAGCATCATAAATAGAAGTATGAATAGAAAAGAAATATGCTTAGGAAGAGTTGATGATGGAAATCTAAGAAAAGAAAATGAACAATTAGAAATAGGTTCATTAAAGGGGATTTCATATAACTTAATTGAAGAAGATTTGTATAAGTATATAAAGAAGATACAGAAGAAAAATTTATATATAGATGAAAATGAAGTAATAGATTTGTTTGTGAGAGCATCACATTTAGCATATGGCAGTATTAATTATTTAAAAGGATTATGTATATATCCTAGAGATTTCTTAAAAAATTGGGAACGCTACAGGCAAGCTAAAAGCAATAAAACATATGAAGAATATTCTATTGAATTTGAAAAAATAATGAAATATGAATTTAGGAATATTCGAAAATAGAGATTTAGTTTGTTAGGAGTGAGTAAATGAAAAAAATAAAATATGCACATAAAAATACTTTATGTGAATATGATTTGAGTTTAGACTTTTTTAAAGAATTAGGAATTAAGATAAATGATGTTGTTCCACTTAGAAAAGTTTTCTTATTATATACAGATGAAGGAAATAAAATATTAAAAAAAGTAAATTATGATATAGATAGGATTAATATAATAAGTGACTCTTTAGATTATATAAAAAAGAAATATAATAATGTTATTGCTTTTGATAAATTAAAAAATAGTTTAAATTATATACAATGGAAAGGTAATTTATACGTTGTAATGGATTTATTACAAGGAAGAGAAGCGACTTTTTCTAACCCTATCGAAATTGAACTTTGTGCAGAAAATCTTGCAATGCTCCATAATGCATCAAATGGCCTTAAGGAATATTTAGAAAAAAAATACTCTAAAAACATGATGGATATTTCTTTAAAAGATAAATTCACAATGTCATACGATAATTTATGCAATTTGAAGGAAATGGTTAGTAAATACAAATATAAAAATCAGTTTGACACATTATTTATGGAAAATGTGGACAAATATTTGGATGAGATAGTTAATGTAAATAATAAGCTAGAGAAAAGCTCCTATATCAGTTTGAGAAATATGGAAGACAAGATTTCAATATGTCATAATGATTTGGCATATCATAATTTTCTTATTAATGATAGAGATGTCAATATATTAGACTTTGACTTTATGACTATAGATCTGAGGGTTATAGATATAGCAGATTTTATATTAAAATCAATAAAAAATGTGGCCTTTGATATAAATAAGATGATTCTTGAAATAAATTCATATGAAAAGATTAATAAATTATCATTAGAAGAAAAAGAAGTTTTGGGGATTCTAATAGAATTTCCAAGAGATTTTTATTCAATAGTAGATGATTATTATAATAAAAGAAAGTCTTGGGATTATGATGTGTTTTTAAATAGATTATTAGGAAAACTAGATAATGAAAGCTTTAGATATGAATTTTTAGAAACTTATAATAAAATGCTAAATAAAGATGTCTCACAAAATAAATAAGGGACGTAGTAAGTTTATATGATAATACCCGAAAAGAAGCTCTCATGTTATGCTCGATTGCTACAAAAAATAAGCTAAGAATTCAAACATGCAGACTTGCATCCACAACTGTTTGCTCCAATGTAAAATTGGACAAACAATTGTGGAACAAGTCTACATGCAAGAATTCTAAAGCTCATTTTTTGAATGCAATTCTCCGCACAACAAGAGAGCTTCTTTTCTTTGTTTCATCTAAATTATAGTACCGGTGTTATGCTGCTATAAATATAATCATATTTAAGATTCAAAAATAATTATTTATAGATGTTAAAGATTTAAAAAGTTAATATCTTATCCTTAAAAAATGGCATATCATAAATAAATGAAATACCTAGTCATATATATTTGTAGGCATTGAATAATACTCAAAACATAAATTAGATTTCTATTATTTTAGAAAAAAACAAAGAAATTCAATATATGAATAGGCGTAGTATTGTATTGGAAATTTTGGCTTTTAAATTCTTTGGCAGAGGCTGTTCCAAAATTGTTTGTCCCAAAACTTGCTTTTTGGAGCAAACATTTTTGGGTGCAGCCTCTGCCATTAGAATTTTTAGCTGAAATTTCCCTACAATCGAGCCTATCATATATTGAATTTCGGTTGTTATCCACTAAACTCTGATTCTACGTCACTTATTTATTAGGTGAAGCATCTTCTATTATTGATTTATAAGCGTTTATTGTTTTAGTAGCTGTTTTATCCCAGGAAAAATCATTACTACGAGTCAAACTTTTTTTAACCATTGTGAGTTTTAGCAAGCTGTTGCTTAGAACTCTTTCTATATCGTATGACAATAGATCTATATCATTTGGATCGATTAATAAAGCAGACTCATAACATACCTCAGGAAGGGATGTTACATTAGAAGCTATAACTGGTGTTCCACAGGCCATTGCTTCTATTGGAGGTAGTCCAAATCCTTCATAAAAAGAAGGATATACTAAAACTTCTGCTGCATTATAAAATAGAGGCATATCTTGCAATGGAATGAAGTCTGTAAATATAACTTTATCAGCAATTTTAAGTTCTTCAGTTCTAGATTTATACATTTCATATGCAGGACCTTTTCTACCTGTTATAACTAATTTAAAATTATCCGTTAACTTTGAGGGGAGCCTAGAGTATGCTTCTATTAATCCAAGAATATTTTTTCTAGGACTAAATCCTCCAACATAAAGTATAAAATCTTCTTCAATTCCATATTTATTTGTTATAAAGGTTTTGCTCCTACATTTACTCAAAGGTTTATAAATTTTTTCAGCAGCCAAAGGTGTTACGAATATTTTTTCTAAAGGAAAGTTAAATTCTTTTGCAATGTCAGTTTTTGAAAACTCTGATACTGTAATTATTCCATCACAAAGGTCAATTATTTTTGGAAGTTCTTCGTTAAAAATTTTAAGATATCTATCACTAACCGTTTCAGGCATTCTGAGTGGAATAATATCATGTAATGTAATAACTTTTTTGCATTCAATGTTTTCTGAAAGTCCAACTCCGTTTTGAGGGATATGATAAAGCTCTATATCAATGCTATTTAAGATGTTAGGGACTTTTACATTTTCCCAAAAGTTTTCAGAACATACTGATTCAACAGACTGGATTCTAAAATTTTCATTTAGATTATTTAATGAATCACATTCTGGCATAAAAACTAAATAATCGTTGATGGAGTCAGTGTTATTAAGGCTTCTTATTAATTCATGAGTGTATGTGCCAATGCCCGTACCTCTGTACCATTTAGCAGCCCTACCATCTATTCCTATTTTCATCACTAAACCCTTTCAAAGTATTTATCTTAATGTATTATATTAAAAGAATAGAAAAATTGTTAATAAAAGAAAAATAATTCACATATAAATATACAGGAGGTGAGAGAGTATGATGAGAGAATTTGAAATTGAGAGGCAGTTTGATATAAAGATAGAAAAACTTAAGGCCAATAAAGGTGTTTATTATCTCAAAACTGATAAGGGTGAGAGATGTTTAAAGAAAATAAATTATGGACCACAAAAATTATTGTTTGTTTATGGGGCAAAAGAACATCTTGCTAAAAACGGTTTTACTAATTTGGACAAATATTATTTGAATATAGATGATGAACCTTATGCATTAGTAAACGAGGATTTATATACTTTATCAGAATGGCTAGATGGGAAAGAGTGTGACTTTCACAACATAGAGGAAGTAAAGATGGCTGCTAAAACATTAGCAGAGCTCCATGAGGCTTCAAAGGGGTATGACCCACCTGAAAATTCTAAGCTTAAAAGTGATCTTGGAAGATGGCCTCACTTAATGGAAAAAAGAATAAAATCATTTGATAAGATGAGGGATATGGTTAGAAAGAAGAATATAAAGAATGATTTTGATATAGCGTATATACAATCGATGGACTTTTATAAGGAAATTGGTAAAAAGGCGTTAGATACATTAAAAAGTTCAGCATATTATGAATTATGTGCAATAGCAGAAGTAGATAAGAGCTTTTGTCACCATGATTATACCTATCATAATATAATTTTGAGTCCTAATAAGGATGTATATGTTATAGATTTCGACTATTGTAAAAGAGAAGTTAGAATGTTTGATATCAGCAACTTCATGATAAAGGTTTTAAAAAGAGTTGACTGGAATTTTGATTTCGCAGCCGCTATTCTTGAAGAATATAATTCTGTCTCAAAACTATCAAAAGATGAATATAAAGTTTTATTTGCGTATCTTCAATTTCCGCAAAGATATTGGAGGCTTGCTAATAGATACTATTATAATGAGGTTAATTGGGCACAAAATACTTTTGCAGGTAAACTAAATGGAATAGTTGAAGAACAGGAATTATTCTTAAAATTCCTAGAAAAGTTTAAAAGTGAGTATAACATATAGTAATAAAGATATAATCCTTATTAACTTACTGTATTGTAAGTTATAAGGATTATTATTTATTTAAATAATATTTTACAGAGAAAGTTATTTATAAGCATATACTATGAAACCTTTGATGATAATTTCCATATTATAAAATGAATAATATATTTAGGAGTAATATAATGGATATAGGAGATATTGTTGTAAGACGCTCTTATGGTAAGGATGTAACGTTTAAAATTATAGATATTAAATATAAAAATGGAGAGAAAAATTTTATCTTAAAGGGAATTAATATAAGAATAATAGCTGATTCTGCAATTGAGGATTTAGAAGAAATTAAAGAAGATAATAAGAATGATATTGGATCTAAGGATAAAATCTTAAATACAAGAGTAAGCGAAGCAATAAATAAAGCGATGGTTTTTAGAGGAGAACTTAGAGACAAAGTTGAAAAAGCCCCCAAAATAAAAAATAAAGATGAATTGATGTTTGGGAGGCCAGGGAAAATCCTACATGTTGATGGAGACAGTGAATATATGGAGACATGCTTAAAGGTATATAAGCAACTATCATTAGATGCTATAGGAAAAGCTATACCAGAGAATGAACAACCTGATGTTATAGTAGATTTAGTTAAGGAAGTAAAGCCGGATATAGTAGTTCTTACTGGTCATGACAGTGTAATTAAAGAACCAAAAGATTATTTGGATTTAAATAATTATAGGAATTCAAAATATTTTTTGAAATCTGTTGAGAATCTAAGAAATTATAATTCAAGCTATGATGAATTGGTGATTTTTGCAGGAGCCTGCCAAAGTTGCTATGAAAGAATATTGGATGTTGGAGCAAATTTCGCTTCATCTCCTAGCAGAGTACTTATACACTGTTTAGATCCAGTATTTGTGTGTGAAAAAATCGCATATACACGAATTGATAAGGTAATATCTATAACAGATGTTATTGAAAATACAATAACAGGAATTAAAGGTGTAGGTGGATTACAAACACGTGGCAAATATAGAGAAGGATATCCTAAATCGCCATATATCTAATTTATTTTTTAACCCAAAAGAATCTATATCAAAATTACTAATTAAATTTCATATAGATTCTTTTTTTTATAAGTGTTATTTATATTTAAATCAAATATAAAAAAAGAATAAAAAGAAAAGTATAACTGAATAGTTAAATATAAAGAATTTATTGATAAATTCTAGAAAATATACGAATAAAAATAATAAAATAAACAGATACTAAAAATATCTTAATATTTTATTTATAATATTTATTGACAAGTGCCATAATAGGTGATAAAATTAAAATTTTATTTGACAAATATTTATATTATGATATAATATAAATTGGAAAGAGGGTGTTTAATATGGAAAACACTAATACCATTGCAACCATAAAAAGTGATATAAGTAAACACTTAGGGCAAAAGGTTACTCTTAAAGCTAATGGAGGAAGAAAAAAGATATTAGTTAATGATGGAGTAATTGATAGTGTATATCACAACATTTTTGTTATTAGATTAAAAGATGACACCCAAAGGAAAGTGACTTACAGCTATTCAGATGTACTAACAAAAACGGTGCAGTTAGTATTTCCAAGTAGTGTATAAACTTCGATATATATATCGGAGTTTTATTTTTTTATAGAAAATAAAACATAAAAAAAGAAAGATGGTGGGTTTCCATCTTTCAACTATGGTATAAAAGGGTATTGAGAATTTATGAGAGGTTATATGGTCAATAACCACTTATAATGATATATTATTATAAAAAAAATGTCAATATTTTTTGAAAAAAAATAGAAGAACATCAAAACTTAGATATATTGGACATAAAGTATCATATTATATTCAAAAGATGAGTATTTTGTAAAAAAAAATTTTTAAATTTATTATAGTGCTTGTCATAAAACAATTAAAGTTTATGTATAAATGAATAGTAGTAGTTTTATGGGAGGTATTTAAAGATGTCAGATATAGATGTTATAAAGGAAAATGTACAATTCGAGCAATTGATTAGAGAAAATAGTTCAAACATAGTCTTAAAGGATGAATACTTAATTCCAGATACTCATCCTGATGTTCAAGAAATATTATGCATTGAGTCACGCCCAGTTATTATAAGCAAAGAATTAGTAGGAGATAAAATAGTACTAGAAGGAAAGGTTGAATATACCGCTATATATTTAGCTAGAGAAGATGGGTTAGTTGCTAATTCTGTTAGCTATACTCAAAAATTTACAAATAATATTGATTTGAATCAAGGTGAACATACAGTTATTTGTGAGGTTGAGGCTAAGGTAGAACATATTGAAGCAATGATAATGAATGAGAGAAAGATATCTATTCAAGGAATCTTAGGAATTGAATGGGAGCTTTATAAGAGCAAAGGGTTTGAATTTGTAAAGGATATTGAGGGGAATGATGAGGTTCAAGTACTTAAAAAAACAGAGACAATAAATAGAATACGTGCTAGTGAAGAAATAGAGCTTGATGGAAAGTCAATGATTAGAGTGGGAATGGATAAACCACAAATAAATAAAATTTTAAAATGTTCATTATTATTGCATAAAAAGGAAATTAAAATCGTAGAGGATAAAATATACATTGGATGTTATTGTAAAATAAACATATTGTATAAGGGAGACGAATATAAAGACATAATTTGTTTAGAAGATGATGTTTATTTATCAAAAGAAGAAAGTATAGATGGCATAACATCAGACATGATACCATCAATATTTTTTGATATAGTCGATGATGAGATTTTACTAGAAGAAGATGATTTAGGCGAAGTTAGAATAATAAATTGTGATTTTCTAGTTAAAGCAAATGTAAAGATATTTTCTAAGGAAAGCATTGATACTATCAAAGATGCATATTCACCAAAATTTTTAATGGGGCTTAGAAAAGATCAATATGAAGTTGGAATGCTTCAAGGTGCAAATACTACAGAAGCAATTGTAAAAGATGGTATTCAATTAAAAGAAAATGATTTGAGACCAGAACAAATTATATCCACAAATGCTACTGTTATTTTAACAGATAAAGAAGTTAAGAAAGACAGAGTTGAAGTTGAAGGTATAATTAAAGTAGATATATTATATAAAACGACAGAAGAAGATAAGTATCTATCAGATATAAAGGCTGAAATTCCATTCACAACCATGATAGATATATTGGGGTCAGATACTGGAATGAAGTCAATAGTAAGAAGCAGCTTAGAAAATATTGAATCATTTTTGGAAAGTAATAGCATATCAGTAAAAGCAACAGTTGCATTATCAGCAAAAGTGCTTTATGAAGTTCAAAAGGAGTTTATTTCTGATGTAACTGAAGAAGAGGGGGAACAACCAGAAAAGAAAGCTAGTATAACAATTTATGTTGTTGGAGAAGGAGATACTCTTTGGAAATTAGCAAAGAAGTATAATACAACAATTGATGAGCTAGTTAAGATTAATTCAATAGAAAATATCGATTATATTGAGGTAGGAAGTAAATTAATAATACCAGGAAGAGCAAAATTTTAGAAAAATATTTTAAGAAGAGTTATTAAATAATTTGGAGATTATTTAATAACTCTTCTTTTATAAAATTTATAACTGGACTACCAGTTTACTTTTAGTATACATCTATTTTTTTGAATAATTATCTTGTTAGTGGAAACAATATGAAATGCATCATGATATGAGGTGAGTAATATTGAAAGAACTATTAAGTGGAAATTTAATAATTATTGGTGGAGCTGAAGATAAAGAAGGAAGAAAAGAGATACTAAAAAAAGTTTGTAGTTGCATTGATAAGGATAAAGATATTTTATTAGTAGCAACAATAGCGACAGAATATCCCAAAGAAGCAGCCAATAAGTATAGAAAAGTTTTTGAAGAATTAGAAGTAAAAAATATAAAAATATTAGATATTAGTGAAAGAAGAGATGCTTTTGAAGAAGAAAATAAAAATTTGATAAAAGAAGCATCACTAATTTTCTTTACAGGAGGAGACCAATTAAGAATAACTAGTTTAATTGGAGGAACTTCTGTTTATGATGCGTTGAAAGATGCATGTGAGCTAGGTGCATATATAGTGGGGACATCAGCTGGAGCATCTGTTATGAGTGATACTATGATTGTTCAAGGTGATGATGAAGACTCGCCAAGAAAATGCACTTTAAAAATGGCACCAGGGTTAGGGTTAATTAAAGATGTTATAATAGATCAGCATTTTGCCCAAAGGGGAAGAATAGGAAGGTTATTAACAGGTATTGCACAAAATCCAGAAGTATTAGGAATAGGAATTGATGAAAATACTGCAATAATAGTTGAAAAGAATGGAATGATAGAAGTTATTGGAGAAGGGGCTGTCTATTTTGTAGATGGTAGTAAGATTACATATACAAATGTTTCAGAACTAAAAAGTGATGAAATTTTAAGCATGCATAATGTTATATTACATGTACTCACAGAAAATAATAAATTTGATCTTATAAAAAAGATGCCTTTTGAGGAGGAAAAAACTAGCTATGAAAATAATACAAAAGAGAATATATGAAGGGAAAAATATATATTCTCATAAAAAATGTATAAGGATAGATGTAGATTTAGAAGGTTATTGTGAAACTCCAAGTAATAAGATACCAAATTTTAATTTTAATCTGCTAAAAATTATTCCAGAATTAAATGAACATAGATGTGGTATTGATGAAGATCGTGGATTCGTTAAAAGACTTGAAGAAGGAACTTATTTAGCACATGTATGTGAACATACTATTATTGCATTGCAAAATAGATTAGGCATTGATGTTGCATATGGAAAGGCACGTGAGATAGAGGGAGATTTCTATTATATTATTGTACAATATGAATATAAAAAAACAACTTTAGAAATTATCAATTTAGCGATTGATTTAATGAATTCGTTAATAAAACAAGAAGCAATAAATTTTGAAGAAAGACTCTCTTTTGTAAGAAGTATTTTATTGAAAGAAGAAATAGGTCCTAGTACAAAAGCTATATGTAATGCTGCAAAAGAATATAATTTACCAGTGATTCAATTGGCTAATAGTGGTATTTATCAAATCGGATATGGAAAAATGGGAAGGCTTATTGAAGCTACAATAGGAGAAAAGACTAGTTGTTTATCAGCAGATATATCATGCGATAAATTATTAACAAAACAATTGTTAGAAATTCAAAATATACCAGTGGCACAAGGCTATAAGGTTTTTAATATTGTAGATTTATTAAAAAAGGCAGATGAAATAGGATATCCAGTTGTGTTAAAACCACAATTTGGAAGTAAGGGGAAAAATGTATTACTTAATATACAAAATGAAAAGCAATTATTAAAATCATATGAAGTATTAAAAAAAGAAATTAAAGATATAATAATAGAAAAATTTTTTGTAGGGAAGGATTATAGAATTTGTTTAGTAAATTATAAAGTAGTAGCTGTTTCTTTAAGAATGTCACCATCTGTTATTGGTAATGGAAAAGATAATATAAAGACTTTAATAGAAAGGTTAAATGAAGATCCCCGAAGAGGAGAAGATCATGAAAAACAATTAACCAAAATAAAGATTGATACTGAATTACTATTATCGTTGAAAAAAAGAAATTTATCATTAGATTACATACCAAGGATGGATGAAAATATAATTTTAAGAGAAAATGCTAATATATCTACTGGAGGCATTGCAATAGATTGTACTGATGATATATGTGAGGAAAATATAGATTATTGTATACGTGCAGCTAAAGTATTAGGGTTAGATATTTGTGGTATAGATATATGTGCAAAAGATATAGGTATACCTATAGATTTTAATGATGGGATAATAATGGAGATTAATGCTGCTCCAGGAATAAGGATGCATGAATATCCATGTGAAGGAAAAAAACGTGATGTTGGAAAGTCAATAGTTGAAATGTTGTATAATGGACATCCTAAAAATATACCTGTTATATCTATAACTGGTACTAATGGAAAGACTACAACATCTAGATTGATAAATCATACATTAAGTATGATAGGATATAATGTTGGAATGACTTGTACAGAGGGAATATATATTAATAAAAAATGCATACATCATGGTGATGATTCAGGCTTTGATAGTGCTAAAGCTGTGCTATTAAACAAGGATGTTGATTTTGCAGTATTAGAGACAGCAAGAGGTGGTATAATAAAAAAGGGGTTGGCTTATAATCTAGCAGACGTAGCGATTATAACTAATATAACAAATGATCATCTTGGACTCAATGGAATTAATTCCATTGAAGATTTAAGCTTTGTAAAATCATTAGTTGGAGAAGCTGTTAAAGAAGATGGGTATGTAGTTATAAATGCAGATGATGAATACAGTAGGAAAATAATTCCGAGAATAAAAAGTGAAAAAATATATTTTTCTAAAAATAAAAATAATGAGCTTGTTAAAGAAAATATAGTTAATGGAAAAATAGCTATATTTGTAGAAGATAATAAAATAGTTGCTATAAATAAAAATAAGAAATATGAGATCATAGAAAATGATAAATTACCCATATCATACAATGGAATGCTTGAATATAATATTGAAAATGCCATGGCTGCATGTGCAGCATTAGTAGGATTAAAAATAGATTATTGTGTTATAAGTAAGGCATTTATGAATTTTGAACTAAATGGATCTGAGAATTCTGGAAGATTTAATGTATATGATTATAATGAAAGAAAGATAATCTTAGATTACGGTCATAACTTTGAAGGATATAATGCAGTATTGAATTCTTTAAATAAAATCAAAAATAAAAATAATATAATAGGAGTTATTGGAGTTCCAGGAGATAGACAAGATGAAATGATAGACCAAATAGGAGCATTATGCTCAGAAAATTTAGATAAGATAGTAATAAAAGAGGATATTGATAAGCGTGGAAGAAAAGAAGGAGAAATAGCCGGCTTATTAAGTCAATCTATATTAAAGAGAAATAAAGAAATTAAACCAAGAATTTGTTTAGATGAAGTGAAAGCATTAAAAGAAGCATTAAACATAAGTAAAAGAGGGGATATAATTATTGTATTCTACGAAAAGCTTAGGCCACTTTTAGATTTTATAAACAATAATAAAGAAATAAATAATGAATCAGATTTAAAATATGGTGATATATAAAAATAATATTCCAACAACTAAATTAGACAGGATTTTTTACCTATGATACAATAATATAAAAAATGTAAAGAAAGGGTATTAACATGAAAATTAAGGCTTATGCCAAGATAAATATTTCTTTAGATGTTGTTGGAAAAAGAGAAGATGGATATCATTTATTAGAAATGATAATGCAAACAATAGATTTATATGACATAGTAGAAGTAAAAAAGGTGAAAAATGGCATACAGTTAGAATGTGATAAATATTATGTTCCTACAGATGAAAGAAATATAGCTTATAAGGCAGCAATGATTTTTAAAGAGCATTTTGGAATAGATGAAGGTGTTTATATTAATATAAAGAAGAATATTCCAGTCTCTGCCGGGTTGGCAGGTGGAAGCACAGATGGGGCCGCAGTTTTAAAACTTATGAATAAGATATTTAACATCAATGCGTCAGATGAAGAACTAAGAAAAATGGCTGTTAAGTTAGGAGCTGATGTTCCGTATTGCATTAATGGAGGTACAGCATTATGTGAAGGAATTGGTGAACAAATTACACAATTAAAACCTTTTAAAGATAAGATTTTAGTTTTAATTAAACCTCCTTTTGGAGTATCTACTAAAAATGTTTATAAAGAATTTGACTTATCTAAGGTAATACTTCACCCTAAGACTAAAGAGCTAATAAAAAATATGGAAGAAGATAATTTAGAATTTGTTGCAAATAATATGAAAAATTTATTAGAGAATGTTACTTTAAGAAGACATAAAACTATAGCTAATATAAAAGAAGGCGCTAGAATGAAAGAATGTTTAGGCACAATGATGAGCGGTAGTGGGCCAACTGTTTTTGCTTTCTTTGATGATATGTATAAGGCTCAGTTATGCTATGATTATATGAAGGATAAATATAAAGATGTATTTATAACAAGAACAATTTAATACTTAGATGTATAAAACACCTCCTAGTGGTAATAATTTCAACTACAAGGGGGTTTAGTTATGAAAAAATTGAAATGTAAATATTTATTATTAATATTAATTTTGAGCTATATTACAAATATACTTATGAGTTGTGATATAAATTTAGATAAAGCTAGTACTGTAAATTTTATAAGTAATAAAAATAATTTAACGGTTCAAGAAAGCAGCACAAAACTAAGAGTATTAAATTATAATGACGTAAAGGATTCGTTAATTAGATTTCATGTTATTGCAAATAGTGATACTGATGAAGATCAAGCATTAAAGATAAAGGTAAAAAATAAAGTGATAGAATATTTATATCCATATCTTAGTAACTCTTCATCTATAGAAGAATCAAGAAAAATAATTATAGATAATGAAGATAAGGTTAAACAAATTGCTCAAAAAGTTATTAAAGACAACAACTATAGTTATGGTGTAAAATTAGAATTGTCACATGAAAACTTTCCTGAAAAATCATATGGTAATATAGTACTACCGCAAGGAAACTATGAGGCTTTTAGAATAATCATTGGAAGTGGACAAGGAAGAAATTGGTGGTGTGTTATGTTTCCGCCATTATGCTTTGTAGATGAATCTAAGGCGGAGGTACAGTATGATAAAACAGAAGAAAGTTTAGCTAAAGTTGAAAAAAAGGATAAGAGCGATAGTGAGAATAATAAAATAGAGACTGACAAACAAGAAATAAAATATAAGTTTAAGATTGTTGAAATATTGAAAAGTATATTTTGACAATTAAAAATAAAGCATAAATTTATAAATATTAGAATGTAAATTCTTACAAATTTACTTGTTTTATAGGAGCTAGATGGAATTATTTAAGGAAACATCTTTATCAGTAGATTAAGATGGGCTATAATGCTAGGCTCGTACCTCACCAAGCATTATATGCCAAGGAAACACCTACTCATATTTATTCGGAGGTGTAAGCGATTCGCACCAAATATAAAATTTGGGCTCTCTGCTTAACAAAATAATATTTGAATATTTATAATAAAAATATAATAGGGGGATTAGTATGGTAAGAGCACTAGCTATGATATCTGGAGGTCTGGATAGTATATTAGCAGCAAGGTTAATAAAAGAGCAAGGAATTGAAGTAATAGGTATTTGTTTTAGATCATACTTTTTTAATGAAGAAAATGCAAAAAGAATGACAAAACAAATTGGAATAAGGTTGGAAGTAGTTGACTTTTCAAAAGAACACTTTGAAATGGTTAAGAATCCTAGTCATGGATGGGGAAAAAATATGAACCCATGCATAGATTGCCATTCTATGATGATGAGATATTCAGGTGAATTATTAGAAAAATTTAATGCAGATTTTATAATTACTGGTGAAGTATTGAATCAAAGACCAATGTCACAAAATAAATCAGCATTAAATATTGTAAAGAAACAATCAGGATTTAGTGAAAAGATTTTAAGACCACTTTGTGCTAAGAATTTAGATCCAACACCTATGGAAGTGAATGGACTTGTAGATAGAGAAATGTTATTAGATATTTCAGGGAGAAGCAGAAAAGTACAAATGGAACTAGCAGATAAGTGGGGAATAAAAGATTATCCTTCACCAGCTGGTGGATGCAAACTTACGGATCCAAATTACTCTATACGATTAAAGGAATTAGTGGAAAGAAAAGAAAATGTTACAGAAAAAGATATACATTTATTGAAATACGGAAGACATTTCATAACAGATGATAAAACCAAAATAATAGTTACTAGAACTGCTGAAGAAGGTGAAAGCATAAAAGTTTTATTAAATAAGAATGATCTTATGTTTTTAACTAGCAAATATAATGGAGCAATGGTAATAATTCCAGAAGGGAATAATCCTACAGAAAATGATATTATAATAGCTTGTAGAATGGCAGTTAGATATAGTAAAGGAAAAGATGAGGAAAGCGTAGAGGTAAAATTTGGACGAGTATCTACTAACTTTTCTGATAAAAGATTAGTAGACTGCATAACTCAAGAAGAACTTGATAAATATAATATTAACTAGATACAAATAATTTGTAGTATACATTGATATAATAAAACGGAGGAAATAAATGAAGAAAAAGGCGGTTATTACGATAAAAAGTAATACTTTAGAAAATGATGATGATTTGGTAGAAGTTGTAAGTGTTGGAGAGTTTGAAAAAATTGATGATGGATTTGTTGTTAAATATGATGAAACGGAAATTTCTGGAATGGATGGCACAGAAACAACTATGATCATAAAGGAAGATTCCTTTGATTTGATAAGAGAAGGAACTACAGAAACAAAAATGGAATTTAAGAAAAATAAAGAAAATATAGTATTATATAAGACTCCATATGGTATTATGAATATTAAGACATATACTAAGGGATTATATATAGATGTAAATGAATGCGGTGGGACTGTAGAGCTTGCTTATACACTAATACTAGAAGAAGAACAAGTCGTAAAAACAAATTTATTTGTTAATATTGTTGCTGAGAACAATTAAAATGTACATACTTTAGGAATAAAACTATTAGGATGTTACTTTAATAATATTCTATAGTTTTATTTTTTATTATTTAGAAAATTATTTGCCTGCCAAAGTTTTTTTCATGTAATCTCTAAAAGGCAGATGAGAAAAATAGACGGCTATGTGGAAACTTTTTATAAAATTTATTTTATTGTAGATGAATATATGTTTTATGAATATGTAGTAATAAAGTAGCATTAACGAATTTTTATATAAGAATCATATGATTAAAAATGAGATTAATGGACACAATTCCAAGTAGGAGTTGATCGGATAATGAGAGATATGAGATATTTAAGAATTTTGCAAATGATATGTAAGTATTATGATATTGAAGAGAAAGAATTTCTAGATCTATTAAAGGGTAAAGAAAATAAATATCTTTTACTATTGCTGCTAAAAAATAATAATTGTTTTGATATTAATACAATAAAGGAACTTTTTAATTTAAAAACATCGCGAACAGTAAATAATAATTTAAAACAAGCTGAGGAAAAATTATTAATTAATAGAAATTTTAGAGAAAAGTATTTTGCTCTTGAAAATCATATAAATAATGATGAAATGATTAATTTATAAAAAAGACTAGATATTAAGACAAGAATGTGATAAGATATTACCTATGTTATAAAACAGCACAAATAACCCATAGATATTATGGGGTAATTTGTATTATACCATTAAAAGTTATGAAAGTAAAGATTAAAATAAAAAAATATATAATATGGGAGGACAAAATGAGTAATACGAAGTACGTTTTTGTTACAGGTGGCGTTGTATCGGGGCTAGGTAAAGGAATAACAGCAGCATCTCTTGGAAGATTATTGAAAAATAGAGGCTTGAAAATTTCAATTCAAAAATTTGATCCATATTTAAATGTAGATCCAGGCACAATGAGTCCATACCAACATGGAGAAGTTTTTGTAACTGATGATGGAGCAGAAACTGATTTGGACTTAGGACATTATGAAAGATTTGTTGATGAGAACTTAAGCAGAAATTCAAATGTTACAACAGGTAGAATATATAGTGCAGTTATAGAAAAAGAAAGAAGAGGAGAATACCTTGGAGGGACAGTACAAGTAATCCCTCATATAACTAATGAAATAAAAGATAAAGTATATCAAGTAGCAAAAGAAATAGACGTTGATGTAGTTATCACTGAAATAGGAGGAACAGTTGGTGATATCGAATCACAGCCATTCTTAGAAGCTATAAGACAAATTAAGAGTGAAGTTGGAGCTGAAAATGTTTGTTATATTCATGTTACTTTAGTTCCTTATCTTAGAAAAGGTGGAGAAATAAAAACTAAACCAACTCAACACTCAGTAAAAGAATTAAGAACAATCGGTATTCAACCAGATATAATTGTATGTAGAACAGAAAAGGAATTATCCGATGATATTAAAGCCAAGATCGGTTTATTCTGTAACATAGAAGGAAGATCAGTAATTCAAAATCTTGATGCAGATCATCTTTATGAAGTACCATTAATGTTACATGATGAAGGCTTAGATAATCTAGTATGTGAAAAATTACATTTAGGATGTAAGGATATAGATAATTCAGAATGGGTTAAAATGGTACATAAAATAAAGAATCTAAAAGATGAAGTTGAAATAGCTTTAGTAGGAAAATATGTTGAGTTACATGATGCATATTTATCTGTAGTGGAAGCGTTAAGTCATGGTGGATATGCTAATAATGCAAAAGTTAAAATTAGATGGGTTAATGCTGAAGAAGTAGAAACTGGTGATGTTAATGAACTACTTAAAGGTGTAGACGGAATTTTAGTTCCAGGTGGATTCGGAGACAGAGGAATAGAAGGAAAAATTTCAGCTATAAAATATGCAAGAGAAAATAAAATTCCATTTCTAGGAATATGTTTAGGAATGCAGTGTGCAGTCATAGAATATTCTAGAAATGTATTAAGATTTGAAGATGCAAATAGTTCAGAAATAAATCCAAATACAAAATATCCTGTAATTGATATTATGAACGACCAAAAAGACATCGAAAATTTAGGTGGAACAATGAGATTAGGTCAATATCCATGTAAATTAGTAGAAAATAGTAACTCTTATGAAGTTTATAAAAAAGACGAAATAAATGAAAGACATAGACATAGATACGAATTTAATAATGAATATAGAAAACAAATTGAAGAAGCAGGAATGAGAATCGTTGGAACTAGTCCAGATAACAGATTAGTAGAAATTGTTGAAGTACCAGAACATCCATGGTATGTAGCTGCTCAATTCCATCCAGAATTAAAATCAAGACCAAATAAACCACATCCATTATTTATTGGATTCATTAATGCAGCTGTTAATGAAAACAAGTCAAAATAAATTGTATTCTTTTAAAGTTTAATATATAATAAATTCTATCGATATTAGACAAAAAATTATATTTTAACTGGTAAGACATTTATGTTTTACTGGTTAAAATATATAATTATCTTAAATATCATTTTAATATCTAATATTATTTCTTTAATTCTCTTAGTTTCCAAGTATCAATATGTGATTTAGTTTAAAAACTTAATAAATAATAATTAAAGATAATATAGTTATAATTTTTATAAATATATTATCTAAATAGATTTTGTAGAAAATTCTATAAATTTGGAGGTGCAATTTTGACCAAACAAGATTATGAAAAGATGACTTTAACAAAGTTAAAAGAAGTAGCAAAGGAAATTGGTATAAAAAATATATCAAAATTTAAAAAAGACGATTTAATAGAAGAAATATTAAAAGTTTCACCTAATTCTATTGAAAAAGAAGGTGTTGTCTTGAGAGAGAGTATATCACCTAAACCTACTACGATAAGTACGGAAAATGTAGAGATTAAAAATAGTTCTAATTCATACAACAAGGAAAAAAGAATAGTAGAAAATATAAAAAATAGCAGAGAAGATATAAAGAGAGATTCTGACCAAGAAGAGAAGAAAGAGAGAGTAAAGGAAAGAATTAATGAAGCTAGTGTTGTATCCGGCATATTAGAAATACAAGAAAATAATAATTTCGGATTTTTACGCTGCAAGAATTATTTAACAAGCAGTGAAGATGTTTACGTTTCACCATCTCAAATAAGAAGATTTAACTTAAGAACTGGTGATGAAGTTCAAGGAAAAGTTAGAGAAGCTAAGGAAGGTGAAAAATTTAAGGCACTTTTATATGTAGAAAGTGTAAATGGAGAAAATCCAGAAAAAGCCATAGGAAGAAAGAATTTTGAAACTTTAATACCTATATATCCTAAAGAAAGATTAAGATTAGAAACTTCAAATAGTAATGATTTATCTTCAAGATTAATGGATATAATATGCCCAATAGGTAAGGGGCAAAGAGGCTTAATAGTGGCTCCACCTAAAGCAGGAAAGACTACATTGTTAAAAAAGATTGCTCAAAACATATCTAAGAATTATCCAGATATAAAATTAATAGTGTTACTTATTGATGAAAGGCCTGAAGAAGTAACTGATATGATGAGATCTATAAATGGAGATGTGGTATATTCAACTTTTGATGAAGAACCTCAAAATCATGCTAAAGTATCTAGAATGGTATTAGAAAGAGCTAAAAGAATGGTTGAGCAAGGAAAAGATGTAGTTATACTTATGGATAGTATAACTAGATTATCTAGAGCTTACAATTTAACAATAACTCCAACTGGTAGAACATTATCTGGTGGTTTAGATCCTGGTGCATTAATAATGCCAAAGAAATTCTTCGGTGCAGCAAGAAACATTGAAGAAGGCGGAAGCTTAACAATTCTTGCAACTGCACTTGTGGAAACAGGTTCAAGAATGGATGATATGATTTTTGAAGAGTTTAAAGGAACTGGTAATATGGAAGTTCATTTAGATAGAAGACTTCAAGAAAGAAGAATATTCCCAGCAATTGATATTTATAAATCTGGTACAAGAAAAGAAGATTTAATATTATCTAAAGAAGAACAAGAAGTGTCATTTGCTATAAGAAGAAACATGTATAATGATGGAAACGTAGATGATATAACAGAAAATCTTATAAACATGCTTTCTAAAACAAAGAATAATAGTGAATTTATAAATACTTTTTCAAAAAAATAATATTAAGTAAAATATTAATAAAATGCAGTATACTAGAATTTCTAAAATTAGTATACTGCATTTTTATTAATGAAATGTACTGAAATAAATAAGATATCATAATTCATTAATAAGGTTTTCACCTATTTCAACTATCTTTTTTGTAGAATATGTTGAGGACAGAGATTGGAGCTTTGATTTTATGTCTAATAAAATAGCTTTATTGTCTATTAGACGATTAACTACTTCATTAATATCATTAATATCTGATAATAAAATTGAATAACCTTCATTAACAAGAAAATCTATATTTTCTTGTTCTTGACCAGGTATTGCAAAAGGGATAACTAATGGAGTGTTTTTAACTATAGATTCAGTTACAGTTAATCCACCTGGCTTAGAAATTATAATATCGCAATAATCCATAAGGTATGAAACATCTTTAGTAAATCCCAAAATGTGTAATTTTTTATTTTCAAAATTATTATCATTACAATAATTAAGTAATTTATCTCGAAGCTTTGTGTTTTTTCCACAAACTACAGTTATTCTAAGTCTATTCTTATTCTTTAGAAGCTCTTTTAAAACTATAGAAATAGAATTAAGCCCAAGGCTACCGCTCATAAGTAATAAATTAAAATATTCATCCTTAAGCTCATTAGCTTCAGTTATTTCAGTATAAAATTTTTGACTTATAGGAATACCTATAGGATAGATCCTTTCAGGAGATATTCCTTTATTAATTAAAGTTTTCTTCGTAAATTCACTTCCTGTAATATATGCATCTACATAATTGCTTACATATGTATAATGAGCATTAAAATCTGTAACTATTAGGATATAAGGTGCTTTTAGCCCCTTTTTTTTACAGTTTTCAAGTACGTTTATACTAAAAGCATGACTTGCAACTATTAAATCAGGCTGAATATCATTTAAAACCTTAACAACTTTTTTACTATTTAAGTAGAAAGGAATTTTTAATAACTTATTAGTAAATTTTTGATTAGATATTTTATAAAAAAAACCATATAGCTTTGGAAATTTGGCAGCCAAAAACTCATAGCCTAGAACAATAATATCATTAAGTAAAGTGCTATTTTTGGCTAAAAAATCATATTTCATAGTTTCATAGCCACAAGCTTTAAAAGATTCTTCAACAGAAGAAGCCGCCTGGTTATGGCCTTGCCCGGTTGATGTTGTTAATATCAGTACTTTTTTCATCTAAATATATTCATCTCCAATACAATATACTATATAGTTTATCACTTTTACTATATTAATTAAATCTTTACTTATATTCAATAGATAAAATAATATTATTACATAGAATTAAGATAAATTTAATATTTTTAAAAGGAAAGATATGTTTACAAAAAATGCTATATAAAATATAATAAAGGTGTACTATTATCTGTAGTACACCTTTATTATATTTTATGTAGTAAAACTATTTTACATAAATTTATTTTAGCATGTTTTAACGTTGAGAAGGGGGATGTAGGGTGAAAAAAAGTAGACTAAAAATATTAAAAGTAATAATAATTTGTATGGTAGTTATAATGAACTTATCTTCAATTTTAGTTTATGCAGATGAAAAGGATAGTATAACGATTAATGTCAAATATGGAATTGAAGGAAAATATAAAAATAATTATGAATTACCAGTTAATGTAGAGATAGAGAATAAAGGTGAAAATATAAATGGACAAGTAGAAGTGCGTGTTCAGACTAATGTTTATGATACATATGATGCATTTGTATGTGATGTTAATATTGACTCTAATGAGAAGAAAACGGTAACTATACCTATAAATTTGTATGAAAACAGCTCAAAGATATCAGTTGCATTAAAAAGTGGGAATAATATTATTAAAGAAAAGACCATCATTGTAGGTAGTGGAAGAATAGATGAATATAGTTTATTTAGTGGAATACTAACAGACGATATAAATGGTATCAATTTAAGAACTTTGAGTTTTAATGTAGATGGAAGAAGATTTGGAGGAGATGTCAAAAGTGTAAATGTAGGTTTAAATATTGACATGCTCTCAGAAAGCTATAAATCTATTTCTGCCTTGGATATGATTATTATTAATAATTATGATCTTTCAAAATTTACTGATAAACATTATAAGAATTTAATGGAATGGGTAAGCAATGGAGGAATACTAGTTATCGGAACTGGAGAAAATTCAGCAAAGACAATAAAAGAGAATAACCTTGGTATATCATATAGTGGCACAAAAGATTTAAATGGATATACATTAGCAAATTTGGAAATAAAGGATGCAACTGTTGCTCTAGAAAAAGATGGAGAAAATTTGATTTATGAATTAGACAATGAAAAGGGACATATTTATGTTGCAGCTTTTGATTTAGCTAATCAAAATATATCGAATGAAGATTATATTGAATACTTTTGGAAAGAGCATATAGGAAAGAACTTTGTTAATAAAGTAGACAGATTATATGGATATTCGAATTCTAATTATTCTCCATATGAAATTACAAATCTACTTAATAATATCCCAATTGATAAAGAAATCAATATAGGATCTATAGTTGGTATATTTGTTTGTTACTGCTTAATTACAGGAATATTAGTTTACTTTATTATGAAGAAACTTGGAAAAAGAGAATTGCTATGGGGTATAATTCCAATAATATCAATATTATTTTCAATAATGTTATTTGCTATTGGAACAAATACTAGAATTAAAGATGTAGCATTAAATCAAGTAAACTTTATTTTAAATGATGGATCTAAGGAAAGTACTGTAAAAGGGTATATTGGAGTTGCATTAAAAAATAGGGGAAACTTAATAGTTAAAGAACCTGATAATGTGCTTTTAAAAATATTAAATGAAGAGAATTATTACAGAAATAATTCTCAGAGTGAATTCAAAAAATTAGGAAGTAAAACTGTTTATAAAGAAAGTAATTCATATTATGAATTTGAAAATTTATCTTCTTTAAAAATGAAAAAATTCACTGTATCTAACCATGAACAGATAGTTCCTAGTCTTGATACTAATTTAAAATATGAGTCTAATGTATTAAATGGAAACATAAAAAATACTTTAGGAAATGATATAGAAAAATTATTAGTTGTATCTTCTAATAGTGTATGGGATATTGGTAAAATTAAAGCAGGTGAAGAAAAAAATATAGATATAAAACCTACTAGTTCTTTAGGGCTTAGTGAGTATTCAAATAAATTAATGGATGATTATTATAACTCATATAGGAATAATAAAAGTAAAGGTGATAAAGAAAAATATAAGGATATTATAAGAATACAAAATGCAATATCATCTTTAGCACAAATAGAGAGTAATGGTCTTGGGACAACATATATAATTGCTATAACAAATATGCCTGTAGATTATGGATTTAATTTTGATAATAGATCTGTGTCAAAATATGATACTACAGTAATGACTCAAAAAGTGAATATTGATTTTACAGATAAAGATGGAATTTTGAATTATCCTATGGGATATTTTAAACCAGTAGTATTAAGTTCCTCAGCTTATATATATGCAGATGATTATTACAATGAAATAAACGGGCAAGGAGATGTAACATTTAAGTATGAGGTCGGAAGCGATTTAGATATATTAAATATTACAATTGGCAATTTAAATAAACAATATCAATCTAGTGGAAATCAAAAAATATTCATTTATAACAATGAAAGTGAAAAATATGAGACTATAGATGTTAAGGCTAAAGGTAATGACCTAACTAATCCAAAAGCTTACATTAAGGATGGAATTGTAAAAGTTCAAGTAACCCTTGAAGAAGATGGATATACTCAAATACCACAAATATCTGTAAAAGGGAGGGCTAAATAATGTTGATAATTAAAGAGCTAGAAAAAAAATATGGAAAGTTTAAAGCCCTTAACAATTTAAATTTAGAAATAAATGAAGGTGAGATATTTGGATTTATAGGACCAAATGGAGCTGGAAAGAGTACTACAATGAAAATAGTATCAGGATTATTATTACCTGATAGTGGTGAAGTATATGTTGATGAAATAGATGCTATAAAAAATAATAAAAAACTAAAAGAAAAGATAGGCTATATGCCAGATTTTTTTGGTGTTTATGATAACTTGAAATCATATGAATATTTAGAATTTTATGCTTCTATATATGGAATAAGCGGAAAAGATATTAAAAAATTATCAATGGATTTATTAGAGTTAGTTAATTTGGAAAATAAATATGATTCATATGTAGATGGATTATCAAGAGGGATGAAACAAAGATTATGCTTAGCTAGATGTTTAATTCATAATCCAAAGCTCTTGATTTTAGATGAGCCAGCTTCTGGAATGGACCCAAGAGCAAGATTTGAAATGAAAAATATTCTAAAGAATCTTAAGGATATGGGAAAAACAATATTAGTAAGTTCTCATATATTATCTGAGCTTGGTGAAATATGTACTAATTTAGGAATCGTAGAAAATGGACAAATGATTTGCCAAGGTACGGTAGATGAAATAATGGATAGGATATCTGGAACTCATCCAATTGCAATTACTGTATTAAATAAGCAAGAAGATGCTATAAAAATATTAAAAGAAAATACTAATGTGGGGAAGATAGATATAAACGAAAATAAAATAACAGCTGCATTTAATGGTGATGATAATGAATGTTCGGAGCTTCTAAAGAAGTTAGTTATTCAAAACATACCTATAGTATCTTTTAACAGAGAAGCAAGTAGTCTTGAAGATATATTTATTAAGATTACTGAAAAAGAAGAGCTAAAGGAGGAGTCGTAATGAGGATTAATCCGGTTTTAAAAAATGAAATTAAGTTATCAGCCAGAAGTTTTAAATTCACTTTGGTTATATTATTTTATGTTGGAATTTTATCAGCAGCAGGAGTATTGATTTTCTATAATTGTATTAAAAATAATTACTTTGAAGGATTGTATCTTGAATCTATAGTATATTTCTATATCGGAATGGCCATTATACAAGCTATATTATTAATGTTTATAGTACCTTCATTAACATCAACAGCAATATGTGCAGAACGTGAGAAGCAGACCTTGGAAGTATTACTGTCAACTAAGATGAGTGCTTTATCAATAGTAGTTGGAAAGTTACTTTCATCAATAAGCAGAGTAGTATTGTTGGTAATCTGTACTATTCCAATTTACTCAATTACGTTTTTAATTGGTGGAATAAACTTGGGTAATGTAGTTGAATTAAGCTTGTTTTTTATAGTTGTTACAATATTTGTTGGTGCTGTAGGAGTATTTATTTCTACAGTTGTAAAAACTTCAAGAGCTGCCACTGCAATATCATATGGAGCGGTTTTATTAATATTTATTGGAATAACTGTAGGAACATTTATATATATAATATACAGTTCAGAAAAAACGAATTATTCTGCTAATATAAATTTTCCCATTTGGGCATACATAAGTCCGACGTTTGGATTTATAAGTTTGTTAGGAAAGCAGCTTGGATTTGAGGGGATAGTGAATTCTATTTATTATCTTGATAATGCTAATCTATCAAGTTTTGAATATGGGTATTTAATCTCAATGGGAATACAAATAGTTATTAGTGTATTGTTAGTGTTAATTTCAGCTTATAAATTAAATCCACTTCATAAAGGAAGATATAAAAGAAAGAAATAAGGGTGTATTTTATGAAGAGTTTAGATAATAAAATTTTAAACTTTGTAAATAAGGTTTCTAGAAGGATAAAATTAAATTTTTTATTAGATAGATTACTAATGGGGCTTAATGCCTCATTAGCTTTAATTTTAATCATTTTAATAGCATCATCAATAATAACTTTTGAATATTCTTATGAGTTATCATTTATAGCACTAATATTAATAATTGCTATAAGCATAGTTGTCGGAATAATGAAAGGACCCAATAAAAATCAGATATCATTAATAGTTGATTCAAAAGGATTAGATGAAAGAGTTACAACATCTCTAGAATTTATTAATGATGAGAGTGAAATTGCGATAGCACAGAAAAAAGATACCTTAGATAAAATTAGAGACTTTAATATAAAAGAAAAGCTGCCTATAAGAATTAGGAAGCAAGAGATGCTTAGGTTTATAGGTCTTATTATAGCATGCTTAATAGTTATAGCGATTCCTACAAATGCAAAAAAGGAAGCATCAAAGTTAAGAAACTTTAGAAAAATAAAAAATGAAACAATAGAGAAAATAGAAAAGGAAGAGGAAAAAGCATTAAAGGTTAATGATTTAACTGAAGAAGAAAAAAAGAAATTAAAGAAGATGTTAGAAGATACCAAAAAAGAAATTAAAGATTTAAATAAGAGCGATAGCCTTAGTAAACTGATGAATAGGTTGGACAAAAAAATTGAGGGATTAAAAGATGCGGCAAAGTCGGAAAAAGGGAAAAAATTAATAGAAGATATAAAGAAAAATATCATTAATGAGCAAAAAACTAAAGTAACTAATGAGGCGCTAAAAAATCTAAATGAAATTAATAAAAGCTTAAAAAATAGTGACAAAGGAAAAGAAATATTAGAAGCAATGGAATCGGGAAATAAAAATGCATTGGAAACAAAATTGAAGGAATTAAATGATTCTTTAAATAGCTTGAGTGATTCTGAAAAAAGTAAGCTTTCAAACGCACTTTTAGAAGCTGCATCAAATTTAACAGATGAAGATTTAAAGAACTTACTTGAACAAGCAGCAGAAAATATTTTAGATGGGCAATTAGATTCATCAGAAGAATTAGCTAGTGCATTAGCAGAACTATCACAAAGTGCAACTGGAGTAGATCCTTCTTCTAGTGTGAGTGCTAATGGTAGTTCATCAAATAATTCCAATAATGGAAGTGGCTCTGAATCAGGGCAAGGTAATGGAAAAGGTAGCGGAAGCGGTTCAGGAGCAGGTAGCGGATCTGGTAATGGCAATGGGACTGGAATTGGTGCAGGATCTGGTAATGGAGGTGGATGGAATACTGGAAGCAAAAATGGAGTAGAGAATATGGAAGTACCTAATAGTGGAGAAGAAGTTTTTATTCCAGGAAGAAAAGATGGAAATGATGAAAATTTAACTGGAGATAAAAATAAAGGCGGATCTACACAAAGTATCGAAACCCAAAGTGGATTAAACTTAGATGGGCAAAAGGTTCAGTATGATAGCATAATCGGAGACTATAGTAAGCAGGAAATAGAATCAATGGATAAATCAACTATTCCACCAAGTTTACAGGATGTAGTTAAGAACTATTTTAGTGAATTAGAGTAAGGATAAGGAGAATAAATAATGAGCATAAATGAAGAAATGATTAAGGAAGTGGCTTCAAAGCTTGAACTATGCAGAAATGAAATTGCAAAAGGCATAATTGGACAAGAAGAGATAGTAAATACAGTATTAATTGCTATTTTTTCAGGCGGAAATGTTTTATTAGAAGGTATGCCTGGACTTGGAAAAACTCAGCTTGTTAAAACAATTGGAAAAGTATTAAATTTAAAATTTTCAAGAATACAATTTACACCTGACTTAATGCCAGCGGATGTTGTTGGAACAAATCTAATTGTTAAAGAAAATGATATGACTAAGTTTAAATTTGAAAAGGGTCCTGTATTCACTAATTTACTCTTAGCAGATGAAATAAACAGGGCAACACCAAAGACTCAATCAGCTTTATTAGAGGCTATGGGAGAAAAATGTGTTACAGTTGGAAAAGAAACATATGAGCTACCAAAACCGTTTATGGTTCTAGCAACACAAAATCCAATTGAACAAGAAGGCACATATCCACTTCCAGAAGCACAACTTGATAGATTTCAATTTAAAGTTAAAGTAGAATTTCCTAAATTAGATGAGCTTAAAAAAATAATGGATTTAACATTATCTAATGAATCTATAGAGATAAATTCAATTTTAAGTGATGATGAAATCATAAAAATAAGAGAAATAATATCACAAGTTCCAATGGCAGAACCAGTAAAGGAATATGCTCTGAAATTAATACTTGCAACTCATCCAGAAGTCGATGAAGGACATCCAATTGTAAAAAAATATGTTGAAGCAGGTGTGAGTCCAAGAGCAGCTCAAGGATTATTTAGTGGTGCAAAAGTAAGAGCAATAATGAAGGGAAGACTTAATGTATCTTTTGATGATATTAAGGAAATTGCTTATCCAATATTAAGACATAGGATAATATTAAATTTTGAAGCTATTACTGAAGGAATAAATGAAGAATTTATAATTGATAAAATTTTAGAAGATTTACAAATATAGAAGTGAAATTTAAAAAAGTTGTAGTTTAAATAATAGATGCAAATTGAAATAAAAATAATGCTTAAAAATATTGCATAATATTTTGGAATAAAGTAAAATGTCCAGAATTTAAGAATTTAAGAATTTAAGAATTTAAGAATTTAAGAATTTAAGAATTTATATTCTTAAGAATTTGCTTATTTTATGGGGATTAGAAGGAATTATTATAAAGGAAACACCTACTCATATACATTCGTAGGTGTAAGCGATTCGCACCAAATGCAAGATTTGGGCTCTCTGCTTAAGGAAACATCTTCATCGGTAGATGAAGATGGGCTATACTGCTAGGCTCATACCTCACCAAGCATTATATTCAGAGGAGTTTTAATTATGGAGAATAGTGAAATATTACTTTCAAATTTACATAAAGTGCATACTACTAAAATGGGTATTGATAGAATAAAAGAGAATCTTAATTTAGATATAGATGATGTTGTTGAATGGTGTAAAACTAAAATTAAGGATTCTAATTGTTCTGTATCGCGAAAGGGAAAGAATTGGTATGCTGTTATTGATAGTTGCATAATAACAGTTAATGCTTATAGTTACACAATTATTACTGCTCATAAAGTAAAAAAATAAAAATGTGAATAGATAGTAGTTCTATAAGCAAGTCACATTAATATTGGAAAGGACTAATTAGGTTCAACAATTATGGAAGAAAGAATTTTTGATGAAGATTTTTTTGCAAGGCTAAATAAAATAAATTTAAATATAAATCTAAGATTGTCAAATGGAATGCAAGGTGGAAGAAAATCTAAAGCAAAGGGAGCATCAGTTGAGTTCTCAGATTTTAGGGAGTATACATATGGAGATGATTTTAGGCGAATAGATTGGAATGCTTATGGAAGATTTGATAAGCTGTTTATAAAAATATTCATGGAAGAAAGAGAAGGAATATTTAATTTATTTTTAGATAAAAGCAAATCTATGGATTTTGGAAAGAAAAGTAAGAAGAAAACTGCGCTTCAAGTATTAGGTGCTTTATCTTATATAGCAATGAATAATCTAGATAGAGTTTATATTAATATAGCCAGTGAAGAAAATTTATCATTACTGCCAAGCTCAAATGGGAAAAAAGGATTTCAGATGCTTTTAAAAGAACTCGAAAAAATTGAGTTTAGCGGAAAAACAGAACTTTCAAAGGCGATTTGTAAAAGAAAAATTAACAATAAGGGTGTATCGATTGTAGTTTCAGATTTTTTTAACAATGAAGGCGTTGAATCGTTAGAGGAAGGTATAAAATATTTAGCTTATAAAAAACAGCAGATAGTCTTAATTCAAGTTTTATGTGAAGAGGAGGAAAATCCTTCATTAGAAGAAGAAGTGACATTAATTGATTCTGAAACTAAAGAAAAGATTAAATTAAATCTTAATTATAAAATGATACAAGCTTATAAGGATGAATTAAAAAAATATAATGAGCGATTAGAAAAATTAGTAATGAAATATGGTGGGATTTTAGTTACTGTAAACACAAATAAAAGTATAGAAGAAATAATATTAAATGATTTTGGAAAGAAAAAAATTATATATTAATGAGCGAAAGGATTGGATGAAGTTTGGGGATTACAAATCTGTGGCCCTTAGGATTACTTAGTATAATTCCAGTAGTAATTTTACTTTATATATTAAAAAGAAAATATAAGGAAAAGGAAATATCATCTTCTTTGCTTTGGAAGGAAGCATATAAAAATACACAAGCTAATACTCCTTGGGAAAAATTAAAAGTGAATATTATGATGATTATTCAAATAGCAATATTTTTAATATTAATTTTCTCAGTGATGAAGCCCTTTTTAAAGTTTGGTGGAAAAGAATATAAAAATTTAATTGTTGTTATAGATAATACGGCAAGCATGAGTACTTTATATGAAGATGATAAAAGCAGATTAAACGAAGCTAAAGAACTTTCAAGAGAATATATTAAATCAATAAATTATGATACCAATAACTTCATAATTAAGTATGATGGAAACTCTAAATATGAATCTGTAAGTAGTCTTAATGACATACAACAAGGATATGGTACTGGTGATATTAATGAAATATTGCCTTACATACGTTCAATGGGGGAAGGTCTTGGTGGATACGAAGTTTTAATTATAAGTGATAAAAATATTAATTTGGGAGATATAAACGGAAGAACTATTTCTTTAGCTAACAGTGGAGAAAATGCTGCTATAAGCAATATATCTCATAAAGTTGTAGATAAAGAAATTCAAGTTATAGCTACTATAACTAATACTGGTGAAGAGCATTATAATGGAGATTTTTCGCTATATAATGGTTCACAACTACTAGAAGTAACTTCTTTAGATCTGCCAAAAGGAGAAAGTATAACTTTAAATTATACTTTGGATAATTATGATGGAGATTATATTAAGGGTGAATTATCTAAAAAGGACTTAATAATTGATGATAATGTTTATTATGATGTTATAGAAAATGAAAAAAGTAAAAAAGTTTTATTAGTAACAGAAAAGAATGTATTTTTGGAAAAAGCATTAAATACCATAGAAAATATTGAATTATATAAAACAAACGATATCTCAAATATAACAGATGAAAAGTATGATTTATATATATTTGATAATGTTACTCCAGAAAGTATACCTTCTAGTGGAAATGTGCTATTTGTAAATCCTGATTCTAATGAATTTTTTAGCGTTGAAGATAAAAATAAAGTGGGAGAAGCAGTTGGACAAAAAGATACATTATCTAAATATGTTTCAAATATGAAATTTACAGTCTCAAGTTATAAAAATATCAAAGTACCATACTATGGTAAGGCTTTATTAAATGTCAATGATGATGTTATTGGATTTTTAGGAGAAAACAATGGAAGAAAAATAGCAGCATTAGGATTTGATATTCATAATAGTGATGTTGCACTTAAAAAGGAATTTCCTATTTTTATTTATGAATTAGGAGAGCAATTGATTGAAGGCGGACTTTTATATAAACACAACTATAAATGTGGAGAAGATATTATAGTAAAAGGAACTTCACAAGCAGAAAGTTTAGAGATAACATCGCCAAGTAAAAAAGTAAAAGAAATAATGCCAGGCTCAAATTATAATAACGTAAATGAGATTGGAGTATATAGAGTAATAGAAAAGCAAAGTGGCGAAGAAAAATTAAAAGAAGCATTTTCTATTAATTTTCCATCAGAAAGTGAAAGTAATGTTAGTAGTGAGGCTGTAAGCCAAACAAGCAATTTAGAAAATGAGAGCAAAACTTTACGAAAAGGGTTAAATTTGATGCCACTACTTTTATTATTCGCTTTAATAGGATTAATCACTGAATATATATTGTACTTAAAAGGAAATTAGGTGTCGCTTATGGGAATAGAAATAACAAGAGCATATGCATTAGTATTAATACCGGTGATGTTATTAATTTTTTATTTGATTTCGAAGAAATTGAATGGAGTAGTTAGAAAAGATAAACTTGTATTAATAAGCAGAATATTAATTTTAATTCTTATTATATTAGGAGTTTCTGATATAACCATAAATTTAAAAGGAAAGAATATTGAAACTATATTTTTATTAGATGTCTCAGAAAGTATGAGTGAATTTAAAGATGAAGGGTTGAAATTTATAGATAATTCACTAAAAGAGCAGCCTAATCACAATAAATGTGGAGTAATTTTGTTTGGAGACAATGCATCTGTGGATAAATACATGGACGCTTCTAAAAATTATGAAGAATTTAAATCATCACCGATTACTATAGCAACTAATATTGAAGAAGCGATAAACTCATCTTTTTCTTTGTTTGATAAAAGATCATCAAAAAGACTTATTCTTATAACTGATGGTGAAGAAAATAAAGGTGATATGCTAAAGACAGTCAATTTACTTAAGAAAGAAAATGTAGATTTGAAGGTATACAATGTTGATAATTTTAAAGGTGATGAAGTTTATATTGATAACGTAAGTGTACCTGATAATATTTCAATAGGTGAAGAATTTTCAGTTATTACTAAGATACAATCCAATATTCAGACAAAAGTTAAGCTTACACTATTTTCAGGAAGAGATAAAAAAGGTGAACAAGAGGTAGAAGTACAAAAAGGTGAAAACACATTTGTCTTTAAAGATGTTCAGACTTCAGGTGGATTTAAATCATATAGGGTTTTGATAGAACCTGAAAAAGATAATAATAGCAGAAATAATGAATATAGCTGCTTTACAAATGTAATTTCAAAGCCGAATATTTTAGTAATAGAAGGAACTAAAAATAGTGCTTTAGGTGTAGTAGAAGCGTTAAAAGCAGCCAATAGTGAATTTACAGTAATATCTGGAGAGGCTACACCAAAGACCTTAAATGAAATGCTCCAATATAAAACCATTGTTCTTTGTGATGTTCATATTGATGATTTAGGAATTGGTTTTGTAGATAACATAGAAAATTACGTTAAAGAATATGGCGGAGGATTAGTTACATTTGGTGGAGAAAATTCTTATGCATTGGGTGGATATAAAGATACAAATTTGGAAAAAGTATTACCTGTAAACATGTATAAGAAGGGAAAAAATGAAATACCTAAAATAAGTATAAGCCTTGTAATAGATAAATCAGGAAGTATGAGTTCTGGTGATGGAAGTGTAAGTAAACTAACTTTAGCTAAAGAAGCAGCAATGAAATCATTGGATAATTTAAGGTCAACTGATGAAATAAGTGTTGTGGCATTTGATGATAAATATCAAAGAGTTGTTGATAGACAAAATGTTAATGATAAAGAAGGAATTAAAGAACTTATCTCAGGAATTGGTGAAGGTGGGGGAACATCTATATATCCAGCTTTAAATGAAGCTTATGCAATTCAATCTGAAAGTAATGCTAAAATAAAACACATCATCCTTTTAACTGATGGCCAAGATGGATTTGGATTAAGCAATTATGAAGATTTACTCAATAACATAAATAATGCTGGAATAACACTATCAACAGTTTCTGTTGGAGAAGATGCAGATTCAAATCTTCTTGATGAGTTAGCAGCTGAAGGAAATGGAAGAACTTATCATACAGATAGATTTACTGATATACCTAGAATATTTGCAAAAGAGGTACTATTATCTACAGGAACTTATATTATTAATGAAGAATTTACGCCTAAGCTTGTTAGTAACAATGAAGTGATGAATGGAGTTTTAGATGAAAATTATATTCCATCATTACTTGGATATGTAGGAACATCTAAAAAAGATAAGGCCATAGAAGTTCTATGTTCAAGTCATGATGAGCCTATACTTGCAGTGTGGCAATATGGAATAGGCAAGAGTGCAAGCTGGACTTCTGATATTAATGGTCAGTGGAGTGGAAACTTTTTAACATGGGATAAGGGTGCTCAATTAATAAAGAATATAATTTACTGGACAATAGAAGATCTTAGCAATGAAGGAAAGCTTTCAATTACTCAGGATGGAAATGAGGCAGTTGTAGAATTCTATACCGATTCTGCTAAAAATGGATCCAAAGTAAATGCGGTTTATAATGGTGAAAATAATCAAAGTGGAAAGTTTGAATTAATACAAAAAGAACCAGGAAAGTATGTTGGAAGAGTTGAATTAAAAGACCTTGGATTTTATAACTTTAATGTAAGAGAAGAAAGTGATGGACAAGTGATAAATAATTATAATGGCGCTCTCTCACTTCAATATTCTAATGAATTTAAATTTAATAATAACAAAGAAAAACTAAATACATTGGTAAATGAACTTGATGGAAGATTTATTAATAAGCCTAAAGAAGTGTTTTTAGGAGAAATGAAATCATCAATTAAGCCAGTTAACTTAACAATACCGTTAGTAATTTTAGCAATATTTTTATTTTTATTGGATATAGTTTATAGAAGATTAAATTTAGATTTATGGACATATATTAATAAGATAAATCTCAAAATTAATAAGAATCATACAAATAAGAAAGTAAAAAGGGCTGTAATAGAAAGAGATGTTAAGATAAATGAGAAACAAGATTCTATAAAAACAGATAATAAAGAAAATACTCAAGTTAAACATCAGAAGAGAGCTGAAAAAAATAAGAAAGACAAAACTGAAATACTTGATACATCAGCATTATTAAAAAATAAAAATAAGAGATAAAGCAAAAAAGATTAATGATTTTATATCATTAATCTTTTTTATTTTCAATAAAAAAGTCTTATTTAAGACCAAATCTCTTATTGAATTTGTCAACTCTACCGCCAACATCAACGATTTTTTGCTTACCAGTGAAGAATGGGTGGCATTTAGAGCATATTTCAACTTTAAGTTCTTCTTTAACAGAACCAGTTGTAAAAGTGTTTCCACATGCGCACTTAACCACTGCATCGTGATGGTATTCTGGATGTATGCCTTCTCTCATATTTTTCACCTCTTTCACGAATTCATAACTATTTGATTATAGCACGATAATTATGTAGCGTCAATAAAGCCAAATTCTAAATTTATGTGTAAATTAAATGAAAAAATGTATTTAATGATATAGCCAAGTCATAAAAAAGAATTTAATTTATTAAATTATTGTAATTAATATTAATTAAAGAGAAATCTTGGCTTAAGAGATTATCAGCAACTTCATGAAATAACCAGTTCTCTTTTTTATTATATATAAAATATTTTTATATATAAGTAAGTTTAAGTGTATATTTCATATAGAGCTGATATTATATTTGACTATTGAAGAAATAAATATAATATTTATAAAATATTTACATAAAAACTATAAGAATGATATTATTATACTTAAGATACAGTTTAGGAGGAAACTTATGTGGAAGTTACTTATTGCTGATGATGAACCTAAAATACGAAAAGGAATAAGAAGAATTATTAATTGGGAACAATACGGAATATGTGACATAGTAGAAGCAGAAGATGGTGAACAAGCATTAGAAATAATACAAAATAATAATATTAACATTATGCTATTAGATATTAATATGCCTTTTTTAAATGGAATTCAATTGTTAGAGAAGATACAACAAATAGACTCTAGAATAAGTATTATAATTATAAGTGGGTATGATGAATTTTCTTATGCACAAAAGGCATTAAAATACAATGTTTTGGAGTATATCTTAAAGCCAGTAAATAAGAATGAACTTGAGAATGTTATAAGAAAAGCGTTAGATAAGATTGAAAAAGATCAGAAAGATAAAAATTATTTAGAATGGGCTAATAAGCAACTAGATACAAATTTAGAATACTTTAAAAATACTATTTTTAGTAAATGGTTATCAAATAAATTATCGGACAAAGAAATGCTAGAGGATTTAAATTTTTTAGGAAAACGATTTGATAATAATATTGGAATGATCTTAATAAGTACAATGAACAAAAATTCAGAATCTAGATATAATAAAAAATGGAATGATAGATTGATAGAGTTTGCAATTGAAAATATTGTAAATGAAGATTTTAAAGACATTTCTAATAAGATAATATCTATTGATGATAATGATAATATAATTATTATATTAGAAATAACTGATGTATCAGAATGGATCGCCTATAAAAGAGAATTAAAAAAGAAGATAAATTTATATTTAAAATTTGATGTTATACTTGAACAAAAAAATACAGATGAAGGAATATTGTCAACAAAAGTTATCTATAATGAAATTTTAGAGTGTATAAAGAATAAAAAGAAATATAGCAAATTAGTCTTGCATGTAATCAATTACTTAGAGACGAATTATTATCTTAGTGATATCAATATAAATGATATTGCTAAAAACCTAGAAGTTACCCCATCATATTTAAGTAAGTTATTAAAAAAAGAAACGGGATTATCCTTTGTTGAATATTTAACTGATATAAGAATAAAAAAATCTATAATTCTTATGATGGATACCACAATAAAAATTTATGATGTTGCAGAGTTAGTTGGATATAGCAATCAACATTATTTTTGTAGAGCGTTTAAAAAGATAAAAGGAATATCTCCAACAGAATATAGGAGGAGTTAGATGTGTATGAATAAAAAAAAAGTGATAATTTCAATTTTACTTTTAATATGTATCATAATTTTTTCAAGTAAATTCATAATAAATATTATAGAAGATAATGATTCTAATAAGGTATTTGTAATTGGAATGTCTCAAGCAAATTTATATGAGCCTTGGAGAATATCCATGTATAATGAGATAAAAGAAGCAGCAAAAAAGTATGATAATATAAAAGTTATATACAAAGATGCTGGTGGAGATACGGACAAGCAAAAAAAAGATATAGAGGATCTTATTGATTTTGGTGCTGATTTATTAATTGTATCCATAAATGATTCTGAAAAGTTAGAATCTGTTGTTAAAAAAGCATATGAATCTGTACCAGTTATCATGCTAGATAGAGCGGTTGAAGGGTATGACTATACATTATATATCGGATCTGATAATGAGGCTATAGGGAGAAAAGCAGGAGAATTAGTAGTGGAAGCATGTAAAGGTAAAAAAACTAATGTTGTTGAAATACAAGGCTTTCTAAACTCTAATCCGGATGAAGAACGCAGTAAGGGCTTTAAGGAAGTAATAGAGAATGAGAAAAATATAAACATTGAAAGAACTGTTGTAGCTGAATGGCAAAAAGATGTTGCACAAGATAAGATAGAAAATATCATAAAGGAGGAACGTGATATTGATGTAATCTTTGCCCATAGTGATTATATGGCATTGGGTGCATATAATGCTCTAGAAAAACTGGGAATAGATAATGTGAAGATAATAGGAGTTGATGGTCTTCCTGGATATAATGGAGGAATTGAATTGGTAAATAGAGGGATTTTGTATGGAACTTTTACATGTCCAACTGGGGGAAAAGAAGCTATAGACTACGCTATAAAAATATTGAATAAAGAAGAGGTTCCTAAAAAAGTTATATTAAAATGGAAGATCATAACAAAAGAGTAATTCTACAATTAGAATTTAAAAATAAATTAATACCCCAAAAGTGCACAAAATATCCAAATTGTATAAATACATTACCTAAAAAAAATTATATAATTAACTCATGAAAACGAAAACAAATACAAATACTAGGAGGAGTTAAGTTATGAAATTAAAAAGGGTGATATCATTAATAGCGGGGGTAGTATTATGTGTAGGAATGCTTGCAGGTTGTGGAGGAGCATCAAATAGTGGTGCATCAGGAGATAGTTCAGCAAGTTCTGGTGGATCTGAAAAAAGAATAATCGGATTTGCACAGGTTGGTGCAGAAAGTGGATGGAGAACTGCAGAATCAGAATCTATTAAATCAATACCTACATTAAACTCAAACTATGAAGTAAAATTCTCTGATGGTCAACAAAAACAAGAAAATCAAATAAAAGCTATTAGAAGCTTTATTGCACAAAAGGTAGATTTAATTGCATTAGATCCAGTTGTTGAAACAGGATGGGACACAGTATTACAAGAAGCAAAAGATGCTAATATTCCAGTAGTAATAGTCGATAGAAATGTACAAGTTTCTGATGATTCACTTTATAGATGTTTCTTAGGTTCAGATATGGAAGAGGAAGGAAAGAAAGCAGCTCAAATTGTAATTGATCAGTTTGGGGCAGATGCACAATTAAATATTGCAGAACTTCAAGGAACAGTTGGCTCAACAGCTATGGTTGGAAGACAAAAAGGCTTTAATGCAGTTATTGAAGAAAAAGCTCCTAATTATAAAATAATAAAATCACAAACAGGTGATTTTACAAGAGCTAAAGGTAAAGAAGTTATGGAAGCTTTCTTGAAATCTGATGGTGATAACATAGATGTCTTATGGTCTCACAATGATGACATGGCAATAGGAGCAATTCAAGCTATTGAAGAATATGGATTAGAACCAGGAAAAGATATTTACATTATTTCATGTGACGGTATTAAAGATATGTTCGAATTAATGGCAGAAGGCAAATCAAATGCTATAATAGAATGTAATCCGTTGTTAGGACCACAATTATTAGAAGTTTCAGAAAAAATATTAAATGGTGAAGAACCTGATAGAGTTATAAAATCTAATGAAGGTACATTCTTACAAGCTGATGCTGAAAAAGAATTACCTAATAGAAAATATTAATATAAATGCATAGGGGCTGGATTTACATCCAGCCCCTATATAAAAAATAGTAGTACGTACAAGTTGTAGGAGGGAGATATATATGAATGATTCTAAAGTAGTTTTAGAAATGAAAGGTATTACTAAAATTTTTCCAGGTGTTAAAGCTTTATCAAATGTAGATTTTACATTAATGAGTGGTGAGATACATACGTTAATGGGAGAAAATGGGGCAGGAAAGTCTACACTTATTAAGGTATTAACAGGCGTTTATGAAATAGATGGAGGACAGATATTTTTAAGAGGAAAAGAAATAAAAATATCGTCAACTCAAGAAGCACAGAGACACGGAATAAGTACTGTATATCAAGAAGTTAATTTATGTCCTAATTTGACAGTTGCTGAAAATATTTTTATTGGCAGGGAGCCTGTTAAAGGTGGTTTTATAGATTGGAAAAAGATGAATGAAGATTCAGAAAAACTTTTGAAAGAGAGATTGAATTTAGATATAGATGTTAAGAAGGCATTGAATAATTATTCTGTAGCAATACAACAAATGGTTGCTATTGCACGTGCTGTAGATATGTCAAAAGGAATACTGATTCTTGATGAGCCAACTTCAAGTTTAGATGAAAATGAAGTAAAGCAATTATTTAAAATTATGAAAAAATTTAGAGAAGAAGGAATGTCAATAATATTTGTTACTCACTTTTTAGATCAAGTTTATGAAGTATCAGATAGGTTAACAGTTTTAAGAAACGGAGAATTAGTTGGAACTTATGATGCAGACAAGTTATCACGAATAGATTTAGTATCTAAAATGATAGGAAAAGATTATGGTGAGATAGTTAAATCTAATAGGATAAAAAAAGAAGTTAATAAAAATCTAACTGAAACATTAGTTACAACAAAGAATTTCGGAAGAATAGGTTCTATAAAGCCATTCAGCATAGATATAAAGAAGGGTGAAGTTATAGGATTCGCTGGATTGCTTGGATCAGGAAGAAGCGAAAGTGCAAAGGTTATATTTGGAGTAGATAAATCAACAAATGGTACTATAAATATAAATGGAAAAGAATATTCATATATCTATCCTAAAAAAGCTATAGAAGAAGGCTTTGGATTTTGTCCAGAAGATAGAAAGATTGAAGGAATAATAGGAGATTTAACAATAAGAGAGAATATTATATTAGCACTTCAAGGAAATAAGGGAATATTTAAATATATACCAATGAAGCAGCAGCAGGAAATATCACAAAAGTATATTGATTTGCTTAAAATAAAGACACCTAGTATGGAGCAAAAGATTAGCAATTTAAGTGGAGGAAATCAACAAAAAGTTATACTTGCAAGATGGCTGGCAACTAATCCTAAACTATTGATTTTAGACGAGCCTACTAGAGGTATAGATATAGGTGCAAAAGGCGAAATAACAGAATTGATTTTAGCACTAGCTAAACAAGGAATGACTATTTTATTTATTTCATCAGAACTTTCAGAAGTAGTTAAATGCTGTGATAGAGTAGTTGTACTTAGAGATAGAAATGTTATTGGGGAATTAATTGGCGATGAAATCCAAGAAGAGAGCATAATGAAAACAATAGCAGGAGGTGCAATATAATATGAATAGTAATAACTTATTTATAAAATTTTATAAATCAAAAATATTTTGGCCTTTAATAAGTCTTATAGTATTGCTTCTATTTAATTTTATAATGACACCAAGCTTTTTGAAAATTAGCATGAAGGATGGTCACTTATTTGGAAACACAATAGATATTTTAAATCGTGCAGCGCCGCTTATTATTATATCTTTGGGAATGACTTTAGTTATTGCAACACAAGGAATTGATATATCAGTAGGTTCAATAATTGCAATAAGTGCAGCCATGTCAGCAACAGTTATTGTTGGAGGTGGTTCTGTTCCGATAGCAGTAATTGTAGGTATTATTTGCGGAATTATATGTGGTGCTTGGAATGGATTATTAGTTTCATATATTGGAGTTCAGCCAATGGTAGGAACACTTATTTTATATATTGTAGGTAGAGGAATAGCACAATTAATTACTGGAGGACAAATATTAACATTTACACACAAGGGATTCATTTTTATTGGAACAGGGTATATATTACTTCCAGTTGCAATATTTATCACAGCAATCATTGGAATAATAATGTATTTTTTAATAAGAAGAACTTCATTAGGATTATTCATTGAATCTATAGGTGTAAATAGCAATTCATGTAAATATGCTGGTATACAATCTAAAAAGATAGTATTTTTACTTTATGTTATTTGTGGTTTACTTGCCGGGGTAGCTGGAATAATTCTTTGCTCTAACATTAAAAGTGCTGATGCTAACAATGTTGGATTATGGCTTGAGCTTGATGCGATTTTGGCAACGGTAATTGGAGGTACATCAATGTCTGGTGGAAGATTCTATTTAGGAGGCACAGTTGTTGGGGCGTTATTTATTCAGACATTAACAACAACTATATATAGTTTAGGAGTACCACCAGAAATAACATTAGTTGTTAAAGCTATAGTTGTTATTGTGGTATGTACAATTCAGACTCCGCAGTTTAAAAAAATGATAAATACTAAGAAAGTAACAATATCAAATAATAATGTAAAAGAAGGGGAGGTGGCTAAAGCATGAATAAAAAAGGATTGAATACCAAAAAAATAAAGCTAAATAGAGATAATATCTCAATATATGCTACTGTTGCTCTATTTTTATTGTTATTCATAATAGGTTCGGTAAAATATAGAGGATTTTTTTCATCACAAGTAATAGCTAACTTATTTATAGATAATGCATATTTAATTGTTGTAGCAATTGGTGAGGCTGTAGCAATATTAACTGGTGGAATAGACTTATCTGTTGGAGCAATGATTGCATTTGTTAGTATGATTACTGCAAGTCTCTTAGAAAAAGGTCTTAATCCGTTTTTAGTTATTGGTATTGTATTAGTAGTTGGAATAATATTTGGGACTGTTCAAGGAATTTTGATTCAAAAATTTGGACTACATCCATGGATAGTAACACTTGCAGGAATGTTCTTTGCAAGAGGTGCTAGTTACTTGATTAGTATAGATACAATAATAATAAATGATCCAACTTTCAGTAAGATATCATCTTTCAGAATCCCAATATTGCCAGGAGCATTTATTTCAATAAATGTTGTTGTAAGCTTGATTGTTTTACTTGTAGCAGTATATATGCTTAAATTCACTAAGTTTGGAAGAAGCGTATATGCATTAGGTGGAAATGAGGCTTCAGCTAAACTAATGGGATTATCTGTTGAAAAAACAAAAGTACTTGTATATACATTTTCAGGATTTTGTTCAGCTTTAGGAGGATTGCTATTTACCATATATACACTTTCAGGATACGGACTTCATTGTAATGGCATGGAAATGGATGCAATTGCAGCCTGTGTAATTGGTGGAATATTATTGACAGGTGGATATGGAAATATAATAGGACCATTATTCGGTGTATTAACAACTGGAATTATTCAAACTTTAATAATGTTTGATGGTACTTTAAATTCATGGTGGACAAAAATTGCTGTAGGTATGCTACTATTTATTTTTATAGTTTTACAAAGAGTTATTGTTCTGCAAGATGAAAAAAGAAAAAGTATAGCAACTTAGAGATATACTGAATTGGCAAATGTAAATAATATATTTAGCATATACATCTGATTCTACACCAGGATATAAAGATAACAGGTTGACTTAGAATATCTTATGCTATTTCTTGCATAAGACTAGTTACATTAATAAATAGATGTGTATAAATGCAGAACCTTATAATAATGGTTCTGCATTTATCGACTATTTAGATAGATGATATTTAGGATTACATTATTTTAAGGAGGATTTTATGAAAGGATATAAGAAAAATTATTTTAATATTAGAGATATTAGGGGATATATCAAAAAAGACTAATTTACTTTCACTTAATGCATCAATAGAAGCAGCAAGGGCGGGAGAAGCAGGCAAAGGATTCGGAGTAGTTGCAAATGAAATTAAAAAATTATCAGACTCATCAGATGAAGCAACAAAAAATATATCAGATATAATAATGTCTATAAAAGATGAGATTAATAAGAATGTTAGTATAATGAAAAGTGTTAAAGACGTATCGGAAGAACAATTTCTTTCAGTTAAACATGTAAATGAATCATTTAATAACATATTAAAATCAATTCATTGTATTATTGATATAATAAAGGATATAAATGAATCTGTTAATGAAATGAATGAATATAATAATTCTATTGTAAATTCAAGTAATGATATATATGATATATCAAAAAAATCAGTATTAGAAACTAGTAAGACTGCTGTGTCAATGGGAAACCAGATGCATAAAATAAGTGATATTGCTAAACAAGCAGAAGATTTAAACAATAAAGCCAAAGTATTAGAAGAAAAACTTAATAGATTTAGCATTGATTTAAATTGGTTTAATAGAGTCATTCTGAGTTTAATAATGTTCTAGACAAGCATTACTGAATTTAGAATGACTTATTTATTTCAACATATGATTCTATATTATTATAATAATGTAAAATATTATGTTAGAATAAACATATATTCATAATTGAAAGATTTAAAATGAACATATATGGTGGAGGAAGAGTTATTATGATAAGCCTAAAAAAAACTTTTATGAACAAAAGTATTGGAGAAAAATTGATAATATATTTTTTGGGAATCATATTAACTTTAACTCTTACTATAACATATTTTGGGAACTTAGCTTATAGAGAATCTATAAATAAATCACAAAATGAAAATACTAACCAAATAATAAAACAAATAAGTAATAACATAGATTTTTATGTAGAGAAATCTGAAAATATAATTAATTATATGTCAACAGATCCAAGAATATTAAAGTTTCTTAATGACAATGAGAAAGAAAATCATAATATTGAGGATGAAGCATATAAATCAATTTATAGATTTACTAAATTTAATTCGGAAATAGCTGGAATTATGGTCGTTAATATGAATGGTGGATATATAAGTGATGTCATGAATAAGGTATCTAGAGATTCATTAACTAATGAAGAATGGTATAAAACGTCAATTGAAGATCCGGAAAATATACATATATATACTAAGCCAATTGGTAGAAATATAAATAATATTTTTAAATATTCAGCAGATGAAGTTTTTTCAATGTCAAAAGCAGTAATAGACTACGAAACTAAAGAAATTATAGGTGTAATATTAATAGATATTAAGTTAGATGTCATAAAGAATGTTATTGAGAATTCAAAACCTGGGATAGCAGGTTTCGTATTTATAGTAGATAAAGATAGTGAAATAGTATATACCCCTGTAAATGATATTGTCTATAGAATTAAAGAAGAGTGGATAAAAGATATTAGTAATGAAATAATAACTAAAAAAATTAAAGGTGAAAATTATCAGCTGACTAAAAATACATCTCAATATACAGGATGGGAAACAGTTGGTGTATTTCCAGAAAAGGAAAGCTTAAAAGTTATAAAAAGTATAACTATGATATCATTTGCTATAGGCGGAATAGCATTAATATTCTCTACTATTTTAGCTATTGTATTTACAAATAGCATAGCTAATCCAATTTATAAATTAAAAAGTCTTATGAGACAAGCACAAAATGGAGATTTAGATGTATATTTTAATAGAAAATATAATGATGAAATAGGCGATCTTGGAGATTCTTTCAATAGTATGGTAAAAGAAATAAAAAATCTTTTAAGATTAATTAAGATAGAAGAAACTAAAAAAAGAAAAGCAGAAATGAATGTACTTCAGGCTCAAATAAAACCACATTTTATGTACAATACACTGGATACTATAAGATGGATGGCAGAAGAAAAAGAAGAAAATGATATAGTTGAAATAATAGAATCATTTACTAATTTGCTTAGAATAAGTCTAAGCAAAGGTAAAGAAATTATAACAATTAATGATGAATTGAATCATATTACAAGTTATCTAAGAATTCAAAAAATTAGATATGAGGAGAAATTAGACTATGAGATACATTTTGATAAAGAAATTCTGAAATATAAAGTCATAAAATTGATATTACAGCCGTTAATTGAAAATGCTATTTATCATGGAATAAAGGAAAAACGAGGAAATGGGAAAGTTGTAGTAATTGCTGAGAAGAGTGAGGATATGATATACTTTTCAGTTTGCGATAATGGCAAAGGAATAGATGAAAGAAAGCTAAAGGCAATAAACGATATGCTTGAATCTGGAAATATAAAAGATGATCAACTTGGATATGGTATCTTTAATGTAAATGAAAGAATAAAGTTAATGTATGGGAAAGAATATGGAGTAACGTTTAAAAGTATCTTTGGAGAAGGAACAATGGTTGAAATTAAACATCCAATAATTGAATAACATATATTTTAATAAAGTTCTTTTTATGATTATTATTAAATGCTATAATCGAGTATGAAAAGTAAATAAGGAGCGAACGACTAGATGAGTAAATTATATTTCAGATATGGTGCTATGAATTCAGGAAAATCAACGCATCTAATGCAGGTAGCGTATAATTATGAAGAACGTGGGATGAAAGTTCTAATAATAAAACCTATGGTAGATAAAAAAGGTGGTGACACGCTTGTTTCTAGATTAGGTGTAGGAAGAAAAGTAGATTTATTGTTAGATGAAAATGATAATGTACTTGATATAATTAAGGAAAGATTAAATGCGAATAAAAAAATAGATTGTATATTAGTAGATGAAGTTCAATTTTTAAAAGAAGCTCAAATAGATGAGCTATTTGAAATCGCTGTTACTTTAAATATTCCGATAATATGTTATGGACTAAGAACAGATTTTAAAAGAAATGGATTCGAAGGAAGTACAAGACTTTTACTTATAGCACATAGTATAGAAGAAATGAAGACTATATGTGCATGTGGTAAAAAAGCTATTTTTAATGGAAGAAAAATAAACAATAAATTTGTATTTGAAGGTGAACAAATTGCCATTGATGAACAAAATGATGTTAATTACGAATCGCTATGTGGAGAGTGCTACTACAAATATAAGTTACAATAAATAATGTGAAAGTAGTGATGAATTTATGAAAAGATGTGATGTTGGAGGTCAGGCGGTAATAGAAGGCGTAATGATGAGAGGTAATAAAGGCCTTGCAACTGCTGTTAGAACTCCAAAAGGAAAAATTGAAATAGATATGAAAAATGCAAAACCATTAACGAAAAAGTATAAAATACTAGGGTTACCACTTGTTAGAGGTTTCTTTTCACTTATAGATTCTATGAAAATTGGAATGGATTGCTTAAATTATTCGGCTTCATTTTTTGAAGATGATGAAGATGAAGAGCCATCAAAATTTGAAAAGTGGTTAGATGATAAATTAGGTGATAAAGCAAATGATTTTATAATGGGCGTGACAATGATTATTTCATTTGTGTTCGCGATAGGACTGTTTATGTTACTTCCAACAGGAATTGCTTCATTATTTAAGTTTACAGGAGTATCTAATATTGGACTGCACTTTATAGAGGCATGTATAAGAATAATACTATTGCTTGGATATATGTTTCTTATAAGTAAAATGAAAGATATTTATAGAGTGTTTCAGTATCATGGCGCAGAACATAAAACTATTTTTTGTTATGAGGCAATGGAAGAATTGACAGTAGAGAATGTTAAAAAGCAGCCAAGGCTGCATCCAAGATGTGGAACCAACTTCATGTTTTTGATTATGATTGTAAGTATTTTAATTTTTTCATTAACAGGATGGGGGAGTCTTTTAGAAAGATTATTATTAAGAATAATTTTAATTCCAGTTGTTACAGGCGTAAGTTATGAATTAATAAGATTTCTAGGAAGAAATAATGGGAATTTAGCTAAAATCATAGCTTATCCAGGGTTAAAGCTTCAATTATTGACAACTAAGGAACCGGATGATAGTCAAATTGAAGTCGCAATTGCAGCTCTAAAAGCAGCTGAAGGAATTAAAGATCCTGAAAAAACTATCGAAAAGCTAATAACTTATGGAACTAATATTTTAAAAGAAGAAAAAATAGACACAGCGAGATTGGATACTGAATTATTACTTGGATACGTAATCGAAAAAGACAGATTATATTTAATAACTCATAAAGAAGAGAATGTATCTAAAGATAAAGAAGAAAAGTTTATGGAATTAATTGAACAACGCAAAAATAGGAAACCTATAAAATATATTTTGAAGAAATGTGATTTTATGGGGCTTGATTTTTATGTTGAAGAAGGTGTTCTGATTCCAAGAGGAGATACAGAAATTTTAGTAGATGAAGTTCTTAAGCTTATACCAGAAGATTCAAATATGAATGTTTGTGATTTATGCTGTGGATCAGGAGCAATTGGTATATCATTAGCGCACAATAGAAAAAGTATATTTGTTGATTTAGTAGATTACTATGATATTCCTGAGAAAGTAACTTTAATTAATATAAAGAATAACAATGTAGAAAATTCAGCAAAGTTTATTAAAAGTGATTTGTTAGATGAAGCAATAAAAGATAACAAGACTTATGATGTGATAGTTTCTAATCCACCATACATAGAAGAACATGAAATAGAAAATCTTATGGATGATGTAAAAAAATATGAGCCACACACTGCTTTAAGTGGTGGTAAGGATGGTTTGGATTTTTATAAGAAGATAGTAAAGCAAAGTAAGGATGTATTAAAGGAAAATGGAATATTAGCTTTTGAAATAGGTTATAATCAAGGTAATGAAGTAAAATCGTTAATGATAGAAAACAATTTTAAAGATGTTAAAATTATTAAAGATTTTGCAGGTTTAGACAGAATTGTAATTGGAACGTCAATTAATACTAGAGTTGATTGATAAAGATATAGTGTTTGTGATATAATATATAAATGCTAAAATTAGAGTACGGAGTGATTACATGTTATTAGATAAGTTAGAATTTATAGAAAATAAATATGACGAACTATCAGTTAAAATCAGTGATCCATCAATAATGCAAAACCAAAATGAATGGAGAAAGCTTTGTAAAGAGCATGCTGATTTAGAAGTAATAGTTAATAGTTATAGAGAATATAAAAAAGTTACACAAGATTTACAAGATAATAAGGAAATGCTTTCTATGGAAAGTGATAAAGAGATGAGAGAGATGTTAAATGAAGAAATCTCATCACTTACAGCTAGAGAGGCAGAACTTGAAAGAGAAATTCAAATATTATTATTACCAAAAGACCCTAATGATGAAAAGAATGTTTTTGTTGAAATTAGAGGTGGTGCTGGTGGAGAAGAAGCAGCATTATTTGCATATAATTTATTTAGAATGTTTACAAGATATGCAGAAAATCAAAGATGGGCAGTAGAAATAATGAGTTTAAATGAAACTGATCTTGGTGGTTTTAAAGAAGTTGTATTCATGGTAAAAGGTAATGGAGCATATTCAAAACTTAAGTATGAAAGTGGAGTTCATAGAGTACAAAGAGTTCCAGATACAGAATCAAGCGGTAGAATACACACTTCAACAGCTACAGTGGCTGTACTTCCAGAAGTTGATGATGTTGAAATCGAAATTAATGATAAGGATATTAGAATAGATGTATTTAGAGCATCAGGTAATGGTGGACAATGCGTTAATACTACAGATTCAGCAGTTAGAATTACGCATTTACCAAGCGGTCTTGTAGTATCGTGCCAAGATGAAAAATCACAATTAAAAAATAAAGAAAAAGCAATGAAGGTCTTAAAAGCTAGATTGTATGAACAAGCTGAAAGAGAAAGAGCAGACGGAATTGCTGAAGATAGAAAGAGCCAAGTAGGTACAGGGGATAGAAGTGAAAGAATAAGAACTTACAATTATCCTCAAGGAAGAGTTACTGACCATAGAATAGGATTAACTCTATATAAATTGGAATCATTCCTAGATGGAGATATGGATGAAATGATAAATGCTCTTATAACAGCAGATCAAGCAGAAAAAATGAAACTTATGGGTAATACAGAAGCTTAATAAATTAAAAGGGGATTGTAACAAAATAATTAACTTAATGTTAGATTTTGATACAGTCCCATTTTAATGGGCAATGGTTTGAATTATAGTGCTTTAGGGGGATTGTATGGATATATATAAGGCGATAAAGCTAGAAAAAAAGCGACTTAAGATATTTTTGATTCTTATGTTTATGATAGCATTAATTCTTCCAATAATTTTAATATTCACTAATTTATTCACTTTATTTTATATATCATACCTAATTATAATTGAAATATTAATATGCATGTCAATTATAATTAAGTTCAATTATTATAAGGTTGAATATAGATGTGTGAATAATAGGCTGATGTTTAAAACTGGAATTTTAACCAAAGAAAATTTGCTTATGTGTGATAAAGTTTGGTTAGTACATACTAATAACTGTGATTATGATTTAGAGATTATTATAATTACAAATGTTGTTTTTAAAAATAAATACTTAAGACCGGTTGAAGAAAATTTCTTAAGAAGGTATCCACAAATAAAACCGTATTACAAAAAGATAAAAGAAAAAAATCCAGATAAAAAATATTATTTTCAAGTTATAAAAAGAGGTGGACTGAAAAAATACTTATTATTAGATTCAATATATAGAAATTGTGTTAAAGCAGTTTATACTGATGAAAGTATACAAAATATAAAGATCGCGAGAGGTCAAATGATAGTGTAAACTAGAAAGAAGGTAGGATTTTGAAAACTAAAATTAGTATGATAAAAAATGCTAGTGAAGATGAAAAAGAAATACAAGAGGCAGCAGAAATAATAAAAAATGGTGGAACAGTAGTATTTCCAACTGAAACAGTTTATGGTTTAGGCGCTGATGGATTAAATTCAGAAGCAGTAAAAAAGATATTTGAAGCCAAGGGAAGACCTCAAGATAATCCGCTTATTATACATGTATCATCAAAAGATCTTAACTTATATGCTGAAGAAGTACCACAAATTGCAAATAAGCTTGTAGAAAAGTTTTGGCCGGGTCCACTAACAATAATATTAAAAAAGAAAGATATTGTACCAAATGAAACAAGTGCAAGTTTAGATTCAATAGGAATTAGAATGCCTAATAATGAAATTGCATTAAAACTAATAGAATTAAGTGAGACTACAATTGCTGCACCGTCTGCTAATATAAGTGGAAGACCAAGCCCAACAGATCTTCAAAGGTGTGTTGAAGATCTTGATGGAAAAGTAGATTGTATATTAGGAGGAGAGCAAAGTGATATAGGAGTGGAATCAACTATAGTTGATTGTACAGTTAATCCACCTTTAGTTTTGCGTCCAGGTGGAGTTACACTAGAAATGCTTAGAGAAATAGATCCTAATATAAATATAGACCCTGCAATAATGAAGAAGCCAGAACCTAATTTAAAGCCAAAGGCTCCAGGAATGAAATATAGACATTATGCTCCAAAAGCTAAAGTTACAATAGTTTCTGGAAATAAAAAGAATACTATTGAAAAGATAAAAGAAATGGTACATTATAATATAGAGAAGAAGAAAAAGGTTTGCATATTAACAGTAGATGAAAATGAAAAAGAATATAGTGAAGGAATCAAAATTTCTTTGGGAAGTTTAAATGACTTATCTACTGTAGCGAGAAATTTATTTGAAACATTAAGAAAATGTGATGATATTGGCGCGGATGTTGTTTTTGCAGAAAGTTTTGAACAAAAAGGTGTAGGAATCGCTATAATGAATAGACTAAATAAAGCAGCAGGATTTGATATTGTAGAGGTATAATTATTAACGTTAGTAAAATTTAATTATCAATGTATTAAAAATCACTATAGTCCCCATTGATAATTAATAAATTATAATTAAAATATTTTTGGAGGTAGGAGTTATGAAAATAGCTATAGGATGTGACCACGGTGCTTTTAGATTAAAAAATGAAATCATAGAGTTTTTAAACAGTGAAAATTACGAAGTTAAAGACTTTGGAACATATTCTGAAGAGTCTTGTGATTATCCAGACATTGCACTTCCAGTTGCAGAAGCAGTTGTAAATAAGGAATATGACTTTGGTATATTAGTATGTGGAACAGGAATAGGTATTGGTATTGCAGCTAATAAGGTTCCAGGAGTAAGAGCAGCCCTATGTTCAGATACTTTTAGTGCACATGCTACTAGAGAACATAATAATGCAAATATATTAACTATGGGACAGAGAGTTGTTGGAACAGGTCTTGCATTAGATATAGTTAAAACATTTTTAAATACGGAATTTGAAGGTGAAAGACATCAAAAAAGAATTGATAAGATATCAGAAATTGAGAAAAAATACTCAAAATAACAAAAGCTAAATAAAAAATGATTTAATGAAAGTTGGAGGAATATAAAATGAGCAAAGTTACAGAGATAAATCATCCATTAATATTACACAAACTATCTATTTTAAGAAGTGAAAAAACAGGTTCTAAAGAATTTAGAAAGTTAGTAGAAGAAATTTCTATGTTAATGGCTTATGAAGTTACAAGAGATTTAAGTATGGAAGAAGTAGAAGTAAAAACTCCTATTTGTACAACAAAGTGCAAAGTATTAGCAGGAAAGAAGATGGCTGTAGTTCCGATACTAAGAGCTGGTCTTGGAATGGTAGATGGAGTTGTAAATATAATTCCAGCAGCTAAAATAGGCCATATTGGATTATATAGAGATGAAGAAACACTTCAACCAGTTGAATATTTCTGCAAATTACCACAAGATATTGCTGAAAGAGATGTATTAGTAGTAGATCCAATGCTAGCAACTGGCGGATCATCAATAGATGCAATAACTATGTTAAAGAAAAGAGGAGCTAAGAGTTTAAAATTAATGTGCTTAGTAGGAGCTCCAGAAGGAATAGAGGCAGTAAAAGAAGCTCATCCAGATGTGGATATTTTCTTAGCATCAATAGATGAAAAATTAAATGAACATGGATATATAGTGCCAGGACTTGGAGATGCTGGTGATAGATTGTTTGGAACTAAATAATAATATTTAGGAGAAATGATATGGAGAGACGCGATAAGCATAACTATTACTTAGATATATCTGAAACAGTTTTAGAAAGAGGAACTTGTTTGAGGAGAAATTATGGTTCTATCATAGTAAAAAATGATGAAATAATTTCTACAGGATATACAGGGGCACCTAGAGGAAGAAAAAATTGCATAGATTTAAATTTATGTATAAGAGAAAAGCTTAATGTACCTAGAGGAAAACAATATGAACTTTGTAGAAGTGTACATAGTGAGGCAAATGCAATTATCAGCGCTTCAAGAAGAGATATGATAGGCGCAACTTTATATCTAGTAGGTAAAGATGCTAAAACTGGAGAGTATGTTGAAAATGCAAATTCATGTTCAATGTGCAAAAGACTTATAGTAAATTCTGGAATAAAGAATATAATTATAAGAGATAGTAAAGATAAATTCAGGGAAATAAATGTTGAAGAATGGATTGAAAATGATGATTCTCTTGAAATTATGAAGGAAGCTGGATATTAAAAGAACATATTAAGAAAACCCGATTGGTGATATTTTGCCAATCGGGATTCTTTTAGTGTATAATACCAATATGGAATGAAATTTTTATACAATATAAGGATAAATAAGTATTTAAAGTCTTGTAGCTGTGTTCAATGAAATGGAGGAAACAGAGTGGGTAAAAAGAAGATAATAACTATATTTGGAACGAGACCAGAAGCAATAAAAATGGCACCGTTAGTAAAAGAACTTGAAAGAAGAGAAGAGATAGAATCAAAAGTTTGTGTAACAGCTCAACATAGAGAAATGCTTGATCAAGTTTTAGAACTATTTGATATAACACCAGATTTTGATTTAAATATAATGAAAAGCAAGCAGACTTTAACAGGAATAACTAATAGGGTTTTAGAAGGACTAGAAGAAGTATTTGATATAGAAAAGCCTGATATGATTTTGGTACATGGAGATACTACGACTACATTTGCTGGAGCCTTAGCTGCTTTTTATAAACAAATAAAGGTTGGGCATGTTGAAGCTGGTCTTAGAACATTTAATAAATATTTCCCATTTCCAGAAGAGATGAATAGAAAATTAACAGGAAGCTTAGCAGATTTACATTTTGCGCCTACAAAAGGATCAAAAAATAATTTATTAAGAGAAGGCGTTAATGAAAATGATATTTATATCACAGGTAATACTGTAATTGATGCAATGCAGCATACTGTTGATGAAGATTATATTTTTGAAAATGATGAATTAAATAAAATAGATTTTGAAAATAAAAAAATTATAATGATTACTGCCCATAGAAGAGAAAATTGGGGGGAAGGAATAGAAAATATTTGTGAGGCTTTAAATAGAATAGTTGAAGAAAATAAAGATGTAGAATTAGTATATCTAGTACATTTAAATCCAGTTGTTAAGGATGTTGTATTTGAAAAGTTAGGTAATAAAGAAAGAGTTCATTTATTGTCGCCTTTAGATACTAAAGAAACTCATAATTTAATGAATAGGTCATTTATGGTAATGACTGATTCAGGTGGATTACAAGAAGAAGCACCACACTTAGGGAAACCAGTTTTAGTGCTAAGAGATGTTACAGAAAGGCCAGAAGCAGTTGAAGCTGGCACAGTTAAATTAGTTGGAACAGATGTAGCAAAGATAGTTGAAGAAGCAAATGAATTAATTAATAATATAGACGCGTATAATAAAATGAGCAAATCTATAAATCCATATGGCGATGGATTAGCGTCTAAGAGAATTGTTAATGCTATATTAAAGTACTATGGATTAAGTGATAATGAAATAGAAGAATTTATAAGATAAATAAAATGCAAAGCAACTTTCAATGAATAATTATCAATTAATATAGAAAAAATTTCAGTTTATCTTGAAATTTATTATTGTGTAGATTTTGTTTATGCAAAATCTACTGCTTTTAAGTCTCTAAAATATGAGCTTTAGAAATTTTCTAAAGCTCATATTTATATAGTGCAGATTTTTCTTAAAGAAAAACCATTTATAATTGATCACTGAAAATTGATCATTAATAATTATAAGTTGCGTTGCAACTTATTTAAAGTATGTTTAAAATTTAACAAGATACTTGCTAAAAAAACTATTAATGGTTATAATTATATTGTGTTAATAATTTAACGAAATAGAAAATAATATAATATATATGATTATGGAGGTTAATTTATGAAAGACGTAGTTATCGTAAGCGCAGTAAGAACTGCAATCGGTACTTTTGGTGGATCTTTAAAAGATGTACCAGCAGTAGATTTAGGAGCATTAGTTATTAAGGAAGCTGTTAACAGAGCAGGAATTAAACCAGAATTAGTTGAAGAAGTTATCATGGGTAATGTTATTCAAGCTGGTCTTGGTCAAAACACAGCTAGACAAGCTGCTGTAAAATCAGGTTTACCAGAAGAAATTCCTGCTATGACTATTAATAAGGTTTGTGGCTCAGGATTAAGAGCAGTAAGCTTAGCAGCTCAAATGATTAAAGCTGGAGACGCTGATTGTGTTGTTGCTGGTGGTATGGAAAGCATGTCTAATGCTCCATATGCAATAAAAGAAATGAGATGGGGACATAAAATGAATGCTACAAAGACAGTTGATACAATGATCAACGATGCTTTATGGGATGCATTTAATGACTATCACATGGGTGTTACTGCTGAAAACATAGCTGAAAAATGGAATTTAACTAGAGAAGAATTAGATGCATTTGCTGCAAGCTCTCAAGCTAAAGCTGAAGCTGCAATTAAAGCAGGAAAATTCAAGGATGAAATAGTTCCAGTTGTTATTCCTCAAAGAAAAGGAGATCCAAAGGTATTTGATACTGATGAAGGCCCAAGATTTGGAACAACTGCAGAAACTTTAGCAAAGTTAAAGCCATGTTTCATTAAAGATGGTAAAGTTACTGCAGGTAATGCGTCAGGAATTAATGATGGAGCTGCTGCATTTGTTATCATGAGTGCTGATAAAGCTAAAGAATTAGGATTAAAAGTTATGGCTACAATTAAATCTTATGGTTCAAGAGGATTAGATCCAGCAATAATGGGATATGGACCATTCTATGCAACTAAAAAAGCTTTAGAAAATGTAAATATGGAAGTTAAAGACTTAGATCTAATCGAAGCTAATGAAGCATTTGCTTCTCAAAGTTTGGCAGTAGCTAAAGATTTAGGATTTGATATGGACAAGGTTAATGTAAATGGTGGAGCTATTGCTTTAGGACATCCAGTTGGAGCATCTGGAGCAAGAATATTAGTTACACTTCTTCACGAAATGGAAAAGAGAGATGCTAAAACAGGTTTAGCTACTCTTTGCATAGGTGGAGGAATGGGAACAGCTCTTATTGTTGAAAGATAGTGTTCGCTTATAAAAAAGCCAGAGAAATATCTCTGGCTTTTTTTATAAATATGCTTGTAAACGTATATTGTAGAATATAGTGTTATATGCGAATAATGTGTTGAAAAAATAAAAAATAATAATTGAATAAGTACCATTGTTGATATTCAGTAGCATAAAAAGAGATAATAGTAAACCGATAACTATATATTAAAAAAAGAGAAGATATTTACTGTTTTAAATAGATATATTACATATAATGGAAAAGAATTCAAGTGAAAATGTTATCACAAAACAGAAAGAGTTTATTCATATAACTAAATATTCAGACAATTGAATAAATGGATATTACTTTATGTAAAAATAAAGAAAAAATGAGAAAATACAAACATTATCTAAGGATTTAGGAGAAATGTAGAGTTATTTTCCCACAATTACCCCAAAAGGATAAATTCGACTATAAATCATGATTTGTTAAAAATTATAAAACGAGCTATAATTCTGATATTGGATTTAGCAATGATCTTAAAGATATGAATAATCTTATTTCATTGATGATAAACTATAAATATATGGATGGATTATTGATGTTTTTATGAAAAAGCTTTATTATCCTTCAAAAATTATGTGGGTCTTTCAAACAATTAAATTAATTTTGAATGATTGCATAAAGTAATGAAAGGGAGTGTTTAATGTGGAAATATCTTTGACGACTGGATATCCATTGGGGTTAAGCAGTGAAATTGTGACTCAATGGGTAATTATGTTGTTCTTAGCTATTGGCGGATTTCTATTAACACGGAACTTAAAAAACGTTCCTGATAAAAAACAGGCAGCGTTAGAAAAGCTGTATGTAACGATAGAATCTGTAGTAAAAAGTACTATGGGTGAAAGTTACACAAATTTTATTCCATATGTAGGAAGTTTAATCATTTATCTATTATGTATGAACTTTACTGGGTTAATTGGAATAAAACCAGCAACCCAAAGTTTAAGTGTAACAGCTGGATTAGGATTAACAACATTTATGACTATCCATTATACAGCCATAAAGAGAAATGGTCTTTTTGATTATGCAAAAGGCTATGCACATCCTTTTATAGTAATGTTACCAATAAACATAATGGAAAGAGTTATGCTTCCAGTATCGTTAGCTCTTCGACTATTTGGTAATATGTTAGCTGCAACATTGCTAGTAGATATGGTCTATGAAGCATTAGCTGGTGTAGCAAGTATTGCACAAATAGGTTTACCAATTATAGTACATTCATATTTCGATGTTTTTGATGGAACAATTCAAATGCTCGTTTTTTCAATGTTAACTATGATTCAAATAAAATTAGTTTCTGAAGAGTAGAAAAATAAAATTATTATTTATTTAGGAGGAATTATAAGATGAGTTTAGGAGTTTTAGCAGCTGCAATAGCAGTATTTACAGGAGTAGGTGCAGGAATTGGTATTGGTATAGCAACAGGAAAGGCAACAGAAGCAATTGCTAGACAACCAGAAGCAGCAGGAAAAATTCAAACAGCATTGATTATCGGTGGAGGTCTTGCAGAAGCAACAGCAATCTATGGATTAATAATCGCATTTATGTTAATGAATAAATAATCAATTAATATAACTTGAGTTGAGTGTATTGACTCCGAAGGGAGGAAGAAAGTAATTATATGGAGAATATAGAAATTGGAATTAAAATTTCTACGCTGATATATACGATAATAAACTTTGCAATATTACTTTTGATTTTAAAACACTTTTTTTGGGATAAATTAAAAGGAATTATTGAATCAAGACAAAGTGAAGTAGAAGATATGTTAGCTAAGGCCGATGAAGATTCTGAAAAAGCTAGAATGTATTTAGTTCAAAATGAAAGAATATTAAAAGACGCCAAAAAAGAAGGTAAAAAGATTACTGAAGCTCAAAAGAAGAAAGCTGAAAAAATTTATGATGAAATATTAGATGATGCAAAAAAAGAGGCAGATTCACTTGTTGAGAGAGCAAAAGTAGAAATAGGCAGGGAAAAAGAAAAAGCTGAATATGAAGTCAAAAAACAAGCTGTAGATTTAGCAGTAGAACTTTCTATAAAAGCTTTAGATACACAAATTGATGAAGACTTACATAGAAAACTTATTAGCGACTTTATTGCTAAGGTAGGGATGTAATTATGTATGAATATTTAGATAGAAGATATGCTTTAGCTCTTTATGAAGTTGCTGAAGGAAAAGGAAAAGTTCAAGAGTATTTAGATGATTTAAGGGAAATATGTGATTTAATTGAAAATAATCATGATTTCTACGAAGTAATAAAGCATCCTCAAATTAGCACAAGAAGAAAGAAGAAGACATTTATAAGTATATTTAAAGGTAAAATAGATGAGGAACTTCTTTCATTTCTTTTAATACTAATAGAAAAAAATAGAATATTATTTCTAAGAGAAAAGTTATCTCAAATGGAGTTAATTGATCTTGAAAGAAAAAATACTGTAAAAGGATTAATAAAAACAGCTATTCCGTTATTACCAGAGGAATTAGATAAGCTTCAAAATTTATTTGAAACCAAGTATAACAAAAAAATTATATTTGAAACTCAAGTTGATAAAGAAGTTTTAGGTGGAGTTTATATAAGAGTAGGCAATGATGTAATAGACGGAACAATAAAATCTAAAATAGATGAAATAAAAGAATTAATTCTTAAAAAGAAATAGAGGTGAATCCATGAATATTAAACCAGAAGAAATAACTTCTATTATAAAAAAAGAAATAGAAAAATATGAAAAGCAAATAAAAACAGTAGATTCTGGTACAATAATCCAAGTTGGAGATGGTGTTGCGAGGGTTTATGGATTAGATGAATGTATGGAAGGTGAACTTCTAGAATTCCCAAATGATGTATATGGAATGGCACTAAACCTTGAACAAGATAATGTAGGATGCGTTCTATTAGGTAGTGAAGAGGGAATCAAAGAAGGAGACATTGTTAAAGGTACAGGTAGAATAGTTGAGGTGCCAGTTGGTGATGAACTAATTGGTAGAGTTGTAAATTCACTTGGTGAACCTTTAGACGGAAAAGGACCTATAAATACAAATCAAACAAGACCTGTAGAAGTACCGGCGCCTAGTATTATAGAAAGAAGCTCTGTTAATGAACCTCTTCAAACTGGTATCAAAGCAATTGATTCTATGATTCCTATAGGTAAAGGACAAAGAGAACTTATTATAGGTGATAGACAAACAGGAAAAACAGCTATAGCTATTGATACAATATTAAACCAAAAGGGAAAAGATGTTATTTGTATATATGTAGCAATTGGACAAAAGCAATCTACAGTAGCTAATATAGTTAATACTTTTACTGAAATGGGAGCTATGGACTACAGCATAGTTGTATCATCTACAGCTGCAGACTCTGCACCACTTCAATATATTGCACCATATGCAGGTTGTAGTATTGGTGAATATTTTATGAATAAGGGTAAAGATGTATTAATAATATATGATGATTTATCAAAACATGCTGTTGCCTATAGAGCAATGTCATTACTACTTAAAAGACCACCAGGCAGAGAAGCTTACCCAGGGGATGTATTCTATATACATTCAAGATTGCTTGAAAGAGCGGCTAAATTATCGCCAGAATTAGGCGGTGGATCATTGACTGCACTACCTATTATAGAAACATTAGCAGGGGACATCACAGCTTATATACCAACTAACGTAATTTCAATTACAGATGGTCAAATATTCTTACAATCAGATTTATTCTTATCAGGACAAAGACCAGCTGTAAATCCAGGTATTTCTGTATCAAGAGTTGGTGGTAACGCTCAAATTAAAGCTATGAAGCAAGTAAGTGGTACATTGAGACTAGACCTTGCACAATATAGAGAACTTGAAGCATTTGCACAATTTGGTTCTGATATGGATAATGATTCAAGCAGAAGACTTGAAAAAGGTAAGAGATTAGTCGAAGTATTAAAACAAAGTCAATATAGTCCAATGGATGTTGAAAAACAAGTAATAATCTTATATGCAGCAGTTAATGATTTCTTATCAGATATTAAAGTTAAAGATATAAGAAAATTTGAACAGGGACTTTTGGAATATATAGATACTCATCATAGAGAAGTTGAAAAATCTATAATTGCAGAAAAGACTCTTACAGATGAGATAAAGAAACAATTAGAAGTAGTTATAGTTGAGTTTAAAAAGATATTTTTACAAGAAGCATAGCTTATAATAAGCTATGCCATTCTTTAGGAGGTAATCATGGGAGCAGCTGGACTTATTGATATAAAAAGAAGAATAAAGTCAGTAGAAAATACTAGAAAAATTACAAATGCCATGGGACTTGTTGCTACTTCTAAGCTACGTAAAACTAAAAAAGAATTATTAGTAAATGAAGGTTTTGTAAATTCATTAGAACCTATTGTTAAAGCACTGTCTGCATCTTTTTCTAAAGATGATGAAAATATATATTTTGATGGAAATAAAAGTGAAGATAAATTATATATAGTCATGACATCTGAAACAGGATTATGCGGTGGATTCAATGCTAATATAGCTGCATATCTGAATGGTTTAATTGGTAATGAAAAAGCCAATAGCAAAGTTATGGTTGTAGGAAATAGAGGTATAGGTTATATTAAAAGAATTGGTCTTGATACGGTTGAAGAATATGTGGATATATCAGATCTACCAACTGTAAAAGAGTGCAAGGTTATTTTTGAAAAAGCATTTAGCATGTATATTAGCGGTTCAGTATCAGAAATAAATGTTGTATATACAAAATTTTATTCACCAGTTAAACAAGTACCTACATCTGTAAAGATATTACCAATAGAACGAATAGAAGATAAAGAGCATATATATACAATTGAACCAAGTGTAGATATTGTATTAGGTGATGCAATTAACCTTTATTTAAAAGCTAAAGTAAGAAATCTTTTGTTAAGCTCAAAATGTAGTGAACAAAGTTCAAGAATGACTGCGATGGATGGAGCTACAAGTAACGCAAATGATTTATTATCTGATTTAAATCTTAAATACAATAGAATTAGGCAAGGAATTATTACGCAAGAAATAAGTGAAATAGTTGGAGGAGCAGCAGCTCAAAAATAGTAAGGAGGTATCTTATGGCTGAACATATTGGAAAAGTAGTTCAAGTAATTGGGCCAGTAATAGATATAAAATTTGATTCAGATTCTCTTCCAAATTTATATAATAGCATACACATAAATTTGGGTGATGGTCACGAATTAATAGCTGAAGTTGAGCAACATGTTGGTGATGATATAGTTAGATGTATAGCAATGGAAGCTACAGAAGGTTTAAAAAGAGGAATGAAAGCAGTAAATATGGGAAGACCAATTTCAGTTCCAGTAGGAGAAACTGTACTTGGAAGATTATTTAATGTTTTAGGTAAAACTATAGACAATGCTGGGGAAATTGATGTAAAAGAAGAATATCCAATACATAGACCAGCACCTAGCTTTCAAGAACAATCTGTTGAACCACAAATGTTCGAAACAGGTATCAAAGTTTTAGATTTATTAGCACCATATCAAAAAGGTGGTAAGATAGGTCTATTTGGTGGAGCCGGAGTTGGTAAGACTGTATTAATTCAAGAACTAATAAATAATATAGCTAAAGAGCACGGTGGATTATCTGTATTTACTGGAGTTGGTGAAAGATCAAGAGAAGGTAATGATTTATATCATGAAATGAAAGATTCAGGGGTTCTTGCTAAAACAGCTTTAGTCTTTGGTCAAATGAATGAACCACCAGGTGCAAGAATGAGAGTTGCGTTAACAGGTCTTACAATGGCTGAATATTTCAGAGATAAGGGTCAAGATGTATTGTTGTTTATTGATAATATATTTAGATTTACTCAAGCAGGTTCAGAGGTTTCAGCATTACTTGGAAGAACACCTTCAGCAGTTGGATATCAACCAACACTTGCAACTGAAATGGGAGCATTACAAGAAAGAATTACGTCTACAGTTAATGGATCAATTACATCAGTTCAAGCGGTTTATGTACCAGCTGATGACTTGACTGACCCAGCACCAGCAACAACATTTACTCATTTAGATGCAACAACAGTTTTATCTAGAAGTATTGTTGAACTTGGAATATATCCAGCAGTTGACCCATTAGAATCAACTTCAAGAATATTAGATCCTAGAATTGTTGGAGAAGAACATTATCAAGTTGCTACTGATGTTAAGAATATTCTTGAAAAATATAAAGAACTACAAGATATAATTGCAATATTAGGTGTAGATGAATTATCTGATGAAGATAAGATCACTGTTGGAAGAGCTAGAAGAATTCAAAGATTTTTATCTCAACCATTTACAGTAGGAGAACAATTTACTGGTATGCCGGGTAAATATGTTCCTGTAAAAGATACAGTAAAAGGATTCAAAGAAATATTAGAAGGTAAATACGATGACTTACCAGAATCAGCATTCCTTTTTGCTGGATCAATCGAAGATGTTATACAAAAAGCTAAATCTATGGAATAAGGAGTTGATTAGTAATGGGCAAGACATTTGCACTAAAAATTGTAACTCCTAGCCATGATGTATATGATGGAAATGCTGAAAAAATATTTTTAAAGAACTCTAGTGGAGAACTTGAAATATTAGCTAATCATGAAAATATGATAACTAGTACTGTACCATATATAACAAGATTTTTAGATGATAAAGGAACAGAACAAAAGCTATTCATTTCATCAGCTATAGTTTATGTTTCAGATGGTAATGTAACAGTATGTACAGATGCGGCAGAGTTCCCAGAAGATATTGATTTTGATAGAGCTGAAAAAGCTAAGGATAGAGCAGAAGAAAAACTTAAAAATGCTGAAGATTATGAGAGAAAGATATATAATTTAGCATTAGCAAGAGCAGTAGAAAGATTAAAATTAAAAAAATAAAAAATAGGTATCTTAAAATGATTTTTAATCATTTTAAGATACCTATTTTTCTATATTATGAGCACTATTTTTATATTAATTTAAGATAGTGCTTTTTTCATGCTTAAAATAAGGTATTTATAGATATTCAATTTAGCACAATTTGTTAAAAGATTTATATATTGATAGTATAAAGATAAATAATATTAGTTGGAATAAAAATTGATAAGGCTGACCATAATTAAAAAATGATAAAAAGTAATAGGGGGGAGAATGATATGAAGCTAAGAGTAAGTATTGTTATTCTGCTTATAATGTCATTTTTAAATATGGGATATTCTTGTAATATTTTAAGCTATGTAGATAGCTTTTATAATTTAGAAACTAATGTTAGAGAAAAGAGTGACTTTGTAGAGAATGCAGTAGAAGCTAAATATAAAACTAAAAACAATACCTATATAGAATATGAAAAGATTGATAAGGCTTTTTCTAGCTTAGGATTTAACAAGGGAGATAGTGACTCATCAGATAATTTAATATTTTATAAAGATAAACAAAGGATAGAAGTTAATCAATGGAAAGAAAACAATAATTCTTATATTAATATCACTATATATAATAAAAATTCTAAATATAAAACAGTAGATCTAAGAAAGATATTATATAAGATAGATGATAAAAATTTAGTTTTAAATGAGTGTTATTCATATTATAAGGGCAAAAGTGATGGAAACATTATTGGAGAATTAAATGATGAGGGAATTTTAAGAAGTAGCAATTTAATAAAGATAAGTAATGGTTATACAGGAATAGCAAATTTAAATGCTGATGAAAAAATTAATTTTGCAGAAATAAAGTATGATACAGGCTCTTATATTATAATTGCTACACCGATTATATTCACAACATACTAACAATAATATATGGAGGATAATATGGAGAAAATAGTGGTGAAGTGTATTAATGAATTAAAGGGTGAGGTAAATATTAGTTCAGCCAAAAATGCTGTTCTACCGATTATTGCTGCAACTATATTATGTCCACAAAATATTACTATAGAAAATACACCAATGCTAGAAGATGTACGTGTAATATGTAGGCTATTAGGTGAATTAAATTGTGATGTAAACATATCACAATTTGATGATAAATTAGAGATCAATACTAAAAATATAGTTCCAATTGATGCTGATATAGAATTAATAAGAAAAATGAGAGCATCATTTTTAATTATGGGACCTATGCTTGCAAGGTTTGGTTATTGTAAATTATCTATGCCAGGCGGATGTAATATAGGCAGCAGGCCAATTGATTTACACTTGAAAGGATTTAAACTGCTTGGAGCAGATGTAACGTCAGATCATGGATTTGTAGAGGTTAAAGCTAAAAAATTAACAGGAAATAGAATATATTTAGATTTTCCTTCAGTGGGAGCTACAGAAAATATTATGATGGCCTCAGTTTTTGCAAATGGAACTACAATTATAGAAAATGCAGCTGAAGAACCTGAAATATGGGACTTAGCCAATTTTCTAAATTCAATGGGTGCAAATATTAAAGGTGCTGGATTTGGTAAGATAACAATAGAAGGTGTAGATAAGCTAAAAGGGGTAAGTTATACACCTATTTATGATAGAATTGAAGCAGGAACCTTCATGGTTGCAGCTGCAATAACTAATAGTAAAATAAAGATAAATGGATTTAATGAAGAGCACTTAAGACCATTAATAGAGAAACTTAAAGAGTGTGGAGTCAAATTTGGGAATTATGAAAATAATTCAGTAATAGTTGACGGAAAAGTTGAAAAAAGACCACTAGATATAAAGACTCTTCCTTATCCAGGTTTTCCAACTGATATGCAGCCACAAATGATGAGTTTGCTCTCTGTAGTAAATGGAGTAAGTGTAATTACAGAAACTGTATTTGAAAATAGATTTATGCATGTAGCAGAATTACAGAGAATGGGAGCAAATATAAAGATTGATGGAAGAACAGCTGTAGTTGAAGGTACTCTTAAACTAACTGGCTGTGAAGTAAAAGCAACAGATTTGAGAGCCGGTGCTGCAATGATTTTAAGTGGATTAATTGCTGAAGGGGAAACAATTATAGGCGATATATATCACATTGATAGAGGTTATGTTAATATAGAAGAAAAATTCTCAAAGTTAGGCGCAGAAATATATAGGGTAAAAATGTAAAAAAGATTATTGCGTCTATAAAATAATGCATGATATAAAGCGTATTACTTAATTATTAATAGCTTCATATGATGCATTTTATTATTTGTATTTTAATATTTTGACTTAATGAAGAGAAATTAAATACTCATAAATATAAACATAAAACATATAGTATACCGTGCATAATATTTGGGAGGTATACTATGGTAAAAAATAATAAAAGAATGATTGATGATAATATAAGGTTAGTATTAGCAATGACAATTATAATTATAGTAATGATTATCTTATTGCCATTCGTATTTTTGGATAAGAATGGTTCTAGTAATAAATTTGAATTAAATAATAATAATATAATTACAAGCTCGGCTATACAATTTCCGAAGAATGGAAAAGTGAAATTATATAATAGTGAAAGTAATAGTGCTGAGGAAATTGATTTAGAAGAGTATATAATGGGAGTAGTTGCAAGCGAAATGCCAGCAAATTTTAATGAAGAAGCTCTAAAGGCACAAGCTGTAGCTGCTAGAACATTCTATATAAATCGTAGAAATAATAAATGCTCAAATGCAAGTTCACATAATGCTGAAATCTGTGATACAGTACATTGTCAAGTATATATGGATAAAAATAAAAGATTAAGTTTGTGGAACAGCAAGGATGCAGAAAAGAATTGGAATAAGATAGAAAAAGCAGTGATGGACACAAAAGGACAAGTTTTAACCTACAATGGAGAAGTATTAGAATATCCTCAATATTTTGCAGTGAGCTTTGGCAAGACAGAAGAAGCAATGGATGTTTTATCTATAGATATCCCCTATTTAAAATCTACAGATAGTAAAGGTGAAGAAATAGCTCCTAAATTTAAATCAACTAAGCAAATGAGTGCTGAAGAATTTATAAGTGAGATTAAAAAAAAATATCCTAATGTAGATATAAGAACAGAAAATATTAAAGAGGGCATCTATGTTGAAAAATATAACAAAAGTGGTAGTGTAAATATAATTAAGGTAGGAGGAATTTCCATTAAAGGAAGCGAGTTTAGAAAATTATTTAATTTAAACTCAACTTACTTTACATTAGATATAAGAGATGATATAGTAACAATGTCTTGTACAGGCTATGGCCATGGAATTGGCATGAGTCAGTGGGGGGCAAATGTTATGGGAAAGAATGGTTACACATATATAGATATTCTTAAACATTATTATTCTGGAATTGAAGTTGAAAAATTAGAATACAATTAACCTTTATCTTTGCATAATATTATAAATTGTTTTAATAAAATCAATTACTAAGCTTCATTATAGCTAAAAGAGTATTATGACATGTAAATTATTTAAAAGTTAGATGCTGATTTATACAATGCTAATGTAATAAAAAAGAAAAAAAGAAAAAAAAAGAAAGTAATATGAATATCTTTTATAAAATAATTAAATATTCTATATTTTTGTATTAGAAATACCTAATGACACATCCTTCTAAAAAAAATTATTAAAAATAATAAATAAAAAATGTTATATATGTATTATTTTTCATAAAACGGAAAGAATAGAAGAAGGAGGTGTTCATGGATGAACAAAAATTTTAAACAAAAATTAAGAGATTTATTTAAGAAGGAGGGGTTTTATATTGCTTTATTTCTTTGTCTTTGCATAGTAGTCACAGTAGGAACTATCTCTTATAAGATGTTATCTAAGAATCATGTAGATGATTCACAAAAGAATTTAAATAATCAAGTGACACTTAACATCGATGAAGAAAAAAACAAAGATATGGCTACTACAGAAATTCCTAATGCAGAAAGAGTGGAGAACAAAGTTCAACCTAATAATGACAAAGAAAGTGAACCTAAAAAAGAAGAAAATAGCAAACAAAGTTCAACTTCTGTATCAACAACAGCAGTAGTTAAATTTATTAATCCAGTAGATGGTATTGAAAGTAGAACTTATACTTATCCTAAGCCTGTTCAAATTGAAGAAAATACATTTAGAACTATTAGGGGAGTTAATATAGATGCTAAGATCGGAACTGATGTTAAAGCAGCAGCAGAGGGCGTGGTAAGTACTGCTTCAAATTCTGGAGTAGAAGAAGGTATAGTTGTAGAAATAAAGCATGCTAATGGATTAAAGACAAGATATAGTAATCTTGATCCTAATGTTTCAGTAAAAGAAGGCCAAAAAGTTACTGCCGGCCAAGTAATTGGTAAAGTGGGAAATACTGCTAAGGTTTTTGATGAAGAAACATTTGGACAATTTTTAAATTTACAAGTTATTGATGCAAATGGAAATCAAGTAAATCCAGAGAAATATTTTGAATTAAAAACAAAATAATAATTATATTTTATATTAATCAGTCAGAGGCTGGTTAATATAAAATACTATTTTTCAATAATCGTAGAATAATAATTTAATAATTACGAACAATAAGTAGAAAATAAAAAATTAAGATAAATGTATAAGCTAGGAGGAAAAAATAATGAAAGATTATATAGAAGAAAGAGTTTTAGATGTTGCTAAATATATAATTGATTCTAAAGCAACAATTAGAAAAACAGCTAAAGTATTTGGAGTAAGTAAAAGTACTATACACAAGGATATGACAGAAAGACTTCCCAAAATTAATCCTGAAATTGCAGAGGAAACACACTCAATTTTAGAATTAAATAAATCAGAAAGACATCTTAGAGGTGGAGAAGCTACTAAAATGAAATATAAAGCTATTGAATCTTAGAAGAATAACGACTATAATATATAATTAGTAGAATTATGTAAAGTAAGGAAGTAATATGTATTATAGGAGTGAATAAAAATGAGCTTTTGGAGAACGGGGACAGATCTTGCTATAGATTTAGGAACAGCAACAGTTCTAGTTTATGCAAAGGGAAAAGGTGTAGTTTTAAAAGAACCATCAGTTGTAGCAATTAATAATAATAATAAGAATATATTAGCCATTGGTGACGAAGCACGAAAAATGATAGGTAGAACCCCGGGAAACATTGTTGCAGTAAGACCTTTACGTGATGGTGTTATATCTGATTATGATCTTACTCAAAAAATGTTGAAGGAATTTATTAAAAAGGCATCTGGCAAGCGAAATTTAAGAGCACCAAATGTTGTCGTATGTGTACCATCAGAAGCAACAGAAGTAGAAAAAAGAGCAGTTATTGATGCAACTATGAATTCAGGTGCTAAAACTGTTCGCATAATAGAAGAACCTCTTGCTGCTGCTATAGGAGCAGGAATTGATATCACTAAGCCTAATGGATGTATGGTGGTAGATATTGGTGGAGGTACTTGTGATATAGCTGTTATATCTTTAGGAGGAGTTGTTGAAAGAGAATCAATTAAAATTGCAGGAGACAAGTTCGATGACTCTATAATAAAGTATGTAAGAAGTGAATATAAATTAATGATTGGCGAGAAAACTGCTGAAGAATTAAAAATAAATATTGGTTCAGCATTTAAAAATGCCAGAAATTTATCATGTATGATGAAAGGTAGAAACTTAGTTACAGGTCTACCAGATGAAGTTGAAATTAATACAGAAGAAATACGACTTGCAATACAAGAGCCAGTGCAAAGTATAGTTGACTGTGTAAAGATCGTTTTAGAAAGAACACCACCGGAATTAGCAGCAGACATTATTGAAAAGGGAATTGTAATGACTGGTGGAGGTTCATTGATTAATGGGTTGGATAAGCTTATTCAATTTAAAACCGGTGTAGCAGTGACAGTTGCAGAAGGGGCAGAAGAATGTGTTGTTAATGGATCAGGAGAAGTATTAGGGTATTTAGATAGATTAGATAGAGAAGTAAATTCACAACAAATAGTTCTTATAGAATAAAACATCGAGAGATTTTCTTTTTATTGAAAATCTCTCGATGCTTTTTATAAAATTAAAAAAGTAATTAAAGCTTAGGTATTAATTCAAATGTCTAGCGAAAGCTTAGGAAATAAATCATTATTTAAATTATAAGCATTAATTAATGATCTAGATATAATCTTTGCCATATCCATAATAAAAGATAATCGGATGCTTCTAGAAAAGAATAAATCAGAATTTTCGCTAGAATCTACAATACCTATTACAGAAGCCATACCTACTTCGGGAAGCTCTTTTCCTACTCCTTTTCCAGGATGAATAGCATAGTCTCTAATGCGAATTTCACCTATATCATCTTGATTTCCAAGACATGCATCTATACCTATGATATTAGCAGTTGGATGAAGTTCTTTTATTTTATTTAAACGTTCATCTATATTTAGTGCGTGGATTGGTTCTGATAATGTCCCGTATACTGGCAATGGAAAGAAATTTTCAGTTAATATTGAACCAACTAATGGACCAAGGCAATCACCTATGCATTTATCAGTGCCAATACAAACAATTATTGTATTAGAATTAATGTATTTTTCTAATTCATGAGATAGCTTGTATGAAAAGCTTTTGGAACTATGGTTATTATCTAAATTCATTAAAGGCATCCCTCCTTATAGAATATGTATATTTAGGAAAATGAAAAAATAGTATATAAAAATAAATAAATGGCAATAAATACTAATGTAAGGAGGAGAAAATGAAAAAAATTATTATATTTATAATATTTACACTTACTTTAATAATGAACATGTCTATAGCATTATTTTGGAATCCAGATATAGATAATAAAAAAGATGATCCAATGCAAAGCACTGAAGTATTTAGTGATACAAGATCTTTGTGCAAAGTTGATGATGTAATTCTGTTAGAAGAACTAGATAATAGTCAATCAAAGGAACTTGATAGTATACTTTCACCATTATCAACATTTGAAATAGAGTTAGTAAAAGAAGAGCTTAATACATGTAGTGAAGATGAAATCATAAAAGCGTTCAGAAAATTAAAAAGGAGATTGCCTGAAAGCGAATATAAAAAAATAGAAGAAATATTAAGTCCGCTTATAGATATTGAAGAACTTAATTCTATACTAAAAAATAAATATGTTTAGTGTATTAAAATGAAGAAATAAAGAGTAAATAGAATATATAGCGATATAATTTATCTAAATAAGCATATATGAGAGTTGAAATATAAGTACTTTGAATATATACTAACTATTGTTGATGTGAACAAAAACACCAACAAAACTTAATGGAGGAATTCCCGAGTGGCCAAAGGGGGCAGACTGTAAATCTGTTGCGTCTCGCTTCGATGGTTCGAATCCATCTTCCTCCACCATTAGATGGGCGCATAGCTCAGCTGGGAGAGCACCTGCCTTACAAGCAGGGGGTCACAGGTTCGAGCCCTGTTGTGCCCACCATCTAAAAAATATAAATATGCTGGCATGGCTCAACGGTAGAGCAGCTGACTTGTAATCAGCAGGTTGTAGGTTCGATTCCTATTGCCAGCTCCAATTGTGGAGGAATTCCCGAGTGGCCAAAGGGGGCAGACTGTAAATCTGTTGCGTCTCGCTTCGATGGTTCGAATCCATCTTCCTCCACCATTTAAACCAAATATTTATATTATAACAATTAAATAAGAAATATGCTGGCATGGCTCAACGGTAGAGCAGCTGACTTGTAATCAGCAGGTTGTAGGTTCGATTCCTATTGCCAGCTCCAATTAAGGAGGAATTCCCGAGTGGCCAAAGGGGGCAGACTGTAAATCTGTTGCGTCTCGCTTCGATGGTTCGAATCCATCTTCCTCCACCAAAACTCAGAATTATTATTCTGAGTTTTTTATTTTATCTTGAAATAAAAGTTGAAAAGTAAATAGTTGTATCAATTTATGCATGAATAGAATATATTATAGATTATATGATATATTATGTTTATTGTATAATATTGACCATAAAAATATTATGTGGTAGAATAAATTACGAAAATAAAATATTGTTACTCTTATCAAGAGAGGTGGAGGGATAGGGCCCAGTGAAACCCGGCAACCTGTTTAATTACAAGGTGCCAATTCCTGTAGAAAGATTTTCTACAAGATAAGAAAGTATTGTGTAATCGCGCTCTTCTTATCGAAGAGTTTTTTTATTGCATATAAAAGGTATTTCTTTTAAGACAGTATAAAAAATATTAAGAAGTGTGAGATTTTTCACTTTTACTCGAATTATTTCATGATTAAAGATAAGGAGTACAAGCGGAAGGAGAAAAATATGAGAAGATTATTTACATCAGAATCAGTTACAGAAGGTCATCCAGATAAAATGTGTGATCAAATTTCAGATGGCGTATTAGACGCAATTTTAGCACAAGATCCAAATGCTAGAGTAGCATGTGAAACATGTACAACAACAGGAATGGTTATGGTAATGGGAGAGATATCAACAAATTGTTATGTTGATATTCCTAAAGTAGTTAGAGAAACTGTTAGAGAAATTGGATATGATAGAGCTAAATACGGATTTGATTGCGATACTTGTTCTGTTATGACAACAATAGATGAACAATCAGCAGATATTGCTATGGGTGTTGATGAAGCTTTAGAATCAAGAAAAGGTGAGAAAGATGAGGTTGAAGCAGTAGGTGCTGGAGACCAAGGAATGATGTTTGGTTTTGCTACAAATGAAACTGATGCATATATGCCGTTACCAATTCATATGGCTCATAGATTATCAAGAAGACTTACTGAAGTAAGGAAAGATGGTACATTAGGCTATTTAAGGCCTGATGGTAAGACACAAGTAACAGTTGAATATGAAGATGAAAAACCAAAGAGAATAGATACAATAGTAATATCTACTCAACATGATGAGCATGTTACATTAGAACAAATAGAAAAGGATCTTAAAGAACATGTTATTAAAGCAGTAGTACCACAAGAATTATTAGATGATAAAACAAGATATTTTATAAATCCAACTGGAAGATTTGTTGTTGGTGGACCACAAGGTGACTCTGGATTAACTGGAAGAAAGATTATAGTAGATACTTATGGTGGATATGGTAGACATGGTGGTGGAGCATTCTCAGGAAAAGATCCAACAAAAGTTGATAGATCTGCTGCTTATGCTGCAAGATGGGTTGCGAAAAACTTAGTGGCTGCTGGATTAGCTGATAAGCTTGAAATACAATTAGCTTACGCTATTGGAGTTGCTAAACCAGTATCAATAACTGTTGATACTTTTGGAACAGGAAAACTATCAGATGATAAAATAGTTGAAATAGTTGAAAAGGTATTTGATTTAAGACCAGGAGCTATAATAAGAGATCTTGATTTAAGAAGACCTATATATAAGCAAACAGCTGCTTATGGCCACTTTGGCAGAACAGATCTTAATCTGCCATGGGAACAATTAAATAAGGTAGAAGAAATCAAAAAATATATTTAGTATTTATAGAAGCAGGAAGTTTTAATTAATTTCCTGCTTTTTTAAAATTTAAAATATGTGACAATCGTTTATAAACATTGACTTAAATTAGAAATATATATTTTGAGAATATGGATATAAAAGAATATAGGATGATATATTCCTGTACTTATATAATAGAAGAGAAGTATTCAATAAATAGTATAAAATTATAAATTAAACTTATGATATAATTAAAATAATATAAAGAGAAGTATAAGTTTAAATCATAGTTTGGAGAGATAGTAGTGGAAGTTCTTAATGGTTTTGTTGAAAATATTGTTTTTAAAAGTGAAGAAACAGGATATGTTGTATGCAGGATTAGAGCTGATAAAAATTTAGTTAGCGCTGTTGGTACAGTACCTTTTATAAAGGAAGGTCAAAATGTAAAGTTAACTGGATACTGGACAGTGCATAAACAATTTGGTAATCAATTTAATATTCAAGACTACGAAGAAATTCTTCCAAACTCAATTGATGGGATTGAAAAATATTTAAGCGCAGGTGTGATTCATGGAATAGGTCCTATAACTGCTAAGAAGATAATAGAAAAGTTTGGAGAAGAAACTTTAGATATAATGGAAAACCATATAGAGAGACTCATGGAGATAGAGGGAATTGGAGAAAAGAAATTTCAAATAATATATGAATCATATATTGAGCAGCAAGGTTTAAAAGATATAATTTTATATTTTAGCAAACATGGTGTTACAAGTAATCAATGTGTGAAAATATATAAGAAATTTGGACCAAATGCTAAATATATTGTATCTGAGAATCCTTATATACTTTGTGAAGAAATATCAGGAATTGGTTTTAAAACAGCAGATAGGATAGCTATGAGTATAGGTATAAAAAATGATTCTGATTTTAGAATTCAAAGTGGAATAAAATATGTTATGAATCAGTTTTGTGCCTTAGGAAATACCTTTATGCCAAAAGCTAATATAATAGAGGAATGTAAGAAAAATATAATGGTACCAGAAGAACTTATAGAAAAAAATTTATATGATATGTCTGCTAAGCAGAAAATAGTTATAGAAAAGATAAATGATACAGAAATGGGATTTTTATTGCCATACTACTATTGTGAGCTTGGCGTTACTCAGAAAATTATTACTCTTGGATTACAAGAAACTCAAACTATCAATTCTGATATAAACTTTGAAATAGGGGTATTTGAAAAAGAGCAAAAAATAAAATTTGCAGAATCACAAAAAGAAGCTATAATTGGAGCATTTAATAGTGGAATAGAAATAATAACAGGTGGACCAGGAACAGGTAAAACAACGATAATAAAAGCTATCATTCACATATATGAGAATAATGGAATGAGAGTGCTTCTAGGAGCACCTACAGGAAGAGCAGCAAAGAGAATGACAGAGTCTACAGGAAGAGAAGCGAAGACAATTCATAGGCTTCTTGAAATGGGAGTATCTGATGAAGACGAATCTGTTTTTGAAAAAGGTGAGTCATCACCATTAGACTGTGATGTTATCATTATTGATGAGGCATCTATGATTGATATAATGCTTATGCACAATCTATTAAAGGCTATAAAGCTTGGTACACGATTAATAATTGTAGGCGATGTTGATCAATTACCATCTGTAGCGCCAGGAAATGTATTAAGAGATTTAATAGAGAGTGAATATATTAAGGTAGTACGTTTGAAGGAAATATTCAGACAAGGAAATGAAAGCTTAATAGTTGTTAATGCTCATAGGATAAACGAAGGTGAAATGCCAATATTAAACCAAAAAGATAAGGATTTTTTCTTTATAAATCAGGAGAATATAGATAACATTTTAACTACAATTATAGATTTAATGAAGAGGCGTCTTCCTAAATTTAATACAGAGTGGGATGTATTAAAAGACATGCAAGTACTTACACCTATGAGAAAAGGAGTGTTGGGGGTAATTAATCTTAATGAAAGATTACAAGAAGTGTTTAATCCCCCTAATCCAAATAAAAAAGAAATAAAGTCTAGAGATATAATTTTTAGAGAAGGCGATAAGATTATGCAGACTAAAAATAATTATTCGCTAAAATGGATCAGAATTGGTGGATTTGGAGAAGACGAGGGTGTTGGTGTGTTTAATGGTGATTTAGGATTTATTCAAAATATTGATGAAGAAAAGAAGAATTTAACAATAATTTTTGATGATGAAAGAAAAGTGTTTTATGATTTTAACTTTTTGGATGAACTAGATCTAGCTTATGCGACTACTATTCATAAAAGTCAAGGTAGTGAATTTAAGGTTGTAATAATTCCGGCATTTATGGGATCACCTTTTCTCATGAATAGAAATCTGTTATATACAGGTATAACAAGAGCAAAACAGTTAGTTGTAGTAGTTGGTTTTCAAAAGGCACTTTTATATATGATAAATAACACTAATAGTATGGAAAGATATTCAGCGCTTCAATATCGAATTAGAGATATAATAAATGATAATGTCATAGAGTAAATAGATGGAAGGAGATATTTATGGGGGTAGTATGTAAAGTTAAAGAAGAAAATCTAAAATATGCAGTAGATAAAATTAACTATTGGTATAGAAAGAATATAAAGTATCTAACTATAATTACAGTTCCATTTAATACTTCATGTATTTTTTGTGATATTATAAATACAATTTCAAATAGTAATAAAAAAATATTATATGTTTGGGGAAAAGGTGTTGAGAATAGGGAACTAATAGCAGCAATTAGAGAAAAAAACTCAACAATAACTCATTCTTTTATTGAAAGAGGTAGTAGTTCATCTGATATTACATTTATTAACTATAAAAATATAGCATATATAGAAGGCGAATATGAATTAGTTATCCTTGACGATATAACATACTTTTCTAATTTAAATGGAACTATAATAAGAGAATTGTTAGAATTTTGCAGTAACATGGGAAATAAGATTATAGCTTACTGCATAGAAAAGATATCTCTTATAGGTGAGAAAATTGAATTAGCTGCTTATAACTATGAACAACCATTTGTTGAACCAAGGATAATAACTACAAGGATAAATTTAAATACAGATATACCATATACATTATATGATTATTTAAAATGGTTCAAAGATAGTAAACATAAGGTTGCGATTTATGTTCCAGATAAGGAAAAACTTGATTCTGTATATGAATATTTTATAAAAAAATTAAAAATAAAAGATGTTAAGATAATAAAAGCTAATAAAATAGAAGAAATAAAAAAGTGTGAGAGAGTATCAAAAATTAAGGATAAGGCAATATTCATAATAACAAATAAGATAGAGGAGTTACTTGAATACTGCTATATGGATGATGCTGTTGTTTTATTTAGTGAAGATCAAAAATATACATACAAGAAGATCTTATATATATGTGGACAAATGAGAAGTGTCAATCTTACTTTACCAGAGGTTTTGCTTGTGTGTAATGAAGTTTCTGAAGATATTGAGAAAGCGAAAGATATGGCAAGAGATTTCAATAAAAAAGTATGGGAAAAGAAATTGAGAGAATTATAAAAAAATCTAAAATGCATATTAAATTAATTCGAAAAATGGTAAATGTATTTTTAGAATCCTTATTAGAATTAATATATCCAAGTGAAAATTATTGTATAATATGTAAAGCAGAAGATTGTCATAAGATATGCTTATCATGTTTAAAAAGCATTAAGAAAATTAATATAATAGATTCAGATATAAGTAGTTATGGATATTATGGCGGTGTTTTGAAGCAGCTGATATTAAATTTAAAATACAAAAAGGATTTTTCAGCTGGCGATATACTATCGGATTTTCTATCAGATTATATTAAAGATAATATAGAATATGATAATTACATGTTGTCCTATATTCCACTTTCGAAGAAATCCAAGAAGAAAAGAGGATTTAATCAGTGTGAATATATAGCAAAAAAAGTATCTGAGAAGCTAAATATAGAAGCTGTTGAAATTTTAATCAAGTACAAAGATACAGCAGAACAAAAGACGCTTAATAAGCATGAACGTAGTGAAAATATAAAGGGCGCATTTAAAGTAAAGAAAGGAATTAATGTGATTGACTGTAATATTATACTTATAGATGATGTAACCACTACTGGAAGCACAATGATTGAGGCTTATAAAATACTACAAGAAAATTCGGCAAAAAGTATAAAACTCTTGACCTTAGCTAAAAGTGCTATATAATAATAATGTAAAGCTAGGTTTGTGGTTGAAAGTCGATGCTAGTCGCAGGCAAAACGATCCACGTAATTTAGGTAAAATACCTAAGGAGCATGGTGCGGTATAGAAGTAAGTCCTGCCAACTTTTATGTTGAGAGGGTTAGTAGTGAGGAATTAATTTTTAGTAGCAAAAGCTCCAGCAGGCGAGTGTGGGGTCAAAAACCAGGTCAACTAGCTTTACTTTATTTTTAGAATAAATTATCTGAATTTACTGAAAATTCTCTTGTTTACTTTAGAAAAGAGTGGTAAAATATATTTAAGTTAACAAGTTAAATATATTTTAAAATTTAAAATATACTTTTAACAAACTTTTTTCATATTAGAGAGGGGCTGAATTTATGAAAGTCACAGTTATAGCAAAAAATATTGAGTTAACAGCTGCATTAAAGGAGATAGTTGAAAAGAAAATAAGTAAACTTGGAAAATATTTTGATTCTAATGTGGATGCGAGAGCTACATTAAGTGTTCAAAAGAATAGACATATAATAGAAGTTACTATACCTTTTAATGGAATAATTCTAAGAGGAGAAGAAGCAACCTCAGATATGTATAAGTCTCTAGATTTAGTTGAAGAAAAGTTAGAAAGACAAATAAGAAAGCAAAAAACAAGATTAGCAAGAAGAAATAATGGTTCATTTAAGTTTGCAGAACTAAATGATCCAGCTAGTAAGATTAATGAAGAAGACGAAGGAAAGTTAGTAAAAGTTAAAAAATTTGGGGTAAAACCAATGAATTCAGAAGAGGCAATACTTCAAATGGATCTATTAGGACATAACTTCTTTGTATTCCAAGATGCAGATACCAGTAAAGTCAATGTTGTATATAAAAGAAAAGATGGAGATTATGGTTTATTAGAACCGGAATTTATATAATGTAAATGTAGTCTATCCTAGGAGTTAGGATAGACTTTTTATGTTTTACAAATAAAAATTATTATAATATTAAAAATAAATTACTATAATATATGAAATTTTTAAAATAAGATTAAAACTGTCACAATATATACATAATTTTAATGTAACATTAAAATAAGGACTAAAATAACAATTTGATTATTGTATATTATTAAGAATATTTTAATAATAAGATATATTTAATATAAAAATGTATACTTTTATTGAAACTTATGTAATCTAAATGGTATAATTTAAGAATGCGTAAGTTATATAAAGCTTTTTTTAATGCAAAATATATATAATTTTGAAAGGATGACATTATGGGATTTTTAGAAGCCGTATTTGGAACATATAGTGATAGGGAAGTAAAAAGATTACAACCTATTATCAAAAAAATAAATAGTTTAGAGGAATCTATTAAGAGTCTTTCAGATGATGAATTAAAAGCAAAAACTGATGAATTCAAGGAAAGATTAAGCAATGGAGAAACTTTAGATGATATTTTACCAGAAGCTTTTGCAGTTGTTAGAGAAGGATCTGTCAGAGTTTTAGGAATGAGACATTATGATGAACAGCTTATGGGTGGTATCGTACTTCACCAAGGAAGAATATCAGAAATGAAAACAGGTGAAGGTAAAACATTAGTTGCTACGGCGCCAGTATACTTAAATGCATTAAGCGGTGAAGGTGTTCATGTAGTAACAGTAAATGATTATCTTGCTAAAAGAGATGCTGAGCAGATGGGAGAGCTATATGGTTTCTTGGGTTTAAAGACTGGGGTTATTGTTCATGAATTAAATAATGAGCAAAGAAGAGAATCATATGCAGCTGATATAACATATGGAACAAATAATGAATTTGGTTTTGACTACTTAAGAGATAACATGGTTGTATATAAAAATGATAGGGTACAAAGACCATTAAATTTTGCAGTTGTTGATGAAGTTGACTCAATCTTAATTGATGAAGCTAGAACTCCACTTATAATCTCAGGTCAAGGAGATAAATCTACAGAGTTCTATAAAGTTGCAGATTTCTTTGCAAAAAAATTAAAGGAAGAAGTTGACTTTACTAAAGATGAAAAAGCTAATGCAGTTATGTTAACTGAGGAAGGTGTAAAGAAAGCAGAAAAAACATTTAATGTAGAAAACTATGCTGATGCTGAAAACTTAGAATTACAACACTATGTAACTCAAGCATTGAAAGCAAACTTTTCAATGAGAAGAGACAAAGATTACATGGTTAAAGATGGAGAAGTAATCATTGTTGATGAATTTACAGGAAGACTTATGGAAGGTAGAAGATATTCAGACGGTCTTCATCAAGCAATTGAAGCTAAGGAAAATGTTAAAATAGCTAGAGAATCAAAGACATTAGCTACAATAACATTCCAAAATTATTTCAGAATGTATAAAAAGCTATCTGGTATGACTGGTACTGCATTAACAGAAGAAAATGAATTTAGAGAAATATATGGATTAGATGTTATTGTGATTCCAACACACAAACCAATAGCAAGAAAAGATAATCCAGATTTAGTCTTTAGTACTGAACTTGGAAAGTTTAATGCTGTTGCTTCTGAAATAGAGAAAGCATATGAAAAAGGTCAGCCAGTGTTAGTTGGTACAGTAAGTATTGAAAAGTCAGAATTTCTTTCAAGTCTACTTAAGAAAAATGGAGTGCCACATCAGGTTTTAAATGCAAAATATCATGAACAAGAGGCAGAGATTATAAGTCATGCTGGTGAAAAAGGTATGGTTACTATAGCTACTAATATGGCTGGTAGAGGTACTGATATTAAGCTTGGAGAAGGTGTAGTAGAGCTTGGCGGACTTAAAATAATTGGTACTGAAAGACATGAATCAAGAAGAATAGATAACCAATTAAGAGGACGTTCTGGTAGACAAGGAGATCCAGGTGAATCAACATTCTTTATTTCACTTGAAGATGATTTAATGAGAATATTTGGTTCAGAAAAGATCCAAGGTGTTGTTGAAAAATTAGGACTTCAAGAAGACGAAGCTATTGAAAGCAAAATGGTTAGTAAGGCCATAGAAAATGCTCAAAAGAAAGTTGAAGGTAATAACTTTGATATAAGAAAGACATTATTAGGTTATGATGACGTAATGAATATTCAAAGAGAAGTTATATACAAGCAAAGATCGGAAGTTCTTGAAGGTGAAGATATAAAAGATGAAATACTAAGCATGACTAAAGATATTATAAGTGATGCAGTTAATCTTCATATAACAAATGATGCAGAGGATTATAGAGAACAATTCTTACATTTGATGGTTTATTTACAAGACATATGTATTCCAGCGAATACAGTTAATTTAGCTGAAATGGAAAATATGTCAAATGAAGAAATAACTGAAAAATTCTATGAAGCTGCAGTTAAATTCTATGAAGCAAAAGAAGAAGAATTTACTTCAGAAAGATTAAGAGAAATTGAAAGAGTTATTCTTTTAAAATGTGTTGATAGCAAATGGATGAATCATATTGACAGTATGGATCATTTAAAGCAAGGCATTGGTCTTCAATCATTCAAACAAGTTAATCCAGTTGAAGCATACCAAATGGAAGGTAGTGAAATGTTTGATGAGATGATTAAATCAATCAAAGAAGAGACTGTTAAATTATTATTCCACGTTAAAATAGAAAGAGCACCAGAAGAAAGAACAAGAGTTGCTAAAGAAACGGCTGCTGTTCATGAAGGTCCTGTAGCAGGTCCAAGTGGAAGAGTGGTAGTAAGACAAGGAGCTCCAGGTGCAGTTTCAGCAGGACCAGGACCAGCACCAGGAAGAATGGCAGGACCAGGTGGTGGAAATCCAGGAATGGCATCTCAAAATGGACCAGGTGGAGAAAAAGCTCCAGCTGAACCTATAAGAAATGAAGATAAACATGGAAGAAATGAACCTTGCCCATGTGGAAGTGGTAAGAAATATAAAAATTGTTGTGGAAGAGAAGTTTAGACAATTCATAATGTACACTGCACAATCCACAATTTAGGATGAAATTCTTATAGAATTTCTAGAAGTTTATTTACAAAGAAATCTCCTTTTAAAAAAGGAGATTTCTTTATAAAATTTCTAATATAATTTATATAAAAAAACAATACTATTATTAATCGTGAATTGTGAATCGTGAATCATGAATTGTGAATTGAAAAAGGGGTGGTATAGATGAATATTGAATTAGAAAAAGAATTATTAAAACTTCCTAATATAAAAAAATCTATAGAGGAAATGGGGGCTTCACTTTGACAAAGATAGTCTTGAAAGAAAAATTCATGAACTAGAATGTCAAATGCAAGAGCCAAACTTCTGGAATGATTCTAAAAGAGCAGAAGAAGTTACTAAGGAAAGTAAAGCATTAAAAGATAAAATAACAAATTTTGAAAGCTTGAAAAGTAAGATAGAGGATATTGATGTATTAAAAGAAATGGCAGAAGAGGGCGATGAAGATTCTGCTTTAGAAATAATAGAAACAATAAAATTTTTAGAAAAAGAAATTGAAGAATATAATATTAAGGTTTTATTATCTGGAGAATATGATAAAAATAATGCAATACTAACACTTCATGTAGGTGTTGGTGGAACAGATGCAAATGATTGGACTGAAATGCTTCTTAGAATGTACACTAGATGGTGTGAGAAACATGGATATTCAGTTGAAACAATAGAGCTATTACCAGGAGATGAGGCTGGAATAAAGAGTGCTACCTTGAAGGTAACCGGTGAATATGCGTATGGATATTTGAAGGCTGAAAAAGGAATACACAGGTTAGTAAGGATTTCGCCTTTTAATGCTAATGGTAAGAGGCAAACCTCTTTTGCATCTATGGAAGTATTGCCAGAATTAACAAAGGAACAAGACATAGAAATAAGACCAGAAGATTTGCAGATAGATACGTATAGAGCTTCTGGAGCTGGTGGACAGCATATAAATAAAACTGAATCTGCAGTTAGAATAACTCATATTCCAACAGGATTAGTAGTTCAATGCCAAAATGAAAGAAGTCAGTTTGCAAATAAAGACACAGCCATGGAAATGCTAAAATCTAAGCTTGTTGAGTTAAAGGAAAGAGCTCATAAAGAGAAGATAGAAGACTTAACTGGTGAGCTTAAAGATATGGGATGGGGAAGTCAGATAAGATCATATGTATTCCATCCATATAGTATGGTTAAGGATCACAGAACCAATATTGAAACATCCAATGTTAATGCTGTAATGGATGGAGAATTAGATATGTTTATAAACGGTTTTTTAAATTATCAAGATTAATAAATTAAATTTAGTTTATATTAGACAAAACATTGTAGTTTTTTACTAAGATGTTTTGTCTATTTTTATGATTAATTAAATTAGTAATAGGAGTATTTAATTAAAGAAATTATCATAAACAATATAACAATGAATTTAAGAGAAAAACAAAGAAATAGTTACTTTTATAAAGATATTTTATTAAAATAAGGTTATACAATAAAAGGTCAAAGATAGTCAAAGAAAAATGTTTTTGACCTTCTCTGACCTTTAAGTTATAATAAACTTGTAATTAAGGAAGAGATAAAAGAAATTAAATAAATCCTTAATTAAAAACAATTTTAATATAAGATTTAAATTTAAGGAGGTCGTTTTTATGTATGGATTAATACCATTTAAAACAAATAATTTACAGGAGAGAGGCTCTACATTTGATAATTTATTTAGCGATTTCTTTAATGATGATTTTATAGCACCATTAAATAAAGAGATTAGTAAATTTAATACAGATATAAAAGAGAATGAAAATGAATATGTAGTAATAGCAGAACTTTCAGGAGTTCAAAAAGAAGATATAAATGTTGAGTTCAAAAATGATCAATTAGTAATTTCGGCAAAAAGACAAGAATGTAAAGACGAAAGCAAAGAAGACTATATAAGAAAAGAAAGATGTTATGGAGAATTTCAAAGATCTTTTAGATTTGTAGATGTAGATAATAAAAATATAAGTGCTAAGTTTGAAAATGGAGAATTAAAAGTAACAGTACCTAAGAAAATAAAGGAAAAAGAAGCATCTAAAATCTCTATTCAATAGTTGATTATTAAAATTTCATAATTAATAAATGTTATATTTGAGGAGGTCATTTTTATGTTTGGATTAGTACCATTTAGAACTAGTAAATTAAATGGAAGAGGTGATGTCTTCCAAGATTTCTTGAGTGATTTTTTCAATGATGATTTCTTTACATCATTAAATACTATTAATTTAAATCAATTCAATGTAGATGTAAGAGAGACGCAAAATGAATATTTAGTAAGTGCTGAATTACCAGGCGTTAAAAAGGAAAATATAAATCTTGACTTTAGAGATAATGAATTAATTATTTCAGCTAAAAGAGAAGAGTTCCATGATTCTAATAAAGATAATTACGTCAGAAGAGAAAGAAGTTATGGAGAATTTTCAAGAGCATTGAATTTCAGCAATGTAGACAAGAAAAATATAGCAGCTAAATTTGAAAATGGAGAACTTAAGATTATTTTACCTAAAGAAATCAAAGGTCAACAGGATAGTTCAAAAATATTCATTCAGTAAGTAAATGACGAAAATTTTAGAGTTTAGTGGAAAAACAAAGAAATTCAATATATGAATAGGCGTAGTATTGTATTAAAAATTTAAGATTTTAAATTCTTAGAGAGAGGCTGTTCCAAAATTGTTTGTCCAAAATTTGCTTTTGAGAGCAAACATTTTTGGGTGCAGCCTCTCTCTTAGAATTTTTAGCTTGAATTTTCTTACAATCGAGCCTATCATATATTGAATTTCGATTATTATCCACTAAACTCTGATATTATGTTATTTACTTATGTTTTAAGATTTTATTGAAGCAGATATTTGTTTTAGAATTGTATTTTTATATTTTGGTATGAAGATTAAAGTCATGAATGTTATAAGGAAGAATAAAGTGATATTTGTATTATAAAAAAATATTATAATTGGGCTGTATGCAGAATTAAAAATTTCATCTTTAACTATGGAGTATACATCATTAATAGCAGTAGTATCAATATATTTAACTGTATCATTAGGGGTATGAATTCTAGAAAAATCACCATGACAAAGGGTCAAAGCATCAATGCCATTTGATGAAAAGCTAGCATGATCACTAGAATTTTGATATTTAATTTTATAATCAATATTATACTTAGTACAATATTTTTCAAAATCACTAGCTAGTGATGAATTAGAAGTATTTTCGCCACACATTAATATTAAAGGTACGTCTTTAGCACCTATCATATCTAAATTAATGACTTTCGAATTTTTAATTAAGCTCATATTTTCCTTTGCAAATTCTTTTGAACCTAATAAACCAAACTCTTCTCCAGTAAATCCAACAAATATAATATCCATTTTGGGCTTAGGAAGACTTGAAATGTTTTTACACAATTCCATCAAGAAGCTTGTACCAGAAGCGTTATCAAGTGCACCACCATAACAATTGCCAATGGCATCAGAACCTACGTGATCAAAATGTGCAGATATTATTAATGGTGAAATATTACTATGTGATCCCTTTATGACTCCAATTATATTATCAGTTTTACTAGGATATAGTCTATATGGAAGATCAATTTCAACTGTATTATTGTTTTTTAGATTATTCAATATATCATTGTATACTTGATTTGTTATAGCTAATGAAAATTCATATATTGAATCTTTATTAAAAGAACTTCTAAAATTTAAGTTATTGCTTGAATCAATATAAAATAAGTATTTTTTATTATTACTAGTTATTATAAATGAAGTTGATAATATGATTATGCTATCTTTTTTACTAAAAACTGCTGATGAAGTACGACAATTTGACATATCTTCTTTAAAATCAGTACCATAATTATAATTTTCTATAATATTGCCATTGGAATCTTTTATATTTAATTTGGCCTTTTCAGATGTTGTTGCTATCGTTGTTACATTAAAAGATTCTCTGTAATTATTATTAAGTGGAATTAGTTTATATTTTTTAAATGTGTCTTCAATTAATTGGGAGGCCTTATAATTTCCATATGTCCCAGTCAAACGACCATTAAATTCATCGGATGATAAGAATGCTATATTTTCTTTTACCTTATCGGGTGAAAAATGGTAGTATGTAAGTTGAAGAAAAAAGGAAGACGCAAATCCAAGAAAACATATAATTATGAATATATAATAGAAAAATTTTTTCTTAGAAAATCTCAAAAGAATACCTCCTAAATTACTAATTATCATAATAAAGTTTATTAATAACTTAGAAGGAATATTCACTAATTTGCTTTATAAAACATGTCAACTAATGAATATATAGCAGTAAATATTGCAGATACATATAGAAATATATTAAAAGTATTTTTGATTATAGCACCTACCCCTCCTATAGCTAAACATGCCATAATAGCTATACTTATAAATTTGAAAAAGCCAGATTTATTTGTTAGTAGTGTAGTTACAGAAGAAAACATTATTAGTAAAAGCGATAAAAAATAAAAAATATATTCTAATTGCGTTGAATAAGATATTATCTCAAACTGATTTAAGCCTAAGACTGCAAAGAGGAATAATAAAAGAAATGAACATATCTTGCTTACATTATTTATCATATCAATCACCTCTGGAAAATATTTACATAATAATTATACAGTTTGTTTCAATTTAGGGCAAGAAAGAAATAGAAAATACTTTTAATTTATAATACTTTCAATTTCTACAATTTAAATATTATGGTAGAATATATTTGTAGAAAAAGAGAGTGGGGGAGGCAAGATATGAATATTTTAATTGCTGAAGATGAAGATGATATAAGAAAGTTAATATCTCTTCATATGAAAAAAGAAGGTTATGTTGTTTATGAAGCAGCAAATGGTGAAGAAGCTCTAAAAATTTCTGAAAATGAAAGTATAGATTTAGTTCTATTAGATATAATGATGCCTAAGATTAATGGGTTAACATTAATAGAAAAAATCAGAGAGGTATCAACTATTCCCATAATATGCATAACTGCAATGGGAAGTGACTCGGATAAAGTATTAGCATTAGGACTTGGAGCAGACGACTATTTAGTCAAGCCAATAAGTCCACTTGAATTATGTGCAAGAGTAGAATCTAATTTAAGGAGATGCTATAAGTACACTGAAAATAAGAAAACGGTATACTCTACAGGAGAATTAAAATTATTTGAAGAGACATTTGAAGTATATAAAGGTGAACAAAAAATAGATCTCAATCCTAAGGAATATAAAATACTAAAATTATTAATTTCTAATTTAGGAAAAGTATTTACTAAAAAGCAAATATATGAGAATGTATGGGAAGAGATGTATATAGGAGATTCAAATAATATAATGGTTCATTTGAGTCATTTGAGAGAAAAGGTAGAGGATGATCCTAAAAATCCAATATATATAAAAACAATAAGGGGAATTGGATATAAAATTGAGAGGATAGCTACCAATGAAAACAGCTAAAAGAACTAGAAGTGTTACAACCGAATTGTTTTTTATTTACTTTTTGGGATATATATTAATAACGGTAATAGTTATTGTATCTATATTCTTTTCTTTAATTATGTATGAAGTTTTATGTGGACAAAGAATGTATAATTCATATTTTGTACAATTAGAATCAAAATTAATAGAAGATTATAGAAGCATTACAGAAGAAGATTTAAAGCATATTAATGGTTTTTTAGTTAAAATAACTAATCAAAATCAGATAAGTTATTCTGTAGGAAATGTAATAGATGAGTTTAAGCAGGTGGATATAACAACATATATGAAGATTTTTGGAGTTGAGGAAGACAATTCAGTATTGTTAAATTCAGATTTAAGATCTTCAACTGCTTTTTTAGATTTAAATAATTCAATAATTAAAACGAGAAAAGATATAAATTATTCAATATATAGTATGTATTTAAAAGAAGAAACTGCTGTAGTAATAATAGGATGTCCTTATTCAGAGGTAACAAAGCCTAATGCAATAACAAGAATAATACCACATAATTTAATTATAAAGATGCTAAGTTTTTTTAATGTAGTTATTATATTACTTATGGTATATTTACTAGCAGGTCTTACATCTAAAGTTTTTGTAAATCCCATAAAAACTTTGTTAAAAGGGGTTATAGCCATATCTAATGGAGAGTATGATGTTAGAATTGAGAGTGAAAGAAAAAATGAATTTGCTGAATTATCTAATGGATTTAATAAGATGGCAGAAACAATACAATATGAGACAAATAAGAGAGAAGAATTAGAGAAAATGAGAGAAGAACTCATATTAGATGTTTCTCATGATTTAAAGAATCCATTGGCATCGATTTTAGGATATAGCGAAACTATGATTAATAATACATTAACTGAAGAAGAAAAAAATGAATGTTTACAGATAATAAATAAAAATTCACATAAAGCTAATAAATTAATCAATGATTTATTTGAATTTTCATTATATAATAACATTAATTATAGATTAAATTTAGCTAAAATAGATGTATGTGAATTTATTAGAACATTAATTGCAAATTATATACCTGAGTTTGAATATAAAGAATTTGAATATGATTTTGATATTATGGAAGGACCAATATTTATATTAGCCGACGAAGAAAAATTAACAAGAGCTATAAACAATATATTTGATAATAAAATAAAGTATAATGAAATTGGAAATAAAATAATAGTAAAAACTGAAATTAAAGAAAAATATTTTTATATATTATTATCTGATAATGGAGAAATAATGCCAAGAGAATATTGGGAAAGAATATTTAATCCATTTGTCAGAGTTGATGAGTCAAGAAATTCCAAAACTGGAGGAACTGGATTAGGTTTATCTATAACCAAAAAAGTAATACTCAAACATTATGGTGATGTAAAAATTATTGACAGTTTGGAAGGGACAACGTTTGAAATAAAATTGCCGCTTATAAATAATTAAGTATAATTTAATATTGTAATAAGTGAAGATTAATTATTGTAAGTTATAATTTTTATTATATAGCAAAACCTTTTAATGAATAGAAAGGAAGCGAAAAATTTTGGAATTAGATAAAGTATTCAGGGAAGTTAAAATTAGACAAATAGTTTTTATGTATTTAATTTCTTTAGCAATTACTACAATTCTCACATTTATTATTATAAAAAATATGAATGTAGAAGTTAATGATAGTACAATAAATAGTATTGTTTTATTTAATCAAGTTTTAATTACTATAATGTTATTTTATAAATTGGATATATCAAAGAAAACTATTGCTGTTTTAAGTGATGATTTTAAGAAAAAAATAGATATGCATGAAATTATATATGTTATTATTATGAATATTTTATTATCTATTGGTGGAAGCAACGTAATGATGGGAGCGATTTATTTGATAAGTCCATCTTTGGCTGATGAGTTTCTTTCTAGTTCAGCTATAATTATAAATGGATATTTTGATTATTTTATTTGTTTTATTTTTGTAGTTGGAATATCTCCAATAGCAGAAGAATTAATATTTAGGCATGTGTTATTAAAAAGATTTACAGAAAAATTTAATGTATACGTAGGGCTTTTTGTATCATCAATAATTTTTGCATCTCTTAATGCAGGATCTGGAATGATAGGTGCTTTAGGATTTGGAGTGGTTAATTGCTTTTTGTATATTAAATATAAGAATATATTAATACCTATATTTGTACATTTGATTAATAATTTATTAGCTCTTACAATATTTTTCAAAGTGTCGGATTACTCAGGTAATTTAATTAGCATTCAAAAAGATATTGCTATTATTAATGGAATAAGCGGAGTTATAATCTTAAGTATAGGAGTAGCATTGTTAATTCATTTTATTAAATTAAATAAAAAATATGTAAAAGAAATCTATGTAGAATAGTTATAAAAAATCATGAGCAAATCTCATGATTTTTTTATGATTAATATATTTTTTTCTAAGGAGTGGTATTTTATGAGTTGTTTGAAACGAAGATAAATACCATTATAAATAAGCCTTAACACCAAAATGTAATCTTGACAGAATTAAGATGTCAATGCAAGTTTATTACATTCTAAAAAAATCTTGCTTCATATTGTCAAGCACAGCTTTTAGTGTTGAGCCATAAATAATATGAAAGGATAAATATATATAAATATTCCTTGATAAAAAATTCCAAAAAAATTATAATATGAATATATGTTTTAAATTATTGCCATTACTAAATAATAGTAATGGCAATAATTTGTTAATAGTAGAGAAGTTGTATTATTAAAGCTTTTTTAGACTTAGGAGGAAAGTATGAATTTAATAGAAGAAAGAATAGCAGAAGAATTAGGAATAAAATTGTCACAAGTAAAAAATGTTATAGAACTTTTGGATGGTGGAAATACAGTACCATTTATTTCAAGATACAGAAAAGAAGCAACAGGTGGACTTTCTGATGAAATTTTAAGAAAACTTGCAGAAAGACTTACTTATTTAAGAAATTTAGAAGAAAGAAAAACTGATGTTAAGAGATTAATTGAAGAACAAGGAAAACTTACTGAAGAATTAATTATTGCTTTAGATAAATCAGTAACTTTAACAGAAGTTGAAGATATATATAGACCATATAAACCTAAAAAGAGAACTAAAGCTATAATTGCTGCTGAAAAAGGATTAAAACCTTTAGCAGAATTAATTATGGAAAGTTCATTTAAAGGTGATTTAAATGAAGAAGCTTCTAAATATATAAGTGAAGATAAAGGAGTAGCAAGCAGTGAAGAAGCTATATCAGGTGCTTTGGATATAATTGCAGAAACTATTTCTGATGAGGCAAAGTATAGAAAATATATTAGAGAAATGGTCATAAGAGAAGGCAATATAGAATCTAAAGGAAGTTCAAAAGAACCAACACCTTATGAAATGTATTATGAATATTCAGAAGGTGTGAATAAAATACCACCCCACAGAATATTAGCTATAAATAGAGGCGAAAAAGAAAAAATATTAAGTGTTAAGATAACTGCAAATGAAGATAAGATAATAAATTATTTAGAAAAAAATATATTAACAGGAAATGCAGTTTTAGATGAACAATTGAAGCTTGCAATTAAGGATTCATTAAAAAGATTAATATATCCATCAATTGAAAGAGAAATAAGAAGTGAATTAACTGATATTGGTGAAGAAGGTGCTATAAAGATATTTAAGGAAAATTTAAAGGCACTATTATTGCAAGCACCTATAAAGGGTAAGGTTGTAATGGGATATGACCCAGGATTTAGAACAGGATGTAAGATTGCGATTTTAGATGAAACAGGTAAGTTCCTTGAAAATACAGCAGTTTATCCAACAGTTCCAAAGAAAGATATTGAAGGAACAAAGAAAAAATTAAAAGAATTAATTTATAAATATAATGTTGATGTGATATCACTTGGAAATGGAACTGCCTCAAGAGAATCAGAAGAAGTTATCGCAGAAATGATAAGCGAGATTAAAGAAGAGACAGGAAAAGAAATTGCATATGTTATTGTTTCAGAAGCAGGAGCATCAGTTTATTCAGCATCAGAACTTGCTACAAAAGAATATCCTGATTTAGATGTTACAGTTAGAGGAGCTATTTCCATAGGAAGAAGACTTCAGGATCCGCTTGCAGAATTAGTTAAAATTGATCCAAAGGCAATTGGGGTTGGACAATATCAACATGATGTTACTCCTAAAAAACTTGAAGAGTCTTTGGCAGGAGTTGTAGAGGATTCAGTAAATACTGTTGGAGTTGATTTAAATATTGCAACACCATCACTTTTAACACATATTTCAGGAATTAATGCAGCTATAGCTAAAAACATAGTTGATTATAGAGAAGAAGCTGGTCATTTTACTTCAAGAAAAGAATTATTAAAGGTTAAAAGATTAGGACAAAAGGCTTACGAACAATGTGCTGGATTCTTAAGAGTTGCAGAGAGTAAGGAACCACTTGATAATACATCGGTACATCCAGAATCATATGATGCTGCTAAAAAATTAATAGGTGTCCTTGGATATGATAATGAAGCACTTAAGAATAATAAGTTAGGTGATATAGATGAAAAGGCTGAATGTTATGGAATAAGCAAACTAAGCAAAGAGCTTGAAATTGGAGAAATGACATTAAAAGATATAATAAAAGAATTAAAGAAACCAGGTAGAGATCCAAGAGAAGAAATGCCAAAGCCTATACTTAAGACTGGAATAATTGAGATGAAAGATTTAAAGCCAGGAATGGTTTTATCAGGAACAGTAAGAAATGTTTCAGACTTTGGTGCATTCGTAGATATTGGAGTTCATCAGGATGGATTAGTTCATAAAAGCCAAATGGCAAATAGATTTGTAAAACATCCACTCGATATTGTTAAAGTTGGCGATATAGTAGAAGTTGCTGTTTTAGAAGTAGATGAAAAAAGAAAAAGAATATCATTAACTATGAAAGACGTACACAAATAAAAAGAGTGGCTATGCCACAATACGGAACTTTTGCAAATAAAAAGAGTCGCTATGCGTAAGATGGAAGCGTGGCGAAGAAAATAATTTACAATTAATATGATAAATTTTAAAGATATAAAAGAAAAATTGATTATTTTATACACCTAGAGATAAGACTGGTATATAATAAATAATAAGATGAGGTTTAGAACGTGATAATTCTAAACTAAGTATGATTTAGGAGGAAATAAAATATGAAAGTAAAATGTATTGATAACAATCTTTGTTCTACTTTAACTCTAAATAAGGAATATTCAGTTGTTGAAGAAGCTACAGAGTATTATGTTATTATCGATGATAAAAGAGATGAAATTACATGTAGAAAATCCAGATTTGTAGTAATTGAAGATGGTGGAATAACTAAAAATGCAAAAGCTACAATAACAGAGCTAAATTATCAGATAGAAAATGAATTTAAAGATATAAAAGATTTTGTTATAAGAAAGAATTCAAAAGGCGAAATAAAAGAAATATCAATAAAATTCAAATATTAAGTGATATTTTATAAGAGGGTCTTAATACTGTATGTATTTGGATCCTTTTGTTATATAATTGTTATATCATTATAAATGTTAATAATTGGAGAAGTGATAAAAGCTGAATTAATAAAGGAGTTAGAAATTTTGTAATAGGTCTTGGTGGCAGTTCTACTAATGATGCAGGATTTGGTATGTTAGAAGCTCTTGGGGGGATGTGAGATAAAAATAATGATGAAATAAAGCTTGATGTTTAGAAGTAGATAATTTAAAATATCAAATCTACAAAATATATCTAATGTAGTTTTTTTATAGTCTGAATAATATTGGAAAATAACATTTTATAACTAAATAAAAAATGTTAAAATTATATTGAGAATAAGAAAAGGTGGTATTGGGTTTGACAAAAGAGAGGAAAGTAAAAAAAAGAGAAATTTATGATGAAGAAATAAGTAACGTAATCACAGAAAACGATATAAGATTATTTAAAAGTGGAATTCATTATGAGATTTATAAAAAGCTTGGAGCACATCCCAAAAGGATAGATGATCAAGATGGGATAAGTTTTAGTGTTTGGGCTCCAAATGCACAAGAGATTAGTGTAATTGGGGATTTTAACGGGTGGGATATAGAGAATAATAAAATGAATCCAATTGGAGATAGTGGAATATTTGAATTATTTATTCCAGGTGCATTAATAGGACAAAGATATAAGTATGCAATTAAAACACTTAATGATGAAATATTGCACAAGTCCGATCCGTATGCTAATTATTCAGAGAGACGTCCTGGGAATGCTTCAGTAGTAACAGATATATCTAATTTTAATTGGTCAGATAATCAATGGTTGAAAAAAAGACAAAAGCTAGATTTAAAAAAGAAACCTATGTCAATTTACGAAGTTCATATAGGATCTTGGAAAAAACATCGTAATAGAGATGAGGATGGATTTTATAATTATAAAGAATTTGCACATTCTTTGACAGAATATATATTAGATATGGGATACACTCATGTTGAACTTATGGGGATTGCTGAATATCCATTTGATGGTTCATGGGGATATCAAGTAACTGGATATTATGCTCCAACATCTAGATATGGAACACCTGAAGATTTTATGTATCTCATAAATTATCTTCATAAAAATAATATAGGTGTAATTTTAGATTGGGTTCCTGCACATTTTCCTAAAGATGAACATGGATTAGCAGAATTTGATGGTACATGTCTCTATGAGTATTCTGATAAAAGAAAAGGAGAACATGCAGATTGGGGAACTAAGGTATTTGATTATGAGAAACCAGAAGTAAAAAACTTCCTTATTGCCAATGCTTTATTTTGGATTGAAAATTTTCACATAGACGGTCTTAGAGTAGATGCTGTTTCTTCAATGTTGTATCTGGATTATGGGAGATGCGGAGGAGAATGGATTCCTAATAAGTATGGTGGAAATCAGAATCTTGAAGCAATTGAATTCTTTAAGCATTTAAATACAATAGCAATAAGACGTAATCCTGGAATTATGATGATTGCTGAAGAATCAACAGCATGGCCTAGAGTTACTGATGCAGCAGAAAATGATGGATTAAATTTCACTTTTAAATGGAATATGGGATGGATGCATGATTTCTTAGAATACATGAAATTAGATCCGTATTTTAGAAAAGATAATCATAATAAAATGACTTTTTCTATGAGTTATAACCATAGCGAAGAATATATACTAGTTTTATCTCATGATGAAGTAGTTCATTTGAAATGTTCTATGATTAACAAAATGCCAGGGGAATTAGAAGAGAAATTTAAAAATCTAAAAGTAGGATATGCCTTTATGTTTGCCCATCCAGGAAAAAAGCTGCTTTTTATGGGACAAGATTTTGCTCAACTTAGAGAGTGGAGCGAAGAGAGAGAACTAGATTGGTATCTATTAGCAGATGAAAATCATAGACATATAAATAATTTTGTAAAGGCTCTATTAAAAATCTATAAAAAGTATTCATGTATGTATGAATTGGATAGAAATCCCAATGGGTTCAAATGGATTAATGCTAATGATAATTATAGAAGTATCTTTAGCTTTGTAAGGTATTCAGAAGGCATGCAAAATAGTTTGTTATTTGTTTTAAACTTTACACCAGTTGAAAGACCTGATTATAAGGTTGGGGTTCCAGAAGAAAACACATATAGACTTATTTTAAATAGTGATGATATAGAGTTTGGTGGAAAAGGAGAAAAAAGAAGACGGGTTTATAAAGCGGTGAAAGAAGATTGTGATGGATATTCTTATTCAATTAAGTATAGTTTGCCAGCTTATGGAGTTGCAGTATTTGTTTTTAAGTAAATAACATGAAAAATACAGCTAATATCAAAATTATTCAATGTTAGCTGTATTTTTCAGTATAATTTTAGAAATCTTCACATTTAAGAAAATAATCTATTAAGTTTTCAATTGTAATAATACCTATAACAGTATCACCTTTAAGAACAGGCATCGCAATGATATTATGTTCTCTTAAACGTTTTGCAACATTGATAATATCATCATCATATTGAGCTGTTACAACTCTTTTTGTCATTATCAATTCAACTGGATAGTCAACATAATGTCCAGGCTTGGTTAAAAATCTATATGCATCTGCCTTGACAACTATGCCTACAAGTTTAGTATTGTCATCTACTACCGGGATACCGTTTACATTAAGAGTATTCATTAAATTTAATGCTTCATCAACAGAAATATTTTTATTAATAGTATGGAAATGTAAATTACTTATATCTTTTATCAGCATACTAAACCTCCTAAATCTATATAGTAATAGTATATCATAAATATTGTATATTTTGATTTATTTAAACAATATAAAATAGATTTAACATAAATTATAGTGATATTCTATAAACTATAGCTTACCTAGAAGATTAAATTTATAATATGATATCATTTTATTGTTGTAAAATGAATTTAATTAATAAAATATGTGGTAATATTTATATGTCTATTTACAGTAAATGATAAATATAAATTGTAGAAAGGAACGTGGGAATGGATAAAGAAAAGTTTTATACAAATAGAAAAAACATAGTTTTTTTAGCAACAATATGTTGTTTTTTATGGGGGAGTGCATATCCAGCTATTAAAGTAGGGTATGAGCTTTTTAATATATCTTCAAATGATATTCCATCAAAGTTGATATTTGCAGGTTATAGATTTGCCTTGGCAGGAATCATTGTACTTTTATACGAAACTATATTAAAGAAAAATATATTTACTTTTTCTAGAAAGCAATATTCAAAAATAGCAGCTTTAGGACTTATTCAAACTACTATTCAATACATATTTTTTTATGTTGGAATGTCATATACAACAGGAGTTAGGGGATCTATAATAAATGGAACAGGAACTTTTGTAAGTATAATATTAGCTCACTTTATATATAAAAATGATAAGCTTAATTTTAATAAAATACTGGGTTGCATAGTTGGATTTTCAGGAGTTGTATTGGTAAATTTAAATGGGAAAAGTGGAGTAAATAATGTTGGTTTTACATTTAAGGGTGAAGGCTTCATTGTTATAGCTGCTATTACTTTTGCATTAGGAGCAATATATAGTAAAGAAATTACAAAGAAAATGGATGCATCAACAGTAACAGGATATCAATTATTTATAGGTGGACTTATATTAATTGTTCTTGGGGCTGTTTTTGGTGGTAAATTAAGTTCATTTAATTTTAAATCTATAATTCTATTAATATATATGGCTTTATTATCATCTGTAGCATTTGTAATCTGGACGCAATTATTAAAATTCAATAAAGTAGGAATGATTTCTGTATTTAATTTTTTAGTGCCTGTATTTGGAACATTGCTTTCAGGAATATTCTTAGGAGAAAATATATTTGATATAAAAATTCTAATATCTTTAATATTAGTTTGTATAGGAATTTATCAAGTTTATAAAGTGAAAAAATAAGTTTAGCCATATTTGATTAATGATATTACAATAATTACATATTATAAAAAACGAGATATAATATACTTGTTATACTAATTTAAAAATAATAAAGGAGAATATTATGGAATCTGAATTTTTAAACATAGTAATAATATTAATATTAATTTTAGTTAATGCCTATTTTGTGGCTTTAGAGTTTGCAATAGTTCAAATAAGATCATCTAAAATAGATACATTAATAGAAGATGGTAATAAAAGAGCAAAAAAATGTAAGATTGTTAAAGATAATATAAATTCATATCTATCATCAACACAGCTTGGAATAACTTTAGTTGGATTATTATTAGGATGGCTTGGTGAACCAACTGTATCTAAGCTTATAGATCCATTACTAGAAATGATAACTTCAAATGCGGCACTTAAACAGAGTATTTCTTTCATAGTTTCATTTAGCTTGATTACATTACTTGAAGTTGTATTTGGTGAGCTTGTTCCAAAAGCAATAGCATTATATGAAACAGAAAAATGTAATTTACTTTTGGATGGATCGTTAATTTTATTTCATAAACTAACTTATCCTATAACTATGACTTTTGATAAATTGACAGAACTATGTTTAAAACCATTTGGAATAGAGCCTGCTAATGAAGCAAATGAGACTTATACGCGAGGAGAATTACAAATGCTGATAAACCAAAGCATAGAAGATAGTGGGGATCAGATGCTATTATCTAATGCATTTCAATTTTCAAACCGCAGAGCAGAAGAGATAATGATACATAGAACAAAAATGGTTTGTATAGATATAGATTCAACTCAGGAAGAAGTATTAGAAATAATAACAGACAATGGATTTACTAGATATCCTGTAATAGATAAAGAAAAGGATAATGTTATTGGATTTGTTCATGTCAGAGATATCTATAGGGATGTAGTTTCTGATAACAAATTGGATTTGAAGTCTTGTACAAGAAAGGTAAGTTATTTTACTGAAAGAATGCAAATAAGAAATATATTTAAAGAGCTTAAAGAAAAGAGAGAGCAGTTCGCAATAATAGTTGATGAATATGGTGGAACTAGTGGGTTATTAACATTGGAGGATATAATCGAAGAATTAGTTGGGGATATTGAGGATGAATTTGATGAATAGATTGGTGGAGGAATTATAGTAATGGGTATAATGACTTTCACTGGATGGCTAAATGATATTACAGGATACTTAAGTAATGCAGCTCAAGGTAGTAAAATAGATTCATCTTTAGATAATAGTTATGAAGAAGATGTTAAATAAGAAAATGCACCAGTTAAAGGCGATGAAGAAGAATCAAATAATTCAAATTCAAGTCATAAATAATTTCAAGATGCTATAGATTTTACTTTAACAGATCAGCATGGTAATACTCATAAATTATCTGATTATAAAGGAAAAACAGTATTTATATAGTTAGAATATAAAAAATAGACTGAGTTTTAAACTTAGTCTATTTTTCTGGGGGATAACTAATTTGTGGTGAGAATATTATAGAAATTGTTATAATTTATATGGGGTATTTTATTAATTATAAATACTACTATATAATAAGAATGGAGAATAGCCATATGTTTAAATATGTTGGAGATATAAGTAAGATTTCTCATTATATAATAGATAAGTTTTTAGAAAATAAAAATATAGCAATAGATGCTACATTAGGAAATGGATATGATACAGATTTTCTTTCAAAAAAATTCACTAAGGTATATTCATTTGAAATACAAGAAGAAGCATGTAAAAACTATTCTGAAAGAAAAAATGAAAATGTCATTGTAATAAACAGCTCTCACCACTTATTAAAGAGATATATAACTGAAGAATCAGTTGATTGCATTATGTACAATTTAGGTTTCTTACCAGGTGGAAATAAGAAAATTACAACAATGTCAGAAACATCTTTAAATAGTATTATTGAAGGTCTAGAATTATTGAATCATGGTGGAGTAATGACTATTTGTCTTTATAGGGGACATGGGGAAGGGAAAGAAGAAGAGAGTGTAATTATTCCATATCTTAAGGATCTTCCAAAATCAAAATTTGGGGTCATGTATCATGAGTTTTTGAATAGAAGTAAAGAAGCGCCTATTTTAATTGTTGTGGAGAAAAAGTAAATTACTCTACTGAATATAATATTATGGTAACATACTTGAGAAACATGCATTTATAAAAAGATGGTTACTATAAAAATTAAATGAGAAAAGATGTAATGTTGTATGAATAAAGGTGTACTATTACATCTTTTACTTATTTAATATTATTATAATTAAAGCTTAGATTAGAAAATTACTCCTTTTGAAGAATATTAGAGTAGAAGGCATGTATAAATTTTAATATAATGAAAACGTAATCAATAAGAGCGATAAAATTAACTTTATTTAAAGAGGAGAGATGAAATATGAAAAAAATAATATCATTAGTATTATCAGCAACATTGGTCATGACAGCATTAATTGGATGTGGAGGAGCAAATAGTGATGGTGAACCACAAGCCGAAGGTGTTGAGTCAAAAGATATTATTGTTGGAGTTTCTATGCCTACAAAATCATTGCAAAGATGGAATCAAGATGGTGCAAATATGGAGGCATCACTAAAAGCAAAAGGATATAAGGTAGACTTGCAATTTGCGGAAAATGAAGTTGAAACACAAGTAAACCAAATAGAAAATATGATAACGAAAGGAGCAAAAGTACTAGTGGTAGGATCCATTGATGGTGGAGCATTATCATCGGTATTAGAAGATGCAAAAGCTGAAGGAATAAAAGTAATAGCATATGATAGACTTATCATGAATACAGATGCTGTAAACTATTATGCTACATTTGATAATTTTAGTGTAGGTGTAATACAAGGAGAATATATTGAAGAAAAATTAGGATTAAAAGATGGAGCTGGACCTTTTAATATTGAAATCGCAACAGGTCCATTAGATGATAATAATGTAGTTTATTTTTATGGTGGTGCTATGAGTATTCTTCAACCATATATAGATAACGGTCAGTTAGTAGTTAAATCAGGACAAACAACAAGAGAACAATGTGCAACTCCAAATTGGGATGAAAAAGAAGCACAATCAAGAATGGATAATATAATTACAGCTAATTATACAAGCGATAAATTAGATGCAGTATTATGTTCAAATGATTCAGTGTCATTAGGAGTACAATCATCATTAAAATCTGTTGGATTTGGAACAGCAGATAAACCAATGCCAATACTTACTGGACAAGATGCTAATATAGCAAATGTAAAAGCTATTGTAGCTGGAGATCAATCAATGTCAGTGTTTAAGGATACAAGAGCATTATCAGAAAAAGTTGTAGAAATGGTAGATTCTATTGCAAATCAAAAAGAACCAGAAGTAAATGATACTGAAACATATAATAATGGAACTTATGTAGTACCTTCATATTTATTAAAGCCAGAATTTGTAGATGGCAGTAATTATAAATCTTTACTAATTGATTCAGGATATTATACTGAAGATCAATTAAAGTAATTATGTTAGCGGTTATGCTTAAGTATTTTTATGCTAAGCATAACCCATTTATAAGAAAAGAAGAATAATTTTACTTAAAGAATATTCATGGGAACTATTAAGCTATTGACAAATACTAATTATGCTGTTTAATAGCCTATTTAGTTATTTTATATTTATATTACTTTTGAAGAGTTGTACAAATTGTTCTATACTATTCAATTTTAATTATTACACTGCACATTGTAATTTTTTAAATATATAAATCAATATATAGTGGCTGAATAGTTACTATTCATGTATATTGAGCAGAATGGAGGTCAGAAAATGAAAGAAGTTATTCTAGAAATGAAGAATATAGTAAAAACTTTCCCAGGTGTAAGAGCTCTTGATAATGTAAATGTAAAAATAGAAAAAGGAACAATACATTCTCTTGTAGGAGAAAATGGAGCAGGAAAATCTACACTTATGAATGTACTAAGTGGCGTTTATCCATATGGTACATATGAAGGGGATATAATTTATAATGGAGAAATATGCAAGTTTAAAGATATAAAAGAAAGTGAAACTAAAGGAATTGTTATAATACATCAAGAATTAGCCCTTATCCCATATTTATCAATAATGGAAAATATATTTTTAGGAAATGAGCAAGCTGACAAGGGAGTGATAAATTGGAGTAAAGCACGATTTGAAGCTAAGAAACTAATGAAAATTGTAGGATTGCATGAAGATCCGGAAGCTCCTGTAAATACAATTGGAGTTGGAAAGCAACAACTTGTAGAAATTGCAAAAGCACTATCAAAGAATGTTGAACTTTTAATATTAGATGAACCAACAGCAGCGCTAAATGATGAAGATAGTGATAAATTATTAAATTTAATTTTAAAATTAAGAGAAGAAAGAGGAATGACGGCAATTATAATATCACATAAATTAAATGAAGTAACAAAAGTCACTGATGAAATTACCGTAATAAGAGATGGTGCAAGTATAGAAACATTAACAAAAAGTTCAGGAGAAATATCAGAAGATAGAATCATACGAGGAATGGTTGGTAGAGATATTGTTGATAGGTATCCAAAACGAGAATGCAATATTGGTGAGGTTTGCTTCCAGGTAAAAGATTGGACTGCATATTCGGAAGAAATTAGTAGTAAAATTGTAATAAATCATGTGAATTTTAATGTTAGAAAAGGTGAAGTAATAGGAATTGCAGGTTTAATGGGAGCTGGAAGGACAGAACTTGCTATGAGTATTTTTGGTAAGTCATATGGACGAAATATATCTGGCACAATAATCAAAGATGGCAAAGAAATATCAATAAATAGTGTTGGGGATGCAATTAGAAACGGAATTGCATATGTAACTGAAGATAGAAAAGCTCAAGGGCTTATATTAATAGATAATATCAAAAGAAACATGACATTACCAAGTTTGAATAAAATTAGTAAAAAGATTGTAATAAATGATAGTAAGGAAATAAGCATTGCAAGAGATTACATGAAAAGACTTAAGATAAAGGCACCTAGCATTGATCAGTATACAGGAAATTTATCTGGAGGAAATCAACAGAAAGTAATGTTAGCAAGATGGATTTTTGCAGATCCAGATATATTGATTTTAGATGAACCAACAAGAGGTATTGATGTTGGTGCAAAATATGAAATTTATTGCATAATTAATGAACTTGCAAGTCAAGGAAAGTCAGTTATAGTTATTTCATCAGAACTTCCAGAAGTATTAGGTATTAGTGATAGAGTATATGTAATGAATGAAGGATCATTTGTTGGAGAATTATCTAAAGAAGAAGCAACTCAAGAGAATGTTATGAAATGTATTATGCAAAGTAATGTTAAGGAGGCTATATAATGAATACAGAAGCAGTAGCAAGAAAATCAGAAGAAACAAATGTTAAAAAATTTAAATTTGATACACGTAAATATGCAATGTTTATTGCATTAATAGTAATAGCACTTTTATTTCAAATTTTAACAAAGGGTGTCTTACTAAGGCCAATGAATGTAACAAAGCTTATACTTCAAAACAGTTACGTTTTAGTATTAGCAATAGGTATGTTACCTTGTGTTTTGACTGGGAATATAGACTTGTCAGTAGGATCTATAGTAGCTGTAGTATCAGCAATATCAGGAGTACTTATTATATCAATGGGAATATCAATTCCAATAGCAATTATTATATCACTTTGCATTGGTGCATTAATAGGTGCTTGGCAAGGCTTCTGGATAGCATACGTAAAGGTACCAGCATTTATTGTAACTCTTGCAGGTATGTTAATTTTTAGAGGGATTACAATGGTAATATTACAAGGAAACACCATTTCTCCATATCCTGCAACATTCCAATATATGTCTATGGGCTTCTTGCCTGAGATTGGAACAGGTAAAATTCATCTCTTAACTTTAATAATAGGCGTATTTGTTTCGGTAGTATTTATAATATCTGAAATAAAAAAAAGAGTACAAGCAAAAGAGTATGAAATTGATCAATGTGCAAACAATGTGTTTGTAGCAAAATTGGTAGGAATTACTTTAGTGATAATGTTCTCTGCATATTGGTTATCTAGATATAAAGGAATGCCTTTTGTATTTATAATTTTAGGAGCACTAATTTTATTTTATTCATTTGTAACTAATAGAACAGTTATAGGAAGACACATATATGCTTTAGGTGGAAATGAAAAGGCAACTAAATTATCAGGAATTAAAACCAAGAGAGTTATGTTTATGGTTTATGTAAATATGGGGGTTATGGCTGCTCTAGCAGGATTGTTATTTGCAGCTAGATTAAATGCGGCAGCACCAAGTGCAGGAGAAGGGTTTGAGCTTGATGCAATAGCAGCTTGTTATATAGGTGGTGCATCAGCGTCAGGTGGAATTGGAACTATTGTAGGAGCTATTATTGGTGGACTTGTAATGGGGATATTGAATAATGGTATGTCTTTAGTGGGGGTTGGTGTTGACTGGCAACAGGCTATTAAAGGACTAGTATTATTGGCGGCAGTAGCATTTGATATATATAATCAATCAAAGAAATAGTATTTAGATATTTTCAGTTAATAATTTTTATATTCATAAATATACTTGATGCAATTCTTAGAAGATAGGATATATAAATAAATTCTATCTTCTAGTTTGTTATATTTTAAGACAAATTGAATATGAAATGATGCTTTACATATAATGTATACAATTATGGAGGAGATCCCATGGCTTTTAAAAATGAATTTAAAAGATTATACAATAGGAAATTAAATAATATTAATATAAAGAAAAAAATGATTATATCATTTTCTATAATAATAGTAGTTATGACTTTTGCGTTAATAAGTGAAGTAGGTTTCTCGATGTATAATAGTAATAACTTTAGATATATTCTAAAATATTATGGATTTTCACAAGGGGATATAGGAAAGCTTAACAGTGAGTTTCAAAAATCAGGATGTCTTATTAGAGATAGAATAAATGCTAGAGATGATGAAAAAATAAAAAAATTAGATGCTAATATTATGACTAGTGAAATTAATATAGAGAATTATATGAAAAAAGTATCAAAGACAATTAATAATAATGAATCGAAAGAAATTAATGACAACATTCAAAACTATTGGGAAGAATATAAATTGGTAAGTCAGAAGGTAAGGACTTTAGCTAAATTAAACAAGTACAGTGAAGCGTATGAGCTATTTAGTGATGAAGGAACAAAAATTTCTGATTTAATAGGGAATGATATAGAAAGGCTATTTGATCTAAATATTAGTAATGGAAACATGGAATTAAATAATATTAAAAAAATTGAATTATTATTTATAGGCATTATTACAATTTCTATAATATTATCAATAGTAATATCAATATTCATATCGAAGAAAATAGTGAATGATATAAGTATTTCGATTTCAATGCTTGTAAAAGCAGCAGAAAAAATTTCAAATGGGGATTTTAATATAGAAATAAATTATCCATATGAAGATGAAATAGGAATTCTAGCTAAGACTTTTTCAAAAACAATATATACATTAAAAATATATATAACAGAAATAACTAGTATATTAAATAATATAGCGAATGGAAATTTAGATATAGAAATAAAAGAAGACTATAAAGGTGAATTTATAAAAATCAAAGATTCACTTAATAATATAGTATTTTCTCTAAATGATTTATTAGGAAATATAAATGTAACAGCTAGTCGTGTAGCAAATGGATCAGCTAAAATGGTAGAAGAGTCAAAGAAAGTATCTGAGGCATCAATTAATCAATCAAATTCAGTTGAAGAATTATTACAATTAATGAGTTATGTATCGAATAAAATAACTGAAAATGAAAAAAATTCTATAAGTACAATAGATATTACTAATCAAGTATTAAGTGAAATTAGAGAAGGAAATAATAAGATATTAAATATGATATATGCAATAGATGAAATCTCAGAATCATCAAATGAAATCGGTAAAGTTATTGACGTAATAGAAGATGTATCTATGCAAACAAACATTTTGTCAATAAATGCTTCAATAGAAGCAGGACGTGCAGGTGAATTTGGAAAAGGGTTTGAAGTTGTTGCTAAAGAAGTAGGAAACTTGGCTGCAAAAAGTTCTCAAGCTGTTACCAGTACTAAAAATCTAATAAATAAATCAATTTATTCAGTTGATAATGGTATTGGAATAGCTAAAGAAACAAGTGAAAAACTATTGCTTATTGTAGAAGACACAAATAAATCAACAAAATTTATAAATGAGATAGCAAAAGCATCTGGTCAGCAATCTCAATCAATTGTTAACGCAATTAGAGTTGTTGAGAAAATTTCGGAAATAGTAGAAAAAAATTCTATAATAGCTCAGGAAAGCTCATTAGAAAGTGTAGAGCTTAGCGATCAAGCTAAGTATTTAAAAGATGTTGTTAAAAAATTCAAATTGAAAAGTAATTGCAATTAAAGAATTTCATTAATATTAACAAAAAATGTGAAAATATATTATAATATAATTTATTAATAATATTAAAAGTATTATAATAAAATAAATTGAGATATTTCTTAAATTGTAATTTTGTTAAATAATTATATTTTTTGGTGCAATTTGGCTGAAGGCATATATGTAGGGGAGAGTATTTGAAAGTTTAGAACTGTTATAAGTTAATGAATTATTTAGAAAAATATAAAGCTGGAGTAGCTAATGTAGCGAATAGTAGAAAACGTATACTTAAGGCGGAGAGAAAGTAATTTATATTTTCGCTAATATGTAGAGGAAATATAAATTACAGAAAAATTTCCTAGTGTTTCAAATTCAATTTTAAATTTAATAATAGAATGTATTTCTGGAAAAGTAAATTGTAAGATAGTAGCTAATAAAACTCAAAATTCAATAAATGAGACTATTTAAAGAGGAATTAATTATATGTTTAAATTAGAAAAAGTTAAAACTATATTTGAAAAAGAAAAGGAGAGTTTAAAATATAAACTTATAGTAAGTTTTCTTGTTATTTCAATAATTCCTTTCTTTATTATGCAAATGATTTCATACTATTCCATAACTGAGAATATGAAAGATAATATGCAGGAATTGGTGAATTCAAATTTAATACAAACTCAAAAAACATTGAATTTAACATTAGAATCATATGGAGATTTGCTATACCAAATTTATAGTGATGAAGAAATAATTCAGTGTGTAGAAAATATAAATAATAATGTTGATATTGAAATTAATACGAATATGCTTAGAAGAAAATTAAAAAAATTATGTAATGCTAAAAGTCAAATACAGGCGTTAACATTAATGACTGATAGTGGACAAACTATTTTTTATGATAAATTAACATCTTCATCTACTAAAAGCAGTTGGATTAATATTAATCAATATAATTATGAAAATGTGATTAAAAATAATGAAAGGATACTTATTCCAACGCGATTTGCAACAAAAATAGAAAAGTATAATTATTATATTTTTCATATGGCACACAGGTTTGTAAAAAATACAGATATAGACAAAAGAATCGGCATTATAATAATGAGTATAGATGCAAAAGTATTAAATGAAATTTGTAATGAAAATGATTTAGGAAATAAAAAAAATGGGATAACCTATATTTATGATAAATATAGAAATATAGTTTTTTTCCCTGATAGAAAAAAGATGGGTAGGAATTTAAGCTATTATCATCTTGAAGAGGTGGAAAATGCTAAGAATTTTTCAGTGAAATTAATGGAAAATAATCAATATACTACAGATCAATTAGAAGTTCCTAAGAATGCTCATATTGGAATAACAGAATTAAAGGATAAAAAAACTAATTGGACTATTGAATATATATATGATCAAAGCGAATTGTATAGATCTATTAATTTGCAGAGAAAAATATTTTTATTAGTAAGTTTTATTACAATTAATATTTTGCTTTTAATAATTTTAGGTGTAACAGATAGACTAACTAGCTCAATTAGAATAATTTTAAAAGCTATGAATAGTGCAGGAGAAGGTGAATTATCAGTAGTGATTAGCATTACTGAAGATATGCCTCAGGAAATTAGGTTGATTGCTGAACATTTTAACAGAATGATAGCCAACATAAGTGATCTTGTTGAAAAAGTAAAAATTATAACGTTAAAGCAAAAAGAATCAGAGATAAAAGCATTAGAGGCACAGATAAATCCTCACTTTTTATATAACACTTTAGATACTATAAATTGGAAAATTATTGAAAAGGAAGAATATGAGATTAGCAATATGATAAATTCATTAGCAACAATTTTACGATATGCAATTCAAAATAGCAGTGAGTGTGTAAAAATTAGAGAAGAATTGGAGTGGGTAAAGAAATATGTATACTTACAGCAAAGTAGATTAAGTGTACCTTTTGAATTTATTTTAAATGTTGATGAGAGCGTGTTAGAAAGTATGATTCATAAATTAATTCTCCAACCTTTTTTAGAAAATTCAATAATTCATGGTTTTTATAATGTTGATAATACATGTTTATTATGCATAGAAATTAAAGATGAAGGGAGCAAGATAAGAATTAATATAATTGATAATGGAAGGGGGATGGATAAAGAAACAATTGAGAAAATAAAACAAAATAAAAAGGTGAATGATTTGGACGACTGTCATATTGGAATTGATAATGTTATTGGGCGGCTAGAAATGTATTATGGTAGTAGTGCAGAATTTTTAATAGAAAGTGAGATTGGGAAGGGAGTTAAAATTAGTATCACTTTGCCCAAAATTTTAAGAAAATAATGAGTTTTGTAATAAAAAGGGGATATAGTATGAGGGTTGTTATTGTAGAAGATGAAGAAATTATAAGAAATGGGCTTATTAAATTATTAGGAAAGATTGATAAAGATGTAGAGATAGTAGGTAGTGCAGAGGATGGAGAGGTAGGATTAGAAATTATAGAGAAGGTAAGACCTGATTTAGTTATTACAGATATTAGGATGCCAAAGATGGATGGAATTGAAATGTTAGGCAGTGTAGCTAAAATGGGAATTACACATAAAACAATAGTATTAAGTGCATATTCAGAATTTGAATATGCCCAAAAGGCAATTAAATTAGGAGTGAGTGAATATATATTAAAGCCTATTTCAATTCAAGAAATTGCACAGTCATTAAAAAAAATTACCAATCAGTTAAATTATGAACAGAATAATAAATTAAAAAATCCAGAAAGGCTTTTCAACCTTAAGCATATATTTCAGAGCAGTTTGTTCGAGGAATTAATTATTGATGGTGATATTGAGAAATTATTGAAGGAAAATTATAAAATAAGCGTTAATGATATCTTTGAGGTATTTGTAATATATTTGGGTAATAAATATGAGCAATATCATATCAAAATAGAAAACGATATCAAAATCATTTTGAACGATACAAATAATTTTGAATTTAAAATGTTAGATTTACCAAGTTGTAATGAGATTGTGATGATATTTTTTAATTTTAAAATAGAAATTAACTTACTAGAGTATGTGAATAATTCTGTTAGACCTAGGATTAATTATATAGATTCCAATGATATGGTTTTAGGATATATGAGGTGTGAAGGGATATTGGCCTTAAAAGATATTATTCACAAACTTAATAAAGAATTACATTGGAATATAGTTTTAGAATCAAATGATATTGTTAATTATCCAGAAGTTTTGAAAAAATATACTTTACCAATATCATATCCAATTGCCATTGAGAAAGAATTGAAAACAGTAGTATGCACAATGCAATTAAACAAAATTGATAAGATAATTGATAAGTTTATTCATTATTGTAAAGATATTCGAGGGAATCCAAAAGGAATTAAAGAAAATTTTGTAAGGTTTGCATGGATAATTATAAGCTTTACAAAAGAAATCGATGAGACTTTATATAGCGATTTGGATTCGCAGCAACTTTTAACTAACATTATGTCAGCAATAACATGGAACGAGTTGGAGGGAGCGCTAAAGATACTAATTCAAAAAAATAATCATCACAAAGATGTTTCATCGGTGAGTTGTATAAGTCTTTTGGTTAAAAGGAGTCAGTGCATTATTCATGAATTTTATAATAAAGGAATTACTCTAGATGAAATAGCACTTAAATTAGGCGTTACTCCAGAATATTTAAGCACACAATTTAAAAAGGAAATTGGAGAATCATTTAGCGCTTATATAAGAAGTTATAGAATAAATAAAGCAAAAAAACTACTTATATCAACAGAGTTAAAGCTTTATCAGATATCTGAACAGGTTGGTTATAATGATCCAAAATATTTTAGTAAAGTATTCAAAGAAAATACTGATCAATTACCTGGAGAATATAGAAAAATATATAAGTAATTAATATAATATTAAATAGAAAAACTGTGTAATTATTTACAATAATTTTATTGACTTATTATAGAATAGAGAGTATATTATACTTATAAAACAACATTTAAAAAGTAATTTTAAAATATATTTAATAAATTTAAAATAAAAGATTTAGGAGGAGGACTATGCGTTATTTATTAGGCTTAGATATTGGTACATCTGGAACAAAAACAGCATTATTTGATGAAAATGGACAAACTATATCTACTGCAACTTATGGTTATGATTTATTCCAACCACAAGCAGGATATGCAGAACAAAATCCAGAAGATTGGTGGAATGCTTGTGTAAAAGGAATAAGTAATGTTATACAAAAAGCTGGTGTACAATCAGAGGATATAAAAGGCGTAGGATTAAGTGGTCAAATGCATGGCCTAGTTCTAGTAGATAAAGATTACAAAGTGATAAGAAATTCTATAATATGGTGTGATCAAAGAACTGAAAAAGAATGTGAAGAAATAACAAACACTATAGGAAAAGAAAGATTAATTCAAATTACAGGAAATCCAGCTCTTACTGGTTTTACTCTTTCTAAATTATTATGGATTAGAAATAATGAACCTGAAAATTATAAAAAAATATATAAGATTCTTTTGCCTAAGGATTATATAAGATTTAAGTTAACAAATGTATTTGCAACTGAAGTATCAGATGCTAGTGGTATGCAAATGCTTGATATAAACAAAAGAGACTGGAGCGATGAGTTACTTAAAGATTTAAATATAGATAAATCAATACTTGCAGATGTATATGAATCGGTTGTTGTAAGCGGAAGGATTACAGAAGAAGCCGCTAAATTAACTAGTCTTTCAGTAGATACCCCAGTAGTTGGTGGTGCTGGAGATCAAGCAGCAGGAGCAATAGGAAGTGGAATTGTAAAAGAAGGTGTGATATCAACTGTGATGGGAACATCAGGTGTAGTATTTGCATCAACAGATTCTCCTAAGTTCGATAAGTATGGAAGAGTTCATACTTTATGCCATGCAGTGCCAGGTAAGTGGCATGTAATGGGAGTTACTCAAGGCGCAGGATTATCGCTTAATTGGTTTAAAAGAACTTTCTGTCAAAAAGAAATTGAAGAAAGTGAAAAGCTTGGCAGAGATATTTATGATTTATTAACAGAAAAAGCAGCTAAATCAGAACCAGGTGCTAATGGCGTTATTTATTTGCCGTATTTAATGGGAGAAAGAACTCCACATTTAGATCCTAATGTAAAAGGTGGATTTTTTGGAGTATCATTGATTAATAATCATGACGATTTTGTTAGAAGTATCTTAGAAGGTGTTAGTTTTAGCTTAAAAAATTGCTTAGATATAATAGAGGATATGAATGTTAAGGTTGAGGACATAAGAGTTAGTGGTGGCGGCGCTGAGAGTGAGATATGGAGGCAAATTTTAAGTGATATTTTACAATATCCGTTATCTACAGTAAAAGCCTCAGAAGGACCAGCACTTGGAGTAGCAATACTTGCAGGGGTTGGAGCTGGAGTTTATGATTCAGTTGAAACGGCATGTGAGAAGATTTTAGGTGGAAATGATAGTGAGAAGGTTGTTCCAAATAAAGATTTAAAAGAAGTTTATTCAAAAGTATATGAAATTTATAATTCACTATATCCAAGAATAAAGGATATTTAACTAGCACAGTAATAATGATATCATATTAAGTAGAATATGGTTATTAAATGCTAGAGGGGAGTAATTTTAAAATTGATAGAAGTAAATCATAGCAAAATTAAAGAAACAAATAGGAAAAAAATAATTAAATTATTACTAGAAAAAGATGAAATTACAAAATTAGATATCTCTAGAGAATTGGATATAAGTATAACAACAGTATCTACTAATATTTCAGAATTAAAGAAAATTGGAATTGTTGAAGATGTCAGATCATTAGAATCTACTGGTGGAAGAAAAGCTATGGCGATTAAGCTAAATGAAAATTGCCAATATGGATTAGGAATAGCGTTAACACCAAGGCATGTAAAATTATCATTAATAAATCTTAGAAGTGAAGATGTAGAATTACTTAGAATAAGACATGATAATAACAGCATAGAAGACATAATTAATATAGTAAGTTATAATATACAAAGCTTGTTAGAAAAAAATAATGTAAAAGCTGATCAGTTACTTGGAATAGGAATATCAATACCAGGTACAGTAGATACACAAAATGGGATAATAAAAAATTGTTATTTATTAAATATAAAAGATTTTAATATAAAAGAAAAATTTGAATATTTAAATGTTCCAATTTATGTAGATAATGAAGCAAATTTATCAGCATATTATGAGTACTTAAATAAAAAAGATATTGTGGATAATCTTTTATATGTATCTATAACAGATGGTTTAGGACTTGGAATAATTATAAATGGAAGAATTTATAGAGGTAGTAATAATTCATCTGGTGAAATGGGACATATGAAGATTAACCTAGATGGTAAAGAGTGTAAATGTGGAGCTAAAGGTTGCTTAGAAGCATATGCATCTAAAAATGCTATTCTGGATGAATATAATGATAAAGCAAAAAGCAAAATTAGTGATATTGAAGAATTTGAAAAATTATGTAATTCATTAGATGAGATAGCATTAGATGTACTTAAAGAATATATTTCTATTTTAGGTGTTGGCATAAGTAATCTTACAATGATATTAGACCCTAACAGTATTGTTATAGGTGGAGAAATAAATAATTTAATAGATAGAAATTTAAACTATTTAAAAGAAACGATATATAAAGATAACTTGTTTACAAATGAAAATGATTGTAAGGTAGAAATAACTAAGTTTAAAGAGTCATATTTATTAGGAGCAGCAAGACTTCCAATAGAAGAGTTTTTAACAATAAAATAGCATTGTGTAATATCTAATTTAACATTAATATTGTAAATTAGGTATATAAACTTTTTAAAATAATTTTTAAAAGTATATTTAAAATAAATTTAGTCAGTAATGTGAGTCTTAAATTTCTGATTGGAATTCTGGAGTTAAGACAATTTTTAAATAAACCTAATTAGAGATTTAAATAAACTATAAGTCTATAAGTAAAGAGTAAAAATATCAAATAAAAGGGAGAGGTATCTAAAATGAAATTTTTCTTAGACACAGCAAATGTAGAATATATTAAAGAAGTAAATGAGATGGGAGTAATTTCTGGTGTAACAACAAACCCATCACTTGTAGCCAAAGAAGGAAGAGATTTTAATGAAGTAATAAAAGAAATTACTGAAATAGTAGATGGACCAATAAGTGGAGAAGTAGTAAGTGAAGATGCTGAAGGAATGATAAAAGAAGGTAGAGAAATTGCTAAGATTCATAAAAATATGATTGTAAAAATCCCAATGACAGGTGAAGGATTAAAAGCAACTAAAGTTTTAGCAAGCGAAGGAATAAAAACAAACGTAACATTAATATTCTCAGCAACACAAGCATTACTTGCAGCAAATGCAGGAGCAACATATGTAAGTCCATTCCTTGGAAGAGTAGATGATATATCAATGATAGGTATGGATTTAGTAAGAGACATAGCAGAAATATTTGCAATACATGGAATAGAAACAGAAATAATTGCGGCAAGCGTAAGAAATCCAATACATGTTATAGAAGCTGCAAAAGCCGGTGCTGATATAGCAACTGTTCCCTATGATTTAGTTAAACAAATGTTAAAGCATCCATTAACAGATCAAGGTCTTGAAAAATTTAAGGCAGACTGGGCAGCAGCGTTTGGAGATAAATAAATTTAAGTGAGAGCCCAAATTGGCATATAACACTTGGCGAGGAACGAGTTTAGTGGTATAGCCCTTCTACGAACGAATGTGAGTAGAAGTTTCAGAATATATTTGGTTGCTCGAACTTACTCCTATGAACGGATGTGAATAGTGAGTTTCATTTAAAAATTGAATAATTAGAAAGTACGATAGTTAAAAGTATGAACGTAGCAGATTTTAAATAAAAGAAATTTATTGCACAAATATTTGAAGAATGAAAAAATGCCCAGAATTTAAGAATTTAAGAATTTAAGAATTTAAGAATTTAAGAATTTAAGAATTTAAGAATTTAAGAATTTAAGAATTTAAGAATTTAAGAATTTAAGAATTTAAGAATTTAAGAATATGCTTATTTTATGTGGATTAGAGTGTGCAAATAAATTTTTATCTCAAATTAATATATTGATTTGAGATGACCCCAAAAAGATGAGTCTATATATTTGGGATTAATAAAAAATAAAATAAATAAAAAGCGAGGATAACAATGAGTAGAGAATTAGATAAATTATCTATTAATGCAATAAGAGTTTTATCAGCAGATGCTATACAAAAATCAAATTCTGGCCATCCTGGTCTTCCACTTGGAGCAGCTACAATGGCATTTACATTATGGACAAAAATGAATCATAATGGAAAAAATCCAGACTGGGATAATAGAGATAGATTTGTTTTATCAGCAGGGCATGGATCAATGCTTGAATATTCTTTATTACACTTATTTGGATATGGAATAACTATTGAAGATATTAAAAACTTTAGACAAGTTGGAAGTTTAACTCCTGGCCATCCAGAATACGGCCACACAAAAGGTGTTGAAATAACAACTGGACCCCTTGGACAAGGTATATGTAATGCAGTAGGTATGGCTATGGCAGAAGCTCACCTTGCAGAAAAATTTAACAAAGAACATTTTAATATTGTAGATCACTACACATATGCAATTGTTGGTGATGGATGCCTTATGGAAGGTATTTCAGGAGAAGCTTCATCACTTGCTGGAACATTAGGCCTTGGAAAATTAATTGTACTTTATGATTCAAATAATATTTCAATTGAAGGTAATACTGATATTGCATTTAGAGAAGATGTTGCTAAGAGATACGAAGCGTATGGCTGGCAAGTAATCAAAGTTGAAAATGGAAATGATATAGATTCAATCTCAAATGCAATTGATGATGCAAAAAGAGACAGTTTAAGACCATCAATTATAATTGTGAAGAATGTAATAGGGTATGGATGCCCAGCCAAACAAGGTAAGGCATCAGCACATGGTGAGCCATTAGGAGAAGAAAATATAAGAGCATTAAAAGAAAATCTAGGATGGCAATTAGAACCTGCATTCTATGTACCAGACGAAGTGTATACAAATATGGACAAGTATATTGGAGAAGGTGTATGGAAAGAAGAAAACTGGCATGAGTTATTTAAACAATATTCAGAAGCTTATCCAGAATTAGCAGATGAATATACTAAATGGATGAAGAATGAAATAGATAAAGAAGAATTATTAAACAATGATGAATTCTGGAGCTTTGATAAAGAAATGGCTACAAGAGAATCGTCAGGAATAGTTATAAATAGATTAGCTAATATAATTCCAAATTTAATGGGAGGTTCAGCAGATTTAGCTCCTTCAAATAAGACTTATATGAAAGACAAGGGAGACTTCTCAGCGGAAGATAGAAGTGGACAAAATCTTCATTTTGGAGTAAGAGAGCATGCAATGGCAGCCATTACTAACGGTATGTACGCTCATGGTGGACTTAAGGTATTCTGTTCAACATTCTTTGTATTTAGTGATTACATGAAAGGTGCAATGAGATTATCAGCTCTTATGAAATTACCAATACCATATGTCTTAACTCATGATAGTATTGGGGTAGGAGAAGATGGCCCAACTCACCAACCAATTGAACAATTAGCAGCACTTAGAAGTATGCCTAATATGGCAGTATTTAGACCAGCCGACTCAAAAGAAACAGCAGCCGCTTGGTATTACGCTGTAACTAATGGGGAAACACCAACATCATTAGTGTTAACAAGACAAAAACTACCACTATATGAAGGATGTCCAAAGAGAGCATTAAAAGGTGGTTATATAATAAAAGAATCTAAGAAAGAAACTCCAGATGTTATTTTAATGGCATCAGGTTCAGAAGTAGAACTTATATATAAAGCTGCAGATGAATTAGAAGCTAAAGGAATTGATGCAAGAGTAGTAAGTATTCCGTGTTTCGAATTATTTGATGCACAAGATGAAGATTACAAGGAAAGTGTACTTCCAAACTGTGTAAGAAAGAGAGTTGCAGTTGAAGCATTAACTTCATTTGGATGGCATAAGTATGTAGGTTTAGATGGAGAGATAATCTCACTTGATACATTTGGAGCATCAGGAAATGCAAATGAGTTATTTAAGCAATTCGGATTCACTGTTGATAATGTTGTTTATACAGCAGTTAAGGTTGTTAATAAGTAGAAAATTAAATCTACTAATAGATTAAGCTAAAAAGATATTTATTGATATAAAACAAGTCTATTTTGGAAGTGGCAGCCCCTTTTGCTGCTTCCAAGAACAAATAATTTTAATGATAGTTAACCTAATTTCAAAATCTCATAAAAAACCATAATATTTTAATAAATAAGACATTAAGAAAGGTGTGATTAAATGATTATTAATAAAGTTACCGATTCAAAGTTTAAAAAATATGGAAGAATATTAGAAAATTATGATTGTTCTGAAATAATAGAAAAAATGAAAAATACCCCACTTCCTAATGATGTAATATATGAACCATCAATAAAAGAACTAGAAGAGTTAAAGATTAATGAAGACTTAATGGAAAGAGAATTTGGAGGTCTTCCAATTCAAATTGGATACTGTAATGGTAATAATTATATTTTAAACGCAGTTGAATATCATAGATCTTCTGAAATAAATATAGCAGTTACAGATCTTATTTTATTAATAGGAAGCCAGCAAGATATTAATGATGATTTTTCATATGATACTTCTAAAATAGAAGCTTTCTTAGTTCCAGCAGGAACAATAATAGAAGTATATGCAACTACTCTTCATTATGCACCTTGTAATGCAGATGAAAGTGGATTTAGATGTGTTGTTGTATTACCTAAGGATACAAACCTTCCATTAGAAAAAGATATTAAGAAGTGTGGAGAAGATGCATTATTATTTGCTAAGAATAAGTGGCTAATTGGTCATAAGGATACTGACTTAGGTGAACAAGGTGCATTTATTGGACTAGTTGGAGAGAATATATCTCTAAAATAAAAGTAATAAGTAAAAAACACTTATTACTTTCTAAGTAATTGTTTTTAAAATATATAGTGTGCAAATTAAATATAAAAATTAGATAAATATTAAAATATGATTTGGAGGAATTAAATATGAATAATACACCAAAAGTTAAATTAGGAATAGTAGCTGTAAGTAGAGATTGTTTCCCAATGGAGTTATCTACTAATCGTAGAAAGGCAGTAGTTGAAGCTTTTAATGGAGAAATTTATGAGTGCAAAACAACAATAGAAAATGAAGTACACATGAGAAAAGCATTAGCAGAAGTTAAAGAAGCAGGTGTAAATGCATTAGTAGTTTACCTTGGAAACTTTGGACCAGAAACATCAGAAACATTACTTGCAAAAGAATTTGATGGACCAGTTATGTTTGTAGCGGCATCAGAAGAAAGCGGAGACAACTTAGTAGGAGGACGTGGAGATGCTTATTGTGGAATGCTTAATGCAAGCTATAATTTAGCACTTAGAAATATAAAAGCATATATACCAGAGTATCCAGTTGGAACTGCATCTGAAGTTACTGATATGATTAAAGAATTTATACCAGTTGCATCAGCATTAATTGGACTTAAAAACTTAAAAATAATTTCTTTTGGTCCAAGACCTCAAGACTTTTTAGCTTGTAATGCTCCAATTAAACAATTATATAATTTAGGTGTTGAAATAGAAGAAAACTCTGAATTAGATTTATATGCAGCATTTAATGATCACAAAGATGATCCAAGAATTCCAGATGTAATAGCTGATATGGAAAAAGAATTAGGTGAAGGAAATAAAATGCCTGGTATTTTACCTAAGCTTGCACAATATGAAATTACACTATTAGACTGGATGAAAGAACATAAAGGATCTAGAGAATTTGTAGTATTTGCTAACAAGTGCTGGCCTTCATTCCAAACTCAATTTGGATTTGTACCATGCTATGTTAACAGTAGATTAACTGCTCGAGGCATTGCAGTATCATGTGAAGTTGATATTTATGGAGCATTAAGTGAATATATTGGAACTTGTATAAGCCAAGATGTAGTTACATTATTAGATATAAATAACACAGTACCAGCTGATATGTATGAATCAGAAATCAAAGGTAAATTTGACTATACATTAAAAGATACATTTATGGGATTCCACTGTGGAAATACTGCAGCATGCAAGCTTACAAGCTGTACTATGAAAAATCAAATGATTATGGCTAGAGCTTTAGAACCAAATCAAGAACCTAATATTACAAGAGGAACTCTTGAAGGCGATATTGTCCCAGGAGAGATTACATTCTTTAGATTACAAAGTAATGCAGATGCTGAGCTTACTGCATATGTTGCAGAAGGTGAAGTATTACCAGTAGCTACAAGATCATTTGGATCTATAGGAATATTTGCAATTCCTGAAATGGGAAGATTCTATCGTCATGTATTAATTGAAGGAAGATATCCACATCATGGAGCAGTTGCTTTTGGTCATTATGGAAAAGCTATCTACAACTTATTTAGATACTTAGGAGTTAAAGAAGTTGGGTTTAACCAACCAAAGGGAATGCTTTATAAGACAGAAAATCCATTTGAAAAATAATTAAAATAGTATGGAAAATCTTAAATATTTGTAATTTCCGTAATATATTTATTAAAATAAAAAAAGCTATCTTAAGTGTGTTTTAAACACTTAAGATAGCTTTTTAATAATATCGTATTTTAAGTTTATTTTGTTTTATATAACGTTGAGTTAATGATAAATAATGTCTAGAAATGCATAAATATTTGCTTGTTGAATCAGAGCTAAATTATTTATTATTAATATATAAGATTAAGTAGATGTAATTTCAAATTATATCCATAAAGTAATGATTTTAATATTTTAATTTAGTGAAAAATTTAATACATGGATTTTAAAATGTTCAAATGATGTTAATTAATAAGAGAGTGAAGGAAGTGTTATTATGAAAGAAAAAAATAGAATTACACATGAAGAAGCATTGACTAGAGCAAAAGAATTAGTAGAAAAAATGACATTACAAGAAAAAGCAGAGCAGTTAACTTATAACGCAGCAGCGATTAAACGTTTAAATATACCAAGATATAACTGGTGGAATGAAGGTCTTCATGGAGTAGCAAGGGCAGGAACTGCTACTGTGTTTCCTCAAGCTATTGGATTAGCTTCTACTTTTGATGAAGAACTTTTAGAAAATGTAGCAGATACTATAGCAACAGAAGGTCGTGCAAAATATAATGAGTATTCTAGTAAAGATGACAGAGATATATATAAGGGAATAACATATTGGTCGCCTAATGTAAATATATTTAGAGACCCTAGATGGGGAAGAGGACATGAGACATATGGAGAAGATCCATATTTAACATCTAGATTAGGAGTGGCCTTTATAAATGGTTTACAAGGTGAAGGGAAATATTTAAAAATAGCAGCATGTGCAAAGCATTTTGCAGTTCATAGTGGTCCAGAAGGTATAAGACATGAATTTAATGCAGTAACAACAAAAAAAGATTTATATGAGACATATTTGCCAGCATTTGAAGCTTGTGTAAAAGAAGCAGATGTTGAAGCTGTAATGGGGGCCTATAATCGCACAAATGGTGAACCATGTTGTGGAAGCAAAACATTATTAAAAGATATTCTAAGAGGTAAATGGAACTTTAAAGGACATGTAGTATCAGATTGTTGGGCAATAGCAGATTTTCATTTGAATCATAAAGTAACTAGTACAGCAACTGAATCAGCAGCATTAGCTATAAAAAATGGATGTGATTTAAATTGTGGAAATGTATATCTTCAAATGATGTTAGCCTATAAAGAAGGGTTAGTTACGGAAGAAGATATAACTACTTCAGCTGAAAGATTAATAGCTACTAGAATAAGATTAGGAATGTTTGATGACAAATGTGAATATAACGAAATACCTTATGAATCAAATGATTGCAAAGAACATAACGAACTTTCATTAAAGGCAGCAAGGAAGTCAATGGTTTTACTTAAAAATGATGGAACATTACCAATAGATAAATCTAGTTTAAAATCTATTGCAGTAATAGGTCCAAATGCTGATAGTCAAGTAATGCTTAAAGGAAATTATTCGGGTACGGCGTCTAAATATACAACTATACTTGAAGGAATACATGAAGCTGTAAATGAAGATACTAGAGTATATTATTCAGAAGGATGTCATTTATACAAAGATAGAGTAGAAGGACTGGCTCAACCTAAGGATAGAATATCAGAAGCAGTTTCAGTAGCAGAAAGATCAGATGTAGTAGTAGTATGTTTAGGATTAGATTCAACAATTGAAGGAGAACAAGGCGATGCAGGAAATAGTTATGGAGCAGGAGATAAGGAGAATCTGAATTTGCCAGGTACACAACAAGAGTTACTAGAAAAGGTTCTTGAAACTAAAAAACCAGTTATAGTAATTTTAGGATCAGGTAGTGCTCTTACACTTAATGGATTAGAAGAAAGTTGTGCTGCAATTATACAAGCATGGTACCCTGGTAGTCATGGAGGTACTGCAGCAGCAGATTTAATATTTGGAAAATGTTCTCCAAGTGGTAAGTTACCTGTAACATTCTATAAAAGCATTGATAATATGCTTGAATTTAGCGATTATTCAATGAAGGGAAGAACTTATAGATATATTGAAGAAGAAGCTTTGTATCCATTTGGATATGGATTAACATATTCACAAGTAGAGTTAAACAATTTAAATATCGAAGATATTAAAGAAGATTTTGAAAACGTAAATGTAAGCATAGATATTAAAAATATTGGAGGTTACGATGTTGAAGAAGTAGTTCAATGCTATTTGAAAAATTTAGAATCTAGATTTGCAGTACTAAATCATAGCTTAGTAGCATTTAAACGCATTAGTTTAAAGAAGGGAGAATCTAAAACTGTTACTTTAAATATTAGAAGAAAAGAATTTGAAGTTGTCAATGATGAGGGAGAACGAATTCTAGATAGTAAAAAGTTTAAATTATTTGTTGGAGTTTCTCAGCCTGATAAGAGAAGTATAGAGCTTACAGGAATAACACCATTAGAGAAAGAACTAAATTTAAAATAATAAAATTAATATAGATAATGCATAAATTCTATAGAAATTAGGAAAGTATGAATTAACACATTTATATTAATTGGAGGAGTCTGTGAATAAGAAAATACTTTTTAATGACGAATGGGAATTTTTTAAAGGCAACTTAGAAACAGAATATAGTGGTAGATTATGTTTTTAAAAGATAGATATACCACACGATTGGTTAATATATAATTCGTTAGATCTTTATGAAAATAGTATTGGATGGTATAGAAAAAAATTTATGTACTCTAAAAACGAAGATGAAGTTCTATTATGTTTTGATGGAGTATATATGGATTCTACACTTTATGTGAATAATAAGTTTGTTGGCGAATGGAAGTATGGATACTCATCCTTTGAGCATGATATAACAAATGTTCTTGTGGAGGGAGAAAATGAAATACTTATAAGAGTAATCCATCAAAGTCCTAATAGTAGGTGGTATTCAGGAGCAGGAATATATCGTAATGTATGGTTAAAAACAAGAGATAAAAATCATATTGAAACTAATGGAATTTACGTTTCTATAAGAAAAGAGAATAAATTATGGAATGTAGAAATAAGTACAGAATTAAAGCTTTATGAAAATGCAAAATTATATCATAGCATTATTTATAATAATGAAGTTATTTCTACAACTAGTGAAGAAGTTAAGCGTGGAGAGAAGAGAAATATTCAAACTATGATTGTAAAAGAACCATTATTATGGGATATAGACAATCCTAATTTATACAAGCTAGTTACAGAACTAAAATTAATAGACGGGTATAATTTAACAAATATTGAACATATTTCTAAAAATATAGAATTTAAAGAAGTCATTATGGATCCAGATAAAGGATTAATATTAAATGGTAGAAAGATAAAATTATTTGGAGTATGTGAGCATCATGACTTAGGGGCTTTAGGATCAGCATTTAATAAAGAAGCACTAAGAAGAAGATTTAAAATATTAAAGGATATGGGGGTAAATGCTATAAGAACATCTCATAATATGCCAGATCCACAGTTTATGGATTTAGCTGATGAAATGGGATTTCTTATTGCCTCTGAAGCATTTGATATGTGGGAAAGAAGTAAGACAACTTATGATTATGCAAGATTTTTTAAAGAATGGTCACATAAAGATGTGATGAGCTGGATTACTAGAAATAGAAATCATCCTAGTCTTTTAATGTGGAGTATTGGGAATGAGATTTATTATACTCATGCAGATGTAAGAGGTCAAGAAATCACAAAAATGCTTATGGAATATGTAAAAGAATTTGATCCAAATGAAAATGCGAAAGTTACAATAGGTTCAAATTTTATGCCATGGGAGAACGCTAAAAAGTGTGTTGATATAGTTAAAATTGCAGGCTATAATTATTCAGAAAAATATTATGAAGAACATCATGAAAAACATAAAGATTGGATTATTTATGGAAGTGAAGCAGCTTCAGTAGTACAAAGTAGAGGAATATATCACTTTCCATTTGAGAAATCAATACTTGCAGATGATGATGAACAATGTTCTGTACTTGGAAATAGTACAACAAGTTGGGGAGCAAAAAGTCCAGAAAGATGTATAACTGATGACAGGTATGCAGAATTTTCTCTTGGACAATTTATATGGACTGGATTTGATTATATAGGTGAACCTACACCTTATCATACAAAGAATTCCTATTTTGGACAAATTGATACTGCAACATTTAAAAAAGATTCTTATTATATTTATCAGTCTGAATGGACAGATTATAGGAAAAAACCAATGATTCATATACTTCCTTATTGGGATTTTAGTGAAAATCAAATTGTAGATGTTAGAGTTTGTTCTAATGCTCCCAAAATTGAATTAAAGCTTAATGGAAAAGTTATAGGAAAATACAATATAGATCACAAAAAAGGAAAGGATCTTGTTGGATGGTGGAAGATTCCTTATAAACGTAGAAATTATTATGAAAGATGAAGATGGAAACATAGTAGAAAATGCAAATAATAGAGTAAAAGTAAATGTAAGTGGAGCTGGACGTTTAATTGGGTTAGATAATGGTGATAGTACCGATTATGATCAATATAAAGGATTAAGCAGAAGGTTATTTAGTGGTAAATTAATGGCTATAATAGGGAAGCACTTTAGAAGAAGGATATATTAATATGGAAGTTTCATCAACTGGATTAGAAAGTACATCCATACAGCTTGAAGCTATTAGTGCAAATGATGAAGAGTTAAAAGGTATTTGTGCAAGTACAGAAAACAAGGAAATGGAAGTAGTAATGGGAAGCTTAGATGAAATACCAATACGTAAAATAGAAATAGTAAGTGAAGATGGACAAGAATTTGATATAAATAAGAAAGAAATAATTGTTAAAGCAAAGCTTTATCCAGAAAATGCTTCATATAAAGAGATAAACTGGAGTTCTGTAAATGAAAGTGGAATAGTATCAAACATAGCTAAAGTTCAAAGTTTTGGAGATTATGCAAAGGTAACTGCTTTAGGAGATGGAGAGTTTAGAATCCGGTGTACAAGTAATAATGGTACTGATAAAGTAAAATTAATATCACAATTAGAATTTAAAGTAAATGGGCTTGAAGCTATATTTAAAAACCCATATGAATTTGTGTCAGGTGGCTTGTTTGATCATGATGTAACAGGGAATGTTGGAAATGGAAATGAAAAAGGTCTTTGTTCAGATCGCTAAAAAGAAACAAGAGTAGGTTTTTATGATATTGATTTTGGTTCTTATGGCTCAGATACAATCATAGTATCATTCTTTACCCTAAGTGATCAAAAATGCGATTTTCAGGTTTGGGAAGGTATACCTGAAGGTCAAAATAGTACACTAGTTGGTGAATTTATTTATCAAAAAAAATCTATATGGAACGTATATCAAGAAGAAACTTATAAATTAAACAAAAAACTTAAAGATGTAACTTCAGTTTATTTTGTTTTTTATAATAAAGTTCATATGAAAGGATTTATTTTTGAGAAGAAGAACAAAGCTTTTGAAAAAATTATGGCTACAGAATGTAATAAGGTTTATGGTGATACATTCTTAATGAAAGAAGAGAGTATTGAAAGAATAGGAAATAATGTTTCACTGATATTTTGAAGATATGGACTTTAAAAGTGAAGGTGCATCTAAACTTATTATTTGTGGTAACTCACCTATTGATAAAAATACCATAAATATTCAATTTGCAGATGATCAAAATACAAGCAAGCAGATTGTTGAGTTTGCACATACGCAGGATTATGAAGAAATGGTGTTTAGTTTAGAAAAGATGACAGGAATTAAGACAGTAACGTTTATATTTTTACCAGGATGTAATTTTGATTTCAAGTGGTTCAGATTTGAAGTGTAAAAGTATAATTCAGATAAAAGTTGAGTGTATTTTTCATTACTAATTTGATTAATTTTGAAAGGTTATATTTAATAATATATTTTAATAGTGAAGGTAAGGTGTTTGAGATGAAAAATAATCCTATTATTTGGTCTGATTATCCTGATTTAGATGTAATAAGAGTTGGCGACACATATTATATGGTTAGCACTACAATGCATCTTATGCCTGGATGTGTTATTTTACGTTCTTATGACCTTATTAATTGGGAAGTAGCAACATATGTATATGATACTTTAGATGATACATGTGGACAAAAATTGGAAGGTAAAAACCAAATTTATGGAAAGGGCATGTGGGCAGCTTCACTCAGGTATCATAATAATAAATTCTACGTATGTTTTGTGGCTAATGATACAGGAAAGACATATCTGTATACAGCTACTGAAATAGCTGGAAATTGGACAAAACAAATAATTGAAGGATTTTATCATGATTGTTCATTATTATTTGATGATGATGGAAAAGTTTATATTGCTTATGGGAATACAGATATTCATATTACAGAACTAAAAGAAGATTTATCGGGGCCTAAACCTAATGGGTTAGATAAAATTATAGTAACTGAAACAGAAGAGTATGATCTTGGCTATGAGGGATCTCATTTTTATAAAATAAATGGTAAATACTACATTTTCTTGATTCATATACTTAAATCAAAAGGACGTAGAACTGAAGCATGCTTTGTATCAGATACATTAGATGGAGAGTTTATTGGAAGAGAAGTTTTTAATGATGACATGGGATATAAGAATTCAGGCATAGCACAAGGAGGTATAGTATCTACACCAGATGGTAAATGGTATGCAATGTTATTCCAAGACAGAGGGGCTGTTGGACGCATACCTGTTATTGTACCAATGCACTTTGAAAATGATTTTCCTTTATTTGATAAAAAAGCACCGGAGCATATTGAAATTGATAGTACAAGGCCAGAGTATGAATATAGTCCAATAGTTGGAGATGATGATTTTGTTTATGAACCAGACTTTAATGGAAAAGTTCACATTAAAGATGTTTGGCAATGGAATCATATTCCAGATGAAAGATTATGGTCAGTAACTGAAAAATATGGGACATACAGAATTAAATCAGGGAAAATAAGTCCAAATTTAAATTTTGCAGTTAATACATTAACACAACGTACCATGGGACCAGAATGTGAAGCTATTGTAACACTAGATGGTAGTGAACTTAAAAATGGAGATTATGCAGGTATATGTTTTTTGATAAGCACATATGGATTAATAGCTATTACTAAAGAAGAAGATAAATATTATTTAGTAATGTTGGCAAGAGAAAGTGAGGACAAATCAATTTTCGGAAACTTAGTAGATAGCGAACCTGGAACTGAGTATGGAAGAGTATCTTTGCATGGAAGTAAAATAACTCTTAAAGCAAGAGGAAACTTTATTAATGGAAAAGATGAAGGTGAGTTTTACTATTTAAATGAGATGAAATGGGAAAAGCTTGGTGTAACCCATAGTATGGTATGGAAAATGGATCAATTTATAGGATGTCGCTTTGGATTATTTTTATTTTCTACAAAGGAAGTTGGAGGATGTGCTGAGTTTTCTAATTTTAAATATAATATTATTCGATAAATATAACAATAAAAAAATTTCTTAAATTTACAAAAAATTTAAAGATTCGCAATAAAGGAGGATGATTTTTTGAAAAAGTTTATGGATATAAATTTTTTATTGAATAATGAGACATCTCAGAAACTATACCATAACTATTGTGTAAATTTACCTATAATAGATTATCATTCACACATAGATTCTAAGGAAATATTTGAAGATAAAAAATATGAAAATATAACACAATTATGGCTTTATCGAGATCATTATAAGTGGAGATTAATGAGAAGCTATGGAATTGAAGAAAAATATATAAGTGGTGAATCTACTGATTATGAAAAATTCTTAACATGGGCAAAAGCACTTTCAAGTGCAATAGGAAATCCATTATACCACTGGACTCATTTAGAATTACAAAGATACTTTGGAATAGAAGAAATTCTAAATGAAAAAAGTGCTCCTGAAATATGGCGAAAGACATGTGAATTATTAAGAAGCGATGAGTTTAGTGTACGAAAAATAATAAGTAAATCAAATGTAGAAAGTCTTTGCACTACTGATGATCCAGCAGATACTTTAGAGTATCACATGAAAATAAATGAGGATACCTCTTTTAAAACAAAGGTATTGCCAACATTTAGACCAGACAATATCATTGAAATAAAAAAGGATATATTTGTAGAATACCTAAAAAGATTAGAAGATATATGTGGGTTAAAAATAAATACTTATGATGAACTATTGGAAGTACTAAAAATGAGGGTAGAAAAGTTTAATGAAGTTGGATGTAAGATATCTGACCATGGATTGGATTCTTTTCCTAAATATATAGAGGCATCAATTGAAGAAGTAAAAGAAATATTTGATAAAGCTCTAAATAAAGAAGAAATAACTTTAGAAGAAGAAAATAAATACAAAATATATACATTAAAATATCTTGGAAAGTTATATTATGATCATGATTGGGCAATGCAATTACATTGTAATTGTATAAGAGATAATAATAAAAGGATGTTTAATAAAATAGGTCCAAATACAGGATTTGATACTATAAATGATGAGAAATTTGCATCATCACTTTTAAAATTCCTTAATTCTTTAGAAGTTGAAAATAAGCTCCCAAAGACTATAATATATAGCTTAAATCCAAATGATAATGCTTGGATTGCAACTGCAATCGGATGTTTTCAAGGTGAAAATATAAAAGGAAAAATTCAGTTTGGAAGTGCATGGTGGTTTAATGATAATAAAATTGGTATGGAAAATCAAATTAAAACATTAGCTAATATGGGATTATTAAATTCTTTTGTAGGTATGTTAACAGATTCAAGAAGTTTTTTATCTTACGTTAGACATGAGTATTTTAGAAGAATTCTATGTAATATAGTTGGAGAATGGGTAGAAAATGGAGAAGTACCAAATGATGAAAAACTTATCAGGAAAATTATTGAAGATATAAGCTATAACAATGCTAAAGAGTATTTTAATATATAAAGTAAGTGAGGTGTAAAAGTGAAAAAGCAAGTTGTATTAAACAAGATTGTAGAAAATGGAGTTATTGCAGTTATAAGAGGTGAGTCTCTTGAAATGGCAATTAAAACAGTAGATGCAGTTATAAAGGGTGGAATTAAAATAATTGAACTTACAATGACAGTTCCAAATCCAATAGATCTAATAAGAGAAATAACAAAAAAATATAAAGATAATTATGAAGTGGTAATTGGAGCAGGGACAGTTTTAGATTCAGAAACAGCTAGAGCATGTATTTTAGAAGGTTCTCAATTTATTGTAAGTCCAAGCGTGGATATTGATACATTAAAGCTTTGTAATAAGTATAAGATAGCAGTTATGCCTGGAATTATGACTGTTAATGATGCAATAATAGCTCTCGAGTATGGTGTGGATATAGTGAAGGTATTCCCAGCAAATTTATATGGACCATCAGTAATAAAATCTTTTAAAGGTCCGCTTCCACAGGGAGAGTTTATGCCAACAGGAGGGGTAAGCGTAGAAAACGTGCATGAGTGGATAGAAGCAGGGGCAGTTGCCGTAGGAACTGGTGGAGATCTTACTAAAGGAGCGAAATATGGAGACTATAAATTAATAGAAGAAACAGCTAAACGTTTTGTAGATGCTTATAAAAACGCAAAAATATCTCCAAAAGAAGTGGGTAATAAAGTTGTATCAAACTTATAATAAATAAGGAGAGTAGTTATGGATGTTGTAACTTTTGGAGAATCTATGGTTGTTTTAGCTCCTAACAGTAATGGACCTTTAAGACATATAAACACATTTACTAAATCATTAGGTGGCGCTGAATCAAATTTTGCAATTGCAGTTTCAAGACTTAATCACAGTATTGGCTGGTTCTCTAAAATATCAAATGATGAATTTGGAAAGTTTATTTTGAATACAATAAGAAGTGAAGGTGTAGATACATCAAGAGTTATTGTGGATAGAGAAAATTCATGTGGATTACTTTTTAAAGAATGTTACCAAGGTAAAAATCCGAATGTGTATTATTTTAGAAAAAATTCAGCAGCAAGCAATATAAGTGAAGAAGATATAGATGAAGAATATATTAAGAATTCCAAGATTCTTCATATTACAGGAATAACACCAGCATTATCAAAATCTTGTAGAAAAGCAGTTTATAAAGCAATACAGATTGCAAAAGAGAATAATGTACTTATATCATTTGATCCAAATATAAGATTAAAGTTATGGGATATTAGAGAAGCTAAAAAAGTTCTATTAGATATAGCAAGTCATGCGGATATAGTTCTTCCAGGAATAGATGAAGGACAGCTTCTTTTAGGATTAGAAGATAAAGATGAGATTTGTGATTACTTTCTAGAAAAAGGAGCAAAATTAGTTTGCTTAAAGTTAGGCGCAAATGGATGTTATTTAAAAAATAAAGAAGAAAGCGTTGTTGTAAATGGATATGATGTTCATGATATTATTGCAGATACTGCAGGAGCAGGGGATGGTTTTGCAGCTGGAATAATATGTGGATATTTAGAAAAGTTATCATTAAAAGAAATAGGAGAATATGCTAATGGTGTAGGTGCTATGGCAACACTTGTTAAAGGTGATTGTGAGGGATATCCAGATTATGATAAATTAATGAGCTTTATAGGAAAGAGTAAAAATATAGAACGATAATAAATTGATAAATATATAAAAGTGCTGCTAAGAATGGTTTTTGAAAATAATTCTTAGCAGTCTTTATATTTTAGAGGAATTATTAGTTTAATCTCTTTAATAGGAGCTAGAAGAAATGTATGTTTTCTCTATTTTATCTAATATGGCTTTATCATAGTAATAAAAAAGCATGCATATTGCACCAGGAATAAACAGTAAAAATCCAATTGAAAGATTTTTACACAAATAATATATGATTCCCATAATTACGAACTTTAAGATGCTTGTACCGAAATTCTTAAACATACAACTAATTGATAAAATAATCAAGTTTTTAAATGTAATTCTAAATCTAGAATTTATTGAAAAGGCATAGGTGCCTAATAATGCAAAAAGTACAGTTAGTATCATAAAGATCCAATAAAGTTGAGTTTGTGGTGAATTTAAGTAAAAATACATAAAATCAAATAGCAAGATATAAATGACACTAAGAAAAAACATCCAAATCTTTAAAAATGATATAAAGTTATTTTTATAAGATTTCCAATAGTAAGAAGAAGAAAATAATTCTTTTTCCCGCACTACTTTTCCCATTGTGCAGTAAAGTGAACCTAATGCAGGTCCTAATGGTATAAGCGCAACAAATAATGAAAATAAACTAAAATTATCTGATGATATTTCTATTAAAAGAAAGAAAAAAATTAGTAATATATTGCATAAAGAGAAATAAATACTGTTTAAAAAATATGCAATAAAATAGTTTGAAATTGTGAAAAGTGGCTGATCATAAAAATCTTTTTTCATAAGTGGCTCCTTTCATTGTTAGCAAATTATTTTCGGGGAAAAATAAATCAAAAATACTATAATAAATCATTATTATCTTAATGAAAGGTTTACAGATATTATACAATAAAACCACAATTTAATAAATAATATATTAAAAATTTTACAAAAAGGTAATTCTAAAAAAGGTGAGTATGGATATGATATTTTTAGAAAAGAAGAAGGTATATTAATGTTTTCTTCTTTTCTAATTGTAAGAAATTATTAATTAATTTTTTAAAAATATCTAGGTTATGTTTTTGTTTATTAAGTTATTTTTATAGTTCTTTGGAGTAGTATTTACTATTTTTAGAAAATTTCGATTAAATGACCGTATACTTGAATAGCCACACGAGAAAGAAATATCAGTAATTGACAAATCTGTGTTTTTTAGCAAGTGTATAGCATAGCTTATTCTATTTTCATTTATAAAATCATTGAAAGAGATACCTAAAATATTGTTTAAATATTTAGAGATATAAGTATAACTGTATCCAAATTTATTAGCTACATGATTTAATGAAATATCTTTTGTAAAGTTTTCTTGTATGTAGTTTAAAATCTTATGAAGAAGTTCATAATCAGTTTTTGTAGCTTCTAATAATGTAGTCTGCTCAAGTAGTTCATAGCAAATAAGATAAAGTATTGATTTAATTTGTAGAATATTATTATTTGGGTTAAAGATATTGTTAATTACTAAATTTTGAGAAATATTTGAAAGTTCAAAAACAGGGTTTTCTAAGAATTTTCCATATGCCATATTATTAAAAGTGCTTATATATTCTGGAGAAAATACACAGATATATGAATCAGAGTAATCCTTAGTTGAAAAAGAATGTGATTCATAAGGTAATATGAGTGCACATTGATTCTTTTTTAAAGTGAAACTTCTAGTATTTATACATATTTCAATATTACCTTCTTTTACATAAACAAACTCAAAGCTTCTATGTAAGTTTTTTGTATAGTTAAAATTGTAATTATGAAAAGAAGAAAATAGGTTATTTTCACCAAAATGGTAGGCTTCGTATTTTAACATATAAAACTCCTAAGATGATAAATTTTGTCTATAATTATATAAGTAACAACTTGTAAAGTCAAATAATAAATAGCTAGAATTATAGAATAAGGAATAAATAAATCCTAGAATACTTGCTGATTAAGAGTATAACAATGTGAATTATTAAGTAAAGATTCTAAAAACCACAATGATTATTATTTTATTAAAATATGAAAAGGATGAGTGATTATCAATGGAAATGACTTTAAGATGGTTTGGTAAAAAGTTTGATAGTGTTACATTAGAACAAATAAGACAGATACCAGGAGTTACAGGTGTAGTAACAACTTTATATGATACTATGCCAGGTGAAGTATGGAAAGTAGAAAAAATAAGAGCTATAAAAAAAGAAGTAGAGGATGCTGGGTTAAGAATAGCTGGAATAGAAAGTGTTAATATACATGATTCTATTAAAGTTGGTAGCGATGATAGAGATAAATACATTGAAAATTATATTACAACTTTAGAAAGGTTAGGTAAGGAGAAGATTGATGTTGTTTGCTATAACTTTATGCCGGTATTTGATTGGACAAGAAGTGATCTTGCAAAAGTAAGAAATGATGGATCTACAGTTCTATCATATGACCAAGAATTAATTGATAAGATAAATCTAGAGAATTTATTATCATCTATGGATTCTAAATCTAATGGATTTGAATTGCCAGGATGGGAGCCACAACGTATGGCTAGAATTAAAGAATTGTTTGAATTATATAGAGACGTGGATAATGAAAAATTATTTAGTAATTTAAAATATTTTTTAGAAGCTATTATGCCAACATGCGAAAAATATAACATAAAGATGGCAATACATCCAGATGATCCAGCTTGGCCTGTATTTGGATTGCCAAGAATAATGACATGTAAAGAAAACTTGTTAAGATTAGTTACAATGGTTGATAGTCCATGTAATGGAGTAACATTATGTACTGGGTCTTTAGGTTCAAATCCAAATAATGATATTGTAGACATCATAAAATCTCTAAAAGGAAAAATTCATTTTGCACATGTTAGAAATATTAAGCATTTAGGTAAGGGAAAATTTGATGAAGCTGCACATCTATCTTCTGATGGTTCTTTAGATATGTATGCAATTATGAAAACATTATATGAAATTGGTTTTAATGGAATAGTAAGACCAGATCATGGAAGAGCTATATGGGGAGAAAAGTCAATGCCAGGTTATGGGCTTTATGATAGAGCACTTGGAGTAGCATATTTAAATGGAATACTAGAAAGTTTACAAAAGCTAGGCAAATAATAAGGTGAGTAATTCGAAGTGAAATAATGTAATTATTGGTTATAGTTAAGTAATATGAAAGAACATAAAAATAAAGAGGATTAATCTAAACTTTAGGAGATGGTTGTATATGTTAAGATTAAACTATGATGGGATTTTAAACTACGAAGCGTGGACTGAAAGAAACATAAAGCTCCCACAATTTAATATAAATGAAGCGATAAAAAATACAAAGGAAAATCCAACTTGGATACATTTTGGCGCTGGAAATATATTCAGATCATTTCCAGCATTATTACAGCAAAAACTTTTAGAACAAGGTAAAGAGCATACAGGAATAATAGTCGCAGAGGGTTATGATTATGAAATTATAGATAAAATGAATAAGCCTCATGATAATCTAAGTTTATTAGTCACTTTAAAAGCTGATGGGCAAATAGAAAAGACGGTAGTAGCTAGTGTTGTAGAAGCTTTAAAGGCTGATAGTCAAAATGAAAAAGATTTTGAAAGATTAAAAGAAATTTTTAAAGCAGATTCTTTACAAATGGTAAGTTTCACTATAACAGAAAAGGGATATAGTATTAATGATAAAAATGGAAATTTAATTACAGATGTTGAAGAAGATTTCATTAGTGGTCCAAATTATCCTAAAAGCTATATTGGAAAGATATCTGCATTATGCTATGAAAGATATTTAAGCGGTAAGAAACCTATAGCATTAGTAAGTATGGACAATTGTTCTCATAATGGAACAAAGCTTTACAATGCAATAAATTCCTTTGCTAAGGCATGGACTAAAAATAAATTAGTAGAAGAAGGATTTTATAATTATATAAATGATAAGGGATTAGTTTCTTTTCCATGGAGTATGATAGATAAAATAACCCCAAGACCAGATGATAATGTAAAGGAAAGCCTTATACAAGATGGAATTGAAAATGTAGATCCTATAATAACAACTAAAAATACTTATGCTGCTTTATTTACAAATGCTGAAGAATCAGAGTATTTAGTTATAGAAGATGCATTCCCTAATGGAAGACCAAAGCTTGATGAGGTTGGAGTTAAATTTACAGATAGAGCTACTGTAGATAGAGTAGAAAAGATGAAAGTATGTACATGCCTTAATCCGCTTCATACAGCATTAGCTATATATGGATGTTTATTATCACATACAAAAATATATCAAGAAATGAATGATAAAGAATTAAGATTACTTATTGAAAACATAGGATATAAAGAGGGATTACCAGTAGTCGTTGATCCAGAAATAATAAAGCCAAAAGATTTTATAGATGAAGTATTAAATGTTAGATTACCAAATCCATTTATGCCAGATACACCTCAAAGAATAGCAACAGATACATCACAAAAGTTAGGTATTCGTTTTGGTGAAACAATCAAATCATATATTAAGCATGATAGTTTAAATGTAAAAGACTTGACATTTATACCTTTAGTTATAGCTGGATGGTGTAGATATTTATTAGGAATTAATGATGAAGGAAAAGAATTTATATTAAGTAGTGATCCAATGTTAGAGACATTAAGAGAATATGTTAAAGATATAAAAATTGGAGATAAGGGACCTTTTTCAAAAGAATTACATCCTATTCTTTCTAATGAAAATACTTTTGGAATTAATTTATATGAAGCTGGTATTGGTGAAATGATAGAAAGTTATTTTGAGGAGCTTGTAAGGTGTAATGGCGCAGTAAGAATCACTTTAATAAAGTATTTGAATTAAGATTCTAAAATATAGAAAAATAAAATATGAGAAGCTCTATCAGAACATTAAGTGGTAGTAAAATTATTTGTTTTGATATAGCTCTTTTAAATAAAATGGGGGTTTATTATGGTGAATAAAGAAAGCAATATGTATTTATGCTGGTTAAGTCATAGAGAAGTAAAAAAGAGTAAATATTCAAATTATCTTAAAAACATAGTAGTGAAAAGTAATACAAGTTTAATTAAGTCTGCTATAAATGAATTTGAAGTTGCTTTAAAACAATGTGATTTCGAAGAGAGTAAGTCTAATATTTTTGAATATGAAATAAAGGAAGATCATATAGTTTTAAGATTAATAGAAGATAGTAGAATAGTTAAAGATGGTTATATTATAAAACATGAATTAAAAGAAGGAAAAGCTTCTAATATAACAATAAGTGCTATTAATGAAGAAGGTATTCTTTATGGAAGTTTTGCTTTATTAAGATTATTGGAACAAGGTACAGATTTAGATAATAAAGAAATAATAGATAATCCATCGAAATCAATAAGAATGATAGATCATTGGGATAACTTAGATGGAACTGTTGAAAGAGGATTTTCTGGTAGTTCTATATTATATGAAAGTGTAAGAAATAAAGATAAAATGAAAGATATTATGGCTGCTATAGGAATAAATGCAACTTACGATTTAATAAGAGATGCATTTAATGATGATTACAAAGTAGCTTCTGATTTAGATAGAATAAATGATTATGCTAGAATGCTTTGTTCAATTGGAATAAATGCTATAACAATAAATAACACAAATGTACACACATTAGAAACTGAACTAATAAATAAAAGGATAGATGTTGTAAAAACTATAAGTGACATAATGATAAAATATGGAATAATAACTTATTTAAGTATAAATTTTGCATCACCAATAACATTAAAAGATTTAGATACTTCTGATCCTTTAGATGAAAATGTAATTAAGTGGTGGAGAGAAAAAATAAAATATGTATATAGTGTACTTCCCAATTTAGGTGGTTTTATGGTTAAAGCAGATTCAGAAGGCAGACCAGGACCATTTACTTATGGCCGTAATCATGCTGATGGAGCTAATATGCTAGCAAAAGAATTACAACCTTATGGTGGAAAGCTTATATGGAGGTGTTTTGTATATAACTGTAGACAGGATTGGAGAGATAAAAGAACAGATAGAGCAAAAGCAGCTTTTGAATGTTTTGCTCAATTAGATGGTGAATTTTTAGATAATGTATATTTACAAATAAAAAATGGACCAATGGATTTTCAAGTTAGAGAACCTATATCACCTTTATTTGGGAAATTAGACAAAACAAATATGCTAATGGAATTTCAAATAACTCAAGAATATACAGGACAACAAAAGCATGTATGCTACTTGATTCCATGGTGGAAGGAAATTTTAGAGTCAGAAACATATGCAAATAATGAATATAGCTCTGTAGCTGATAGAATAGAAGGAATTGCTGGTGTTGTTAATGTAGGGAATGATGAAAATTGGACAGGAAGTATATTAGCACAAGCCAATCTATATGGTTATGGAAGAATTATATGGAATAGTGAAATAAGCAGTGAACAAATTGCACAAGAATGGATTAAGCTTACTTTGGGTGATGATGAATTAGTTGTGAAAAATATTGAATATATACTAATGAACTCATGGAAAGCTTATGAAAATTACACATCTCCTTTAGGAATAGGATGGATGGTAGCTCCAGGACATCATTATGGACCAGATGTTAATGGCTATGAGTTTTCTCCTTGGGGCACTTATCATAGAGCAGACTGCAAAGGAATTGGGATAGATAGAACAATGGAAACTGGTACAGGCTATGTAAATCAATATAACGAACCACTTAGTAGCAGATATAATAATTTATATTCATGTCCAGATGAATTATTATTATTTTTTCATCATGTTTCTTATAATCATATATTAAAATCGAATAAGACTGTGATTGAGCACATTTATGATAGTCACTTTGAAGGGTATGAAACAGTAGAAAAATTCATTGATGCAATAAAAGAAATTAAAGAGAGACTAAATAGAGAAATTTATGAAAGTATCTTAAATGGCTTATATGTACAACTAGAAAGTGCTAAAGAATGGAGAGACATTATAAATACGTACTTTTATAGAATAAGTGGAATAAGCGATAAGAAGAATAGAAAAATATATTGATTATAAAAACTATAGTTTTTGGTATTTTATATATAGAAAGTTATGATGTAACTAATAAAGATGGATGATACAATATATTTGTAACAAACGTTTACAAATAATAGTCAAAATCAATGTGATTTTAGTATGGGGGGAAAGGTAAATGAAAAAAACAAAATCATTATTAGCTTTAGTATTGACAACTATGTTTTTGGTAGGTGCATTGGGTGGATGTGGTAGTAAATCGGATGCTGATAATAGTTCAGCATCCGATGGTGGAGTAAAAAAATTCACAGCATTTTTTGCAACAGCTGGAAAGGAAATTCCAGATAATAATAGAGTGAAAAAATTAATAACAGAGAAAATTGGAGCAGAAGTTGATGAACAATGGCTTACTGGACAAACTTCTAAAGAAAGAATTGGTGTTATGGTTGCGGGGGGCGAATATCCAGATTTTATAGATGCAGGAGATGCAACACAAGCATTGATTGATGCTGGCGCACTTATTCCATTAGAAGATTATATAGATAAATATCCAAATCTATCCAAGTACTTATCTGAACAAGATAGAAAAAGGTTAACACAACCTGATGGTCATATTTACTATATAAATCAATTCTCAACAGTTCAAGGAAAAGAAACAGATACCAATATGGGATCAGAAGCATTTTGGATTCAAAAAGCTGTTTTAGAATGGGCAAATTATCCAACAATAAAAACAGTACAGGAATATTTTGATTTAATATCAGCATATAAGGAAGCAAACCCAACAATAGATGGACAACCTACTATAGGTTTTGAGATTCTTTCTGATGATTGGAGATATTTCTGTTTAGAAAATCCTCCACAATTTGTAGCTGGATATCCTAATGATGGTAAAGCCATTATAGATAAAGATACATTAACAGCTAAAAATTATAATACAATTCCAGAAGCAAAAGAATATTTTAAAATATTAAATGAGCAATATGCTAAAGGAAATATAGATCCAGAAACGTTCACATCATCATATGACCAATATATTTCCAAGATCTCTACAGGTAGAGTTCTTGGTATGGTTGATCAACATTGGCAATTTCAAAATGCTGAAAATTCATTAAAGCAACAAGGCAAAGATGAAAGAACTTATGTACCGTTAGGTTTAACTATTGACCCAAATGTTACAGAGCACTATAGAAGCAAACTAGAGTTTAATGCTGGTAGTGGTATTGGTATATCAACAAGTTGTAAAGATGTAGAAGGAGCTTTAAAAGTTATAAATGATTTATTAGATCCTGAAGTAATAACAATGAGATCATGGGGGGAAAAAGACGTAGACTATAAAGTGGATGAAAATGGTAAATTTTATAGAACTGAAGAACAAAGAGATAATTCTAAAAATCAAGATTGGGTTAATGCTAATATGTGTGCATATTCTTACTTCCCTAACTATAAAGGAATGCAAGCAGATGGAATTAATACTATACTTCCAGGAGAGCAACCAGAAGAATTCCGTGCTACATTAAGTGAAACAGATAAGAAGATTCTTGATGCTTATGGATATGAAACATTTGCAGACTTTTTAAATCCACCACCAGAAGAAAATGAACTTTGGTTCCCTATTTATTCATATGTTAATACTTTAACTGCAGATTCTGCAGCAGGAATTGCATCACAAAAGATGGATGATATTAAGAAACAATGGCTTCCAAAAATTGTAATGTCAGGGACTTCAAATTTTGAATCAACTTGGAATGAATATACAACAACATTAACTACTCAAGCAGACGTTAAAGCATATGAAGATGTATTGACACAAGAAGTTAAGAGAAGAGTTGAATTATTAAGTAAATAAAAAATTGTTAGTAATAAGGGAAGATTTTTAGAATTCCCTTACTACTAAAATAAATTAAAGGAGAAAATAGTATGGAAGCAGAAATGAAAAATCTTAGCTTAAACGTAGAAACAAAACCTAAAAAAGATTTATTTAAGAAAATTATGAAACAAAAGACACTAATTATCATGTCTATTCCATTTTTGATATATATATTTATCTTCAATTATCTTCCTCTTGCAGGATGGCTTATGGCATTTCAAAAGTATAAACCTGCAAAAGGGTTATTTGACCAAACGTGGTGTGGACTGGATCAGTTTAAATTCTTATTTTCAGATCCAACGTTCTTAAAAGTAGTAAGAAATACATTGTGTATGAGTTTGATAAATTTAACATTAGGATTTATTTGTTCAATAGGATTTGCACTATTACTTAACGAATTAAGAAATATATTATCAAAAAAATTCATTCAGACAGTATCTTATTTACCTCATTTCCTTTCATGGATAATTGTAACAGGGATTGTTGCAGATGTTCTTTCTTCAGATGGTGGTATTATAAACCAACTCTTATTAGCAACTAATATTATTAATCAGCCAATTAATTTCTTTGCAGACACAAAATATTTTTGGGGAATAGTAGGTATAACAAATGTATGGAAAGAAGTGGGTTGGGGAAGTATTATTTACCTTTCAGCAATTACTGCTATAAGTCCAGATTTATACGAAGCAGCAGAAATTGATGGTGCAGGAAGATTTCAAAAGATGCTTCATGTAACATTGCCAGGAATTAAATCTACTATATTTATATTATTAATAATGAACATTGGTAATATATTAAATGCAGGATTTGAAGTTCAATATCTTTTAGGTAATGGTCTTGTACAGGAAGTATCACAAACAATAGATATTTTCGTATTAAAATATGGTATTAGTTTAAATAACTATTCTTTAGCAACGGCAGCAGGTATATTCAAAAGCGTAATTAGTGTGACTTTAATATTCATAGCAAATCGTTTGGCTAAATCTGCTGGTGAAGAGAGATTATTCTAGAAGGAGGAGCAATTATGGCAAATTGGAGAAGAAGAAGTAAGCGAGATATTGTATATGATACTTTAATAGGAATATTCATGGTGCTATTTTTAATTGTCACATTGTATCCAATACTGAATACATTAGCGATTTCATTTAATGATGGTATTGATTCGGTAAGAGGAGGAATATATTTATGGCCAAGAGTGTTCACACTTCAAAACTATAAGTCAGTATTTAATAATCAAAATTTAAGCCAAGCTGCATTTATTTCAGTTTCAAGAACAGTAATAGGAACAGTATTGCAAGTATTTCTAACAGCGATGTTAGCTTATGTTTTAAGTAGAAAAGAGTATATGTTTAAAAAACAACTTTCATTTATATATGTTTTGACAATGTATGTAGGTGGTGGAATGATCCCAACTTATGTATTAATAAAGAAATTGCATTTATTAAATAACTTTCTAGTATACATATTACCAGGCTTAGTTAGTGCCTTTAATATGATAGTAATTAGAACTTATATGAATGGACTTCCAGATAGTTTATCAGAATCAGCTAAAATTGATGGGGCAGGTGATTTTAGAATATTTATTCAAATAATATTACCGCTATGTAAGCCTGTTCTTGCAACAGTAGCATTATTTGTAGCTGTTGGCCAATGGAACTCTTGGTTTGATTCAATGTTATATTGTGCAGGTAATTCTTCATTGACAACTCTTCAATATGAACTTATGAAATTGTTATCAGCAGCGACACAACAAGGTACTTCAGGTACTGTTGATATGATGAAAAATGCTGGTAATATTGTAACACCGAAATCTATACGTGCAGCAACTACAATAATCACAGCGGCACCAATAGTATGTCTATATCCATTTTTACAAAGATACTTTGTTACAGGGCTTACAATTGGAGGCGTTAAAGAATAATGGGAGCATATTTAACTGAAAATTATACTAATCTTTTTAAAGAATATGGATATGATGAAAATAAAATTGAAAAGAGATTAGATGAAATATACGATACAATTTTTTATGGAAATGAAGAGGAAAGATTGTATCATGAAACAGAGAATAATATGGCATGTTTTATAGATACAGGAAATTATGATGTACGAACAGAAGGTATGTCATATGCAATGATGATGTGTGTTCAAAGAAACATGAAAAAAGAGTTTGATAAATTATGGAAATTTGCTAAAACGTATATGTGGATGGATTCAGGCTGGAATAAAGGATATTTTGCTTGGTCAGTTCAACCAAGTGGTATAAAAAATTCTGATGGTCCAGCTCCAGATGGTGAAGAATATTTCGCATTATCTTTATTCTTTGCAAGTAATAGATGGGGAGATGGAAAAGGAATATTTAATTATTCTTTGGAAGCAAGAAATATTCTACATGATTGTATTCATAAAGGTGAAAAAAATGATGGAGACAGCATGTGGGATATAAATAATAAATTAATAAAATTTGTTCCAACAGTAGATTTTACTGATCCATCCTATCATTTACCACATTTTTATGATTTGTTTGCTTTATGGTGTAATGAAGAAGATAAAGAGTTTTGGAAAAAAGCCTCTCAAAACAGTAGAGAATATTTAAAAAAGGCATGTCATCCAGTGACAGGTTTAGCACCTGAATATTCATATTATGATGGCTCTCCTTTTAAGCATGATAATCGTGAAAGGTATTATAGTGATTCATATAGAGTTGCTGCAAATTTAGGACTAAGCTATGAATGGTTTGAATATTCGGATTGGGAATGTGAATGTGCAGATAAAATTCAAAAATTCTTTTGTGAGACAGTAAAGGGACAAGATGATTTAGTTTATGAAATAGATGGAACAATTATAAATGAAAAAGCACTTCATCCTGTAGCTATTATAGCAACAAACGCTATGGCATCTTTAGCAGCTAAAGGAAAGTATAAAAAGGAATGTATAGATTTATTTTGGAACACACCTTTAAGAAGCGATGAAAGAAGATATTATGATAACTGTTTATACTTATTTGCTTTTTTAGCGTTAAGTGGAAATTATAAAATCTGGAAGTAAAGGAGAGTTACAGTTTATGAAAATTAAGAATCCTATATTATCTGGATTTTATCCAGATCCATCAATATGTAAAGATGATGAATACTTTTATTTAGTAACTTCAACATTTACTTATTTCCCAGGAGTACCTATATTTAGAAGTAAGGATTTAAGCAACTGGGAACAGATAGGTAATGTTTTAGATAGAAAATCTCAGCTAGACTTGAGTAATACAAGACATTCAGAAGGAATATTTGCTCCAACTATAAGATATAATGATGGAACATATTACATGATAACAACTAATATTACTCATGGAGGTAACTTTATAGTTACATCTAAAGATCCGGCTGGTCCATGGAGTGATCCTAACTTTTTAGAAGGTGCTCAAGGAATTGATCCAAGTTTATTTTTTGATAACGATGGAAAGGCTTATTATGTAGGAACAAGACCGAATCAGCAAGGCGTAAGATATAATGGAGATTGGGAAGTGTGGACACAAGAATTAGATTTAAACTCTATGAAGCTAGTAGGAGAAAGTCATAAAATATGGAAAGGTGCTCTTAAAAATGTAATTTGGCCAGAAGGTCCTCATATTTATAAGAAAGGCAATTATTATTATCTCATGATTGCTGAGGGAGGTACAGGTCCTGATCATTGTATCACAGTAGCAAGAAGTACATCTATATTTGGAGAGTATGTAGGAAATCCTAAAAATCCAATAATTACGCACAGACATTTAGGTAATAAATATCCAATACAACATGTTGGACATGGTGATTTAATAAGTACACAAGATGATAAATGGTTTATTATAATGCTAGCAAGCAGAAAGTTTAATGGATATTGTAATATAGGAAGAGAAACATTCTTAGCAACAGTTGATTGGGAAGAAGATTGGCCGATTATAAATTATGGGGTTGGAATATTGCAGGAAGAACAAGAAGTTGATCTTTGTGAATATCCAGTAGAAAGAAAAACAAATTCATATCATTTTTATAAAGAACAACTTGAAAAAGAGTGGCTATTTTTAAAAAATCCGTCAGAAAATTTGTATTCTCTTAAAGAAAGGGAAGGAGCTCTAAGACTATATCTTAAAGAACAAACCTTAAGTGATTTAGATAATCCGGCTTATATAGCTTTAAGACAAAAGAGTTATAACTATATTGCATCAACAGCAATGGATTTTACTCCGAACTCACAAAATGAGTGTGCTGGTATTGCTGTAGTTCAAAGTAATGAATATTATATGACATATGAATACACAAAAAAAGAAGAAAAATATGTACTAAGAATAATTGAAAAGAATAAAGAAAAATCTATCATACTTAATGAAGTAGAAATAAAAAATAAAAGATTATATTTAAAAATACAATGTAAAGATTCTTTATTAACATTCTATTATGGTTATGATGGGATTAATTATGAGGTATTACAACGTGATGTGGATACAAGGAATTTAAGCACTGAGGTAGCTGGAGGATTTGTAGGTTGCACATTAGGTATGTATGGATCAAGTAATAGGTATAAAAGCAATAATTATGCAGACTTTTTATGTTTTGAGTATCAAGATATAAAATAGCAATATAGATAATGAGATTTGATATGTAAAGGGAGAGGTTATATGTTAAATAAGAAAAAAGTATTAAAATGGATTAGCGTAATTACTATTGGACTAATAACTAATATAATTTGTATACCATTACAACATAATATTGTACCAGCTTTAGCACAAACAGAGCAGATAGCAGATGTGCAGTATTCCGAAAATTTTGAGGAAAGTATAGGTGAATGGAAAACTAGAGGAGGAGCTGTAGTTTCACAGGATTCAACACAAAAATACGAAGAAAATAATTCTTTAAAAGTATCAGGAAGAACAAAAACATGGGAAGGACCTATAAAAGACTTAACTAATATACTTACTAAAGGAGAAACTTATCATTTTTCTGTATATGTAATGTATGGTGATGAAAATGGATTAGATAATCAAGCTTTTAATTTACAATTTGAAAATGTTACTAGTGAGAGCAAAACTTACAAAACTGCTGGAAGTGGTATAGCAAAAAAAGGTCAGTGGACTAAAATAGAAGGTGACTATACAATTCCTGAAAGCGCAGATAAATATTCTTTATATATAGAATTACCTTATAAAGCAGATGATAAAGTTAATGATTCGGATAAAATTGATTTTTATTTAGACAATTTAGTTATTACAAAAACAGAAATAGCAAAAAAAGATTTCCAAAAAGATATTCCAAAATTAAAAGAGATATTTAGCGATTATTTTCCTGTTGGAACAGCAATTAATTCAAATCAGCTTGATAGTAGTGATATTCATTCTGAATTCTTAAAATATCAATATAATGCATTGGTGCCAGGTAATTTTATGAAACCTGATGCACTACAACCAACTGAAGGTAATTTTAATTGGGATGAAGCAGATAAGTATGTAGAGTTTGGTCAAGAAAATGGAATGATATTAAGAGGACATACTTTGGTTTGGCATAGTCAAATACCTAATTGGTTCTTTGAAGATAAAAATGACTCAACTAAATCAGCTTCAAGTGAATTATTAAGAAGTAGACTAGAGAATCATATAAAAACTGTGGTTGGAAGATATAAAGGAAAGATAAAATATTGGGATGTTGTAAATGAAGTTATCTCAGATAATAGTGGCTTAAGAGGAGAGAATGAAGGATCAAAATGGAAATCTATAATAGGAGATATTGATGGTGATGGCTATGATAGTGATTATATTGAATTAGCCTTTAAATATGCTCATGAAGCTGATCCAGAGGCAAAATTAATTATAAATGAGTATGGTACAGAAGGAAGCACTAGAAAAAGAGATGATTTATATAATTTAGTTGAGAGAATGCTTAAAAAAGGCATCCCAGTAGACGGTATAGGTATTCAAAGTCATATTTCTATAACTAGCCCTTCAGTAGAGCAAATTAAATCGTGTATTGAAAAATTTGCAACTTTGAAAAAATACAACCCAGATTTTACTGTTCAAGTTACAGAATTAGATATGTCAATTTATAATAGTGATGATGAACCTGAAAATATAACAAATGATATTTTAGTACAACAAGCAAGTCAATACAAATCACTATTTGATGTTTATAAAGAAGAAGCCCAAAAAGGTAATTTAGGATTAGTTATGTTCTGGGGTAATTCAGATGATGATTCATGGTTAGATAATTTCCCAGTAGTGGGTAGAAATAATGCCGCATTGCTTTTCGATAGAAATTTACAGGCTAAGCCAGCTTATTGGGCGATTGTAGATCCTTCGAAAGTTGATGTATATAAAAAGACAGTAAATACATCAAGTGGAACGCCTGTAATAGGAAATAATGTGGACGCCAAATGGATCACAACTAAATCCTTTGATGTTAATTCATTTGTAAAAGGATTAGATGGAGCTACAGCTAAGGTAAAATCTATGTGGGATGTGGATAATTTATATATTTTTGCAGATGTACATGATGAAACAGTTGGAGATAAAGATAGTGTAGATATATATGTATCTAATAGTGAAGGTAAATATGAAAAATATTCAATTAATCGTAGTACTAACAATGATAGAATTAAGGTTAGTAAAACATCTAGTGGATATCAAATACAAGCTAAATTACCATTAGAGGGCATTGAAGCTAAATTAGGAACTAAAATTATATTTGATATGAAAATTAATGACAATGATTCTAATGGGGATATAACATCTTCAGCAGTTTGGAATGATTATGCAAGCACAGATACATTAAATCCTGAAAATGGTGGAATATTATTATTTAGTCAAGCATCAAAATTAGTAGAAGTTAAAAAAGGAACTCCAGTTATTGATGGTAGTATAGATGATATATGGAAGACAGCTAATGTTATCAGCACAGATGTAAGTCTACAAGGGGAAGGTACAGCTAAAGCTAAAGTTAGACTTTTATGGGATAAAAATTATATTTATGTATTAAGTGAAGTTAGTGATGGCACTTTAGATAAAACTAGTAAAAATTTACACGAGCAAGATTCTGTTGAGGCATTTATTGATGAAAATAATGCGAGAACTTCGGATTATGATAATGATGATGCTCAATATAGAGTAAATTATGATAATGAACAAAGTGGTGGAGGAAACAGAATTGTTGATAAATTCAAATCAGCAGCTAGTAAAACTGATGATGGATACGTAGTAGAAATGGCTATACCTTTAAATAATCAAGCTGTAGTTAATCAAATTTTAGGATTTGATTTTCAAGTAAATGATGCTACTAATGGTACAAGAAATGGGGTAAATATTTGGTGTGATGAATCTTCTATGACATGGTCTACTCTGAAGAATATCGGTAATATATTATTAATTGGTTAAATAATCCTAATAAATATATTAGAAAAATAATATATACAAAATAAATATTCAAAAAAGAGAAGCTAAATATGAGATTTTGATGATATTTATATATTTTATAATTTTTAACTTAAAGGAGATTTAAAGTATGTCATTAAATTTGAATAAAATGTGGTTGCCTGCTTTAGTTAGTGATGGGATGATTTTACAAAGGGGAAATAAAACTTCAATTACAGGAAAAGCAAATAAAAATGAAAATATACTAATCGAATTTTGCGATGAAAAGTACGAAAGTATTACTGATGAAAATGGATATTTTAAAGTGACATTAAAAAACTTAGAAGCTGGTGGCCCTTATGAAATGATAATTAAGGGAAAAGAAGAAAGACGAATTAAAGATATTTTAATAGGTGATGTATATGTTTGTAGTGGGCAATCTAATATGGAATTACCAATAAGTAGAGTTGTTGATTTATATGAAGATGAAGTAAATGGATATAGTAATTCAAATATAAGAAGATTTACATTACTAAAAGAATATGATTTTCATGGACCACAAGAAGAAATTAATGGAAGTGGATGGTTAGAAATTAATCCACAAAATGCTTGTGAATGTAGTGCGGTAGCATATTTTTTTGCAAAAGATTTATATGAAAGATATAAAATACCAATAGGATTAATAATAAATGCAGTAGGTGGAAGTAGAGCAGAAAGCTGGATGAGCGAGGAAGCTTTGAATAAATATTCGAGGTTTACTGAAACAATAGAAAGATGTAAAAATGATTATTATGTGCAAGCCACAATAAAAAGCGATATGGATAGAATAAATGAGTGGTATACAACCATAAATAATATTGATGAAGGTTATAAGGATGAACAAGATAGATGGTATAGTGAAAATTATGATGATTCAAATTGGAGCACTATGACAGTTCCGCAAAGTTTTGAGGGGACAGAGCTTGAAAATATTAATGGATGTATATGGTTTAGAAAAGAGATATATTTATCAAAATGTGCAGAAAATTTAAAAAGTAAATTATTATTAGGTGCGATTGTAGATTGGGATGCAGTATATATTAATGGTATTAAAGTAGGACAGACCGATTATATGTATCCACCAAGGAAATATGATATTCCTAAAGATATACTAAAAGAAGGTAAAAATATTATAACTATACGATTAATAAGCAACATTAATGTAGGTGGATTTATAAAAGATAAGGATTATGAATTGATTATCGGATCTGAAAAAATAGATTTAAAAGGTTTATGGAAATATAAAATAGGATGTAAGATGGAAGCTTTAGAGCAGCAAACATTTTTTGAATTTAAACCAGTAGGTCTTTATAATAAGTTGATTTATCCAATTAAAGATTATAATATAGCAGGGGTTATATGGTATCAGGGTGAGTCCAATACTGAATATCCTTATGATTATGAAGAATTATTTACAGATATGATCAAAAATTGGAGAGAGACTTGGAATATAGGTGATTTTCCATTCTTATTTGTTCAATTAGCTAATTATATGGAACCAAGTGAAGAATATAGCGAAAGTAATTGGGCACTTGTTAGAGATTTACAAAGGAGAACGTTAAAAGTTAATAATACAGGAATGGCAGTAGCTATAGATTTAGGAGAATATAATGACTTACATCCGCTAAATAAAAAAGATGTTGGTAAAAGGTTAGCATTATGTGCTAGAAAAATAATTTATAATGAAGAGATTGTTCATAGTGGACCACTATATGAAAAGTTAGAAGTATGTAATAACAAAGCTAAGGTCTATTTTACTAATATAGCTAGTGGACTTTTAGTAAAAGGATCAGAATTAAAACATTTTGCAGTATGTGGCGAAGATGATATATATATACCTGCAAAAGCAATATTAACTAATAATGTAGTAGAAGTAGTTAGTGATAAAGTGGATTGCATATGTGGTGTAAGATATTGTTGGGCAGATTGTCCGTTAGAAGTTACATTATATAATAAAGAAGGATTGCCAGCCTCACCATTTAGCACAAAGTAAAGAACTACACCTATAAATAAAGAGAGGATTCAATATTGAATCCTCTCTTTGCAAATCTAAGCTTTTAAATAAAGTAATAAAGAAAAGAGAATTAATATCAATTAATGAAATATAAAGGTATATGTGTTAAAATTCATATTATAAGGAGAAAGCTATGAAAAATAAATATATGATTAATAACTACAGTATAAGGTCGAAATTATTAATAATATATATAGTATGTGTATTAATTCCTATTATTGTAACTAATTCTCTTATTTTTTTTAGTATGAAAAAGTATTACGATAATGAGCAAATGATAAATATTCAGAATACCCTTGATAGAGTAAAATATAATCTTAGTACAAGAATAGAAGAAAGTATGTCTATTGCAAACGATTTATATATTAATAGTGTATTAAAAAGTTTTCTAAATAAGAAGTATGCTAGTTACATAGAGTTCTATGAAGAATATACTGATTTATTAAAAATAACATCTATAAACTCATACTATACTTCAAGCAATATATATAAGTTAACAATTTATACAGATAACAATACTATATCTGATTCTGCATACTTTGAAAAAATCACTCCAGAATTAAAAGAAACTAAATGGTATAAGGATGCATTTGAGAGCAATAAAAGCTTAATTTTAAGTACGTATTTTGATAGAAGTGTAATAAACATTTTAAATGATAACCCCTATAGAAAGATAAGTATAATTAACAAATTAAATGATTCCCCAGAGAATACCCAGATTTTAAAGATAGATCTAAACTATGATAAGATATTCAATGAAATAGCAAGTGAAAAAATGAATGCTAATTTATACGTCTGTAATGATAAGAATATATTATTTTCTAATGTCAAAGATGATAATTCTAAAGAAGAATTTAAGTCGATTGATAATATTAAAGAAAAAGATTTTAAATTTAGTAGATCTATTAAAGTAAGAGGAACAGGCGAAGTGTGGAATGTAGTTATTACTGCGGATAATATTAATGTATTAAATAAACTAAGAGAAGAAAAAGCTGTTATTTTAATACTTATATTATTTAATTTATTGTTACCAACTATAGTAATTAATATGGTATCTAAATCTTTTAAAGATAGAATTTTATTAATTAATAGTTATTTAGATAAGGTTGAAGATGAAGAGTTTAACACAATAGTGTGTGATGAAGGCAAAGATGAAATAGGGAGGCTAATAAAAAGTTATAATTTAATGGTATGTAGAATAAAAGAATTAATAGAAGAAGTACTTCTTAAAAATGTAGAAAAACAAGCTTTAGAATTGGCTAAAAAGCAATTAGAACTGAGAGCTCTACAAAGCCAAATAAATCCACATTTCTTATTTAATACTCTTGAAAGCATAAGAATGAGAAGTTTAATAAAAGGTGAAAAAGAAACGGGGGAGATAATTGAAAAATTAGCAGTATTATTGAGAAATATAGTTAACTGGGGAGATGATACTGTGACAATTCAAGAAGAAATGACATTTGTAGAGAATTATCTTAATATTCAAAAATATCGTTTTGGAGATAAACTTGACTTTGTTTTGAATGTTATGGAAAATTGCAAAAAAATTAAAATACCTAAGCTATCTATAATAGGTTTTGTTGAAAATGCATGTGTGCATGGAGTTGAGCAAGTTCCACGTAATGCAAGTATATATGTAACTATATTTAAGAATGAAGTAGATCTATTTATTGAAATCATAGATACTGGAATAGGTATGGAAGAAGAAAAGCTAAATGAAATAAAAGAGAAACTAAAAAATTTAAAGATAGAAATGTTGAATAACAGTAAAAGTATAGGCATGATTAATACTTGTATAAGATTACAAGCATATAGTAATTATTCAATGAAATTTGAATTTGATAGTGAATTAAATAGGGGAACAGAGATTTTGATACAAATACCATTAAATAATGAGAGGAGAGTATTATGATAAAGATATTATTAGTAGATGATGAACCTTTTATAAGAAAAGGTATACAAATACTCATAGACTGGGAGAGTTATGGGTATGAAATTGTAGCAGAAGCAAGTAATGGAGTAGAAGCAATAAAGGAATTACAGAAAAATGAAATAGATTTAATCATAACAGATATAAAAATGCCAGAAATGAATGGATTAGAATTTATTGAGTATACCCAAAGTAATATAAAGAAAAAGTATAAATTTATTGTACTTAGCGGATTTTATGAATTTGAATATGCCAAAAAAGCTATAAAATATAATGTCAAAGATTATATTTTAAAACCAATTGTAGTGGATGAACTTATAAAAGTGTTGACTAGTTTCAAAGAAGAATATCTAAAAGAAAAAATAAAGGATAATAAAGAAAAGATAAAAGATAAAACTATTTATGATAAGAATTTAAGTTCAATTATATTAGGTAAATATGACCAAGCTGAATTAGATTATGTAAAAAAATATTTAGATTTTGATGGATTATTAAGATATATAATAGTCGAAATAAATTATGATACAGATACCTATATTTCAGATGACTGTAAGAGAAAAGCTCAAAGAGAACTATATAAAAGCATGATGGATATTTTAAATGAACATTATTATAATGTTATTTTTGATGTAAGTAATGATAGAAATTGTTATGATGTTGGATTTATCTATAATAAAGAATTAGCTAAAGAAAAAGGGTTGACGGAAAAAGAATATATATCAATAATTCGAGGTGAATTAATACAAAGAATAAAATACGACTTTTATATGTATATTGGGCAGAAAGTTGAATGTATTGAAGACTTGTCATTATCATATAAAAGTGCTAATATAGCAAAAATATTTACTGATTTTTCCTGTATAACGTATTATGATGAGATTATTGAAATAAATGAAGTTTCTTATGGAGTAGAAAAGCAATATATAGATGAGTTAATAAAAGAAATTGAAGAAAATAATGAGGAAGAAATTTCAAACTGTGTGGATAGGTTGTATAGTAGCTTTAAGAAAACTGCAATAGATTTAGATGTTATAAAAATGAATGTGAATTACTTATTATGCAATCTAATAAATATTGCTAAAAAATTAGATGCTGATGCAGATCAAAAAGAGGTAATGAGATATATTACTTATGGAGCATTTTCTAAAATAGTTAGTAGAGGAAGTTCAGAACATTTAAAGGAATTTTCATTTGAATTTGCAAAGTATTTAGCTCAACTAAGAGAGAATTCAGTATCAGGAGTTTTAACTTATATAGATAAAGAAATTTCAGAAGGATATATGGAAAAGCTAAGTTTAAAATCTTTAAGTGAAAAGTACTATATTAATAGTGCATATTTAGGACAGATTTTTAAAAAGAAATATAATACATCATTCAAAGAATATCTTAACAATTTTAGAATAGAAAAAGCTTCTCAATTATTGGCGACAAGTGATAAAAAAATTTATGAAATTTCTGAGGCTATTGGATATAGCAATACTGATTATTTTATTAATAAATTTGTTCAGTTAAAGGGAATGACCCCGTCACAATATAGAAGACATCTTATAGATGTTAATAGAAGATAAGACTTCTATACTGGTATTTATTTAATTATAATAATGAAACAAATTCTATAATAAGAATTGCTTCTGTAGATTTATTTTCTTGGAGGATAATTTAAATTAACTAAGGTAAAGTATATTCTTTATTTTATATAATTATTAGTATTTTATCTATAGAAAGTATATATAAAATAAAAGTTAAGTAATGATATTATAGATTAAGAAAGCTTTAAAAATGCTACGAGGTAGTACAAATTCTAAAGAATTTTTTATTACATGTTTAATTTTAGTAGTAAGTATAGTTCGGATGTAAGAGGCAGGAGGAACTAATCATGAAAATTATGAAAAACACCATATGTAGTATTAAAAAAGTATTGAAAAAAAAAGGAATATGTAATGTAGAAATGATTAATTTGAATGTTCTAACTAGAAATCTTAAAATAAAATTTAGATTAATTATTTCTTATGGAGTGTTAATATTAGCTATACTATTAATAATTGGACAAGCATCTATAATACAATCTCGTAAAGCAATGGACAATAAAAGTATACAGTTTTCTTCACAAATTACAAATCAAATAAAAAACAATGTGTTTAATGAAATGGGCAAAAATGTAGATTTATCGAAGGCTTTAGCGTTAGACTCTGATATTCAGGATTATTTAATTAATAGTGAAACACTAGGATATAGTGATAAATACAAAAAAACAACATCGTTATCAAAAATAGTTAGAATGAGAATATCATCTAATGATTATGTATCAAATTTAAGTATTGTTGATGAAAATAATATTAGTATAGGTAATATATCAGCTAATATGATGAAATGTTTAGAAAAAAATGAAGATAATATTAAGAAAAATATAAATAGTAAATGGGTGCTACAAAATGAGGAAGGTAAATATTCAATATATAATTTATTTGGCGTAAAATCTTCATATAATGGCCAAAGAATTGGAACAGTAATACAAGAAATTAAAGGAGAAATGTTTACTAATATACTGAAAGATATTAATTTAGGAATTGATTCAGAGGTATCTATATTGAGTTTAGATGGAACTATTATAGGAAATAAAGATATAAATTTTGTAGGCCAAAAGTACGAGAAAGGAAACTTATTAAATGAAATTAATAATAGAGTTAGAAAAGAAGACGGATTTGATGTTGATATATCAGGAACTTTTTCGAGTAGCGATGGTAAAAATCTAGTTTCATATTCTAGTTTAAATATAAATGACTGGTATATAGTAACGACTATTCCATATAGTTATTTAAATCAAGAAGCGAATAAAATGCAAAATAATATTATAATAATTGGAACAATATCATTTATCGTAGCAATGATTATTTCGTTATTAATATCTAGAGACATTTCAATCTCATTACAAAATCTTGTTGAGCTTATGGAAAAAGCTAAGAGTGGATACTTAAATTTAGATATAAATAATAATTATACTGATGAGGTAGGAATAGTTACTTATAAATTTAAAGGTATGATAAAAAAAATAAGTATATTGATTAGTGACGTTAAGAATTTAATAAGAAATATATCTGATGGAACTGAAACTGTTTCGAATATATCAGAACATTCATATGCTGTATCCGAAGAAATAGCGGCTACAATGTTGGAAATAGAAAGAGGAGCTATTGTTCAAGAAGATAGTGTTATTAAGAGTTTAGAGTTTATGAATAATTTATCGGATGAAATAAATGCTGTGAACGAAAAAGCACAAAATGTTTCAAGATATTTAGAAAATACTAAAAAGGTGCAAGAAAGTGCTTTAGAGTCAGTTGAAGATTTAAATTTAAGAGTTAATGAATCTAATAGAGTATCTTTTAAAATAACTGAAGAAATAAATTCTTTAAATTATGAGGTCAAAAATATAAGAGATATTATAAATATAATTGCAGATATTTCTGAACAAATAAATTTATTATCTTTAAATGCAGCAATAGAAGCAGCAAGGGCAGGAGATGCCGGTAAAGGATTTGCGGTTGTAGCAAATGAAATTAAAAAACTTGCTGATCAAACAAAAAGATCTTCTATTAAGATACACGATATAATAAATAATGTTAAAATTAAAACTGAATTAGTAGTTAAAATGTCGGATAATTCAAGTAATGTAATAGAACATCAAATTCATTCACTTAAAAATACAAGCATGGCATTTGATAAAACATTTTTTTCAATAAATCAGATAGATAATGAATTAAAAGGGGTTTTTAAAGCAATTGAAAAAATAGTAAGTACAAAGGAAGCTACAAGAAGTGCAATGAAAAGGATATCATCCATTTCAGAAGAAACAACACAAACAACCAAACAAGTATCAGAGGCAACACAAGATCAAATTAAAGAAATAGAAGAAGTAGCTGATTTTTCAAAAAAATTAAATGAAATAGTTGAAAAACTTGAAAATACAATTTCATATTTTCATGTAAAAGATAATTAATTATTATTTAGACTAAAAAGTAATTTAGCTTAAGGATAATATTTAGTTTAGATGTATTGTAATACTTTTTATGAAATTTGTTGATTTGGATGTAAATTAATTCATGATAATTGAGACAATTTATTAATCTATTTATGTATATAGTTAAAAGTAATGAGATAATATAATTTATATATATTATCATAGCATTTTTATAAAATATAGGAGGAAAATAGTTTATGTCAAATAATAAACAATCAGGACCTAAAGCACCAAAGGATCCACAAAAAAGACGAAGTGGATTTTATATTATGGTAGATAAAATTTTAGAGGCTACTGCACGATGTGAAGGAAAACCTTCACAGGAATTTTATCTAGATGAGGGAAGATTATCTTTTGATGCACAATTTGTAGGTGGTGTTGAAGATGAAAATATACTTAATCTTTTAAAAAATTTTGATGGTTTTTATAAAGTAGTTCACAGTATAGGAATTTCTGTAGTAGCATCTGACGAGGCTGGAACAATTAATTTTGTGTTTCAAAATTATGGGGAAACAGATAAGTATGGAGGGGGGACACAAATTAAGCTGCCTTGCGAGAAGGATGGTTCGGAGATGATTTTTAATATTGATGAGTATGAATGGTTAAAAGATGAATATGTTGTAGGAAAGATGGCTTTTGAGTTTGAAAAGCCAGGACTTACGGCAAAAGCAACTGTGAAAATTTATCTTAATGATGGATATGAGACTCCAGAAATTTCAATAGATTCGCCAGTTGAATTTGAAAGTGATGACTACAATTCAATGATTTCAAGATCTCTTTTAAGCCTAGGAAATAATAAAAGGCTTAAAGCTGCAATAGATAAGGCGAAAAATGGAAGAGATATAAACATAGCGTATATTGGAGGTTCTATAACTCAAGGAGCAGGAGCTAAACCAATTCACACAAACTGTTATGCTTACAAATCTTATTTGAAATTCAAAGAGATGTTTGAAAGGGATGGAGCAGATAATGTTCACTTTATAAAAGCAGGAGTTGGTGGAACACCATCAGAGCTAGGAATAGTGCGATATAACAGAGATGTTCTTAGAAATGGAAACGTAAAGCCTGATATTGTAGTTGTTGAGTTTGCGGTAAATGATGAAGGCGATGAAACTAAAGGGAAATGCTATGAAAGCTTGATTTTAAATATACTTTCTGATGAAAATAAGCCAGCAGTAATTTTATTATTTTCTGTATTTGCTAATGACTGGAATTTGCAAGAGAGACTTTCACCAGTTGGAAAACATTATAATCTTCCAATGGTAAGCATATCTGATGCAGTGGTTGATCAATTTAAACTTACAAAAGAGGAAGGGAATGTAATAAGTAAGAGACAGTATTTTTATGACATTTATCATCCTACAAATGATGGACATACTATAATGGCAGATTGTCTTGCATACTTGTTTGAACAAACTGAAAAAAATTTTTGTGATATTATTGATATTTCATTGGATAAAGAACCAGTTATAGGTGATGAATTTATAGGAATGCATCTGATTGATAGAAGAGATAATGAATGTAAAGCAGTAATAGAACATGGCAGTTTTAAACAAATAGATACAGATCTTCAATTTGTTGAAATGGATGATAATCAAGATGGTACAGCACAGTTTCCATATAACTGGATGCATGCACCAGGTTTTGGAGATGAAAGCTTTCTTTTAACAGTTAACAGCAGAAGTTTGCTGCTTGTATTTAAAGATTCAGGAAGATTAGATTTTGGTAAGGCTGATATATTTGTTGATGGTATTTTTGCTATGACTATAGATCCACAAGAAGCAGGATGGACTCATTGTAATACTGTTATTCTATACAATGAGAAAAACATAAGGGAACATAAAATAGAAATAAAGATGGCACATGGTGATAAGGATAAATACTTTACTATTCTTGGATTTGGATATAATTAATATATTAAAATGACAACAAAGGAGAATATTTGAAAATGTTGTATTATAAATCAAAGATAGCAATTACAGCGGAAGGAAAAGCATGTGATATTTTTATAGATAGATATGGAAATGATTACGATGGATTAAAACTTGTGGCAAAATCATTTACAGAAGATATTACTATGGTTACTGGAATAAAACCTAAAGTTGTAACAGATGTGAAAGAACTAAAGAAAAGTGCCATAATTGCAGGTTCTATAGGAAATAATATTATTATTGACACATTAATCATTAATAAAAGAATTGATGTATCAGATATAAAAGAGAGAAGAGAATGTTATAAGATACAAGTTGTTGAAAATCCATATAAAGGAATAGAAAAAGCTATTATTATTGTAGGAAGCGATAAAAGAGGAACAATGTATGGAATTTACTACATTTCGGAATTGATTGGGGTTAGTCCATGGAGTTATTTTGGAGATGTTGTACCGGAAAAGAAGTCAGAGTTGATTTTTGATGAGAATGATTTAAACTTTACATCAAAGGAGCCATCTGTAAAATATAGAGGATTTTTCTTAAATGATGAATGGCCATCGTTAGGTTCATGGGTAACAAATTCATTTGGAGATTTTAATGAAGAATTTTATGAGAAAATATTTCAATTGATTCTTAGACTAAAGGGGAATTTTATGTGGCCTGCTATGTGGAGTGCTGTATTTAGTGAAAATGGTAAAAGCAATCCTTTAGCAAATGCAAAACTTGCAGATACATATGGTATTGTAATGGGAACATCTCATCATGAATCAATGTTTCGTTCAGGTGAAGAATGGAAGAAGATTAATAATAAATACGGTGATAACACAACCTGGGATTTTGCAAGCAATAAAGAAGCCATAACAAAATTCTGGGAAGATGGACTTAAGCGTAATAAGAATTTTGAAAGCTTTATTACAATTGGTATGAGAGGAGAGCAAGATTCTGCATTAGAAGGTTCAGAAGAAGAAAATATTGAACTTTTAAAGGAAATAATAATAACACAAAAGGATTTATTGAAGAAGCATGGGCTTGAGAAAGAACGACAGGTTCTTACAATATATAAAGAGGTAGAAAAATACTGGTATGGAACAGATAAAGCTGAAGGATTAAGAAATTGGGATGTATTAGATGATGTTACTATTATGCTTGCTGATGATAATTTCGCAAATGTCCGTACACTTCCTATAGAAAAAGAAGCAAGTAGAAAAGCTGGATGGGGAATGTATTATCATTTTGACTATCATGGTGGCCCATATTCTTATGAATGGGTAAATGTAACTCCACTTGAAAAGATATGGGAACAGATGTCTATGGCTTATGATTATGGTGTACGTGATATATGGATTGTAAATGTTGGAGATTTAAAACCAATGGAATTTCCAGTTTCATATTTTCTAGATTTAGCTTATAGTTTCGAAACATGGGGTACTAATGGAATAAATAAAATAAGAAAATATACAAAGAAGTGGTGTATGCAGCAATTTGGAAAAGTTGTAGGACAAGATTTAATAAATGGAATAGAGAGTATATTGACTGATTATACAAAAATGAATGGAAGTAGAAAGCCTGAAGTTACATCTGCATCAACATACAGCTATATAAATTATAATGAAGCTAAAAGAGTACTTAAAAAAGTAATTGATTTAGAAAATAGATCTAAGAAATATTATGATCAGATGCCAGATTATTTAAAAGATGCATATTATCAGCTTATTTATTATCCAGCAGTAGCATCTGCTAATGTAGTAAAAATGCAGATATATGCTGGATTAAATAGTATTTATTATAAACGTAAAAGTTGCCTTGCTAATTTGTATGCACAATTAGTTGAAGAGTGCAAAGTTAAGGATACTGAAATGCAGAATTATTATAATAATATTATGTCGAATGGCAAGTGGAAAGGAATGATGAGTTCTCCTCATATAGGATATACTCAATGGTGTCCAGATGGATGGAAATATCCAGAAGTTAATAATGTTTCTCTTCAGAATGAAAGTATTATGATTGTAGATGTTGAAGGGTGTGAAAAAGGATATAGTGGTGGTACAGTAGATTTACCGTCATTTACAAATTTAAATAAAGAAAATTATGATATCACTATAAGTAATGGTGGGAAAATTGAGTTTGAATATGAAGTAAAAACAAGCAAAGACTGGATAAATGTAGATAACATGCATGGAAGCATTTCTAATGGGAAGACAATTAATATTTCAATAGATTGGAGTAAAGTATCAAAAACATTAGCAGGTTATATAACTATTTCAGGTGCAGGAAAAATAGTTAAGATAAATGTTACAGCAGAGGTTATAGATACGTATGATCTGCCTAAGATGACATTTATTGAGACTCATGATGTGGTTTCTATTGAAGCAGAACATGTATCAAATAATATTGAAAAAGCTAAAGCATCATGGAAGGTAATTGAAAATTATGGACGTACTTTGTCATCAGTTAAGATGTTTCCGACAACTGTATCTTTTGAAAAGGTTGAAGATGCACCATATTTGGAATACTTATTAAAAGTGAATATGGATTCGGAATATATTTTAACAACCTATATTGCACCAACAAATAATCTTAGAGAGAAAAGCAGATTAAAATATGCAGTGGCTTTTGATGGTGAAAAAGAAACTATAGCAGATGCTTTTCTAGATGATTTTATTGCTGGTAGCTACACTAATGACAGTTGGTGTGAGGCAGTACTTAATAACATTCATATAACAACAACTAAACACAGATTAACTAAAGGAATTCATAAGCTTCGTTTTTATGGTATGGATGCAGGTTTGGTATTGCAAAAGCTAGTTTTATCAAAAGAAAAACTTCCATATTCTTATTTTGGACCAGAGGAAAGTTTTTATGTAGCACATAAATAGATATATTAGGTAAGTACTTAATTAAGTGATTAATAGAATAGTTATATTTTTTATTACATTAATATTACAGATATTTAAATATATACAATTTTGCTTAACTAGAATATTTGTATCTATATATATATCATTTTTCTTTAAGGTAGTATGAATTTGTTATTGTGATTTACACAAAAATAAATTTATAATTATTGCAACAATTTATTAAGCTGAGTTGTATTATATGTGAAGAAACAAATTCTACTAATAATAACCACTTAAAAAATTATTAATTATAATAGACTATTTAGAGGAGATGATTTTATATGAAAATAAAAAAGATGACTTCAATGTTTATGTTAGGAATAACAGCATTTTCAGCAATACCACAAAGTGCATATGCAATAGATACAAAGCTAGAATCTAATATGGAAGCATCTCATAGAGAAACTTATACTCAAGTTTATGGACAGGTTGCCAATATATCTGAAGAAGGACAAATTTTAATTAAAAATTCAACTAATGTAAATAATGAAATTTTATTAAATGTATCTGAAGAAACTGTAATTGTTGATGCAGTAACAGGTACACCAGCATCAGTAAAAGATATAAAATTGAATGAAGGTATTTATACCTATATTGGGCAAGTGATGACTTTAAGTTTACCACCTATGACAAATGCTAAAGTAATTATTGTAAATGTACCTCAAGATACTAAAGCACCAACTTATATTAAAGTTGAAGCTATAAAGAAAAATAATGATGGAAGCACAACTGTAATAAGTGAAGGAAGAACATATGAAGCAACTTTAAATAATAATACGAAGATATTTCCATACAGAACAAAAAATATTGTGAGAATAGATGATATTCAGGTAGGATCAAGTCTATTATTATGGGAAGATGTAAATCCAGATAAAATGCAAACTCTTGAACTTCCACAAAAGATGGAAGTATCAAAATGTATGATAATGCCACAAGATGCAGTTGAAACTACTGAAGCAATGAAAAAAGATGGATGGATGATTGAAAATAATAAGTGGTATTACATTAAAGATAATGATAATTGTAAAGGATGGATTAAGGATAATAATAAATGGTACTACATGGATAAGAATGGCGTAATGCAAACAGGATGGGTTAAAGATAATAATAAATGGTACTATTTAAATGAAGATGGATCAATGAAGACTGGATGGTTGTTAAATAATGGTGAGTATTATTACTTAAAAGTTAATGGAGAAATGGTTACTAATGAATCTATTGATGGATATTATTTAGGAGCTAATGGAGCTTGGGTTAAATAATATATAATAATAAAAAATAAGCATTAAAAAAGAATAATATTAAATGCAGGAATGACAAAATTAACTAAAGAAAAAGTTGAGCTTTGGAACAAATAATATAAATTATATAAAAGAACTATATGCTATTTATTAGCATATAGTTCTTTTATCCTTTATGCGAAAATAAAGTAATGAGAAATATAAAGAAGGATGAAGAAGATGAAGTTTTATCAAGAAAAAATAGAAATGGATACTATAATACCTGCAAAAATATATATTGGAAATACTAAGGGAGAAAATTGCCATTATCCTTTACATTGGCATAATAATATAGAATTTGATCTTGTGTTATCAGGAAAAATAAGAGGCAGAATTAACAGGAAAGACATTAATGTTAATGAAGGAGATTTTTTCTTTGTTAATAGTGGCGATCTACATGAAACAGAGGCTAATGATAAGAACACCATAAGCGCAATTACTATATTATTGTCATATGATTTATTAAAAAAATACTGTCCAGATATTGACTTATATTATTTTAACTTCGATGAGAAGAAAGAAGCAAAGAAAAAGATAATAAATTTAATTATAGAGTGTGCTGATTTATATAAAAATAAGAAAGAGTTTTATGAACTTGAGATATCAATTATTTTAAGAGAAATATGCATGATATTATTAAAAGAATGCAGGCAAAAAAGAAATGATATTAATTTTAGTATGTATGAAGAAAAAAGTATAGTTAATATAAAAAGAGCAATCACATACATGGAAGAAAATTATGATTCAGAGTTATCCCTTAAAAATATTGCAGATGAAATTGGGATGGCTCCAACATATTTTTCTAGGTTTTTCAAAAAAACTACAGGTGAAACATTCTATTGTTATTTAAACAAGATAAGATTATACAATGCCTATAAAGAGCTTATAAACACAGATTCGTCAATAACAGAAATTGCATTAAATAATGGATTTGCAAATGTTAAATCTTTTATAGAATCATTTAAAAAAGTTTATAAATGCACACCAGCAAAATATAAAAATAAATTTAAACTAAAGAAATAATTTGAAAAGATAATAATTGACAATAACTAGTTCATAATTAACAATACTTATTAAGTAATGGATGCTAATATAGCTATAGAGTTATTTGATGGGAGTGAGAAAATGCATAGGGATTTAGAAGGAGTCTTTAATAAAGTAATAGAAATTTTAAAGAAAGATAGGAGATGTAAAGGAGGATGGCATTATGGATCTATAAGTAGAGGAGAATCAGATATATATTCTGATTATGATCCTGTTTTCCTTGTATCAGATGAAGACTTTCAAGAGTTTTCACAAGATGTTCCTAAAATTCTTTCTGATGCTTTAGATGAATTGTTAATTTTCTGGGGAGAAAGTTTTAATGATGATCATTTTAAAAATTATTGCAGTGTAATTAGACTAGAAAATAACCTTCATCAATTTGACTTCTTTATAATTAATTCTAAATATATTGAAGATTGGATGTGTAGACAGCATTTAAAAGGATGCACAAAAGATGACATAATTTTTGATAGAACAGGAGAGGTTGAAAATCTTCTTAGTATTGGACTTAGAACAGATAATTATATACCAGATATTATAAGAGCTATGGATACTTATTGGTTTCATACAGAGATGCTTATTAAGTATTTTAAGAGGAAAGATATTTTTAAGATACTTAAAAACATTGATATATTATTTCATTCTCATGTAGATTTAATGTTATATCAATATGATACTCTGGATTGGGGATCATGGGAAAGTAAAATAAAACATTGTGTACCTTGTGAAAAGCAACAGCATTTAAAATCATATTTTTCAGTAGCAGAACTTAGTGAATTAGAAAAAGCAGTAAAACGTAGTATGAATTTATTTAAAAATGATTCAGAAGAGATATGTGAAATTAGAAAAATTAATTATCCTAAAAATATAGCAAATGAAGTTATTTCATATTTTAATAGGCGAATAGAAAGCAAGGAATGGTGAAATATGATTAAAAGTTTTAATTAATATAGCATAGTGAAAATAAAGAGAAGGATTAGTTATTAAAAGTAATACAAAAAGTATAATTAATACCATAAAATATATGAAATTTTCAAAGTATACGGTTACAGATTTAGAAGGTATAATTGGTCTGTAAGGAAAATAAGTAATAAAAATCATTAGTTATATATTAAAAAAATTTAAAGGAGTGTTAATATGAGATTCAGTAATGGATGTTGGTTAAATAAAACAGGAGTTCAAACATTTAGTCCACAAGAAGTATATAGTACAAAAGTAGAAGATAATATTTTAACATTATATACACCTTGTAATAAGATTTATAATAGAGGCTGCACACTTGGTGGACCAGCTATAACATATAAAATTTCATCACCTATGGAGAATGTAATAAGAGTTAGAGCTTATCACTATATGGGAGAGGAAGTTAAAGCTCCAAATTATGAGTTAAATGAAAATAATAATACGAAAGTAATAATTAATGAAGATGATAAGGAAGTAGTATTTCAATCTGGAAATACCAAAATGGTATTTGATAAAGAAAAAGTAGAAATGGCTTTTTATAGAGGTAAAGAAAAGTTAACAGCTAGTAAATATAGAGGAATGGCTTATGTTAAAACCGGAAAAGAGGATTTCTTAGATTATCCAGAACAAACTTACATGAGAGAACAATTACAATTAAGTGTTGGTGAGTTAGTTTATGGATTAGGTGAAAGATTTACGCCATTTGTTAAAAATGGACAAACAATTGAAACTTGGAATGAAGATGGTGGGACAAGCACAGATCAATCATACAAAAAGATACCATTTTACTTAACTAATAAGGGATATGGAGTATTTGTAAATCATCCTGAAAAAGTATCTTTTGAAGTTGGATCAGAAAAAGTTACAAAAGTTCAATTCAGTGTACCTGGTGAATCTTTAGATTACTTCATAATAGGTGGAGATTCAATGAAAGAAGTAATTGAAAATTATACATCATTAACAGGAAAGCCAGCAATGCCACCAGCATGGTCATTTGGTTTATGGTTATCTACTTCATTTACTACAAACTATGATGAAAAGACAGTAAATGAATTTGTAGATGGAATGATAGATAGAGAAATTCCACTTAGAGTATTTCACTTTGACTGTTTCTGGATGAAAGAATTTAACTGGTGTGATTTTGAATGGGATAAGAGAGTATTCCCGGATCCAACAGGAATGCTTAAAAGATTAAAAGAAAAAGATTTAAATATTTGTGTATGGATTAATCCATATATTGCTCAAGAATCTAAATTATTTGCTGAAGCAAAGGAAAATGGATATTTAATTAAGAGAACAAACGGAGATGTATGGCAATTTGATATGTGGTAACCAGCTATGGCAATAGTAGATTTTACAAATCCTGATGCTTGCAAATGGTACAGTGATAAGCTAAAAGAATTAATGGCTATGGGAGTTGACTGTTTCAAAACTGATTTTGGTGAACGTATACCAACTGAAAATATACAATACTTTGATGGTTCTGATCCATATAAGATGCATAACTACTACACTCAAATGTACAACAAAGTTGTATTTGAAACAATAAAAGAAGTGAAGGGTGAACATCAAGCGGCTGTATTTGCTAGATCAGCTACAGCTGGAGGACAACAATTCCCTGTTCATTGGGGTGGAGATTGTGAATCTGATTATGAATCAATGGCAGAAAGTTTAAGAGGTGGATTATCTTTATGTATGTCTGGATTCGGATTCTGGAGTCATGATATAGGAGGATTTGAAAGCACATCTACAGCAGATGTTTATAAGAGATGGGTAGCATTTGGATTATTATCATCTCATAGTAGATTACATGGAAGTACTTCATACAGAGTTCCATGGGCTTATGATGAAGACGCTTCAGCAGTAGTAAGATTCTTTAGTAAGTTAAAATGCAGCATAATGCCATATTTATTTAAAATAGCTAATGATGCTCATACAAAAGGAATTCCAACAATGAGATCTATGGTATTAGAATATCAAAATGATGATACTTGTGCATATTTAGATAAACAATATATGTTAGGTGATTCAATATTAGTTGCACCAATTTTTAATGAAAATAGTGAAGCTAAATATTATATACCAGAAGGTAAATGGACTAACTTTATAACAGGTAAGAAATATGAAGGTGGAAGATGGATTAAGGAAATTCATGATTACTTAAGCATACCAATGCTTGTTAAGGAAAATAGTATTATAGCTGTTGGAGCAAATGATACTAAACCTGACTATGATTATAGAAAGGATGTTTCATTATTAGCGTATGAATTAAAAGATAATGAAAAAGCTGCTGCTGAAATATTAGATATGGAAAGAAATAAATCTTTATCAGTAGAAGCTATAAAGAATGATAAGGTAATAAACATAAAATCAGAAGGAACAGATGGAACTTGGAGTTTGGTGTTAAAGAATGTTACAAATGTTAAATCAGTTGAAGGTGCTTCATTTGTAGTAGAGGGAAATGATACGAAGATAACAGTTGAAAATGGAAATGCTGATATAGTTTGTACGTTGATATAAAAGAAATTTTTTATAAGTTTATAGGGAGAGATAAATCTCTACCTATATTTAAATATTAATTATTTACAAGTGATTATGAGAAAAAATTAATAAAGGAGAGTTTGACATGAGTGAAAAGAAAATAGAAGAAATAATATCAATGCTTACTTTAGAAGAAAAGATTGCCATGATTCATGGAAATGGTCTTTTTAGAACTGAAGGTGTAAAAAGATTTAATATACCACCGTTAAAAATGTCAGATGGACCAATTGGTGTAAGGAATGAATTTCTAGATGATAGTTGGATTCCAATTGGAAATTCTGATGATTATGTTACTTATCTTCCTTGCAGTCTTGCTTTAGCATCTACATGGAATACTGAATTAGCATATAAAAGTGGTCAAGTACTTGGATGTGAAGCAAGAGGAAGAGGAAAAGATGTAATACTTGGGCCTGGAATTAATATAATTAGAAGTCCACTTTGTGGAAGAAATTTTGAATACATGTCAGAAGATCCTTATGTAAGTGGAAAAATGGCTGTACCTTTTATTAAGGGTGTTCAAGAAAATGATGTTTCAGTATGTGTAAAGCATTTTGCAGTTAATAATCAAGAAACAGAAAGATTAAATGTAGAAGCAATATTAGATGAGAGAACATTTAGAGAAATATATCTTCCAGCATTTGAAATGGCAGTAAAAGAAGGTAATGCATATTCAATAATGTGCGCATACAATAAGATATTCGGATATCACTGTTCAAATAATAGGGCATTGCTAACTGAACTATTAAAAGAAGAATGGGAATTTGATGGCATTGTTATATCTGACTGGAGTGCAGTAAATAACACAGAACTTGCAGTAAATGCAGGTATGGATATAGAAATGAGTGTTACTACTAATTTTGATGAATACTTCTTTGCAAATCCGTTAATTAAAGCAGTAAAAGAAGGAAAAATAAATGAAGAAGTAATAGATGAAAAAATAAGAAGAATATTAAGATTCATGTATAAAATAAATATATTCTCAGAAGATAGAAAAAGCGGAACTTACAATTTATCAGAACACAGACAAGTTACTCTTGATGTAGCAAGAGAATCAATAGTTTTATTAAAAAATGAAGATAATGTTCTTCCTTTAGAAGATAAAAAGATTAAAAAGCTAGCCGTTATAGGGGAAAATGCAAACTTTACTCATTCGAATGGCGGGGGAAGTGCTGAAATAAAGGCATTATACGAAATTACACCACTTTTAGGATTAAAAATGAGACTTGGTGGGAATACAGAAGTAAAATATGCTAAGGGGTATAGCCAAGATCCATCTGCTAAAGATAAATTAATAGAAGAAGCAGTAGAATTAGCTAAATCTTCTGATGAAGTAATAATAGTTGGTGGCTTAAAGCACGTTGAAGATCAGCTGAAATTAGAAAATAATGCCCTTTCAGTAGATGAAGATGAAGAAGTTAAACATAGAATTGATAGTGAAGGCTATGATAAGAGCGATTTAATTCTTCCATATGACCAAGATGAATTAATAAAGAGAATATTAGAAGTTAATAAAAATGCTGTTATAGTAATGCTTACTGGCTCACCAGTAGATATGAGTGAGTGGGCAGATGAAGCTAAAGCTATAGTTCAAACATGGTATAACGGTATGGAAGGCGGAAGAGCACTTGCAGAAGTTATATTTGGAGATGTTAATCCATCAGGAAAATTAACAGTAACATTCCCAAGAAAGCTTGAAGATAGTCCGGCTCATAAACTTGGAGAATTTCCTGGCGAAGAAACTGTTAATTATGGAGAAGGAATATATGTAGGATATAGATATTTTGAAACTTATGATATTAATCCACTATTTTGTTTTGGACATGGTTTATCATATACAGACTTCAAATATATGGATTTTAAAATTACAACTAATGAAAAAGATAATGATGTAGAAATATTAGTTAATTTTAAAATAACTAATAAAGGAAAAAAAGCAGGTAAAGAAATAGCACAAATTTATATAAGTGATTTAGAAGCAAGTGTAGAAAGACCTGCTATTGAATTAAAAGCATTTGAAAAGATATCATTAAAAGCTGGAGAGACTAAAGAAGTAGAAATTAAGTTAAATAAAAAATCATTAGGTTTTTATGATGTTAATAATAAAAAGTGGAAAGTTGAAAATGGGGCATTTAATATCTTAGTAGGAAGCTCATCTAAAGATATTAGATTAAATTCAAAGGTTAATATTGATTCAGATTATGAATTTTAATATATCAAATAGAATAAGTTCTTTCATTTAGTTTTATTTTTGTTCTCCTTTTGAATAAAATTGATAATTTATTCAAAAGGAGAACATTAATTATATGATACCAGTTAATGATTCAGTGCGATTACTAAGTCAATTTGTAGAGGCGGTGGATTTAACAGATTTATATTCAACTTCTGCAAGACTTAGAAATCTTCATTTTGTACCATGTGCTGAAAAAAATCAGAATGCATAGAATTTGCTAATAGCTGTGGAAAAAGAAAAAATCATTTTTGCATGAAACAATTTACTATCTTATGAACATTATGCATTTCAAAATATTACTTGATCTGAGCGAGGGCTAAAGAGTTTCTAGACAATATTTATGTATAGTAAAAAGTTTTAGTGATATAAGTAATACTAATATATCATATAGCTTTATAAAAGCTATATGTAGAATAATGGAATATAATAAGGCTGAATTTTAAGAAAGATATTTGTCAACTTCTACTTAGTTCAAATGAATTGCACTATTTTAATTAATCTCAATTACAAAATATGATATAATAAGTGAAAGATAAAATATTTGCAAACGTAAGTTTATAAGTAAAAAAATAGGAGTAGTATGTGATGAAGAAAATAAGGCGTTTAGGTAGAGTGGTATTTGGACGAACATCAGTAATTGCGCTATTATTTATATTACAAATTATAATATTTCTTGGTTGCTTAACATGGCTGAATCAATACATTACATATATCTATGGAGCTTTTATTTTATTGAGCTCAAGTGTAGTAATTTACATTTTAAATTCTAAAGAGAATCCAAGTTTCAAATTGGTATGGATTATTCCAATATTGGTTATCCCGGTATTTGGAGTATTTTTTTATTTATTTACAAGAGTTCAGCTTGGAACAAAGACCATAGAAAAAAGATTAGCGTTATTATTAGAAAGTCAGAGAGATTATCTATATCAAGATAAGTTTACCAGGGAAGCATTAGAAAAGGAAAATGTACAAGTATTTAATTTAGCTCAATATATGCATAATTGTGGAGGCTTTCCAATATACACAAATACCTCTGTTAAATATTTTCCTTGTGGTGAAGATAAATTTGAAGAAATGAAAATTCAATTAGAGAGTGCAAAAGAATTTATATTTATGGAGTATTTTATAATTGAAAATGGTGTAATGTGGGATACTATTTTAGAAATATTGGAACGTAAAGCTAGACAAGGGGTAGAAGTCCGTGTAATGTATGATGGGATGTGCTCACTAGCATTACTTCCATATAATTATCCTAAAAAAATAAGAGAAAAAGGAATACAATGTAAAATGTATGCACCAATAGTACCATTTCTTTCAACATATCAAAACAATAGAGACCATAGGAAGATTCTTGTTATAGATGGGCATACAGCATTTACAGGAGGCATAAATTTAGCTGATGAATATATAAATGAATATGAAAGATTTGGGCATTGGAAAGATACTGCAATAATGCTAAAAGGAGAAGCAGTTAAAAGTTTTACATTAATGTTTCTGAGTATGTGGGATATTGATGTAAGAAAAAAAGAAGATTTAGAAAAGTACATAAAGAAAAATTTTAATTTTCAAGATAAAGTGAAAACGGAAGGCTACATAATGCCATATGGAGATAGCCCTTTTGATTCTGAGAATGTTGGAGAACAAGTATATATGGACATACTTAATACAGCGAATAGATATGTTCATATAATGACTCCATATCTAATTTTAGATAATGAAATGATAACAGCACTTACATATTCAGCTAAAAGAGGCATAGAAACTATTATAATTATGCCTCATATACCAGATAAGAAAGCTGCATATCTTCTTGCAAGGACATATTATGAGGAGCTTATTGAAGCAGGAGTTAAAATTTATGAATATACACCGGGGTTTGTGCATGCAAAGGTATTTGTTAGTGATGATGAGAAGGCGGTTGTAGGTACTATTAATATGGATTTTAGAAGTTTTTATTTACATTTTGAGTGTGCAAGTTATATATATAAAAATTCAGTTATTAGAAAGATTGAAGAAGATTTTCAAAATACTCTTAAAAAGTGTCAGTTGATTACTATTGAAGATTGTAAAAAGCTTGGTTTAATGAAGAAATTAATAGGAAGAACATTAAAATTATTTGCACCATTAATGTAGTTTTATACAGGAAGTTTGGAATATTAACTAAAAGTTAATATAATAAAATTAACGACTATCACATTATTTAGTGGGTGATAGTCTTTAACATTTTTAAAGGTTTAGAGTGTAAATTTTTACTATGAGTTCTAAGTTATTTGAAATTTCATTAATTAAAAATACTTGTTTAAATTATATATGATTTAAATATAAAAAAGCATATTACAGTAATGGTAATATAATTGTAAATATAGCACCTTTTTCTAAATTGCGTGCACTAATGGTGCCACCTAGTTGCTCTATTATATTTTTACTTATGGATAGTCCTAATCCAAAATTACCTTTACTTCCTTTATAAAACCTTTTGAAAATATTGGAAAAATCATTGGTATCAAAACCAGTGCCATCATCACTTATAGTTAATTGAATTTTGTTATGTCCTAATATTATTAAATTAATAGATATTAAACTATTAGCATATCTAACACAGTTAGTTATAATATTGGTAATTGCACGAGAAAGTTTTTCTTCATCTCCATTAATATAGAGTATTTCTTCTGGAAGATTAAAGGATATAGTTATATTATTTTTTTCAACAATTAGATTCATTCGCTCAATACATCTTACGATTATTTCATTAAAATTCAAGGTGGAGTATTTGTAATTTTCTTCTATTGCATTTAATCTGGATAAATATAATAAATCCTCTATTAAAATTTTCATACGATTAATCTCACCAAGAATGACTTCAACAGCAGTATCATTATCAATAACACTGTATTTTATACCTTCGGCATAGCTTTGAATAGACATTAAAGGCGTCCTAAATTCATGAGACATATTTTCTAAAAAAATTTTCTGAGCTTTATCATAATCTCCAAGCTTCTCTGACATGGAATTTATATTATTTACTAATTCATCTAGTTCATCAAATACAGGAATTTGAATTTTATTACCAAAATTTCTATCAGAAATAGAACTTATTTGTTCATTTAAATCAGAAAGCGGCTTGGATATATTTTTTGATAGTTTAGAAGAAAAAATAACTGTAATAAAAGCACTAGAAATAAGAATAAGCAATAGAATTATATTAATATAAAATTTTAATTCTTGCATTTTCTGTACATTTGAATATATAATAATCCATCCTAAAAAAGAGAAGTCTTTATCAGCTATTGGCTGAATTACTGCCATATACTTATTATCTGAAAAGTCAAAGTTAACATATGTTGTTTCATTTAAGCGCATAGCCTTAGAATTTTTGGATGATATCTCTTCAATAATAGCAGAATAATCAAAATTTTCGTGAAGAGGAGTTATTGTGTTCTGATTTTCATCTAATAGTATAAAATTAGCATTTAATAAAGTTAGAGGCTCTTTTAAAGAACGATCTAGCATTAAGTAGTATTTAAATGAATCATTATTATCACTATACAAATGACTAGAAATATTATTTTGATTTTCTGATGGATCAGATGGAGGAACAATATTTTTATCTGTTTCTATATTATCTTGATTATTAGTTTGATGTTGATTAAATTTAGGTGGCTTTGGCGGAATGTTATTATTAGGAAAAAAATCCGGACTATTTATTAATACAGTATTCTTGGCGTTTGAAGCAAGGGTGTTTAATTGATTTTTTATATCTTTTTGAATATAAAGATTTATAGATAAATTAAATATTATAGCAGTTAATGCAATAAGCATAATAATGATACTTATATTATAGTTTAATATTTTGCCTTTTATTGTATTTTTATTTACTATAAAATTATTCATCTTGTATTGTAAATCCATATCCCCAGATTGTATGTATTTCTAAAACGGATCCTGCATCACTAAGTTTTTTCCTAATTCTTTTTATCATATCATCAGTAGCTCTTGTTTTAACACTATTTTCATAACCCCATACTTTGTCCAAAAGTTCACTTCTACTAATTGCTTTATTTTTATTTTTAACTAAATAATGTAGTAGTGAAAATTCTGTAACAGTGAAATCTATCTTTTTCCCATTAATTTCAGCACGCTTTGTAGATGGATTTATATAAATATCACATATATTTATATATTCATTATTTTCAGTTTGTGTTTTATCTAAATTTATTCTTCTAAAAATACTATTTATTCTTGCAATAAGCTCTAATGGACTAAAGGGTTTTGTTAAATAATCATCTCCTCCAAGATTGAGTCCGGCAATTTTATCGGGTTCTGTATCTTTTGCAGAAATAAATATTATTGGAACATTGCTAGTTAGGCGGATTAATGAGCATAATTGATATCCATCTAATTCTGGTAAAACTATGTCCAATATTAGCATATCAGCTTGTTTTTCTTGAAATGCATTTAGCAAAGAACGGCCATCAGTAAAGATTTCAATATCAAAACCTTCTCTTAAAAGAAATGATTTAATGATATTGCAAATATTAATTTCATCATCAGCCATATAAATCAACTTTTTGTTCATTTATCTAATTCACCTCAAAACCATTTTAACATAAAAGATATTTAATAATTAATAAATTTTACATTCTTTAATGTTGCCACAATTTTGCCTTAAATTTGCCACATGATAACAGTTGTCAGTATGAAATATATTACGATAAAAATAATATGAAAATTTAAATGAAGAGCAGGGAAGTGTAAAAATGTGTGCAAGGAAGCAGATATAAGGAGAGAAAACACATGAACACAATAAATGGTACATCACAAATCAATGGATACTATAATCTTACTCAGATTCAACTGCAAAAATTATTAGAAGAGCAGGAGCAGGCTAAACAACAAGAGAGTGATTCAATCCAAATCAGCCAACAAGCTGGAAATATAGCGTCTGGACTAATGCAGCCACCACAATTTGATTCTAGTATTTTAGACAACTTGGTTGAAGACGGGACTTTAACACAAGAGCAAGCAGATGCAGTTCAAAGTGCTTTTGAAAGTAATGGAATAAACAATACGTATAAAAATAAATTGACATATGGTAGTGAGGGAAATATGATGAATTCCACTGCACCATTTGATAGTTTAATTAATTCTGAAACAATAACTGAGGATCAAAAGAGTTCAATTCAAAATGCATTGCTATCAACAATACAACAAAATACACGCAGTGGGGATATTCAAAGAGGAGTTAATCCACTAGATTCTTTAGTTGAAGATGGAACTTTAACACAAGAACAAGAAGATGAAATTATAAAAAGCTTAGGTAATAGCAGCAGCAATGAAGAAAGTATAATTGACATTTTATCACAATTAGTTGAAGATGGCATAATAACTGATGAACAAAGTCAATTAAGTAAAACTACTCTATTATCAGCATTGACTTCTAATGAAGAAGATGAAGAAAGAAAAATGAATCCTCTAGATACTTTAGTTGAAGATGGGACTATAACAAAAGAAATAAAAGATGAGATAATTAAAAATATGGGAAAACCAGCACCAGCTAAAGCAAAAGAAGATGATGAAGAGGAAGAAGATAATAGTGTTACTAGTATTTCAACATCAGCACAAAAAAGCTACCTTGATAATTTAGTTGAAGCTGGAGTGATAACTCAAGCACAAGAAGATAAGATACTTGAAGCTTTAGAAGGGTAGATTGAGGAATTCATAAAAATGGAACTACTGTAAAACTAAATTTTATAGTAGTTCTATTTTTATTAGTTATTAAGCAAATATATTTCTTAGTATTATTCTCTATTAGTTTATTTATAGTGTGATGTGCCAATATTGACATGGAATCTGTCAAATGTTAGAATATATTGAAATTTAAATTATTTCATTTCTGAATTATAATCAATAAAAGAGGAGAATGATTATTATGGATACGATTTTTAATGACATTCAAATCATAATTGATACTATGGATGAAAATGATATCAATTATGTTATCTCTAGAAAATTACTAGAATATTTACATAACGAAATTCGTGAGTTATCAATTACGACTTTAGCAGAAGAATGTTATACATCACCAGCAACGATAACGAGATATACAAAATCTCTTGGTTTTAGAAATTTTGTTGATTTAAAATCAGCTTTGTTAGATAATAAAAAATTTCTTCGAGAAATGATTAATGATAATTATAAAGGTTTAATTTTTAATGATGGAAATGAATACAAAGAAATTTTTCAATATACCGAATCTATAAAAAGTTCACTAGATGATTTAGTTAATGTAATTAATTTTAAAGATATTGATAATTTAATAGAAGATATTTATGAGGCGAAAGATATTTATATTTTTGGTATGCAATTATCTGGATCTTTTTCGTTTTATCTCCAATATATGCTTATGAGTTATGGGAAAATGGTACACTTTGCTTTTACACGTAACCAAGAAAGTAAGTTTACTGAAAATGTTAAAGAAGATGATTTATGCATTTTTATTAGTGTCGATGGAAATTATTTCAATGCTAGAAAATATATTTTTGAAGAAATAAGAAAAAATAATACAAAAATGTATGTTATTACACAGAATCCTAATAATCGTATACTTACCAATTTTGATCATGTTGTTTATGTGGGGAATTATCAAAATGGTAGATCTAGCAATTATAAATTTTTGTTATTTATTGAAGTTTTATTGAATCGCTATTTGAATCGTTACATTTTATAATTAATTTTTTTAATAAAAATTTTTATAAATTTGAATTTGCAGTACATATTCAAATTTCCATCTAATTTCAATAAAATAAATATACTTTTCATGATAAGCTTTAAGATATGATGTTCATTTATATGGATATCATTTTTTTATTTTAAGAAATATGGACTTAAATTTTTGTTTTATGAAAATATTATTAAATAGAAAAAAAAATAGCACTAAAAGAAAACGATTGCGTATAAAGAAAACAATCATGAATATTTTTGTGTTAATATTAATTTACAGAAGATCTTCATATAAAAAAAGTTAGCGCGCATTTAAAATTTAAGTTAAAGAAATAGTTTTTATTACTAATATAATCTTAAGAAATACACGTTATTTTAATGAAATATCTTTTTGAAATAATGCTTGATATGATATTAGAAATTAAAAAATTAAGATTATTGTGTACTTTAGGAAGGAGATTAAAACATGAATCTATCGAAAGTCCAAATTTGTATTGATAAAGTGGCAAAAAACAATTACGTAACAGCAATCTCAGATGGCTTGATTTCTACATTACCAATTACAATGATTGGCTCTATTGCTTCTTTATTGTCTAATTTACCTATTGAAGCATATCAAAATTTTTTGATTAATACTGGTTTGAAAAAATTGCTTACAATTCCTGCTCAGCTTACAGTCAATATTTTATCTTTATATGCTGTATTTTTCATTGCATATTGTTTTGCTAAAAAACATGATACAGATGGGGTACTGGCAGGTATTTTAGCTTTAATGGCATTTTTATTTGTTACGCCTATTGAAAATGTAGTTGTTGGAGATGTGACTACAAGTTATTTAGGCTTTGGTTGGTTAGGTGCAAAAGGTTTATTTGTTGCTATATTTATTGGATTGATATCATCAATTTTATTTGTGTTATGTATTAAAAGGAATCTAACTATCAAATTACCTGATGGAGTTCCAGATACAATATCTAAAACATTCACATCTTTGATTCCAGGTTTTGTTATTGCTATTGTAGCACTTGTTATTGCTAGCGTTATGGAACATACAACATATGGAAGTATTCATCAATTAGTTTATTCTTTTGTTCAATTACCTTTGCAATATATTGGAAGTAATTATTTTGCATTCTTAATAGCTGCTATTCTGTGTCAGACTATGTGGTTCTTTGGAATTCATGGAACTATAGTTCTTTATTCAGTCATGAATCCAATATGGATGGCTTTAGATGCTCAAAATCTTACAGCATATAGTGCAGGAAGTGTATTACCAAATTTGGCTGGTAAACAATTCTTTAATCTTTATAGCGGAGTTGGTGGATCTGGAGGAACATTGGCACTATGCATTTTGTTTGCATTTTTTGCAAAAAGTAAGCGTTACAAGACTTTAGGGAAGATGGCATTACCAGCAAATTGCTTTAGTATTAATGAGCCAGTTATATTTGGTACACCATTAGTAATGAATCCTAAGTTTGTTATACCATTCATTTGTGTTCCAGTTGTATCTATTACTATTGGATATGTTTGTACAGCGTTAGGTATTGTCCCACCAGCTAATGGAGCTATACTTGGACCAGGATTTCCTCCTTTTGTAACTGGATTAATGGAAGGAAGCTGGAAAATTGCAGCTTTACAATTGGTTTTATTAATAATATCACTTTTTATGTATTATCCGTTCTTCAAAGCTGCTGACAAAGAAGCTTATAAAGAAGAAATGAAAGAAATTTAATAGTTAAAGGTGGGAATAAAAATGATTGATTATAAAGGAAATCCATTTTTTTTAAATGATATAGATATTCAATGGGTTGAAAGTACTTTTAATTCCATGACAACAGAAGAAAAAATAGGACAATTATTTTGTTTACATGGAGATACTCATGACAGAAATGAATTAGATAGAATTTTAAATACATATCATCCAGGTGGCATTATGTATCGACCAGGATTAAGTAAAGAAATACAAAAAACACATTGCTATTTACAAAAGAATTCTCGTATTCCTATGCTTATAGCTGCAAATCTTGAATCTGGAGGTGATGGAATTGGTAATGATGGAACTTTTTATGGTAGGCAAATTCAAGTAGCTGCAACAGAGGATGATAAATATGCTTATCGTTTAGGATTAATATCTGCTAAAGAAGGAAAATCAGTAGGATGTAATTGGGCATTTGCACCAGTTATTGATATAGATTATAATCATTCAAATCCTATTACGAATGTACGAACTTTTGGTAATAATCCGCAAAGAGTTTTAAATATGGCAAAAGCATATATGAAAGCTTGTCAAGAAAATGATGTTGCTGTTTCAATAAAACATTTTCCAGGAGATGGTGTAGATGATAGAGATCAGCATCTATTAACAAGTGTTAACTCTCTATCATATGAGAAATGGAAAGAAACTTATGGGGTTATCTATAAGGAGATGATAGATAATGGAGCAAAATCAGTTATGGCTGCTCACATTATGTTTCCTGACTATATAAGGACAAAATATCCAGACCTTGAAGAAGAGGCATTTTTACCAGCAAGTTACTCAACCTATTTATTGAATGATTTATTAAGAAAAGAACTTGGATTTAACGGATTAATTATTACTGATTCAGTCAATATGTCAGGACTAACATCAGTTGACAAGCGTTGTAATATTGTTCCAGGAGTGATTATAGCTGGATGTGATATGATATTGTTCACTCGTGATTTAGAGGAAGATTACAATTATATGTTACAGGCATATGAAAATGGAACTTTAACTGAGAAACGTTTGAATGAAGCTGTTAAAAGAATTCTAGCAATGAAGGCAAGTCTTCATTTGCATGAGAATAGCAGTTCTATTAATGAAGATTTACTTGGTATTCTAAAATGTGAACAGCATGTGAAATGGGCTAAGGAATTATCAGATGCATCTATTACCTTAGTAAAAGATACTCAAAGCTTATTACCATTATCTATAGAAAAACATAGGCGCGTTTTATTTATAGTTCTTGGCGATAAGGTAAGTGCGAGCGGAAAGCCAGCAGTAAATAAAATTTTCTCTGAACAAATGATAAAAGAAGGATTTGAGATAATTTATTTTGATGAAACTAAACACTCACATCTTTTGAAAAATGGAAGTATCGAGAATTTGAAGAATACATTTGATCTTGTTATTTATTTTGCTAATATAAAAACAGCAAGTAATCAGACAAATGTACGAATTCAATGGAAAGCTCCTCTAGGAGTAGATGTTCCATGGTTTGTTAATGAAATCCCAACTTTATTTATATCATTAGCTAATCCTTATCATTTACAAGATGTTCCCATGATTAAAACTTATATAAATGCCTACACAGCAAATGAATATAATCCAATTGTACTTGTTGATAAATTGCTTGGTAAAAGTGAATTTAAAGGAAAAAATCCAGTGGACCCATTCTGCAATTATGAAGAGAGTAGAAGATAGAATATGAGCATTAAAGGATTGATATTTGATTTGGATGGTGTTATTTGCTCAACAGATTTATATCATTATTTATCATGGAAAAAATTAGCGGATAAGTTGGGGGTTTATTTTGATACTGAAATTAATGAAAGACTTCGAGGGGTATCAAGATTAGAGAGCTTAGAGATTATTTTAGAAAAAAGCAACAAGTTATATACTGAAGAAGAAAAGTCAAAAATGGCAGAGGAAAAGAATAAGTATTATCAAACTTTTCTTAAGAAAATGACAACTAATGATGTTTCTAAAGAAGTATTGGATACTTTGCAGATCTTAAGAGAAAGAGGATATAAATTAGCAATTGGATCATCTAGTAAAAATGCAAAAATAATTCTAAAGCAAATAGGATTAATTGATTTTTTTGATGTAATTGCTGATGGTACAATGATAAAATATTCAAAGCCACATCCAGAAATATTTATTAAAGCTTCAAAGGGTTTGAATATTCAGCCAAAAGAATGTGCAGTTATTGAAGATTCAGAATCAGGCTGCATAGCTGCCAAAATTGCATCGATGAAAGTAGCAGGAATATCAAGTGCAGCTAAATGTATTTTTGCCGACTATCATTTAAGTGAGTTTAAAGAATTATTAGATATATTTAAATAATATAAATATTATATATTATTTTGAAGCACAAATTTCAAAAAATAAAAAATGTAACAAGATGAATTTATTCTAATTCTATTTTGTTACATTTTTTATATCTAAGAAAATATAAAATTACTAAACTCCGAAAGTCATATTTAGACTTAAATTGAAAAGTTGTGTCTAGTAAGTAAAATGTTAAGAGTAAATCAAGAACAATTCAAATGATAAGTAAATATACAGTTCTAAGAGATAATGTACTTTTCTATACCAACAGCTACCCCATCATTATGAACTGTATCAGTAATTTCTTTTGCATATTTCTTTACGTCATCATCAGCATTTCCCATAGCTATTCCACAGCCAACAGTTGATAACATTTCTATATCATTTTTTCCATCACCAAATGCATAGCTATTTTCAATAGGGATATTTAAATGATCCAATACTTTTAAAATTGCAGTGGCTTTTGTATTTTTCTTAGAATATAGTTCGAATGATTTTTCATCTATGCTATGAAAATGATCATAATGTGGATTATTTTCTATTAATGATAAGCAGAAATCTACGGAACTTTTATCATGACATAACATTTCTATTTTATAAGTATCTACATCATCAATATTAAAATTGCTTTCTAAAAATTTTCTGGAAATTCCTATACTATCATAAAATTCATAGAATTCTTTACAATTATCTCTCATATACGAGTAAAGTTCACCTTCAAGAATATATTGAATATTACGTTTTTCAAATTCAATAGTAGCTTCTTTTATAAAATTTTTATCAATGGGATCTTTGTAAAAAGTATTACCATTAATTATAATATGAGCACCATTTGTTAAAATGAACCCATCAAAACCAAAATCTAATATAGCTTGACTTAAAAATGCATAAGGTCTGCCAGTAGCAACAAAAACATAATTGCCATCTGATTGTAGTGAACGTATTCTTTTCTTTACATTAGGGGTAATATCAGGTATGCCTCCCAAGCAGTCTAAAATTGTTCCATCGATATCAAGAAATATTGCTTTTTTCATAATCACTAATTATCTCCTTTGTATGAAGTGCTCAAATTATTATTTACTATAATTTTAAGGTGGTTAGTATCCTTAGTCAATTAAAATACATAAACTTTAATATAAAATGTATTGTTAAATTATAAATAATAACACATTGTTTTATAAAAAAACAAATACCTATAAAATGGTATCTGTTACAAAAAGTCAATGAAATGAAAAAATATATTTAATATATGGTATCATAAATATGTAAACAATTTATAAGTAATTTATGAAATGGAGAGGTGTACATGTTAAAAGAGTATTCAGATAAATTTCCAGAAGGTTTTTTATGGGGTGGAGCAACTGCTGCAAACCAATTTGAAGGCGGATATAGAGAAGGTGGAAAAGGCTTAAGTACATCTGATGTATTAACAGGTGGAACTCATACAATACCAAGAAGAATTACACCAGAACTTGAAGAAGGAACTTATTATCCAAGCCATGTGGCGATAGATTTTTATCATAGATATAAAGAAGATATAGCTTTATTTGCAGAAATGGGATTTAAGACATTTAGAATGTCTATTAACTGGACTAGAATATTCCCAAATGGTGATGAGCTTGAACCAAATGAAGAAGGATTAAAATTTTATGAAGATGTATTTAATGAATTAAAGAAATATAATATAGAACCATTAGTTACAATTTCACATTATGAATTTCCATATGGATTGACTAAAAAATATAATGGTGATGGATGGGCTAATAGAGAAGTTATAGATTGTTATTTAAGATACTGTAAGGCAATTTTCACTAGATATAAGAATTTAGTTAAATACTGGCTTACATTTAATGAAATAAATATACTTGCAAGGCCATTTGGTGCATTCTTTGGAGGTGGAATTCTTCTTGATGAAAAGGGTGGGCCTATAAGTGAAATTAAGGATAATCCTCAAAAGAGATTCCAAGCACTTCATCATCAATTTGTAGCAAGCGCAAAAGCTATAAAAATGGGACATGAAATAAATTCAGAGTTTAAGATTGGATGTATGATTGCGTATGAAGCATTATATCCATATACATGTAACCCAGAAGATGTTTTTTTAGCTCAAAATAGTGAAGAAATCAGTAATTACTTATGTGGAGATGTTCATGTAAGAGGAGAATATCCACACTTTGCAGCTAGATACTTCAAAGAAAACAATATAGATATTCATATGGAAGAGGGAGATTTAGAAATCTTAAAAGAAGGAACTGTAGACTTCTATACATTTAGCTACTACATGTCTAACTGTATAAGCGCGCATCCAGAAGATTCAGAACAAATTGGCGGGAACATGTCTCTTGGGTTAAAGAATCCGTACCTAAAAGCAAGCGATTGGGGATGGCAAGTTGATTCAATAGGATTAAGAACCGTGTTAAACAAATTGTATTCTAGATATAGAATTCCATTAATGGTTGTTGAAAATGGATTTGGTGCTGTTGATAAAATTGAAGAAGATGGGTCAATTAATGATGACTACAGAATAGATTACTTAAGAGATCATATAAAAGAAATGAAAGAAGCAGTAATTGATGGGGTAGATTTAATGGGATATACTCCTTGGGGATGTATTGATCTTGTATCAGCAGGTACTGGTGAAATGAAAAAACGTTATGGATTTATCTATGTTGATAAAAATAATGATGGTACTGGTAATTTAGATAGATATAAAAAGAAGAGTTTTAACTGGTATAAGAATGTTATAGCAAGTAATGGTGAAGAATTATAATATTAATTAAAAATGGTATCTACTTGAATTTGAAAAGTCAAGTAGATACCATTTTTTGCAGTTTTATGAAATGACAGAATAAAATTTATTGATATTAAATTTAGGAGTTCTATTTACATTAATGCATCAGATAAAACGTGATTAGATTATGGATATATGTGGTAAGTTTTATTTAACATATATATAATACAAATTTTACCAAACTATAAAATTGTTTTAATTTGATAATACTATAATTAGTACATAATTAAATTGAAATAAAAACTTTTAATGGTAAAAGTGGAGGCGATATTAATGAATAAAACTGCTAAAAGAATTGTGGGAACAACAATTACGTTAACTATGTTAGTTGGGATTGGATATACATTAAATAATCCAATAAGTCCTATAAAACCAGTGGAAGCTGCAACATCAGAATCAGCTAAATATAATGGAAAGGCACCAAAGTATATATTCATGTTTATAGGAGATGGGATGAGTTTTCCACAAATTCAAGTTGCTCAATATTATAAAGGTGTAGAAAAGAATGGAGTAATTGATCCTAAAAAAGGAAATTACCCAAATCCAGTGAATTTATCTTTTATGAACTTCCCAGTTGCAGGAACTGTGACTACTTATGATTCAACATCAGTTTGTCCAGACTCAGCATCAACAGCTACATCACTTTCAACAGGTAAGAAAACATTAAGTAGTGTAATAAACATGGATGAGACAAAAACTAAATCTTATGAAACAATAACTGAAAAATTGAAAAAAGAATTGGGATATAAAATAGGTATAGTAACTTCTGTAAATATAGATCATGCAACGCCAGGCGCATATTATGCTCATGTGCCAGCAAGAAGTAATTATTATGATATGGGAGTACAGCTTGTTAATTCCAACTTTAATTATTTTGCAGGTGGAAAGTTCTTATCAGATGATTCTAAAGAAGTAAAAGAACAAGGAAAATTACCTATATCGAAATTAGCAGAAAAGAACGGATTTAAGATAGCAGATACACAAGAAGAGATAAAGAGCTTAAAATCTGGTGACAATAAAGTAATTGCCATATGTCCAGAGAATGAGATTGAGAAAGAAAGCGGAGCAATAAAGTATGATCTAGATCGCACAGGTAATGAACTTACATTAGCTGATTATACTAAGAAAGGAATCGAGCTATTAGATAATGATAAAGGATTTTTTATGATGGTTGAAGGCGGAAAGATTGACTGGGCTGGCCATGCTAATGATGCAGCATCAAGTATTAATGATACAGAAGCTCTTAGTGATGCAGTACAAGAAGCAATAAATTTCTATAATAAACATCCAAAAGAAACGTTAATTTTAGTTACAGGAGATCATGAGACGGGTGGACTTACAATAGGATTTGCAGGTACAAATTATGATACTTATTTACAAAACTTATCTAATCAAAAGATTTCATACACAGCATTTGATAGATATATGGCAAAGTACAGAGAAAATAAAACATCATTTGATGATGCAATGAAAGATGTTGAAGCGAATTTTGGACTTAAGAGAGCAGGATCATCAGGTGAATCAACAAAAGGTGGAATGGTACTAACAAGTGAAGAAGAAGCAAGAATAAAAGCAGCCTATGAAAAGAGTATGATTCAAAAAGAGGATAGAAAATTAGATGAAAATGAATATGTTATGTATGGAAGCTATGAACCATTTACTGTTACATTAACACATATTTTGAATAATAAATCGGGTGTATCATATAGCTCTTATTCACATACAGGATTACCAGTTGCTATGATGGCAAAGGGAGCAGGACAAGAGTTATTCTCAGGATATTATGATAATACAAATGTGTTTGATAAGTTAAAAGAAATAACTAAAGTAAAATAAGATATATGATTTTGAATTTAAAATAAAGAATAATAATAAGTTGCTCTAATTACGAAATATATTAAATTTTCATGTGATTAGAGCAAATTTTTATTTAATACTAATAAAGTTTGCATAAGTGAGAGGAAGATTATTTAGATGTTTAAAGATATTCATAGAAGAAACACTATTCCAATAATTATAACTTTAATAGCAATAATATTGTTAATACTATTACCTAATAAATTTCCACAGAAGATATATGAAAATACTGAGAGGGTATCAGCTAGAGTTATAAGTACTGATGAAAATTTTATTGTTAATAATGGTCTTATAAAAGTTGGAGACCAACTGTGTGAAATAGAAATACTTCAAGGAAAATTTAAAGGAAGAACCACAACAGGGACTAATAGATTATCGGGATCACTTGAACAGGATAAATTATTTAAAGCAGGAGATAAGGTTTTAGTTACTGTTGATTATACAGGTGATACTATAAGAGTAGTTACTCTTGTAGATCATTACAGGTTAAATTATGAATTATTGTTAGTAGGAATATTTGTAGTTGTTTTAGTAAGTTTTGCAGGTATTGTAGGAATAAAATCAATTTTATCATTTATATTCACTGTACTTGCTATGTGGAAAGTATTAATTCCATTATTTTTGCTTGGTTATAATCCAATAATAGTTGGAATGGTAACTACACTAATATTAATATGCGTAATAATAGGTTTAGTTTATGGCCTAGATAAAAGATCTTTAGCAGCTATTTTAGGATCGATTTCTGGTGCACTAGTAACATGTTTTATGGCATTATTTTTTGTAAGTAAATTTAAAATTCATGGTGCAGTTATGTCATTTTCTGAATCACTTTTATATTCAGGATATGAAAGTTTAAATTTAACAAAGATATTTATAGCTAGTATATTTATAGCATCTTCTGGAGCTGTCATGGATGTGGCTGTTGATATAACTTCAGCTGTATCAGAAGTAGTGGAGAAGAAGCCAGAAATAACAAAGCTTGAAGCGGTTAAATCTGGAATAAATGTTGGAAGATCTATAATGGGAACTATGATGACTACATTACTTTTAGCATATTCAGGGGGATATATAGGCCTTCTTATGGTATTTATGGCACAAGGAACACCAATAATAAATATATTAAATTTAAAATATGTTTCTTCAGAAATACTACACACTTTAATTGGGAGTTTTGGACTGATAACAGTAGCACCATTTACTGCAATAGCTAGTGGATTGTTGTTAGCTAATAGAGAAAAGAAAACGATAATATGATAGAATTAAAATAGTTATATACTAACTATTTTAATATGCAACATCTACAGAAGGAAAAGTTATATGGCTATATTTGAAGTATGTGTTGGAAATTATAAAGAAGCGGTTTTAGCTGCCAAGCGGGGGGCAGATAGAATTGAACTTTGTGATAATTTATTAGAGGACGGAACTACCCCTAGTTATGGAACAATTAAAATGACAATTGAAAAATTAAACATACCAGTTATGGTTATTATAAGGCCAAGAGGTGGAGACTTTTATTATACAGATGATGAATTAGAAATAATGAAATCTGATATAGAAATGTGCAAAAATTTAGGGGCATATGGAGTAGTAATTGGTGCGATAAAGGATAATAAAATAGATTATAGAATAATTAAAGATCTAGTAAATGTGGCTAAGCCAATGTCTATAACATTTCATATGGCATTTGATGAGATTGAAGATAAAAAATCTGCAATTCATTATTTGGTTGAGTTTGGAGGTGATAGAATATTAACTAAAGGTGGAAAAGAAAATGCTATAGAAGGGATGAAGTGTTTAAAGGAGTTAGTTGAGTATTCTAATGGAAAAATATTAATAATGCCGGGAAAAGGTATTAATAAGGAAAATAGAGATATGATTTTAGAATATACTAAAGCTATAGAGATACATGGAAGTAAAATATTATAATAAGTATTATATTAATTTATGGGAAATTGATATAATATAAATATAACAAAATTGTATATACATGATGTAATAGCAATATTTATAGATAAGGAGAGGTTTTATGAATAAGAATATTATTATTACTATAGATAGGCAATATGGTAGTGGAGGAAGAAAGATAGGAGAAAAGTTAGCAGATAAGTTAGGGTTTGCATTTTATGATAGAGCATTATTAAAGAGAGCAGCAGAAGAAAGTGGATTACATGAGGATATGTTTAAGAATGCAGAAAAAAGAGCTACAAATTTGTTTGCATTATCACTTTCAAGTTCTCCATATACTTTGTCAATTGATGATGAAATATTTATAGCACAAAGCAAGACAATTAAGAAAGTTGCAGAAGAAGGAAATTGTGTAATTGTTGGTGCATGTGCAGATTATGTTTTGAAGGATTATCCTAATTGTATAAATGTATTTATACATGCAGATATTGAAAAAAGAAAGTTAAGAGCTATAAATGAATATAATATGCCAGAGGAAAATATAGAAAAGACAATAACTAAGCTTGATAAATGTAGATCAACATATTATGTTCACTATACTGATAATAAATGGGGAAAAGCGCAGAACTATGATATAACATTAGACAGTGGAATAGGAATAGATAATGCTGTTGAACTAATAAAAATGTATGTAAATATGAAAAATAAAAAATAGATAATTAAAATAGTTTAGCTATAAAAAATAGAATAATATTATAAAATATTGTAATTATAGTATAGAGTGATGTATAATATATAGGAAAAATAAAAAATATTTTAAAATATCTTCAGGGCAGGGTGTAAATCCCTACTGGCGGTATAGCCCGCGAGCTTTAATAAAAGCAGATTCGGTGTAACTCCGAAGCCAACAGTATAGTCTGGATGAAAGAAGGTAACCTATTAGGAATTAAAAAATCATTATTTATTTAGTATGGTGAACCCTGATGAATTATATTCATTGGGGTTTTATTATTTATTGGGTATAAAAACTATAAATATATAGGAAACTAAAATTAAAAAATAATAGATTTTTTAAGCGCTTAATAAGCTACACTCAGGAGATAATTTTGGGGAGGCAAAGTACTATGGAAAAAACAAACAAGATGATTAAAATTTCTTTATTAGCGGCCATTGCAGTAATACTTATGTATATTGATCTACCAATAATTCCTGTATTTCCTTGGCTAAAAATGGACTTAAGTGATGTACCAGCACTTATTGGTGCGTTTGGATTTGGTCCAATTTCAGGTGTTATAATTGAATTATTTAAAAACATACTTTATATTTTAATAAAGGGAAGTGGAACTGGTTTTGTTGGAGAAACAGCAAACTTTCTTATAGGAAGTGCGTTAATTTTGCCAGCTGGAATTGTATATCATAGAAATAAAAGTAAAAAGAATGCAATATTGGGGATGATTGTAGGTGCTATCTCAATAGAGGTAGTAGGAATATTAGCTAATGTTTATCTCTTATTACCTGCGTATGGTATGCAAATGTCACAATCAGAATTAATCAAATATATAACAGTAGGTCTATTACCATTAAATGGAGTTAAAGCATTAGTTGTATCAGTATCTACTTATTTTTTATACAAGAGAGTTTCAGTTTCAATATTTAAAGTTAAACCGAATTTTGGATCATCAGAAAGAGAAGTATTAAAATAGTTATATGATTAAAATCATCCAAACAATAATGTTATTGCCTAAATTATATAAGTCCTAACATAAATAAAGCTTAGTGATAATTTATATTACACTAGGTTTTTTATATTTTTAGGTATAAAATTTAATTTGTTGATTTTTATATATAAGCAGAAAAATACATTATTTTTTAAAAAAATATCCCCAAAATACAAAAAACACATAGAAATATGGTATTTTAAATAGAAAAAAGAGTATTGTTTCATGTTATAAAATGGTGCTGATTATCTTATAAAGACATAAGAGAAACTTAGGGAAATAGCCTGTTTGCATTGATATGAATACATGATATAATAGCATTATGTATTTAAAAATTGATTAATTATAATGGGGATATTAATTTTAGAATTATATCTTAACTTTTCAATCATAAAACTTAACTTACAAAAATATATTTTTGTAAAAATACGAGTATTATGCAGAAAAGGAGATTTTATAAGAAACAATAAAAAGAATGAATTTGCAGAAATTTGAAAATTTCTGTAAAGGCTTAACAATTTGCAAAGGAGAAAAAAATGGATATATTTTTAATTATAGGTATTTTAGGGGGGCTTACAATTGTAATTTCAGGATTATTAATGATAGGCTCAAGTATAACTATGTTATTAAATCCTGAGGCTATTATGATAATTATTCTTGGCACTATAATGGCTGTAATGAATTCTTTCCCTAAAAAAGACTTTAAGAAAATTCCTAAAATTATAGGAGTTCTTTTCAGTGATAAGAATACACAGGATCCAGCTGAAATTGTAACACAGATTGTAGGAATGTCTCAATCAACCAGAAGAGAGGGATTGTTATCTCTTGAGAGTACCATACAAGGTCTAGACAATAAGTTTATGAAAAAAGGATTTGAAATGGTAATTGATGGATTGGATCCGGATTTGATAAGAGAAGTATTAGAAATAGAAATAGAAAGTTTGGAAGAGAGACATCGTTTGGGTGCTTCTATTTTTGCAACAGCGGGTGGCTCAGCGCCAACACTTGGAGTTTTAGGGGCAGTTATTGGATTAATTGGTGCCCTTGGAAATCTTAATGATATTGAGAAACTTGGTTCAAGTATATCCAATGCATTTATTGCAACAGTTTATGGAATTTTTACTGGATATGTAATTTGCCATCCTTTTTCTAATAGGTTAAAAAGAAAATCCTTGAAAGAAGTAGAGAATATGAATATTATTCTTGAAGGAGTGTTAGCTATTCAAGCTGGAAATAATCCAAAGAGCATTGAAAGAAAATTAGTAGGTATGTTGGAGCCGAAGCAAAGAAAAATATTTGAAGAGAATAATTAATTATAAATTATTTTAAAGGAGAACAGTGATGAGGAAGAAAAAGAAAAACCATGAAGAGCATATGGATGAAACATGGCTTCTTCCATATTCGGACATGCTAACACTTCTACTAGCTTTGTTTATTACTATGTTTGCAATGGGACAAATTGATAAAGAAAAATTTAACAATGTAGCTAAACAATTTAATGTTATTTTTTCAGGTGGTTCTGGGATTAGTGATGGTGATGGAAATTCAATTGTATCTATAGGAGGACCAGATGGATCAGATACTACAGGAATGAGTGATAGTCAAATAGAAGACACTAAAATGACTGAAATAAAGAAGAATTTAGAAGAAGAAATTGAGCAAGAGGGCTATGGAGACAGAATAAAAATTGATCTCAATGGTGAAGGATTGGAAATTGCAATACAAGATGTTGCTTTATTTGACTCAGGAGATGCTGAAGTATTAAGTGATGTATCACCGATATTATTAAAAATATCTAATATGCTTAAAGAATTAGACAATCAGATTAGAGTCGTAGGATATACTGATAATGTTCCAATAAGTAATAATAAATTCCGTTCGAATTGGGACTTAAGTGCAGCTCGTGCAATTAATGTTATGGATTTTATGGTTTCTTATGGTGGAATTAAAGAAGAGAATGTTTCAATTCAAGCTTATGGTCAATATAAGCCCAAAACTTCAAATGACACAGAAGAGGGAAAAGCTAAAAATAGAAGAGTTGAAATTTATGTGGTTCGTAATTTCCCAGTAGATGAGGAAGAAGAAGCGAAATAATAACAAAAATTACAAATAAAGCAGTATAGTTATTAAGATTAATATGAACAGGATGCAAAGTTTGGGTGCATTCTGTTTTTATTATTCCTAATAATAAAGAAAAATGTATATTGTCTAAAAATAATAAAACTATAGAAAAATTATTTAGTACTATTATTATTGAAAATTCACTTACAAAGTAGTATATAGGATAAGTATTATGTAGCAGATAATACTTATCCTATATGTCTATTAATATTATATCTTATATATCAGATATTAGGAAAAAGATATAATGCTATCGGCACATTAAAATAGCATCTTCTTTATTATCAGTATAATACCCTTTTCTTATACCATTATTTTTAAAGCCAAATTTTGAGTAAAGTTTTTGAGCAGGAATATTATTAGCACGAACTTCTAAATCAAATGATGAAGTATTATGTTGTTTTTCACATGTATTTATAAGATTTTCTAAAAGAAGAGAACCTATTTTTTGTTTTCTAAAGTCCGGATGAACTGCTACATTAGTTATATGTGATTCATCCAATACGTTCCATGTTCCAATAAAACCAACTATATTATTATTAATAACTGCAACAAGATATAAAGCAACTGGATTCTTTATTTCTTGGATATATGATTCAGTACTCCAGGGTGATGAAAAGCTAAGTATACTTATCTTAGCAACTTCAACTGCATCATTTTCATTCATAATTCTAATTTGAACATTCATTGTTTAGTTTCATCCTTTGCTCATATTCTCTTTCAGCCTGAGATTTCTTTAGATATATAGGACTAGAATTTGGATCGTCAAATTTACCATCCTTTAATAGTTTACTTCCTAGTTCACCTAAAGAAGAAGCACGAACTAAGTTTAAATGGCTAGGTGGAAAGTTACAATTAGGACAGTTTTTAATTAAATAATCTTTATATTTATCAACACCATCACCTATAAAAATTACTTTTTCATTTCTTGATTCAATTAATTCTATAAGTTCATCAAGGTCAAGAGCAGAGTAGTCAGTAAGTTTTTCTAAGCTATTATAAGAAGATTTATACAAACAAGTGTACACACTGTCTCTTAAAGCATCCATAATAGGACAGATAATTCCATCAAAAGCAGAAACACTATAAGCCAATGCATCTAAGCTTGAAATACTTACGTAAGGTTTATTACTACCAAAGCTAAGACCTTTTATAGTAGCCATTCCGATTCTAAGACCTGTAAAAGAACCAGGCCCTTTAGAAACTACATAACCATCTATATCATTAACATCTAGTTTATGAAATTTTAACAAGTCCTGAATTATTGTCATAAGTATTACAGAATGTTCTTTCTTATCATTTAAAGTTATTTCTCCAAGTAGAGTATCATCTTTAATTAAAGCAGCAGTAGCTACCTTTGAAGATGAATCAATAGCTAGTGTAATCATAATGTAAGCTCCTTTATATAATTATATTTTTCTCCATATGGAGTTATGGTTATTTTTCTATAATCCTCACCTTGACTAAGATCTTTTTCTATTAATATATGAAGAAAATCTTGTGGTAGAATTTCTTCAATATAATTTGCCCATTCAATAACAGAAACAGCATCAGAAAAAATATAGTCATCAAAACCTATGGCATAAATTTCATCTGGATCGCTTACTCTATATACATCAAAGTGATTTAACTTTAATCTTCCAGTTTCGTATTCATTTACAATAGTAAAAGTTGGACTGGTTATATTATCTTCAATACCTAGGCCTTTAGCAATTCCCTTTGTAATATGTGTTTTTCCTGTACCTAAATCTCCAGTTAAGCAAACTATATCTCCACTTTTAAGTAATTTACCTAAATTTATACCAAGTTGCGTAGTATCTTCTACGCTATTTATTTTAAATATCATGTATAAAAGCCTCCTTAATATTAATATTATTGCAGCTTATGAATTTATCATTACTTTATTTTATATCAAATCTTTATAAAAACCAAATAAATATAATTAAAAATAATAAAATATGTATACTTTAGTAGCATAATACTATATATTTATAATATAAAAATTGATATAATATAAAAATAGTAATGTTATATTTGTTAATATAAATATAATTAAAGAAAACTTTAAATATTTAATAAATTATATTTATAATTATATAAAATTAATAGAAATAATTATGTATATCGGTATAAGTTTGGGATGTGTAATTAATACTTAATGGGGGTGCAAACTTTTGAAAAAAGTCACTTTTATAATGGTTTTTATAACTATAATATTGTCATTTGGAATGACAATATTCCAAAGTCCATTACTTGCAAATACAGAGAGTAAAAAGAATGAATTTAGAGATATATATTTAAATATAATTACTGTAAATAAACCTCAAGCTGAAATGGTTAAAAGGATAATTGGAAATAAGCACAATGTTGAATATATGATAACAGATGAAAAGGATATTAAAAATTTTGAATTTGATGATGATGTAATAAAGAATGTATCTAATATGGATTTATTTATATATACTGGAACAGATTTTGAGCCATGGATATCAAATTTTATAAGTAAGTTGAAAAAAGGAAATTTGGGAATAATAAATTTATCAAGAGGAATAAGACTTCTAAATTTCGATAATAATGGAGATGTAAAAGAGAATCCTTACTATTTTGAAGGAATAGAAGAATATAAGATAGCATTATATAACATAAAAAATTCTATACAGGATAAAGATCCTAAAAATAGAGATTACTATGAAGAAAATTATAATAAATCTATAAAAGAATTTGATAAACAAATAAGTTATTATAATAAGCATATTAATGCTCTTAAAAATTATAATTTTATAATTTTAGATAATAGATTTGATTATATAGCAAAATCATTAAATTTAAGTACTATAAAACTTCAGAATAATGATATAAATGATTTAGTGAAAGAAAAGAATTTAGATCCAGAAAAAGTAGTTATAATTCAAGATGGAGATGATCTTGTAGATATAAATACAGTAATAGATATTGATTCAATGAGAACAGAAGGAACTGAGTCAAATCCAGAAGCTAAATACTATAAAACTGTAGAGCTTTGGAAATATTATGGTAATATGAGTTTTGATGATTTAATATTATATAATATTAAAGAATTATCAAATATTGTGGAATCTGATTCATCTAATAACACTGATAATGATTTAGTAGAAGAAGTTAAATAGATAATATTCTTTAGAAAACATAAAAAAATGTTGCTTTATCTCTTAAGATGTTATATAATCATTTATGTCCTAGGGGTATGGCTCAACGGTAGAGTAGTGGTCTCCAAAACCATTGGTTGTGGGTTCAAATCCTACTGCCCCTGCCAAAATTGTCGCAGTACGTTGTACTGTGGCTTTTTTTGTTTGCCAAATATGTTTGCTGAGCGGGCATACTGAAAGAGGTCTGAGTCGCCGGGAACGTTAGGAAGACAAGTCGAAGGTAAGTACATTACTTGTAATGAGAAGGTATGAAGTAAGCACTATAGAACACATGGAACATAACGCAAGTAAAACAGATATTGGATTACAGAATGGATGATATTGGTAGAAATGAAGATTTATCAGAAGCTGTGTGCGAAGCTGCATGTACGGTTTTATTTAGAAAAAAAATCTCAGAAAATTATTTCTGAGATTTTTCTTCTAAATTATATTTTTAATCATTAAATAAGAATTTATCTAATAATTTTTGGGCATATTCTGGTTCCCGTTTTTTGTCAATAATATTAATTCCAGATTGTAATACTGGGTGAGATTCATGATAAGTCTTCTTTGTTTCATCAAGATATATTATTCCTATTGGAATCCCATCATCACCAAATTCTTGGGCTTTTTCAAAGGCCTTAATTTTATCTTTTGGATTATAATTTTCATCTAATTTATAGACTCTATCTTTATACCATTTGAAAGTATTTACTTTATTAAATGAAATACATGGATCAAGTATATCTACTAATGCATAACCTTTATGATTTATCGCTTTTTTTATTATTTCTTTTAAATGTTCTTTTTCACCAGAAAAGCTTCTAGCAACAAATGTTGCTCCAGCTGCTATTGCAACAGCTAATGGGTTTAAAGGATCGGTATAAGTTCCTTCAAATTGCATAGAAGTTGTTTGTCCTCTTGCAGTTGTAGGAGATGCTTGGCCTTTTGTTAAACCATAAATTTGATTGTTATTAACAAGCTGTACTATATCTACATTTCTTCTTATATTATGCAAAAAGTGATTTCCTCCTTCACCGTAAGTATCTCCATCGCCGGAAACAACTATTACATTAAGTTTTTTATTTACTATTTTAATGGCTTGTGCTGGAGGAAGTGCTCTACCATGAAGCCCATTAAATACATTTGCTTTCAAGTAGTGGGGAGTTTTAGCTGCTTGTCCTATCCCGGATACCATAACAACTTCATCAGGAGATAAGCCAAGTTCAAATAAGGATTCTTTTATTGCTGTCAATATAGCAAAATTACCGCAACCAGGACACCAAGTATTTTCATCAGTACTATTAAAAGATTTTAATTCTATCATTTAAAAGGCCTCCTTTTTTACTTTGTCTGCAATTTCACTACCAATAATTTGGCGGCCATCATATTTTAATATGCTGTAATCCATTAAAATTCCTGTTTCTTGAGTTATTAGTTTACCAAATTGACCAGTGAAATTCTGTTCAACATTAATTATTTTTTTAGCTTTTTCTTTATATTCTTTTAATTTCTTTTGTGGAAGAGGGTAGATATCTCCAAAGCTTAATGCACCTGTTTTTATGCCACTATCATTTAATAATTTAACAGCATCCCTTAAGGCACCGTAAGTTGAACCCCAGCCAACAAGAAGTATATCAATAGAATCTGCACCAAAGTATTCGGGCTCTTGTAAATCATCCTCTATTATTGAACTGATTTTTCTAAATCTCTTTTCCATTTGAGAGATTCTTACTTCTGATTCTTCAGTGATATGACCTTCTTCAGTATGTTCATCGCTATCAATTATTACGACTTGACCTTTTACACTACCAGGAATTAATCTTGGAGAAATTCCATTCTCAGTAACTTTATATCTCTTATATACTTCATCAGAAGCAATATCTTTTTCTGATGCAACATGTCGTTCTATTTTTACTTTACTTAAGTCATACATAGGGATTGTAATGTTAGAATCGGCGGTATATTGATCTGTTAATAGAAAGACTACTGTCTGATATTTATCTGCAATATTTAATGCTTTAACAGTTTGATTAAATGCATCTTCTGCATTTCTAACACTTAGAACTATTCTAGGGAATTCACCATGTGATGCACTTAAAATAAAACTTAAATCGCTTTGTTCAGTTCTTGTTGGAAGCCCAGTAGCAGGACCGGGTCTTTGAGAATCAACTACAACTAGTGGGATTTCTGCTATGCCAGCAAGCCCTAGAGATTCAACCATTAGTGAGAAACCACCACCTGAGCTACCAGTCATTGCGCGAGCGCCAGCATACGATGCACCAATTGCAAAGTTTATGGCACTTATTTCATCTTCTGCTTGATCAACAACTATATCGACATCTTTTTGATGTTTTGATAAATAAGTCATTATACTTGTGGCTGGTGTCATAGGATAAGCTGAATAAAAATCCAAACCTCCAGCGATGGCACCAAGAGCAATTGCGTTATTACCATTTATTAAGATATGATTACTTAAATCTTTGCCTTTCAATTCATATTTTGAATTTATTAAATCATATCCAAGATGTATTGCTTCAATATTTTTACTTCTTATTGGTTCTTTTAATTTTTTGCTGAATAAATCATCAACACTACCGTTTAAAGAGAAATATTTTAGTACTGCTCCAGCAGCTACAGAAGTAAATCCACGTGATATTCCAAGATTTGTGGCAGTTTTAATTAATGGTAGTTTAATAGTCCTCGGATCTGATATATTAATAGATTCATCTAAAATAAGTGATCCATCTTCTTTTAAGTTATTTATATGAAGATGTGTTGTATTCTCATCCAGAGCTAATATCAAATCTAGCTCATTCGCATGAGAATAAATGGGATCTGTTCCAAACCTTATTTGAGTATAATTGTGACCACCTCTAACTCTTGACATGTAATCTTTGTTAGAAAATACATAAAACCCTTTTTTCTTTAGCGACTTTTCTAGAAAGTCACTAATGGTATCCATGCCTTGACCAGCACTACCACCTATTAAAATATTATAATTCAATTTTTTCGCCTCATTTCATCAGTGTATATTTATTATTAAAAATATATACTATATTGATATTATATTTATTATTGTTTAATTATTATTTAGGTTAAATATACATCTGGTAACAATAAATATCAAATGATAATTATTGTTAAATATATCCTTAAATTGCGTTTAGAGACAGATTTTATTATAAAATCTGGGCAAATCTTAAATTATTTATAAATATTAAAATTATAGATTCATAAGGGAAATTTTTCTATTTTGTGTTATTACAATGTGCTTTATCATTCTTTACCACAAGTTAGAAATGCAATTGAAAAGTTTATAAGAAATATAAATATGTTTTCTACTTAGGCAATAGTTAGATTATGCGTCTGAAGATAGAAACTGATTTGCAACATATATATAATTTTAAATTTTTATTTCTAAAATGACTTTGCAAATTGAGTTAAAGATATATTTTATAAATCTTAGATATGACATTTCAGATATAGTAAATAATTTTACATTAAATAATATTAAATACTAAATAAGTATAATATAATAATGATTAAAAATAACAATTAATGAAGATTGTTGAATTAAGAAAAATAATATGGTATTATGAGGAATATAGATAACAAAGAAATAGAAATACTTTTAGACAAGTTTTAGAATAAATTATAATGTAAGCTGTAAAAACTACCTAGAATTAATAAATTTTTATGGAAAATAATATAATATTTATAATAGCTATACATATAATTTATATTTAATTACCTATCTTTCGTACAAATATAAAAGTTATAATTACCTATAAAATTTCTTTATGTGTCCAATTTAAGATAATGTATTATTGAGTACCATACAAATTTAAAAATGGTCATACTGAGAAAAGTAAAAATAATACTTATAATTTAGAATTATACTTAATTGGTAAGACTTGATTTAAATTGAAATATTAAAAGTTAGTTGGATATATGTGGGAATACAAAGTACATAAATCATTAACTTTGCTAACTTAGTTAGTTGCGAAATATTTACTGTGATTCTCTCAGAAGTTCTTTTAACAACATCTTTTATATTTCCAACAATTTTTACTAGAGCTCTAATTCTTATATTTTCAAGTTCAGTGCATAAAGAACTATAGAGTTGAAACAGCTTATAAGATTATGTGCTGTGGATATAATCTACAGAAACCCATATATACTATAGAATTTTGATGTTCTTAGATTTTTTATATGACATACATTTTAGCCATCTTAAAGAATGCTACTATAAGTCTGACATTGATTATAAAATAAAAATGAAATAATTCCACTGGATTGATTTCATTAATACTTATGTTTTTTATCTTTACACTTATTATTAGTAAATTATTAGTAAAGGTAAAATTATTCATTGGATAATACCTGCCTTTCTTAATTTTTTTGTGTGTAAAGAAAATTATACTTGAAGGCTAGTATTATTCTTTATTTATTTTTTGAAATTACAATATGGAGAATGCTATGTTTTAGTTGTATGAAATTTAGGTAATTAAAAATAAAAAAGATACTAGTAATTAATTGATATGATTTGTCCAAGCTGTGAAATTATTTGTGGATATAACCAGTTACAAATTATAAATAGAAATAAAGAGTAATTAAGTTATCATCAACAAAATAAAAAGGCTGACTTCATATAGTTAACTAATGAAAAAATAAAAGAAAGACACAGGGGAAGAAGATTAGAAAAAATAATCTAAAAGAATTATAATTTTATTTTAGGAGGAATTTATTATGGAAAAGTATATTTGTACAGTCTGTGGTTATATTTATGACGAGGCAGTAGGCGATCCAGACAATGGAATTGCAGCTGGAACAAAGTTTGAAGATATTCCTGACGATTGGGTTTGTCCGTTGTGTGGAGTAGGAAAATCATACTTTGAAAAAGTAGCATAGTAAATATTAATAGGAATAAACTAGGATAATAAAATACATCTAAATTTCATAACTTTATAAGTTATATTACAATTTAGATGTATTTTATTGTTTACACCAGGTTCGATATAAGGCGATGAATCATATCATTAAGCACTTCTAGTCCATGCAATGACTCTAATGCAGACTTTATCATTTGGTTTTACTATAATAGTTGGTCCTGGTACTGAACAATTATATCCCCATGCCTTAACAAATAGTTCTGGTATTAGTTTTAAAGTAACTTCTTCTGCAAGTGATGTGAAATATTTAATTCCATCTTCATAGGTAATTTTAAATTATTTATTTCAGATGTTATTACCATAAAATACTTCAATGAAATGTTAATATACACTATATTATTATTTTAGTGGAGTATAAAATGTAATAATTATTATTTAATTTTTGTTGACATATTCACATAATGTATGATAAAATACTAAATGTCTTAGGGGTATGGCTCAACGGTAGAGTAGTGGTCTCCAAAACCATTGGTTGTGGGTTCAAATCCTACTGCCCCTGCCAAAATCGTAACACACAGTGTTACGATTTTTTTATTTAAATAGTATAACATAGATATACTATATAGCTGAAGCAATTAAAAATTCAAATGTAGAATGAGATTTAATTAAATCATAATATATATATAAACTTAATAAAATTAATTTGTAAGATATATTAATTGAAAAATAGAAGATAGTTGTATAGTATAATAATATTGTGGTGATAATCCATTATGAGGTGAAAATATTATGGATAAATTACTTTTTTTAAAAAGAGTAGCAAAGAAAAATCCCTATGAAAATAAATGTGATAGGATCATAGAGGATAAAGTAGAAAGACGATATTATAAATTTGAAGATAAATTTATAAATAAAAATGGATTTTATTATATAAGTAAAAAAAATGAATCTGAAATAGAATTATTAGAAATAATAAAAAATTTATTCTATTTTGATAATAAGGTTCCGGTGATTGATTTTTTTAATTCTATATACTGTGATGGATGGGAAGCATTAAATTCGATTGTTAGATATATAGAAAGTAGCAAAGAATCAAAAGAAGAATTTGATATTGTAATTCAAATAGAAAATGAATATAAAAAAATAAAGTATAAAATTAATTTTAAAATTGAAGATAATGAAAATCGAGCAATAATTATCTTTAGAGATGACTTATCTAAAGAATCAAATAAAATAATAAGTTTGTTTGGTGGAAAACAAGCGTTAAGAAATAAAAAGAGTAAGGCAGAATTAAATAAAAACAGTCCATATATTATTATGTTGAATTCAAATATGGAAGTGCCAGACATGTTGGAATTTAAAATTAATGCTGAAAATACTCATTCATATAAATTTAATGTAGTAAAAAGTTGGAAGTATGATATGAAAAAAATGTTTGATGAAAATGTATATTTATTTTTCCCATTAAAAATATTTGATTTGGAAAAGAGATTATTTAATATAAGTGATGAATCTGTATGCCATGATCTTGTAAGGTATGAAGTGCTTAGATTTTTTAGGGAAATGAACAATTATTTAAAGAAGATAAAAGAAAAAGGTATCATTTCACAAAATGATATGCATGAGCTTAATTCGATTGCTTCTAATTTACTTCTTAATATAATAAATAAAGAAACTCAAACGCTTGCGCAAATAGATAAAAAATTTGTTGATAGTGTAATGATTACTGTAAGTTAATAAAAAATATAAAAATCCATATTTTTCAAGGAATATAAAAGCCTATATTGGTAAAAATAATATTGTCAACAAGGATAAATAAATTATTAATCATGTTGGCAAATACCAGATTAACCAAGGAGGGGATTGTAATGTCAAACAAAGCATTAGTTCCAGAAGCAAAACAGGGCTTATCAAGATTTAAGAACGAAGTAGCTCAAGAACTAGGAGTACCATTTAAAGAATATAATGGCGACTTAACAGCAAGACAATGCGGTTCCGTAGGAGGAGAAATGGTAAAAAGAATGGTAGAGGAATATGAACATAGAATATAGCGATTATGTTTATTAATATTCAGAAAGCTTAATTAAAATTTTCATATTTCAATGCCGAGGGATATATTACTTAAGTTTATAGTAATATATCCCTTATTTTTATGAGCCATTATAATTTTATTGACATACTTATCTATTCCTAGTAATATTATTTATAAGAGTGCAAATGCGAATTATTTGCATATAGGAGGTAATAATGAAAAAGAAAATTTTTTTAGGGGTATTATTAGGTTTAATAGGAAGTATGATCATAGGATGTGGAGAATCAAATGATAAGAATGCAGTTAAAAATGAAGAGACAAAACCAAGCATTACAGTATCAATTTTTCCATTAAAAGAATTTGCTGAGGAGATAGCAGGAGATAAAGTAGATATTAATTGTTTAGTTCCAAATAATATGGAACCACATGATTATGAACCTAAAACTAAAGATTTTGAAAAATTAATAAATAGTGATGCGTTTATATATAATGGACTTGGATTAGAAGAATGGGTAGAGAAAGTTAATGAAGTAATAAAGAATGAAGACGTACTAATAGTAGATTCAAGTAAAAATGTGGATTCTATAACAATAGAAGATGAAAATCATGAAGAAGAACATAATCATGACAATGAAGAAGAACATGACCATGAACACGGGGCAATTGATCCTCATTCATGGCTTAGCTTAAAGGAAGCACAAGTTCAATCAGAAGCAATAAAAGATACATTAATAGAGATAGATCCTGAAAATAAAGCATATTATGAACAAAATTATAATGAATTTAAACAAAAATTAGATGATTTATACAATAAATATAATGAAAAATTTCAAACACTTCAAAACAAGAATTTTATAACTGGTCATGCAGCTTTTGGATACTTATGTAGGGATTTTGGATTGGAACAAAAATCAGTTGAAAATGTATTTGGAGAAGGTGAACCAACACCAAAGCAATTAGAGAATCTAGTGAATTTTTGTAAAGAAAATAATATAACAACTATTTTTTCAGAGTCATTAGCAAGTCCTAAAGTTTCTGAGACTTTGGCAGCTGAAGTTGGTGCAAAAGTAATTCCAATATATACTTTAGAGTCTCAAGAAGATAATAAAAGCTATCTAGAAGCTATGGAGTATAATTTGAATCAAATATATAATTGCTTAGAAAAATAATAACTTTATAGAATAGAAAAATAAGCTTTGATATTTTAAACATCTTCCTGTCTATTTGACGGAGAACAGTTCAAAATGTCAAAGTTATTTTTTATTCTTTAGGAGCGTGCCCTTTGAGGGGATAAACTGAAATGGAAAATATTGAAATAAACTAATGCCGTTGAACCTAAAGAATAAAAAATAAAATATATGTGCCTGGCCTTTTCTTCGGCAAGCTCAGAAAATCCAGAATGTGCTGAAAAAAATCGGCGGCTAAAGGAGTTTATTAAATTTAAGTTATTGTACTCTATTGGATTTATATTTTATAGGGGATTATATCATGGTTGCCTTGGCGATTTTTTTATGTTCAAATATTATAAAAACTCATGGTAAAAAATACAAGCGTTTATTGACACATTTATATAATAACGTAAAATATAGATATATGGGATTAAAATTTGATGAATAATTTTAAGGAGAGTTTATGAAAGACAAGGCAAGAAAAATTTATGAGGAAAATATATTAATTCATGAGAAAAAAAGCGATTTTCTAAATAAGAAAAGTAATTTAGTTGGGTGGAGCAGGTTAGGAATACTTATACTGGTGATAGTAATAGATTATATTTTTTATAAAAAAAATGATTATGGTAATATTGCTATATCATCAATTTTAGGAATATTTATATTTGTGATCCTAGTAATTTATCATAATAATATTTTAGATTCTAAGAGGAAGGAAGATATATTATTAGAAGTAAATAAAAAAGGCATAAAAAGAATAGAGGGAAGATTTAAGGAATTTGAAGATGATGGCAAAGAGTTTTTAGATGATACGCATCCATTCACAAATGATCTAGATGTATTTGGAAATAATTCGATTTTTCAATATATAAATACTACTGTAACTTATGGTGGACGTATATTACTATGTAATTTACTAGAATTAAAAATAAGATTTTCAAAAGAAGAAATAAAACTAAGGCAAGAAGCTATAAATGAACTTGGAGAAAGGGTAGAGTATAGGCAGAATTTATTTGTTGAAGGAGTATTAAATGAGACAAATATCAAGGAAATAAAATCTTTTATTGAATGGAATAAAATACAAAGAAAATATGGTTTATCACGAATAGTATGGGCAAGTATATTTATTTTAATAACTATTGTGTCTATTTGTTTAATTATTGGGAATATACTACCAGAATCATTTTTGTTGCTAAATTTAATGGCAAATTATTTAGTATCAAAGATATTATCTAGCGGTATAAAACATGAGATAAAATTATTTGAATCAATAAAGAGTGTAATAAATGGATATTCAAAAATATTTGCTATAATAGAAGAAGAAAAATTCAATAGTGAATACCTTAAGCAGCTTTGCCGTAAGTTAAGTAATGATAATGTAAGTTGTAAAAAAGAACTAGAAAAATTATCTGATATCTTTGATTGGATAGGAAATAGCAAATATAATTCATATTATTTTTTATTAAATATATTATTTTTTTCTGATGTTTTTTTAATGAAAAGTCTTTATAAGTGGAGAGAAAAAAATGGTGAGTGTATAGAACAGTGGATTAATGTTGTTAGTGAAATAGACGCACTGAGTAGCATATCAAATCTTGCATTTGAAAATTCAGATTGGGTTTATCCTAATATTTTGGATAATGATATAATAGAAGGAGAAAATATAGGACATCCGCTTATTGGTAAAAAGGCAATTAAAAATAATTTTAAATTTAATGGGGAAAAAAGAGTCGCCGTTATTACAGGTTCAAATATGTCTGGTAAAAGTACATTTTTGAGAACTTTAGGTGTAAATCTTTTACTTAGTTATGTTGGTTCACCTGTTTGCGCAAGGAATTTTTCTTGTGGAATTATGAACATCTATACCTGTATGAGAACTAAAGATAATTTGCAAGAAAACATATCATCATTTTATGCTGAAATATTAAGAATAAAATTACTTATAGAAGCATGCAAGAGAGGCGAAAAAGTCTTCTTTTTATTAGATGAAATTTTTAAAGGGACAAATTCAAAAGATAGGCATATAGGTGCTACAGTTTTAATAAATCAATTAATAAAATATGGTGGCGTAGGTCTTGTATCTACTCACGATTTAGAATTGTGCGATTTGGAATATAAAAACAGTAAAATCGTAAATTATAATTTCAGGGAATATTATGAAAATAATAAGATTAAATTTGATTATTTACTTAGAAAAGGAAAAAGCGAAACTCAAAATGCAATACATTTAATGAGACTTGCAGGAATAGAGATAGGGGAGGAGTAAAAGGAGGTGAATTAGCCTTCTTAAATTATTATGGCATATATTATTATTGACTTGGAATTTAATGGAATGAAGGGGATAACTAAATATTACAAGGATTTTTTTGATGAACATAGTGAGCTTAAAGAAGTTGGTATTGAAAATGAAATAATTGAAATTGGTGCTATAAAGGTTGATAAATATATGAAACCTGTATGTAGTATGAGAGAATATATAAAACCGACTATATTCCCTATTATTAATCCAATAGTAAATGAAATAACTAAAATTGACATGGAAATCTTAAAGGATAGAGGCATCTCATTTGAAGAAGCTATGAGTAAATTACGAGATATGTTTGAAGATGGTGATGTTTTATGTTCATGGGCGAAAGATGATATTGTAGAATTAATCATAAATTCTAATTATCATAATTATAAACAGCTAGAATGGATTAATGGTTACTTAGATTTACAAGAATATGCAATGAAAATATTAGTGCATAAAAAAGCATTAGGTCTTAAATCAGCTTTAGATGAACTAAAAATAAAGATTGATGAGAGTAAACTTCATGATGCATTAAATGATGCGGAGTATACAGTAGAAGTTTTTAAAAGAATATATAATTCAAGAGTTATTAAGAACTATATAATTAATGATATTTATAACATGCCTGCATTAAATGTGGAAAACCTAAAAGAACGTAATATAGACGAAGAAGACTTAAAATTACTATGCCCAAAATGTAATAAAAAAGTAAATTTAGAAACGCCCTTAAAATTACTTAATTGGAGATTTGCAGCTGTAGGAGCATGCCCTAAATGTAAAAATAATATATTATGTGAAGTTTCTATAAAAAAGACATTGAAAGATGAAGAAATCTACATAGAAAATAATAGTATACTTAAGAGTGAAGCTTATTTGAAATACTGTTATAAGCTTAATAATTTAGATGAAAATAAAGAAAATGTAACAAATATATAAGAAATTACTGAAGAAATTTTGTGAAAAGTATGATAAAATGTAAAAAGGACATGTTACAAAATATAGAAATATTATATAGAATGTGATATTGAATTCGTTTAAAGAATAATCTGTAGCATGGAATTATAATAAATTTATTTAGGAAAGGATTTTAGTTATGAATATAGCCTTTTTTCTTACTCCTAAAAATGAAGTAGTATATGAAAATCTAGAAGCGACAATGAGACAAGTTATGGAGAAAATGGAGCATCATGGATATACAGCTATACCGCTTATAGACAGAGAAGGAAAATATGTAGGTACATTAACAGAAGGGGATTTACTTTGGAAGTTAAAGAACACCCCAGATTTGAATTTTAAGAACACTGAATCTGTTAAAGTAAAACATATTGAAAGAAGAATAAATCATAAATCAGTATCTATAACTTCGAATATAGAAGAATTGATAACTTTAGCGGTTAGCCAGAATTTTGTTCCGGTTACTGATGATAATGGAATTTTTATAGGAATAATAAAACGAAGTGATATAATAAATTATTGTTATAATGAGATGGAAAAAAGAAAGCATTTAGAAGTTCAGCAGTTTTCTATGTATGATGAAGGATAGTATATTAAAGAGGTGGCTAGTTGCCACCTCTTTAAGCATTTTGATAAGTTTCAACAATGAAGTCAAATTCTTCAACATTAGTTATTTCACCAAAGGTATCTTCTTTTATTCCAGGATAATAGTATAACACTAATTTATCATTTGCATCTCTTAAGTTTTCAAGTAGTATATATTGTTTTTTAATCGTACAGTCCTCTATTACAGCTAAGGCCTTATACTTAGAAGAAATACCAGTATCATTATTAGTAAGATCAAAGGTAAAGTTATCAAACTTTCGAATATTAACTCTATCTTTATCACAAAAACTTAATAATGAGTTGCTTCTACAAGCTGAGCATGATTTGAAATTACACTCAAATGAACAATTTAAGCATGTACATTTATAACATTTTTCCAGTTGAGTGAAATCCTCTCTATTTTTTGCTTTATAATCTTGCAACAATGAAATAGTAGGGTTAGATTTAAATATAGAAAATAGAGATTTTTTTTTACAATCAGTTTCTGCTGAATCTAATAGCTTAATATATTCTTTTAATGCATCAGACTTAGAATAATATTTTCGTTGTTTTAATTTTTTTTCTTCTATAAAAGGGGAAACCTCATTTAATGCAAACATTATTTCTGTATATATCTTTCCCCAATAGTTTCTCTCAGTTTCTATAAAGTCGAGATCTTTATCCATATATATCACCTAAAGATTATTTTTATATTTTTCAAGTTCAAGATCTAAATCTACTTCATCTAACTTTTCAAACTCACTATCAAAATTGTCTAAATCTTTTAATTCTCCTAATCCTTGAGCAAGAGATTCTTTTCTTTGAATTTTTCTTTCTATGCTATCAAGTTGAATGGAATTATTTTTTGTTTGAACATTGGCAAGCACTTCATTAACTTTTTGCGAAGCTTCAGCATTTGAAAATCTAGCAGCAGCTTCATCTCTGTAGTTTCTAGTTTTGTTAATCTCTTCTTCTAATGAACGAAGATTGGCTTTTAATGCATCTGCTTGAATTTTTGAATTATCATAACTTGATTGAAGAGAAGAGACTTTTTTGTCAATTTCAACTTTTCTAGCTAAAGCTTTTTTTGCTAGATCTTCATTTCCTTTGCTTAATGCAAGTTTGATTTTTTCTTCATAATCAGCAGATTCCTTTTTAGCTAAGTTTAATTTTTTTTCTATTTCATGAACATTACCTAGAATTTGAGCAGAATTTAATTTTGCTTTATTAAATTGTTCTTCCATATCTCGTAACTTTTGATCCAATAATTCAATTGGATTTTCCATTTCATCTAAAGTATTATTTACTTTTGCTTTTATCATATTTGACATTCTTGAGAAGATTCCCATAAATTTACCTCCAATTATTTTCTTTTATTTTTTAGATATATTTTTATTAAAGCAATTATTATCATAAATATTATTGCTAATATTATAGCATTGATCATTAAACTTGTTATTGAGCCAAAATAAAATGGTCTATAAAAATAACTACCATAACTATATGATGGCCAATAAGATGTATTTCCTCTAGGTGGTGAATCATAGCTTTTGGTATTAGTATCATTTTCTTGGTTATTACCATCTGCATCAGATGATTTATCATCAGTATTTTTATTTGTAGAGAAAGAACCACTTTTAAATCCTTTTTCACTTCCTGTACTACTAGAAGAACTGTCTTCATCACTAGTGGTACTATTTCCACTAGAAGTTGAGTTTGTAGAAGAATTACTTACAGAACCGGTTTTAAAATCGCCATTAGTTGAACTTGTAGCGGAATTATTTTTATCAGTAGAAGTATTATTTCCACTAGTTGTTGAACTAGTAGAAGTAGTATTTTTATTTGTAGAAGAATTACTTACAGAACCAGTTTTAAAATCGCTACTTGTTGAACTTGTAGTGGAATTCTTTTTATTAGTAGAATTACTATTTCCACTAGTTGTTGAACTAGTAGAGGAACTCTTTTTATCTGTAGAAGAATTACTTACAGAACCAGATTTAAATCCACTATTGCTTGAACTATTAGATGAGCTTTTCTTACTACTAGAACTTCTTTTACTACTAGAACTTTTTGAACTGTGAGAACTTTTGGAACTACTAGATTTTGATTTAGCTTGTGCAATGTTAGTTTGAAGCTGATCTGTATTACCTAGAGATATTATATCTAAGGATAAACCGGAAAATGTAAATAAAAGTGTTAAAAGTAATATAAAAAGTTTTTTCCTATTATTCTTTCTAATATTTATCCCCCCCATAAATTAAGTATGTATTAATTATATAAAAAAAAGAATAATCACACAATGATAGAATTTACTCAAAATAGACTAAATTACAGGATTAGGGTTTAATATATCACTAAAAGGTTATTAAAACTATCTTTTAATAATATTATATAACTCTTAAAGTGTTATATAATATTATTTGTTGCAATCAGAAGTAAAATATTTTTATAAATATATGAGTTTACTTGTATTAAAGGTTTACTTAGATTAATATTGTAATTAGATAGTTTATTTTTAGGAGGATTTGAAAATGCTTAATGAAGAAAAAGAAGTTACAATGAATGATTTCTTTGATAATTATGATGTAAAGAAATTAAATAGAGGAGAAATATTAAAAGGTACAGTTATAGAAGTAAGTGATAAGGATGTAAGTGTTAATATAAATTATGCTTTTGATGGATTAATTTCAAAAGAAGAAGTATCTATGGATAATAAAGATCCTAGAGAAGTAGTTAATGTGGGAGATGAAATTACAGTATATGTACTTTCACCTAATGATGGAGAAGGTTATGTTGAACTTTCTTTAATAAAAGCTATGGAAATAACAGAAAAAGAAAATCTGAAAGCAGCTTATAATGAAGGAAAAGTTATAATTGTAAAAGTAAAAGAAGAAGTTAAAGGTGGTTTAGTAGCTTATTATGGAAATATAAGGATATTTATTCCAGGATCACTTGCGTCAAGGGAGAGAATTGAACTTAGTACTTTACTTGAAAAGGAATTAGAGGTTAAGATAACTGAATTAGATTTCAGAAATAATAAAATAGTTGCATCAAGAAGGGTACTTGAAGAAGAAGAATATGAAAAAAATCAAAAAGCAATCTGGAATACTTTAAAAGAAGGAGAAAAGAGATCTGGAGTTGTTAAAAAGATAGTTAAATTTGGAGCTTTTGTAGATATAGGTGGAGTAGAAGGATTAATTCACCTTTCAGATCTATCTTGGAAAAGAGTTAATAGAGCAGAAGAAGTTGTAAAAGAAGGTGATAAAGTAGAAGTATTTATAGGAAGTGTGGATAAGGAAAAGAAGAGATTATCTCTAATTCTAAAAGATGTTGAACAAGAACCGTGGACTTTACATAGCAAAGATTTAAAAGAAGGCGATGTTGTAGAAGGAAAAGTATGTAGATTAACTTCATTTGGTGCTTTTGTAGAGCTGTTTGATGGAATTGAAGGCTTAGTACATATTACTGAAATAACAGATGATAATATTGCAAAAGCTTCTGATGTATTAGAAGTGGGTCAAAAGGTTAAAGTAAAAGTATTAAGTATTGACAACGAAAGCAAAAAAATTGCATTAAGCATAAAAGAGGCTGTTGAGACTAATAAAGAATATTTAAATTATGTTGATAATGAAGAAGATGGAACCTCTTTAGCTGATTTACTTAAAGGATTTAAGTTTGAATAAAGATATAAAATGAAAAGATAATGCCTACTTAAATTTAGGCATTATCTTTTTATTTTATTGTATTATATTTTTTCGATTTTTAACATATTAGTTCCACCTGTATGAGTTGTAGGCATACCAGCAGCAACTATTATATCATCTCCAGGTTCAGTTATTCCTAATTTAAATACTACATTTTTAGCTTCATCTAAAATTTGATCTGTAGTATTAAACATGTCACATAGCATTGGATAAATACCAAAGTTTAAGCTTAAAGACCTTCTAACTTGGTCATATGGAGTAATAGCTATAATTGGAGCTTTTGATCTATATCTTGAAAGTATTCTGGCAGTAGCACCACTTTTTGTAGCTGCAACTATTGCTTTTGCATCTAGTAAATTAGCAGTTCTACAAGCAGAGTAACTTATTGCAGCAGCATAATCAGTAAGAGATGGTTCTCTAAGTCTTGCAGTTAAAGCATTATAATCTAGGTATTCTTCAGCTTCTTGAGCAATATTAGCCATAGTTGTTGCGGCTTCAATTGGGAATAAACCAGAGGCACTTTCACCACTTAACATGATTGCATCAGTTCCATCAAATATAGCATTACAGATATCACTAGCTTCAGCTCTTGTAGGAAGAGAATTTCTTATCATTGAATCAAGCATTTGAGTAGCTGTAATTACTATTTTACCTGCTTTATTACATTTTTTAATTATCATTTTTTGAATTATAGGTACCTTTTGTATTGGAATTTCTACACCCATATCTCCTCTAGCAACCATAACTGCATCAGTAACTTCTATAATTGAATCAATATTATCAACACCTTCTTGATTTTCAATTTTAGCAATCACTTTTATATGCTTTCCATTATTTTCAGCTAAGATCTTTTTGACATCAAGAATATCACTAGCTTTTCTTATGAAAGATGCAGCAATGAAATCTACACCCATCTCACATCCAAATTTAATATCTTCGATATCTTTTTCAGTTATTGAAGGGAGTTTTATAACTACATTAGGTACATTAACACCTTTATGATTTTTAATCATACCACCAACTTCAACTACTGTGTGAATAGTTTTTCCTTCAATACTAGTAACAGTGAATTTTAGAAGACCATCATCTACTAGAATTTTACCTCCTACTTTTATATCTTCATAAAGTTCTAAGTAAGATATAGAACATCTATGTTCATCACCAAGAATTTCTTCTCCACAAATAAAATCAAAAGAATTGCCTTCCTTAAGTTCTACACCATCATTGACAAAATTATGGGTTCTTATTTTAGGACCCTTAATATCTAATATAATTGCAGTTGATGAATTTTTTTCCTTTCTTAAACGCTTTATTAATTCTATTTTTTCTTTATGTGTCTCATGAGTTCCATGGGAAAAATTTAATCTTGCGGCACTCATACCAATATCAATGAATTTGCCTAAAACTTCTTCATTATCACTGGCAGGTCCAATAGTAAAAATCATTTTTGTTTTTTGCATATTAACACCTCATCCTAATAATTTATTTTAATATATATTTCATCTAATTTTGAATAAATTAGCAATAATACACTACATAAATGAAAAAATATAAAATAGTAAAATGCTCGCAATAAATTTAAAAAAATGGAGCAAAATATATAATATCAATTATAGTCTTATCAAAATACATTTATTAAATTCATTAAATCTAGGCAGGAATAATTCTAATACACGTACTATATAATTTAAAATCAGAAAAATTATTGCTAAATAATAATACATAAAACGAATATTATTGTTTAGCTATAGATTAGTTATAGAGAGGAAACTAATATTTGATTTGATTATTGGAAAATTAAAAAATTATATAATTTTAACTATGTAAAGATAGATATGATATAATAAATGAAATAATTGATTAATATCTTATTATCTTATGATATTAAAGTGATATAAAAGATATATCAAATATATTGTACCACACAATTTTGGAAAGGAAGATATTATTATGAAAACTTTAGAAAAACTTACAGAAGAAAATGTATTTAAATATTTTAGTGAAATAAGCAAAATTCCAAGAGGATCAGGAAATGAAAAAGCTATAAGTGATTATTTATTAAATTTCGGTAAAAGTTTAGGCCTTGAATCAATTCAAGATGATGCAAATAATATAATTATAAAAAAGCCAGCAACTAAAGGATATGAAAATGCGCCGACAGTTATAATTCAAGGACATATGGATATGGTATGTGAAAAAAATAAAGATAAAGTACATGATTTTACTAAAGATCCTATAGAGTTAGTGGTAAAAGATGATTATATATATGCAAATGGAACGACTTTAGGAGCTGATGATGGAATTGCAGTTGCATATGCAATGGCAATATTAGATTCAAATAATATATCTCACCCAGCTCTTGAAGTGTTAATTACAACTGATGAAGAAGCAGGAATGAGTGGAGCTATGGCATTAAGTCCAGAGCATATAAGTGGAAAAATTGTCTTGAATTTAGACAATGAAGAAGAAGGAAAACTTTTAGTTAGCTGTGCTGGGGGAATTAGAACAAAATCTTCAATAAAAATTCAATTAGAAGATAAAAAGGAAGCTACTAAGGAATTTTCTATTGAAGTAAAGGGACTAAAAGGCGGTCATTCAGGAATGGAGATTCACTTAGGAAAAGGAAATTCTAATAAAATAATAGGAAGAATTTTAAAGAACATTTCTAATGAAATAAGCTTTAATTTAGCTTCAATAGAAGGTGGATCAAAGAATAATGCTATTCCAAGAGAAGCAAGTGCAGTAATATCAATAAATGAAACTGACAAAGATAAGTTATTTGAAATAGTATCAAATCTTACTAAAGATTTAAAAAATGAATTTGCAACTAAGGATCCAGGATTATTAATAAATATTTGTGAAACTACTTTAGCAAATAATAAGGTAATTTCAAATGAAATAACACAAAAAGTAGTTGATTTATTGTATATGTATCCGAATGGTGTGAACACAGAAAGTGCTGATATAAAAGGACTTATTGAAAGTTCTACTAATTTAGGTGTAGTGCTTATGAATGACAATGAAGTTGAATTTGATAGTGCGGTAAGAAGCTCAGTATTTTCGTTAAGAGAAGATATCGTAGAAAAGATAAAATGTATAACAGAACTTTTGGGTGGAGAATTTTCTAGTAATGCTGGCTATCCAGAATGGCCATATAAAGCAGATTCGAAAATAAGAGAAATATGTAAAGATGTATTTAAGAGAATGTATAATAAAGAACCAGAAATTGTAGCTATACATGCAGGTGTTGAATGTGGATTGTTTAAGGAAAAATTAGGTGATCTTGATATGATTAGCTTTGGCCCAGATCTTTATGATGTTCACACACCAAATGAGCATATGAGTATTTCATCAGTTGAAAGATGTTATGAATATCTATTAGAAGTACTTAAAGAAATTAAATAATTAATTTAAATATCATTTTTCAAGAGATTAAAGTATATGAATATATTTTAATCTCTTTTTTATTTCATATTTTAAATAAGAAAATTTTAAAATTACATTACATAACTCATAAATGGATTTCCAAAGGAATAATAATATATAAATGAGTTTTAGTATTAAAAATCTGGGGGTGGCATTATGAGATACACAAGATATGAATATAAAAGATATAGCAAACTAAAATTTCTATGTAGTGTTATTATTATAGGTGGTATTTCTATTGGTGGAGGCTTATATATAAGTAGTTTAATTTTTGATAGAAATCAAGAAAATTCAGTACAAACAACAGCATCTAAAAATAATGATAAAGATAAGGTTGTGGATACTAATATGAATATAATAGCATTACAATGTGGATATTATTCAAAGAAAGAAAATGCAGAGAAATCTGTAAATGAACTAGCTACTTATTGTACACCATTTATAATCGAAAGCGATGGAAAATTTAGAGTAATGGCAGGGATATATGAAGAAAATAATGCAAGTAAAAAGTTTGATGAATTAATATCCAAGGGGATAGAAGTGGCAAAAATTAAATTAACCATAAATGGAGAAAATAATGAAGATAAAAAATGTATTGAAGTGATGGATGGAGTTTTTACTATATTAAATAAACTAGACGAAGATGGTGTTAAGAGTATAAAGACTGCAGACTTCAAAAAATGGACTCAAAATATAATAAATAAAGAGGACTTAAATAATTCTAAAAAACTTAATTTAATAAATGAGTGTATAAATAATTTCCCAGAAGAAATAAATAAGAATAATAAAGGAGAAATTAGTGCCAATGTATATAAAGCAATTAACGAGAATTAAATTAGTTGTTTAATGAAATTATTACAACAAAATTAATTTTATATAAAAAAAAACATAACTTAATAGAACATACTTGTTTAAGGTGTTGTTAAATGATAAACTATAGGGTGTAGAATTGTTGCTGAGACAAATCTACACCCTAATGTCTATTTAAAAGAGTATTTGTCAATAATAATAGATAGATTCTTTAAATTTAGGATGTGAAAATATGAGAATAATATTAGCATCAGCGTCAGAGAGAAGGCAAGAACTTCTAAAAAGGTTAGTTTCTGATTTTGATATAATTATAAGCAATTTTGATGAAAACAAAGTTGATTTTAGGGGCTCTATAGATGAGTATGTTAAAGAAATAGCATTAGGAAAAGCGATGGATGTTAGAAATAGAGTATCTAAGGATTCAATAATAATATCAGCAGATACTATAGTTACATTAGACAACAAAATTCTTGGAAAGCCAAAGGATGAGAAAGAAGCTTTTAAAATGTTAAAGTCACTTCAAGGAAAAAATCATTTTGTTTATTCTGGAATTGTTGTAATAAATAATAAAGAGAATATTATAATACAAAAGAGTTTGGCTACAAAGGTCAAATTTTCCAATATGAGTGATGAGGAGATTTTTCAATATATAAATACAAAAGAACCAATGGATAAGGCTGGAGCTTATGGTATCCAGGGAATCGGAGGAGTTTTTGTTGAAAGCATAGAAGGATGCTACTATAATGTTGTAGGTCTTCCTTTAAATACATTGAGATCTGTTCTAAAAGAAATAGTATAGAAAATATTTCAACATTAGATATGATTTAAAAGAGCAATTTTTTCTTACAATGTAATAAATGATATCTATGAAGAATATAGCTTGTAGGTTAATCTGGGGTGGGGAGTTTTAATTATTTGGAGGTAAATAATGAAAGCAATCCCAAGAAATAAATATGATGATAGCTATGAAACACCAAGAGAAAGATTAGTAAAATTTGGACCAGAGGTGTTAGCAAATCATGAGCTTTTAGCAATTATACTTGAAAAAAACTCCAATAAAGAGAGTATACTTCAATTAAGTAGTAAATTGTTAATGGAGTTTGATGGATTAGATGGAATACTAAGTGCAAGTTTTGAAGAAATTAAATCTATAGAAGGTGTAAGAGGTGCTAGAGCAGCTCAAATACTTGCTATATCTGAATTAGTAAGAAGACTTAGTACATTAAGGGCATCAAAAAAAGAAGTTAAAATTAGTTGCCCGGAAGATTTAGCTAGTGTTGTAATGAATGAAATGAATAGCTTAAATCAAGAAGTGTTAAAAGTTATATTTTTAAATACAAAGAATATAGTTATTGGAAGTAAGGATGTTTTTAAGGGCAGTTTGAATAATTCTATTGTTCATCCGAGAGAAATATTTAAACCTGCAATAAATAAAAGTAGTGCATCTATAATTGTATGTCATAACCATCCATCAGGGGATCCAACACCAAGCCGAGAAGATATTAATATTACTTTAAGAATAAAGGAATGTGGAAATATCTTGGGAATAAAATTGTTAGATCATATTATTATAGGTAACAATAAATTTGTTAGTTTAAAAGATAAAAAACTTATATAAATTGGAAGGAGCAAACGCAATCATGGGATTTTTTGGTTCAGGAAAAGATATGGGAATAGATTTAGGTACAGCAAATACTTTAGTATTTGTTAAAGGAAAAGGTATAGTTTTAAGAGAACCTTCAGTTGTTGCTATGAATAATGTAACAAAAAAAACATTAGCAGTAGGTTCAGAAGCTAAACTTATGATTGGTAGAACACCAGGAAATATTGTTGCTATTAGACCATTAAAGGATGGAGTAATTGCAGATTTTGATACAGCTCAAACTATGATGAAGAATCTAATAGAGAAAGTTACTACAAAAAATGCATTTAAGAGTCCAAGAATAATAGTATGTTATCCTTCAGGAGTTACAGAGGTAGAAAAGAGAGCTATTGAAGAAGCAACTAAACTTGCAGGAGCAAGAGATGTTGTATTAATGGAAGAGCCAATGGCAGCAGCTATTGGAGCAGGACTTCCAGTAAGTGAACCTACAGGAAGCATGATTGTTGATATCGGTGGAGGTACAACAGAAGTTGCAATAATTTCACTTGGAGGTATTGTAACTAGTAAATCATTAAGAGTTGCAGGAGATGAATTAGATCAATCAATCATTTCTTATATAAGAAAAGAATTTAGTTTAATGATAGGTGAAAGAACAGCAGAACAAGTAAAAATGGAAATAGGATCTGCTTATAAATTAGAAGGCGAAGAAGAAATGCTTATGGAGATAAAAGGTAGGGATATGATAACAGGCCTTCCAAAGATAGTAGAAATTTCTGAATCACAAGTAAGAGAAGCTTTAAAAGAACCCGTTTATGCTATTATAGAATCAATAAAAACTACATTAGAAAAAACACCACCTGAACTAGCTGCAGATATAATGGAAAAAGGTATTATGCTTGCTGGTGGAGGAGCTTATCTAAGAGGACTAGATGTATTAATAAATAAAGAAACAAATATGCCTGTACATATAGCTGAATCACCTCTTGATTGTGTAGTATTAGGAGCAGGAAAAGCATTAGAGGATTTTGACAAAATTAGCAGAGATCAAAGAGGTTAATTAAATGAAGCTTCTTAAAAATAAGCTGGCAGTAACTATTATAGTACTGTCAGTTACATTTTTAGTATTAATTATTGCTACTTTTAAAAGAGAAAACAAGAGTATGATTGAAAGTGGTGCAGGAGCGGCATTAAATCCAGTCCAAAGTATTGTCTATAAAGCAACAAATAGGGTGAAAGAAAGTGTAGATTTCTTTTTAAACTTCTCAGAAGTAAAAGAAGAAAATAAGAATTTAATTACTGAAAATGAAAAATTGAAAGATAAATTATTAGAGTATTCTGATTTAGCAGATGAGAACGAAAGATTAAGACAAATATTGAATTTCACTGAAGAACATAATAATTATGATTATGTTGGATGTGATATTATTGGATATCCTAACAATAATATTTCTGACGGATATTTTATTAATAAAGGTGAGAATGCAAATATACAAAAAGGGATGGTAGTTGTAGCGGCACAAGGACTTGTTGGCCAAGTAACTAGCGTTGGATCAAACTGGAGTATAGTTCAATCCCTTGCAAATGAAAATATAGTGGTTGCTGTTATGGCAGATAGTACAAGAGAAGCAACAGGATATATAAAAGGATATAAAGATAGACAAAATAGGAATTTGGCTAAGGTGTATGATCTTCCAATAGATTCAGAAATTAAAGAAGGCGATGTAATAATGACTTCAGGTGTTGGAATGCTTTATCCAAAAGAAATTAGAATTGGTGAAGTAACTAAAGTTGAGGAAGATAAGGTAAAAGTAATGAAAAGTGCTATAGTTAAGCCTTATGTTGATTTTAATAAATTGGAAGAATTGTTTGTAATAGTTCCTAAAGATATAAGGGACACAAAAGAAGTTAAATATAATTAGGTGATAAGTATGGAAAAAATAATTTTAATATTAATTTCTATAGTACTACTTATCTTAGACAATTCATTTGCTCCATTTTTTGCTATACATGGAGCTTATCCAAGTTTACTGCTTACTTTTGCTATAGCGTATTCAATTTTAAAGAAAAAAGAAGATGCAGTATTTATAGGAGTTGTCAGTGGGCTATTACAAGATATATATTTTTACAATGGTTTCGGTGTAAATTCATTGTTGAATTTATTTTTGTGTATTATGGCAAGTGTGATAGGTGAAAGTATTGTAAGAAATAAGAGATTAATTCCTACAGTAAGTATATTTGTAATTACGATTGTTAAGTTTTTTGGAATATTTATGATATTTTCCTTTATGGATATTATTGTTGAAGTGGATTTTATAAAAATTATAATCATGGGATTGTATAACTCAATAATAATGTTCTTCATGTATAAGATGGTATCTAGACAATTGGATAAAAATAACAACAATCAACAGTGGAGGTTTAAATGATAGTAAATAAACCAGCCAAAAAGAAAAAGATATCAAGATATACTGTTTTAAGTATAATAATGTTAATAATATTTGGAACTATTACTTTTAAACTTATATATCTTCAAATTTTAAATCATGAAGATTATAAAGAAAAAGCCAATGTTACATCAACAAGGTTTGAATCAGAAAAAGCACCAAGAGGAAGAATTTATGATCAAGAAGGAAATATATTGGCTGATAATATAAATACTTATACTCTTTCATATACAACTACAGATGATGCAACAAATAACTTCTATAGTACAATGAGTGAAATATTTAAAATATTCAAAGAAAATAATGAATCTATTCAAGATAATATGGCATTAAAAATAGATTCTGATGGTAATATTTATTTTGAATATACAACTAGTGATAAAGAATCACAAAATTATCAAGAATTAAGATTCAAAAAAGATAGAGGATTTGATGATACACTAAAAAAGAAGATGTTTCCAGATGTTGAAGAGTTAAGTGATGAAGAAAGTGCAAAATTAGATTCAGAACTTCTTAAGATAACTCCAGAAGAAATGTTTTATGAATTAACCAAAAAGTATTCTTTAATTGAACTTATTGATCCTAATTATAAGGACTCTAAAGAAAAAAAACAGATGTATGATAATATGTCTGGAAAGGAAATTGTAGATCTTATAAAGAAACAAGGATATTCTCTTGAAGAAATAAGAGAATTTATGGTTATTAAAGATGCAATAAAAATGCAAAGTTTTAAAGGATATAAAGCTGTTACTATAGCTGATAATATTCAAAAAAATACTGCACTTATAATTCAACAAAAGCTAATTAATTTACCAGGAATATCTGTTAATTTATCGCCTATAAGATATTATCCGTATGGAACACTTGGATCATCAGTGCTTGGATATGTATCATCAATAAATAGCTCGGAAGAAGAAAAATATGAGCTAAGAGGATATGATGCTTCTACAGATTTAATTGGTAAAGCAGGTATTGAATCAGCTTTTGAAGAACAATTAAAAGGTGTTAAGGGTGGAGCAACTGTAAAGGTAAATTCTCAAGGTAGAAAAACTGAAGAATTGTTTAAATTAGAATCTTATCCAGGAAATGATGTTCATTTAACAATAGATAGAGATATTCAGTATGTAGCAGAACAGGCTCTTGCTGATGGAATTAAAAATATCCAAGAAAATGGATCTGATAGGGGATATAGATTTGCAAATGCTACAAGAGGTGCTTTAGTTGCTGTAGAGGTTAAAACAGGTAGAATATTATCTTTAGTAAGCTATCCGGGATTTGATCCAAATTTATTTACTACCTCCGGTAAGCTTACTTCTGAAGAAACTAGAAATTACTTTAATCCAGATTTAGATTCATTTGGGACAGAACTTATACAAAGAATGGGATTGACTAAGGACTTAGATTATATATTTCCAAAAGAAAATGGAGCAAGAGTAGATAAGTACGATTTATATCCAAGACCATTTTATAATTATGCTACAATGGCATTAATTCCACCAGGATCAACATTCAAGCCACTTACAGCCATTGCAGGGTTAGAAACAGGAGTTATAGATCCGACTACTACGATTTATGATAAAGGTAAATTTGATGAACATCCAGAAACTTTCGGAGTTGGATTTGCTCCTCAATGTCTAGTATATAGTAATTATGGATATGGACATGGTTCAATCGATGTAAAAAAAGCTCTTGAAGTTTCTTGCAACTATTTTTTCTATGAAACAGCTTATAGATTGTATAAATATAATGGTGGAAATATTGATTCGCTAGATGCTATAGCAAAGTATGCATATCAATTTGGACTTGGAATAGACCCAAATAGTAAAGCTAATCCATCGACAGGTATTGAAATTCAAGAAAACTTTGGTCAGACATATAACTTTACTTCTTTTAGAAGAAATTCAGTGTATTATGCTAAGTATGAATTAGTAGATTACTTAGAAAAAGGTGATTATAAGGGAATAATCACTAATTTCGTTCCTTTTGATATACAAGTTTCAGATGATGACATTGAAGAAGTTAAAAATGCAAAGCAATCAATAAAGGATAAAGTTGCAAATTACTTAGGTAATGTTGGTACTGATGATAATAAAAATCCATCAGAAGAAGAATTCACGAAAGATGTTAAAAAAGATGTAAAAACAATAATCGAGCATTCTGATATATATAAGAAAAGAGTGGCAGATTACGAAGCAAAGACAGGTAAAACTGTAAGTCTTGATAATCAAGCTAATATAGTGTCAAATATAATAGCGAGATTTACAGTAAATGATAAAGCTGCCGAAATTAAATCACCAGCTCAGCTCGTATTCGCATCTATAGGTCAAGGTATGCATACATTTACGCCACTTCAATTAGCAGGTTATGTTTCAACAATAGCTAATGGAGGAACAAGATATAAGTTACATTTAGTCGATAAGATTACAGACAACGATGGTAATGTAGTGCAGCAATTTGAGCCAGAAGTATTAAATAAAGTAGAAATGAAACAAAGTACTATTGATGCTGTAAAAGAGGGAATGGCAAAGGTTAATGAAGATGATGGAGGTACAGCGAGTACTGCATTCATGGGATTTCCGATAAGTACAGCAGGTAAAACAGGTACAGCTGATTTCTCAGAGACTCAAAATGAAGTTGGAAGAGCACCATATGCTACATATGTGAGTTTTGCGCCTAAAGAAGACCCAGAAATAGCAGTGGTTGCAGTAGTTTTTGATGGAGGTCATGGAGGTTCAATAGCACCAGCTGTTAGAGCTGTTTATGAAGCATATTTTAAAGATAGATTATTAGAGATGGATCCTAATTATGCATATAAATCTCAATCTTTCCAGAAGTATGTTTTGAATAATCCATATAGAACAAAAACTGATACAGAAGCAACAAGTAATGAAACTTCCGGAAGTGAAGTTACTTCTGAATCAGGTGATGGTCAAAATAATACAGAATCCAATAATGAACCAGAATAAAATAAAAAAATTATCCCAATAAAATGTATTGGGATAATTTTTTTATATAATATATAAACTATTTAAAAATACAGATAGTTATTATATTCTAAATAAGAATAACGTATTTTATAAGTTGGAGGTAAAGATATGAAATATGATAATATATTACAAGGGAGATTTATCTCTCGTCCTAATAGATTTATAGCTAATGTTGAGATAAATAATAAAATAGAAGTCTGCCATGTCAAAAATACAGGCAGATGCAAAGAGCTATTGATACCAGAGGAAACTACTGTGTTTGTACAAGAAAATGATAATCCTAATCGTAAAACAAAATATTCTCTAATTACAGTGAAAAAAGGTGATAGATTAATTAATATGGATTCACAAGTACCAAACAAAGTTGTATATGAATGGATTAAAAAAGGAAATCTATTCAATAGCCCATCATTAATAAAACCAGAAAAGAAATATGATAAGTCTAGATTTGATTTATATGTTGAAGAAGGAAGTAGAAAAGCATTTATTGAAGTTAAAGGAGTTACTCTGGAAGAAGATGGCGTTGTAAGATTTCCAGATGCACCAACGGAAAGAGGAGTAAAACATTTAAAAGAACTTTGTAATTGCATAGATGAAGGATATGAAGCATATATAATTTTTGTTATTCAAATGAAAGATGTTTTATATTTTGAACCTAATGTAAGGACACATAAGGAATTTGGAGAAGTATTAAGAGAAGCAAAAAAACATGGTGTTAATATATTAGCTGTAGACTGTGATGTTACTGAAAATTCCATCGATATAAGAGATTATGTGAAAGTTAAGATATAAAAGTCTAAAAGTATCTAAATATATATACAAAAATATTGAAATAATGATATAATTTTAAATGGATATATAAAAAATATTTAAAGGTACATATTGGATATTGAGTTAAAAATATGATTTGTGATTGGTTTAACCTGCAGATTTATTGGAGGCAGTAAATGTATAATGATGGAATTGTAATTAAGGGCAACAAGGAAGGCATAAACACACAGATTGACATAAGTAAATTTGCTGATTTTGAAGATATGCTCATGAACCTTATAAAGAAACTTTCTAAGGGAAAACACTTTTATAAGGGAACAACATTAATTCTAAAAATTGATTTAAAAGCAATTACTCAGAAAAATGTCCAAACACTTAAAGAAGTGTTATTAAATCAAATTGAATTAAAAGATATTGTATTAGAAGATATTGAAAAAAATATAGAAAAAGATGAAGAAAAAGATAAAAAAGTATTTTCAGGGGTATATGAAGGAAAAACTAGATTTATAAGGAAAGCTGTAAGAGGTGGTCAATGTATTAATTACCCAGGCAATATAGTTATTATTGGTGATGTTAATAGTGGTGCTGAAGTTTCTGCAGCGGGTAATGTAATTGTTTTAGGAACATTAAAAGGAAAAGTAAGCGCGGGAACAAATGGAAATACAAAAGCTTTTATTGCAGCATTTTCACTTCAACCAGAGCTTTTAAAAATAGCAAAATGTATGGCCATGTCTCCAGATGATACTGGAAAACCTAAATATCCAGAATTAGCAAAGATTAAAGAGGGAGTAATAATTGTTGAGCCGTATTTACCAAATAAATATATATATTAATGATGTCGGAGGGATTTTTGTATGGGAGTATCTATTGTAATTACTTCAGGAAAAGGTGGAGTAGGAAAGACAACAACAACTGCAAATATAGGGACAGCGTTAGCTTCACTAGGCAAAAAAGTAGTAGTTGTTGATGGGGATACAGGATTAAGAAATTTAGATGTATTATTGGGATTAGAAAATAGAATTGTATATACAATAATGGATGTTATAGAAGGCAGATGTAGATTAAAACAAGCTCTTATAAAAGATAAGAGATTCCAAAATTTATGTTTACTTCCAACAGCACAAACTAGAGATAAGGATGATATAAGTCCTCAAGAGATGCTAAAAATAGTAAAGGAATTAAAAGAAGAATTTGATTATGTGATTATAGATTCTCCAGCAGGAATAGAGCAAGGATTTGAAAATGCTGTAATTGGAGCTGATAGAGCAATAGTAGTAGTAAATCCAGAAATAACATCAGTAAGAGATGCAGATAGAGTTATAGGAAAGCTTGATGCTAAGGGTCTTGATGATCATGCCGTAATAGTAAATAGATTAAACTATCAAATGACGAAAAATGGAGATATGCTAGATGTTTCTGATATAATAGAAACTTTATCAATAGAACTAATAGGTGTTGTTCCAGATGACAGAAATATTACTGTTTCAACTAATAAGGGTGAACCGATAGTCTTAGATGATGGTGCATTTGCAGGAAAAGCGTTTAAGAATATAGCACATAGAATTATGGGAGAAGAAGTTGCATTTTTGGATTTGAATAATGAACAAGAAGGCTTCTTTACGTCTCTAAAAAAACTATTTAAGCGTAAATAGGGGGAGAGTTATATGGGATTTTTTAAGAGTTTAAGTAATAAACCAACTCCTAAGGAAGTTGCAAAAGATAGATTAAAATTGATTCTTATACATGACAGGGGAGAAATTCCTCCAGAAACAATAAAAAAAATAAAAGAAGAAATATTGGAAGTAATCTCTAAATATATAGATATTCAGGTTGATGATGTTGAGATATCAGTAAATAAAAATGATGATGATGAAGGAGATAATTCATCAGCACTTGTTGCCAATATTCCAATAAGAAATATACGTGGTAGATAAAAATGAAGTTTTTTGGTGGAAATTAACGATGATATAGTTGTTAATTTCTACTTTTTTTTGTGAAGATATTATGTAAAAGTAAATAATTTATTACGAATTTATTATCTTACATGAATTAATATAGAGAATATAATCATAATAATGTATAATTAAATATGCACTTATCAATAAAAATAAATATGATTATTTTATTTATGTTTATATCCGTGTATTTAAAGCAAAGAGGTGGAAATGTGTTTAAAAAATTAAAATTAGATACAAAGTTGATAAAAGAAATAGACAAAACTCTTTTAATTTGTATGATTTTACTTACTCTGTATGGAATATTTAATATATACTTATGTACTAAAGGAGATTATGGATTCTTTTTTGCTAAAAGACAATTTATGTGGTTCTTAATTTCCATGGTAGCTTTGTATTTAGTTATAACATTTGATTATACATTTATAATGAATTATGCTCCTATAATTTATTGGGGAACTGTAGTTCTGCTTATTATAACTAGGTTTGCAGGTGTTGTAGTTAATGGGGCAAGAGGATGGCTAAGGTTTGGACCAATATCATTGCAGCCAGCTGAGTTAGCAAAGCTAGGAATAATATTTATGCTGGCTAAAAAGCTGGAAGAAATGGATGGTCAGATAAATGATGTAAAGAATTTTTTCACACTGGTATTCTATGCAGCCATTCCAGTATTATTTATAATTATTCAACCTGATATGGGAATGACCATGGTTTGTTTCTTCATAGTTCTTGGAATATTTTTTATTGCTGGACTAGATATGAGAATAATTGGTGGAGGACTTTTAAGTATTGTATTAGCAATAGTTATAGTTTGGAATTCAGGTTTACTTCCTTCTTATCAGAAAGCTAGATTTACAGGATTCTTAAATCCAGCTGCTGATGATAGTGATACAGGATATCACTTAACACAGTCACTTATAAGCATAGGATCAGGTGGCATTCTTGGAAGTAGACCGTCTATAAAAAATGATAGCAGTACAGGTTATGCAGCTCAAAATGTACCAGAAATACAAACAGACTTTATATTTGCTGCAATAGCAGAACAATATGGATTTTTGGGAGCTATGCTATTAATAGTATTATATGGATTTTTAATATATAAGATGATAGCAATAGCTAGAACTTCAAAAGATCTATTTGGATCAATAATATGTGTAGGAATAATTTCATACTTCTTACACGCTATACTGCAGAATATTGGTATGACTATAGGATTGCTGCCTATAACAGGAATAACTCTGCCTCTTATAAGTTATGGTGGAAGTTCACTTTTAACTACTATTATTTCAGTTGGATTAGTATTAAATGTAGGTATGAGAAGAAAGAAAATATATTTTTAATGAGTTTAATTGGGATGTCGCATTAAATAATCTGCGGCACCCCTTTTTTGTTATATTATACATTGATTTTGCTAAGGTAAAATTTAGTGTTTTATACTTTTAACTTAAGTTAATTCTAAATATTCACTTTTAGTTATTATCTATTTATAAACTATATTTTGCAAATACGATAGTTCTATTTTGGGGTAATGTAAATTATTTTTAGAACAGCAATGTGCAATAATTAAATAGAGAATAATTATATATAATACTTATGAAATATATCTTTCATATTATCCTCTTTAGAAAAATATAATTAAATATATTAAAGAAGAAGGGGCGAGGGTGATGAACGATTATAGAGAAGCTTATGAAAATTATTATAGAAATATAAATAAAAAAACTAATGTAAATATCCAAGAAGATAAAAGTTCATTTTGGTCTAAAAATAAAGTGAAAAATTATAGAAGCAATAATAAAATTGAAGGTTTAGTATCTAAAGAATATTGGATTAAGCGTGTTGAGAGAGAAGTGGCAGGATCAGCTGTTATTATAGTGATTCTTTTTGGGCTCAAATGTTTTCCATCAGAAGGCACAACATCTCTATATATTAAATGTAAGAATATATTGAATACAAATTTAACATATGATCAATCAGTAGATATACTAAAAGGTATTGAAATAGGAACATTTAAAGGACAGAATTTTAATATAAATGGATTTACTTTTGATAATTTAAAAAAAGAAAATGTGAAGAAAGAATTTATTGACTGTATGAATTATATTAAAGATAATTCATTTAAGGTTGAAGAAAAAGAAATTTAAAGAACGTTTGGCAAGCAATTTGTAGAGGTTGTATTTTAATGAAGAAAAAATATAGAGTAATCATACTACAAATCCTTATTCTTATATTTATTATAAGTATAAATGGGAATTTTTTAATAGGTGTATTTTGGATTACGCTACATGAACTTTCTCATATCGTTATTGCAAGTAGTTATGGATGTAAGTTTAATAATTTCAAAATTAATGTTCTTGGTGCTAAAGCTGAAATATGTGAAATAGAGGAATTGTCTGAAAAAAGGAAATTAAATGTTTATTTAGCAGGCCCATGCTTTAATTTTATTATTGCGATGATGATGTATATTTTAAATTATAAATATAACTTGGTAATTTTTGAAAATAGCGTGAAAATAAATTTGAGTTTGGGATTATTTAATTTATTGCCTGCATATCCATTAGATGGATCAAGAATATGTGAAATATTGCTAACTAGAAGATATTTATATAGAAAGACAAAAAGTATTGTTGTTATTTTAAGTATTATTATTTCAATAATGCTGTTTCTTTTCGGAACTAGTATTATGATATTTTTACATAAAGTAAATATAAGTTTTTTCATGGCTTCTGTATTGATGATTTATACCTCAATTTTAGAAAAACAAAAAACAATGTATATAATAATGGGAGATATCTTTAAGAAATTAAAAAAATTAAAAAAATATGGCTATATAGAAAATAAAAGTATATCTATTTATTATAAAAAAGGATTGGTTAATGTATTAACTTTAGTAGATAAAAATAAGTTTAATATTTTTTATGTGTTAGATGATAATATGAAGGTTGTTGGAACTGTATGTGAAGATGAACTCATAGAAGCATTAAAGGAATATGGGAATATAAGTCTAGAGGAGTATATGAAGCTAAGATAGTAATATATATTGTTTTAAGAACAGGGGCTTATTATAAAAGATATTTAATTTTTTTTAACGCATAGGAAAGTATAAAATTTTTATCATAGCAAAAAACTTAAGAATAGAGCTATTCTGTAACTTAGATAGTCCAATACGTTAAAAAAATTATAGTCCCGCAAAAGAACCCAAAAGCAAGTTTTGGAACCTTTTGCATGGGTAAAAAAAGTGGCTTCTTATTTAAAAATGTGTTTGAGTAGTTGCCTATTTATAGTGTTAAGGTTTATATTTTACGTATAAAGCGTGGCGAAGCCACTTTTTTATTAAATTTAGTAAATGAAATCATATTTCATAGGAACAGTTCATATGCATCATAAGAAATTAAAAGATTCAAATAATTATATATTTAATATAGTAAAAAGTATTAATAGTTGTCAAAAATATCATTATTCCAATAATAATATAATTATGTTAGAATAGGTATAGTAATTTAGAGGAGGGAAGTATAAATAGTACTTCTTTTTTCTATTTAAGGAATTATTCAAATTAGACATATTATAAATATGGATATACTTATGATAGTATAGTTATATACAGAAATAAAGGATTATTCATATAAAATGTGGATAACTTAAGAAAATAAATCTAATTTGTGGATAAAGTTTCAGATTATAAAATAGAGTACTTTTAAGGAGGAAATAGTTAATGAATAAAATTTCAGATGATATTCTATTTAAGGTTGAAAAGCCAAGTAGGTATATTGGTGGAGAATTAAATGAAATTGTTAAAGATCCGAAATCAGTTGACATAAGATTTGCATTTTGTTTCCCAGATGTTTATGAGGTTGGAATGTCTCATTTAGGAAGCAGAATACTTTACCATACTATCAATTTAAGAGAAGATACATATTGTGAAAGAACTTTCGCACCATGGCCAGATATGGAAGCCTTAATGAGGGATAAGAATATTCCTTTATTTACATTAGAAACTAAAGATTCATTAAATGATTTTGATATCTTAGGATTTACTCTTCAATATGAAATGAGTTATACAAACATGCTTAATATGCTTGATATGTGTAATATACCATTAAGAACATCTGAAAGAGGAGAAGATTATCCTATAATTATGGCTGGTGGACCTTGTGCATATAATCCGGAACCTTTATATGATGTTGTTGATTTCTTTGAAATAGGTGAAGGTGAAGAAATCATGAACGATGTTTTAGACGTTTACAAACAATTTAAAAAAGAAAACAAAAGTAAAGCAGAGTTTTTAAGGGAAATAGCTAAAATAGAAGGAGTATATGTTCCATCATTATATGAAGTTACTTATAACGAAGATAATACAATAAAAGAATTTAAACCTAAGTATGAGGATGTACCTGCAAAGGTTAAAAAGAGAATAATAAATAACTATACAGCAGTAGAATTTCCAGAAGATATAATAGTTCCTTATACTGATATAGTTCATGATAGAATAGTTTTAGAAACATTTAGAGGATGTACTAATGGATGCAGATTCTGTCAGGCAGGAATGATATACAGACCGGTTAGAGAAAAGACTAGAGAAGATTTAGTTAAGCAAGCGAGAAAGTTAGTTGAAAATACAGGTTATGATGAAATATCACTTTCTTCATTAAGTACTTGCGACTATTCAGATATAAAAGAATTAATACATGATTTAATGGAGGAACATGAACCAGATAAAGTTGGGATAGCACTTCCATCAATTAGAGTTGATGCCTTTTCTGTTGACTTAATTAAGGAAATTCAAAAGGTAAGAAAGACAGGTTTAACTTTTGCACCAGAAGCAGGATCTCAAAGAATGAGAGACATTATAAATAAGGGGTTAACAGAAGATAGAATCCTTGAAGCTGCAAGAAGTGCCTTTGAAGCAGGCTGGAGAACTCTTAAACTTTACTTTATGGTTGGTCTTCCTTATGAAGAATTAGATGATTGTAGAGGAATAGGCGAGCTTGCAGAAAAAATGGTTAAGGAATATGCAGAGATTCCAAAAGGAAAAAATAATAAAGGACTTAGAATAACAGTAAGTACATCTATACTTGTACCAAAGCCATTTACACCATTCCAATGGGCACCTATGGCAAGAATTGAAGATGTTAATAAGAAGATTGAAGCTGTTAAAGGATCAATTAAATCTAAATGTATAGTTTATAACTATCATGAACAAAAGACATCATACATGGAATCAGTGTTTGCAAGAGGAGATAGAAGACTTTGTGATGTTCTTATAAAAGCTTTTGAAAAAGGTGCAAGATTTGATGGATGGACTCAGTATTTCAATTTCGACTATTGGACAGAAGCATTAAACGAATGTAATGTTGATGGAGACTTCTATGCATATAGAGAAAGAACATATGATGAAATATTACCATGGGATTTCATAGATATTGGAGTTACAAGAAAATATCTTGAAAGAGAAAATGAAAAAGCTAAAAAAGCAGAGCTTACTCAAAACTGTAGAAAAGGATGTACAGGATGTGGAGTAAATGTAAACTTTAAAGATGGGAAGTGTTTTGAAGGTGCGATACTTAATTAAATTTACTAAGGAACCAAATATAAAATTTATTTCTCATTTAGATGTACTGAGAACAATTCAAAGAAATATAAGAAGAGCAGATCTTCCAATAGAATATTCACAAGGATTTAATCCACATATGGCAACATCAATTGCGCAGCCATTGTCAGTAGGAGTTTATTCTAGTGGTGAATATATGGATATGGTTTTGACTAGAGAAATGAATGAGGAAGAAATAATAAAAAGATTGAATGAGACAGCTCCAAGTGGAATTAAATATATAAGTGCATTGGCTATTCCATATGTTGAGGGACAAAAGAAAGTGCCTCAAGCTATGGCAATGATAGATGCAGCAAGATATATAATAAAAATAAAATATACACAGATAGATAATGTAGAAACTGAAATGAATAAACTTTTGGAAAAAAACCAATGGAATACAATAAAGAAAAGTAAAAAAGGTTCAAAAGAAGTTGATATAAAAACTTTTATTAAAGAATTTAGTTTTTGGATTAAAGATGAATATTTAGTTATAAATACATTAATAAGTACTGGAAGTAGAGAACATTTAAGTGCAGAGTTATTAGTTAGATATATTCAAGAGAATACAACAAACGCAGATTTAGATGCTTTTGTTGATACGAAAAGAGAAGAAATGTATTTTTATAAAAAAGAAGATAAGCTAGTACCATTATATAAATGTTTAGAATAGTTAAGAGTTGACAGTGCACAGTTGACAGTTAAGAGGTCAACTGTCAAAGTAATTGTGAATTTTGAATTGTGAATTGTGAATTGAAAAAGGGTGGTGATTTTATGAAGGAGATTTTTATTGAGAGAAGTGAGAGTCTTTTAAGAATTGCAATTAAGGAGAATAATGAGTTAGTTGAAAGCATAGTAGAGGAAAAGAAAAGTGGACCTATAATTGGAGAAATATACAAAGGAAAAATTAAAAATATAATTCAAGGAACTAACTCAATATTCGTTGATTTAGGTTTAGATAAAGAAGGTTACATGTATTATAGTGACGAACTTAAATCTAAAGATTTAAAAAAAGGCGATGAAATATTAGTAGAGGTTATAAAAGAACCTATTGGAAATAAAGGCGCAAAAATAACTCATAAAGTTTCAATTCCCGGGAAATATGTCGTATTAGATTGTTATAGTAGTGGGATTAAATTTTCTAAAAGAATAAATGATGATTTAAAAAAAGAAGAAATATTAAATAATATTGCACCATTGGAAGATGTATGTATAACTATTAGAACAGAAGGTGCTAATATAGCCTTAGAAAAATTGAAAGCAGAAATAGATAAGTTTTATGAAATTTTTAAAAACCTAGATAGCAAAATGAAGTATTCATTAGGAACACAAAAACTTTATGGTGATGATGCTATACTAACAAAGATTTTAACAAATAATATAGGTAATGAAACAGTAAAAGTTTTTGTTAATGATGAAAAAGATTTTAATATTATAAATAGTTTTGTTGATGGAGAAAGCAATTTTAAAATAGAAAAATATACAGGATACAGAGGAATATTTGACTATTATGGAATAGAAAAAGAATTGTTAAAGCTTAGACATCATAAGGTTAATTTACCTTGTGGAGGATATATTGTCATAGAGAAGACAGAAGCAATGTATGTTATTGATGTTAATAGTGGGAAAAATATAAAAGAAAGAAGCTTTAATAAAACAATTTTAGAAACTAATCTAGAAGCTGCTAAAGAAGTAGGAAAACAAATAAGACTTAGAAATTTAAGCGGAATTATTGTTATAGATTTTATCGATATGAGAGATAAAAATCAAAGATCATTAGTTATGTCTGCTCTTCAAGAGAGTTTAAGAAATGATAAAGGTAATGTTAAGATATTTCCATTTACAGAACTTGATTTAGTTCAAATTGCAAGAAGAAGGAATGGAAAGAGTATATATGAGTACATGGAAGAAGAATGCTCATTATGCAAAGGACGTGGAATAGTACTAAAGCTATCTTATATTGAAGGTCTTATCAAAAATGAAATTATAAGAATGAAGGAAGAAAATTCAATAGAGTCTTTTTATATTGAAGTAGACAGTGTATATAAAGAGAGAGTAAAAGAAGATGTATTTAGTTTTCTGAAAGAAATAGATGCTTTAGGAAATGACATATATTTAAACTATGTTGATGGAATTGACGGATATAAAATAGAGCCACTTTTATTTCAAAATCAAAAAGATAATTTAAAAGATTATAAAGTGAATAATATTGAGGAATATTAAAAGATTTTGCTTTACAAAAAATTATGATTATGATAAAATGGCTTTTGTAGACCGCTCACATAAGGTTTTAATTTATAAACAAAGTTAAATCTTTGTACCGAAAGTGGCGAGACCGTTATGAGGAGGTGTTTTAATGTACGCAGTATTAGCAACAGGTGGAAAGCAATACAGAGTTAAAGAAGGAGACGTATTATTCGTTGAAAAATTAAACGCTGAAGTTGACACTACAGTTGAATTAAATGAAGTTTTAGCAGTTGAAACTGAAGATGGTATCAAAGTTGGTACTCCAGTAGTTGAAGGCGCTAAGGTTACAGCTAAAGTTGTAGCTCAAGGTAAAGCTAAAAAAGTTGTAGTTTTCAAATATAAGGCTAAGAAGGACTATAGAAGAAAGAATGGTCACAGACAACCTTATACTAAATTAGTTATCGAGAAGATCGAAGCTTAATGTTATGGTTAAGATAACAATTAATCAAAAAGAATGTAATATTGTTGGTTTCGTAATAAATAACCATGCCATATCAGATGAAAGAGATTTTCAGAATGATGCAGCACTTGTAGGTGAAGCATTTGATATGATTTGTAACTCAGTATCTGTTTTATCTCAAAGTGTTTTAATTGGTTTAGATGAAGTTTTAAAACTTAATTGTACATACGAAATCATGGATGGATATCTAAAACTAGATATTTCAGATTTTACTAAAGAAGAGTTAAATCAAGCTCAGGTATTGCTCAAAACATTTGAAAAAAGTTTAGAAAGTGTAATTTTGAGTTTGGAAGAAATGTTTGGAAAAGAAAAACGTAGGGAATATATAATTTTAGAAATAGAGGAGGTGTAGTCACATGCTAATCATGAACCTTCAATTATTTGCCCACAAAAAAGGGGTAGGTAGTACAAAGAATGGTAGAGACTCTGAATCAAAGAGATTAGGAGTTAAATCTGCTGATGGAGAATTTGTTCTTGCTGGTAACATACTTGTTAGACAAAGAGGAACAAAGATTCACCCAGGTGAAAATGTTGGAAGAGGTAAAGACGATACTTTATTCGCTAAAATCGATGGAGTTGTTAAATTCGAAAGATTTGGTAGAGATAAGAAAAAAGCTAGCGTTTACCCAGTACAAATAGAAGCAAAAGCTGAATAGTTTTTACTTTAAGCACTCTTAGTTTTAAGGGTGCTTTTTTTAATATTGGCTAGGTAAATGTAAGATTTATATATACTTATTAGAGTGGTATATTTTGAAAAGTATATTTTATCTATGTATTCTATATTAAAAATAGTAGGTTCATTTCTAAATAATAATATATACCTATATTTATAGTGCATAAGGCTATTATAAATTACTATATTACTGCTATGCTTATTTATATTTTTCAGTAATTGGATATATTAATCATTTCTTTATATGATTATCTTAATAAAATTCCAGTGTGTTTTTTCTAAGTTAAAAAAGTTAAGATTTCTTAAATTGCAGATATTTAAAGAAATGGAAATATAACATAATAAGGAAGTGCAAGAAAATATTCATACTTATGTTGATACTTAAAGCAGATATGATATAATAAAGTAGGTTTTTAAGGGAATACTTAAACTATAAGGTAGTTTTATAAATAATAAAATAAAAGAATTATTATATATTATGATAAAATATTATATAAAAAAGTTACATAATTTATTATAATATATTTTTTATGACTAAGAAATAAATATAGTTATGTTTTAGCAAATATACATATTTTAATAAGAAATAAGAATTTGGATTATTATTTTAAATAGCTTTTAATTTTATAGGCGTTCGGATATTAATGAATTGTGAGTATTCATTAAAAAATCAATTAGAAAAGAAAGGTGGTAAACATATGTTTATAGATAAGGCGAAAATTTTCGTAAAGTCAGGTAATGGTGGAGACGGTGCTATTACATTCAGAAGAGAAAAGTATGTTCCATTAGGAGGACCTGATGGTGGAGATGGCGGAAAAGGCGGAAGCATCATATTTAAAGTAGATACTGGAATTACTACATTATTAGATTTCAAGTATAAAAAGAAATTTATTGCTGAATGCGGTGGTAACGGTAGCGGATCAAAGTGCTATGGTAAAGATGGGGCTGATCTTGTGATAAATGTTCCGATGGGAACAATCATAAGAGAAGCTGAAAGTAATAAAGTAATAGCTGACCTTTCACATAAAGATGAAGAGTTAGTATTACTTAAAGGTGGTAAAGGTGGTAAAGGAAATACTAAATTTGCTACAGCTACTAAACAAGCACCACATTATGCAGAGCCAGGAATGCCTGGGGCAGAATTAAACTTAGTTTTAGAATTGAAATTACTTGCTGATGTTGGATTGTTAGGGTTTCCTAATGTAGGTAAATCAACATTGTTATCAATGACAACTAAAGCTAAACCAAAGATAGCTAACTATCATTTTACAACATTAAAACCAAACCTAGGTGTTGTTGCAGTAGAAGGAATTGAACCGTTTGTTATGGCTGATATTCCAGGAATTATTGAAGGTGCTGCAGAAGGTGTCGGTCTTGGAATACAATTCTTAAGACATATTGAAAGAACTAGACTTCTAATACACATAGTTGATATATCAGGTGTTGAAGGCAGAGATGCTTTTGAAGATTTCGTAAAGATTAATGAAGAGTTAAAGAAATATTCAGTTAAGCTATGGGATAGACCACAAATAGTAGTAGCTAATAAGACTGATATGTTATATGATGACTCTGTGTATGAAGATTTTAAAAAGAAGGTTGAAGAATTAGGATATACTAAAGTGCTTAAAATGTCAGCAGCTACAAATGACGGTGTTGATGCTGTAATGAAGGAAGCAGCAAGAATGCTTAAGGATATTCCAATTAAGGAATTAGAAATTTCAGAAGATGAAATGTATATTCCAGAAGAAAAGAAATTCACATATGAAATATCTATTGAACCAAATGATGAAGGTACTAACACATATGTTGTTGAAGGAACATTTGTGGATAGATTATTACATGCTGTTAATGTACATGATGCAGATTCATTAAGATACTTCCATAAAGTTCTTAGAAATAAAGGTATCTTTGATGAATTAAGAGAAATGGGCATTAAAGATGGTGACTTTGTAAGATTAAATGACTTTGAATTTGAATATATACTTTAGGCAATTCAGAATTCACAATGCACAGTTCACAATTATAGCTTTTAATTGTGAATTGTTTGCATTGATGTCATAAATGGTATGAATTTTGAATCATGAAGTGTAAAATGAGGAGATGAAAACATGATAACAAGCAAGCAAAGAGCTTATTTAAGAAGTTTAGCTAATGATATACAGCCAATATTCCAAGTTGGGAAAAATGGTATAGAAGAAAACTTTATAAAACAAGTTAAAGAGGCTTTAGAAGCAAGAGAATTAATAAAAATTAAAGTTTTAGAAAATAGCGGACTAGATACAAGAGAAGCTTCAGATGAAATTTGCAGATTAGTTAATTGCGAAGGAATTCAAGCGACAGGAAGAAAAATGGTTTTATATAAACAATCTAGTGACGTGAAAAAGAGAAAGATTGAATTACCTAAGAAATAATGGATGTAGAACTAAAGTTTAGTGAATAACAACCGAAATAAAGCTCTCAAATTGGAATGCAGTCTACGACCAATATGAGAGCTTTATTTCTTTGTTTGATCTAAACTCAAAGTTTCAGTATTATTGGTGTTGCACATAAATACATTTTTAAATTAAGGAATAGTTGTTTAAGCAAGCTAATATTTTATAATTTTTAAGAAAGCAACAATATATTGATATATAGAATATTCTAAAAAGCATAAAATATAATTAACAAAGTTGAGTAACTATGATTTTAGAGAAAACAAAGAAATTCAATATATGAATAGGCTTAGTATTGTATTAAAATTTGAACTTTTAAATTCTTTGGCAGAGGATGTTCAAAAATTGTTTGTCCAAAACTTGTTTTTTGGGAGCAAACATTTTTTGGTGCATCCTCTGCCATTAGAATTTTTAGTTCGAATTTTTCTACAATCGAGCCTATCATATATTGAATTTCGGTTATTTCCAACTAAACTTTGATTCTACTCAATTTATTTTATTAATTTATAAATGAGTTTATAAAAAATTAAGATTAACGTTATTAAGAATCTATTTACTAATGATATAATAATATAGAAATAATTTTATTATATTATTTGAGCTAATTAGAGAAGCTATAATTATAGTATGAAATTATAAAAAGCTTATGGCGCTTAGGAGTGAAACTATGAAGATAGGAATAATAGGCGGAACTTTTGATCCAATTCATAATGCACATTTATATATAGCTTATGAAGCAAAAGAACAATTAAATTTAGATAAGGTTATTTTTATGCCAGCAGGAATTCAACCATTAAAAACAGATAAAAAAATAACGGAATCAAAAGATAGATATGAAATGGTTAAAGAAGCTATAAGAAATTATGATAGCTTTGAAGTTTCAGATTATGAAATAAATAAAGGGGGATTGAGTTTTACTTATGAAACATTAGAACATTATAATAATTTAAAAGAGAGTAAGGATGAGGAATTATTTTTTATAACAGGTGCTGACTGTTTAATGAATATAGAAAAATGGAGAGAGGTAGAAAAAATATTATCATTAAGCAATATGGTCGTTTTTATGCGTGGCGGAACAGATGTGGAGAGGCTATTAGCTCAAAAGAAATATATTGAAGAGAAATATAATGCTTCTATAATATTTTTAGCACTTAAAGAGCTAGAAATATCATCAACAGATATAAGGAATAGGGTTAATGAAGGAAAGAAAATAGATTTTTTTGTGCCTGAGAGCGTAAAAAATTATATATATGCAAAAGGATTATATAAAAAATAAAAAAGTAATAGTGAATTTTTTGATTGTTAGAAAGGATGGAGGGATATTTTATGTTATCAAGAGATGAAATAAAAGAGTATTTAAAAAATAATTTACAAGAAGAGAGATATAATCATGTTCTAGGAGTTGCAGAAACTGCTAAGAAATTAGCAGGATTAAATAATGTAGATGAAGATATAGCAGAGCTTGCAGGTTTTGCACATGATGTTGCTAAAAATATGCAAATAGATGAAATGAAGAAGATAATGGATGAAAATAATATTATTCTTTCAGAAGTTGAAGAGATAAATAAGAGCCTATGGCATAGTATAATTGCACCAATTGTAGCTAAAGAAAAACTAGGTATTGAAGATGAGGAGATACTTTCTTCTTTAAGATGGCATACAACAGGAAAAGAAGATATGACAACACTAGAAAAAATAATATATATAGCAGATATGATTGAACCAACAAGAGATTTTGATGGATTAGAGGAACTAAGAAATATAACATTTAATAATTTAGATGATGGAGTTTTAGCAGGTCTTACTCACACAATGAAATTTCTTTTAAGTAAAAATTCATTGATGGATGAAAATACAGTTAAGGCACGAAATTATTTGTTAATTCATAATGGTAAATAAGAGATAGTTATTGAATAGTAAAAGAAAGGGAAAAATATTTAAGATAGATCTTTCTTAGATAGAGGTGAATTCTGGTTATGGGGAGAAAGAAAAATCAAAAAAAAGAAGATAGCACTTTTTCAAGATTAGAAAAGATTTGTTTAAGATGTATATCTTTAATTTTAGCATTAGTTGTATTTTCACTATTATCAGCAGTAATTGCATTGTTTAAAATATCAAATAACTCAATGCCAGATGGAGAGAGCCCAGGCTTTGGAGAATCATTAAATATATTGTTAATGGGCGTTGATATAGGTGATGTTAATCAGGTTGAAAATGAATCAATAAAAAGAACTGATACTCTTATGATTTTAAATTATAATCCTACAACTAAAAATGTTAATTTAGTATCTATACCAAGAGATACTCTTATAAATATTAATGGATCTAATTATAAAATTAATGCAGCTTATGCCTTAGGTGGATATTCAAGATTAGAGACTGAAGTAGAAAACTTACTAGATATAAATATAAATTACCTAGTAAGAATAGATTATAATGCATTTAGAGAATTTATAGATGCCATTGGCGGAGTTGAAATGACAATTGAAAATAACATGTACTATGACGATGAAGGTCAAAATTTACATATTAATTTCAAGGCTGGTGAAACTGTAAAATTAGATGGTAAAAAGGCTGAGGAATTTTTTAGATGGAGAAAAAATAATGATGGGACAGGACTTGCTACTGGTGATTTAGGAAGAATAGAAAATCAACAAAAGTTTATTGCAAAGGTAGTTAAAAAATGCAAAAATCCATTTATAATATTTAGGATACCTAGCATATTAAATGCATTTGCAGATAATATTGAAACTAATATACCAGCATACAAGGTTGTTGGATATGGATTGAAATTCTTAATTCATAGCTCAAATATGAATATGTCAACTATAACCGGTGATTTAAAAATGATTGGTGGTCAATCCTATGTTGTCTTTAATAAATCTTATAATTCAGATATAATAAATTCATTGGGTGAAAATGCTAGCCCCTCTGAAAAGTCAGAAGTAAATTATGATGCAAGAATAAAAGTTTTAAATGGAACAAATATTAATGGATTGGCAGGGAAAGTAAAAGAGAAATTAGTAGCTAATGGTTATACTAATATTGATGTTGATAACACTATAGAAACAGAAAAAAGTGTAATATTAAGTAATGATAGTTCAATTGCAAAGAAAATAAAAAAAGTAGTAGATGTAAGTAAGATTGATGAAAAAGAAGATAAGGTTGAATATAGTGATTATGATGTTATTATAATTATAGGTAATAATTATGATGATAAATTTTAAAGGAGTACTTTAGGATGAGTATTTTAGAAAAAAAAGTTGAAGATGTGGTTGAAGGTACTAAGCTTAGAGAATACTTAAAACGTGAAATGGGTATTTCAACAAGATTAATAAGAAGCGCTTCAATACAAAAAAGGATATTTATTAATAATGAAGTAGTTAAAATGAACCGTGTAATAAAAAATGGTGAAATCATTAAAATAGATTTAGAAAAGGAAGAAAGTCAGAATATTGCACCAGAAAAAATAGACATTGACATAGTCTATGAAGATGAAGATATTTTAGTAGTAAATAAGAAACCATTTATGGTTGTTCACCCAACTAAAACATATCAAAGCGGAACTTTAGCAAATGGTGTTATAAATTATTTTATGGAAAGCAATCAAAATTGCATTGTAAGATTGGTTTCAAGATTAGATATGAATACATCTGGACTTATTATAATAGCTAAAAATCAATTTTCTCATGGAATGCTCTCAAAAGCTATGAGCGAAAATAAAGTTGAAAAGAGATATTTGGCTATAGTACATGGGATTTTCAAAGAAAAACAAGGAACTATAGATAAGCCAATATATAGACCAGAAGGAATTGAAAATGGTACTAGAAGAGTAGTGGATGAAAGAGGTCAAAGAAGCATAACACATTATAAAGTTGTTGAAGAATTTAGTGATTCAAGTTTAGTTGAATGTAAACTTGAAACAGGAAGAACACATCAGATAAGAGTTCATTTAAGTTATTTAGGGCATCCTATATATGGTGATGTTTTATATGGAGATGGAGATAATGAGGGAGATTTGATTGAAAGACAGGCACTTCATGCTTATGGACTTGATTTTAAATCACCAAGAACAGAAAAAGAACTTTCGTTAAGAGCTGATCTTCCTGATGATATGAAGGAGCTTATGAAGAAGTTAAAGTAGGAATAAAATGTAGATAGATTTGTTTAGATAAAGAAGTATAGATATGCATTATCAATATGATATGTATATACACTTTCTTTATTCAAAATCTATCTACATTTTTTATTGTTTATTTTTTAAAATATATGATGGATGATTTAATCCTGTAGGTTCATAATATTCATCGTGAGTATATATAAATCCAAGTGAGTCTAAAAGTTTTGGAGATTTAAGGTTATTTGGATTATGCCCAGCAAATAAGGCAGAAACTTTAAGTTCATCAAATGCATATTTGATTACTTCTGAGCATATTTCTTTTGCAAAACCTTGTCCCCAGAATTCTTCTTTTAAATGTATTCCTATTTCATAGATATTACTATCTATGAAATAGGACGTATCCAATAGCAGACAATACATTTATTTGTTTCTAATAAATAATTAATTGCTTAAATACTGTTTAGCTAAATTTAGAAATTCCCTCAAAGCAGGTGAAATCCATTTATCTTTATGATATATAACTTGTGAAATTATATTAAAATCTGGTCCAGCCCAATTTATAGGAATTAACCTTCCAGATTCAATTTCGTCTGTTACAGCAACCTTAGGTAAAAGAGAAATGCCAAGACCACTCATTGTGAATTGCTTAATAGCCTGCACACTGCCTGTCTCTAAAGCTACATTTGGAGTTATATGTGAATCTCTTAAAATATTTTCAAAAGCAGCACGATAACTGCATCCAGTATCAGTTAATATTAGAGATTCATTTGAAATATCTTTAGGAAAAACCTTCTCTTTTTTTAATAGAGGATGTCCAGGATATGCAAGAATAAGCATTTTTTCTGGAAGTTCTATTTCTGAAATAAACTCAGTTGAATCTATTTTTACGCCAAGAGAAAAAGCTACATCTACAATATTGTTGCTTAAGAAGTGCCTAAAATCAGCACAACTTCCAAATTTAATTGAAACATCAACATCCGGATAGAGTTCTCGATATTTTTTTAAAATTTCAGGAAGTCTTAAAACACATAGTGATTCTGCTGCACCAATAGTTAACGTTCCAGTTGGTTTGTCTGCGGTTGTTATACTTGATTTTATATCATCGGATAATTTAAGCATTTGTTTTGCATAAGGAATTAATTTTCTTCCTTCGTGAGTTAAAGTTACATTTTTTCCTATTCGTTCGAAAAGTTTAACTTCAAGTTCATTTTCAAGTGATTTAATCTGAGTAGTAATGCTTGACTGAGCATATCCTAATTCCTGAGCTGCTTTTGTAAAGCTTTGAAGTCGTCCTATAGTTAAGAAGGCATTAAGTTGTTTAAAATCCATAAATTCACCTCCATCAAAATAATTGATTATGATAATAGAAATTATCAATTTTACTAATAGATAAATACATGATATCATATATTTAACAAATAAGTAAGGTCTTGAAGATTTAGGTTAGATAAATAATTCTAACTGTAGGTAAATGCTTAATATAAGCATCATAAGTTATAACAGAGACTTTATATTAAAATTATCTAGAGGTGAGTTTATGTCAAATAAGTTAAGAGCAGGGATAGTAGGGGCAACTGGTATGGTTGGACAAAGATTTGCATGTCTTTTGGAAAATCATCCATGGTTTGAAGTAACTGTACTTGCAGCAAGTAAAAGATCAGCAGGAAAATCTTATAAAGAAGCTGTAGGAGATAAGTGGAAGATGGATGAACCAATGCCTAAAAAATATGAGGAAATGGTAGTAATGGATTCAGATGATATTGATGCAATTGGTGGAAAAGTAGATTTTGTATTCTGTGCAGTATCATTAAATAAAGAAGATACAAAAAAATTAGAAGAAAAATATGCAAAGAATGAAATACCAGTTGTTTCAAACAACTCAGCACATAGGCATACAGACGATGTTCCAATGATTATTCCAGAAATAAATGGAGAGCATGTTAAAATAATAGAAGCTCAAAGAAAGAGACTTGGAACAAAGAGAGGATTTATTGCAGTTAAGCCAAACTGTTCAATTCAAAGCTATGTTCCAGCATTAAATGCACTAAAAGAATTTGGACTTGAAAAAGTTGTAGTAAGCACTTATCAAGCAATATCAGGTGCTGGTAAAACATTTAATGACTGGCCAGAAATGATTGATAATGTTATTCCATACATTGGTGGAGAAGAAGAAAAGAGCGAAATTGAACCACTTAAAATCTGGGGTAAAATTGAAGGAGACAAGATTGTTGATGCAAAATCACCAGTTATAAGTGCACAATGTGTAAGAGTTGCAGTTGCAAATGGACACTTGGCAACAATTTCAGTTAAGTTTAAAAACAAACCAGCTAAAGAACAAATAATAGAGAAATGGAATAGTTATAAAGCTGATGATGTAGTATTAAGTCTTCCAAGCGCGCCAAAGCAATTTATAAGATATATGGAAGAACCAGACAGACCTCAAACTAATTTGGATAGAGATTATGAAGGCGGAATGGGAATTTCAATGGGTAGACTTAGAGAAGATGTGATTTTTGATTACAAATTTGTAGGACTTTCTCATAATACTTTAAGAGGTGCTGCAGGTGGAGCAGTATTGTCTGCTGAATATTTAAAAGCTACAGGATATTTGACTGCTAAATAGATGTTTAATATATAGAAATGTGCCTTTGGCTTAATAATTAGCCAAAGGCACATTTTTAATGTTTTCTTTTTCTTATTTTAAACTTCTTCTTAGAAAAATTAACGCCTACAAAGATTAATCCTAAACCAACAATAGCACCAGCTGCAATGCTTAATACAGGAAAATTCTTTTTTGACATTAGTGGAACATAATCAACTGATTCACCAGCAAGTAAATCAGTTGTAATAAACTCTTTTCCATTTACCGAAATAGTTCCTTTTAAAATAGGATCATTTTTATTAAAAGAACTCTTACTCAAATCTTTATTCTCAACGGTTATATCAGAACTTACATTGTTTTCTTCACCTTTTTTTACATAATAATTTATATCTTCAGGTGCAAGAAGGGGAATTTCTAAATTATCCTTTATCTTATATGTTGATACTTCTTGATTTTTTTTATATAAATTTACTAAAGAATAGTTATTGAAACCATAATCAAAAACAGTCTGCATATCATGGAAATTTTGATTTTTATCTAATGCATTTAGAAAAGATGCAACTAGAACATGTCCATCTTTCTCAGCAGCAGCTACATATGTATGATTAGCAACAGTTGTATATCCATTTTTTCCGCATGTAGCATATTGATAATAATATTTGGAATTTTTATTTATCATATGATTTTTATTGTTTACTATAATTTTTCTTTCAGGATTATTTTTCATTACAATCTCATAGTAAGGAACTTCTGAAATCTCCATAAAATCCTTATTTTTTATTGCTTCTCTTAGTATTAGAGCTAAATCATGAGGTGTGGTGACATGGCCTTTATCTGGAAGCCCACTTGGATTTTTAAATGTAGTATTTACAGCTCCTATTTCTTTGGCTCTTTTATTCATAAGTACTGAAAAATCTTCTATGCTACCAGAAATATGGATTGCTATTGCATTAGCGCAATCATTTCCAGACTCCATAAGTAAACCTAGAAGTAAATCCTTCATTGTTAGCTCATCACCAGTTAATAATCCAATGGCAGTACCATCAATAGAAGTAAAGTCTTGTGTGACTTTAACGGTTTCATCTAATTTACAACTTTCTAGTGCTATTAATGCTGTCATTACTTTTGTTGTAGAGGCTGGTTCAAAAGATTTATTTTCATTTTTCCCGAAAAGAACCTGGCCGGTTGAAGCATCAATAAGTATAGATCCTTCAGCATTAATATTAGGTTCTTCCACTGCATTTGCTTTTGCATTAGAGAATGAAAAGCAAACTAAAAACAGTAAAACCAATATCTTTACATACTTTTTCATTATTCTATTCTCCATAAAAATTATTTTGCTTACTCAGTACATTTTACCAAATAATTATAATTAATTCCATAAAAATTTCTATGCACTTGTAATTATAGTGTATTTTATATAATATATGTCAATAATTTTAATATAATAAATATGGAGAGGGGACACATATGTTAGAAGAACTTTTTAAGGATAAAAAGAAGCTTGGCATATATATTGTCATATTAATATTATTAACTATTCTTGGTTTTAATTATTACAGGAATGGGTATAAGGAATTAAGAAAAAATAATGATGAAGATATATTTGTTGAACAAAATAATGAGTCTGATAATTCAGCTTATTTTGAGAATGAGAGCAATTCTAAAAGTGAATTTTCTGAGAAAAGCATTCCTTTAAAAGATAAAAACATAGTTGTGGAAATTAAAGGGGAAGTAAAAAAGCCTGATGTTTATACATTAGAAGATGAGTCTATAGTAAAAGATGTAATAGATCTTGCAGGTGGTGTAACAGAAGAAGCTGATCTAAGTAATATAAATAGAGCAAAGAAATTACAAAATCATGAGTTAATATATATTAGAAACAAGAATGAAATAAATAATAAGGTTGAAGATAATACAGTTGTAAATAATATAGAAACTACAACTAATGCAAGTAATATGGTCAATATAAATTCTGCTACATTAGAGGAATTAAAAACTTTAAATGGTATAGGTGATGCTAAGGCCAATGGAATAATAGAGTATAGAGAGAAAAGTGGTGGGTTTACTTCTACTGATCAAATAAAAGAAGTGGATGGAATTGGTGAAAAAATGTTTGAGAAAATTAAAGATAAGATAGAAGTTTAAAATATTTGATTATATGTTATGATAATTGCAAGATTAAGAGAAAGATTATATAATAAACAAAGAAACATCTTCAAAGAGGAAACATCTTCATTAGTAGATGAAGATGGGCTATACTGCTAAGTTAGTACCTCATTAAGCATTATATGCCGCTGAAGATAAGCTATACTGCTAGGCTCGTATTTCGCCAAGCATTATATGATTATGACACATAACTGTAATACTGTAATGATAACATAAAGTATATGTTGTGGATTTTTATTGATAGTAGTTAAAGGAAACATCTTTATCTATCGATGAAGATGGGCTACACTGTCAGGCTTGCACATCACTAAGCATTATATGCCTATTCAATTTAATTAAATCCCTTTATAACAACATATATTAATAAACATATATAATAAAATTAACAAAAATTTAGGGGGAAAATATATGTCAAAGAAGATAGCAAGCATATTGATGAGCTTAGTATTATGTGTATCTTTAATTAGCTGTGGAAATGGAAAAACAGAAGATGAAGCAGCAAAAGAAAATAATACAGCTCAAGAGCAGCAAAAGACAGATGCGACAGATGCATACCTTACAGGAGAATGGGCAGAAGATCGTACATTAGATGAACTTAAAACTGTATTTGATGAAAAGCTTGCTAACGTAGAGAAAATAACAAAAGATACAGGATTGAAGTATTCATTAGATGAGAAGATTAAGAAGATCGATGGCCAACAAGTGACAGAAAAAGCAATTTATTTTGATAATGAAAATCCAGAAATGAACAAAATGGAAAGCATGTATTTTGGATTAAAAATATATGGAGAAGATTTATCAAGTGGAGAAATTCAATTAAAATTAAGCTTGAAATTTGATAGTAAGGATGCAATAGAAAGCGGAAAGTTTGATTTAGGAGAAACAGCTTTTGCTAAATACATAGAAGCCTTTACAGGAGAAGAGAATAAAGATTATTCTAACATAAATAATACTATAATTGAACAAATGAAAAGTGGTCAAGAAGAAGTAATAGTTAGTAATACAACAAAAGATGGGTTAAAAGAAGAATATCTTGCTGATAAGGATTATATTGTTTATAAATTATCAACTAAAAAATATGTATTTGCAAATGCAGAAATGAGCATGGAATAAAAGTTTAGGAGGATATGTTTTGGAAAACGAAGAAATAAAGAAGGATATCAATAATGAAAGCGAAGAAAATACTTCAAGTGTGGAAAATAAAACTGATGAGACTAATATAGAATCAGTAGAAAGTGAAACTTCAGTAGAAGAATCTGAGAAATGTGAAAATGAAGATGGTGCAAACGAAGAAATAAAAGAAACTTCATTATTAAAGAAGATTTTTAGCAATGTATTAGATCAATCACTTATGATAGCATTATCAAGTATTTTGTTAATCATCTTTGACTTTTTAATAAAATTTGCAGGATATATGGTTGTTATGCCTTTAGGAGTGCTATTAATAATATACTTCATAGTTAATTCACTTTATTCGCCAATACTTAAGAATAGCAAATTTAAAAAGACTCTAGGCGAAAAAATATTTAATATATAGAATATTAATTATATAAAATAAAAATTTGAGTACAAACTTATTAAAAAATATATTTAAATAGTTTGTGCTTTTTTATTGTAAAATTTCAATTTTAACCAATAAAATTTATTGGCGTAAAGATAACTTTTAAATTATAATAGGATAGGTACATAAGTAATAAGGAAAATACCTATTCATATGTATATTTATAGGTATAAGTGATTCAGCAAACATAAAATTTGGATTATCAGCTTAAGAATATAGATTAAAAATATTAATGTAAATTTAGGAGCGTGCAATGAGAAGAGGAAGCGATATTATTGTTAAAATAGAGAATTCAGAATTTCCGTCAACAGGAATAGGTTATGCAGAAGATAAAAAAATATATGTAAAGAATGCTTTTCCAGGCCAGACGGTTAAAGCGAGAGTTAAAAAGAAAAGAGATACTTATGCAGAAGCAAAACTTATTGAAGTGATTGATAAAGCAGAATATGAAATTGATGCAGTATGTCCTCATTTTGGAGTATGTGGAGGATGTTCATCACAAAATTTATCATATGAAAAGCAATTAGAGTTTTTAAGTGAAGAAATAAAAGATTTATTTAAAAATGCAGATGTTCCAATGGGAAATTACTTAGGAATTCAAGGCAGTCCAGAACAGTTTGAATACAGAAATAAAATGGAGTTTACTTTCGGAGATGCAGAAAAGGGTGCACCGCTTGGTGTTGGAATGCATATGATAGGAAAATCTTTTGGAATAATAACTGTAGATGAATGTAAGCTTGTAGATGAAGATTACAGAAAGATAATAAAGCTAACAGTAGAGTATTTTAGAGAACAAAATCTACATTATTATAGAATAATGAAAGCAGAAGGATATTTAAGACACTTAGTAATAAGAAAAGCTAAAAATACAGGAGAATTGTTAGTAAACTTAGTAACTACTACTCAAGTAGATTTTGATTTAAGTGAATATGTAAAGTTATTAAGGGATCAAAAATATTCAGGAAGATTAGTTTCAATTATACATACAGAAAATGATTCAAGATCAGATGCAGTAATACCAGAAAAGGTTAATGTACTTTATGGTAAAGACTATATAAGAGAAGAACTTTTAGGCCTTGAATTTAACATATCACCATTTTCATTCTTCCAAACTAATACAAAGGGAGCAGAACAACTTTACTCAATGGTTAGGGAGTTCATGGGAGATAGTGAAAATAAAGTTGTATTTGACCTTTATTGTGGAACTGGAACAATTGGTCAAATAGTTGCACCAAAAGCTAAGAAAGTTATAGGTATTGAACTTATAGAAGAAGCTGTTGAAGCAGCTAAGGAAAATTCTAAGCTAAATGGATTAGATAACTGTACTTTCCTTGCTGGAGATGTTGCAGAAATAATTAAAACAGTTAAAGATAAACCAGATATAATTATTTTAGATCCACCAAGAAGCGGGGTGCATCCAAAAGCACTTGATTATGTAATTAAGTTTAATGCACCAGAAATAATTTATGTTTCATGTAATCCTAAGACTTTAGTTAATGATCTTAAAGTTCTTATTGAAAGAGGATATGAAGTTGTGCAGACTAAGGTTAAGGATATGTTCCCTAATACGCCTCATGCTGAGACTGTGGTTAAGCTAGTTAAGTAATGGCGCGGTATGAAAGGTTTAGAAGTTTTTAAGTTAATATTGAAGTGTGTTTAATGTTCCCTAAGACTACGGTCTTGGGGAATGCTTTATTTTAGGGGGGCTAATAAAATGCAAAAAATTATATAGATTTACGTAAAAGTAAATATTTTGCGTATTTGTTTAAGATGAGTAGGTACTTTTTAGTTTTGCTTTAATATTATTTACTTTAATATTAAATCTTTTTATCATTAATGATACAATGTTTATAACTTGATTATATTCAATTCAAGGGGAATATGTATGTACCCAACTTAACAAAAAGAAAGAGAGATTAGATTGAAGCAACGAGAAATTACAATTATAACAGAAACTAAATATGAATCGGTATGTAGGTATGATAAACTACCAAAAAAATCAGGAGTAATATGATATTCAAATGTTAATAAAGGAACAAGAGCTAATATACTGATATGTGGGAGGATGTAAAATAAAAACGAAAATCACGTGTTTATTTTGAATAAACATTGAATAAAGGGGGAATATAATATAATATATATAGTATAAAAACAAAAATAGTGATTTTAGGAGGCAAAGATGAAATTACTAAAAATCAAAATTAAAGGTCTAAAACTTTTTAAAGACGAACTGGAAATAGACTTTTTTGCTGAACAACGTGTTGGCCCTGAAAAAAATGAAATGCTATATAAATTATTTTCTAATATTTATATTAATAATGTTATTGCATTAATAGGAATTAATGCATCAGGGAAAACATCAATTCTAAAGGCTATATCTTTTGTAATTAATATGTTAAATAATGAACCTATCAATAAAATTGTTTACAACGATATTTTAAATGGAATAAATTATGATGATGAAGTGATATTTGAGACATATTTTTATTCAGAAGAAAATTATATAAACAAATTACGAACCGTTGTAAAAAAAGAAAATAAATCCCAAGATAGTGAAAATAAATATATAATTAAAGAAGAAAAACTTTGGAGAAAAAGCTTTAGCACAGTAAAAACTAAAAAAAGCCTTTTTGAATTTGAAAAATTGAATCCAGTTCAAATAAGAAATTCAGATGAGGAATTTTTGATGGAAGATGTAAGTATTATTATTTCCTTAAATAAGAGATATAATTCACGCTTCTACATTAGAGATATGATAAACTTGACCAATACAAATCAAATTACTTTTACTGGAGAATTTCCTCCAGAGTTAATAACTTTTTTAGATCCTAGTATTGAGTATTTAAATTTAAAAAATGATGATAAAAAATTAGAAATAAGATTAAAATTTAAAGAAAAAGAAGAAATTATTTTATATGATCCACTAGAACTAAATAATTACTTGTCTTCTGGTACTATAAAGGGAATAAATGTATTTTTAAATGCCATGCTAACTTTTAATAATGGGGGATATCTAATTGTTGATGAATTGGAAAATCATTTTAATAGAGAAATTGTCTCTACATTAATTCGATTCTTTATGAATGAGAAAGTTAATAATAAAGGTGCAACTATAGTATTCTCAACACACTATTCACAATTATTAGATGAATTTGAAAGAAGTGATGATATTTATATTGTCAGAAATAAAAATGGTATAAACGTTGAAAAACTTTCTAAAATATTGAAGAGAAATGATATTAAAAAAAGTGAAGCTTACCAAAGTGGTTATTTACAAGGCACTGCACCAGTTTATGAATCATATATTAATTTTAAAAATGCTATTATTTCTGGCAGAATTGATGAGGTATGATTATGGAATTAGAAGGATATGTAGCATGTATTTGTGAAGGAGCAGCAGAACAAGCAATAATGGACTTACTTCTTGATAATAATAAATTAAAATTTGGCAAAGAGCAGATGCTTGAAGAAGAGGTAATTAGATGTCGTGGTGCTAAAAACTTTGAAAATAAACACTTACGAAAAGTTTTTGGCAAAGAAATTACTGTACTAAGAATTTTAGATTCAAGAAGAGAGAATTTTAAATTAAGTGCTGCTTATAAAGATAAGGTAAAGGTGATCAATATTATTACAGCACCTGAAATTGAAATGCTTATAATATATAAAGAAGGAAAATATAAAGAATATAAGAAGTCCAGCAAAAAGCCTAGTGAATATTGCAAAGAGAATCTAAAATATAGTGATGTTAAGAGTTATGAATTTGTAAAAAACTATTTTAAGGATATTAATGAATTAATTAAAGCAATTTATGAACATAAAAGTATTGCAAAAATACCCAAGGGAGAGAAAACTCTTTTTGATTTATTGAAATAAATTAATTAAACAAAACAGGGCATAGGTTCAAAGAGGTTTAGAAAATTTTATAATATGTTTTATATGTGGTTCCCTAAATTTATTTTGGGGAATTTTTTTGTTTAGGTGACTAATAAATACATAAAATAAATTTATACAGATGGAGGTTAGAAATTAAAAAATATGATAAATTACATCATTGAAAATGTAATTTCAAAAAATTACATTTTTATAGTTTGAAATAAATTTCCTTTTATGTTATTATTATATAAAAATAGATGTTTTAATATTAGAAAGGCACAATAAATATGAAAAAGTTAGATGAATTAGTTGAATTTATAAGTGGTTCACCTCAATTTAGAATTGCAGAAGTTGTTGATGAAAATGCATCGGTATTTACTTATTATAGCCAAACAGATTTAACAGATGATTTGGTAGGTATTATATCAGATGATGTAGAGAATAAACAAGTTAGAACTAAAGATAAAGTTAGTACATTGTGTGAGGGTGACGTTATATTTAGTTTAATTAATGGGATTGCAACAATTGTAAGTAAAGAGCATGAAGGATATCTTTATACACAAAACTATGTCAAATTATTACCTGGGAATCATATTGATTCAAAGTTTTTAGTGTATCTTATTAATGAAAATATACTAATAAGGAAACAATTCATGATCGGGCTTCAAGGGTCTCAAGTTTTAAAATATACTTTAAAGCAACTCAAAGAACTTGAAATGCCTAACATACCTTCTATTGATAAACAAAGAAAAATTGGACAAATTTATTTTAATCACTTAAGACTTGAAGCTCTTAAACATAGGGCAGCAAAACTTAAATCAAAGATTATATTAGCTAAGTTGATGGAGGCGAGCAAATAATGACTGAAAATCAATTTGAAACTGAATTAATACAATATATTACTAGTGGAACGATCACTAAACCGGAACATTTAGATGGCATTGGTGATTTTATGGTTAGTGAGAAACCTAGTGATTATGTAATAAAAACCAAGTTATGGAAGTATGAACCGAATATTAAGACTACGGAACAACTCTGGAATAACTTTAAAGAAATTCTTGAGAACCATAATCAAAATACTCTTGATCATCCATTAAGTGTTGTAGAATTTAATCAAGTTAAAAAGATTATCTCTGATATCAAAACACCTTATGAAGCAGGACAATTTTTATATGGACTAAATGGTGTATCTCAAATAGAAATTGACTTAGATGATGGTCGTCATGTGTTTTTAACTGTTTTTGATCAAAAACAAATTGGTGCTGGAGACACAGTATATCAAGTAGTTAATCAAATTGAACGTCCTGCAATTATTACAGGAAAACAAAATCGCCGCTTTGATACTACACTTCTTATTAATGGTTTACCTATTATACAAATTGAAGAAAAACGTAATACACATGATATTAATGAGGCATTAAATCAAATGCATCAGTATTCTGATGAAAACCAGTATGGGGACATTTTTTCTACATTACAAATTTTGGTTGCTATTACCCCAAATAATGTGAAGTATATGGCAAATACTACAGCTGATAAATTCAATAAGGATTTTGCTTTTAATTGGCAGAGAAAAAGTGATAATTCAATTGTGCGAAATTGGAAAGAGTTTGCTGATTCAATGTTAAGTATCCCAATGGCACATCAAATGGCTACTAATTATATGATTTTGGATGGTACAAAAAATAAACAAACCTTAAAGGTAATGCGACCATATCAAGTATATGCCACACAAAATGTTATTGAAAAATTAAAAAAAGTTGATTTTGAACTAGGAACAAATAAAGTGGGATATATTTGGCACACTACTGGGTCAGGTAAAACAATCACTAGCTTTAAAACAGCATGGCTTGCAAGTCGTATGCCAAAGGTTGATAAAGTAGTTTTTGTAGTAGATAGAATAGCATTAACTAAGCAAACAAATGAAAATTATAGAGCTTATGATCCAGATTCTAGTGAAGATATGATAGGTAGTGTTCAAAATACTAATAATACAACAGATTTAAGTCGAAAATTAAAAAGTAAGGATAATAATATAATTGTTACATCTATTCAAAAGCTTGATACCTTAGTGAAACGTAAATCTTTTAAAGCACCTGATAAAAATATAGTATTTATTGTGGATGAAGCACATCGTTCAACTGGTAGTGAAAATTTTGAAAAGATGCAGAAAGCTTTTAAGAAATCAGCTTGGGTTGGATATACAGGTACTCCGATGTTTGATGAAACTACAAGTGGATTAAGAACAGAAGATATTTTTGGGCCGCTTTTACATGCTTACACAATTCGTGAAGCTATTGCAGATAGAAATGTTTTAGGATTTAAGGTGGATTTTGAAACAACAATTGATGAAGAACAAATGAAAAGAGAATACTTGCCAGCTTTCTATAGAGAGCGTTATCCAAAATGGACTGAAAAACAGATACAAGAAAAAATAAATAATTTAAATCAAGAAGATATGGATGATGCAATTGAACCTAGCTTTTATGATGAAAATCTTGATCATGTAAAACTTGTAGTGGAAGATATCTTTACTAATTGGAGAAATCGTTCAAATGAGGGGAAATATAATGCATTACTTACAACACATGTAGGTGGGGGTAAGGCTAGTACACCGATGGCAATGATGTATTTTAGGGAATTTCAAAGAGTAAATAATGAGAATAGGAAAAATGATGGACAAGTATTAAAGGTTGCAGTTACATTTAGTTTAAATACTTCTAATAATGATAGTATGCTAGAAACTAATAAAGGTTTATTTGAAGCAATAGATGTCTATAACAAAGAATTTAAGACAAGTTTTGGAATGGATGATGTTGCAGGGTATACACAAGATGTTACAAGTCGTTTAAATAAAAGTGCATTAGATAAGAATTACTTAGATATTGTAATTGTTGTAGATCAACTTCTAACTGGATTTGATGCTCCAGAGCTTAATACTCTTTATGTTGATAGAACATTAAAAGGAGCTGGTCTTATCCAAGCATATTCAAGAACAAATCGTATTGCAGATATGCAGGATAAACCTTGGGGACGTATTGTTAATTATCGTTGGCCTGCACATAATGAGAAACTTATGAATAAGGCTTTGGCAATTTATGCAAATAAGGATTCTGCAATTTTATCAGATGAGGAACAACGTAAATCTAATGAAAAAGATGGAATTGTAGCGAAACCTTTTGAAGATGTATTTAATGAAGTAAAAGAGATAGTTGAAAAATTAAGTGATTTAACTAATGAATTTCAACAATTACCACCTTCTGAGAAGAAAAAAGAAGAGATGCTTGAATTAATACGTAATTACAACGCTGGTATGGCTAAATTAAAACAATATAACTCTGAAGAGGTTGATGGTAATACAGTAGGATTCAACTATGATAAACCTGATGAGTTAGTTGAAATGTTAGGAATGACAAGTGAACAAGAAGTTATGCTTACAACAGTTTTAACAAATGAATTAAAGCAACATATAGCAAAACAAAAGAATATACCTTTGCAGCAAATTGAATTAAAGATGACACATGTAAAATATGTTAAGATAGATTATGACTATTTAACTGAATTGGTGGAGCGACTATTAAATGAAGTTCATGAAGGTAAAAAGGAAGAAGCTAAGGAAACAAAGGATAGGATAGATCAATTTGCTAATGGATTAGATGATAGAAGTTATGCTAATAAAATTATGAATGCTGCAAATGCTATTATTAAAGGACATTATCCACCAGCAGGTGCTATTGTAAAATATCCAATGAAATTACAAAGTAGTGATGTTATAATAGAGCAAGCTAATAATGTAAGTTTAGATAGAACATTTTTAGATTTTAGAGTTAAGTGGGGAATTACAGATATTATAACAAGTGCTGAAATGAGAGAATTATTCAGCAAGCATCGTTATGGATTACAAGATTTAGATGATAATGGAAAAATAACAGATATAATTGCAAAGGCAACTTTGAATTATACAACATTAGCACATGATGAAGAAGTTCAAAGCCTATCAAAGATTAAATATCGTAATAGTTTACGTGAAGCTATATATAAATTGGCAGATGAACAAATAAACAATTAATAAATTCTATATTTTCTTAAGTAGATTATTCGAGAAAATATTTTATGATGGTAAAATTAATTATTGAACTAAATGTTTAATATACAGTTCGGATAGGAGATAAAATGGATAAAAATAAAAAAAATGTACCTAAAATAAGATTCCCAGGATTTGAGGGGCCTTGGGAAAAGCGACAATTTGAAGATATATTCAAATTGTCGCAAGGGCTCCAAATACCAATAAGTCAGCGATTTTTAACAGAAGGAGAAAATAAGTATTTTTATATAACTAATGAATTTTTAAAATCAACTTGTGATGAAAAGTATTATATTGAAAATCCACCTAAAAGTGTAATATGTAATAAAGAGGATATTCTGATGACTAGAACAGGTAATACGGGTATTGTTGTTACTGATGTAGAGGGATGTTTTCATAATAATTTTTTTAAAATTCAATATGATAAACAATTATTTGATAAGCATTTTATAGCTCAATTACTTTCAACTGAAATAATGAATCGACGAATTCTAAATAGTGCTGGAAGTTCTACAATTCCGGACTTGAGTCATAAATCTTTTTATAAACTAGATTCATTTTTCCCTAAAATTGAGGAGCAAAAAAAGATATCAGAATTTATTTTTAGTTTTGATAACCTTATAACCCTTCATCAGCATAAGTTAGAACACTTAAAAGATAAGAAGAAGGGATTATTACAAAAAATGTTTCCCAAAGAGGGAGAAAAATTTCCGGAACTTCGCTTTCCAGGATTTACTGAGCCTTGGGAACAGCGTAAGCTTGGTGAAATATTTCATCAGACTGTAGAGTTCATCAATCCTCAACTATCAAATATTGAATTATGGAGTTTGACTATTGAAAAAGGATTGACTCCTAAAACCGATAGATATGATAGAGAGTTTTTGGTAAAAAAAGAGGATAAGTTTAAAGTCGTTAACCCAAAGGACTTTGTTTACAACCCTATGAATATGACTCTTGGGGCAATTGGATATAATGAAATGGATAAATCTGTTGCAGTATCAGGATATTATGTAACCATGAAGTCCAATAATAATTTGATTGATGATTTTTATATGAAAGTTTGGTTACAAACACCTCAAGCTATTCAATTGTATAAAATGCATGCCACTGGTTCATTGACAGAAAAACAACGTGTCCAATTTCCAACGCTGTCAGAAATAAAATTCAGCTTGCCTAGTATTGAGGAACAACAACAAATAGGAAAATTTTTAAAAAATATAGATAAACTTATCACCTTTCATCAGCGTAAGTTAGAGCATTTACAGCAACAAAAGAAAGGACTTTTACAACAAATGTTTGTATAAAATAGATTAATAAAAGAGGGGAAATAAAATAATGAGTAATAATATACAATCAATTACCAATAAATTATGGGCAATGGCAAATGAATTACGCGGTACTATGGATGCATCAGAGTATAAGAATTATATATTGGCATTTATGTTTTATAGGTATTTATCAGAACACCAAGAAGAGTATTTGTTAAAGAATAATGTTATTGATGTTATAGATGGAGAGTCTATTAATGAAGCATATAATTCGCAAGTAGATGAATCAGAGCTTGAAGATTATTTACAAGATATTTCAGCAAGTCTTGGATATGCGATTGCTCCAAAGGATACATGGCAATCATTGATTAATAAAATTAATGATTCTCAAGTTATTCCTAGCGATTATCAAACTATTTTTGATAACTTTAATAAAAATGCAGAATTAAATAAAGAGGCAGTAAAAGATTTCCGTGGAGTATTTAATGATATTAATTTAGGAGATTCTCGTTTAGGAAATTCCACAAATGAACGTGCTAAATCACTTAACAACATAGTAAAATTAGTTGACAGTATTGAATACAAAGGTAAGGATGGAAAAGACATTTTAGGGGAAATATATGAATATTTAATTGGTCAATTTGCAGCAAGCGCTGGTAAGAAGGGTGGAGAATTTTATACACCACATCAAGTAAGTAAGATTTTAGCTAAAGTAGTAACAGAAGGTGTGGAAAAATGTGATGAATTATTTAGTGTATATGATCCAACAATGGGATCAGGTTCTTTATTACTTACTGTAGGTCAAGAATTACCAAAAGGTACTCCCATGAAGTACTTTGGTCAAGAATTGAATACAACAACATATAACTTGGCGCGTATGAATTTAATGATGCATGGTATATCTTATAACAATATGATATTAAATAATGCTGATACTTTGGAAAGTGATTGGCCAGATGGACCAGATGGAAAGGGTATTGATCATCCACGTAGCTTTGATGCAGTAGTTGCAAATCCACCATATTCAGCAAAATGGGATAATGATGAAACTAAATTAAAAGACCCACGCTTTAGTGAGTATGGGAAGTTAGCACCAGCTTCAAAAGCAGATTACGCTTTTATATTGCATAGTATATATCATTTAAATAAGAATGGAACAATGGCTATTGTACTGCCTCATGGAGTTTTATTTAGAGGTGCAGCAGAAGGTAAAATAAGAGAAACTCTAATTGGGAAGAATTATCTTGATACAATAATTGGATTACCAGCGAATTTATTTTATGGAACAAGTATTCCAACAGTAATTTTAGTGTTAAAGAAGAATCGTGAAAATAAAGATATATTATTTATTGATGCAAGTAATGATTTTGAAAAAAATAAAAATCAAAATAATTTAAGAGATGAAGATATTGATAAAATCATAAAAACATATAAAGAACGTAAAGATGTTGAAAAGTATGCTCATTTAGCATCAATTGAAGAAATTAGAGAAAATGATTTTAATTTAAACATACCACGCTATGTTGATACTTTTGAGGAAGAAGAACCTATTGATTTAGAAGAAGTAAATAAGTTGTTAGAACAAGATAATAAGGAAATTGCTGAGCTTGAAGCTGAGATTAATGAACAATTGAAGATTTTAGGTGTGAAAATTTAGCACTTACAATAAGGAAAAGTCAACTTTTCCTTATTTACTTACGTTGTTCTCAAACATAAAGAATAAACGATACTTTTTTGTAGTATTTTATGTATCAGTAATTATTAATATGCCAATAATTACGATATAGTAATTGAAATATATTAATTAATAAGGGTTATGGTTATGAAGTTTGGAAAAAATATAAAATTATATTTACTAGATGGTGATGCAAATGGAAGATGGATATGTGAATTATCTAATTGGACAGGTAAAGCATATAAGATTCCAAGAAATTATTATAAAGAGTGTCAGGAAAGAAAAGAATTAATTACATCAGGAGTATATTTTCTTTTTGGATATAATGAAGAGGAATCAACTAATCTTATTTATATTGGAGAAACAGAAAACATATTAGAAAGATTAAAACAGCATATTAATGATTCTTCTAAAGAATATTGGAATGAAGCAGTAGTATTTATAAGTAAAGATGATTACTTAAATAAAGCACACATTAAATATTTAGAAAACAGGTTTTATGAAATAGCTAAAAGTGTAAATAGGTATAAAGTTATGAATGATAAAGTACCTACAAGATCTAATGTTTCTGAGGCAGAGCAAGCAGAATTAGAAGAATTTATTTATAATGCAAAAATATTAGTGCCTATTTTAGGACATAAAGTATTTGATTCAGTATCTGAAGGAAAAGCAGATAATAATGAAAAAGATTATTTATACATCAATAATAACAAAGGAGTATCTGCAATTGGAATGGTGACGTCTGATGGATTTGTGGTATTAAAAGGTTCTAAAATTAGTGATAGAGTATCAAAAAATTCATTAAGAGATGGAGTAATAAATTTAAGAAATAAACATATGACTGATGGAAAGGTAAAAGAATATATTTTGGTTGAAGACATTTTATTTAGCAGTTCATCTACCGCAGCAGAATTTATTCTTGGAAACAGTGTTAGTGGTCCAAAGACATGGAAGAACAAAGATAATAAAACATTAAAAGAAATAGAATCTGAGATATAACAGCTAACTATGAAAAAGTACAGAAATTCGTTGAACGAATAGTCTGTACTTTTTGCATTGAATGGGATATTTATAGAATTAACAATTTAGCTTACAAGTAAATAATATTTTATATAAGCTAAGTTTAATTGATACCTTGAATTATGTAAGAACACTTAAAGAACTTGGCACTGGTGTTATTATTGAATAATATATTAAGAAACTGGTTGTAGTAAATTTTATCATGGTCAGTCTTTTTTTCTGTTTTGAATACAAAGGAGAAGATAATGATATAATTAAAATATTATATGTATTTTGATTGTATAAAAGAAATGGGGACTGAAAATGTTTAAAGTGGAAGAGTATATTGCAAAGAGAAAAAAGGAAGATAAAATTGATGAATTTGACTTTAAGAAACATTCAGAGAACATGGCGAGTATTATTAAGTATGTAACTGATTATTTTAATAATTATTTGAACTTAGATGATTACGATTATGAAATGGCAAAAACTCAGCAAACAGTAAACAAGTTTAAGAATGGTATTCAAAAAAATTATCCGGAAACATATGACTATATAATTTCATATTATTTTGACAAAAAAATAAGATTGGATAAATATGTTACTAAAGCTTATGAAGAAATGAAAGACAGTGAATTATTTTATAAGGAAGAAGATTATAACAAGGTTGCTGAATATGTTATTGAAAAAAAGTTAAATATTCCAATGAATGAAATGTTATTTTTAAAGTTATCTTTAATGGCTCAAGAATATAAACAAGTTCAAAATGAATGTCCATCAATTTCAGAAATGAAGGAACTTGATAATGCAATAGTGGATTTGGTAAAGAGTGTATATAGAAAGTATCATGTGAATTTATTGAATTATGCAAGTGAGGTTGCATACCATTACTACGAAACTTATGTGGTTACGGAATATGATAGAGAAATGGAGACTTTTTATCATATAAATAAGTATGACTATAGATATCAAGAAAACCCATTTGATATTAATGATATTTACCATAGAAATGAGCATAGAGAGTTTATAAAGGATCATAAGGGTGAACTTGAAATGCTGATAATGTATTGCTGGTTAAAAGATGAAATAAAAGATCTGGATTATTGGCCAGAATATGTTCAACTTTCTCTTGACTCAAATAGAGTAAAGTTATCAAAAAGAAAGCGTGTGTTTATACCAGTTCAGATTTCTAATATTAACTATCCATCTGAAATAGTAGCTGCTGGTAAATATATTGAAACTGTCAATGGATTAATTACGGAAGACCCAGGAGAAAACTATATAGTAAGGATATCTTATGCAAAAAACAATGATGAAATATGGAAAGAGAAAAAGTCCTTAAAATCTTTAATAGAAAATTTACAAAGCAGCTTTAAGCGATATGGAGCACCTAGTCTTGTAGAATTTCAATCTCCATATAAAACAGTAGAGTATAGTAAGGAAGATTTTTTCGATAATTACCAAGCGTTTGAGAAAGGTTTATTTAGATTTACTAAGACTAAAATAGCTATAATAAATGGAAATATAAAAGGAAGCAAAGGAAAAGAATTTTTATTTTCATCTATAGATGACATTCTTAAGTTACACAATAGCTGTAAAGAATTAAATTTAAGATTAAAATTATCAGTGGATTTTAACGATAGTAATAGAAAAAATATTTTGAAGGAAAAAATGGAAGAGACAATTAATGCTTTATCTTCAATAAGAAGTTTTATTGTGGGAATTCATCTTAATAATATTGATTCTTGGAAAAATTATAGAAGAATATTTGATGAAGATCGTAGACATGAATATATGAGTATTTATGATTATCCAACAGTTGGAGTTTTTATGCAAGGGTTAGCGACTATTGTACAGGACAGCAAACCAAGATATTTAATTCCAGAGAAAATTGATAATGAAGAGAAAATTGAAGGATTAATAGATGGACTATACCGTGCAGGTTTTTGTTTCGAAAAAGGTGGTGATTTTGATGAAAAGCAGTGAAATAGATATATATGATGAAACAGAATTTAGCTCATGGGTTAAAAAGATTAATACCACTTTAACTGAAACGAATTTTTGCAGTATGATTGAAGCACATAATCGTGAAATGAATAACAGAAAGGATATCACTAAGAAAGAGTATTTGAAAAATCTGCCTTTTGGAGTAAGATGGAGGATGGAAGGGAAAAGTACACCTTACATAGATGGAAGAAAAACAATTGTAATGAGTATAGATACCTCAGAAAAGATAATAACTAAAGCGTATAACTTTATGAATGCTTTTATAAATTGCATCTCTAAAATTGGTGGCAATGTATATGTTGATAAAATGGAAGATGATGATAATACTATGGTTACATTATTAAATAGCAGATATAGATGTAAATTATATGAAAAGCAAGTTAAGTTAAGAAATAGGATAAAAACAGATAATAGAAAAATGAGTCCTTTATACGAGTTAGAGTATAATGGTCATTTGTGTTTTGAAGTTTTTGCTGAACATAAAGATAAAAATAATAAATGGGAATTATTACAGGCTATAGAGATTCATAACTCAGATGTTGTGGAAAATGAATTATCAGATTTATTTTGGAGATTAAGGCATGATGCAATATCAAAAAAGATCATTATAGATCAAGAAAGAGAAAAGCAAGAAGAAGCCAGGAAAAAACAAAGTAAACAATGGGAAGAAGATGAGATTCGTGAAAAACGAATACGTATGGAAAAAGAAGAATTGATAAAGAAACAAAAAATGCAAGAAGAAATAAAGAATCATATGGATAATTGGGAATATATTAATGAGATTTCCATGTACATCAATGATTTGCGTACTGTGTCAGGAGTAAGTGACAATGAAAAAAAGCTTATTTTAAATTATTGTGAATATGTTGAAAAACTCTATAGTAAATCAGATTTTTTCAAAGAAATTTTAGAGTTTTCACAAAAATTAGAAATGTAAGGTAAGGTAAGGGATAGAAATGAAAATAATTATTGAAAATACAAGTTTGTTTGATAAAGAGTTAAATAATAAAATTCGTGAAAAATTAAAAGATATTGTCCACGAACTTGATAAAAGCAAAAGATATAGAATGGATTTGTCATTTTGTGAGGATTTGATTTTGTGTGAATTTGAAATAGATTCATATAAAATACCAGAAGAAGCATTGCGCCCATACCAAAGAGAAAAAGTGTTAAAAGGTAAAGAAAAAATGTATGAATTATTAACCTATCGGGTTGATTCTGCTAAAAATATATTTAAGGAATATGGAATAAACCTAGGAAGTTGTAATATTAATGGAACACCATTCATTAAATTAAATACAATAGACTTAAGACTTGAGGAGGAAGAAGATACGGAGTTAGATAAGGGGAGTAAACGAAAAAAAGAAAATAAATTCACATGTAATATGATAATGCCAAGTTTTTCGGCATATATTGAAAATCTAAAGAATGCTTTGGCGTATATTGAACAGGGCAGAGAAACTGAATTAGAGAATGCATTTGATGATAAAAAAGAGTATGCTAAATATAAATCTCTTGTTGGCAAAGATGAGTTATATAAGGTATTAACTGATTTTAAAAAAGAATATGGCGATAGGTGGATGTATTCAAGAGAGTATAAATCAGAGTTGAAAGAGAAGTTTATAAAGACAATAGAAATTAAAGCAGGAATTATTTGTGATGGTATATTAAAAGAAAATATTTTAAAACCGCTTGAATTAAAAACAGTATTAATATTTGAAATACCTGTTTATAAAATTACTAAAAAAATTAATGGGACAAATAAAAGTATTGGCTATATTAGGTTGTTAACAAATGGAAAAATGATTAGTGCTAAGTTTCAACCACATAGTAAATCATATGCAATTCCTGATGAAATTTTTAAAGAGTGCATTGTTAATGTTACATCTGAATCTAATAATAAAAAGTTACTTAACATAATAGAAGAACTTGTGAATAGAGTTGATGAAATTTGTCAGAGATTTAGCTATGTACTTGAAAAGGATTTGATTCATAATGTATTAGGATATATGGATATAAAGAATATTTTAAAGAAAGCTAGAGAAGCATAAAGAAGAATTGCTAAGTTGAGATAAGGTAATTTAAAGGATGAGCAAAGAGAAAGCATTGTTATGTAAAAATAATCTAATTCAATATATGAAAGATTTTCTAAATTACATAATTACTCAAGATGAATATTATGAACTATCAGAAAGAGGTTATGTAGAGCATAAATTTATTAGAAAAGTATTATCCTAATTTTAATGAAAAATTCATGGAAGTAGTTCCAGATGCTTGTTTGTATTATATTGATGAGTCGGGATTAGATGATCACAATAAGAGAGCGCTATTTAGAAATGAAATTAGTAGTTTATATAAAATTTGGGTGAACTGTAATTAAATTATCTAGATGCGCCAGCAAGGGAGAGGATATAAACAGATAGCAAATGAAATTAGATTATCAAGAGATTCAGCAAGAGGATATTGCAGAAAGCACGGACTAGATAGATTTAGTGAAGAGATAGCAAGGCAGCATAAGATGTTAATGCAGGAAGGATTCATGTATATACTTTGTCTCCAATGTGGCAAATAAATTAAGCAGAATGCTACAGAAAGAAAAAGAAAATACTGCTCCATGGAATATAAGAGATTGTGAGACAAAACACATCGCAAAGCATTTGAGTTAAAGTGTTAATACTGCGGAAAAGAATTTAAGTCTTTAGGTATTAAGCATCTTAAATATTGTAGCAGAGACTTCTATATTAAAGATAGGTTTTGGAGAAATGAAGATGCTCAAGAAGTTGCTAGTAAAATTATAGAGTTTAAAAGGTTAACAAATTACTTAAGTGGCTTAAATAATTACTGCTTAGATATGAAGAAGAATAGGAATATAGGAGGGTATAGTTGGAATATTTTGCGATATACTAGACTAAAAAAGATAGCAAGATGGGGATGGCAAATTGAGTACTTGCCTCAGTTTTAGTTTTATCCTCCGCTTGTTATAAAAAGACCTAGGGGGTCGCTAAGAAATATTTGCGAAAATTTATTAATAGATTGTCTACACGCATGCTGAGACTGTGGTTAAGTTAGTTAAGAAATAGAGTCATTTATAAGGATTTTTTAAGGCGACAAATTGCCGCCTGCCGCCCATTTGCCGACGGAATTTTTATTTTGTCGACAAGTGGGCATTTCATTTTTTATAAGATGTTAGCAAGGTGGGGAATCATTATCTAATGTGTGGAGATAGTACATGGGAAAGGGATGTAAGAAAACTGAGTGCAAGCAGAAGAGAAGTAAAAGCAAGCCTTGTGTGGACTGTTATATTTAGCTTATTGGAATAGCAAGAAAGTCATTGATATTAGTAGTTTTAATAGTTGGAGTATTATTAGATAGGTTATTAAATGCGGAAACATGGATATTTCGTACTTTAATAGCCTATTTTTATATGACAAATGAAGGAACTAGTTTATTAGAAAATTGTGTGGGATTGGGTTTGCCAATTCCACAAACATTACAGGATACATTAATTCAATTAAAAGAAGGAAATAAGAAAGAGTTATAGTAGGAACCAGAGATGAAAATAGGATTAAGAGGTGGACATTCAAGGAAAGCACAAGGAGCAGTAGGTATGATAAATGCATATGAGCAAATGCAGAAATTTTATACTCATGTAAGTAAATTATTAAAGGATATGATGGGGTGAATATAAGAGCAATTCTTGATAAATATTTTGATGGAGTTAAATGCTATGTTAGAGGGGATGGAAATGGAGTGTGGATTGAAACTGAGTGTATGCCTATTGAAAGATCTGAAGAAATAAAGAATAAGGTAGGAGAATTACTATATGAAATAAAAAAATAAAGCTTAGTAACATTTTCTAGGATAATTAATAGTATAAAAGTAAGTGAAAATATATATTGATAAATTTCGATATTAGGAATACAATATACATATCGAAAAAAATAGATATGAGGTGATAGCATGGAAAATAAATATGTACTTAATGCTCGCATATTTAAAGCTTTCTGTGATAAAAAGCGTTTAATGATTCTTGAAATGCTACAAACTGGTGAAAAATGTGCTTGCCACTTATTAGAACAGATGAACATAGGTCAATCAACATTATCACATCATATGAAAATACTATGTGAATCTGGAATTGTAGTTGGTCGTAAAGAAGGAAAATGGACCTATTATTCAATTAGTTCTGAAGGTAGTAAGTATGCAGGTGAATTATTAAAACAACTAACAGAAGTAAACAATCAAATTGACATTGATAACACAAAATGCTGTACATAAAATAATAAGACATACTTAATAAGACCATCTTTATTGATGGTTTAAAAAATATAATACATATCGAAAATTTTAGATATGAATCAAAAATATTTTACTTTGGAGGTATTAATTATGAAAAAAATGATAATTTTTGATCCAGCAATGTGTTGCTCTACAGGAGTTTGTGGTCCATCTGTAAATCCAGAACTTTTGAGAGTTGCAACTATTCTAAATTCACTTAAAAACAAAGGGATTGTAATTGAAAGATACAACCTCACAAGTAATCCTCAAGCATTTATAGACAATAAAAAAATCAATCAATTGCTAGACAGCAAAGGTATACAAGTATTACCTGTAACTATGGTAGATGAAGATGTAGTTAAGATAGGGAGTTATCCTACGAATGAAGAATTTTGCAATTTATTAGAAATACCGGCAGACTTTTTAGCAACTAATATAAAGAAACCTAATATAAATAAAGCTAGCGTAAAAAAATCTAATGGTGGTTGCAAATGCAAAGGTAGATGTTGCTAGAATATAATTTTGGAGGGGATACGAAAAAAACTGAGTATTTTTTAGTAGAAAATATAGTAGAAAGGAAGGGGAGCTATGTTTAAATCATTTGATATAAAAGAATTAAATCTAACTAAGTATCTATTTTTTACGGGTAAGGGAGGCGTTGGCAAAACATCAACAGCATGTGCAGTAGCAGTAAATTTAGCTGATGATGGAAAGAAAATTATGCTTGTAAGTACTGATCCGGCTTCAAATCTTCAAGATGTGTTTGGTACTGAATTAAACAATAAAGGAGTTCAAATAAAAGATGTTCCTAATTTAGTGGTTGCAAATTTTGAACCAGAAGTGGCTGCTGCTGAATATAGAGAAAGTGTTATTTCACCATATAGAGGAAAGCTACCACAAGCTGTGATAGATAATATGGAGGAACAATTATCAGGTTCATGTACTGTGGAAATTGCAGCATTTAATGAATTTTCATCAATGATAACAGATGAAAAAGCGTCTAAAGAGTTTGACTATATCATATTTGATACAGCACCAACAGGTCATACTTTAAGAATGTTACAATTACCTTCTGCTTGGAACAATTTTATTAACGAAAGCACTCATGGTGCATCATGTTTAGGACAGCTTTCTGGTCTTGAAGATAAGAAAGAAATTTATAAAAATTCAGTAGAGACTTTAGCAGATAAAAATAAAACAACACTTGTACTTGTATCTCGCCCTGAAAATACACCATTAAAAGAAGCAGAAAGAGCTTCACATGAACTTCAAGAAATAGGAGTTAATAACCAAGTATTGATTGTAAATGGTGTGCTACAAAATCATGATGATTATTTATCAACTGCTATTTATGAAAAACAACAAAAAGCTTTAAAAGATATGCCAGCTAAACTTAAGAATATTGAAACTTTTCAAATTCCATTAAGACCTTACAATATAACAGGACTTGAAAATGTAAGATCATTGCTAAAAGAAGATCATATTAAAGTCAGTAGTGATACTCTAAATATGACTTCAATACCTAAATTAAAAAATGTTATTGAGGATTTATATAACAATAATAAAAAAGTCATATTTACAATGGGAAAAGGTGGAGTTGGTAAGACAACTATAGCAGCTACAATAGCATTAGGTCTATCTAAAAAAGGCAAAAAAGTTCATTTAACAACTACTGATCCAGCAGGTCATTTAAAGTTTGTATTGGATGAAAGCTATGGAATTTCATTAAGCAATATTGATGAAAAGGAAGAACTTAAAAAATATCAGGAAGAAGTATTGAGTAAAGTAAGAGAAAGCAATGCTAGTGAAGAAGATATTGCTTATATAGAAGAAGATTTAAGATCTCCATGTACTCAAGAAATTGCAGTATTTAGAGCTTTTGCAGAAATAGTTAATAAATCTGAAAATGAAGTTGTAGTAATAGATACAGCACCAACAGGACATACATTATTACTTTTAGAATCAACAGAAAGTTATAATAAAGAAATTTCAAGGTCAGAAGGAGAAATACCACAATCTGTAATAAAATTATTACCTACTTTGAAAAATGAGAATGATACAGAAGTAATAGTAGTTACATTAGCAGAAACAACACCAGTATATGAAGCAATGAGGCTTAAAATTGATTTAGATAGAGCTAATATTTATAGTAAGTGGTGGATAATAAATTCAAGTCTTTATGCAACAAATACTGAAAATAATGTTTTAAAAGCAAAAGCTAGCAATGAAATTCAATGGATAAATAAAGTTAATGAAATTTCAGAAGGAAACTTTGCAGTTGTTGAATGGAAAGCAGAAGAAGTAAAGGATAAAAATCTTATTGATTTATTAAGATAATTTTTAATGAAAATTATTTAAGTATAGATTATAAATGATGGAAGGAAGAAGAAACATGAAGAAAAAGGTAGCATTTATTTGTGTTCATAACTCATGTAGGTCACAAATGGCAGAAGCATTAGGAAAACTTTATGGAGAAAATGTTTTTGAAAGTTATTCAGCTGGAACTGAAACAAAACCACAAATAAATCAAGATGCAGTTAGAATAATAAAAGATTTATATGGTATAGACATGAACAAAACACAAAAATCTAAGTTATTAAGTGATATACCAAAGGTTGATATAGTAGTGAAAATGGGATGTAATGTAGTATGCCCATTTTTGCCGGCACAGCATACAGAAGATTGGGGCCTAGATGATCCAACTGGGAAAAGTGATGAAGAATTTATAAAGACAGCTAAATTAATAGAAGAAAAGATCAAAGATTTATTTGTAAGAATACAGAATAATGAAATCTAAAGAATTGTTATTCTAATTCATAATCAAATTCATGGTTATAGAAAGCTATGACCATGAATTTAAAAAAAGGAGTGATTTTTATGTCAAACAAAAATAATAGTGGACTAGGTATTTTTGAAAAGTACTTAACAGTTTGGGTGGCGGCATGTATTATTATAGGAATTGCTATAGGAAAGTTTTTGCCAATAATTCCTGGGACTCTAAGTAAATTTGAATATTATAATGTATCAATTCCAACTGCAATATTAATATGGCTTATGATATATCCAATGATGCTTAAGATTGATTTTACAAGTATAATAAATGCAAGTAAAAAGCCGAAGGGACTTATATTAACATGTGTAACAAACTGGCTTATTAAACCTTTTACTATGTATGCAATTGCATGGTTCTTTTTATATGTAGTATTTAAAAGTCTTATCCCTGCAGAACTCGCAAAGGAATATCTAGCAGGAGCTGTATTACTTGGAGCAGCACCATGTACTGCAATGGTATTTGTATGGAGCCATTTAACTAAAGGAGATCCAGCATATACACTAGTTCAAGTGGCTGTTAATGATTTAATTATTTTAATTGCATTTGCACCAATAGTAGCATTTTTACTTGGAATTGGAGATGTCAAAGTACATATTGGTACACTAGTATTAGCAACAATATTGTTTGTTGTAATTCCGTTAGTACTTGGATGTGTAACAAGAACAGTAATAATTAAGAATAAAGGAGAGAATTATTTTAATAATGTTTTCTTAAAAAAGTTTGACAATGTAACAATAGTGGGATTGCTATTAACATTAATAATACTATTCTCTTTTCAAGGAGATATTATATTGAAGAATCCAATTCATATTTTATTAATAGCAGTACCACTTACAATTCAAACCTTCTTTATATTTGCAATTGCTTATTTTGGTGCTAAGTTATTAAAATTACCTCATAATATAGCAGCGCCAGCTGGAATGATTGGAGCAAGTAACTTTTTTGAATTATCTGTTGCAGTAGCAATATCATTGTTTGGATTACAAAGTGGAGCTGCAACAGCTACTGTTGTAGGTGTTCTGGTAGAAGTGCCAGTAATGTTAGCACTTGTTAAAATAGCCAATAATACTATAGGGTGGTTTAAGAATAATTAGTAATTAAAAATATCAAACTTACTATGATAGATAAAAATTGATGTACTAAAGAAAAACATTTTACAGATTTGTAGTTCTTTAATAATTAAAAGGAGTGTAAATTATGAAGTATCATATTATAACTTATAGTGCACAAGTTAGATTTAGTGGGGAGAGAGTTTATTTTAGCAAAGTAATAGATATTGATCCAATTGATTGTTTTATTAAAATAAAAGACGAAGAAACAAGCTCTTATACAGAATTTGTGCTTAATTTTTTTTGTGAAATAAATAAAGATCAATATTTAAAGTTATTAGATAAACGCTAACTATAGAAAATGATATTTATGTTATTTGAGTGCTTTGTAAAAAATTCAATTATATAAGCTCCAGATAAATATTTGCTGAATGAATAGAGAAAAAATGAAAGAAACAGATTTCACAAAAGGAAGAGTTATCTCAGTTATAACCGCATTAGCATTACCAATAATGGGAAGCTCTTTTTTGCAATTTACTTATAATTTAATTGATATGATGTGGGTAGGTGGACTTGGTAGTGGTGCAGTTGCAAGCATTGGATCATCAAGTTTATATATAAATATAGGATACTCTATAAATGCTTTAGTTGTTATTGGAACTGGAATAACTGTAGCACATGCAATTGGCAGAAAAGATGATACAGAAGTAAAAGAATATATAAATTCTGGGATACTCATTAATGCGATTATTGGAATTATTTTTGGAATTATATTGATATTGTTAGGAAAAGGCTTCATAGGATTTTTAAATCTTAATAATTATGAAGTTGAAAGAAATGCATATCACTATTTGGCATTAAATGCACCTATTTTATTCTTTGCATTCTTTAATATGATGTATACAAGGATATTAGGGAGTTTTGGGAATAATAAGCTGGCATTTAAGATTAATGCAGTTGGAGTAGTTATAAATATAATAATTGACCCTATATTCATCTATTTTTTTAAACTTGGAGTTATAGGAGCTGGACTTGCTACTCTGATTGCCAATATAATAATGTTCATTTTATTTAAAATAAATTCTAATGGAATACTTACATATGATTTTAAAAGATCGATAGATTATAGAAAGATAAAAGAAATTGTGAAATTGGGATTTCCAATGGCGTTTCAAAGAATTCTATTTACAATTATAAATATTCTATTAGCAAAAATAATTGCAGTTTTTGGATCAGATGCAATAGCAGCACAAAAAGTAGGAGTTCAGATAGAATCTATTGCCTATATGATAATTGGAGGACTTAATGGAGCAGTTGCAAGCTTTACAGGCCAGAACTTTGGAGCAGAGAAGTTTAAAAGAATAAAAGAAGGATATAAAAGTACATTAATCATAGGAATAATTTACTCAATGGTTATGGCATGTGTATTTTTACTGTTTAACAGGCCATTGATTAACTTATTTATAAGAGATGAAGCAACCATTGTAATTGCAGCATCATATTTAAAAGTAGTAGCTTTTTCACAAATATTTAGTGCAGTAGAAATGATATCAAATGGTTTATTTACTGGAATAGGGAAACCTAATATTTCGGCAAGTATAAGCATTATATTTACAGCACTTAGAATTCCATTTGCATTATTATTAATTAAACCTTTTGGTATAAATGGAATATGGTTAAGTATTTCACTTTCAAGTATTCTTAAAGGTATTTTTTCTTATTTACTACATGAAATTAAAGTAAGAAGAAAGTATGTAGACATTGTAAAATAAATATAGTGAAATTAATGAAGAGGCATAACAAAATGATAAGGCTGGTTAAAGTAGTTTTGTAATTGAAAATAAATCATTTCAATTATAAATAAATAAATAAATAAATAAATAAATAAATAAATAAATGGAATTTAGAAGTAAAACAGTTGGTATTGGCTAACTATAGGGTAACATTATTATGAATAGAAGTAATGAATTTAGAGAATTAATACGGAATTTAGAAAGAAAGCTAGGATTACTTAATAAAGAAGGTGGAGGATGCTATTATAATGTATCTTTAGCACAATGTCATGCTTTGGTAGAAATAGGACGAGCTAATAGTATATCAATAAAATCTTTATCACAATTGTTAAATTTAGATATAAGCACAATGAGCAGAACTGTAGATAATTTAATTGCAAAGAATTATGCTATTAAGATGAAATCAGATAAAGATAAACGTATATTCATAGTTAAACTTACAGATGAGGGGAAGCGACTATTCAATTCAGTTGAAAATAAAATGAATGATAAGTTTGAGAAAGTTTATGAAAAAATAAACATTGATGATAGGGATGATATTTTAAATTCATTGAGAATATTAATAGAGGTATTTAATAATAATTTTATTGAGTAAATTATTATGTAGGCAGACACAAATTTGCTGACAATTTGCCGACAATGCAGAAGTTAGATTAAAATATAATACAAATATACTTTAATATGTAGTATTATCACATATCATTCAAATCCCCTATTTTCAAGGGTTGAGATGATGTATAATGATTTAATGTAATATATTTGGAGGTTATACTGTACGAATACTCCTCATGTAGAAATTATAATGAGTTTAGAAATATATAAGAAGTATAAATTAAAATGGTGGCAAATATAAATCTGCCACCCTTTTGCCACCCATGCACAAGTTTTATGAAATTATAAAGTAATACATATAATTTTAAGAGAAGATTGTATTTCTCTTAAAGCTCGCATTTTAGAGGGTTACAATGATATAAATTAATTTAGTGTAATATATCAGAAGAGATTATATCTACAAACACCTCATGCTGAGACAGTTGTTAAGCTGATTAAGAAATAGAGTCATTTATAAGGATTTTTTTAGGCGACAAATTGCCGCCTGCGCCCATTTGCCGACGAAATTTTTAGCTTGTTGATAAGTGATCATTATATTTTTAATAAGATATGGGAATGTAGATAGATTTGTTTTACGCAAATCTATCTACACTCCTAAAACATGTAATATCTTATAGAAATATCATAACTGAATTTGGAACTAAATTAAGAATGAACAGATTTATTCAGGTCGAAGGAGGATTTGGGGTTTTAAAAAGTGACTACGAATTCAATAGATTTTTAACACGAGGGAAAAATAGTGTTAAAACTGAATTTATTTTGCTTTGATTTGGTACAATATTAACAAATTGCATTGCAAAATACAAAATGAAAGAACTAAAAATCATCTGCATGAATTAAAATTTATTGACTAATTATGGAATAAAATAAGCAGGCTTATTTGAGGGTGCTTAAAATTCAGAAATCTCCAAATAATTGATGTGATATTTCAATTATTTGGAGATTTATATCTTTAAGCCGAAAGGTTGCATCGCTCCTTATTAAAATTTAATCATTTTGCGGCACTACCTATTCATTTATTATATAATGTAAATATATAATTAGGCAATTGCAAAACTCACTGGTAAAACTGAATAAAGATTGATTAGAGCTTGCAAAAATATTGCTAATTGATTTATAAAGTTGCTTTTATACAATCGAGATGTTTGATTAGCTAAAAAAATGGCGCACGAAATAAAGTCAAGACTAATTTGAATTTTTTAACTTATTTTCTAACAAAAAATATGCTGCATTTATGCGGGGTGTGCGATTTCGCAAACGCCTAGTAAATATATAATAAATGAAAGGAGAAAATTATTATGGATTTATTTTTAAAATTACTTTCTTACTATAATAATCAAGATAATAACCAAACTTACTATAGAATTATTGATTATATCTTACATAACCTAGATAAAATGGAAGAACTCTCTATAAACGAGCTTGCAGAAAAAACGTTCACATCACCGGCTACAATTACTCGGTTTATTCATCATTTTGGTTACGATAAGTATGCCTCATTCCGTAAAGAAATTAAAGAACGAAATAATCCAAATTTAAAATCAAAATTCAAGCTTAGAGAAAGTGATATTAACAACCTTAAAGATAATCCTAAATTGTTTATAGAGAGTTATGCACAAGAAGTTTCTAACTCTATTTCAGATATTTCTTCTACTTTAGATATAAAACAAATTGACCGTTTTTTAGTGAGATTATATGAAACTAAAAAGATTGCTTTTTTTGGATATGATGATTCTATAAATATTGCAAAAGAATTACAAACAGGTTTTTTAGCACGGAAAAAAGTAATTGAAGTTGCAGAAAATTTTGAGAAACAGATTGAAATTGTTAATAATTATGATGAATCTTGTTTGGTGGTGATAATTTCGAGTTATGGAAATTATTTTGATTATTATAATGATATATATGATCAACTTGTTTTAAAAAAAATACCTATGATTCTTATCACTCAAAATTATTCATCTATGAAGGAATTTAATTTCGAAGAAATAATTTATCTGCTATCAAAGAGATATTCAAGAATAGGAAATTATCCACTACGTATTTTTTCAGAATATATCCTACGTCGTTTTATGTATATGAATTTAAAAAACTAAATTATTTTCAAAATAAAGTGCCTATTTTCGTAATTGCGAAAATAGGCACTTTATTCTGAAAGTTACTCGTCCTATAATGAAAACAATTTATAAGCAACATCTGATAAACTAAAAATGTACTAAACGTAAACGATTTTCTAACAAGAAAGGATTGATAAATATTTATGATAGAAAAAAAAGAATTTCCGCAGGGTTTTTTATGGGGAGCATCAACTAGTGCATTTCAAGTAGAAGGTGCTGCCTTTGAAGATGGTAAAGGATTAACGGTAGCAGATGTTCGTTCAGCTAAAAAAAAGGATCTTCAAATGGATACAACAGTATCAGTCGATCATTATCATAATTTAGAAGAAGATGTACTTCTTATGAAGGAACTAGGAATGAAGTCCTATAGATTTTCAATTAGTTGGGCAAGAATATTTCCAAATGGAAATGATAAAGAGCCTAATCAAAAAGGGATTGAATTCTATCATTCACTTTTGGATCTGCTTAAAGAAAACGATATTGAACCTATTGTAACTATGTTTCATTTTGATTTGCCAATGGGGCTTGTTAATCAGTATGGTGGATGGGTTTCAAGAAAATCAATCGATGATTTTGTATACTATGCAGACTTTTTATTTACGGAGTATGGTGATAAGGTAAAATATTGGCTAACTATTAATGAGCAAAGTGTGATTGTTTCGATGCCAGATATGATTGGAATAGATATAGAGAATAATTCTAAACAAGAGGTTTTAAAGAAAGCTCAAATAGCGAATTATCATATGTCTATTGCACAAGCTAAGGTGTTTAAACTTTGTCATGATAAATTACCTAACTCAAAAATAGGTCCAGCAATTTCTTATCTTACAGCGCTCCCTGCAACTATGAAGTCAAGTGACTTGTTTGCAGCTAAACAACTAGATGATGTTCATTCATTTACATTGATGGATATTGCGGTTAGAGGGGAAATTCCAAAATATTATAAGGTAATGCTCGAAAATGCGGGTATTTTTATTGAGCAGAGCGAAGAAGATATTAAAACATTAAAAGAAGGAACTGCTGACTTTTTAGGGGTCAATTGGTATTGTACAACAATAGTTAAAAAGAAAGAGCATTATGAGGAAAGATCTTGGATTTATGATCAAATTGAAATGATTAAAGATAAAGATTTACTTTATACTGATTGGGGATGGAATCTAGATCCAGTAGGTTTACGTTATGCACTACAAAGATTAAATGATCGCTATCCCAATGTACCTGTTATGATTACAGAATGTGGATGGTCACAAAAAGAACAATTAGAAGATGGGAAAGTTCATGATGAATTAAGAATTAAGTATTTAAAAGAACACATTTATCAAATGTATTTAGCTATTGAGGATGGAGTAAACGTTATTGCCTTTAATCCGTGGTCATTTATTGATATATTAAGTTCAAGTGATGGAATGGAAAAAAGATATGGATTAGTTTATGTAGATAGAGATGATTTTGATGAAAAGTCAATGAAACGCTATAAAAAAGATAGTTACTATTATTATCAAGATGTAATAAAAACAAATGGCAGTACTTTAATTGAAGAGTTTAGCAAATAAAAAATTGTAGGTAAAAATATCTGACATTTATATAATTAAAGATTTTTATAATAAGAGGAGGAATATGCTATGAAAAAAATTGCACTATTTTGTGCTGCAGGAATATCAACGAGCTTACTAGTTAAAAAAATGCAGGAGGCCGCTGAAAAAAGGTATCGATTGCCATATTCAAGCATACCCTGAGTCAACATTATCAAAGAGATTAGATGAAGGGATAGATGTTGCATTATTAGGTCCACAAATAAGATTTGAAATGGGAGCAGCTAAAAAACTTTGTTCAGCAAAATGAATTCCAGTAGAGGTAATAGATATTGTGAATTATGGAATGATGAATGGAGCCAAAGTTCTAGAGGAAGCTTTAAAACTTTCGGGAAAATAATAAGGTCTAATTTTCATAGATTTTAAGGAGAGGATATAAATGAGTTTCATTAAAAATGTTCAAACAAAAATGAATGATGTAATAATCCCTGTAATGGGGGCACTTGGAAAAAATAAATATCTTAAAGCTATTTCTGGTGGTATGATGAGTTCGTTACCGATAACTGTAGGGGCTGCTATATTTTCCTTATTAGGTAGCTTTCCTTATGAGCCATATATAGATTTTATTAAATCTATAGGTTTAAGTGAACAATTAAATGCAGTTTCAACTGGAACACTAAGTTTACTAGCTGTTTATGTAGCATTTTTAATTGCATATCGTTTTGCTGAAAATGAAGGAATAGATCCATTACCAGCCGGTATTTTTTCTTTAGCTACTTTCTTTATTGTTATTCCTCAAAGCGTAAAGGAACAGGACAAGATTATTTCAGCTTTACCATTAGATTATTTAGGTGGGGCCGGCATATTTGTTGCCATGATATTATCATTATTAATTGCAAAAATTTATTGTACTTGTGTAAAAAAAGGTATTGTAATTAAAATGCCTGAGAGTGTACCATCCATGGTTTCAAAATCTCTTACACCTGTAATTATAGGAATTATTATAGCAGTTGTAGCTTTTGCTATTAGGTATGGATTTGCAATCACTAGCTTTGGTAGTATATTTAATTTTATTACGGTTGTTGTTGCAAAACCAATAATGGCTATTGGAACATCAATTCCAGCATTGATTTTTATATTTACTATTGTAAATTTTCTATGGTTCTTTGGTATTCATCCAAGTCCAATTACAAATCTTATTTATCCAATATTAATTGCAATGATTACAGCAAATGTTACAGCTTTTCAGAATGGTCAACCACTTCCATATTTAGATGCTATTGTTGTATATACATCTTTAGGTATAGGAGGAACTGGAGGAACTTTAGGCTTAGCTGTTGTAATGTTCATATTTGCTAAGTCTGAAAGATATAAAATGATGGCAAAAGTAGGTTTGGTACCTAATATTTTTAATATAAATGAACCTTTAATATTCGGAATGCCTATTATGATGAATCCATTAATGTTTGTTCCTATGGTTGCTAACCCTGCTGTAAGTGGAGTGATTGCTTGGTTATTTGTAAAAGCTGGCTTCATTACTACAATGAATTCTGCAGTACAATTAGGTCTTCCATGGACAACGCCGACAATAGTTCAGGGTTTATTAATTGGAGGATTACCATTCTTCATAATTCTTTTAACATGTTTTATAGTAGGAACTCTTATCTATTTACCGTTTTTTATGATACTTGATAAGAAAGAGTTAATAAGTGAAAAAAATATATCTGAGTAGTTCTATGTGGAAATATAGTGGTAATTTACATTAAAGATAAGAAAAATTATTATGAAAGATATAGACTTGTTATAAACTGTTAATTTAAATTTTTAACAAGGATAGATACAGAGGTTTTTCCAATAGTTATTAGTTAAGTGATTTGTGGGGATTTAAAAATGCTATAAGCGCATTAACGGAAAAAGTTGCAGAAATCAAGGGTATGCTAATAAGTCAAGTGGATGGACAAGTAGTATTTAAGTATGCAAATGATATAGATAAAGTGGTTTTAGAAATTTTGGAGCGATTCACACATATCAATCACTCCTTTCAGGAAATATATTTTTCTTTCTTAAATTATAATATAACTCAGACAGGAGTAATTGTATAACAATATTAACTTAACAAAATCCTAGATTATATAAGGAGGCTATTATGAATAATCAAGTATTTAATCCTTTCCTTCCAAGCTACGAGTATTTGCCAGATGGTGAACCCTATGTTTTTGGAGATAGAGTATATATTTATGGTTCTCATGATAAGTTTAATGGAGAGAAATTTTGCGAAAATGACTATGTTTGCTGGTCTGCTCCAGTAGAAAGATTGTACGACTGGCGTTATGAAGGAATTATATATCGTAAAAATCAAGATCCATTTAACATTGATGGTACCAAGTGTTTGTATGCCCCAGACATCCAACAAGGGCCAGATGGTCGCTATTACCTTTACTATGCACTTGATACGATTGGAATAATGTCTGTGGCAGTTTGTGATACGCCAGTAGGCTCATTCGAATACTATGGTTCAGTTAGGTATCAAGATGGAAAAATAGTTGGAGAAAGCAGCGAAGACATATTCCAATTTGATCCAGGTGTATTTATGGATGACGATGGAAGAATCTATCTTTACACTGGATTTGCTCCAAGAGGCAACGAGTTCTGGGATAAAATGATTAAAGGTCGTAAGTATGAAGGTGCTTACTGCATTGAATTGGAAAAGGATATGTTGACAGTTAAGGCAGGTCCTAAGTTGATTATTCCTAAGGCAGGTCATGCAGATGATACAAGCTTCACTGGACATGAGTTTTTTGAAGCTAGCTCAATGCGAAAAGTAGGCAATACTTATTACTTTATTTACTCCTCTATCAATAGCCATGAATTGTGTTACGCAACAAGTGATCGTCCTGATGATGGTTTTGTTTATGGTGGAACTATTATTAGTAACGGAGATATCTACTATAATGATAGGTCTGAAGCTGAAGGATTAAACTATACAGGCAACAACCATGGCAGCATAGTAGAAATTAGTGGTCAGTGGTATATTTTCTACCATAGGCAAACCAATAGGCATTCATTTTCACGTCAAGCTTGTGCTGATAAAATTGTTATAGATAAAAATGGATATATTAAGCAAGTTGAGATGACAAGCTGTGGATTAAATAATGGTCCGCTTATAGGAAAAGGAAAATATGATGCGTATATTGCATGTAATTTATTCTCGAAACAAGGAGCATGTTTTTATAATAGTAATAATAAAGAAAAATACGAGAATCACCCATTTTTTACGCAAAGCGGTACTGACCGTGAAGAAAACAGTGATCAATATATTGCTAACATGCAGGATGGATCAGTTGCGGGATTTAAATACTTCAATTTGCAGGATATTACTAAAATTTCGGTGCAGATTCGAGGAAATGCAAAGGGAGAAATGATGGTTTTATCAGAGATTGGAGGAAATATATTGGCATATATTCCCATTGAAGCAAGTAATTCATATAAATTGTTTGATGCTGAACTTAAAGTACATAATGGTGTTACGGCTTTGATTTTTCAGTTCAAAGGGGAAGGATATTTAGACTTCAAGTCGTTTATACTGGAGTAATTTGTAAAGATAGATTTACTCATGGCTTTATTATAAATTATAAAAGAAGCGTAGATGTTAATATGACGAATTGTCAAGCTAAGTGCAACACTTAGCTTGCTTTCTTTAAAAGATTCTAATGGCGCCTTAAAACTAGACATTTTCTTTGTCTATTATTTAGAATATTTTCAACAATATCAACATCTTCTTGTGTTATAGTAGAAAATAAAATTTCTTAGGAAAGAATTCTTTAATTAGCCCAGTAGTATTTTTGTTGGTTCCTCTTTGCCATGAACTATATAGATCTGTAAAATATACATCAACAATAGTATTATTTAATTTAGGAGGTATTGCAAATAATACTTAAAGAAGTATCAGAAAAAACAGGCATATCAATAGAGAATCTACGTTACTATGAAAGAATAGCCCTTATTCCATCACTTCCAGGACAGAGTCCGGTATCTGAAATTGTGATGAAATGTCAATCTGTGTTTTATATCAGTAGCACGTTAAAGATATGAGACACAAATATTATATCAGATTGCTGATGTATTCTGTTTTTCCACTAAGTACATCCTTGTAAAAGTTTTGTTTCCAGTCAATATAATTAACAGAAGCAGTTATCTCTTCAATTTGGGAGAGTAATGATTCTTTTTTTATTTTCAACATTTCCTGACGAGATGGAATGGATGATTTCCCTTCAAGACAAAGTGAAAGATATTCTTTCATATCTGCAATGCTCATAGAACACTTTTTTAAACAGCTCAGATCTTTGATCCATGCTAAATCTCTCTCATCAAAAATGCGACGATTATTTTTATCACGTTTTACGTTTGGCACGAGACCTTCATTACAATAGAACTTTAATGTTTCATAGGTCAATCCGGTAGCTTCGCAAACTTGTTTCATCGTATACATATTTCATTCTCCTTTTGGCTTTGAAATTAAGATTTCAAAAATTTTTTAAAAAACACTTGACCGGTTGTTACAACCGATTGATACAATCTAATCATATCAAAAAGAAAAAATTATGCAAGGAGGTCTCAAATGTTATTTTATTTTACAGGTACAGGTAATAGCCTTTATGTAGCAAAAAATATCTATGATAAACCAATTAGCATCCCACAGATTATAAATAGGGAGAAATTAAGCTTTAGAGATGAGAGCATAGGTATTGTATCTCCTGTCTATGGACATGAAGTTCCACCTATGGTAAAGGAGTTTTTGAAAAAAAGCACATTTGATACAGAATATTTCTATATGATTCTGACCTATGGGAATCGTCATGGTGGCGCAGCAAAACTGGCTGATAATCTTTGTAAAGAATGTGGGATAATAGCAAGCTATATCAATATTATTATTATGGTAGATAACTGGCTTCCAAGTTTTGATATGAATGAGCAGATTTTGCTTGATAAGAAGGTAGATGAACATATTGCTGAAATCGTGGAAGATATTAAAAATAAAAAGAAAATGATTTCTTTAGTAACAGATACTGATAGACAAGCACATAAGCAATTTCTTGGAAATATGAGCAAGATGCCTGCAGATGCATGGCAGCATCTTTTAAAGGTAGGAGAAAAATGTATAGGATGCGGTATTTGTGAAAAAGTTTGCCCATCTAGCTCAATCAAAATAGAGAATGGAAAAGCCTTTCATATACCAGGTAACTGTCAGACATGTCTAGCTTGTGCACATGCCTGTCCGCAGAAGGCAATCGGACTTGCCATACCAGAAAAAAATCCTGATGCAAGATACCGAAACGAGCATATTGAACTGAGTGAAATTATAGAAGCTAATAACCAGAAGAAGTAAAATGGAGGCTTTAATTAATATGAATGAAGCAGCAAAGAAAAGAATGGAAGAACTGTTTAAAGGAGCAGAATGTACTTTGGCAGTAAGTGATCCGGAATGGATAGAAATTACTGCGAACTTTTCTCAGAATGAAGTAGTCAATACTGGAAGCCTAACAGAAAAAGAGCGAATGCTATGTATCCTTTCTGTATTGCTTGGATGTCAGGGGATGGGAGAATATCGTAATATGCTACATGCTGCATTAAATGCAGGAATTGACCCAGTAGCTATCCGTGAGGTTGTTTATCAGGCAACGGCTTATTTGGGAATTGGCCGTATCTATGATTATGTAGTTGTTACAAGTGAAATCATGGAACAGCACGGTATCAAACTTCCATTGAAAGAGCAAAGTACCACAAATGCAGAAAGTCGATTGGATGCAGGTCTGGCTAAGCAGGTGGAATTGTTTGGTATAGGAATGGCTGAAAGACAGACCAACGGTCCGGTTTTAAGAAAAAATGTAAATCGCTGGCTTGCAGATAGCTGTTTTGGCGATTATTACACCCGAACCGGACTTGATAATCAAGAGAGGGAGATGATTACCTTCTGTTGTATTCTCGCACAGGGCGGCTGTGAAAATCAGCTGCATGGTCATACAATGGGAAACATTGGCACTGGGAATGGTAAGGAAAAGCTGTATCAGGTTGTTGAACAATGTATGCCATACATCGGTTATCCACGTACGTTGAATGCGATGAATATTATTGATGAAGTTACTGCAAAGGCAGAATAAGAAAGGATAAGAATGAGTAAAATATTATTTATGAACACAAGTCCAGATAAGAATGGAAATACGTTTCAAATGGGAACAGATTATTTAAAAGGAATAAAGTATGATACTTTGCAAATGGCTGACTACAAAATCTATCAGTATGGACAGGTATTTGAGGATGATCAGATAAAGGAGATGTTCATTCCAATTAAAACAGCAGATACATTGGTGATTGGAAGTCCGGTATATTGGTACTCAGTCGGTGGACTGCTAAAAACTTTCTTTGACAGACTTTATATGCTGCCAGAAGCTAAAACACTTCGAGGTAAAAAACTTTATTTCTTTGCACAAGGAGAAGCTCCGAGTCAGGAAGCAGTAGATACAATTGAATATCTGATTAAAAATGTATGTAGAGTAACTGAAATGGAATTAAAAGGATTTGCTGTCGGAGCATCAGAACTTAATCATATGGAAAAACCAGAATAGGAGGAATTAATAATGAAGGAATTCACATTTTCATACCCAACAAAGGTATATTTTGGAGAAGGTGCTGCTAAGAGAGCGTTAAGAGCGGAACTTGGAAAAGTAGGGAAAATAGTTATGCTTGCATATGGTGGAGGCTCTGTTAAGAAAAATGGAGTGTATGATGAATTGCTACAGCTTCTTACGGAGGCTGGAAAAGAGGTAGTTGATTTTTCTGGTATCATGCCAAATCCTACCTATGCAAAGGTACAGGAAGGTGCAAAACTTGTAAAGGAAAGGAATGTGGACTTTATCCTGGCAGTTGGAGGTGGCTCTGTCATCGACTGCTGTAAAGTGGTATCTGCGCAGGCAACTTTAGAGGAAGATATCTGGGATATGGAATATAAGTCTGGTAAGTTTCCAACAACTGGAATAGCGATGGGGGCAGTAGTCACAGCATCTGGAACAGGAGCTGAGATGAATCCAGGGGCAGTCATTACTTATGAAGACAAGATGTGGAAAGGTCCAATAGTTGGAACCTATGCAAGTTTTGCAGTTCTTGATCCAACATATACATTATCACTGCCAATGAAACAGGTGATTTCTGGTGCTTTTGATACGTTAAGTCACTGCATGGAAACTTATCTTGGTTCACCGAGAGATTTCAATACATCCGATGAAATCAACGAGGCAGTTATGAGAAGTACTATACGAAATATCCGCAAGTTACTTGTCGATGAGAAAGATATGGATGCAAGAAGTGAACTAATGTGGACATCGGCTATGGCAGAAAACGGAATCTTAAAGATTGGTAAAGTTACGGATTTCCAGGCACACCAGATTGAGCACCAGTTAGCAGCATACACAGATTGTAATCACGGTCAAGGACTGGCAGCCATTCATCCAGTATTATATCGTCACATGGCACCAGAAGGAGCAAAGCAGTTTGCCCGACTTGCAAGGGAAGTGTGGAATGTGGACGAGACAGATAAGAGCGAAGAAGAAATTGCACTGGCAGGTGTGGATGCACTGGAAGCATTTATAAAAGAAATTGGATTGCCAACCACACTTTCAGAAATGGGCATCACAGATGAAGGAATCTTGCGTTCTGTAGCAGACACCTGTAATCTAACAGCCGGATGTTGTAAAAAGTTTGAAAGAGACGAGATTTTTGAAATTTTAAAGGAGTCTAAGTGATATGAAAGCAGGTAAATCCTTTATAATAGTTTTAGTAGTACTTGTTGTATTTATAGTAATTGTATTTTTAGGATATAGCATATATCGATATCCAGCAAAATTCAGAAATCTTTCAGATAATTCCTTAAAGGAAGAAGAGGTTAAGGAAGTAAGAAGTGAAATATTGAAGAAAGAAGATGTTAAGATATTAGTAGCATATTTTTCGAATTCTGGAACTACAGAAAGGATGGCATCAGAAATCAGTACTGAACTGAATGCTGATTTATTTGAGATAAAACCAAAGGAAGCATACAGTAATATATATACGCAGGGAAATAATGAGATACGAAATAGTGCTAGACCAGAGCTTGCAGAAACCGTAGATAATATGGATGAATATGATGTGGTTTTTGTTGGCTTTCCAGTATGGTGGCATGCAACGCCAGCGGTAATCAATACATTTCTTGAAAGCCACGATTTGAGTGGAAAACTGATTATTCCGTTTTGTACAAGTGGTGGAAGCGATATTGATGAGCCAATGCCTACATTTTTGGATTCATGTGACGGATTGGCAGTTTTCGGCGAAAAACGTATTACTGGAACGGGCGAAATTACTGGCTGGTTAGAAGAACTAGAACTTCAGAGTGCAACAGCCCAATAAGACTCGTATGATAAAGATCTACTGATTTTACATGATGATGTAGACGATCTTGTTGATGTTTCATATTCCGAAAAAGCTATCCAGGTCTATTCTCCTGCTGATTTGAAAATCATTCCGGGTATGGACATGGTTTTAATGGAGCTGATGGTGAACAGACAATCCAGTATATCTATGATTATCTGAGAAAACATTTAGATTGATGAGGAAAGTAATATACATTATGAAATCAAAACGAAACATTTTAGTACTGTAGTTTGTGTTGCTTTTAGCTTTTGTATTTACCGCTTGCGTCAACAACGGAGCCACAACGGTGGATAAAGATTCTCAAACCAAATCCAAACATGACACATCTACAGGCAGCACCAGCCACAATAGGAAAATACTTATCGCCTATTTTTCTCATACGTGAACTACGGAGAAGGTAGCGCAGCAGATACAATTTTAAAATATAATTAACGTTATAAAGGTCAACATGTTGATCTTTAGAGGAAGGAGCATTGTATTATAGTCAAATGCTCCTTTTACATTTTAGTACTTCATAAGCTAATCAAATCTTTATGAGCTTATGAAGTACTTATGTATAGAATAGCATCATTCGGTTGCGGGGAACAAGGATTGACAAGTTATAAATTAGAACAATTGCTAGACTATTATTTCTTTATGAGTTGATTTGATATGGCAGATGAACAAAGGCGCTAGATTAAAATACTGCGATATCAAGGCTTAAAATATTGGTAGATATAGTTTTTTTGAGAAGCTGCAATAAAAAAGAGTTAGAATTTACAATATTTATTGTAAATAAGCTTTCTGATTATTTAAAAAAATAGTTATTGAAGATGTATCAAAAGATGTTGAAATTTCAATAGTTAATGAAGCAAGAAAATTTTCAGATACTGAGTATTTGTATATTGGTAAATGCGATGTTAGGGATTATGGCTCATACAATTATAAGTATAATTGTATACGGTAGGTTATTTATGATTAGCAAAAGAATAATAGAAGTATTTGATGAACTAAAATTACCTGCCTTTTATATATCAAAAGGCAATTTTAAAGAATCATGTGTAGTATTTAACTATACAGAAACACCATCATCATTTGCAGATAATGAAGAAGATACAACATCATATGATATTCTTTTGAATTTATATGATAGATAAAATATAACAGAAACAAGTGAAAAAGTAATAAAGAAATTAAATGAATATGGATTTAAGAAAGTCGTCATACAGTCGCACTTGATTGTAATGATGGCTTTTTTAATATGCCAATTAAACTAAAGATAAAATTAGAAAGTAGGAATGATTAATGGAAAAGAGAGCAGAAGGATGTAGACTACTACATTTAGCAAAAAGAATTTCAAGTGGTGGTAAATTAAGTGGTAAATCTATTCCATTAGAAGAGGGAAATCTTGATTTGATAATAGAAAGTGATGATATTGATGTTGATGCAGAAGAACTAGAAAATTTCTTTAATTAAGTAGTGATGCCACCATAGGGATGATTATTGGAATGTTAATAATATCAGTATCACCGATAATGTTAATACTGATATTACGAGCATTAAAACATAATTCTAAAAATTGTGGATTTAATCTTGAAATTAACATAAAAGGTTTTAAATTTTCTTTTAAAACAAAAGAAAAGAATACTCCCATCAATTAGCATTCTTTTCAACAACAATTAATTTAATCTAATAGCCCTAAAATCAAAAACGTTCTAGGAAAGTGTCATGTTACCAGCATGGCACTTTTTTATATTTATATTATAATCTTTATAAAAATAAACATTAAATGTTTTGGTTATCCGTATATAATTTTATCCATCTGCAAAGAGTAGCACGTCTAACTCCTAATAATTTAGCCATTTCTACTTTGGTGATTTCTTTATATTATATCATTATAAAAACTATCTGTCTGTGTCTACACTTCTATACTAACACCAATAGGAATTTTAAGTGTCAGAATTAGTTTTCTTTGAACTAAGAATATAATCTATATCACTTCGAAGAGCATTTATTAAAAGCTGAGCAAGTGTATCTATAGGTTCATTTTCTTCATTAAAAAGATCACAGGAACTAATTGGTAGATTAAGATCTTTAATAAGAGTGACAGCTTTATTTAAAGACTGAAAAGAAGATCTGTTTTTAGATTCATTGGAATTAATTCCATAAAGCCAATATTCCTCTGGTAGTTCGGTTAACTGAGTAATATTTTTAAGTATAGTTTTAGATGGAGTGCGAATTCCTTTTTCAAGTAAGGAATAGTAGCTCTCGCTTATATCCAATTTTATGGCCATTTCTTTACTTTTTAGACTATTCTTAATTCTATAATTCTTTAAACGAATTGAAAACATATGAAATTCCCTCCTATACCGCATTAGTCATATTATAAAATATAAAAATACATAAGTAAATATATGGATTTAAAAAAGCTGCCATAAAAATGACAGCTTTTTTAATGTTTAAACTTAAGCAACTTCATACTTAGTAACAACTCTTTGAGTAAGCTTAGCAGAATTTTTGCTTATTAAGCTTCCAGAGTCAACTAAGAAGATGTTTTTTTCAATTATAAGGTTCATAAGGGCTAAAACTTGAGCTTCTTTGATGTCATTTTTAACACCAGTGATGCTCATATTTGTAGTCTTACCACCTTCAGTATTGAAAGTCATTGATAAGATGTATTCCATAGAAAATATCCTCCTTTCGTAGATTTTTAATAAATGATGCTATTAAGCCTGAGTTAAGCTTGAAGTAACATTTATTAAAGTGTCACGTGTTTCACCATCCATGATGTTTTTGATTGCATCAGCAACATCATATACAGATTGAAGATCTGAATCTTCTTTAACATTTGAAAAAGTCTTTTTAGCAAATGTTGGGTCGCCGACTTTATCTTGTCCGTTTTGTACTTCTATGCTTATAGAAGTTGATTCTACAGCTTTATTTACTGCCATCTTAAATTCCCCCTTTCATTTTTGATCACATAATATATATGATCTTAAAATGAAGATTACAGAATTTACTTATGTTTTTATATAAATATTATTAGTAAATTTAAATTATAAAAAGCTTGTAGCATTGCCATAAGACATAAAAATTGGGCCACGTAGGCGAGTTTAATTTAGCTACTTTTTTATAATTTCAATAATGTGTAATAGTCAGAAAGTATGTAGTAATTAATAAAATTGATCTTTGAAAACTGAATAATTCGATATTGGAAAGTATGATATAATTAGCTCATAATAAACAGATAAATTAGAATTTGGAGGTTAATCATGAAAAAATGGTATGATGAGGAGTACGAATGGGAAATTGAGGTGATAGGGTTTCTTCGGAGTGACCACACAGAGCGGTATTGCCGAAACGGCGAGGAAGTTGGAGATAAGTATACCTGCACCTATGGCTGTCCTGTAAATACGGATGGACAGGGTATTTGCTCCAAAGTAATGATGATTATGTTCCCAATCATGGAGGCTGTCAGAAGTGGCGGAGATTTAGAGAATATTGGTGGAAATAGCAAATGTAGCAAAGATATTGTATGTCCAGATGGCTGCGTTATGTTTAGGATGACGGCCAAGAAACTTGGAAATGAGAATTTTTATAAGGGGAAGTTTTTCGATTAGCTTTAATTTTTATTGTGTTTAGTTTGAAGATAGACCAAAATGTATAAATTTCAGTCTAGATATGAGCTTATTACTACTTAAAAAATAAATAACACCATGTTGTGTGGAATAATGTTTATGGAGTTTTAGCTGATAACAATGCTCTTAACTGGTCTTATTGGGATAAGTGGCTTTGGTTTATTTCAACGACTAGTTTTATCATTTTTATAATTAATTTAATCATAGTTGCATCAAATAAAAAAATAAATAGAATTAAGTTATGAACAGTTTTAAACAACTATTATATTAAAAAAGTAATGGAAGGAGAGAAAATATAAATGATTAATAAAATTTTTTTTAATAAAAGTAATTGGATTAAGATAATACATGTCATTCTATTTATTATTACAGGAATGTATATACTAGAATCTATATTTATTAGAGGACTATTTAGTAATGTTATTTTAGCTTGTATTAATATTATATTAAGTATTGTTGCATTTATAATAGCATTTATAAAGAAAGAGTATAAATTAATCATTATTGATTTTGTTATTCTTAGCATAACTTTATTAATATTTATATATCTAATTTATATTTAAAACATATATTTTTAGTAATAACAACTTTAAATTTATTAAAATACCGTATTATTCAAAATGAATATGCGGTATTTGGGGTACGCAATTCTAAAATAGTATATATATTTTAATTATAAAAATTAAAATAAAAAAAGCACTAAACAATTATAAAACTGTTTAGTGCTTTTTCTCATGCAACATGATCAGAATCACCAGTATCAATAACTATGCCAAGCTTAGTAGAAATAATTGTGTTTAGTTTATTAATTGAACTTGAAAGGCTTCTCATCTGTTTTTCCAATCTTATTAGTAAGTAAGCACTAATTGCAACGGGAAATCCAACATTGCCTATAAGTCCTATTAAATCATTAACATTCTTAATTAGAACATATATATTATGATTGAAAATTAGCATAGAATTAAGTGGATTGCTAGATATTGAAAAAGAAGGTGAATCTTAATTAAGCCTCACCTTGCAATTAATGTTTTAAATCAATAAATATACTAATTTTAAATAGTATATGGTTCATCACAGGATTTTCTGAAAAGGTGCTTTTTCTCAACATCAATCCTTTATTCAAAAACAAGTAAATAGGTCATATAATAGATGTAGAGTATTATTTATCAGAAAATTTCAGGATGAACCTAATATATAATAAGAAACTACAAGTATATTGATAATAAATTATAAAATAGCTATAATATAACAAGTGAAAACGATAAACATTTATATTACTAATATACGGAGGATAATAATAATGAAAGAAAAAAATAGTGAAGATAATATATATAGTTTTATTAGTGATGTATGTAGAAATCAAGAAATGGAAAATGGAATTATAGTTGGATGTGATACAAATTATATTGCAGAATCTATGAATTTAAAAAGATCTAATGTAAGTGCTGTATTAAATAAGCTTTGTAGGGAAGAAAAATTGATAAAGATAAAAGGTAAACCAGTTATTTATAAAATAAATGAAGAATCATTGTTTTATGATATGGCAGAAAACATAAATCCTAATGAACTGTCCGATCTTGATAAATTAGTTGGTAGTGAAGATAGCTTAAAGGGATGTATATTACAAGCTAAAGCAGCAATTATGTATCCTCCAAAAGGCTTACATATATTATTGTTAGGAGAAACTGGTGTTGGAAAAACATTATTTGCAGAAACTATATATAAATTTGCAAAAACAAGTAACATATTAAATGAAGATGCCCCTTTTGTAGCGTTTAATTGTGCAGATTACGCTAATAATCCACAATTACTGTTGTCGTATTTATTTGGAGTAAAAAAAGGAACTTATACAGGTGCTAATGATGATAGAGATGGAATTGTGGAAAAAGCAAATGGCGGAATTTTATTTTTAGATGAAATTCATAGATTACCTCCAGAGGGACAAGAAATATTATTTTATTTAATTGATAAGGGTGAATATAGACCACTAGGAGAAGTGGAAAAGTATAAAAAAGTAAATGTGTTAATTATATGTGCCACAACAGAGAAGAAAGAGAATGCTTTGCTTACCACATTTATTAGAAGAATACCAATGATAATATCTATACCATCTCTTCAAGAAAGAACATATAATGAACGATTTAAGTTAATAAGCAAATCATTTCATATGGAATCCCAAAGAATAAGTAAGGAAATAGTAGTTACACCAGAAGCTATAAAAAGTCTTTTATTATATAATTGCACAGGAAATGTTGGACAACTCATGAATGATATTCAGCTTGGATGTGCAAATGCATTTTTAGATTGTATGATTAATGGAAAAAAGGATGTAATAGTAGATATAAATCAATTTCAAAATCAAGTTAAAATGGGAATACTTAATTATAAAAGCAATAAAAAAGAAATTGATAAAATCGTAATCGAAAATAGTTTGTTTAAATTTACAGGAAATATGGAAAGTCCAATAGAATCTATTAATGAATCTGAAAATAATCTTGGAACTTTATATAGTAATCTTGAAGGCCGTATAGAACAGCTTAAGAAAAGAGGATTAAATAAAGATGATATTTATATGGTTATGAGTATGGATATAGATAAATATTTTAAAAATTATATATATAAAATTTCTACTGGCGTTAATAGAGAAGAACTATCAAAATTTGTTGACAATGCTATTATAAAACTTGTAGAGGATTTTATAGAATGTGCAACAATTACTCTAAATAGAATATTTACACAACAAATAGTATATAGTCTTTGCTTACATATAATTTTTTCTCTTGAAAGAATAAAGCAAGGAAGAGTTATGATTAATCATAAATTAGATGAAATAAAAACTAAGTATAATAAGGAGTTTAAAATATGTTCAAAATTCACAAAAGAGATTGAGCATTTTTATAACATAACTATTCCAGAAGATGAAGTTGGATTTATCACAATGTTTATAACAGATGAATATACAAGCAGTAATGAATATATTGACAACAAGCCAAGAGTTCTTATTGCAATGCATGGAGAAAGTACTGCTACATCTATGAAAAACGTGGTAAATAGATTTTTAGGAAGCAATAATACATATTCGTATGATATGAATTTAGATAAATCAACGCGAGAGGCCTATGAAGAGATAAAAAATATAGTAAAAGAGATAGATGAAGGTTCAGGAGTACTTCTTTTAGTTGATATGGGTTCATTATATAAATTTGGAGAATTGATATATAGTGAAACAGGAATAAAGGTAAAAGTAATAAATATGGTTAGTACACTTATTGCTATTGAAGTTGCTAGAAAATCTTTAATTAATAATGATATAGAAGAAATATATAAGGAAACTTTAGAGAATATAAAATATACATTTCATTATGATGATACAAATTATCATAGATATGACTCAAAAAAAGACAATGTAATAGTTACACTATGTATAACAGGAGAAGGTGCAGCTGTAAAGTTTAAGAATATGATAGAAAATAATATTATGGTTAAAAATAGAAACATAGATGTTTATGCTATGTCCATATTGGATAAAGAAGATATGTTAATAAAGATAAATAGGCTTTCAAATGAAAAAAATATACTTGCTATTGTAGGAAGCATAAATCCAGAAATATATGGTATACCTTTTCTTCCATTTAGTGAGTTATTTAATGAATCAGGATTTAGAAAGTTAGAAAACTTTATTAATATGGAAGATGTAACTCTAATATCTGATGTAGATGAAAATCAAGTAGAAGATATTTGTGACAAAATTATAAAAGCATTTAAAGAAGAAATAAAAAGTTATGATTTAGAAGATATAAAAGGATGCCTTATTAAATTTGTTTATGATATAAAATCGCAATTCAATTTAGTGATAAATTTAGATAGTAGTGTTGGTATATTAATGCATTTAATATCTAGTATTGATAGGATTAAGTTAGGACAATATATAGAAAAAAATATAGATACGAAAGAAATTTTAAAGGAAAGAGAAGAAGATTTAAAAAAAGTAAAAAAAATACTCGAACCTATAGAGAAAAAATGCTGCATGAAATTTTATGATGATGAGATATATTATTTATATACATTAATAACTAAAATATAGTTAGCAATGTGTATATTATATGTGTATATTCTTTATTAATATGTGTATATTTTAGATTGTCATGTGTATAATATAAAATAATTTAGAAAGAAAAGAAAATTTGAAATATAAAAGAGTAAGAATGCTGTAGTGCACATATATTACAGCATTCTTACTCTTTTATAATTCATTAATTATTTAGTTTAAATGTGTATGGCATAGATATTGCTATATATATTTATGTAAATGATATTATTGAATATAAAATTTATTAGGAGGAATAATAAATGAAAATTTTATTGGTTTGTGCAGGTGGAATGTCAACAAGTCTAGTAATGAAAAAAATACGTGCAGCTTTTGGAGAAGATGAGGCTGATTGGTCAGTAAATGCAGATTCAGTAGAAAATTTAGAACAAATAATAGATGATTATGATGTTGTACTTTTAGGGCCGCAAATTGGTTATAAAAAGAATCAGCTATTAGAGATAGCAAAAGAAAAAAACAAGCCGCTTGATGTTATAAATTCAATGGATTATGGAATGGGAAATGGAATTAATATATTAAAACAAATTAAGAAAATGATTAATAAATAAATTGATTTATTAACTAGGAGGTTTTAGATTATGAATAGCTTTATGGAAAAATTAGAAGGTATATTAAATAAGTATTTAATGCCTGTAGCAGATAATTTAAATAAAAATAAAATTATGACAGCCATTAAAGATGGGATGATGTGTTCGCTTCCTGTAACTTTAATAGCATCAGTCGCACTTATATTAAGTAACTTTCCATTCTTAAGTAATTATGCACCAGGTATAGATGCAGTATTAAAAAAGATATTTTCATCTATTAACCCAGTTACATTAGGGCTTTTAGCGATTTATATAATTATAGGTACAGCAAGAAGTTACTCAAAAAATAAAAATATAGATCCAATGTATGGTATTATGTGTGCATTAGCTTCTTTTTTATTAGTAACACCATTCTCAACAGTAACAGATGTAATTGTTGATGGAGAAGTAATTAAAAATGCTACTGTAAGTAATATAATCCCAACAAATGTTTTAGGGGCTTCAGGTGTATTCCCAGCATTAATAATTACATTTATTTCAATAAGTGTATTAGCATATTTAGAACATAAAAAATTTACAATAAAAATGCCAGATTCAGTTCCAGACAATATTGCAAAGCCATTTTTAGCTATTATACCAATCGGAGGAGCTATTCTTGTAGCATTAGCAATTAGATTAGTATTTGAAATTACTCCATTTGGAACATTACAAAATTGCATTGATACTGTTATAACAAAACCATTCTTAAGCTTAGGAAATAATATATGGGTATTTTTATTTATTATTTTTGTATGCCAAGTATTATGGTTCTTTGGAATTCATGGAACTAATTTAGTTCTAAATACAGTTTGGCAGCCAATAGCATTGGTAGCAATGGCAGCTAATTTAGAAGCATTTAGTGCAGGACAACCATTACCATATGTTTTAACAGCAGCTTTCACATGTTTTACAGGACAAGCTAAATTATCAGAAATTGTTGCATTAAGTGTTCTAGGAAAATCAAAACAAGCAAAGGCTATTAGTAAATTGTCATTAGTACCAGCATTATTTAATATACATGAGCCATTTGTATTTGGTTTACCTGTAATAATGAATACTACATTAGTGATTCCTTGGATGATTGTTGAATCACTTCAAGCAGGATTAGCATACTTTTTAGTTGTTTTAACTGGAGCAGTTCCAATATTCCAAGCACCTTGGACATGTCCTCCAATAATACAACAATTAATTGCAACTAATTTTAATCCATGGTCAGTAGTAATAACAATAGCAACATTTGCATTAGGATTTGTCTTATGGGTGCCATTTATTAAATTATTAGATAAGCAATACTTGGAAAATGAAAAGCAATTAGAAGAGAATGCTTAAGAACAATAATAGTTATTTTAAGGAGAAAATATATGGAGCAAGAATTAATAGCACTAAATTTAATATCAAATTCTGGAGTAGCAAGAACAAAGGCTTTTGAAGCTTTATCAAAAGCTAGAAAAGGAGAATTTAATGAAGCAAAGTCTTTACTAAAAGAGGCTGAAGAAAGTTCATTACTTGCTCATAAGGCACAAACAGAATTATTGCAAGCAGAAGCAAATGGTGAGAAGTTAGATTATAGTATTATAATGGTTCATGCACAAGATCATCTGATGACATCAATGTTAGCTAAGGAGCTGATAGAAGAGATGGTAAAAATGTATGAAGAGTTTAGGAAATAATAGTTTGGTGGTGTGGTTATGGAAAAATTAGAATTACAAAAAATATTTGAAAACTTAACATTAAAAGAGAAAATATATCAATTAGTGCAATTATCAGGTGAATTTTTTAAATCAGATACATTAGCAGTAGGACCACAACAAAAATTGGGGATAAGTCAAGAGGTTGTTGATAATGTAGGATCAGTATTTAATATATTTGGAGCAGAGCAATTAATAAGAATACAAAAAGAATATTTAGAAAAAAGTAGACATAAGATTCCATTATTATTTATGGCTGATATTATAAATGGATATAAAACAACATATCCAATTCCACTTGCATTAGGTTGTACTTGGAATCCAGATCTTATAAAAAAAGGAATGCAAAATACAGCTGAAGAAGCAGCTGTTTCAGGTATTCATGTAACATTTTCTCCAATGGTTGATTTAGTTAGAGATGCAAGATGGGGAAGAGTAATGGAATCAACAGGAGAAGATACTTACTTAAATTGTGAATTTGCTAAAGCATTTGTTGAAGGATATCAAGGAGATTTGGATCCAAATAAAAATATAGCTTCTTGTGTGAAACATTTTGCAGCATATGGAGCTCCAGAAGGTGGAAGAGAATATAATACAGTTGATATGTCCGAAAGAAGATTAAGAGAAGATTATCTTCCAGCATATAAAGCGGCTGTTGATAGCGGTTGTGAACTTGTTATGACATCATTTAACACTGTTGATGGAATTCCAGCATCAGGAAATAAATGGCTTATGAGAAATGTGTTAAGAGAAGAATGGGGATTTAATGGAATTATAATTTCAGACTATGCAGCAATTCAAGAACTTATAGCTCATGGCGTTGCAGAAGATGATAGAGATGCTGCTAAACTTGGAATTGAAGCAGGTGTTGATATAGACATGAAGACTCCAGTTTACTCTAATCAACTTGAAGGTTTAGTTAATGATGGAGTTATTAGTGAAAAATTAATAGATGAGGCTGTATGGAGAATTTTGAATTTAAAAAATAAATTAGGATTATTTGAAAATCCATATAGAGGAGCAGATGTAAGTAAAGAAAAGAGTGTAATATTATCTCCAGAAAAACTTAAATTAGCAAGAGAAATTTCTAGAGAATCCATAGTTTTACTTGAGAATAATGGTGTTTTACCAATCTCAAAAGATAAAAAAATTGCCATTATAGGACCACATGGAGAAAGCAAAGTACTTTCAGGTTCATGGGCAATTAATAGTAATCCTGATGATGTGACATCATTAGTAGAGGCAGTTAAAGAAAAGATATCAGAAGAAAACTTAATGTATGCAAAAGGTTGTGAAATGACAGAAGATAACTCAATTCTAGGTGGTTTTGGTAGAGCAATTGAAGAAGAAAAAATAGAAGTCGATAAGGAAAAAGACCTTGAAGAAGCTTTAAAAGCTGCTAGTAAGTCTGAAGTTGTTGTTATGGCATTAGGAGAACATTACTTGCAAAGTGGAGAAGGTGGAAGTAGAACAGAAATATCTTTGGAACAGGCTCAAGTAAATTTAATTGAAAAGGTAAAAGAATTAGGAAAACCTATAGTATTAGTTTTATTTAATGGAAGACCATTAGTATTAACAAATGTAGTTGATAAAGTAGATGCCATTATAGAAGCATGGTTCCCAGGAACAGAAGGAGGACTTGCAGTTTCAGATGTATTGTTTGGAGATTATAATCCATCAGGACGTTTAACTATGAGCTTTCCAAGAAGAGTAGGTCAAGTTCCACTACATTATAATGAATTTAATACAGGTAGGCCGGTAAAAACTTCCATTCATAATTCGAGATTTACTTCAAGATATATTGATGTAGAAAATACTCCTTTATACCCATTTGGATATGGATTATCTTATACTAAATTTGAGTATGGAGATATTAAAATAAGTTCAGATAAATTAACTAACAATAGTACAATAACTGCAAGTATAAAGGTAAAAAATGTAGGAGATATAGCTGGATATGAAACAGTTCAATTATATATACAAGATATAAAAGGAAGTGTAGTTAGACCAGTAAAAGAACTTAAAGGATTTAAAAAAGTTAAACTTGAATCAGGTGAAGAACAAGATATAGAATTTGTAATAAATGAAGAAATGTTAAGATTTTATACTAGTAGTATGGAATTTAAGTCAGAAGAAGGACGTTTTAAATTATATATTGGTAGTAATTCTGATGAACTTCAAGAAGCTGAATTTGAGTTAATATAATAGAGGATGATGAATAATTTGAAATCAATATAGAAATAGCAGAAATCATTGGAGTTATTAAGATAATAACTAGAGAATGTGGTTATGATTAAAGGGATATAAAGGTGAATATAGATTTATATGCAATAATCATCAAATTGGTACAACAAAGGTAAAACATTTAGCTACAGAGTGTGTAAACTCAGCATTTACTGGAGTGTTCTTAGGGGTATATGCAAGTGGAAATGGTGATGATATGAATTCTAATGCATATTTTGACTATTTAAAAATAACATAGAATATTATATAAATAAAAGAATAGTAATAAGTCTAATCTTTTGTGTAACCAATATAGTTTCTATGAAAAAATTAATTTGCGTATTTTTCTATTAATAATACTATGTAAGTACTAAAATAGAATACATATTTTAATTATAAAAATTAAGGCTCAACACTAAAAAACGTGCTTCATATTGTCAAGTACAATTTTTAGTTTTGAGCCGTAATTAAATAAGAAAATTTTCTTTAAAAATTGAATAGTATGGTATTTACTAAATATTGTTCAATATATATTTCGTAAATAATATATTGCAATAATAAAATTTCACTGAAGGTGTTTACAGGTTAAGTAAATATCATCATACAAAATGTAGAAAAGCAATTACAACATACATATTAAAATAATTACATTGAGCTAATTTAAAATATGTGATATAAAGAAAACAAGTACAAATGATATTTTAAAGCAAATATAAAGGGGGGAAACATGAAGATGAATAGAAAAATATCAATGATAATTTTATTTTTTGTGCTGTTTTCTATACTTCCAGTAAAGAGTTTTGCAGCTCAAACACCAATTGGTCCATGGGAGTATACACAAAAACTTGGAAAAGGATTAGATGTTGACTGGTCAAAGACAAAGGAAGGTAAAGAAGCTTATAATTCACAAACTGCTAAAGATTTTAGCGATATGGGAATAAATCATGTAAGAATAAGAATTAAGGATGATATGACTGATGATGCTTTTAAATTGTTAGACAAGCAGATTAATGACTGCCTTGAGAACAATATAGTACCAGTTATTGCTTATCAGGCAGATGAATTGAAAAATGACCCATCAGATAAGAATTTAAAGAAAGTAGTTAAATGGTGGGGAAAAGTTGCAGAGCATTATAAAGATTATTCATATCTTTTATCATTTGATTTAATAATAGAAGTAACAGATGCGTTAAAAAAAGAGCCAGAGCGATTAAATGAGATATATGAAGATATTGTAAGTGAAATCAGAAAGACAAATCCAAATAGAATATTAATGATATCACCTAGAGTGCGTTCTAACCCAGAGTATTTAAATGATTTAAAAATACCAACAGATCATAATGGATACCTAATGGCAGAATGGCATTTCTATGCCTCTGGTCCAAGTAAGACAAATAAAGAAAAATTGTGGACAACTGGTACTGATGAGGAAAAACAAATAATAATTGATAAGATAAACTTAGCACTAAATTGGCAGAAAAAAACTGGTATTCCTACATGGGTTGGTGCATGGATGCCAGGAGATTATAATGATGGAAACAATTATTCAGTAGAAGAACAAGTGGTATTTGCAAAATTTGTATCAAATGAATTAGATAAAGCTAAAATACCATTTGCAGTTAATTCTGATACGAAATTTTATGACAGAAAAAATAATAAGTGGTATGCTGAAATGATACCAGTATTAAATGCAATAGGATTTTCAAAAAATTCTGAGAACTCTACCAATAATAATAGCCCAACGGTAGTGATAAAAAAACAGTGGATTAAAGATAATATAGGATGGTGGCTGAAAAGATCTGATAATACATATCCAAAATCGCAATGGGAACTTGTTGATGGAAATTGGTATTGGTTCGATAGTAGTGGATATATGGTGACAGGCTGGAAACACATTAATTATAAATGGTATTATTTAAATGCAGATGGCTCAATGAAAACTGGATGGTTAAAAGATACTAATGGAAAATGGTACTACTTAAATACTGATGGCTCTATGGCATTAAATAGTAACATTGATGGATATAAGTTAGGCTTTGATGGAGCATTGGTACAATAATAAGAAATAATTATGATTATTAAAAAATTGCAAAGGTGACTATTATATAATCTCATAAAGAATAAAAAGAGCACTAAACAATTATAAAAATGTTTAGTGCTTTTCATTATGCAGCATGATCAGAATCACCATTATCAATAACTATGCCAAGCTTAGTAGAAATAATGGTGTTTAATTTATTAATTGAACTTGAAAGGTCTTTCATCTGTTTTTCCAATCTTATTAGTAAGTAAGCACTAATTGCAACGGGAAATCCAACATTGCCTATAAGTCCTATTAAATCATTAACTTCCATATTGTATCACCTCCTTTAATAGCACATGTACTTGATTGTACACAAATGCAATTTATTTATTTTATAATATATATGCACCTATAAATAGAGCAGCTATGCCACAATACGGAACTTTCCACCTATAAATAGAGCAGCTATGCCACAATACGGAACTCCCCACCTATAAATAGAGCAGTTATGTCATAATATAAATCTTTTCACAAATAAAAATGGTGCAATAAATTTATTTCGCTATATTATATATATGACCTTTTAAGGTGAATTACAGAAATAAAGATAATTATTGTGATCCACCTTCTTCAGTAATGTATTTATAATAATGATCAAGAGCTATATCAACAATAGTGCTTACACATACATTAATGTCTGGATGAATGCTCTTAAGTTCATTTAATTTTCTGACAGTAGATGAACGAAGCATATATGTTCTTTTTATATCAGGGACTTGACCTTTAATAAGAGGGGCTGCACCATTTGCTATAGGTGTAGTTCTGTTATCAAATAATGTTTTGTCTTTATGGTCGTTTAAGTTATTAACATCATTTATATGAGTAGAAGAAGCCTTATTATGTGAAACTATTGTTTTTTCTTCTTTATTATTAGAATGGAAATTATCATTTAAAACCATTGTTTTGTCTTCTCTTATATTATTTGTGTCATTATTATTTATATATAAATTATTAGGTGTAATATCTAAATCAGAATCAGAGCTGTTGCCAAAGCTAAAAGCAGCAATACATTCTCCAAGATTTTCAGTACTATCAAAACATAAAAGGTCCTGTGATTCATTAACTTCAAAATCACTTTTAGGTATCTCATCATTTTTCTTTCTCACCACTTTTAAACCTCCTTAATTGTCAATTGTACATTATAAAATGCTTAGCGCTTGCATCACCAAGCACTATATGCCTCTACAATAAATATGATTCGAAAACATAAATTACAGTATTCTAATATTCTTTTATTCTAATATTCTTAGGAATTTTAGAATAAAGGAATATTAGAATATATACATAGGAGAATATTAGAATATTACCATATAAGAATATGCTTATTTTATGCGGGGTAGAAGGAATTATTTTAAGGAAACACCTACTCATATGCATTTTAAAGAAACATCTTCATCATGAGATGAAGATGGGCTATAATGTTAGGCTCGTGCCTCACCAAACATTATATGCCGGTGGAAGCGATTCACACCAAATCACAGATTTGGGTTCTCTGCTTATAAAAATAGCTACTCAATTCTTGTAATTATAACTCTTAAATCATATATATTATCTGAGTAAATTTAATTTTGAGAGGTGTATTTATATGATTAAAGAGAAATTTACAATGAGACTGGAAAATGAAGAGGTAATTGATAGAAAGGCTTTATGTTTGGCAGTAAATAATTCTGCAAAAAAGGAATCATCATATTATTCATTACTTCAGGATGAGCTTAAGGTATGCCATAAATGCCATTTATTATTTAAAGGAAACTCCAACTCATATTCATTCGTAGGAGTAAGTGCGAGCAAGCCAAATGTAAAATTTGAGCTCTTACTTATCTGTGATGGCATTGATGAGATGGAAGAAAAGTATGCTGAAGATACTGAAATTACAGTTAAAATATTTGATATATAGGGCAGGCGTAATATGAGTGATGTTATAAGTTCATCTAATACTGAAAATATATTGAGTGAAGCACAAAGCTCAGAAAATATAAAAAATGGATGGGTGTTAGAAAATGATAAGTGGTATTACTATGAAGATAATAAAAAATTAACTACTGAATGGGTCAAAAGTAATGATAGGTGGTATTACTTAGAAAAAGATGGACATATGGTTAAAGACTGGTTTCAGACTACAAAGAATAATGACTGGTATTATGCATTCCAAAATGAAACTATTAATAATGGCAAAACCTTTTATGAAGGGGAAATATGTACTGGCTGGCTAAAATTAAATGGTAAGTGGCATTTCTTTGAGGATATTAATGAGAATACTCTTGGAGTTATGTATTCTGATGGAATATTCAAAATAAAAGACAAATATCATAAATTTGATAAAGAAGGTGTGTGGCTTGAAGAAGTAAAAGAAAATCAAAATGAAAGAAATGAAATCATCTCAGATGGATTATGTGATTTTATTGCATATTTTGAAGGATTCAGATTAAAAGCTTACTACTGTTCTAGTGGTGTGCTAACTATTGGAATTGGATGCACAAGAAAAGAAGTTACAAGTTTAGGCACTATAACAAAAGAAAGGGCTTATGTGGAGCTTAAAAAAGATGTATCTAAATTTGCTTGTAGTATTGATGATTTATGTAATAAAAGTAATGTGGATTTAAAAAGTTATGAACGTGATGCTTTAATTTCATTTGCATTTAATTGTGGCATATCAGCTTTAGAAAAATCAACTTTATGGTATAATATAACAAAAGGAATACGAGATAAGAATATTATTTATGAAAACTTCTTGAGGTTTGTTAAATCTTCTTCTGGAGAAGTGCTTCAAGGATTGGTTAGAAGAAGAAGGGCAGAGGCTGAGTTATTTTTGCTTTGCAGATACCTGAATATTTAGGATAAGAAAGTATCAATAATTATAACTGCAAAGTGTAATTTTAAATAATCAAATAGTAAGATATATTATATATTAAAATAAGGCTCTATTAGATATAATTGTTGATTTATAGTAATAATAATAGGTAGTTAAATTTAAACTACCTATTGCTTGTCTATTTAATAACTTTAGATATATAAATCCATTAATATTTCATCATAATAATCACCATTAATATTAAAGAAATTTTTATGAACGCCTACTTCTACAAATCCATGCCTTTTATACAGTTTAATGGCATTATGATTATCCTCTTTAACACCAAGACTAATATTCTTTATAGATTTATTATCTTTTGCAAATTTTATTAACTGCTCTATAGCAAAACTACCAACTCTGTTTCCCCAATATTCTTTTATTACTGAAATTGCGAGTTCACTATTATGACCTATTCTTTGTCTGTTCTGACTACTTATTTGAGAAACACTCACAATTCTATTATCAATTACACCTAACAACATAAGAGAGTTTTTATCTTTATTAATATTTTCGATATATGCTCTCTCTTGTTCAATTGTAAGTTTAAACTCACCTTCTCCAAAAAGTAAATTATTACTTTCTCCACCAACAGTATTCAAATATTCAATAATATCGTTAGCATCGTCTACTGCTGCCTTTCTCAAGATTAATTGTGCTCCATTCTTCAATTCAACTTTATCAATAATATTGTCAATATGTTTTATGCTCATAAACTCAACCCCTTTGAAAATTATTATAACTATAACACCAGCATAAATATATAATATTATATACAAATTTAGGCATATTAACAACTTTTTGTTGCGTAAACAAGAGTTCTGTTTTTATACGCTTGGATTCGAGTATCTACAAATGGTATTACACTATGTATAAGCATGTTTTTTGTTCTTATTATTTCTTTATCATCATTAAAACTTTCAAGCCATTTATACCAAGCCATATAATTTGATAAAAACTTACTTGATACACCTTTAAATCTATACATCCAAATCTTTAGTTTGCTATGCAAAGAGTTGATGTGATTTATATGATATATACCATTCTTATAATGTCCTCTCATTATTCTTTTATGGTCTAATGAAAGGTTCGTAGCAAATTGAATATACGACTTATGGCTATCTGTACAGATGATTGAATTATCGTCTATACGACCTTTGTATAGACTTTCAAGGTCGTAATGACTTATTCTCCCTGTACATATTGGTTCTAATATAATATTACCATTTCTATCTATAGCAGTTGCTATGCAAACTTGCTCATTACTAATACCACGCTTTTTAATTTGCTTACCTCTTTTACGAGAAGGTCTTGGCATTACAAAGCCACTTTTCTTATGGTTGCCTTTATAATATAACGGAATAAAAGCTTCGTCCATTTCAACTACACCGTCTACATCACCAATTCCCATAAACTCTCTTATACAATCAAGTATTTTATGCCTCATATAAAAAGATGTTTTAACACATACATCAATATTTTTAGCATTTTTTCTTATGGAAAGTCCAAGTATCATACCTTTTACATACTCAATCCATTTTTCTAAAGGTAGTTTAGTGCAAGACAAAGCAGATTTAGTTAAATCGTTGAATGACTTATTACAAGTCTTGCATAAATACCTTTGTTTATCTTTCAATTTACCATTTTTAACAATTGAGGTTGACTGACAGTGAGGGCAGACCTCCCCCTTACTAAATCTCGACTCTTTAAAATCATTATTAAGGGAGCCTTTTAAAGAACCAAGCGTAAGCATTTCTCCTATATAATTAAATAATTCTTGTAATTCATAATCACCAAGGGTAGTAATATCTATTTTAATACTTGAAACACTTGCCATAAATCCACCTCAAATTATATCTATAGTTATATTATAACCTATATCCCATCAATTTAAACAGTAAATCAACATAATTATCTAACACAGCCTAAAATAAAAATAGAACCTTTAAGATATTGGACCAGAATATCTTGAAGGTTCTATTTATTTTGCAGCTTTAGGCATAATCAAAAAAATGACAAGTCCATCTGACAGCATATTTTCCATCATCCTACGTCGGCAAAATACCATAATAGCCCCACTATGATGGTATTTTACCTCCTTGCCTGATGAAAAATATTCATGTCAGCTCTGGACTTGTTATTTTATCTCATATGCCTTATTTCCTCTAATAAAAGTTTAAGAGCATTATTCTTAATATAAATAGCAGTTGTATAATTGATATTATAAAGTTGTGCATATTCTCTTACAGTATTCTGCTTTATGAATACATAAGTTATAAGGTCTTTTTCTTTTGATGGGAGCTTATTGAGAGCAGATGTGGCTATCTCATAATCAGCTTTTTCACAAAGAATTTCTTCAGTAGTAGGAATTTCAGAAGGAAGAACGTGCTCTAAACAGCCACATAGTATCAATGCTTCATGCCCTTCTGCATGACTTCTGTTTTTACTTTTCTTAATAAGATCATTAAGGCTTTTCCTAATCCCATTTGTGGCATAGGCAACAAATTTGGAGGTTTCAGGATTATATAAGGATAAGCAGTGAAATAAAATCTTAAAGCACTCATTTTGGATATCATAAAAATCATATCCATTAATAAATGTACGCTTTGAAATGTTTAAGATAAAAGGCTTAAATGCCTCTGCTAAGAGTTCTTTTGAATTTGTGTTTCCTTGCTTTGAGGATTTTACTAGAGATTCGATTTGGGTGTAATTCATGGGAGACCTCCTTTATATAATACATATAGAATTATTTAACATAAATAATATATATGACTATATAATGAATATTACAGTATGGGAGGGTGTTTTGGTATATGAAACTTGGAATTGACTATTGAATAATTAGAAGTTATTCATTAATGATCAGCTATCAATGTTCAATGATTGCCACTTGTGGGTACACAGAGTGCAATGAGGGATGAAAAACTTTCAGAAATGAAAGATAAATTAAAGTTTGCAAGATACAATTCACCAGTGGGTATTGTTGTGTGTGGGAATATGAACCTAGCATTTTAGGGGCCAGGTCAAGAAAGGTGGGTTCAAGATTGTAGTGCAGCAATAGAGAATATTTTAATTTCTGCAACAAGTATTGGCTTGGCTCAGTTTGGATAGGTGTATATCCAATTGAAAGCAATATAAAGCCAGTAAAAAAATATTAAATATTCCTGATAATGTCACTAAACTTGGTATTGTATATATTGGATATCCAGCAGAAGAAAAAGAAGCAAGAACCAGATTAAAATTAGGGAAAAACTGGCCATTGGTTAACTGGATCGTTATTGAAAATACTGAGGAAGTTCAAAGGATATCTGAAAAGGTAGCTTTAAAACTTGAAAAGATAGGTCCAGTAATGTTTTCTGTTGGTAGATTTATAAATAAGAATGTTAGGAAAATGTTATCGGTATATACAGAAATTTGTAAAGGAATGCAGAAGGAATTTGCAGGTTATGTGGCAGCAGGTAAAGAAAGACGAGATACTATATTTTTCAATGCACCTCATTTAGTGATTGCGTATGCTGATACAAGAAATATGGTGGCACATGATGCATGTATAACTGCATTGACGCATCTAGAATTGGCTGCACATAGTTACGGTATTGGAACTTGCTGGAGTGGAGTACTAGGGGTTTATTCAAATTTAACTCCTTCTTTTGCAAAGGAACTAGGAATACCAAAGAATAATGAGATTGTAGGTGCATTGATGATAGGTTATCCTGACGTAGAATATCGCAGTATCCCAATGCGTGAAAAACCGCGTGTTATATGGAAATAAAGAAGAAAATTAAGCAGGTAAATTTAAATAAGTGCGCTATTATCTAAATTATGAATTTAAGAATAACAGTGTAGGAGGGATATTATGAAAACTGCATTAATATTCTACCAGCTAAAGTAACTGCAAATATTATTAGGAAATGGCAAAAAAGCTTAAAGAAATAAAAGGCTGTATTTCTAGCAATTAAGATTCATGAAGAGTCATGTAATTAATAGCTAGAATTGCAGCCTTTTTAGTGAATTAATGTATAGTATTAAGTTTTTTCACATAACATTTTAAGCTCATGATTTCTTTGAAATTAGCTATATATCTTTACAAAATCTATAAATTATGAATAAATTTATTTTGTATATAACTTGTAGTTTTTTAGTATTTGATTAAAATAGAACTATCAATTATAAATTATTGGAGGATATGATAGTGAATCCATATAAATATATTACGAATATAAAAGAAAAAAGTTATACAGATGCACAAAAGGCATTACAGAAAGGACTTATTGAATTAAATCAACATTACGAAATTCACGATATTTCAATAAAGGATCTTTGCAAAAGTGCTCATGTTGCTAGGAGTACCTTTTATGCCTATTATAATAATGTAATTGAGTTGCAAGAAGATATAGAAAATGATTTAGTATACAACTTGTTAAAATTGAATGATGATTTTAGGAATAGTGCTATTAAAAGTGAAGAAGATTTAGAGTTTTTCAAAAATACATATAATTATATATTGGAAAATAAACAAATATTTTATACCTTTTTGATTACCAACCCTAATGTAAGATTTATTGAGAAATGGAAAGAAGCAATTAAATATCATTTTTGGGAGCGTCTTTTTTGTAACGGGAATAGTAGAAATGATAAATTTGTATTAGAGCTTATCTCAACACAAGCAGTTACAGCCTTCGCGTTTTGGCTAAAAAATCCTTATGATGTAAATATGAAGGACGTTAATGAAATTATTATTCAAACATTAAATATTTTAAAATAAAAATAAGATTGAAAAGATGAGGAAAAATCCTTATTTAAATCAATCTTATTTTTTTGTACATTTTCTTAATTTATGTAGTGTTCTTAAGATAATAGTAACACTAAAATATTATTTAGGGGGTGTGCTTATGAAGAACTATGTTTTAATAACTGGTGCTTCTGGCGGAATAGGATTTTGCTTTGCAAAAGTATTTGCTGAAAAAGGCTATAATCTTATTTTGGTTGCTCGAAGTAAAGATAAACTAGATTCTATAAAGAAGGAATTGGAAGCAAATTATTCTGTTATTGTTAATATTTACGATATTGATCTTACTTCTAGTATGGCTGTTCAAGAAGTTTATGATTACATTAAAAGAAAGTCTTTAGTGGTAGATATTCTTGTTAATAATGCTGGATTCGGAGAATTTAATGCTTTCTTGGATTCAGAATGGCATAGACAAAAAAATTTAATTGATTTAAATATTACTGCACTTGTCGAGATGACATATTTATTTGGACAAGATATGAAAAAACGGAAATATGGAAAGATTATTAACTTATCTTCTATAGCTGCTTTCTCAGCAGGGCCATATATGTCGTTATATTATGCATCTAAAAGTTTTGTATTATCATTTTCAGAAGCATTATCAGAAGAATTAAAAGGTACAGGTGTATCAGTCACTGCATTGTGCCCTGGTCCAACTTCAACAGATTTTGAAAAAAATGCTAATATGGATAATTCTGCAATGTTCTCAAAATTTAAAACATCAAATGCTGAGGATGTAGCAAGGGCAGGATTTAATGCTGCTATGAAAGGAAAAAGCATTAAATATTATGGAAGTATGACTTATGTATTTAATATTATTACTAGATGCTTTCCAAGAAGAGTAGGACGAAATCTTGCAAAAAAAATGGATAGCAGTGAAGGAAAATATTAATATACAGGAAATCAAATGTATTTTTAATTAATGGATGTAGTAATAATTTTTCAATAAAGTGTATAGAAGATTACATCTAATGTATTTGGTATAAATTTAAAACATAGATTTAAGATTATTTAACTATATAACAGGAGGATAAGATGGTAAAATTATTAGTAATTTTAATAGCAGTATTGGTATGTTTTATTTTGTACAAAAATAAAACTGAAAAAGTGAACAATAAAAAAGGTAAATCTAACTCTAACTCATTATATTACTTACATATAATTAGTGGAGTAGTTATTACTTTTATTGCAACTATACATGCTATAGGCAAATTTAAAGTCGCTCAATTAGGTATGATACTAACAGGAGGAATAGCACTTTTATTGCTATACATACAAATAATTAATGGATTATTTTTAAGAAAAAACTATAATTCTGGATTAAAGAGAGTTCATAAAATTATTCCGATAATAATTGTGTTTTGTATTGTTGGCCATGTATTTGTGGCAAAAATGATTTAATAGATTTATGCCTAATAATATTATAAGAAAATCATTAATATTTATATGATCAAATTATCAATTCATTAGGAGAGCTAACAGCAATATTTGAAATTTAAAAATATATGAAAACCACGACATTTCTCTCGTGGTTTTCATCATGTCATTAGGTATATAAACTTAAACTATTACCTTTGTACACTTTAGTCTTTTGTGTCGTGTACAGGTAAAATTTTCTCTAGTAAAATGAAATCATAAAATAATGTAAGGAGTGAAAAGAAATGTACTTTGGACACTATGCAGTAGCAGTAGCAGTAAAAGCGAAGGAACCAGATGTTCCAGTAGCTCCGCTTTTAATTGGAACAGGACTTTTGGATATACTTAATGGTGCTTTTATTATGGGTGGGTTGGATAAGGTAACACCAAATCTGAACGCATCACCATACTTATTTTTTGATTTGACCTTTATTGACTGGGACCATTCACTTTTGATGGCAATATTTTGGACAGCCCTGTATGGACTGGCATGTTGGCTACTTTATAAGAAAAATACGAAAATTGGCATTATATCAGCTATGGTTGCATTCTTGCATTTCGTAGCAGATCTTCCAATGCACAACGCGGACATGGCTATCTATCCTCATTCTGCCACAAAAATGGGCTTTGGACTTTGGGGAACTCTTGGCGTTTGGTCATGGGTAATTGAGATATTATTCACGGCTATATTACTTACATATGCATGGAAAAAACATAAAGATAGAGGTGAAAACATTTGGATGCAGATTGTGCTTATATGTCTTCTCATTATACAATTGTCACCATGGTTCTCACCAATGAAAGCTATAGCTACATTACCTGAGCCAGCAGCACATCTAATGCACGGTTTTGTTGTATTCATTGGATTTGTTATACCTGGATTAATTATGACGTGGATGTATAAAAGAAGCGAAAAGAAAGCAAAAATGGTACATGTAAAATAAAACTACTTCAATATATTAAACCGTCCCCTTTGTCAAGGACAGTTTAAAAGAGTAGATTAAGTTAAAAGATGATTTCTGTATTGAACAGGAGTCATCTTTTTTAGATTCTATTGCCATCTAAAATTATTATGATAATCTATATAGTCATCTATTTCTTTAACTAGCTTATATAAGCTTCATCTTTTAGATGTGTCAAAAATGATTCATGAGGGCCGTTATCCCAGCAGTTTGTCATTCACTAATCAATCATAATCTCCAGGCTCTCCCCGCCTATAAGTTTGATCATATCCGTGGCTATTATCAGTTGCTAAGTGTTAATCATCCATTGTGTTGTATTTTCTATTTTTCCCATATCATCATACTTATTCAATTAATAATATAAATAAACTTGTTAGATAACTCATTTGATTTACACTTACTTTAATAAGATTTTCCATGATTTTGTAAACATAATATTTAATTCCTATTAACAAACCAACAAGAGAAATGTCGTGGATTTTTATGTTTGTTAGGAAGTTTAGAGCTACTGAAAGTGAAGTAAAAATGTTTTATGTTATAAAAAGTATTGACTTAGAGTTAACTCTAATAATTATACTATATTTGGAGCCTATGCTAGATTATACATCATAAAAGGAGAGTGAGATTTTATGTCTAATACGTTGATTGTTTATTATTCTTATGGAGGAAATACAGAGAAAGTAGCAAAGATGATTCACGAAAAAACTGGATTTGAGCTTCTTAAATTAAATCCTCAAAAACCGTATACTGGAAGTTATGATCAGGTAGTGAATCAAGGACATCAGGAAGTAAATAGAGATTTTCGTCCACCACTGAAAACAGATTTAACAAAGCTTACAGAATTTCAAAATATTATATTATGTTCACCTATTTGGTGGTATACATTTGCACCAGTAATAAAATCGTTTCTTGGCGAAATTGATACTGAAGGTAAAACTATTATACCTTTCATTACAAATGGAGGATATGGATTAGGGCATAGCTTGGAAGATTTGAAGAAAATTTGTCCAAAAGCAAAAATATTAGAATGTTTAGAAGTCCCTTTTGAAGAAGATATAATACGGATTCCAATAAGTAGTGTTGATGAGCATTTAAAAAAGTTGATGAAAGTTATTGACTTATAGTTAACTCTAAGTTGTAAGATATCAAGAAAAAGATAAATTATGTAACAAAAATTAAAGTATTTTAGGAGGAATTTAAAATGAGTTTTAAAATGTATATGCCAACAAGAATTTTATTTGGTGCAGGACAATTAAATAATTTACATGAACAATTATTACCAGGAAAAAAAGCAATGCTTGCAATATCTAATGGTAAATCTACAAAGGAAAATGGTTCTTTGGATAGAACCATTGCAGAATTAACTAAAGCAGGTGTTGAATCTTTTGTTTTTGATAAGATTGAAGCAAATCCACTGGATACAACAGTTATGGATGGAGCCGCTTTTGCCAAGGAACATGGTTGTGATTTCATTGTTGCTTTAGGTGGTGGAAGTGTTATGGATGCAACTAAAGCTATTGCAACTATGGCAACTAATGATGGTGATGTTTGGGATTATATTAATGGTGGTACTGGTAAGGGAAAAGCAATTGAAAACAAACCACTTCCTATTGTAGCTATTACAACTACTGCTGGTACTGGATCAGAAGTTGATGAATGGGGAGTTGTATCTAATAAAAAAACAAATGAAAAGATTGGATTCGGAGGAATCGATGATTTATTCCCAGTATTAGCTATTGTTGATCCTGAATTAATGGTTTCAGTTCCTGCAAAATTTACTGCATTTCAAGGATTTGATGCATTATTACACAGTGTAGAATGCTATATTTCTAAGTTTGCCAATGAAATGAGCGATATGTATGCATTAACTGCAATTAAAAATGTTACAGAATATTTACCTAAAGCTGTTAAGGATGGAAATGATATAGAAGCAAGAGGCAAAGTAGCATTTGCCAATACATTATCTGGAGTTGTTATGGGACTTAGCTGTTGTACAAGTGAACATTCTATGGAACATGCAATGTCTGCATACCATCATAACTTACCACATGGAGCTGGACTAATTTTGATTAGTAAAGAATACTTTACTTATTTTGCTCAAAGACATGCTTGTGATGAAAGATTCATTGAAATGGCAAAGGCAATGGGAAAAGCAGATGCAAAAGATCCTATGGACTTTATTGAAATGTTAGTGAAATTACAAGAAGAGTGTGGTGTTGCTGATCTTAAAATGTCTGACTTTGGTATAGAAGATACTGAATTCATGACACTAGCAGAAAATGCAAGAGCAACTATGGGAGGCCTATTCTTTGCAGATCCATGTGAACTTAACAATGAAGATTGCGCTGGAATATTTGAAAAATCATATCGTTAGTAATTAGGAGTGAGATGAACAGACCTTATATTGTATGTCATATGATGACTGCACTCGCTAATAAATAGAAGAAATTAATTTGCGATATAAAGAAAGTAGATAAAGCTATCCGAGAATTGTCGCTTGGCGAAGAGAAAATTAACTTCAACAGTGTATCTAATCTAAGTGGAGTTTCTAAGACTTTTTTATATAATAATGTTGAAATCAAGAAAAGAATTGAAGAACTTAGAGATAAGAAAATTGAAAGAGTTATAAAACAAAGACTTAAATATGATAAAACAGATAAATCAAAAGACATTATTATAATGGCTAAGGATAAAAAGATTAAAGAACTTCAAAATGAAAATAGAAAACTCAAAGAGCAATTAGAGGCTATTAGAGGAAAATTATACTTAATGAATTAGATAATTATAGACTACATTGTTTATAGGTAGTCTATGTATAAAATAAATAAAATCAAGTAGTGTACAAGCAAGTGCACTAGATATTATAGAAAGAAGGAAAATTTAATGGATAAGCGTATATTAGGAAAAAGAGGACTAGAAGTATCTACTATTGGTCTTGGATGCATGGGAATGACACATGGATTTGGAGAACCATCAGATGAGATTGAAATGATAGAAGTGATAAGAGGTGCAGTAGAATCAGGTATTACAATGTTTGATACTGCAGAATGTTATCAAAATGATGATGGGACTATTTATAATGAAACATTAGTAGGAAAGGCATTAAAACCGTATAGAGATAAAGTAATAATTGCAACTAAATGTGGGATTAAAGTTATAAATGGAAAACAAGTTTTAAATGCACGACCAGAAGTTATTAGAGATTCATTAGAAGGATCTTTGAAAAGATTACAAACTGATTATATAGATTTATATTATTTACATCGTGTTGACCCTAATACACCAATTGAAATTGTAGCGCAAACTATGAAAGAATTGATGGAAGAAGGAAAGATTAAACATTGGGGATTATCTGAAGCTGGAACTGAAACAATAAAAAAAGCCAATGATATTTGTCCATTATCTGTAGTTGAAAGTGAATATTCAATGATTTATAGGGAGCCAGAAAAAAATGGATTATTAGATACATTAGAAGAATTAGGCATTGGATTTGTACCTTTTGCTCCACTTGGAAAAGGATTTCTAACAGGAACAATTGATACTAATGAGAAATTTGCTAAAAATGATACAAGAAGTCGTCAGCCACGTTTTAAAAAAGAGAGTATGGAAGCAAATCAAGTTTTGTTAAACTTAATTAAAACTATGGCTAAAGAAAAAGGTGCTACATCTGCACAATTTGCTTTAGCTTGGGTAATGGCACAAAAAGATTGGATAGTACCAATTCCAGGAAGTAGAAAGCTAAGTAGAATTGAAGAAAATATTAAAGCGACAGAAATTGAATTAACAAAAGAAGAGTTAACCAAAATAAATGAAGCATTAGATAATATGGAACTAAAGGCAGAACGATGGGACCCTAATTCAGATAATGCTAAACGTGTAGGAAGATAATTACTAAAGGCATTATTTTATAGTTCAAAAGCAATTATAGAACAGAGGGGTAAATACATGATGCAACTCTTGGTCTACACTGGGGAATGAGTATAGGATTTTTCTTTTTTTTATCTTACTATACTATAAAAATGATTCGAAATTATTCAATAAAGAAAAGCAGAAAATAAAATTTATGAATTAGAGAATTTATGGTCTGTTGCAAATGTATAGTTTAGCTGGAAGTTTGTTGTACTTATTAGGAATATTTATGTTACGTTTGCTGACTGAAGAAAAATATATATAAATGTATTGCTATGAAGTTAACTCCAGGTTATATGATTAATCTTGTAAAGGTAAGATTACTAAATTATTTATAGAGAGGAAGAATAAAAATGAAAAAAAGAATGCTTGGAAAAAGTGGTATTGAAGTTTCAGCAATTGGACTTGGATGTATGGGAATGGATCATGCATATGGTAAGCCTGCTGATCGTGATGAGATGATTAAATTAATTCGTAAGTCAGTAGAACTTGGATGTAATTTTTTCGATACAGCTGTTGTTTATGGAGAATCTAATGAGGAATTATTGGGTGAAGCTTTAGCACCTATTAGAGATAAGATGGTAATTGCAACAAAGTTTGGAATTATAGGACAAGAAATTATTGATGGAAAGCCTCAAAATATATTAAATAGTAGTCCTGAATCTATTAAAGAACAATTGGAAGGATCATTGAAAAGATTAAAAGTTGATTGTATAGATTTATATTACCAACATAGGGTTGATCCAAATGTTGAACCAGAAGTTGTAGCAGGTGTTATGAAAGAATTAATTGCTGAAGGGAAAATTAAAACATGGGGATTATCAAATGCACCAATTAATTATATGAAGCGTGCTCATAGCGTATGTCCACTATCTGCAATTGAAAACCAATATTCAATGGTATGGAGAGAACCAGAAAAAGAATTATTTAATTTATGTGAAGAATTAGGAATTTCATTTGTAGCATATAGCCCACTAGGAAATGGTTTCTTAAGTGGAAAGTATACAAAGGATACAAAATATGAAGAAGGAGACTTTAGAAGCTTCATGGGAAGATTTAAACCTGAAGTCATGGATCGTAATAAGGCTTTATTAGATTTAATTTCAGAAGTGGCGGAAAAGAAAAATGCAACATGTGCTCAAATTGTATTGGCTTGGGAATTAGCTCAAAAACCATTTATTATTCCAATTCCAGGAACAAGAAAATTACACAGATTAGAAGAAAATTTAGGTGGAGCAGATGTTGAATTAACAAGAGAAGAATTAGATAGCTTAAATGAAGCATTATCTAAACTTGAGATAGATGAAACTCATTTTTAAAATTAATAAGTATAGGGATAGATGTATATGAAAGTATTATTGGTAAATGGAAGTCCACATCAAAAGAGATGCACTTACATAGCACTTAAAGAAGTTGAAAATATATTAAATTTATGATTAAGAGGTGATGTACTATGATGATTACAGACGTAAGTAAAAAATATGGAATATCTGTAGATACATTACGTTATTATGAACGTATTGGACTAATTCCACCGGTTAATAGAAATGAAAGTGGATATAGAGACTATACTGAAGAAGATTGTGAATGGGTATATTTCGCAGTTGCCATGAGAAGTGCAGGTATATCTGTAGAAGCATTAATAGAATATGTAGATTTATTTCAAAAAGGAATAAATACTATTGATGCTAGAAAGAAAATTCTTCTTGAACAAAGAGAGTTATTAGCTGAAAGAATTGGAGATATGCAAAAAGTTTTAGAACGTTTGGATCGCAAGATTGATGGATATGAAGAAAGAATTCTCAAATATGAAGAAAAGTTAAAAAATAGATGTATAAAATAAACAATAAAAATATTTTCGTATTCCGCAAATTGTGTTTTTTAAACAATTTAATAAGCTATTGATTTAGCTAAAGATTAGAAATGGAATTAAGTAATTATTAGGCAAATAAAAGAAAATACTGTGCTAGATAATATTTAGCTTTAGCTGTGGCGTATTATTACTTTATACGCTACAGCTTTTGCTTTTTAATAAATATTAAAGGCAATAAATAACTGCTATTTATATATAAACTAGATCAATATTGATTTTAAATATTTAATTTGAGGAAAAGCTTTTTGGTAATGTAATGCTTGAAATTATTTAACAGTATGATGGTGAGGTAAGTCATTTACCAATGATATATTCATTCAAAAAGTGATTTTTTTGTGTATAAATTGTTATTACGAATTGAAATTTAGTTAGGAAGGGATTTTTTTATGAATAAGACTGGGACTTTGATTGTAACGCTGGCACTATTATTATCAAATGCAATGGCAGGTTTAGATGGAACAATTGTAAATACTGCATTGCCAGCAATTATAAGTGATTTACATGGAATTCAATACATGGGGTGGATAGTAGCTGTTTTTCTATTGGGAATGGCAGTAGCAACTCCACTTTGGAGTAAATTAGGAGAACGTGTTGGAAATAGAAGAGCATATGAAATAGCTACATTATTGTTTGCTATTGGTTCAATTTTTCAGGCATTATCAAGTAATATTATATTTTTCTTAATTGCCAGAACTGTTATGGGAATAGGGGCAGGTGGAATGAATACTATTCCATTTATCATTTATGCAGACTTGTATACAGATTTAGTTAAGAGAGCTAAGGTTATAGGATATGCTACAGCAAGTTTTAGTGCAGCTTCAATTATAGGTCCTCTAATTGGAGGATGGATAGTTGATACTTTTAGCTGGCATTGGGTATTCTATATAAATGTTCCAATAGCATTAATATCAATATTAAGTGTTAAATTTTTCTTTAAAGAACCTAAAAGAACTTCTACAAGTGAAAAAGTTGATTATTTAGGTGCTAGCACTATGATAATTAGTTTAGTAATACTTTTGACAGGAATTCAAATGATAGGTACAGCATCACTAACTCTAGTTAGCATTTTAATTATTGTTGGCTTACTTTTACTTATACTACTATTTAAAGTAGAAGAAAAAGCTGCTGATCCTATAATTCCTAATAGACTTTTTAAAAATAGCCCTTTATTGGTTGATTTCATGTTATTTGCTCTTTTATGGGGCGCATTTATTGCTTTTAATATATACATACCAATGTGGGCACAAGGATTGTTAGGATTAAGTGCTTTAATTGGAGGTGCAACTCAGATTCCAGGATCTATTACAAACTTTGCTGGTTCAGTAGTTGGATCACATATGCAATCACAATTGGGAAAATATAAGATGGTTGCTTTAGGAACATTAGCTTTTATAATTTCTTTTGGAATTATGGCTCTAGCTAAGATAACAATACCAGTGTGGCTTTTATTAGTAGCTGGAGCATTTGAAGGTTTTGGTTTAGGTTTAAGTTTTAATGTTCTACAAATTAGTGTACAAGAAGATGCAGAAAAGAGAGATATTCCAATTGCAACGTCATTTGCATATCTTTTACGTATTTTAAGTCAAACATTTATGTCATCAATATATGGGGTGATTTTAAGTAATGCTTTAATTAAAGGTGTTAATGAAACTAATGGAAAAATCACTATTACTATGATGAATAAATTAAGTGATTCCCAAAGTGTAGGTGACTTACCTAAAGAGTTATTACCAATTATGAAACAGATTATGTATGGCGGTTTACACAATATTATGTTAATTGCACTAGTTTTGTTAAGTATTGCTTTGTTTTTTAATATTGTAATGCAATTAAAAGTGAAAAATAGTAAAAGCATTTAAATATATATGTTGTAATTACTTTTCTACATTTTCTATGCTGGTATTTACTTAGCCTGTAAACATCTTAAGTGAAATTTTATTATTGCAACATATATATTATAAAGTTCATTCTGAAATTTTGTGATAAATAATAATATATATCACTTATATGCCTATTTACTTGGTTTTGAATAAAGAATTGATGTTGAAAAATCACTTTTTCACAAAATTCTGTGATGAACCTATTATAAGAAACATGGGATTTATCTAAAATAGCTATTAAAAAGATAAGTATAATAAAGGAATTTATTGTGCTCTTAGAATTCAGTTTAGGAAAAATTTTATTATACTCTATTGACTTGGAGTTAACTCAAAGATCTATAATAAAAATATCAAAAATAGCAGGGGGGTTAATTATGAATTTTGAAAATAAAAAAATCATTGTTGCATACTTTTCACACAAGGGAGAAAATTATTCAAACGGCAGGATTGTGGAATTAAAAATGGGAAATACCGCTATTGCTGCTCAAATGATTGCAGATTCACTAAATGCAGATACCTTTGAAATCAAAGCGGTAAATGAGTACCCGTTTGAGTACAACGCCTGCACTGAAGAAGCAAAAGCAGAGCTTAGAGATAACTCACGTCCGAAACTTGCGGAAAATATGGACATTTCTGATTATGACATAGTGTTTCTTGGCTATCCAAACTGGTGGGGAACAATGCCAATGGTAGTGTGGACTTTCCTTGAAAGTCATGATTTCAGAGGAAAAATAGTAATGCCTTTCTGTACCCACGAGGGCAGTGGAATGGGAAACAGCGAAAGGGATTTGAAAAAGCTTATACCTAATGCTGATATAAGAAAAGGTCTTGCAATTCATGGATCTTCAGTTTCAAAGGCAAAATCAACAATTAATCATTGGCTTGAAAATGTATAAGAAGGACCTTCCCTTAAACAACGCAGGCAGATATATGAAACTCTTAACAAACTTAACTACAAAATTGAAAGATACTAAATAGCTGTGGAAACAGACAAAATAATATAAGAGAAGTTAAAACTTAATGTTTAACTTAAAATTATTATACGAGGAGTAAACAATTATGAACAAAGATGTAATGATTTTGACCGGAGCTGGACAAATTGGAATGGCTATTGCTAGAAGAATTGGCTTTGGAAAGAAAATTGTAATTGGCGATAAAAGGATTGAGAACGCACAGGATATATCAAAAATTATGAATGATGCAGGCTTTGATACTGAAGCTTTTGAAATGGACTTATCCTCAAGAGAATCTATTTTGAATTTGATTGCAAAAGCACAGGAATATGGTGAGATTTCCATGCTTGTAAATGCGGCAGGAGTTTCCCCAAGTCAGGCACCGATTGAAGCAATTTTAAAGGTTGATTTGTATGGTACAGCGGTTCTGCTTGAAGAAGTCGGAAAAGTTATAGCCCATGGAGGAGTTGGTGTAACTATTTCTAGTCAATCTGGTCACAGAATGGCTGCACTTAGCCCAGAAGCAGATGAGAGGCTTGCAACTACACCAACAGAAGAGCTTCTTTCTCTTGAAATTTTGCAGCCAGAAAACATCAAGGATACGCTTCACGCTTATCAAATGGCGAAACGCTGCAATGAAAAACGTGTTATGGCTGAATCGGTCAAGTGGGGAGCAAGGGGAGCGAGAATTAATGCAATCTCGCCTGGAATTATTGTTACGCCCCTTGCCATTGACGAATTTAACGGCCCTAGAGGAGATTTCTACAAAAATATGTTTGCAAAATGTCCAGCTGGACGTCCAGGTACGGCGGATGAAGTTGCAAACGTTGCGGAGCTTCTAATGAGTCCCCAGGGAGCATTTATCACAGGTTCGGATTTTCTGATTGATGGTGGAGCAACAGCATCGTATTTTTATGGTCCTCTTAAGCCTAATAATTAAAAATAACAGAGATAATGAGTAATCACAACGCTAAGAGTGACAGTCTGTGGACTGTTATTTCAAGGCGTTATTTTCTTTAAAAGCATAAAAACTATCCCACAGGAAGTGATTATCAGAATATTGCTCAAATCCTATATGTCTTGTTAAGAATCTAAGATACGACAATTAGCTATGAAAAGTACAGAATTTAGTCGAACAAATATCCTGTACTTTTTGCAATATATGGGATATTATGTAATAAACAGCTTAACTTATAAGTAAACAAAATTTGATATAAACTAAGTTAAAACGGCAATAAAATCATTGATAATTTCAAAAAAGAGCGAAATTAGATGAAGTAGCAGCGTTTTATATGTGTATTTCAAATTTTTAAATAAAATAAAATGGTGGCGCTGTATTGAGAAAGAATGAAAAAGACAGCATTATAGCATATATCTTGGAATGATTATATTTGAAGACAATAAAAAAATCTCCAAGGCGACTATGATCTCGTCTTCTATAAAATACAAATCCAATGGAATGCAATACCTTTTATTAAAGGTAATCTTTTAAGCCGTCGATTTTTTCAGCGCATTCTGGATTTTCCAAGCTTGCCGAGGAAAAGGCCAGGTGCATATAATTTATTTTTTATTCTTTAGGCACGATACACTAAGTTATTACAATATTATCTAGTACAAACTATCCACAGATTGTACAGCAATATAATTTCCTAAAGAATAAAAAAGTCATAATATATAATGCATTTGCAAAGAGGGGGAGGATGAGAAAATTGGTATACAATTAAAATGTCCAAACTGTAGCAAAAGAGCTATGGATGTAATCAAAGCAACTAAAGGTAAGGTGATAATAGAGCTGAAGTGTCCTCATTGTCGTAAAATAGTAAAAATAAATTACTGTAGATAAGCTAATTATTCACATTTAAAGATGAGTTTGATGATTAATAAATTTTTAAGAAATGTTAAAATCAAATAATAACTAGATAATAATAAAATAATAACTACCGAGCAAGTGATCCATAAATAAAAATGAGATACCAAATGGCCGGAGTAAAGCTAGAAATAGTTTTTACTCTAGGCCATTTTTGTTTGGAGTTTATTTGTTATGCCTAAAAATACCTTATTTCTAGTTTTACTTACGGCCCGAAAGAAAGGGGCCAATATAAAAATGAATATTATGTATGAATTTATAACAGGAGAAAAACTAGAAATAGAGGTAAATGAAGATATTGCTAATATATCTATAGAAATTGAAAGAACCATATATAACAACAATCAGAAAGAAAGCAGAAGACATAATTCAATAAATAGTATGGAAGAGGCAGGATTTCAATTTAAAGATATTAATGATGATATAGAAGTTAAAGTGGAAGAAGCAGAAACAACAGACGAAGTGAAAAATGCAATTAAAAATTTGCTTCCAAGTCAGCAGGATTTAATAGAAAAGGTATTTTATAAAAATATGAAGCTTGTTGATATAGCAGCACAGGAAGGTGTTACTGAAGCTGCAATTAGAAATAGATTAAATAAGATTTATAAGAAATTAAAAAAAGTTTTAAGTTAGGGGGTTCGGTTTGGGGGCTCTAGTGACCTTATAGTGTATGGAAATTTATCAATTTTAAATTATCAATGATCAATTTTCAATGGAGGATGAAAAACTTTCAGTTTTTCTAAAATATAGTACTGCATCTATATTTGTAAGGAAGGAGATGTCGCAAAAACTAGAATTTAAGCAAGAGCCCAGATTTTATATTTGCCAGGGAACATATTACTACGGAATATGGGCTATAACTCTAAGCTCCTCTGTATGCAAATATAATTCACTGTCTTTGGCTATATTGCTAAGTTCATCCTTCACTAAGCACTATATGCCAGCGAATGTTATGGCTAATGCCATAACAATGCAATAATACAATTAAAAAGCTGTAAGCTTTTTTCCTTCATTGATCATTGAGAAATGAAAATTGAGAATTGTAAGTGGGGTGAGAATAATGGCAACAATAAAAATTACCATAAGTACAGAAAAAGCAGTATCAACTGATATAAAAGAAACTAAAGATAACCCAAATGATGTGGTGGATAAAATATCAGGTTTATTAAATATTGGAGGGAGCAAATCGGGTAATGAAAGATGCAGTACTCAAAATTGTTAAGGATTTAAGATGCTTAGCCGATGATTTAGAATCATTTGCAGAGTCTGCTAAGGAAGAAAGCGCAGATTCAAAAACAAAATATGAGCAAAAGAAAACAAAAGAAAAATCTATATCAATAGAAGATGTGAGAGCAGTTCTTGTATCAAAATCACAAGATGGAATGAAAAAAGAAGTTAAAGCTTTAATAGAAAAGTATGGTGCACATAAACTTACAGATTTAGAGGCATCATGCTACAAAGATTTGCTTAAAGATGCAGAGGATCTTTAACAATTATCAATGAATAATTGATGCCCTTTATGGGTACACAGAGTGCAATTGACAATGAAGGATGAAAAACTTTCAGTTTTTCTAAGATTATAGTATTGCATCTACATTTGCTAGGGAAAATATAATTCGCTTAAGGCGAATGTTATGGCTAATGCCATAACAATGCAATAATACAATTAAAAGTTGGAGATTTTTTTCCTTAATTGTACATTGTAAATTGTCAATTGATAATTATATATCAAATACCGCCAAGGTAGAATTTAAGGAGGAATTATAAATGGCAACTAATAAAACAAAGGTGATTACAGGAGTAGTCAGGCTAAGCTATGCAAATGTATGGGAACCAAAATCAATAAATGGGAGTGATGAAAAGTACAGTGTTTCTTTGATAATACCAAAGAGTGATAAAAAAACAATTCAAGAAATTAAGGATGCAGTTAAATCTGCAAAACAGGAAGGTAAGTCAAAGTTTGATGGGAAAATACCAGCTAATTTAAAACATCCATTAAAAGATGGAGATATAGAAAAACCTGACGAGGAGGCATATAAAGACAGCTATTTTGTAAATGCAAACAGCAATGAAAGACCACAGATTGTGGACAAGAGTGTTAATCCTATTTTGGATCAAAGTGAAGTATATTCAGGGTGTTATGGAAAGGTATCAATCAATTTTTATGCATTTAACAGCGATGGAAATAAAGGGATAGCCTGTGGCCTTGGAAATATTCAAAAAATAAGAGATGGAGAGCCTTTAAGTAGTCGTTCAAGTGCAGCTGATGATTTTATAAATGAAGAAGAAGATTATTTTTTTGGTTAAAGAAAATCAATGGATAATGAACAATGAACAATTGATGCCCCTTGTGGGTACAAAGAGTGCAATGAAGTAAAAAAAGCTTACAGCTTTTAAATATATTATTGCATTTGTTCATTGTTTTAAAGTTTTGGAGGAATCATATGGAAAAGACATTATCCTTAGATTTAGAAACTTACTCTGACATAGACTTAGTTAAATGTGGAGTTTATGCATATGTAGATAGTCCTAATTTTGAAATATTACTTGTGGCATACTGTTTTGATGAAGATGAAGTAAAAATCATTGATTTAGCATCAGGTGAAGTCATGCCAGAAGAAGTTAAAGAAGCTGTATTAAGTGATGATGTTATAAAGACAGCTTTTAATGCTAATTTTGAAAGAATATGCTTAAGCAAATATTTTAATAGCAATTTAAAGTCAGATTCATGGTGCTGCACTGCAGCTCAAGCTTCAATGTTAGCACTTCCACCTAGTCTTGAAGGCGTTTCAGAAGTTCTTGGACTTAATAATAAGAAAATGAAAGAAGGAAAAGAGCTTATAAAGTATTTCTGCTGTCCATGCAAGCCAACAAATGTTAATGGGAACAGAATAAGAAACCTGCCAGTACATGATTTAGAAAAATGGAATATATTTAAGAACTATTGCGTTAGGGATGTTGAAGCAGAAACTGAAATAAGAAATAAACTTAAAAATTATCCAATAAGTGAAAAGGAAGTGGAAATATATAGGCTGGATCAAATCATAAATGATAGAGGAATTTTAGTAGATATGAATTTGGTAAAAAGAGCTATAAAATGTGATAAAGATTTTATAGGTGCAGCTACCAAAAGAGCTTATGAAATTACAGGACTTGAAAATCCAAATTCAGTACCACAGCTTAAAGAATGGCTTGCACATAGAGGTATAAATATTAAAAGCCTTTCAAAAAAATCAGTATCAAAACTGGCAGAAAAATGTGATGGAGAGATAGAGGCGGTTTTAAAATTAAGGCTTCTTATGTCTAAAACTTCAGTAAAAAAATATGAAGCAATAGAAAGGTCAGTATGCTCTGATGGAAGAGTTCATGGACTGCTTAAGTTTTATGGAGCAAATCGTACTGGAAGATGGGCAGGCAGATTAGTGCAGGTTCAGAATCTTCCTCAAAACCATATTAAAGATTTGGAAGTGGCAAGAAATATTGTGAAGAATGGGGCCTTTGAAGAATTAGAAATGTTTTATGAAAGCACACCAAATGTTTTATCAGAGCTTATAAGGACTGCTTTTATACCTAAAACTGGCTTTAAATTCATAGCAGCAGATTTTTCTGCTATTGAAGCAAGAGTTTTAGCATATCTTGCAGGTGAAAAGTGGAGAGTAGATGTGTTCAAAACTCATGGAAAAATATATGAAGCTTCAGCAAGTGCTATGTTTAATGTGCCAATAGAAGGCATAAAAAAATCTTCAGACCTAAGACAAAAGGGGAAAATAGCAGAACTTGCATTAGGTTATGGGGGGAGCATCGGTGCTTTAACAGCTATGGGGGCACTTGAAATGGGACTTAAAGAGGAAGAACTACAACCATTAGTTACAGCATGGAGAAATGCAAATCAAAATATAACAAAGTTTTGGTGGAATATAGATAAAGCAGCAATTACGGCAGTAAAAGAAAGAACTACAGTAAAAGTAGGAAAAATTGAGTTCACATATTGTGGTGGAATATTATTTATAACACTTCCATCAGGGAGAAAACTATCTTATATGAAGCCAAGATTACAAATTAATAAATTTGACAGGGAAGGGCTAACTTATGAAGGAATAGGTGAAAGTAAGAAATGGATAAGAATTGAAACTTATGGACCTAAATTAGTTGAAAATATTGTTCAGGCTGCTTCAAGAGATTTACTTGCAGAAGCAATGTTAAGACTGCATGAAGCTGGATATGAAATTGTCATGCATATTCATGATGAAGTGGTAATTGAAGCACATATAAATAGAAATTCATTGGAGGAAGTGTGTGAAATCATGTCTATTGCTCCAGAGTGGGCAGAAGGGTTATTTTTAAAGGCAGATGGTTATGAGTGTAGTTATTATAAAAAAGATTAAAGGAATGGTGCAGGTTATAGTTAGCAATGAAGAATTATTTGGGAATAATAGGTTTAAGACTTATGATAAGTGTCAGCACATTTGCTAGTAATTAAGATAATAGGAAACTGAAATTTGCAGATGATGAAATAGTAGAAATTATTGAGTGCGTAGTAATTAAGAAAACATGGAGTGTGATAAATAAATGATAATAAGCATTGCTAATAGTAGAACAGCTAAGAAATGGAAAGCCATAGATATTTCCTGGAATGAGTTTTTAGATAAAGTTAAAAACACAAAAAGGACAGGTGAAACTGTAAAAGAATTTAAAAATCTTTCAAAAGCAAAGCAGGATGAAATCAAAGATGTTGGTGGCTTTGTTTCTGGAAAGCTTAAAGAAGGTAAACGAAAGAACGGATATGTTGAGTATAGAACCATGTTAACCCTCGATATGGATTATGCAGATGCTGGGCTATGGGAGCAGATAACTTTATTTTATGATTTTACATGCTGCATATATTCAACACATAAACATACAAAAGAAAAAACACGTCTTAGATTAATAATACCATTAGCAAGAAAGATTAGTGCTGATGAATATTGTGCAGTTTCAAGAATGGTGGCATTTGATATTGGAATAGAGCAGTTTGATGATACCACATATGAGCCAACAAGGTTAATGTACTGGCCTTCAACCTCAAAGGATGGAGAGTTCATTTTTGAAAATCAAGAAGGGAAGCTTTTAGATCCAGATAAGATACTTTCAAGATATAAGGATTGGAAAAACAGTAGTGAATGGCCTGTATCTTCAAGGCAGAAAAGTATTGTAAGACATAATATTTCAAGACAAGCAGACCCTTTAGAAAAAGAAGGACTTATAGGAGCATTTTGTAGGCAATATTCTATTACCCAGGCAATAGAAAAGTTTCTAAATGACATGTATAAGGAAAGCACTATTAATGGAAGATATGATTACATTCCAGCAGATTCAGCAGCAGGTGTGCTTATATATGAAGATAAGTTTGCATATTCACATCATGCTACAGATCTAGCATGTAATAAACTGTGTAATGCATTTGATTTAGTTAGAATTCATAAATTTGGACACCTTGATGAGAAAAAAAGTGATGATGTGGAAGATTCAAAGAAGCCATCATTTAAAGCAATGCAGGAATATGTTTTAAATGATGATAAGGTAAAATTACAACTTTTGGAGCAGAAGAAAAAGGAAGCAGCCTCAGAGTTTAAGAATGAAGAATATTTAGAAGTTAATAAAGAAAAGAGTTCTAAGTTTGATAAAGAAAATTTAGAGCTTCATAATAAAGGATATTTAGGATCTAATAATGAAGCAGATTCAGAGACGGATAATGAAGAATGGAAAACGCAGCTTATATTAAATAAAAGAGGAGATGTAACAAATACATTAAGAAATCTAATTACTATTTTAGAAAATGATTCGTCCTTAAAATCAATAGCTTTCAACCAGTTAAGTGATGGGATGGAGATTAAGGAAACTGTTCCTTGGAAACATCCATCCAGGTTTTGGAGAGATGCAGATGATGCACAGCTTATTTCATATATTGACTCTACTTATGGAAGTTTTTCAGCAAGAAATTATGATATTGCAGTAAAGAAAGTCACGGATGATCGTTCATATCATCCAATAAGGGAGTTTTTAAGTGATCTTCCAAAATGGGATGGTGTAAAAAGGCTTGAAACTTTATTTATAGATTACTTTAATGCAGATGATGAAGAATATACAAGAGCAGTTACAAGAAAAGTATTTATTGCAGCCGTTGCAAGAGTTATGAACCCAGGAATTAAATTTGACTGGATGTTAGTTTTAAATGGTCCTCCTGGAATAGGAAAGAGCACAATAATAAGAAAACTTGGAGGAGAATGGTTTAATGATTCTTTAAGACTTTCAGATACAAAGGATAAAACAGCAGCAGAAAAGCTTCAGGGATATTGGATACTTGAGATAGGTGAACTTGCTGGAATGAGTAAAGTTGAAGAAAATATTTTAAAGAATTTTTTATCAAGTCAAAATGACATATATAGGGCAAGCTTTGGAAGAAGAGCAACGCCTCATCCTCGGCAATGTATTTTTATAGGAACTACAAATGAAGATAGAGGATACTTAAGGGACACAACAGGAAATCGTAGATTTTGGCCTCTAAAAGTATATGGTGCTAATAAAAAAGCATGGGATATGAGTAGTAATGAAGTAATGCAGATATGGGCTGAAGCAAAGGCGTACTATGAATCAAAAGAAGATTTACAACTGTCACGTGAACTTGAAGCACGGGCAAATGATCTTCAAAATGAAGCTATGGAATTTGATGAGAGGCAGGGAGTTATTGAAGCTTACCTTGAAATGCTGCTTCCAGAAGGCTGGGATAACTTTGATACTTATAAACGAAGAGAATATATTAATGATTATTGTAATGAAAATTCACTAATTCCAAAAGGCAGAGTTAAAAGAGAAACTGTATCAGTAATAGAAATATGGTGTGAAGTATTCGGCAAAAATAAGGCGGATTTAGAAAGGTTTAAATCATTTGAAATAACGAAAATGCTTAAAAGAATTCCAGGATGGATTCAAGAACCAAAGACAAAGTGGAATAAATTATATGGAAATGTGAGGATATTTAAGAGAATATAATTTTAGTTGTTAATATAGTTTTAATTTTTATTATGAATAAACTCTACATTTTACTTATTGACTTAGTTCGGATTTTAGTTAGCGATTTAGTTATTTTGGTGAAATTTGGTTATGGATTTAGTTAATATTTAGTTATAAGCATTGAAATTTAGTTAGAAGCATGGTTCGTTTAAAAATAAAATTTAAATCCTGAATTTATGTGAGTTTGCAGAGATTCTTTCTAACTAACTAAATATATCATAGTAGTCAATATATAATGTAAATAATATTGAGCATACGTGTATATAAACTATATTTATACTATATAGGGAAAAAAGACTTTTGTAAGAGAAAGATTGTGCAAAGCTAGTAAAATCAATGTTTTGCAGCTATAACAACAATTTTAACAAAGATCATGGTTAATAAAAGCCGTGAAGGCGAGGATGGAGAGGGATTAATATTATGGAAAGAAATAATTTTTGTATAGCAAACGCTAGAGGTAATAGATGCAGCAAACTTAATGTGGAAAAGTGTATGGGAGAATCTTGTTCTTTTGCAGTGACTAGAGAGGAAGCAGAAGCTTCAAGTAAAAAAGCTTTTAAAAGATTAGCAGCTCTTGATAATGTAGTTCAGATTTATATTTCAAATAAATATTATGGGGGGAAGATGCCGTGGTTAAATTGCAGATAATGTAAGTGTAGAAATAGCTGCAAATCTGACGGGGGCTGTCATTATTGTTGGTCTAGTTGGATTAAAAGAATAAATAAGTCAAGCTTAACGAGATCTATGTCAAAAAAGGGAGGTTTCCCAGATAATTCTGCGTGTGAAGGATTATTTGGGCGCCTGAAGAATGAAATGTTCTAAAGTATCATTAGAAAATATGAATCCTAGGGGCACGACAAAGTCTTGGGTTGGTTGTATAACCAGTCCAAGACTTTGTCCGTACCCCCTTAGGTTAAATTCCGAAATATAAATGTACAAACATAGCAGAAACAGCAGCACCTACAAATGGAGCAAGACCTGGTATTAGTAAACCATATTGCCAGTCATTGTTGGCTTTATTTTTTATAGGAAGTACTTGAAAGGCAAGTCTTGGTCCTAAGTCTCTTGCTTGGTTCATAGCAAATCCTGTAGGTCCGCCAAGGCCCATACCTATTGCCCATACTAAAAGACCTACTCCTATTGGAAGCATGCTTTTATATTTTGTAGCGATCATAAGAGTTGCACTTATAAAAATGAATGTAGCAAACAATTCGACGAAAAAGTTTCTTGGTAAATTACGGATTATTGGGTTTGTGGAGAAAATATTTCTTACTGCTATAGGATCAACTTCATTTTCACTTGCTTTAAATTGATCAGCATACATAATATAAATAATTAATGAGGCCACAAATGCACCTAAAAGCTCTGCTAGACTATATGGTACAAAGCATGACCAAGGTATCATTCCTAAAATACATTGGGCAAGAACCATTGCTGGATTCATGCATACACCATCAAACATAAATAATGCTATTGTTATACCAAATCCCCATGTTGTTATTGCAAATATATGTCCACTTCCTCTATATTTTGTATTTTTTAATACTTCATCACAATGAACTCCAACACCAAAAATTATCATTAATGCGGTGCTTAGAAATTCAGCAGTTAAATGTTGAAACATACTTTTAGGCCTCCTTTAATTGTCTTTACATATTTTTTCTGTTTCAAAGTATATATTTTCTATGGGAATATTAAGTGATTGGGCGAGCTTGGCACAATCTTCATATTCGATATCATAATGATTTATATCTTTGTAAGAGGCGGCTTTTACCCTCACAGTCCCATAGATTGTTTTTATTTTTAACGTTTTACGACTCATAATAGTCCTTTGTTTAATTGAATAGCGTATTCCTAATGTTGCAGTATGGCTGAAAATAGCTTCAATGAATTTATCTTTTTGCTTTGGATCAATCAATACGGTGAGTTTAGAGGCCATTCTGCTTTTTTTCATCATTATTGGAGTAAGAAATACGTCTTTTGCACCCATATTGATGAGTAAATTCATAGCATAGCTTATTTGTTCGCTACTTTGGTCATCAATATTGGCTTCAAGTTCCATTATCTCATCTTCGTTTACTTTATTTTTATTGAGTTTTTTTTTAGCAGAAGCATTCTTAAGGCATTAAAACATCCAGTATCTCTTTTGCCAAAACCATAGCCAATTTTTAAAATATTCATATCATCTGGTATTGAAGAAAAATTTGAAACTATATTTTTTATAATTCCAAGACCAGTTGGAGTAATGAGCTCTGTATTTATATCTAAGCGCTGATGAATTGGAATAGAAGAATTTACTCGCATCTGCATTACAGCAGGTACTGGAACTGGCATTTCGCCATGAGCTATATTTATATGTCCGCATCCATCAGTGAGAGGAGAAGAGATTATTTCAGTAATATTGAGCTTCTCCAAACCTACGAAAGAGCCTACTATATCAATAATTGAATCGATAGCACCAACTTCATGAAAATGAATTTCATCGATATTTTTATTGTGAACTATGGATTCAGCTTCTGCTATTTCATGAAATACATCAATTGAATGAGCTTTTACAAAAGCACTCAAGTTACTATTTTCAATTATTTGTTTAATATCTGAAAAACTTCTTCCATTATGATGGGGGTGGCATTCTTCAATGCCACAGTCTTTTTTACCATCCTCCAAAATTACATCGAAGTCACTGCCGAAAACAGAATTCTTAGCTTTTTTTTCATAATAAAGTTTATAACCTGATAAGTTTAATTTTTTTAATTCTGTTTGTAATACATCAAAGTCTAATCCTAAATCTAACAAAGCGCCAATAAACATATCGCCACTTATTCCTGAGAAAGTATCTAAATATAATGTATACATAAATTCCTCCTATAAATGATTAATCATACTTGCGTTATAAGCAGCACCAAAGCCATTATCAATATTTACAACGCTGAGCCCGCTTGCACAGCTGTTTAGCATAGAAAGCAGGGCAGTGATTCCTTTAAAGCTTGTACCATAGCCTACACTAGTTGGAACTGCAATTACTGGTTTATCAACTAGGCCACAGATTACACTTGCTAGAGCACCCTCCATACCTGCAATAACTATTATTACTTTTGCATTACGTATTACATCTAAGTAAGAGAATAGCCTATGGATTCCTGCAACACCAACATCGTAAATGGATTTTACGTTATTTCCTAATACATCAGCACAAAATTCTGCTTCTTTTGCAACGGGTATATCACTAGTACCAGCGGTTACAATTGCTATATAGCCATCTGGTTTTTTTATGTTTTTTTTATTAATTGACATGCAGCGGGCACATCCATCATAAACTGCATCTGGAAATTCTTTGTATATTTTAGACATTTTTTCTTTGGAAACACGTGTTGCAAGTACAGTTTTATTTTTAGATAATAAAGCTTTGGATATTTTTATTATCTGATCAGCAGTTTTACCTTGGCCATATATAACTTCCGGGTAACCATTCCGCTTATCTCTTTGAATATCAACTTTAGCAACGTTTATATCTATAAATTCGTCATCACTCATTTTGATTCATTCCTTTATCTAAAATTTCATTTAAGCTGCCAGTTCTATATCCTCTTAAATCAAGTGATATATAAGTACAGCCAAAACTCCTAAATGTGTCATAAATATTATCCATTATTGATTCATTAAAGAAAAATGATCTTTCATTTGGCATTACTTCAATTCTGGCATTTTTATTTTCAAGTCTTACACGTATATTTTTTATACCAAGATTTAAAAGATAATCCTCACATTTGCGGATAATATCTAGTTTTTCTTGAGTAATGGTTTCACCATATGGTATGCGAGTGGCAAGACATCCTGAACTTGGTTTTTCTGAAGCTTTTATGTTCCATTTTTTTAAGCATTGTCTTATTTCATCTTTAGTAAGACCGCATATTTTTAAAGGAGACTTTATGTCAAGTTCCTCTAAAGCTTTCATACCTGGACGATAATCTCTGCAGTCACTTGCATTTGTACCATCAATTACGATATCTTTCCCATTCTGTTTTGCAATTTCCTTTATTTTAGTAAATAAAGCATACTTGCAATAGTAACATCTTTTAGGTGGATTTTTAATAAAATTATCTATTTTAAGCTGATTGCAAGGTACTTTTATTAATTTAAGACCTATGTTTTTGGAATATGAATTCATATCAGCTTTATCTCTTGAAGTGAGGGTTTGCGCTTCAACAGATATTAAAATAGCATTGTTTCTAAGTACATCTTTTGCTACATATGATAAAAATGTACTATCTACTCCGCTTGAAAAAGCAACAGCACATGAACCATATGAAGCAATAAGATTTTTTAATTTTTTTAGCTTTTCATCAATAGATAACATATTAGTTATTACCTCGTACTATAACACTTAATCCATCAGGAATAACTGAAACCTTAGCATCTTTACCCTTTAACTTAAATGCCTTATTTAAAGCTTCATCTATTGTTTTAGCACTTTCCATGTGTAAAGCAGTTACTAATGTAGGATCGACTAAATCAGAGACTAGTATTACCTTATGGTTAACTAAAATTCTAGCTAAAATTTGCGAAGTCCATTGCTCTGGAACAGTTTTTAATCTTGGTGTATTGATAGCAGAATCTAAGAATTCTTTTGGATCTTTAACGTTGGCAATATTATCGTAAAATGCTTGTCCACCGTGTCCGTCACGACAGCCAGCAACCATTATGATTACACCATCTTTGTTTAATGTTGCTTCTGCAGCAGTCATGCCTTTTACAGCTTGATAAATATTTTGATCAAGAGGATAACCACCATTAGTTGCTATAGCTATATCACAGTTGATTTTATTTACTTTAGCTAAGTTATTTACGAAATTACAGCCCTCTAAATGAGCTTTTTCTACATCACCGGCAAATGAACCTATGATTTTATGTTCACCATTAAGTACAACATTTACGATGAAAGCTAATTTTGCAGTTTTGGCTGCATATAACATATCTTCATGAATTAAGTTATGAGAAAGGTTACCAGTATGTGAATTTTTATCATTAATAAATTCTCCACAGTGGTTTGCCATTATTGTTTTATATGAAGCTATACCAGGGAGTACTGATTTTCTTCCACCAGAAAATCCAGCAAAGAAGTGAGATTCAATAAAACCTTCAGCTAATAAAAGATCAGCTTCAGCTGCAATTTTATTTATTATGCATTCTCCGCCGCTTGGTAGTGTACCTATCTTTTTCATTGATGAATCATCTTTAGATTTGTGCATTACTATTTCTTCATTATTTACAATATCCTCTCCATATTTTGCAATAAGTTCTTCTCTAGTGCTTGGTCTGTGAAATCCTGTTGCTACGAGTATTCTTATACGTGCATTAGGAGATACACTTCTTATTCTTCTAAGTAAAATAGGAGTAATAATTTTAGAAGGAACCGGTCTTGTATGATCGCTGCTTATTATTACAATATCTTTTTTACCCTTTGCAAGTTCTTCTAATGATAAGCTTCCAATTGGATTGTCTAAAGATTTTTCAACAATGTCATTTTCACTTTCTTTACAATTGTATGTGCTTTGTTTTGATTCTAAAAGACCAGCAAAATTATTATCATTTAATTTTAGAGTCACTGTTTTTGAATCATAAGGTAATATAAATTTTTTCATAAAATATCATCCTCCATCTTGTAAAATTAATATTATTTTCGACATCAATTATTTTAAATTAAAAAAATGTATTATAATATACCATGAGATGTTATCATTTGTTAACAATAAATAATGTGAATAAAAGTTAATATGCATAAAAATAATAGTGATAGATATAAGGGGGAGATCTATGAATTCAGAATTTTTACTCGACTTTTTAGAAAAAAACAACACGGCTACAATAACGAAGAAGCATCATTCATATTTAACTTTTTGTGGTTTAGATGAGCAGTATACATATGTTTTAAAAGAAGGAGTAGTAAAAACAAGTGTTATATTAAAAGATGGAAGAGAATTTAATATATCGTATATATGTGCTCCAGATATAATTTCCTTATTAAGAGATGAGGTGAGTGCAAATACATCATCCCCATTTAATGTGAGGATAGAATCAAAGGAAGCGGTTTTTTATAAGATTCCAAGAGTAACATTCTGGAAGTACGTTAATAATAATAATAAGCTTCAGGAATACATAAAAGAGTATTATAGAAATAAATTGATGGAGACCATTTTTAACGAACAAATAATGATAATGAACAGTAAAAAGGGTGCTATATGTGCATTTTTATATAGCCTTATTGACAAGTTTGGAAAAGAAGAAAATGGAGAGATAGTTATTGAATTTCCTATTACGAATGAAGAGATTGCTGGGTTTTGTGGAATCTCAACACGTAACAGTGTAAATAGAATTCTTCATGAATTAAAACAAGAAAAAGTAATCAATATTGTTGACAAGAAAATACATATATTAGATAGGGAATATATTAAGACATTTACTTTATAGATGATGTTATCATTTGATAACATCATCTATTATTTTTGATAAATCAGCCACATGCTAAAATTAGTTATGCTATTTAGAAAGTGAGGTTTTATTATGCATATTCCAGATAATTATTTAAGTCCGAAAACGTGCGCAGCTTTTGCAGTAGCTATGTTGCCTGTTGTAATGTATTCGGCCAATAAACTTAAGCAGGAGGTTGAAAAAAAGAAAGAAACTATTCCTTTGATGGCGATTGCATCAAGTTTGTCATTTTTAATAATGATGTTTAATATTCCTCTACCAGGAGGAACCAGTGCCCATGCTGTAGGAGGCTGTCTTTTGGCAATTTTGATTGGTCCTTATGCGGCATGTATAGCAATAACGATTTGTTTGGCATTACAGGCACTTCTTTTTGGGGATGGAGGAATTCTTGCTTTAGGTGCTAATGTTTTTAATATGGCTTTTATAATGCCGTTTAGTGGATATTACATATACAAATTATGTACGAAACTAATGAAAAAGAGAGGGGAAATTATAGGTGCAGCTTTAGGCTCGTATCTTAGCATAAATTTAGCAGCCTTTTGTGCTGCGGTAGAGCTTGGTTTACAGCCTATAATTGCTCATGATGCATTTAATAATCCATTATATAATCCATACCCTTTATCAATATCTGTGCCAGCAATGGTTGGTTCACATATGCTTATTGGAATAGTGGAAAGTATTTTTACGGTTTCAGTTTACAGGATTATAAAGAGAGAAAATTTTAATACAGGAGATTATGAAAATAAGAAAAGTATAAGAGTGAAAAGGCTTTATAAATTAATAATATTATTAATAATTTTATGTCCTATAGGGCTTATTGCAAGTGGTACTGCTTGGGGCGAATGGGATATAACAGAACTAATGGAGAATTTAAAATCTTATAATATATCACAGTATGTTCCGCAGGGGATGGAAAATGGATTTAGTTTTAGTGCGTTATTTTCAGATTATACTATTTCAAATATGCCATCTAGCATTTCCTACATTTTATGTGCAGTAACAGCTATAATAATTTTCATACTCGTTTACCGTATTATATTTAAGAAGGAAAGAAAAAATCATGAAAATGCCTGATTGGTTAGAAAATGATGAAAATTATAAATTAAATACTAAAAAAGATGATTATGTAAGAAAAAATATTATAAGATTTAATAGTTTGATCAAGCTTGTGCAAAGAGAAAATGTTTATAATTGCAATAATGAAATTAACTCATCTTTAAAGATCTTATCATTAATTTTATTGATGGTCTTAATTAGTGCAAGCCGTGATACGTATCAGTTATGGATTTGTATCTTATTTGTTATGATTCAAATGTCCTTAAATTCAGGGAAGATAATACTAAACATATTAAAAAAATCATTGCTCATGTTTATTTTCCCTTTGATAATATTTATTCCATATGCAATATGTGCGCCAATAAGCATTGCATTGATTTATTATTTAAAGATATTTACTATGATGATTGAAGTACAAATATTTATATCTGGCACTACGATATATGATGTTGGACAATCATTGAAGCAAATACGTTGTCCAGATGTTATTATTTTTGTAATGGACATAGTAATTAAGTATTTAAATTGTACTGCATATTTGATACGTGATGTATTGCAGGCTATAAATATACGTAATGTTGGAAAGGATATTCATAAATATAATACAATTGGAGGATTATTTTCTAAGATATTTATTAAAGTGAAAAGATGTGGTGAAGAATTATATAATGCTATGGAATGCAGGGGATTTACAGACACCTATGCAAAGCCATCTGTAAAGCATATGAGTAAGAAAGATGTTTTATTTATTTTGTGTCATATTTTATTTATAGTTATTTATTTTTATGTAAGGAGTTATATGCAATGATTACATGTGATGAAGTATATTTTGATTATGATAATAGCTCAATTCTTGAAAATATTAATTTTACAATTAATAAAGGTGAATTTGTTGTTATAATGGGAGACAATGGATGTGGAAAATCTACTTTATTGAAGATATTGAATGGTATTATCTTTCCTAGCAGAGGAAGATATATAGTTGAAGGAAGAGATATTAACAGTAGATATTTAAAGAATAATTATAATCTGTCATTATTTCATCAAAATATAGGATTCATATTTCAAAATTATGAGGTACAACTTTTTAATGCTACAGTATATGATGAAATTGCTTTTGGAATAAGAACCATGGGATTAGAAGAAAAAGAAGTAAATAAAAGGGTAATGGATTGCCTTAAGCTTTTAGATATAGAAAAATTAAAGAATAGAGTTCCGTATAATTTATCTGGCGGTGAAAAAAAGAAGGTTGTAATAGCAGCAGTTTTAGCTATGAATCCTAAAATAATAATTTTGGACGAACCATTTAACGGATTATCAATGCATTTTCAAGATGAGATATTATTTTTGCTGAAGCAGTTAAATAATTTAGGGAAAACTATTATATTAACTACCCATAGATATGATCAAGTAAAGGAGGTAGCTAATCATTTTTTGATATTTAAAGAAAAAAGTATTAAATACGATTTATCAAGTGAGCAATTAAAAAAACATAGAGATATAGAAGAATATTGCAGGCTGTTGTAATTATTTTTATCAGATAAAGAGTGAAGTATAGATTTTGTGAAAAATAAATTCAAGATATTAAAATAAGACCAGCTAATAATAGTCAAGTAAATTTCTAAAAAATATTAATTTAAAAAAAGAGGATAGCAAATAAACCATTCAAAAACACGAATGAGGGAAGGTGGTTCAGACATTTTCTAGGACTGGTTATGCAGCCAACCCAGGACAGTAGATAGCTTTGTGTAAAAACAAAACTATCTACTTTTTTGGGGACTTATGTCAATATAGTAGACACATTTTTTAGTTTTTTAAGCAGTTTTTAAAATAGAATTTAAAGCCGGAATATATCTTGTTTTGTAGAGGTTCTTATTAACAAGACACAGGATCAATGTCGTAAGCTTAAGGGAAATATATAACAATTCACTTGAACCTGTTGTTCTAGGCTTTAGATTTTACTATTTGTTGTAGTATTATCTAAAGCCTTATTTTATGGAATTCTATAATAGATAAAATGTTTAGTGAAGGAGGTAGGATTATATTTATATCATTTATGTGATTAAAAATTAATTGAAATATTTTATCATAGAAAAAACGCATGATAAAACATGAAATATAAGTATTTTACATATTTATGTTTGTTCTATAAAATAATAGTGTATTAAATAGAGTGTAAATGTTAACAAGAAAACAATTTTATATGATGAGGTAGTTTATGAGTAAAAAGTATGAAACTTTAGCTCAAAGTATTGTTGAAAAAGTTGGTGGCATTGAGAATATTAGTAATGTATATCATTGTCAAACTCGACTACGTTTTAATTTAAAAAATGATGATAAAGCAGATCAAAAAGCGTTAGAATCTATGGATTGAATCGCAAAAGTAATGATTAGTAATGCAGTGTTTCAAGTTGTAATTGGAACTCATGTAAAAGAGGTTTATGAAGAGGTAGAAAAAATAGTACAACCTCAAAAATTAAAGGAAGATATTACATCTAGTAAAAAGAAAAATCCAGTAAGTGTATTTATTGATTTTATATCGGGAACATTTATGCCTGTTATTCCAGCAATGTCTGGGGCTGGTATGATTAAAGCAGTACTAGCATTATTAACTGTCTTTAATATCATATCAACAGATTCACAGACATATTACGTATTAAATTTCTTTTCTGATGCGGTATTTTATTTGAGGAGGTTATATGAACAAAGAAGAAATTATGGCATGCTGCTGTATATCCAAAGATATATTTAATAGATATTTTAGTTCAGAAATTATAGAAAATGAAACTGATTTTAATGATGATTATATAAGAGAAAATTCTTTAGCTATATCACTTGAAAAAAAGGGTTTTACTTTGCCCAATATACGTAAAGATCTTATTTTGGATAAGAATGAACAGGATAATTACGAAAGAATGCTACTTATGTTGCAAAGTAAAAGACAAATTGTATTAGATAAAGTGCATGATGAAGAGCAATACTTAAGTGAATTGGATTACTTAATTTTTAATTTAAGGAAATTGCAAAAATGAAATATATTCTAAGAATCATGATCTACTTTTTTGGACTCTTCATCATTACGATAGGCATTAATCTTTCTATTGTATCAGGACTAGGAATTTCACCAGTATCAGCATTTACTTTACCAATCAGTAAAAGTCTAAATATGAGTTTAGGAGCAGTAACAACTTGTGCTTACGTCCTTTTTGTATTCATGCAGTATCTATTATTAAAAGAAAAATTTAAAAAAAGAAATATATTGCAGATACCTTTCAGCATTGCCTTTGGCTTTTTCGTTGATTTTACTGGATCTTTTATGAATAATATTGAGTTGAATAGTTATGGAGCTCAATTTCTTGTTTTGATTTTCAGTATTATTATTTGTGCGGTTGGAGCCACTTTGTATATTGTGATGGATATTGTTCCTAATGCTCATGAGGGATTACAATTATCTGTATGCGAAAGGTTCAATCTTCCCTTTTCTAAAGTGAAAATTGCTTCAGATTGTATATTTGTTTTTATTGGTTTTATGATTACCTTTCTTTTCCTGGAAGGAAATACAGCAATTCGTGAAGGCACGATTTTGTCAGCGCTATTAACAGGAAAAATAATTGGAGTATTTTCTAAGAAAGCAGGTTCAATGTTAAAGAAAATTGCATTTTATGATCAAACAGATACATCTTGTATAAGATAACTTCTGTAAATTGACTAAAGGAGGTTTTTAAAATGAATACGGTAATTGTTTATTATTCATATTGAAAAATTAAGTAATCCAGAGGAAATGACGATTGCTTTAGCAGATTAGAAATTGAAAGAAAATAAATAGGAGGAAATGTTAAATGAAACGACCATATATATTCTGTCATATGATGACTTCTTTAGATGGTAAGATTACAGGATCTTACATGAATACACCAGAAGGAAATTTAGCTGGAAATGTATTTTATGATATTGCATTTGGAAAGAATGCATACTATAAGCATCAAGGATGGTTATCAGGTAGAGTGACAACGGATGATAACTTTACATTTTATGAGAAGCCAGATTTAAATGAAAATGATCCAAAAGTTCCTGAAGGAGATTTTATTTCTGAAGTAGATGCAAATATGTATTATGTATCTGTTGACCCATCTGGAAAATTGGGGTGGAAGAAAAATACATTAACTTATGTAGATACAACTGCACATGTTCTTGAAATTTTAACAGAAAAAGCTTCAAATTCATATAAAGCGTTTTTAAGACGTTTGGGGATTTCTTACATAATTGCAGGAAAAGATGAATTAGATTCTGAAATGGCGATGAGAAAATTATATAAATTTGGTCTTATGTCAATATCTTGGACACAAAGAGTCAAACTTTTTTTATGCTGCACTTCTAGCTAATAATTCACATTGATCAGGAGTCATATAATTAATAGAAGAGTGTAGTCTTTTTTTGTTATACCATGCTTCAATATATTTAAAAATAGCTATATTAGCTTCTTCGAAGGTACGGTATGTATTTCTATATATTTCTTCCTTCTTTATAGATGAATGAAAAGATTCTATACAAGCATTGTCATATGGACAACCTTTCTTACTAAATGATTGTGTAATATTAAGCTTTTTACATATTTCCTTTAAATCATTACTAGTGTATTGAGAGCCTAAGTCAGTATGGAATATTAACTGCTTATTTTTATCCGGGCTTTGGTTGTAATGGGCGTTTTTTAAAGCCTTAACAACTAAATCATTAGTCATTCTTTTACCGAAAGCGTAGCAAATTATTTTTTTAGAATGTAAGTCAAGAACAGAAGCCAAATAGCACCAACCATCTTTGATAGTATGAATATATGTAATGTCTCCTACCCATTTTTCATTAATAGAAGTGGTCGTAAAATCTCTTTTCAAAACGTTTTCTAGACCTTCTACTACTTTTTTATTTGAATGAGGTTTGTATTTTTTGACAGTTATTGCGCAAAGATCAAGGTCCTTCATTCTTCTTTGAACTCTTTTCAAAGAGACGTTAAAGCCTTCTGTACCAAGTATATGATAAATCCTAGGAGCACCATATATACCTTTATTAGCTTTATATATCCTTATAATAGCTGCTTTTAATGCCTCATTTTCTAGTTTTCTTATAGATTTAGTTTTGTCAAGAGATTTATAATATGTGCTTCTGGCTACGCCCAGAACGGAACACATAGTCTTAATATCATAGTTGGTTTTATTGCTGTCTATAAATTCTATTACTTCATCTAATTTTTTGTTGCAAATATGGCCATAGCTTTTTTTAAGATTTCATTTTCCTCTTTAATTCTTACCATTTCTTTTTTTAGTTCTTTAACTTCTTTTAATGTCATAACTTCATTTTCATCTACTTTAATTTCTTTTACATCTTTAATCCAGCCATTGATTGTTGATCTTGCAATGCCATATTCGCTACTTAGCTCTGCTAAGCTAATTCCTGATTTAAATAAGTCTACTATCATATCTTTATATTCTTGATCATATCTTCTGCCCTTTCCCATATATGGACACATCCTTTCTAACTAAATATTATTTTACTTAGTTCGACTTAATGTGTCCACTACTTTATACTAACATCAAATTCCTTATTATGTATTCATTGAAAGAAGTTTGTCAGCTTTGTAACATGACATATGATACTTTGAAATTTTATTGTAATAAAGGATTAGTACCTAATGTTAAAAGAGAGAAAAATAATTATCGAATTTTTGATGATAACAATATTGGTTAGTTAAAAAGTCTATCTTGTTTAAAAAAATGTGGTATGAGTATCGAAGAAATAAAAGAATATTTGGATTATTGCTTACAAGGGTAATCAATAATTTCTGAAAGAAAAGTAATTTTATCTCAAAAGAGGGAAGCACTTATTGAGCAAATGAAAATCATACAAGAATATATTGATACTAAACAGCAATTTTATGACGATATTTTAGATGGCAAGATAGAGTATAAAAGCAATTTGATTGTTAAATAAAAGGCTCATAGCCGTTTGTGATTGTTACTTATCTATTATGAGTAAATTTACGATAGCTATAAGTCTTTTTATATTTTAGGAGATAAAAGGGAGTGAAGAGCAAGCAACAGATACAACAATAAAAGCAATCAAAATGGGATTAGATAATGAATCAATAAGTAATCTCACATGACTTACAGAAAAGGAAATAAATATGCTTAGAGAGCTCAAAATAATTAGAGGACTAAAGAGGATATTGAGGTGACCCCAAAAAGTTAGACCCCAAAAACGACCTCCTAATCGTTAGATTTTTTGGTCTAACTTTTGGGAGTCGGTTCAAGGTCAATACCTTTTTAGATTTATAAATAGAATATTGACCAGGTGGTCTATAGATGATATGATTTATAATAGTAGACCACCTGGTCAATAAAAGGAGGATAATATGAGTGAAAGAGAGTGTCACACAAGTGTGAAAGAAAGAATAATCAATATAGCACTTGAAGAATTTGCACAAAATGGATATCAATCAGCATCTACAAATGTTATTTGTAAAAAGGCTAAAGTATCAAAAGGATTACTTTATCATTATTATGGATCTAAGGAAAATCTATATTTATCTGTGCTTAGATACTTTATTGATGAATTTAAAGAAAATATAACTATATATATTGAAGATAGTAATAAAAAGGGAATTGATTATATAAGTGAATACTTTAATGCTAAATTTAAATTTTTTGGAGAAAACCCACAGTACTCTAAACTTGTTTTAAATTTATTATTAAACAACAATATAGAAGGTGCAGAAATATTAGCTAATGAGTTTGAAGAGTATAATAATGTTCTTTTATATGAGATTATAAAGAACATAGATTTTAATCCTAAATTTAATAGAAATAAAGCATTTGAATTAATAGTTATGATAGGTTCAAAGTTAGAAGAAAAACATATGAAAGATATAGAATCTAAGGATAAACATATTGTTATAGAAGAGTTTAGAAAAGACCACAAGATAATGTTAGAAATGGTCTTTGAAGGTATTGATAAATAAAAGGAGGAATCTAGGTGATAAAAGGAATTGTATTATTAGCTTTATTTACAATTTTTGCGTTAATAATTGGTAAACTAGTTTCAAAAATTAAGTTACCATCTATACTTGGGTGGCTGATAACAGGTATGATAATAGGTCCACACGCACTAAATTTTATGAATAGTAGTATTATGGATGCTCAGTGGTTTCATGTTTTAAGTAATATAGGAGAAGTGTTAGTTGGAATGCTAATAGGTACTGAACTTGTACTAGAAGAACTTAAGAAGTCAGGAAAGCAAATAGTTATTATATGCCTATTTGAAGGTATGGTAGCATTTATAGTAGTTGCAGTTGCATTTTTTATATTTGCAGATATACCATTTTCTATAGCTTTAGTTTTTGGAGCAATTGCATTAGCAACAGCGCCAGCACCATCTTTATCAATTGTGAAAGAGTACAATGCTAAAGGGCCGGTTGCAAAGACTTTAATACCACTTGCTGCATTAGATGATGTGCTAGCGTTACTAGTATTTTTCATAGTTATTGGATTGGTTTCAGGAAGTATGACTGGTGAATCAATAAATATTATTTCTATTTTAATGATGATAATATTACCACTTGCTATAGGAACAGCTACAGGTGTTGTAGCAAGTAAAATTTTACGAAAGAAGAGCTCTAAAGGAGAAACGATATTAAAAGTTGCATTATTTGTATTAGTTACTGTTATTATTGGCAGATATGTAAATGAAAATATATTATCAATAAATTTATTATTATCAGGTATATCATTCTCTGCTATTATTGCCAATACAGTTGAAAAAGAGAGATTACATGAAATAATGGATGGAATTAATCCTATAATAAGTATAGCATTAGTTATAATGGTAATAGATTTAGGAGCACCATTAGATTATAGCTTAATATTTGGCGCAGGCCTTCTTACTGCTATATATATAATAGCTCGTGGAATAGGAAAAATATTAGGTGCTTATGCAGGTGGTAAGTTATCAAAAGCTGAAGATAATGTATGTAAATACTTAGGTCTTTCTCTTTTACCTCATTCTGGAGTATCGCTTATATTTACTGGGATAGCAGTAGAAACTTTAATGCCATTTGTACCAGAGTATGCAACGATGATACAAGGTACTATTGCAGCAGCAGCTGTTATAAATGAAATTATAGCTGTATTTTTAGCTAAGCAAGCATTTAAGATGGCAGGTGAACTTAAAGTTCAAGAAGAGATTAGCTTGGTATAAATGTAGAGAAGAATTGATTAATATTGGTGGTTTTTTTGTGCCTTTTCCTGCATAATGCGGGCTATGATGCCCAAAAATATTGAAAAATATATAAAAGATATAGTAAAATAAGGATGTATATCATTTAATATGCCGACTGGTTACAACAAAATAGTTTTTATGTTGTCAGTCAAAAAATATATATAGAAAGGAAGATACAATGAAGAAATACAGAAAACAGTGGTTCAGCGGCCTGTTGGCAGCCTCTGTGCTGTTCTCTGCACTTCCTGTGAACGCACTGGCGGTAGAGATACAGAACGCTGGAGGGTTATGCGAACATCACCCAGAGCATACGTCAACATGCGAATATGTGAATGATGTGCTGGGAACACCATGTAATCATGAGCATACTGAAGAATGCTACACAGTTAAGACGGACTGTACTCATGAGCATACGACAGAGTGCTATCCTCAAGATAGCGTATCTGGCAATGATGATACTCAATCTGATGCAGAGGAGAAAGAGCCAACTGCATGTACACATGAGTGTAGCGATGAAAGTGGCTGTATCAAAAGAGAATTAAACTGTCAGCATCAGCATGACGGAGATTGTGGCTATACCCAAGGTACTCCGGGAAGCCCTTGCACCTATGTGTGTGCAATCTGCAAGGGTCAGGACGACAAGCAGGAAGAAATCGAATGTACATGTACCACTCTATGCAGCGATGAAGCCATCAATGAGGACTGCCCGTTGTGTGGTGTGAAGGACGCTGACCTGAGTCAATGCACTGGCAATGAGGCTGAGCTCGATACTAATACTGATACTGAGGATGATACTGGTATTAGCAATGATGATGAGATCGATAACAGCGAGGAATTAAATAAGTTATTTCTTGAAGAATTAGCTGATGGTGATTCTGTAACAGTTTCAACTTCAGCAGAGTTTGAAAAAGCTTTGGCCAAAGGTGTTGATGAAATCATTGTAAATGGAGTAATTACGATTACAAGTGGAACAGGGTCTGATATGGATTTAAATCCTATAAAGTTTCCAGCAGGTATAACAATAGATGGAAAAGGCTCTGGAAATTTGGTGATACGTTCTCCTATACAAATTGATGGAGATGATGTTACATTTAAGGATATAGAAATGAATTTCATATCGAGTGATGCTCTTGGCGGCATACCTCATCGTGAAATATTTTTAGCAGGGCATACTTTAACCCTTGATAATGTTAACTGCTATACTGATGGTGCCAGCGGATCATTAGGTGGTTTTGGAAGCTCAGAAGATGAATTGCTTCCAACTGTTTATGCTGGAGGGTATCATGGAACAACCATTAACGAAAATGGTGCTGAGCTTAATATTATAAATTCAAATGATAAAACAAATATAAAGGCAATCTATGCTGGACATGATGAAGGCAAGTTCAATATGGTACCATATTACGGAGATATTAAGTTAAATATAGATGGAAAAACATCTGTACGTGAAGGTATATTTTCTAAGGAAAATACAGGAAAGGTCACTATAAATATAAATGGAAAAAATCTTGCTTCATCCAGAATAAAATATTTTGAAGGCAATGCAAATACAGATATTTTATTTGATGGTATTTCTGCACAAAAAGTTGAAGTTAATGGCATAAATAATATAAAGCTTGTAAATGGTTCGACTTTTGAGCCGATTTCTAAATCTGAAGCATCAATTAATAATATTGAAGTGCCGACAGGAACTGTACTTAACCTTATTTCTATGCCGGGAACTACTATTGCAGGTAACTTTAAAGGCGGGGGTACATTAATACTTGATAAGGACGACTCTTTAGTTATAAAAGGCGAAATCAGCGGGAATACAACGTTTAAAACGTGGGGTGGCTCGCTAGGGCTTGTGGGCAATCTTATTGATGGCAAGTCGTACATAACAAGTGTTTCTGGAAATATATCAGGAACTATAAAGCTTGATGCAGGATATAACAGCAACTATTCTTTGGAATTTGCTCAGAACAGATGGATGGCAAAAAACAATACGCCATCTCATGACAGGGAGTTAGGAAGCTTTAAAATTATATCAGCTCCAAGTTTTGCTGATTTTGAAGTTCTTGAAAAAGAAGCTTTGGATAGTAAGATTGAAAAGTCATATGTATTTGTAACAGAATCAAAAGATATAAATGATGAGGTTTATGTACCAGAGCTTTATGGATATGTACTTAGAGAAGAAGATATTAATAATTTGGATGAAACCCAATGGGGTACAGACATATTTCTTATGGAATCTGATGATTGGAACGGCGAGTATTTTCTTCAATTTGGCACCGAAAATTCCAATATAAGCAGCAAGATCAAGCCGGGAAAATATATAGTACTATTTCTAGCTGAGGAACCTGCTGATCCTAATAATGTCACTGTTGGTGAACTTCTTAAAGCATCTATTGGCAGTGAGAAAATCACAATTTACAAAAATGAAGGACAAGCAACAAAAGAAATCAAAGCTGAAAATATAGATATTATACCAAATCAAAAATTTACAGGAAAAGAGATAAAGCCTAAGGTTAAAGTTGTTGTTGATGGAAACGAATTGTCCGAAGGTAATGACTATATTGTAAAGTATGAGAAGAATATTAATGTCACAACTGGAGAAAATAAGGCAAAAGCTATTGTAGAAGGTATAGGCAGTTACAGTGGAAGTGTAGAAGTCAGATTTGATATTGTTAGAGGTGAAACTCAAACCAGCGGAGCTGTTTCTGCAGAAAAAAAATCGTATGAATATGGTGAAACTGTGAAACTTACATTTACAGCAGAGCCTAAAAAGGATGTAAATTCTGCAATTATGTTAATGAGCCCGTCAGAAAATAAAGCGGATTTCTATTTTGGAAATACACTTTTGGGTTCGGCTGACGTGGTAGATGGCAAGGCGGTGATTTTCTACAATACTGCAAAGCGCAGCATTCCTATTGGAAATGCCGATATTACAGTTGATTTTGGTGGCAGCAGTACACTTGAGTCAGCTAATTTTACAGAAAGAGGCGTATTTACATTAAATAAAAAAATACTTCAGCCAATGGATATTGCAAGTATTTCTTTAAAGGATCTTGTTTATGATGGCGCTAAAAAGCAGACTGAGATAACAGGTATAAATTGGAAAGATGCATCAATTACTGGAATCACTTTTACTGGAAATGCTGAGTTGCCTTCATCAAATGCTGGAACCTATTCTGAAGCTGATATAACTAGCATTGCACTTAAGGAAGAATGTGGAAATTGGTATGACGCAAGTCAGTTAAACACAAAAATTTCAAATGTTAAGATAAGCCCTAATGCTGTTATAAGAAAGGCAGAAAGTAAAGGAACTGTGATTAAAAACCTAACATTTTCCAGTGGCGGTCCAAAGAATTTTGCTTTTGATAAGAGCATAATACCAGACGGATACACGATTGTAAGCGTTGAAGAATTGCACGGGTTAAGCAATTATGGAAGCATTTTAAGTAATGTAAGAGTATCACAAAATGGAATAGATTTTGAAGTTTTAGAAAATGAGGGAAGCGGGTCCATACATGCAGCAATTAAATTCTTAAATCATGAAGATATTCATATTGTGCTTAATGTTGTTAAGACAGGAAAAACACAGGTTACTCCTAAGTACAGCATACCAGATGTGATATACAGCGGAGTTGCGTATGATGCTTGGCATGTTGAAGAATATAAGAGGGAAGATATTAAAGCATCATATTATGATATGACAGAACAAAAAAATCTTGACAGCGCACCTATAAACGCAGGAAAGTACGGCGTAACCCTCAGGATTGAAACAGCAAATGAATTTGGCGAGGTAAGTGGTGAGTTTGAAATAAAACCAAAGCAAGTGGAAATAAAGGCAATTGAAAAAAATATCAAAGTAGACGATATTATTCCTAGTTTGGATAATCCAGTTGAAGGCGTGGATTATGAGTTTGTGTCTGACAGACCGAAGGAAGAAATCGGTGTTATAAGAATGGCCTATGATAAAACACCAGACGCGGGGAATGTTGGCAGATATGAGATATTAATAGGCGTTACAGGTGATAGTAACCCAAACTACTCTGTTAAAACTGAAAGCGCGTGGCTGAATATCCTAAATGGAACAGAAACGCAATATGAAGTTAGAGTAAACGGTGGTCGTGCAGATAAAGTAAAAGCACAGTCTGGTGATAAAGTAACAATTACTGCAGAAGAATTGAAAGGCAGGAAATTTGTACATTGGATTGTGAATAGCAACAATGTACAGTTGTCTGATGTTAACAGCTCAGTAACTACGTTTATCATGCCAGCTGAAGATGTAGATGTGATAGCTGTCTTTGAGGATGATTCTAGCGACGGTACAGGTGATGGCAGTAGTTCTGGAGGCGGTAGCAGTTCTGGAGGTGGCAGCAGTTCCGGAGGCAGCGGAGGTTCCGGAGGCGGCGGAAGTTCTGGCGGAGGTGGAAGCAGTGATTCCACAAGTATTGATCGCCCGAACAATAACAAGCCAAATACTCCAACCATAGGGAAAACAAAACCGATAAAATCGGATATATATGGAAAAGTTTCACTTACAAAAGAAATAGTGTCTGAAGCTGTCTCTATAGCACAGGCAGACGCAATGAAGAATGGTAATATAGAAAACGGCATAGCTGTTTCAGTCCCAGTGGAAATAGATACAAATTTGAACAATGTTCAGATTCCTCTAAACGCCAGCACGTTGGACACACTAATTTCCTCCAATGTAAAACGCTTTACAATTGATGTGAACCGTATGGCTGAGATTAGTTTTACACTGGACACGCTAAAGGAGTTGAATACTCAGAGTTCAAGTGATATTGCGATACAGATTAAGCAGGCAGACGTTTCATCAAATGAAGGAAAAGCAGCTATTGGAAGCCGTCCAGTGTATGACATTAACATACATGCTGTCAAGGAAGGAAAGGAAAATCCAATAACAACCTTGAACGGAAAGACTGTAAGTATTGCAATACCATATACGCCTTCAAATGGCGAAGTTATAGGTAACTTGCATGCAGTCTATGTGGACGGCAGTGGTAAAGTAAATTGGCTGACTAAATCTAGCTATAATGCAGACCAAAAAGCCGTTATTTTTGAAACAGAGCATTTCAGTGTTTATGGAATTGGATACAAGACCGATCTTCCAGCATTTACGGATATTGAAAATCACTGGGCTAGAGAAGATATTGTATTTGCAGCAAGCCGCGGATTGTTCTCTGGCACTAGTGATACTACTTTCAGCCCGGATATGAGCTTATCTCGTGCGATGTTTGTCACAGCATTAGGAAAGTTGGCAGGCATCAACCCTGATAGTTACAAAAAAGGCAAGTTTACTGACGTTGCAATGGATGCCTACTATGCACCATATGTGAACTGGGCAGCACAGAGTGGAATTGTCAGCGGAACAAGCGAGACAACTTTTGCACCTGATAGTAATATTACACGTGAGCAGATGGCAGTCATTATGAATAATTATATGGAAAAGATGGGCTATACCATTCCGAAAACGCTAGTGGCTATGCCATTCACAGACGATGCACAGATTTCTTCATTGGCGAAAGACTCAGTAAAGGCGATGCATCAGGCGGGTATTTTCTCAGGTAAGGCAGGCAACAAAGTTGACCCTAAAGGCTTATCTACTCGTGCAGAAGCTGCCACAGTTATCCACCGTTTTGTGGAAGTGGTCATAGACCCACAGAGTGCAAATGGATGGAGAAAGAATGACAGTGGAGAATGGTATTACTACAAAGATGGAGAGCAGTCAAAAGGCTGGATATTTGATAATCAGAAATGGTATTGGTTAAACAATTTAGATGGAAAGATGTTTGCTGGTGGTTGGAAGGAAATAGACAGCAAGTGGTACTATTTCTATTCAGATGGATTAATGGCAGCAAATACTATCATTGATGGATATAAAATAGGCGCAGATGGCGCAATGATTAATGGATAACATCAGAAAAATTTTGGGAGGCAAGGACGCATATAATCTTTGCCTCCTTTTTTCTTTTTTATTATAAGGAGAAATCTACTATCAGATCTCTATATTATGCTATTTCTTATAATGGACATATCCTCTCTTAACTAAATATTATTCTGCTTAGTTCTACTTAATGTGTCCACTGCTTTATACTAGCATCAAAGAGTATCTACTATTTTATACTAACATCTAATACAAAAATATCTGAATTTTTCTAATAAACATTATAAAAATTATAAAAAAACATATTTGGTGAAGATATTCACTGAAAAGATTGGTGTTAATTTATATAAAGGTTGATTTTTTTTATTCTTTAGGAAATTATATTCACGAACAATCTGTAGATAAGTTATTTAAAAAAATATTACAATAGACTAATGCATAGTTCCTAAAGAATAAAAAATAGATTATATGCGCCTGGACTTTTCTTCGGTAAGCTCAGAAAATCCAGAGTGCGCTGAAAAAAATCGACGGCTTAAAGGATTACGTTTTATAAAAGCTATTGTATTCTATTGGATTTGTATTTTATGGAAGACTATATCATAGTTGCCTTGGCGATTTTTTTATTTGATATGAATATTGTTATAATTACACTTAGTATAATAGTTTGTTTTTATGATTATATATCAGCAATTATAGATTGCAATTTATAATTTTTATTATCATTTAATTTTGAATATTTACTAGGTGTAATTCCCTTATATTTTTTAAACGTTTTAATAAAATAGCTTAAGTCATTAAATCCGCAATTATAAGCAATATCTGTTATGGAAAGATCAGTGGTTACAAGTTGATAGCTTGCACATTCTATCCTATAATAATTTAAATAATCTATGGGAGTTCGATGAATCATTTCATAAAAAAATTTACAAAAATATTTTGGAGACATACAAACAATTTTAGATAAATCTTCTAAAGTTAAAGGGGAAGAATAGGATTCCTCAATAAATTCTAAAACTTTTTTTAGCTGTTTGATTTTTTTGCTATCATTTTGAGTATGTTTATAATCTTGAGAATACATTTTATTTTTGTATATATAACTAAATATTTGATATAACAAGCCTAATGTCATTAATTCAAAGCCATCTTCTCTAAGTTTTATTGTTTTAAATAAATTAGATATGATTTTATTAAGATTAGAATTGGATTTTGGAAAATAATCATTAATAATTATATTATGATTTATTAGATTTTGAATATATTTCATTCCAGAAAAATTGTCTTTGAATAGCATATTCATATTAAAAACAACACATTCATATGTACAATCTTCAGGTTCGGCAGAGTGTAAAATACCATCTCTTATAATAACTATATCGCCTTCTTTTACCAAGATTTCTTTTTGATTCAGATAAATATTAAGTGTGCCTTTTAAAACTTTTATTATTTCATATTCTAAATGCCAATGATATGACATTTTATACCTAGGATGTAATTTATCTACATAATAAAATTCTATGGGAAAGTCAAAAGTACCTCTTTGTTTAACTTCATTATATTCTGAATATCTCATTACAATTTCTCCTTTAAATAAATATGAATATTGTTATATTTTTTGCTACTATAACACAAGTATTAATTAAATTATAATCGTATAATGAAATCGTAATCAAGAGGAAATTAGAAATAAGTAATATATATGTTGCAAAATGATTTATTCATAAGTTAGATATATATCATGTTGTTATAGTGTAGATTTCAGTTTTCAACATATATAGTAAAGATTTATATTAAAATAGTTAATAATTTGAGGAGGATGGCTAATATGGCAAAAAACAGACTAATAGGAGATTATCCTGTAATTGGAATAAGACCAACTATTGATGGAAGAAGAGGCATGTTAGATGTAAGAGGTTCTCTTGAAGAACAAACTATGGGAATGGCAAAAGCAGCAGCAGAATTATTTAGATCAAATCTTAAATATTCTAATGGTGAGCCAGTAAAGGTTGTCATAGCAGACACAACAATAGGAAGAGTTGCTGAATCAGCAGCTTGTGCATCAAAGTTTAAAAAAGAAGGTGTAGATATTACTCTTACAGTTACTCCTTGTTGGTGTTATGGTGCAGAAACAATGGACATGGATCCAATGACAATAAAAGGTGTATGGGGGGTTAATGGAACTGAAAGACCAGGAGCAGTATATTTAGCATCTGTACTTGCAACACATGCACAAAAGGGGTTACCAGCATTCGGAATATATGGACGTGATGTTCAAGATGCAAATGATACAGAAATCCCAGAGGATGTAAAAGAAAAATTATTAAGATTTGGTAGAGCAGCTGTTGCAGCAGCTACTATGAGAGGAAAATCTTATTTACAAATTGGTTCTATCTGTATGGGAATTGGCGGATCAATAATAAGTCCAGAATTCTTTGAAGAATATCTAGGAATGAGAATTGAATCAGTGGATGAAGTGGAAATCATAAGAAGAATGACAGAAGGCATCTATGATGAAGCTGAATTCCAAAAAGCTCTTGCATGGACAAAGGAGCATTGTAAAGAAGGCTTTGATAAAAATCCAGTAGAAGCTCAAAAAACTAGAGAAGAAAAAGATAAAGATTGGGAATTTACTGTTAAAATGATGTGTATTATTAAGGACTTAATGAATGGAAATGAAAATCTTCCACAAGGTTGTGAAGAAGAAAAAGTTGGACATAATGCTATTGCAGCAGGTTTCCAAGGTCAAAGACAATGGACTGATTTTTATCCAAATTGTGACTTCTCAGAATCTTTATTAAATACATCATTTGATTGGAATGGACCTAGAGAGCCTTATATATTAGCAACTGAAAATGATACATTAAATGCTGCAACAATGTTATTTAATAAGCTTTTAACAAATACAGCTCAAATATTTGCTGATGTTCGTACTTATTGGAGTGAAGAGGCAGTTGAAAAAGCAACAGGTTATAAAATTGAAGGAGCTGCTAAAGAGGCTGGCGGATTTATACATTTAATTAATTCAGGTGCAGCATGCTTAGATGCTAATGGTGGAGCAAAGGATGCAAATGGAAATGCTGTTATTAAACCTTTCTGGGAAATCACAGAAGAGGATAAAAAGAATATTATTGAAGCTACAACATGGAATCCAGCAGATCAAGGATATTTTAGAGGTGGCGGATTCTCATCAAGATTCTTAACAAAGGATGTTATGCCTTGTACTATGGCTAGAATTAATATTGTTAAAGGATTAGGTCCTGTACTTCAATTAGTAGAAGGATGGACAGTTGAACTTCCAAACGAGGTTAATGAAGTTTTATGGAAGAGAACAGATTATACTTGGCCTTGTACTTGGTTTGCTCCAAGAACAACAAAAGAAGGTCCATGCAAATCAGCATATGATGTTATGAATAATTGGGGAGCTAATCACGGAGCAATAAGCTATGGACATATAGGTGCAGATTTAATAACTTTAGCTTCTATTTTGAGAATTCCAGTATGCATGCATAATGTTCCAGATGAAAAAATATTCAGACCAGCAGCTTGGAATGCTTTTGGACAAGATAAAGAAGGACAAGATTTTAGAGCTTGTGCTACTTATGGACCACTATATAAATAGTAATTTTAAATTAGGCATATTATATTAAAGAAAATAACAAGTTCCAATATGCCAAGGATATTTTTCATCAGATAATTAAAGTAGATTAGTCTAATAACTTGATTAATTAAGTAAGCCTGCTGAAGAATTATGATGTAAGATAGGAAGGCAGATTTGACTTGTTATTTTTTGATAATGCATTAAATAAAGTTTGAAAAAGTAAATTTATATTCATAATTATAAAAGAACGCACAATCAAAAGAGTTAGCAGGTGAAAATATGAAACAAAAAAAGGTACTAGCATTTGATTTTGGTGCATCTAGTGGAAGAGCAATGCTTGGAACATATGATGGAAATACAATTGAAATAGAAGAAATTCATAGATTCTCTAATGATCCAGTTGTTGTAAATGGCACTATGTACTGGGATGTATTGAGATTATTTTATGAAATAAAGCAAGGGATCATAAAAGCAAAACATTATGGCAGCTTTTGTAGTATTGGTGTGGATACTTGGGGAGTTGATTTTGGAATTATTGATGAGTATGGAAATTTAATAGAAAATCCTATTCATTATAGAGATAGCAGAACAAATGGAATGTTAGAAAAAAGTTTAGAAAAGATTTCTAAAGAGGAATTCTACAATATTACAGGTAACCAATTCATGGAGATTAATACAGCATTTCAATTACTATCATTAGTTGAAAAGAGGCCATATATTTTAGAGAGAGCAGATAAAATTTTATTAATGCCAGATTTATTCAATTATATGCTTACAGGGTTAAAAATAACTGAATATTCCATTGCATCAACTACACAGTTATTAGATGCAAGAAAGCAAACTTGGTCTGATAGAGTAATAGATGCTCTTAACATTCCTAAGAGACTATTTACAGAAATCATTCCTACAGGTACAAGTATTGGAAAGGTTTCAGATGATATTTGCAGAGAGCTGGGTATAGAAAAATGTGATGTGGTTTCAGTAGCAGGTCATGATACTCAGAGTGCTCTTGTATCTGTACCTAACAAAGAAAAAGATTTTATATTTATTAGTTGTGGCACATGGTCATTGTTTGGAACAGAACTAGAAAGGCCATTAATTAATGATATATCAAGTAAATACAACATAACTAATGAAGGGGGGTATGGTGGAAAAGCTTCATTTTTAAAAAATATAATTGGTTTATGGCTTATACAAGAAAGTCGCAGACAATGGATTAAAGAAGGAGAAGAATATGGATTTGGCCAGCTAGAGAGTATGGCAGCCTTAGCAAAGCCATTTAAGTGCTTTATTGATCCAGATGCTCCAGAATTTGTACCGGCAGGCAATATTCCAGAACGTATTCGTGAATATTGTAAGCGCACAAATCAAGAAGTACCAGAAACAAAAGCAGAAATTGTTAGATGTATAGATGAAAGTCTTGCTTTGAAATATAGATATGAACTTGAAAAAATAAAAGAGTGCACTAATAAAACATATGAAAATATATACATGGTAGGTGGAGGTACTCAAAGTAAATTACTTTGTCAAATGACTTCAAGTTCATGTAACTGTAAAGTAACAGCGGGGCCTATAGAAGCAACAGTGTTTGGAAATATTGCATTACAATTAATTGCTTTAGGATTAATTAAAGGATTAGATGAAGCTAAGAGAATTATTGAAAAATCATCTGATATTAAGGAATATAATCCGGAGGATATATCACTTTGGAATAAAGCTTATAAGAGATTTAAGGAGGTAATAAAGTGCTAAAAGGAATACCACAAATTTTATCGCCAGAGTTATTGAAAGTATTATGTGAAATGGGACATAGTGATAGGCTGGTTATTTCTGATGGAAACTTTCCAGCTGAAAGCATGGGAAAGAATGCAATTGTTATTAGATGTGATGGTCATGGTGTGCCAGAAATTTTAGATGCCATTTTAAAAGTCTTTCCTTTAGATACCTATGTTAAAAATCCAGTAAACTTAATGGAAGTTATGCCGGGAGATGATGTAGAGACTCCTATTTGGCAAGAATATGAGAAAATTATAAATAAATATGATGATAGAGGAAAAAATTGTATAGGTAATATTGAACGTTTTGCGTTTTATGAAGAAGCAAAGAAGGGATATGCTATTATTGCAACAAGTGAAAAGGCACTTTACGCTAATATTATGCTTCAAAAGGGAGTAGTAGTTGGAGATTAGATATACAAAAATTAAATATTAAGGAGATGAATTTAAATGGTAAATAGAATGATATTAAATGAAACCAGCTATATAGGGGCAGGAGCAATTGAAAATATTGTTACAGAAGCAAAAATAAGAGGATATAAAAAAGCTTTAGTAGTAACAGATAAAGATTTAATTAAATTTAATGTTGCAACAAGAGTAACGGAACTTTTAAAAAATAATAATTTAGAATTTGAAATTTTTGATGAAGTAAAAGCTAATCCAACTATAAATGTTGTTTTAAAGGGTATAGAAAAATTTAAAGAAGCTAAAGCTGATTATATTATAGCTATTGGTGGTGGATCATCAATTGATACAGCAAAGGCTATTGGAATAATAATAAATAATCCTGAATATTCAGATGTAAGAAGTCTTGAAGGTGCAGTAGAAACTAAAAATAAATGTGTTGATATTATAGCAGTACCAACAACAGCAGGAACAGCAGCAGAAGTTACTATTAATTATGTAATAACTGATGAAGAAAAGAAACGTAAATTCGTGTGTGTTGATCCACATGATATTCCAATAATTGCAGTAGTTGATTCAGAAATGATGTCATCAATGCCAAAGGGATTAACAGCAGCAACTGGAATGGATGCTTTAACTCATGCAATTGAGGGATATATAACTAAAGGGGCATGGGAATTAACAGATGCTCTTCATTTAAAGGCTATAGAAATAATATCGCGTTCTCTTAGAAGTGCAGTAAATAATGAATCAAAAGGAAGAGAAGATATGGCACTTGGACAATACGTTGCTGGTATGGGCTTCAGTAATGTAGGTTTAGGAATAGTACATGGTATGGCTCATCCACTTGGGGCATTTTATGATACTCCACATGGAATAGCAAATGCAGTAATTCTGCCATATGTTATGGAATATAATGCAGAAGCTACAGGTGAAAAATATAGAGAAATTGCAAGGGCAATGGGAGTTACTGGTGTAGATAATATGTCTCAAGAAGAATATAGAAAAGCTGCTATTGATGCAGTCAAAAAACTTTCAGAAGACGTTGGAATTCCAAAGACTTTAAGAGAAATTGGAGTAAAAGAAGAAGACTTAAAAGTACTTGCAGAATCAGCTATGGCAGATGCATGTACTCCAGGTAATCCAAGAGATACAAGTATTGAAGAAATTTTAGAAATATATAAATCAATTTATTAGATTAGGTATATGAAATAAAATAACAAGTCTAAAATTAAAATGAGAGGTAATGCTATTATTTAATAAGTGCGTTGTCTCTTATTCTAATTTTATAAAAAAGTTTGAAAAGTTTTTATAAATGAACTAAAGGAAATTGAATCAATAGAAGTAAGTATAAATGATAACTTGATAATTTATCTAAATGTATGGAGAAGAAATAAGTCCAAATTGGTGAGGTTCTTCTCTTTTTTTGTATCAAGAAGTGAGTTGATAATAAAACCTGTGAATATAGAAATTTGTATATAAAGCATGATATAATTAAATTAATATGAAGGATAATGTGAAAATTTAGTTAGTATATTATTGAAGTAATATTAATTAAGGTGACAGATAGAAAGCAAAATAAAATTTACGAATTATTTATAAGATTAGCAAAACTTTTTAATTAATAGACAAGAGATAATATAATTAAATTTTCAAAAGTTTGAATATCAACAGAAGTATATCATCATAAGATAAATGATGATATATTTCGAGAATATATTTAAAGAGAATGTAAATAGATTAATACAAAAGAGGTGTTCAGAATTAAACTAAATAATATTAATGAAATTAAAGAATAATTTTATTATTACATTATAATTTGTTTGATAGAAGAAAGGAGTTTTTATGTTTAAGAAAGCATTTTGGGTTCCATATGAGGATAGTGGGAGTTATCCTACACTTACAAAAGCTATTGAAGCAATTTCTAAATATTGTAAAGAAAATGGGGATTCTTGTATATTTACAGGAGATGATGAAGTTGAAATAAATGGTAAGAAGTATGAAATATACAGAGGATATGAGAATTGTAGTAGAGGAAATTATGGAATAAAGTGTAGAGAAAAATAAACATCAAAATTATTATAAAAATAATTATCAATATAGATAAATTCTAATTTGTTGAGTAAAAAGTCTTCATGTGTATGGCATCTTTCTAATGGAAGATTATACATATTATTCACCTAGAATTATAAACAACAGATAAAATGAAGCCGATTTCATAAGACTCAGAGCCTATGAACCATTAGTAAGCTTTCAAACAGGCAAATATGTAGTAACATACGTTGTATATTCTAATGAAATTCAAAAGACAAAGGTAGTATTATAAACAGGAATAAATGAATATAGTGTAAAAACAATATCTATGTTTGATAAAGATTATGATATTGTAGCTAAAGAGGTTGAAGAAAAACTAAATAATAATATTTAAGTAACAAAGTGACTTGATTGCATTAATTGCTACAAAATTATCTGTAGTAGGAGAGTAAGAGAAGATTAAAGCTATTGTATAATTTAAGATAAAGTTTAGCCGCATAATTAACTAGCAAGAGGAGTTATGAAAGATGAGATTAGTACCAGTAAAAAAATTGAAAGAAAAATTCTGAGATTGCTATCAATGTAATTGATAACAATTGGAGATTAATGTTAAAAGAAGGACAAAAATTACTCCAAAAGGGGTAGAAATTTTAGACAACTTGGGTATATCATATGTATATATTAATGATGAGTATTGTTTTAATAACAAACAGAGTAAATACACCATGAAAATAGATTATTTATACAAAAGCATTAGGGGGTTAGAAGATATTGCCAATAAGGTTATTAGAGGGGAAGCGGAAGTAAAGAATTAGATGATGCGATGGTTATAGCGACACAGTTTGTGAATGATATTCTTTAGAAGCTGATAATCTTAAAATATTATATGAGCCCAATAAGATTGTTGTAAGTTCTATTATTGAGCAAACAATATATGTGGCAATTATGTCTGTAATATTAGGGGCAAAAATGAATCTGAGAAGGGAGAAATTAATAAAACTTTGTATAGCTGCATTATTAAAAGATATAGTATTAGTGTCATCGAAGGTTGAAAAAAATATAAAATATGCATATAAACAACATCCTATATTAGGCTATGAATATTTAAAGAAAAATTATTCATTAGACGAAGAAATATTACTTGCAATTTTACATGATCATGAACAATTTGATGGCTTAGGGTATCCTAATAAACTAGAAGGTGAAGAAATTAGTAGTTTTGCTAGAATAATAAGTATAGTTTATAGCTTTTATGAAATAAAAATAAATCATATAATGTTAGATAAAAATCAAATATTATTTGAAGAGAATTTGAAAAAAATTTAAAAGGGTTTGATATGGAAATATTAGGATAGTTTTTAAAACGTGTAGAAGTGTTTACATTAGATACGAGGGTGACTCTTAACGATGGAGATATAGGGATCGTAATTAAAAATAATACAAAAAATTCATTTAAACCTCTTGTCAAGATTATTAAAAGTAATCATAAATTAGAAGGAGAGATTATAGATCTTTATAATAATAAAAATATATTTATAAGTTACATAACATATTATGTTGATTAGTGCTAAAAATATTAATTTTAGATATACATAGTTTAAATAAAAAATTATTGTGTAATTATTTTAATAATGAAAAAATGTCCAGAATATAAGAATATAAGAATATAAGAATATAAGAATATAAGAATATAAGAATATAAGAATATAAGAATATAAGAATATGCTTATCTCATGGGAATTAGAAGGAATTACTTAATGAAATATCTTCATCAGCAGATGAAGATGGGCTATACTGCCAGGCTCGTACCTCACCAAGCATTATATGCCAAGGAAACACCTACTCATGTGCATTCGTAGGTGTAAGTGATTCGCACCAAATACAAGATTTGGGCTCTCTGCTTAAGAATATGCACTTATAAAAAGAGCAGCTATGCTGCAATAAGTAACTTTTCTTATTTTATAGATGCTAGAGTGTGCGAATGAGTCATTTAAGTAATTTAGATTCACCGTTGATAATGTTGTTGATACAACAATTAAGGTTGCTAATAATAGGAAATCTATTGGATAAGTAATAATTAGACGTTTGTATGGAATGTAGATGGGTCTGTTGTATTAGCGGATTAAAATCAATTAGCAATAGCTCCTTTTATCATAAATCTCAAACTTATTGGGTTTGAGATTTATTTTTGCACAAAAAAGGAACTATGCACTAATTATTTAGTGTGACATCATCAGTTTTAATAAAAGAAGTTGATATAATGTTAGACAAAAATTTAGTTCGCAATAGGTTCAAAAATTTGCTTTCAAAGGAATTGTATCAATTTAAAAATAATTTTTATAAAAAGTATTGACAAGAATTCGAAAGTCTGTTATCGTATACATTGTAAGGACTGTAACTGATTCGATCAGGCATGACCAAAAATTAATGTGATTATTTATGGATAATTATATTAATGTTTGGTCATTTTTGCTTTAAAAATAAATAAGGGAGGGAGGTACTAAAGATGAAGATAGTAAAAAAGTTAAATAATAATGTTGTATTAGCTTTGAACGATAAAGAGGAAGAAATTATAGTTGTTGGAAAGGGATTAGGATTCCGAAAAACACCATATATTTTAGAAGACTTATCTCTGATAGAGAAAAAGTATGTAATTCCTCAAAGTACAAAAGCTTCTGAAATTTTAGAATCCATCCCTAATGAAGTGATCAAAGTAACAGAAAAAATTATACGAAGTGGTTATAAAGAACTTAATATGGAATTTAATGCAGATATTTTATTAACTTTATCTGATCACATTAATTTTGCTATTCAAAGAAATAAAGAAGGAATACAAGTTAGAAATCCACTTCAATGGGAAATTAAACATATGTACCCTAAAGAGTATGAGATAGGATTTCATTCATTAGATATTATTGAAAATGAACTTGGAGTTAAATTAGATAAAAATGAAGCAGCATTTATAGCACTACATTTTATAAATGCTCAGCTTGGCAAACATGATATGACTGAAACAACTAAGATAACAACTATTATGGGAGAAATTCTTAATTTAATAAAATATAAATTTAAAATAGAGTTTAATGAAGACTCATTTGAATTTACTAGATTTGTAGCTCATATAAGATATTTTATTCTTAGACAGGTAAACAATAAACCATTGGATAATGAAAATAGCGATATGTTTACTATTATGAAGGATAAGCTAACAGAAGAGTTAGAGTGTGTTGAAATAATAGAGAAACATTTAAATAATAAATATGGATGGAAGTGTACAAATGATGAAAAATTATATTTAATGCTTCATATCCAAAGAATAAGAAAACAAAATAATTAGGACTGTAACTGATTCGATCAGGCATGACCAAAAATTAATGTGATTATTTACTATATCTATAATTACATTAGTCTTTGGTCATTTTTATTTTGATTTTATAACTTATAAATCAAATGCTGGCTAAGATTTAAAAGTTTTAAATATATATTATAAAACAAAAGGTGGAGAGATAGATGAATAATAAGGAATTAGCTCAAAAAATTCTTGAATTAAGTGGTGGAGAAAAAAATATTACCCTTGCTACTCATTGTGCTACAAGATTAAGACTTGTTGTTAAATCAGAAGCAGAAGTAAATTTAAAAGCAATAGATACATTAGAAGGTGTTTTGAAAGCACAACATAGTGGTGGACAATTACAAGTTGTAATTGGAGCTAAGGTAAACAAAGTATATGAAGAATTTGTGAAACTTGGTGATTTCTCAAATAATGATGGTACAGAGATGCCTAAGGCTAAGAAAAATCCTTTTAATGCATTTATAGAAACTATATCAGGAGTATTTACGCCTATACTTCCAGCACTTGTTGGATGTGGTATGATGAAATGTTTATCTTCCCTAATGACTTCAACAGGTATGGTGGATCCTTCAACAGGATTTATTACAATATTTAATATGATATCTGACTGTGTGTTTTATTTTATGCCATTCTTCTTAGCTGTTAGTGCAGCAAGAAAGTTTAAAACTAATGAATATTTAGCAGTTGCTTTAGCAGCATGTCTATTACATCCGACAATTTTAGATGCAGCAAGTAAAATTGCTCAAACTGGTGTTGATAAAATAAGTTTTTTAGGATTACCTATTTTATTAGTTAAGTATACTTCTACGGTAATTCCAATAATATTATCAGTATGGTTATTAAGTTATGTTTATAAGTTTGTTGAAAAGATAGTCCCAGATTTACTTAAGGTATTACTTGTTCCAATGATTACATTATTAATTATGGTTCCAGTTCAATTAATTGCAATAGGACCATTTGGATCATATGTAGGTACATGGATTGCTGAAGGATTAAATATGTTATTTGCAACAAGTGGAATTATTGCAGGTGCTTTACTAGGATTCTTTAGACCTATACTTGTTATGTTTGGTATGCACTATTCAATTATGCCAATGCAAATTCAACAAGTTGCAGATACAGGAAGTACTGTATTAACAGCAAGTGCTTTAGCTGCTAATATGGCACAAGCAGGTGCAGCATTTGCTGTATTCTTAAAGACTAGAAATAAAACTATGAAAGCAGCAGCAGGATCAAGTTCATTAACAGCTCTTTTTGGGATTACAGAACCAGCTATTTATGGAGTTACTTTAAGATTTAAGAAGCCATTCTTTGCTGGATGTTTAGCAGCAGGGTTAGTAAGTGGATTCTATGGTATGGTTAATGCTCATGCAAATGCTATTGCTATTCCAGGAATTTTATCTCTTACAACATTTAATGCAGATAAATATATTTACATTATAATTGGTGTTGTAGCAGCATTTGTTTTAGGATGTGTGTTTACTATTATTGCTGGAGTAGATGATTCTGTAATTGGTGAGGATAATAAAACAGAAGCTAAAAAAGAAAATGTAGTCTCTCATGAAGGGGTTATGATAAAAAGTCCAGTAGAGGGAAGTGTTAAAGATCTAGCTGAAGTTAATGATAGTGTATTTTCTGAAGGATTAATGGGAAAAGGAGTTGCAATTGAACCTAAGATAGGTAAAGTTATGGCTCCATTTGATGGAATAGTGGAAGCAATTTTTAGTACAAAGCATGCTATTGGTTTAAAATCTAATGATGGTGTAGAAGTATTAATTCACATTGGATTGGATACTGTAAACTTAGAAGGTAAACACTTTAAGAGTCATATAACTAATGGGCAGACTATAAAAGCAGGAGATTTATTAGTTGAGTTTGATTTAGATGAAATTAAGAAAGAAGGATATGATGTTATAACTCCATTTATAATTACAAATTCTGATGAATATGAGGATGTCTTAGTTGTAAAAAATGGTGAAGTAACAAATAATGATAATTTATTGAAATTAATATAAATAATTAAATAAGTGCATAAGATTTGTACACAAAATATAGAAGGAGAGGTAGATTTATATGAATAAAGGATTTCCAAAAAACTTTTTATGGGGAGGTGCCTTATCAGCTTGTCAAGCTGAAGGTGCTTACAATGTAGATGGTAAGACACTTACTGTTCCAGAAGTAATGCCATTTAATCCTAAAAATGATAGAAAAGTGACTAAGCAGCTTAAAATTACAAAGGAAATGATAGCGGAAGCTAAAAATGATCCTGATACAATAAAGTATCCAAAAAGAAGAGGAATAGATTTTTATCATACATATAAGGAAGATATGGCTTTATTTAAAGAAATGGGATTTAAAGTGTTTAGATATTCAATCTCTTGGGCACGTTTATTTCCAAATGGTGATGATAAAGAGCCAAATGAATTAGGATTAAAGTTCTATGATAGTGTTATAGACGAATGTTTAAAAAATGGTATGGAACCGCTAATAACAATATCACATTTTGATTTTCCAATAGTTTTAATTGAAAAGTTTGGTGGATGGTATAACAGAAAGTTAATTGACTTATATTTAAGATATTGTGAGGTAATATTCAATAGATATAAAGGAAAAGTAAAGTATTGGGTAACATTTAATGAAATAAACATGAGTATTAAAGCTGGTCCTAAAACTATGGGAGTAATAGATGAAGGGCAAGAAAACTATGAAGAAATGTTATTCCAAGCTCTTCACCATCAATTTGTTGCAGCTGCAAAAGCTACAAAACTTGCTCATGAAATAAATAAAGAAAATAAAATTGGCAGCATGGTAGCATACTTTACTACTTATCCTTATACATGCAAGCCAGCAGATGCCCTAGCAATGCAAAAGGATGATCAAATGAAAAATCTATTCTATTTAGATATTTTAAATGGTGGTAAGTATCCATATTATTCAAAGAAATATTTTGAAGAACATAACATTAAGTTAAATATAAAAGATGGAGATTTGGAAGTTATAAAGGAAAATACAGCTGATTTTGTAGGAATGTCATACTATAATTCTATGATATCAAGTGATGATGGAGATCAGCTAGAGCTTACTGCTGGTAATGTTCATAGTGTTTATAAAAATCCGCATCTTGATGCAAATGAATGGGGATGGCAAATTGACCCAATAGGATTAAGATATACATTAAATCATGTATATGATAGATTTGGATTACCTGTTTTTATACTTGAAAATAGTTCGGGATTTTTTGATGAATTAACAGAAGATAATAAAGTACATGACCCATATAGAGTAGATTTCTTACGTAAACATATTGAACAATTAAAGCTTGCTATTGAAGATGGAGTAGAAGTTATTGGTTACACAATGTGGGGACCAATTGATATGATTTCATCAGGGACATCAGAAATGTCAAAGCGTTATGGATTTATATATGTAGATCAAGATGACTATGGTAATGGAACAATGAAACGTTACAAGAAAGATTCATTCTATTGGTATAAGAATGTTATAGCTACCAATGGAAAAGAACTTTAAGATTTATGAAAATATTAAATAGTATTAGGAAAGTACCAGGGGGACTACTTATAGTTCCCATGATACTTTCTGCAATAATAAACACTTTTTTTCCTGAGATTTTTCAAATAGGGAATCCAACAACAGCACTTTTTACTAATAAGAGTACTATGGTATTAGTAGGATTAATGCTATTTGCCTCTGGTACACAATTTAATATAAAAAACATAGTTAGTGTTCTTAAAAGAGCAGGATTACTATGCATTGGAAAGCTATTTATATCATATATTATTGGATTATTAGTGATTAAATTCTTTGGAATAGAAGGAGTATTTGGAATATCTGCAGTTGCCATTATTGCTACAATTACAAGTTGTAATCCAGGATTATATCTAGCCTTAGTTAATGATTATGGAGATGAAATAGATGGAGCAGCTTTTGGCTTTTTAAATCTAATAGTGGTACCTGCAATTCCACTTATGATTTTAAGCTCAGCAAATGGACAAGGAATAGATTTAAATACAATAATAGCTAATCTGCTTCCATTTATATTAGGTATGATTTTAGGAAATTTAGATGGTGATTTTAAGAAGCTATATGCATCAGCTACAGGAATGCTTTTGCCTTTCATGGGAATATGCTTTGGTAGTAGTATAGATATTATAGTAGCTTTAAAGTCAGGAGTATCAGGAGTAATTCTCACATTAATATTCTATTTAGTGAGTCTTTTGCCTTTATTATTGTTAGATAGAAAAGTTGTAAAAAGGCCTGGTTATGCAGCTATTGCAATGTCATCTGTAGCAGGATTATCTATTTCAGTACCCTCATTAGCAGCTGAAATTAGTGATGCATATGCTCCGTTTGTGAATGTTGCAATGTCTCAAATAGCCTTAGCATCAATAATAACAAGTATAATAACTCCAATTATAATTAAATATATAGTAAAGAGGCAAGAAAGAAGAAAATAGAAGATAATTTTATATTATAGGTTGTAGTTTAAGCTACAACCTTTTTTCATGTTTTATTAGAAGAAAAATGATTAATATAATTTTAAAAATATTATCTACCCAAATACAAGAATGAATATAAAAATATGGTATTTTAAATAGAAAAAAGAGTATTATTTTATACTATAAAATAGTGTTGATTATCTTATAATGATATGATAGAAACCTATAAGAATAGCCTATTTGCGTTGATATAGATACATGATATAATAGTTTGATGTATAGATTATTTTTATTTATAAGGAGGAAGATAAAAGAAATAAAAAATTTTAAATTATGAATAAAATTTGAGCGCTAAATTATGAGTGCTTAGTCATTGAATTATAATAAAAACTTGAAAGGTGGATCCTATATTTATGAAATGGATAAAAGAAAAATATAAAAATTATTCAATAAAAAAAGAAATACAGTTTCTTTCAGAGCTACTATTGTAATGATGATTTTATCATTATCTAAATTGGAAAATGTAGGAGGGTTAAGTAAAAAAGATATATAATGGCGCTCATATGTGACTAATGGCACTGTATGGCAGATGAGAGTTGATCTTAAGGATACGTTAACAAGTTATTTAAACTAAATTAATGGACAAGTTAAGTATAATTAATTAACCTTGTATGTATTAAAGCAAAAAGTGAAAGAGTGTATGTAGAAGTAAATCTTATAGAAGAATTTAATTAAGTACACATCTAACTTTTAAGAGAAAATATATAATTAAGGAGGATATTAAGCTTGTTTATTCATATATTCTATTACTTGATTTGCTTTATCTTGCTTACCTAAAATTTCACCTAAAATTGCTAAGCTTTCTTGTGGTGATGATAATGGATTACTTACTGAATCTAAATATACAATCGGTAAATTAGCTTCTTCTAGCTTTTCTACATAATCAAAATTTCCTTGTGCCATAGAAGCGTTCATTAATACTAAGTCTGGTTCTAATGCTAAAACAGCTTCGGTGCTTATAGTATCATTAGCATTATTACCTATACTAGGTATAGAGGCCATTTCTGGGAATGTTTCAATTACCTTTTTGTATGTATCTGAATCATTTGTTTGTAAATCATCACTCCAGCCTACAATTTTATCTGGCATTTCATCGCCAAGTAGAACTTCTATTTCAAAAATATCTCTGCTTCTAACAAGTACAATTCTATCAATATCTTTTTCTAAAGTAACTTCTCTTCCAACTGAATCAGTAATTGTGATTGTATCACTTTTAGTTTTTGCACTATTATTACCATTACTATTACTTGAGCATCCACTTAATAGCAATGCACCTGTTAGTAGCATAGTACATATTTTTAAAATACCTTTTTTTCTTTTTATCATTTGATTTTCTCCTTATTCATGTTTAAATTTATATTTAAAGCTTATTCTAATAAAATAGGTCTATTTTACCATTCCTATTGGATTAACTGATGGTATATTATTACTGTCTATAGTTATTTCAGCATCTACTTTGTATACTTCTCTAAGGAGTTCTTTAGTCAGAACTTCTTTAGGATTTCCTTTGCTATATACCTTTCCATCATGAATAACTACAATTTCATCTGCATATCTAGCTGCTAAGTTTAAATCGTGAATTGCAATTACTGTAATAATATCATTTTTATAAGTTATTTTTTTGATAATATCTAATATTTCAAATTGTCTATATATATCAAAATTATTAAGTGGTTCATCTAAAAGTAAAACCTTAGGATCTTTAATAATTGCTTGAGCTAAGGATACCATCTGCTGTTGACCACCACTTAACTCAGTCATGCGTTTTTTTGCTAACCCATCTATATTAAGTTTCTTCATTATGGACATTACCTTTATCAGTTCTTCATCACTAATTCTAAGTGATAATGAATCAATCATACCAAGCAATATAACTTCAAATACTGTTAGGACTGAATTTGTAGGTAAAAACTGAGGGAAATATCCAAGATATTTTGAATAAAATTCTTTATAATTCTTATCAATTTTTCTTTCATTAAAACTAATAGTCCCTTTTTTACTTTGTTAATACCAGCTATTGCCTTTATAAGTGTTGATTTTCCTGCACCATTTGGCCCTATAACTGCTATAATCTTAGGCTTAAAAACTAAATTAACATCTGATAATATAGTTTTATTACCGTAACCTATACTTAAATCTTCTATTTTTAAATCCATCTAGTACATTTTCCTTTCTCTTAAGATAATAGATAGTAAGAACGGTAGAATATAACTATTTTTCTTATTGGATTTCCTTATCAATTTAAGGAGCTGTTGCATTAAGAAATGTAGCCATAACATTTTGTTGTAGAATTCAAAGTTCAACTACAATATATTGTAGTTTTTATTCTTTGTGCGACTGCCCCTTTCATTATTCAGTTTATAACATTTGATATTCAATTGGGTTTTGGGTAAAATTGAATTGAGGTAGGTGATAGTAATGGCTATAAATATTAAGGATTTATTAGCTACTGCACTATTAGAATTATGTGAGACGCAGTCTTTAGAGTCAATGACAATTAAGCAGTTATTAGATAAAACAGGAATTAGTAGGCAAACATTCTATAATCATTTTATTGATAAAAATGATTTAATTCAATATGTTTATGATACAAGGATTGTTCCAGATTTTAATGATAAAAATATGAGTATGAATTTTTATGATTCACTTCTTCTTGCCTTTGAAAATATGAAAAAATATCATTGCTTTATGAAACAAGCATCCATGATGGAAGGTCAGAATTGCTTAAAAGACTATATCTTTGAGCATTGCAAAGAATTTGATCTTAAGTGGCATCAGGAATTATATGGTTCTAAACTAATGCCTGAAACTCTAAAATTTGCTACAATTTATCATGCTAGTGCATCAAGTGCTATGACTTTATCATGGATTTTATCTGATATGACAGTTTCATGTGAAGAAATCGTAAGAATGATTGTAGAAATGAGAGGAATTGGTATGAAGGAACTTTTTAAAGACGGTGAAAATACGGGAAATCCCTATAGTAAAAGTTGACAATTTTATAAGAATGTCAATTTCTTGACATTTCATATTTTATGTAAATTGAAGTCTCTTACTCTTTTCGATAATATTATATTTGAAAAGAGGGGAGACTTTTTTGATGGATATAAAGATAAATGAGAAAGAGCAAGCTGTTGCTCCAAAAACAATCAGGATAGATTATAAGGCTTTTGAAAAAACAAATGCGACATCTATATTCTATATATTAGATGGAAAATGCAAGTATGATGATAAATAGTAGGGGAACAAATATAATCATAAGTTTAGTTTAAAAGAAGTTATAAGACAATAGGAGGTCATTTTATGGAATATGTAAAATTAGGTGATTCAGATTTAATGGTATCTAAGGTATGTTTAGGATGTATGGGTTTTGGTGAAGCACAAAAAGGAATGCATTCATGGACTTTGCCTTATGAAGAGTCTAAAAAGATTATTAAATATGCATTAGATAATGGTATTAATTTCTTTGATACTGCAATGGGTTATCAAGGGGGAACAAGTGAAGCGTTCTTAGGAAAAGCTATCAAAGAATATGCCAAAAGAGAGGATGTTATCATTGCTACAAAGTTTATTCCTCGAACTCAAGAAGAGATTGAACAAGGGATTGATGCTAAACAGCACATTGAGAATTGCTTAAATGGGAGTCTAAAAAGATTAGATATGGATTATGTTGATTTATATATTCTTCATATGTGGGATTATAATACACCTATTGAAGATATTATGGCAGCTTTACATGATGTTATAAGGCAAGGAAAAGTCAGATATATTGGAATATCTAACTGTTATGCATGGCAGATTGCCAAGGCTAATGAGATAGCTAAAGCAAAAGGTTATGAACAATTTGTATCTATTCAAGGTCACTATAATTTAATCTTTAGAGAAGAAGAAAGAGAAATGAAACAATATTGTGTTGCTCATAACATTGCTATGACACCATATAGCGCGTTAGCATCTGGAAGATTAGCTAAACATCCTGGTGAAGAGTCTAAACGTTTAAGTGAAGATATTTATGCGAAAGGAAAATATGATATAACACATGATGAAGATTTAGCAATTATTCATAGAGTTGAAGAATTAGCTGAGAAAAAAGGTGTTTCTATGACTGAAATATCATTGGCTTGGTTACTTACAAAAGTCACTTCACCTATTATTGGTGCAACAAAACCACATCATATTGATGGAGCTGTTAAGGCAGTAGCAGTTAAATTGACTGATGAAGAAATTATTTATTTAGAAGAACTTTATAAACCTCATCGCTTAGTTGGAGTTATGGCAGAAAATAAGTAGAATGAATGAAACAGTTTTTTGGATAAAAAGATGGGGAGGATAAAATATTATTTAGTAATAAGGATTTAAAAAACATGATTGTTCCTGTTGTTTTTAGAACAATTATTGGTGATGATGGTAGGTATTGTAGATACTTTTGTTGTAAGTTTTGTAGGGGAATCATCAGTATCAGGAGTCTCACTCGTGAATATGTTTAATACTGTTTTTATCTATCTATTTACAGCAATTGCTTCAGGTGGTGCAGCTATCATTAGTCAATATATTGGCAATAAAGATGAAGAAAATAGTGTTAAATCATCAAGTCAATTACTCATGTTTTCTACAGTATTTTCAATTATACTAATAATGCAATGGCTTTAATAAGAAATGGAAAAGGTACAATCATTACCTATTGAAGTTCAAGAAGTAATCAGAATAATATTGTGAACACTTAATTCGGCAATTCTACCCCCAATTGACTTGCGATAAAAGGCAGTTTAACTATTTCTTCAAAAAGTATTCTCAACTGAATTTAAGGAAATCCATAAACAAGAATTGAATAATTAAAGTAAAAAAATCCTAATTACTAAATAAAATAGTGACTAGGATTTTTTGTTAGATTTTGATAGTTACAGTGAATACCTCTGATTATATTTTACTATATAACGACAAAATTTGCAAAGCGAAAATATAATAGAATCCTTTGTAAAGAAAAATTTAAAGAGGTATACCTACATAAATTAGAAAGCACAATTATTTTTATGCACATACAATATTGATATATATAATTTTTTATAAAAATAAAAAATAAATTGTTAATTTAAAAGGTTTTTTTATAATAATTTTATATTTTTGTATATTTATAAAAAAATGACTAGACAAAATATTTATCTTGTTTTATTATTGAAACAAAAGTCTATAAATGTAAAAATTGTGAAAATAATTACAAGAAACACTGCATAATATTTAAAATTAATAAATTATTCTAAATTTATAAGGAGGAGGAGAAAATAAATAAAAAATTTTAAATTATGAATAAAATTTGAGCACTAAATTATGAGTGCTTAGTCATTGAATTATAATAAAAACTTGAAAGGTGGATTCTATATTTATGAAATGGATAAAAGAAAAGTATAAAAATTATTCAATAAAAAAAAGAAATACAGTTTCCTTCGGAGCTATTATTGTAATGATGATTTTATTTATGATATTATCATTATCCACATTGTCAAATGTAGGAAGTTTAAGTGAAAAGATATATAATGGCTCATATGTGACTAATGATACTGTATGGCAGATGAGAGTGAATCTTCAGGCATTAGATAAATATACATCTAGGGCAATTATTGAGAAAGATATAACTAAAAAAAATGAATATATAAAGATTGCAGATGAACATGCAGAAAGCTTGAAAAAGAATATGAACAGTATTAAAGGAAGACTTGAAGAAGACGATTCTATTGATACAAATTTGATAAATGAGTTTAACAAATATATGGATGAATCAGCAATTGAAAGACAAAAAGTAGTGGAATTAATAAGAAATGGTCATAATGAAGAAGCAGCAAATATGCTTACAACAACATATGCAGATACAATTGATAGTGCTAGAGAAGTATTAGAAAAGATAGGTGATAATACGACTGCTAGTGCAGAGGAGTTTTTAAAGAAAAGTGACAGGATTACATTATATAACTTTATATTTACTGTTGCTGTTGGTGCTGTAATTATAGTTTTTTCAATTTGGATTATGAAGGTAATTAACTCTATTTTAATTGAAGGAATACAAAGTTTAAGAAAAATTTCTTTAAATCTAAATGAAGGAAAACTAGAAACTGATAATACATATATTTCAAATGATGAAATTGGACAAGTAATAAGTGAAATGAATGAGTCAATAACTTTGTTAAAATCTTATGTTGATGATGAAGTTACTACATTAAATACTTTAGTAAGCGGAAATCTAGATATAGAATTAAATAAAGATATCGATTATAGAGGACAATTTAAAGAAATACAAACATCATTTGGAATTATAATAGATACATTAAATGATATTTTTAAGAACATGGCGGAATCATCTAAGTCAATAGCAGAGGGGTCAGAAGATATACATACAACAACAGAAATAATTTCAGAAGGATCTATGGAACAGGCGGGAGCAGTAGAAGAGTTACTTGCAAGTTTTACAGAAATATCAGATCAAGTAAAAGAGAATGCAAAAGATATAGAAAAGACAGAGGAATATCTAGAGTCAACCAAAATGATAGTTGATGAAGGAAATTCAAAAATGGATACTCTTAGAAACTCGATGAATGATATTAATGAGGCTGCACAACAAGTATCACAAGTAACAGAAACAATAGATGATATAGCATCACAAGTAAATTTGCTTGCCTTAAATGCAGCTATAGAAGCAGCAAGAGCTGGAGAATCAGGAAAGGGATTTGCTGTTGTAGCAGAAGAAGTTAGAAAACTCGCAGAAGAAGTTAAAATTGCAGCAGGAGATACAAGAGAAATAATTGAACATGCTATTTCAAAAGCTGGTGAAGGAAGTATGTTAGCTAATGAAACAGCGGAATCTTTACATATAATTGTTAAAAATGTGGTTAGAACTACAGAATTATCAAAAAAAGTATCTGAAGTATCTAATAGTCAAAGTATTGCTATTGCACAAATGGTTGAAGGCGTGAATCAGATAGCAGATGTAGTTGAAAAGAACTCATCTACATTAGAAGAGATTACAAATTCAACTAATGAATTATCTAGACAAGCAACTAGAGTTGATGGAGAATTGGCTAGATATAAAGTAAAAAAATAGTATGAGTAAATAGGCTAATGTTTTAAATTTATTCTTGATGAAAGTAAAGTTTATGTAAGAGAAGTGTGAAGAAATAGGTTTCACATTGTATAAAAATACAATAATAGAGATAAGTGATATGCTCAAATAGGTCTTGAGTTAACAGCAATATAATTACTAGGGCTTATAAAAAAAGATATAGAAGAGAAAGTACTTTTATAGTAAATGACAATTAAAAAGAACTTTTATGTAAAAATATAAACTAACGTGTTGTGGTAATAAAAAACTCTAACAATAAGCAATCATCTCAACAAAAATATAATTAACTACAATAATATAATAAGGAGATGACTACAATGTTAGAGTTCACTTATTATAATGCTAAAAAAATTGATGAATGACTCTATCCGAATTATTGATAGCATGCCAATACAAGTTTGTAAATTTTTAAGAGATTATTTCAGTAAATGTTTCAAAGATATTGCTTCATATGGATATTGAGCTTTAAAAAATAAACATATTTTGGCTTAAAACTTCATGCATTGGTTACCACAGATAGCTTTATTTTGTTTTGTTCTTAGCATCTGCAAGAATTGATGATAGATCAGCAGTTTTTGAATTAATAGAAAATAAAACATTAATAAAAATAATTGCTGATAAAGGTTAAGTTGATGAATATTTAAAATAACAACTATAAATGAAAAGAATATTTTGCTGATATCCTTAAAAAGAAAAAATCTGTGTGACACTATACTGCGAATTTTTGAAAAATATAATGGGAGATGAAAAATGATACAGAATTTAAAAAAAAGTATTTATAGAATTTTTAATTTCCGAAGTAAAGAAAATAATAAAATTATAGAAGATTTGAATAATAATTTAGAAAATTGTATTAAGAATAAGTGCCTTTTGAAGTCAGACAATGTTCAGAATGATAAGCTGGTTAGTAATATAAATAAATTACTTGAAGCCTATAATAATAATAATAAAAATATAGTAAAAATAAATGACATATTAAATGAAATAATAGGATTAGATTTAATTAGAGACATGATAATAAACATAAATTCTCAAACAGAATTTATAAATTCTATGGTTGCAACCAGCCAAGAATTATCAGCTACAATTGATAATATGTCTTCAAGTATTCAAGTTATAGCGGATAATTCTAATAATGGTAAAGTAGTTGCCATTAAATAGTATTGATAAAGTTAATAAATCAGTAGAATTTATAGATACATCTTTTGAAGATATAGAAACTGCAATAACGAAAATGGAGAATATTGAAAAGAAGGTTGATGAAATAAGGAATGTCTTAAATATAATTCAGGAGATTTCTGATCAGACAACATTGTTATCTTTAAATGCTTCTATTGAAGCTGCGAGAGTAGGGGAACATGGAAAAGGTTTTATGGTTGTTGCAAATGAAATTAAAAAATTATCAGAATATACAAAGGAATCTGTGAGAACAATTAATAAAAGCATGATAGAATTACAAAATGAGACAGATGAATCTAGTTTAGCCACAAAAGGTATAATAAAAAAATTGAAGATTGGAAAATTAGAAATAGATAATATTGCCAGTTTAATTAATGATAGTGTAGAATTTATCAAAAAAATAGATGAAGAAATATCTAGCATAGTTGCTACAACTGAAGAACAAAATGCTGCAACATCTATGTTTGCAGAAGAATTGACAGAGGTGTCATCTGAAGCTGCTAAGATAGAAAATATATGTAGAAGCGTTGGAAATAAAGTATATTCATTAAGTAAAAATGTGGAGAATATAAGATCGCAAATATTAAAAAAAGAGATAGATGATTTGTCCATTAAAGAAAAAATAGATATTTATAAAGTAGACCATTTATTATGGAAATGGAAAATATATAATATGTTATTAGGAATAGATGATATAGATGCTGAGTGCGCATCTGACTATAAAGAATGTAGATTAGGAAAATGGTATTACAGAGAAGAGAATAAGGAAATATTAGATAATCCTATATTTAAGTCTATTGAAAATCCACATATAAATTTACATAAAAAAGCAAAAGAAGCTATTTACTTATATAGAAATGGTAATGTGGATTTATCAGAAAAAAAACTAGAAGAAATGGATTGTATATCATCAGATATAATTGATTTATTAGACACTTTTAAAACAAATATTTAAAAGTGTACATGTATAATGAGAATAATTTTCTATAGTGAATAATAAATAATATGAAGAAATAATTTAGTGTAAATTTTATGATTTAAGCAGATTTGGAGGTAGAAATTAATAAAATGGTGGAAGTATTATGTGATATTAATGATACGATATTTAGTGTTAAAAATATTATAGAAAAAGATTTATTGGAGTTGAATGAAACATCAAAAATATTGTATTGGAAAATAATCAACTCGAATAATTTATTTAATCACAAAATGAGAAATAAGGCAGAAATGTTACATAAGAATCTTACTAAAATAATAAATAAATATGAAGAATTATATGATAGAATTTCGGCTGTTGATAAATTGGGAGAAGAAATTAAGAGTATAGATGGTAAAAATAAGCTTAATAAAAGAGTAGATTTATTTGGTAAAGAGCTTGGTGAAATTTTAAATTGTATGAAAGTGCTACTCTTAGAACAATGTAATTTTAAATATTCATTAGAAATATTTGATAGAGAAGTTAAGAATGATTTATACAGAAAAGAAACTAATATTATAAACAATCATGTTAATTAAAAAGTAGATATATAATTTGAAGAATTTACTGTGTTAAGAAATTTGGCTCAACACTAAAAACTTTGTGTGACAATATTAAGCAAGAATTTTTTTAGAATGTAATAAATTTGCATTAACATCTTAATTCTGTCAAGAACACATTTGTGTGTTGAGCTAGAAATTTTAATGTAAGGAAAATTTAATTATATTGAGAATATCATAAATTGAGGTGATTAATAAATATGAAGAAAATTGAAAGATATAAAGATATTTTTAGTAAGAAGAAAAGTTTAAGTTCATTAATATTGATATATGTTACAACTATTTGTATTTTATTAATGGGTACTATTACGATTATAAATATTTCTAAGGTTTATAATAATACAAAAAAGCAGGCTCAGGAGTATTTAAAAAATACTGCTTTAACTAGTAAGGAAAATTTTAACTCATGGTTTGATAATAAAATTGGTATATTAAAATTGGTAGAAAATAATATTGAATTATTGAATTGGGATACAGAAGAGAATGCAGCTGTTTTACAAGAATATATGGCTAAAGAAGCAAAAAATAATAATGAAATATTAGCTATATATTTTGCAAATGTGGATGGAAATTATGTAGATTCAAGTGGATGGATACCAGAGGCAGGTTATAATGCTAAGGATAGAGATTGGTATAAAGATGCTGTAGATTCAGATGGATACTATATAAGTGCCCCATATTCAGATGCTGAGAGTGGAGGCCTAGTAATTACTATATCAAAAAATATAAAAATCAATAATAATCTAGTAGGTGTAATTGCATTAGATGTACCTATAGATAAATTAAAAGAATTTATAAATAACTTAACATATGAAGATGGAAGTTATGCATTCATTATAGATGATAAAGAGCAAATTATAGTTCATCCCAATGAAGATATTATGCCAAAGGATGGAAAGATATTAAAAATTTCCGATTTTCCAGTTGATTATAATGGGATTTTAAATTCGGAAGATGGAAATATAAATAATAGTGTAGATATTCAAGGAAATAAATGTTATAGCGTTGTTGAAACTTTGGATTATGGAAATTGGAGGATAATATTCAACTATCCAAAGAAAATTATTCAAAAAGAACTAGTTAAAGAAATAGGTTTAAATACATCAGTATTAGTAATATCTATTATAATTAGTGGAGTTCTTATTTCTAAATTTTCGAAAAAGTATATTACACCAATAGAAGAAACAAGTAATTTATTAAATGAATTTAGCAAAGGAAACTTAAAACTTGATTCAAGCAATATTGATAAAAATAGTAAAGAAGTTATAGAAATGACTGAAATGGTTGATAATGTTGCTAATACATTATCTGGATATGTAATTGAAATTTCTAATGTTTTAGGTGAATTTTCTAAAGGTAATTTTACTGTAATACCACAATTAGATTATATAGGAGATTTTTACACAATTAAAGAATCTATGTTGTCTATATCTAACAAATTAAATGACACATTAAGTAGTATTAGTAATTCAGCAGATGAATTAAAAGGTAGAGCAAATAATATAGAAAAAGTATCTAACAATATAGCAAATGCTGCGACTGATCAATCAAGTATAATAGAAGAATTTATAGCTTCTACAGAAGAAATATCGGGTAATATTATAAAGAGTATGGAGCAAATAGAGGAAAGTAGTAAAATATCACAATCAGCTAAAGAATATGCTATACATGGTACAGAAACTATAAATGAAATGCTTGAATCAATGAATGAAATAAGTGTAGCAAGTAAAAGCATATCAAATATTATAAAAATTATAGATGAAATAGCAAGTCAAACTAATTTATTAGCATTAAATGCAGCTATAGAATCAGCAAGAGCTGGTGAGGCTGGAAAAGGATTTGCGGTAGTTGCTGAAGAGGTACGAGAATTAGCTAACAGAAGCATAGAAACTGTAAGACAGATAGAAAATATAATTATAGATACTCTTAAAAAAGTTGAACATGGTCAAGAGGTTGCAAATAATACAGCTAAATCTTTTGATAATATTGTTAATTCAATTGAATGTAGTGTAGAAATAACAGAAAATCTTCTTGACAATAGTAAAAGTCAAAAAGTAGCTCTTGAAGAATTGATGCTTGGTACAAAGCAAATATCTAATATTGTAGAAAACAATTTATATACTTCACAAGAAAGTTCATCTGTTAGTGAAGAATTATTATCTCAAGCAATTAGCTTAAAACAACTTATCGAATATTTTAAATTAAAGCAAGAGTAAAGTTTATGAATATAAAAAAACAAATATTAGATGATATGAACAAAAATGAATTATTATAAAGTTGGTATATAAATAAAATGTTAAAAATGCATATCTAATTAAAAAATGAAGATAAATGTATAAAAAGATTATTTAAAGATAAAAGAATAATTAAGTTGTGTGCTTGTTATAATCAATATTTAAAATTTGGAAGGAAGAAATATTAGGATATGGGATATAACATAATTGATATAGTAAATAAGTGCATTATTATAGAAGAAAATAAAAGAAAGATTTTTAAAAAAATCATTAATGAGGATTCGCTTAATCTTATTAAGAGCGAATTAATTAGATTAAGGTTAATTGTGTTAGTAAAAACATTTCTAAAAGATATAGATAGGGTAATAGATTATTATGAAGAATTAAAAAATAGAATAAATATATCGAGTATTGAAGAAATTGATTTTAGAACTTATGATAAAATAGCATTTTTAATGAATGAATATGATAATAAAATAAAGTATATGGATTTAGATGAAATATCACCTAAAGAATATGTGGATATTACATTAGATTTAACTAAAGATAAATACGCATTACTCATTGATATACAAGGAAGATTGTATAATAATACTAATGATAATAAAAGTAGTACATATGAGGTTTTAACCAATTTAATAAATCATACAGATAATCATATTAAAGTAATAGAGAATATAGTCTCATTGTAAGAAGAACGAACTTTAATATCTTTCAGCTATAGGTATAAAATATGAATGAGTATGAGAAATTTCACCCAATAAATGGGAGAAGAAATAAGTTAGTATCAGATAGAATTAATGATTCATTAATTAGAAAAACGGATTGGAAACATTTTGTCAAAGGGAATAATAACCAGCTAATTTAATATCAATACGATAATAGATAATTCTCTAAATGGTGCTAATGCTTAGAATGATATTAAAAGCATTAGCACATAATATTTATTTTATAGGTGTTAATTTTTGAAGGGGGAAATAATTTTGTGTATTCCTAACTTTTTCTTAGAAATAATCAAAATTTTCAGTTTTAAATTTATTAAACAATTTCGTCAGTAATTATAGTAATATGCAATACTTCTTCTATTGCTCATATTGTATATTATAACCAAAGTATGGCAATAATATGCAATAGGGCAAATATTTATTAGAGGACTTTATTAGTTAAGTGTATCTTAACTCTAGAGTCCTTTTGTTATGCATTTTTTGCAATGATATCACTGTAAGCGTAAAAGAATTCACGTATAGAAATGAAATCTTGGTAATGTTAAAATAAGCCCAACAGTTGAAATTGATGTTGGGAAAAAAATTTAATATTAATTCTTTTTAGATGTAGAATACAAGGTATCTGGAAGCTTAGAAGACCAAGGCATGAAATCTTTTAATAAATGCATATCTCTATTTTCTGTTACTTTCTAATCTATTTTTTTAACTTCACTCATAAAAAATGCCTCCTGTTAAAATATTTTATTTCAATTTTAACAAAAGGCTATATTTCCTTTGTAGGCGTTGTTTCTTTGACGTTTACGTTTATAACATTTGATATTCAATTGGTTTTTGGGTAAAATTGAATTGAGGTAGGTGATAGTAATAGCTATAAATGTTAAGAATTTATTAGCTACTGCACTATTAGAACTTTGTGAGACACAGTCTTTAGAGTCAATGACAATTAAGCAGTTATTAGATAAAACAGGAATTAGTAGGCAAACATTCTATAATCATTTCATTGATAAAAATGATTTAATTCAATATGTTTATGATACAAGGATAGTTTGAGATTTTAATGATAAGAATATTAGTATGAACTTTTATGATTCACTTCTTATTGCTTTTGAAAATATGAAAAATATCATTGTTTTATGAAACAAGCATCTATGGTAGAATGACAGAATTGCTTAAAAGACTATATCTTTGAGCATTGCAAAGAATTTGATATTAAGTGGCATCAGGAATTATATGGCTCTAAAGTAATGCCTGAAACTCTGAAATTTGCTACAATTTATCATGCTAGAGCATCAAGTGCTATGACACCATATAGCGCGTTAGCATCTGGAAGATTAGCTAAACATCCTGGTGAAGAGTCTAAACGCTTAAGTGAAGATATTTATGCGAAAGGAAAATATGATATAACACATGATGAAGATTTAGCAATTATTCATAGAGTTGAAGAATTAGCTGAGAAAAAAGGTGTTTCTATGACTGAAATATCATTGGCTTGGTTACTTACAAAAGTCACTTCACCTATTATTGGTGCAACAAAACCACATAATATTGATGGAGCTGTTAAGGCAGTAGCAGTTAAATTGACTGATGAAGAAATTATTTATTTAGAAGAACTTTATAAACCTCATCGCTTAGTTGGAGTTATGGCAGAAAATAAATAGTAAGTTTCATTTGTTCATTATTTTATGGATTATTAAAAAGTGAATATTATAAATGCTTTAGTTTGCATATATCTGTAATTTTATACCTGTAGCTATGAATTTGATAATGCGAGAACCATAGTATGTGCCATTAAAAAAGTGTCCGATTAATTGGGCACTTTTTTAATAAATAAGGTTTTCATTTTTTAAAATGTGAATAATTTGATAATGAATAGTAAGGAAATAAAAAAAGTGGTAAAAAAATTATCAAAGTAATAAATTTTGCAAAGGAAGTTTACAGATATAGACACTTTAAATTTAGAGTACTATAATCTAGTGAGTTACTTATACTTAATAATACAATTTATGGAGGAAATAAACTAAAAATGAAAAAAGAAATTAGTATAGCATCATTGCTTATAGCCTTAGGAATAGTGTATGGAGATATAGGTACATCCCCTTTATATGTTATGAAATCAATGGTTATGGTAAATAATGGACAAATTTCAAGTGAACTTATTTTAGGAGGAATTTCTTTAGTAATTTGGACATTAACTCTTCAAACAACCATAAAATATGTAATGATAACATTAGAAGCAGATAATAAAGGTGAGGGAGGAATATTTTCTCTATATACATTAGTTAGAAAAAATGCGAAGTGGCTTATTATTCCAGCAGTAGTAGGAGGAGCTTCATTACTTGCAGATGGAATGATTACTCCACCTGTAACAGTAACATCTGCAATAGAAGGTTTAACTTTGGTTTTACCTATTAATACAGAGGAAATAATATTAATAGTAGTTGCAATCTTAACTGTTGTATTTTTTATTCAAAGATTTGGAACAGATGTAATAGGAAAATTATTTGGTCCAATGATGGTTTTGTGGTTTTCAATGCTTTTTATAATAGGTTTTATTCAAATATTTAATTATCCAGAAATAATGAAAGCCTTAAATCCTTATTATGGTATACATTTAATTTTTACAAGTCCTAAAAGTATATATATTTTAGGTGCAGTATTCCTTTGTACAACGGGTGCAGAAGCATTATATTCTGATATGGGGCATTGCGGTAAAAAAAATATACACTATACATGGGTTTTTGTTAAGACTTGTTTAGTTATAAATTATTTAGGTCAAGGTGCATGGCTTTTATCAAGAGAAGGAAGCATAATAAAAGATAACCCATTCTTTTTAATTATGCCAGAATGGTTTATAGTACCTGGAACAATAATAGCAACAATAGCAGCTATTATAGCTAGCCAAGCCCTTATAACAGGATCCTTTACCTTAGTAGCAGAAGCAATAAAGTTGAATTTATTTCCAAAGCTTCAAGTTAATTATCCTAATAATGATAAAGGGAAAATTTACATACCAACAGTAAATGTTATACTTTATATTGGATGTATATTATTAGTTTTAAAATTTAAGAAGTCAGAAAACATGGAAGCTGCATATGGACTAGCTATTACAATAACAATGTTAATGACAACAATTTTATTAAATGAGTATTTAAGAATTAATAAGAAGAAAAAAGTTTTATCTTGGATAGTGTTTACAACTTTTGTAATCATTGAGTGTGGATTCTTATATGCAAACTTATTTAAATTTTTACATGGAGGATATGTAACTGTAATTATTGCAGGACTTCTTATTTTTCTTATGTATATATGGATATATGGTACTATTATTAGAAAAAGATTTAGACAGTATGTTAATTTATCAGATTTTCAGGAGCATTTTAAGGATCTTCAAGAAGATAAAGAATTACCTCTTTATGCTACAAATGTAGTTTATTTAACAGAATCTTTAAATTATAGGATGCTTGAGAAGAAAATAGTTTACTCTATATTCAATAAAGAGCCAAAACGAGCAAAATTTTATTGGTTCATAAATATAAAAGTGACAGACGAACCACATACAGAAGAATATGTAGTCAAGACACTTGTTCCCAATATGGCATATAGTGTTCAGTTTAATCTTGGATTTAGAATAGATCAAAGAATAAATATTTTCTTATATAAAGTAATTCAAGACTTAGCTAAAAGTGGAGAAATTAAGTATACTCCCAAAAAGTATATGCTGAATCAAAATAATGAATTTGTATTTGGAGACTTTAAATTTGTATTATTAGAAGAAGTTCTTTCAAATGAAAGTGAACTTTCAAAATGGGATAATTTTATAACAAGTACAAAATTATTAATTAAAAGATTAACAGTATCTCCAGCAAGATGGTTTGGAATAGACACTAGTAATGTAGTTATAGAAAAAGCACCAATTATAATAGGATATAAAGAAGCTCCAAATTTAATAAGAGTATTTCCAAAGGATATGCAAACTTGGAGGGGAAAGAAGTGTAGAAAATGTTAGCTATTATACATATAGGTGTTACTGCTTCATATTGTCAAGCACAGTTTTTAGTGTTGAGCCAAATAGGCTAAATTGCTAGCGCTTTGTAATTCTATCCTTAAACATTATTTACTCATTGTGTTAGTTAAAAAATTGATAAAACAATTTTTTATTCTATTTTTGTTTTGACTGTTTTTAACTAGCACAACAAGTAATTATAGTATATATGTTGCAATAATAAAATTTCATTTAATATGTTTACAGGCTAAGTAAATACCAGCATACAAAATGTAGAAAAGTAATTGCAACATATATATTTAAGATAACTGACTAAAGTCATGATTTATTATTTCTATCAATTTAAATTCATCATTTTCGAATTCAAATTTTAGTATACAGCAATTACCTAGTCTTTCTTTTTGGTCAACATCACTAGTATGAGCCCAGTATCTCATAAATTGACGGCAAGCAGCTCCATGAGAGACAGCTAACACCGATTGATGATTATCGTTTTTCATAATAGAATACAGTGTTTCTGCAATTCTGTTTCTTAATTCAATTTCATCTTCACCACCATACTTAACAAAAAAATCTCCATAAGGCAATGGTGGATTCAAATCTTCACTTTCACCTTCAAAAGTACCAAAGTTCCACTCTTTAAGAGCTTTTACTCTCTTATAAGGAATATTAGAAACATATTCTAATGTATCACAAGCTCTTTCAGATGTAGATGAATAAGCGTGGTCAAAAGTTATATTATTGTTTTTGAAATATTCTCCAGCAACAATCGCTTGTCTAGCTCCTAGATCAGTTAAGGGGGCATCACACCATCCTTGAATTTTTTTTCTAACATTGAATAATGTTTGTCCATGTCTCATTAAATACAATATCTTTTTCATAAGTATCACTCCTAATATTAATTTTAGTATATATATATTCTAATAAATAATCTGAATGTAATTTAAGAAATCTTGAAAAATTTTAAACTTTCATCACACTATTTGTATCCACAAGGGGCATAAATTGTGCATTTGAGATTTTTAATTAGAACTTATATATGTTAATTAAAGTTCTATCTAATAAGATTTGCTAACATTTCTATTGATGATGCTTCTTGATGATTAAAGAAAGAACTTTCTTTTTTATCTAAAGCAGCTATTTTCTTCATATCATCTTCATTTAATTTAAAATTGAAGATATCAATATTCTGTAACATTCTTTCTTTGCTAACTGTTTTAGCTAGTGGAACAATCCCTCTTTGAACCAACCACCTTAAAATAATTTGTGCAACTGATTTGCCATATTTTTCTCCAATTGTTTTTAAAACAGGATTATTGAACATCCCATTTCTTCCTTCAGCAAAAGGAGCCCATGCTTCTAGTTGTACCCCGTACTTACTATTAAAATCTTGTGCTACTAATTGTTGATGGAATGGATTAATCTCAATTTGATTTACTGCAGGTATTACTTCATTAAATAAAGATAAGTCAACCAAACGATCTGGATAGAAATTTGATACCCCTATTGCCTTAATTTTTCCCTCTTTATATAATTGTTCCATAGCTCTATAAGTCCCATAGTAATCATTTAGTGGCTGGTGGATTAATACTAAATCCAAATAATCTAACTTCATTTTTTTCAACGAATCTTCGATAGAAACTTTTGCTTTCTCATATCCTCCATTACTAATCCATACTTTAGTTGTAATAAATAGTTCTTCTCTAGGTACAGATGATTTAGCTATAGCTTCTCCAACAGCGTCTTCATTTCCATATGATTGCGCTGTATCAATTAAGCGGTATCCAGCATCAATAGCATCTATTACAACCTTTATACATTCTTCTTTATTTGTGATTTGAAAAACTCCAAATCCAACTGCAGGCATATTTATTCCATTATTTAAAGTTACATATTCCACTTTAATCTCTCCTTTATTTTTATTATTTTATATTTTATAATAATCTTACCAGTAGGTAGTAACTACCTAGCAAGTGGTATTTTAATTTTTAATAATTTAGGAGGTAATTTCATGTCTACAACAAAAGAGGTATGTGAACAAGTAGGAATATCCTATGAAACATTAAAATTTTATTGTAAGGAAGGATTAGTACCAAACGTCAAAAGAGATAAAAATAACTATAGAGTGTTTGATGAAAAAAATGTTGCATGGTTAAAGGGATTGCAGTGCTTGAGAAAGTGTGGAATGAGCATTAAAGATATGAAATTATATATGAATTATTGCTTAGAAGGCCCTTCTACAATTAATCAAAGAAAAGAGATGCTTAATAAATTAAAAGAATCTTTGCTAGAGAAAATCAATGAACTTAATGAATGTATTGATTTCATTGACAACAAACAATCTTTCTATGACGATGTATTGGACGGAAAAATAAAATATATAAGTAATTTAATTGATATAGAAAATAAACAAGATATTCAATAAATAATGTAATAAGGGAAATGTGAATATATAAGTAAAAGGACAGTATCAATATTTTAAAACTAATTGCAGCTGTCCTTAATTTAACTTGAGTTTTTCCTGTAGAGATAATCTGAATGCATACGTTGAATATTTTTCATATTTATTTGGCAATTTAAATTTTTAAATTGAATAGAAATATATAAATTTTTATTAAGATACCTAATATTTTTATAATTACTCTTGACCTAAAGTTAACTTCAGGGAGTAAACTTTATCATAAAGTAAATCTTTGAGCGTCATGAAAGAACAAAGATAATTTACTATGATAGAAACTTATAAAAATTGGAGGAGAATAAAATGAAGTCTTTAAATGAAATTTTTAATTCAGCAATTGCTAAGCAATTAACAAGATTGATTGAACTGGAAGAGTACACAGACTATAAAAATGCTTATAATAAATATTTAGTTTTTTTGCAAAGAAGATAAAATTATAAAATATAAATAAATGAAACCGTTGACAAAATATTTAGAATATTTTATATTATAAGTATAACAAGTGGATGGTTATTGTTAAAAAGACAAGCTAGACCTATTTGTATGAGTTTATAAGCATTACATTATGTGCAATTTCTTATATCTCTACAAATGGGTCTTTTATTTTTAAACAAACAATTTTAATTTATAAATTAAATCTAATTAAATCATTTAATAAGGAGGAGCATTATATGATATTAAGTAAAGATTTTTTATGGGGCGGTGCTACAGCTGCTAACCAATTTGAAGGTGGATGGAATGTAGATGGTAAAGGTGCAAGTACAAGTGATATGCTGACAGCAGGAACTCACACAATTCCACGTAAAATTACTAAGGAAACTATTGATGGATTAAATTATCCAAGCCATGACGCTATTGATTTTTATCACAGATATAAAGAAGATATTAAGCTATTTGCAGAAATGGGATTTAAGGTATTTAGGATGTCTATAGCATGGACACGTATATTCCCTAATGGTGATGATAAAGAACCTAATGAAGCAGGATTAAAGTTTTATGATGATGTTTTTGATGAATTAAAAAAATATAATATAGAGCCATTAGTCACTATTTCACATTATGAAATGCCTTTTAATTTAACTAAAAAATATAATGGCTGGGCTTCAAGAAATCTAATAGATTTTTTTGTTAACTATTGTAGTGTAATATTTAACAGATATAAGGACAAAGTTAAATACTGGCTTACATTTAATGAAATTAACTGTGGCACAATGCCAATGGGAGGATATCTTGGGCTTGGAATTTTAAATGAAGGCACAGAAGACTTTTTACATCAAAATGATAATAAGCAAATCCGTTTTCAAGCACTTCACCATCAATTTGTAGCAAGTGCAAAAGCAGTAAAGCTTGGTCATAGTATTAATAAAGACTTTAAAATAGGTTGTATGATTGCTCATATGACAACATATCCTTATACATGTAATCCAGATGATATATTACTTGCACAGAAAAAAAATCAATTAGCAAATGATCTTTGTGGAGATGTACAAGTCAGAGGTGAATACCCTTTCTTTGCTAAGAGATATTTTGAAGAAAACAATATTGTTTTAGATATAACTGAAGAGGATAAGAAGATTTTAAAAGAAGGAACAGTAGATTATTATACATTCAGTTATTATATGAGTAATTGTGAATCAGCATCAGGAGATGAAGACAAAACTTCAGGAAATTTACTTGGTGGAATTAAAAATCCATATCTTGAAGCAAGTGACTGGGGATGGCAGATTGATCCTAAAGGCTTAAGATATACTTTAAATGAATTATATGGAAGATACAATATTCCTCTTATGGTAGTTGAAAATGGTCTTGGGGCTTTTGATAAAGTTGAAGAAGATGGTTCAATTAATGATGATTATCGTATTGAATATTTAAAAGATCATATAATTCAAATGAAGGAAGCTGTTAAAGATGGGGTAGACTTAATTGGATATACTCCTTGGGGATGTATTGACCTTGTAAGTGCAAGTACTGGTGAAATGGAAAAGAGATATGGTTTTATTTATGTAGATAAAGATAATGCTGGAGAAGGTACATTAGACAGAAAGAAGAAAAAATCATTTGAATGGTACAAAAATGTAATAAAAACTAATGGGGAAGAACTATAACTTGCTTCATATTAAATTCTAGTAGATATTCTTAGTTAACTATTAAGTATATTTACTATTTGAGACAATTAAGTTTAGTTAAAAAGAAGAGACTGTGGCATTAAGACAATTACCACAATATTTTATTTTTAGATTTAAGCATTGAATATAATATATTATATTTTGTATTCTTTATGTCGCAGCTCTTTCTTTTATGTGCCTAAAGTAAAGCATTAAAATTTAGAATTTGATTCAAAAGTAAAAAAGATTTTTGTATAAAATCATATAAATTTATAAAAAAAGTATTGACAAGCCATTGTAAAAAAATTATAATAAAACCAAGATAAACGATTACATTAAGTCGGGATTGTTACTGATTCGATCAGGCTATACCTTAATTAATGAGAAGAAATATACTATTTATTTCTTTTGATTAATTAAGGTTTTTTATTTTAAAATATATAGTCAAGTATAGAATGGAATGTGAGGTGATGTGTATTGAAGATAGATAAGATTTTTAACAATAATGCAGTTATGGCTAAAGAAGACAATGGAAGGGATGCTGTTATTATTGGATGTGGACTTGCATTTAAAAAAAAAGTTGGCGATGAAATAGATGAATCACTAATAGAAAAAACTTTTATTTTAAAAGAAAAGGATACTTTGGAAAAGTTTAAAATGCTTTTAGAAGACATTCCTACAGAACAAATATCATTATGCTATGACATTGTAGAATATGCAAAGAACATGTTAAACTGTGAACTTAACGATTATATCTATGTAACATTAACTGATCATATAAGCTATACATTAAAGTTATTTGATGAAGGAATAGAAAGACCCAATATATTAATTTGGGAAATAAAAAAGTTTTATCCTAAGGAATACAATATTGGATTAAAAGCTTTGGAGTTTATTGAAAGTGAGACTGGTAAAAAGATTAATGAAGAAGAAGCTGGAAATATTGCACTTCACTTAATAACAGCTCAGCTTAATGAAAAAAATAATAAAATTGACACTGCTTATGATATGACTAAAAAGATTCAAGATATACTGAATATTGTAAAATATACCTATGATATTGAATTAGATGAAAAATCTTTAAGTTATGAAAGATTTATTACTCATTTAAGATTCTTCTTTAAAAGAGTTAATAATAAAGAGATGTATAGAGATGAAAATGAAGACTTTCTTTTACCACAAGTAAAGGAAAAATATAAAGATGCTTATAAGTGCATGCTTAAGATAGAAAAATATTTAAATATAGAGTTAAGTCATGAAGAACAGCTTTATTTGACACTTCATATTAAGCGTGTTGTAAATAGGTAAATAGAAATAATTAAATATTTAGGATTGTTACTGTTAAATCAGGCAAGACCAGAAGCTTAAGAATACAAAAGTAATTTGAGTATTGTTAAATTTTAGGTCTTGCCTTTTTGTATATAAGGCATATGAAAGAAAATAACAAGTCCAAATATGCCGAGAATATTTTTCATCAGACAATGAAGTAGATTGCCATCATAGCTGGGTCTATTATGGCAATTTACTGAAGAAGTATGATGGAAAATAGATAGGCAGATGACTTGTTATGTTTTTGATAATGCCTAAGATTATGATTAATTGAAAAGGAGCGATTGCTTATGAAATATGAAAATCTTGCAAAAGAAATAATTAAAAATGTTGGAGGCAAGGAAAACGTTAACTCCTTAACTCACTGTGTAACTAGATTGCGTTTTAAGTTAAAAGATGAAAAAAAGGCTAATACAGATGTATTGAAAAATATGGATGGTGTAGTTACAGTTGTTCAAAGTGGTGGACAGTATCAAGTAGTTATAGGAAATCATGTCCCAGATGTTTATGCAGATGTAGTTGCAGTTGGAGGATTTAGTGAAGGAGCTGGAGATGATTCTTCAGAAAAAATGAATGTATTTGATAAATTCATAGATGTTGTATCAGGAGTTTTCCAGCCAACACTTGGCGTGTTATGTGCAACTGGTATGATTAAAGGTCTTTTATCAATGTTTGTTGCTTTAGGTTTCTTAAGCGATCAAAGTGGAACTTACACAATATTACAGTCAATTGGAGATTGCTTATTTTATTTCTTCCCAATATTCTTAGGATTTACAGCATCTAAAAAGTTCAATGTAAATCAATTTACAGCTATGGCAATAGGTGCAACTCTTGTTTATCCTACAATAGTAGGCTTTGCAGGTCAGACAATTGATTTCTTTGGTATTCCAGTTGTAATGCCATCAAGTGGATATACTTCAACTGTTATTCCAATAATACTTTCAATTTATTTTGCATCTTATGTTGAAAAGTTATGTAAGAAAATTATTCCAGACGTTATTAAAACTTTCATAGTTCCTTTATTTACATTATTGATAGTAGTTCCATTAACATTCTTAGTAATAGGACCTATAGCATCTTATGCAAGTAATGGACTTGGAAGTATTACAATGGCAATTTATAACTTAAGTCCAGTTGTAGCAGGTTTATTTATAGGTGGTTTTTGGCAAATATTTGTTATGTTTGGTTTACATTGGGGCTTAGTTCCAATAGCAATTAATAACGTATCTGTTATTGGATATGATACAGTAGTTGCGACTTCTTTTGCAGTATGTTTTGCTCAAACAGGTGTTGTTATTGCAATAGCATTAAAAGCAAAGAATAAAAAGTTAAAATCATTATGCATACCATCAATTATTTCAGGATTTTTTGGTGTTACTGAACCAGCAATTTATGGTATTACATTACCAAGAAAGAAACCATTTGTAGTTAGTTGTATAATAGGTGCTGTAACAGGTGGAATCTTAGGACTTTGTGGTTCAAAAGCATATTCAATAGGTGGTATGGGGGTTTTTGTTATACCAACATTTATGGGACCAGATGGATTCAATATGGAATTCTATGGAATATTAATAGCATCAGTAGTAGGATTAGTTTTAGGATTCTTAGCAATGCTATTTGTAAAATTAGATCCAAGTGATATGAAAGATGATAGTTCTAATAAAGGTAATTCACAAAATAGTGAAAATACATTAGTTAAACAAGAAGTTATTTCAAGCCCATTAAAAGGAAAATTAACAGAACTAAAAAATGTTGAAGATGAAGCGTTTGCTTGTGGTGCATTAGGTAAAGGTATAGCAATAATGCCAACAGAGGGTAAGGTTGTAGCACCAGCAGATGGAGTGCTTACAACATTCTTCCCAACAGGACACGCTATGGGAATTACAACTAATAATGGAGCAGAAATATTAATACATGTTGGTATGGATACTGTAAAACTAGAAGGAAAACACTTCACATTGAAAGCTAAACAAGGTGATGTAATTAAAAAAGGACAAGTTTTATTAGAGTTTGATATTAATGCAATTGAAAAAGAAGGATATTCTTTAATTACACCAGTAATAATAACAAATTCAGACAATTATTTAGATGTTATAGAAAGTGATAAAAAAGAAATAGATTTCAAAGAAGACCTACTAACAGTGGTAATATAATTTAGTTTATGAAAATTATTGATTGTAGATATTATGAGTAGTTTAGATATTACTCATAATATCTGGAATGAAATAAATCTACAGTTAAATTATTTTTTTAAACGATTTTATAGGGAGTACTACTAATCTTAGTTCTTCATGTAAGTGGAGAAGTAAGTTTAGATAATAAGATATAATTAGCCTAATAAATTTTCAGTTATTACTGGAAATATAGTAGACTCTTTTACCATAGTATTAGCTGAAGATAAAAGAGTACATAAAATAATATTAAAGTTGGAGGAATGAACATATGAAAAAAATTAAAAAATTATTAACAATGGCCTTGACTTTGGCTGTGTGTGTAACAAGTTATTACACGCCAACACTTGCAGCAACTAATGTTACGTATGTTGGTAAAGTATACTCAGAAGTTACTGATGCTGGTGAGAGTGTTTCGAAGGTTGTAATTAATTTTGGTGATGCAAGAAAGGTTACTGGAGTAGATAAAGATACATTTACAGTACATGCTAAAGCTTCTACAGATAGAATTCGTAAAGGCACTACAGTTACTAGTTATGGTGATTATGATATTGATCGTAAGATTGTAAAAGTAGAAACTGATGGCCAATATGTAACTATTTATTTTGATGAATCAGAAGGAGCTACATTAGCTTACTTAAGTTCAGCAAGAAACTACCCTGCAGATTTAACTTATACAATTAAACAAAATAAGCCAATTATATTAACTGATGAGAATGGTGTAGTAATTGATGAATCATATACAGCTAATTATACTACTAATAATAGTGTTATAAATGCTGAAACAGCTAAATTTCAGTCAGTTAAAGTTGAAAACGGAATTAATTATCAATACTATGATGCAGGAGCTAGTGATTCATTAATAGTTTGGTTCCATGGAAATGGTGAAGGTGATTATCTATCTTCTGGCAATAATGTTGCTCAAATGTTAGGTAACCGTGGTACAGTTGCTTGGGCTACAGATGAAACACAAGCAATTTTTGGTGGAGCACATGTTATGGCATTCCAAGCACCAGATACTTGGTACAATGCTCAAAAGGATGAATTATTGAAAAAAGCATATAATGAAATAAATGAAGTTATTAAAGCCAAAAATATCGATCCAGAAAAAGTATATATTTCAGGATGTTCAGCAGGTGGATATATGACAACAAGAATGTTAATTGCTTATCCAGATTTATTTAAAGCTGCAATGATAAGTTGTCCAGCATTAGATGTTGCTACTGAGCGTGGTGGAGAAACTCCAACTGATGCTGAATTATCATCATTGAAGAATTCTGATACAGCTATTTGGTTAGTGCAAGGTGAAACAGACAGCTCTGTTAAAACAGAAGATTGTTCCGTTCGTTTATTTAATATTTTAACTGAAGGACAAGAATTAACAAAAACTGAATATAAACAAGATCTAAATTCTGACTTTACTACATCTGAAACAAAGGATGGAAAATATAAATTATCTTTATATGAAACAGTAGAGGTTCAAAGTGAAACAGGGGAAAAATCAAATAAGTTGGAATTTGCAGAAGATTATAATCAAGATGGAATTAATTCATTAGTTCAATATAATGATCACTGGTCTTGGATTTATACATTAAATAATAATCCAAAAGATAAAAATGGAGTTAGCATTATGAACTGGGCAGCTTCATATGGCAATGTTGCGAAATAATTTATTTAATGAACAACTTGTTTTAATTTAAATTAAATATAAGAGTGATATTATTAAATCTTTTGTGTATCCGATACAATATATTTGATGAAGAGGAAATGAAAATGGTCTTTTATAACAATGCATTAGATGTTTATTTTAACAATCACTCATAGGCTATTCTAAAAAAGCACTAAACAAAAATGTTTAGTGCTTTTTTAGCTTTACTATAGAATATAATGTTAAACTTAATATATTATAAGATTAACAAGAAGAATCAGGAGATATATTAATGATAAAATATTTACAATCAAAAACTTTTAAAATAGCATTGTCGGCAACTATATCAGTATTAATATCAAGCTATATTGGATTCCAGTTTGGAGTGACATCGGGTATAATTTCAATTTTAAGTATTCAAGATACAAAAAAAGAAGCAGTTATAGTAAGTGTAAAAAGATTTTTAGCATCAATCATAGCTATACTTTTATCTTTTCTTTTGTATGTTTTATTAGGAAACAATCCAATCATATTTGGGTTATTTTTATTAATATTTATTCCTATTACAATACGATTTAAAATCGAAGATGGGATGGTTGTAGGTGCGGTTTTATCTACTCATCTTTTAACAAGTACTAATATAAATATTCAGTGGATCATAAATGAAGTGGGCTTAACAATAGTAGGAATAAGTGTTGCAATGATGTTTAATTTGTATAATGTTTCTTTGGAAGAGGATTTTGAAAAAAATAAGCATGAGATTGAGGAACAGTATAAATTAATATTGTTAAACTTATCCACGAGCTTGATTACTCAAGCTGTATCGAGAAATGAAGAAAAAATATTTGGGGCTGTTGAAAAACTAATTTATGAAACTAAGGTTATGGCACAAAGAATAAGTAATAATTACTTTTTTAGAAATCAGGATTATTACTTATGTTATATAGAGATGAGAATAGCACAATTAGATACATTAAAAAAAATGAAAAAACATTTTTCTAGATTTTATATGACATATGAGCAAACTAGCATATTATCAGAGTTTACACGCAAAGTAGCTGTTAATATACATGCAGATAATGATTGTATTGAGCTTATCAGGAATTTAACTTTATTAAAGGAAGAATATAGAAGAATGGAATTACCTAAAAATAGAGAAGAATTTGAAAATAGAGCATTGCTTTTTCAATTTTTAAATGATTTAGAAGATTTTCTTATAATAAAAAAAGAATTTAAGGAAAGATTTTAGGGGAAATTAAAGGATTTTTTACTTTCACAGATATTCGTACATTCTTGTTATCTATTATTTCTAAGAAGAAAATCAGAATACGGAAAATATTTATAGAATAAATCATAAATATAAATTAGTTTATTTGCTATTGCAATGTATCTAATAAAAATATTAAAGGTTAAATTCATTTTTTTAAATTGATACGATTTCAATAGGAAATTTATCTGGATTATTAACAAGATAAATTATTATATCTTCTAGGGATTTTTCACTTGTTGCTTCAGAATCAAAATAGTCAGAAACTATTACTATTTTACTTTCTATGCTTAATTCATCATCTTCTGAACTAGGATATCCATTTCCATTTAATAATTTATGATGGTCTAATATAATTCTTTTACATACTTCTGGTATAGATAAATCTTTTACCATGTCATATCCAAGTGAATTGTGTTTTTCAAATATAGCTTTTTCTTCAGATGTAAATAAATTTTTATCTTTTAGAAGTATATTCTTAGGAAGAAGAATAACACCAATATCATGAAGTAGAGAACCTAATATCAAAGAATGTAGCTATTCTGTTGTATATTCTAAGGCTAATCCAATCGCTGCAACAATACTAGCAACATTTATAGAATGTGAATAGTACCAATTATAACCATTAAATAATGTTTTGAAGTATAAATACTATTGCTCATTTTTACCATCAAAAATAAATTCATTCATTATATCTAAAATAATACCATATTTTGTTGAATTATTATGTTTTAGAACATTAAGTGAGATATCATTATCAGATAACATATATTCTTTTATTGAAATTTCATTAGAAAAAGTATTTTTAGTTTGTTCAAGTTGTGGTAAGTTATTTTCTGACCTTAGAATTTCGTAATAAACCCTATGTGTTTTCAATCTATCTATAGTAGCTAAATCTAATTTTAATAATTTTCCTTTTGGAGTATAACAACACCTCTAGGACTAATTACATCTTTTTTATTAAAATTGTTTTTACTTTACTCATAGAACGCTTTTCAAAATTTATTATTTTTTTATTATAAAATTTTTAATTATAAATTGCAATAACAAATTGAACTAATTTGCATTTATGACTTAAATGTTTGAATTTACTTAAATTGCATATATTTGATCTAGGTGTATTTCAAATAACTCTTCTGGAGTTTTATAATTAAGTATTTTCCTAGGAAGAGTATTCATCCAATCTTCTATAAATGCAATGGCTTCTAAACTATAATCTGATATGCGTTTTCCCTTTGGGATAAATCGATGTATTAAACCATTATGACGTTCATTAGTACCTTTTTCAAATGAAGAATATGGATGAGTAAAATATACCTTTGTATCTGTGCCTATCTCTAATTTAGATAAATCAGCAAACTCAGAGCCATTATCACCTGTTATAGTTTTAAAAACCTTACTAAACTTTTCACCATATATGCTACGGATATTATTAAGAGCTTCCGTAACTGCTTCAGCAGTCTTAGATTCAATTTTTTGAATGAATGCATTCCTAGTTTTGCGCTCAAGAATAGTTAAAAGAACACAGTCATTATTGGATTTTTCACCAATAACAGTATCTATTTCCCAATGTCCAAATTCTTCACGATTATCGATATTACTTGGACGTTCAGAAATACTTGTACCTAGTTTTTTCTTATGCTTCTTTACTTTTGCTGGCTTGGTATTTCTGCGTAGTTTCATTGGTAAGTCTGCATTAATAACAGATAACAGACCAAGATCAATATAATTGTATAAAGTTTTAGTGCAAACTATTTGAGAGCGTTGAAACTTGCCTTTAGCAAGGGCGTTACCTACACATGCATCTGGCGACCATGAGTGATTCTTCATCTTATCAACAGCATAGTAAATGAAGTCATTGCATTCTAGCCGTTTAAATGTACGGCAGGAATTTTGGCGATTATTTTGATAAATAGATTCGCCAGTATCTGCAAGATACATTTCAACGTAGTTTCCTTGTTTTATCTGTGTAGTTGTGCCACGACGTATCTCATTTAAAATAGTATTAATTGGACGGTTAAGCTCTTTAGCTATCTTATATGCTGAAAATCCATCTTTAAGACGTAGTTCAATAGTCATACGTTCTTTGAAATTCAAATGTTTATTTTTACGTGATTCTGTGTTATGATTTTGATGATTCATAGTGATTATCCCCCGTGTGATTTTGTTTGGCGATTAAATCATAACACAGATAATCACTATGGATTTTTTTATTAGTTCAATTTCATTTTACAACTAGTCTAAAATTTTTAATTAATATTTTCAATAATAAATTTAATTCATAGATTGTTATTTAAGCAAGAGGTTTATATAATAAAAAGATTGACTTTTAAATTTTCTACTTATTTTAGAAGAATTCACTATAATAAAAAAGAATTTAAAGATAGAGCTTAGGAGTTATAAAGCTAATTGAAAATATCAGATTTGTTTTGAAAAAAGCGTGTAAGTAGCAATGCTATTGCCAACGTCAATGAACAAGCAAAAGTTTTTGATTAATTTAGAAGGTAATAAGGTAAGATCAAAGGCATTAACTGCACTTTATACCAAATTAGATTTAGGAATTATTAAATGCCATTTGGAATTAGGCACTGGCACAGATGTATGGGAATGGATAGAGTAAAATACAATATTTTAATTTATATATGTTGAAATTACTTTTCTATATTTTCTATGCGGTATTTACTTAGCTTGTGAACATCTTAAATGAAATTTTATTATTGAAACATATATAATGAAGAAAAGTCTAGTTCTTTAACAAAAAATATTTAAATTATATATGTAAAATGGTAAAATATATGTCGAAATATATTGTTTAGAGAGGAGAAAATAAGAATGGCTAGAAAAAAATACACTAAAACAACAGCAATTGCTTTAGCGGCAGCTACTATTTTCCAATCAGGAGCAATGGCTACAAATTTATTGGATGTTAATGCATTTGCGGTAGAACGTAATCAAACAAATGACAAGGTGGAAATCTTAAAGCAAGGAACAAAATTAGCATCTGATGTTTCTATAATAGAAACAACACCATCTGCGGTAGGAATAACAAAAACTGCAGATGTAAGCTTGAATGCACCTATAGAGGTAGAAATACCAAGTAATACATCTCTAGATTTTCAAGTATTAAGTATACGAGATGAATTATCCAAACATACAATATTAAATGTTAAAATTAGTGGACAGGGGTTAGACATAGATACAGATGTACCATTAAAAGATGGTCAAAATCTTTATGAATGTGGATGGCTTATAGAACATGATAATGATAATGATGATTTTGTTACACTTACAGTTAGAACAAAGGATTTTTCATTTAATAAGGATGGTAAAGAATATAAGATTGGCTCGCTTGAGTATACAACAAAAATTTCTTTAATTGTACCAAATAATCCAGGAATACCAAATCCACCAGATGGAGGAACAGTAACAACACCTTCAGCAGTTGAATTATCATCTGTGGAAATTAAAGGGAATGAAAAAGTTGGAAATACTTTAAGTGCAAATGTTAAAGATATTAATGGGAATGAGGTGAATTCAGATTTAGCATATAAATGGTATAGAGTAGATAGAGTAGGTTCAGTTTCTGAAACATTAGTTAGTACGAATTCAGCATATAAATTACAGAATGATGATGCATATAAATACATAAAATTAGTAGTATCTAATAGTGAAAATTCTGTGGAAACTATTACAGGAAAGATAAGTAAAAAATCGTCAAGTGGTGGAAGTAGTAGTTCATCAGGGGGATCATCATCAAGTAATTCTTCTAATAGCTCAACATCAAGTAATAACAATAATACATATTCAAATGTTACCGTATCTCAAGGTAGTACAGCAGCAATGCAGCAAAATGCAGATGGAAGCATAAAACTTGTAAATGCAGAAGGTGTGCCAGCAACAGGGTGGCAACAAGTAGATGGAACATGGTATCTTGGAGATGTTAACGGACAAGCATTAAAAGGATGGCAACAAATAGAAGGAAAATGGTATTTAATGAATGCTAATGGTGCCATGACAACAGGATGGCAAAATGTTGGAGGAACATGGTACTTTATGAGTACTAGTGGTGCTATGACAAAAGGATGGCAGAAAGTAGGAGGAAAGTGGTATTTCTTACAATCGAGTGGGGCAATGAAAACAGGCTGGTTAAATGACAATGGAACATGGTATTACTTAAATGCTGATGGTTCAATGGCAGCAAACACTTATGTTGATGGATACTATGTTGGAAGTAACGGAGCATGGGTTAAATAAATTATAAAAAATTAATAATGTAGAATATAAAATAAAAGCTCAAAGACTTAGTTGAACTTTGAGTTTTTATTTTATGAAAGTAAAATATAATTTCTTAATATAAAAAGTTATATACATAATTTGCGCTTTTTTTGCAATATTAGTTAATATAAAGAATTAATATTGATTAATATTTAATCTAGTAATTTTCATTATATTGTAGTATTATATAATTAATAACAAAAAAGATATTTTATATATTTATAATGATAAAAAATTACAAGGGAATTATTTTAGATTATAGAATTATTAAAGGAAAATATAATAAATAATATTATATATTATTTATTAATTAATATTATTTTAAGTAATGATTTACTAAAGGGAGGTACTATAAAGTATGACAGATATTAATATTTCAGATTCCATTAAGTATATAGGGGTAAATGATAAGACACTTGATTTATTTGAAAGCCAATATAAAATACCTAATGGTGTTTCTTACAATTCGTATGTAATCCTTGATAAAAAAGTTGCAATTATGGATACAGTCGATTCTAGAGCAACAGATGAGTGGATTGCAAATCTTGAAAAGACACTTGATGGACGAACTGTAGACTATCTTGTAATTTCGCACTTAGAGCCAGATCACTCAGCAAACATTCAAAATCTTATAGAAAGATATCCTGATATGAAGTTAGTTGGAAATAAAAAAACATTCGATATGCTTCCTCAATTTTTTGACGTGGATATTACAGGAAAAACACTTTTGGTTGCAGAAGGAGATGAACTAAATTTAGGAGATCATACATTACAATTTTTTATGGCGCCTATGGTTCACTGGCCAGAAGTTATGGTTGAATATGAAAAAACAGAAAAGATACTATTTTCAGCAGATGGATTTGGTAAATTTGGCGCACTTGATGTAGAAGATGAATGGATTGATGAGGCTAGAAGATACTATTTAAATATAGTAGGGAAATATGGTTCTCCTGTTCAGGTGTTATTAAAAAAAGCGGCTACATTAGATATAAAGACTATTTGTCCATTACATGGCCCTATTTTAAAAGAAAATCTTTCTTACTATATAGATAAATATAATACTTGGAGTAAATATGAACCAGAGGAAGATGGCGTATTAGTAGCTTATGCATCAATTCATGGAAACACTGCGAATGCTGCTAAAAAAATGGCTTCAATACTAGAGGAAAAAGGAGCTAAGAAGGTAGTTTTATTTGATTTATCAAGACAAGATATGTCAGAAGCAGTAACAAATGCTTTTATTTATGATAAATTAATTTTAGCTGGAGCTACTTATGATGGTGGCGTATTCCCATGTATGGAAGAATTTTTATTACACTTAAAGAGCAAAAATTACCAGAAGAGAACTGTTGGTATAATTGAAAATGGTTCATGGGCACCAATGGCAGCAAAGACCATGGAAGGCATATTAGAAAAAATGAGAGATTTAACAATTTGTGACTCAGTTGTTACTATAAAATCTGTAGCCAAAGAAAAAGATTTTGAAAATATGAGAAAATTAGCAGATGAAATATTAAAATAAAGATTGATATTATTAATATAAAATAACAATATCAATATAATTTTTACCATTGATAGTTTAATTTTTAACAATAATTAAATCTAGAAAAGATATATAGATATTAAAAATTAATTAATTGAGCTTAAAAGATGACTTTTCTGCTGAGGATAAGTCATCTTTTTCATTATATTCATATTAAAATATCATGTTATATTGTATATAATATAACGAAGAATTTTAGTGACAATACCAATGTAAAGATATAAACTTAAAATAAGTAAAAAATATAAAATTATTATAATAGGAGGTATCAAAATGAAGGGAACTGTTGTAGCAACATGGATGAAAACCAACAGGAAATTATTTGATGATTCAATAGTTGATGAAGCAATGGAATACGTGGGCTGGGGAAGTAAAAGAATATTTTCTCCACTTGAAAATGTTGATGATCAAGAAATCAAAAAAATAATACAGTATCTAGCAGAAAAAGAAAATATGAAAGTTGGAGAGCTTTGGAAGAAAATTGGACATGATAATATAGTATCTTTCAGTCAGGACTATCCTGCTTTTTTTATACACGATAATTTATATTCATTTCTAAAGTCATTATTTGATATACATGTTGTAATGACAAAGAGATTTGCAGGATCAAAACCACCAATAGTTGAAATTGAGCCAATTTCAGCAAGAGAAGCTATTTTTACTTATAGATCTGATAGAGGAATGTTTGATTATTTTATCGGAATGCTTGAAGGGGCATGTATTTATTTTAATGAAAAGATTAAGACAGAAGAATTATCTAAAGCTAGTAACGAACTTACTTTAAAGTTAACTTTTGATAAAGATATATATTACAATAGAAATTATATTTTTAATAGATTATTTTCGTTTGGATTTATAAAAAGTTTTGGAGTTAAAGTTGGAATATTTAATTTTATAATATCATTTTTAATCATGTTACCTATCATAGGCTTAAAAAATGGAATAATCGCAAGCGCTATAGGTGGAATTTCAAGTATTATTGGGGTTTCATTAATGATTAGACCTATAAATGCATTGAAAGAAGAAATTGAAAGATTAATAAATAATCAATATAGTGTTGATGGAACAATTAAAACTAATGATTTCTTTGAAGATATATATATGTATATAAAAAAACATAGGAATAATATACAAACTGATTTTGTAGGTTTTAAAGGCGTTACAGATGAGATGAATACATTTATAAATAAAATAAATGTAATATCAGATTCTATGAATCACACATCAAATGAAATAAGTGGTGTAGTTGAACAAGTTGCAGAAGGTGCTGTTACTCAAGCTCAAAATACAGATAATGCAGTACAGTCATTACATGAAAATATTCAAGATTTAAGACAGATAGTTAAAAAGGAAAATGACAACAAATCACAACTTGAAGATGCTATTGGAAAAATAAATAATAGTTATGAAAATGTAAATAATGCAAGTAATAATATTACTAATTCATTACAAAAGTTTAATGAAGTTAGGGTTAAAGGTGGTAATCTTGAAGAAAAAGCAAATGATATAAATAACATTGTATCAATAGTATCAGGAATAGCAGAACAGACAAATCTTTTAGCATTAAATGCTTCTATAGAAGCAGCAAGAGCTGGAGAACAAGGCAAAGGTTTTGCTGTTGTTGCTGATTCAATAAGAAAGTTAGCTGAACAATCTAAAGACGCTGTTGAAGAGATAAACTCTAACCTAAAGCAGTTTGTACATGAGATAAAATCATTAGTAGATAATATAGATGACCAATATGGCGTATTGGAAAATGAAACTACTAACTTAGAAAATGTAAGAAATATAAGTTTTGAAGCAAATAAATCAATACAAATAGTAGCAACTTCTATGATAGAAACTATAAATAAACTAAATACTGAAGCTGATTCTATAAATAGTGTTTATGAGAGTATAGAATCCTTAGCAGCAATTGCAGAAGAAAACTCAGCATCATCAGAAGAAGTAAGTGCTAATGTAACAACTTATACTAATGAAATTAAAAAATTAATGGATAATATATCTGATTTCAAAGATATAACTGAGAACTTTAAGAATGATTTAAATAAATACAACATATAACGAATAAAGCTTTAGATTGTATTAACTTTATTGAAAACTATAAAGTATGTTAATTAAGAAGATGTTTTAAGAATATAAGAATATAGGAATACATATTCCTATATTCTTATATTTTATTGTAAAGTGGTGTTATTTGTAATTGGTCTAGTAATAGGAAAATAGCATTCAGGTCGTCTATCTCTAAATACACCCCAGCTCAATCTCATGTTTCGAATATGATCTAAATCAAATTCAGAAATTAACACTGTTTCAGTTGTGCGGTCGGAACTTTCTATGATTTCACCAGTTTCATTAGTAATAAATGATGAACCATAGAAATTTAAAGAAGATTCTTGATTAGAGTTATCTTCACTTGGAGTCACTTTTTCTAAGCCAATTCTATTAGCTGCTATAACTGGCATAATATTTGAAGCAGCGTGCCCTTGCATACAGCGCCTCCAATGAGGCATACTATCACAGTCTAATATTGGTTCTGAGCCAATTGCAGTAGGATAAAATAATATCTCTGCACCTAAAAGAGCCATACATCTTGCAGCTTCAGGGAACCATTGATCCCAACAGATTCCAACTCCAATATTTGCATAAGCAGTTTTAAATACTTTAAAGCCAGTATCTCCTGGAGTAAAATAGAATTTTTCTTGATAAAAGTGATCATCTGGAATATGAGTCTTTCTATATATACCTAAATTTGTTCCATCTGCATCAATAACTGCAATTGAATTAAAAGTTGTATTTCCAGCACTTTCATAAAAGCTGATTGGTAGAACTATTTTTAACTCTTTTGCAACTTTTGATAATCTTTGAATTGCAGGATTTTCATCAACTGATGTAGCTAGATTATAATAATTGTAGTTTTTTTCCTGACAAAAATATTGTGTTTCAAATAACTCAGGAAGAAGGATTATTTGAGCACCTTGTTTTGCGGCATCACGAACAAATTTTTCGGCTTTATCTAAATTACCATTTCTATCAGTACCACAAGACATTTGAATAGCAGCAACCTTAATTTTTCTAGTCATATTATTTACCTCCCTTTGGAATCTGTTGAGTTATACAGTGTATATTTCCACCACCGATTAATATATCTCTTGCGTAAATTTGAATTACTTCTCTTGTAGGAAATAATTTTTGAAGCTTTTCTTTTGCAACCATATCCATAGGATCATTAAATCCAGGCATTACTATTGCATCATTTGCAATATAGAAATTAACATATGAGGCAGCCAAACGTTCACCATCAACCCTCGTTGGCTCACCATCCATATTTTCAAGACCTTCACATTCTTCTTTACTTATGTATACAGGAGAAGGTAGTGGAAGCTTATGAACAATTATTTTACGTCCTTTAGCATCAATTTCATTTTCAAGTATATCTAAACAACTTTTTGACATTTTATATTGAGGATCGTTTTTATTATCTGTCCATGCAAGAACAACTTCTCCAGGTGCTGTAAAAGCACAAATATTATCTACGTGTTCATTTGTTTCATCATTATATATTCCATACTTTAACCAAATTACTTTTTCTACACCTAAATAATTTTTAAGAGTTTCTTCTATTTCATCTTTTGTCATTTTAGGATTACGTCCTTGACTTAGAAGACAAGCTTCGGTAACTAAAGCAGTACCTTGTCCATCTACATGAATAGATCCACCTTCGCATACAAAATGTCTTGCATTGTATGTGTCTACATTATATAAATCACATAATTTTCTTGCCATTTTATTGTCTTTATCCCATGGAAAATATAGACCATCAACTAAACCTCCCCATGCATTGAAGTACCAATCAACACCGCGAATATCACCATTATGGTTTTTTACGAAAGTAGGTGCATAATCTCTAGCCCATGAGTCATTACTAGACATTTCTACAACACGTATATGGTCAGGAAGCATTTCTCTTGCAGTATCATATTGGATTTCACTAGCACAGACAGTTACGTTTTCAGATTTTGAAATAGCGGTAGCGACTTCTGTAAAAGCTTTTCTAGCGGCAACTGCTCCATATTGCCAAGAATCAGTACGTTCTGGCCAAATCATTATACATCCTTCATGAATTTCAAATTCAGCAGGCATGTAAAAACCGTCTTGTTTTGGGGTTGATTTTAATATTTTCATTAAAGAACCTCTCCTCTATAGTAAAATTATGCAAAATGTGTGATTTTCAAAAATATCATGATTATTTTATCATAATCTGAATATATCAACAATAAAACTTATGTATATTAAACAATAGTAAATTGATTATTATTTGCCTTTACCTTGAGATAACTTTTGAAAAGTAAATAGTTTATGGATATTTTTATATTTCTAAGCTAATTTAAAGGAAGTAAAAAGATATTTCGTCAAAATTTAACTTAATTTTAACATTATATACGAACATTATAGTGTAAAATGTTTATGAACGTTAGTAAAATAAAATGATGAAGTTAATCAGCGGCTTCAGTATATTTTGCTTTATTTATTTAAATAAAATTTAATAGAATAAAATTTGTGATTAGAAGGGGACTAAAAATGGAAAAATTTTTTAAATTAAAAGAAAATAAAACAGATCTTTCTACAGAACTTATGGCTGGTATAACAACATTTTTTGCTATGGCATACATAATTTTTGTTAATCCTTCAATGCTAAGCTTGGCAGGAACAGCTGATAATCCAATGCCAACAGGTGCTATATTTTTAGCTACAATTATTGCATCAGCAGTAGGTACTTTAGTTATGGGACTATTTGCAAATGTTCCTTATGCGCAGGCTCCAGGAATGGGACTTAATGCATTTTTTACTTTTACTGTTTGTGGAGCATTAGGTTTCACATGGCAACAAGCTTTAGCAATGGTATTTATTTGCGGTATGATTAATATTTTAATAACAATAACAAAGGTTCGTAAATTAATTATTAAGGCAATTCCAGAAAGTATTCAAAATGCTATTGGAGGTGGAATTGGTATATTCATAGCATATATCGGTGTTAAGAATGCAGGATTAATTAATTTCACATCTGATCCAGGTACATATACAGCACTTGACAGTGGAACAGTAGTTGCAAATAGTAGTGCAGTTCCAGCTTTAGTTAACTTTAATACTCCAGGGGTTTTACTTGCAGTTATAGGACTAGCTATTATGACAGTTTTATTAATATTAAATGTTAAAGGCGCTATTATTATAGGGATTGCAGCTACAACAATTATAGGAATTCCAATGGGAGTTGTGGATTTATCAGCAATAGGTACAAGCGCAGGATTAGGAGAATCATTTGGACAATTAGGACAAACATTTGGAGTAGCATTTGGTTCAAAGGGAATGCTTTCACTATTCTCAGATAGTTCGAAAATTCCATTAGTATTAATGACTATTTTTGCATTTAGTTTATCAGATACATTTGATACGCTTGGTACTTTTATTGGTACAGGACGTCGTACAGGAATCTTTAGTGCAGAAGACCAAAAAGCATTAGAAAATGGATCAGGATTCAAATCAAAAATGGATAAAGCTTTATTTGCTGATTCTATTGCCACTTCAATAGGAGCAATTTTAGGTACATCTAATACAACAACATATGTTGAAAGTGCAGCTGGTATTGGAGCAGGTGGACGTACTGGATTAACAGCAGTAGTTACAGCAATATTATTCTTGCTTAGTATGTTTTTAGCTCCAGTAATAGGAATAGTTCCAGCACAAGCAACTGCACCAGCATTAATTGTTGTAGGAATTATGATGCTAGCTTCATTTAAAGAAATAAAATGGGATGACTTAGAGGAAGCAATTCCAGCATTCTTCGCAGCAATATTTATGGCATTATGTTATAGTATTTCATATGGAATAGCAAGTGGATTTATATTCTATTGTATAGTGAAAGTATGTAAGGGAAAAACAAAAGAAATTCATCCAATTTTATGGGTATCAACAGGATTATTTATATTAAACTTTATAATTTTAGCAATATTATAAGACATAATTAAAATAAAGATAGGATTTTAGAATAGTTAATTTTATTTTAAAATCCTATTTTTTATTTTAATGAAAATGGTTCATTAAAATAGCAGTCAAATTCTAATTTTGTTATGCATTATTAATGAAATAAATAAGTAGATGATGTATAATATTTGTAATGGTTTACCAAAAAGAAAAATATTATACATCATGATTATATTTAAATAGAGGGTGAGAAGTTTATGGAATCTAGTGTAAGGGTTATGGATCGTGCATTTGATATTATTGAATTATTATCTAAAGAGAATCATCCAATGAATTTAACTGAAATTTCAAAAGCAACAGGAATAAGTAAATCTACAGCGTATAGGTTACTAAAAGCAATGAATATACGTCACTATGTAGAAAAAGATAATAATGGATGCTATTATATAGGTATAAAACTTATAGAAATCGTTAGTTATCATATAAATGGATTAGAATTACAGACAGAGTCAAAGCCGTTTTTATCTGAACTTCGATCTGAGCTAAATTTAACAGTACATTTAGGTATATTAGAAGCACATGAAGTAATATATATTGAAAAGCTAGATTTGTATCCAACTACAAGGCTTTATTCTCAAGTAGGGTATAGATCACCAGCATTTTGTTCATCTATGGGAAAATGTCTTTTAGCAAGTCTTTCTGGGGATGAATTAGATGAGGCACTGTATAATTGCACATTTGAAGAATTTACCCCAAATACTATAACTAATATGAAAGATTTAAAAAAGCACCTAAAAAAAGTAAGACAACAAGGTTGGGCAATTGATGATGAAGAATATATTATGGGACATAGATGCGTTGGAGCAACTATTTTTGACTATAGAGGAGATGCAATTGCTTCAATTAGTGCAAGTGGACATGTAGCACAAATGTCTGATGAAAAATTACCAATTATTATAGAGCATGTAAAAGAAGCTGCAAGTCAGATTTCTAGAAGAATGGGGTACTTGGAAAATTAATTTATAAAATATATAATAGTTTAAAATATTTGAATTTAAGTGGAAGGGGAGCTGAAAATTTCAGCTCCCCTTGTTAATTAATATGAGATAATATATTATAGGATATTTTTGAGCACTATTGATTTTGTTCTTGTCATTTCATTAAATGTACTCATTACACCTTCTGTACCAATACCTGAGAATTTATATCCTCCAAAAGGCATTTCAAAACTTCTAAAGAAGCTGGCACCATTAATGACTGAACCACCACATTCTAATGCGTTAGCTACATAAAATGCATTTTTCATATTTTGGCTAAATACACAGCCGCATAAACCAAATTTAGAACTATTAGCAATTTCTATTGCTTCCTCAATTGTATCAAATGTAATTATAGGAACAACAGGTCCGAAAATCTCCATATCAATAGCAACATCAGCAGTTTTAGGAACATCTATAATTACAGTAGGATCATAAAAAGCACCGTTTCTGTTTCCACCTAAGATTACTTTTCCACCTTGAGATACAGTGAGATTTACTTGATCTTCAACTTTAATTGCAGCTCTTTCACTAATTAAACATCCAAGTTCAGAATCTTCATCTGATGGCATTCCAGCTTTAATTGCACTTATCTTTTCTACAGCCTTCTTAGAAAATTCAGAAGCAACATTTTTATGAACTAAAAATCTCTTTGAAGCACAACAAACTTGCCCTGTATTATACATACGCCCCCATAATAATTCATCTGTAGCTAAATCTATATCAGCATCTTCTAAAACAATGAATGCGTCATTTCCACCTAATTCTAAAGCAACATGAGTTAAATTATCTGCACAAGCTTTTGCAGTTTCTATTCCAACTTCTGTTGATCCTGTTAAAGTAACTAAATGTACATCGGGATTAGAACAAAGCCAGCTTCCAACAGAAGAACCACGTCCAGTAATTATTTGTATTGCACCAGGAGTTACACCTGCCTTTACCATTAACTCTGTTAACTTGCATAAAGTTAAAGGATTATCAGTTGATGGCTTTACAATTGCAGCATTACCAGCAAGTAAAGCTGGAGCAACTTTTTGATCATATAGGTCACAAGGGAAATTGAATGGTATTACGCAAGCAACTACACCAATTGGTTCCATTTGAGTAAATAATATATTTTTATCTTGTCCAGCTTCTAATCCTGCTGGAACCACTGTGCCATATAAATGTTTAGCTTTTTCAGAGAAAGCATCAAAAGCAATTGGAATATTTGCAATTTCAGCTCTAGCTTCTTTAATTGGCTTGCCAGTTTCATTAGATAATGTTCTTGCTAAATCTTCCTTATTTTCTAAAACAAGATTTATAAATTTTTTTAGTATTTCTACTTTCTCATATACTGGAACTTTAGCCCAGATCTTTTGTGCTTCTTTTGCACAAGATACAGCTTTATTAACATCATCTTCAGTAGCTAATGGAACAGTATCAATAACTTCTCCAGTAGCAGGATTTAAAACATTTAATACTTTGCCATCTGAAGAATCAACAGCCTTACCATCAATAATCATTTTCATAATAAAATCCTCCATTCATATATATATAATTCTAGAAATAATCTATATTTGTTACCGTTTACTCTAAAAATCCAGTGAAAGAAAGCATTAAACCACCACAAGTATTATTATTGTCACTTTCAAATCCATATTCACCAAATGTAAACTCTACAATGAAAGGGATATCACCAGCAGCTTCTTTAATAAGCTTTGCAACTTCATCTATTCTACTATCTATACCAGCTCGACGGCCACCACAATGAACTAAATGAAATGCTATTGGAGGCTTATCCATTTTTTCTATTAAAGCTTTTAATGTTTCACCAGTAGATGAAATTAGTTCATCAACAGTTGCTTCCATACGAATTACACATGTTTTCTCAGATAAATTGTTACCAATAGCCATAGAAAGATCATCATTTCCATTCATAGGATGACGTATTGCGATTAAATCACCTAAACGGTCTTTTACACCAAGAGGAGATGTTATAGTAGTTGAAAGTAAGTTTCCGCCAGTAACGGCTTCCATGTCAATTCCTCTCCATTCAGCATATTTTTTGGTAGCAGGAACACCATCAATTTCAACTAATGTACGATTACCATCTATTTTTGTTATTACTCCAAAATCATCAGTTTCTCTATAAGTTCCAGTGAAGAGGTTGGTCATTTTTATATCTCCATAGAAAAATGCAATAACAACACCATCTGAAAATTGAGAATTATCAGTGTATAATTTCCAATTTCCTGAGATACTATTATCAGCGGCACTTCCACCAAAGAAAGGAATTCTTCCAATAATAGAGCTTATGCCTTTTAAATAAAATTCTTCTTCTGCTGGTGATGCAGCCATATAAAAGAAATTTGGAGAAGAGTTTTGATTAGCAGCTTTCATAGCTTCAGCAGCAATTAATTTACCATCTTCAACAGGAGAAGCTCCACGTTCTTTAGACGCTATACCAATTATCATATCAGGGTCAGAGAGTGCCATTACACCAACAAATCCATCGTCAGAACCAATAAAACCTTCAGGTGTTATGATTCCTGTGAATGAAGTATTTCCGATTAGAGGTATATCAGGAAGCTCTTCAGCTACCCCAGATAACATTTCATCAATATTGTAATCACAACTACCATAAACAAATGCCATTTTTATTGAATCTAGACCAAGCTTTGCCTTAGATGCAGCTTCTTTACCTGCAGTTTTTGCACAAGATGATATACTTGATCCTACATTTACTTTTAACATAAATCTCAACCTCCCAATTAATATGGTTAATAATATATATTTATTCAATGATTTGTTTTTCTTATAATTTAATTATACAATGTTTACGTTATCATACAATTGACATATCCCATTCTGTAAAATTGTTGTTCCACTGAGCGGAACAAATAGCAAATAAACAATAAATAGTGTATACTAAGGATTATTATCAAAATATTAACAGGAGTAAATTTATGAATATATTAATTTGTTTTATAGCAATAATTATTTTATCACTATTTATAGCACTTTTTTCTACATATATATTTAGAAAAAACGCATGGATAATAATTCTTATTGAAATACCTATGGTATTATCATCAACATTAAAAGATATAATTGAAATATATCCTTCAGGAGATATTAAATATCAATTAATATCTTATTTTATAAATTTTAGTAATAAATTTTATCTTAGGTATCTTCCGCTTTTTATATTTACAACTATTTTTATAATATATTTTAAGGGAAAATTTAAAAATCTAAATTCAATAAATAAAGAAGATATTATAGGAAGAAATGATTTTTCAAAATATTATTTCTTAGGAAGATGGACAGAAAAAATAATAGATAATGCAGAATGCATATATACGATAAATTTGGGATCAGAAATACATGCAAAAATTAAAGGTACTAAAACAATAAAAATAAATTTCTTAAATACTAATCCAATTGGAAATCCAGTTGAAATTGCTTATAAGGTTAATGATGATGCTTATATTAGAGATAATGTATCAAATTCACCATTTATAATAGATAACTTAGATAAAGATAAAGAATATATACTAAAGATTGTAGTTTCTGGAAATAAAGATGAAGATGAAGTATGGAATAAAGAACAAGGAATAGCTTTTACAGGAATAGATATTGATGTAGATGGAAAGATCGAACCTTTTACACAAAATAAAAAAATAGGATTATTTTATGGAGATAGCATAACTGCAGGATGTTGGTTACTAGATAGAAATACACCAAGCAAAGGTTATGCGGCGGAAGCAAATTATGTAGCTAAATGCTGTGAGACATTGGGCTGCTTGAATGTAAGAGTAGCTTTTTCAGCAGCAGGTGTAACTAAAGGTGGAACTGGAGGAGTTCCTAAATTCATAGACTTTATTGATAATATGGATTCTATAACAAAAGAAAAATCACAATTTCCAGATTTCATAGTTATAAATATGGGAACTAATGATAATGATGCATCAATGGAAGAGTTTCAAGATGAATTATTAAAATGTGTAGTAAGAATACAAGATAAATATAGTGGAGTAACTATATTTTTGATGTTACCATTTATTAATGTGCGGAAAGAAGAAATAAAGAAAGTAGTCTCAATGACAGAAAATACAGTATTCATTGATACATCTGAATGGAATGTTCAATGTATAGATGGTATTCATCCTAATCTAGAAGGATCTAAAGTTGCAGGAGAAAGGCTTGCAAGTGAGGTATTAAGATACTATGGAATAGAATTCTTTAAATAAATATACATAAAATTATAAAGATGAAAATTATATCTATCAGAGTTATTAGAGGTAGTTGAGAAAGATATTTTAAATGATTATAACAACTTATATAATATTTAAAAATAAAATAGAGAGTCTATAAATATTATAAAAATTAACATATCAACAATTACATTAATCTAATTGTTGATATAGTAGACTTAATAGGATATAATGAATTAATATTATTAGTGCTATTAATTAAGAGGAAAGTAAAGATATGAATATGAAAGACATTAAATCGGTTATTAATATAAGGCAGAGTAATATTTTTAATGAAAATGAATATAAAGAGGTATAATCTACACTTTATTAAATGGTAGCTTATACCTCTTTTTATATTATAGATAAATTTAGAAAGAGAAAGGAGAACATTGTGGATAGTAATATTTTATTAAATATGCTTAAAGGATTATTTGTAGGAGGCTCTATGCTTATACCAGGTGTTAGCGGAGGATCAATGGCAATGATTCTTGGAATATATGATAAATTAATAACATCTGTAAGTTCGTTTTTTAAACATAAAAAACAAAGTATGATAATTTTAGGAACATTTGTTTTAGGGGCAGGTATAGGAATTTTATTATTTGCAAAACCATTGCTTTATTTAACTGATACATTTACTTTTCCAATGATGTATTTATTTATGGGGGCAGTAGTTGGATCAATTCCTATGATTTATAAGAAAGCAGACATAAAAAAAATATCATTATCAGTAATATTATATACAATATTAGGAATGGCTATTATATTTATGATTTCACTTATTCCAGAAGAATTATTTTCAGTAAATTTAGATATTGGAGTAACTGATATATTGCTTTTAGTAATTGCAGGAATTGTTGCAGCTGTAGCATTAGTTTTGCCAGGAATAAGTGTATCCTATATGCTTTTAGTATTAGGAATGTACGAAGAAACTATGAAGGCAATTGATCAATTCTATTTACCATATCTAATTCCATTAGGTGTAGGAGTACTTTTGGGAATAATATTGACAACTAGAATTTTAGAGAAAGCAATGAATACATATACTGCACCAACATACTTGATAATTCTTGGTTTTGTTATTGCATCAGTTATAGAAGTATTTCCAGGAATACCATCAGGAATAAATATAATAATAAGTATAGGAACATTTTTAATTGGATATTTTGCAATAAGAAAATTATCAGCTTTTGATAATTAAGTGTTTATAAAAATAGAATTCAATTATGAGCGAAACGAGGAGATTAAACATGAAATTATTAAAAAACATAAGTCCAAGTAGACTTATTGTTTTTAGTTTTTTGAGATAAGCTCAGATTGTATTTTATCCGAAAATGATTTAATTGTAGTAATCGGCAAAAAGAATAGTGTTTCAAGATTTGAAGAATTTTTAGGTTAAGTGTTATAAGGAGCATATCAAATACGATATGCTCCTTTAATGTTTAAAGTGTAAAATTTTTAAGGTTTATCCTGAAATTTTGTGATAAATAATAATCTATATCACTTATATGACCTATTTACTTGGTTTTGAATAAAGAATTGATGTTGAAAAAGCACCTTTTCACAAGATTCTGTGATGAACCAAAAATAATTTTAAAATTATGATGGTCTTTATTAATTTAACTTATATTACATAAATATACATATAAGCATTAAACTAAAAATATTATTTTTAATTTAAAAGACATAACATATTGCAACTTTTATTCAAACGTTATACTATATAAGTAAGAAGATAATTTAGGAGGAATGCTATTATGTATCCAATAAAATTTGAAAATTTATATTATGAAAGAATCTGGGGTGGGGATGGCTTAAATAAATTTAGAAATAATGTTCCATCGGATAAAGTTATAGGTGAAAGCTGGGATATTGCTTGTCACAAAAATGGGACAGGAACTGTAATAAATGGTGAACTTAAAGGTAAGAGATTTGATGAAATAATTGATTTATATAAAGAAAAATTAGTTGGAACAACTATTGATACATCAGATTTTCCATTATTAATAAAATTAATAACTGCAAACGATAAATTATCAGTTCAAGTACATCCTGATGATGAATATGCAAACAGAGTTGAAAAGGATTCTGGAAAAACAGAATCTTGGTATGTTATTGATGCAGAGGAAGATGCATATCTTATTGTTGGAACAAAAGACTGTGATAAGGAAACTTTTAAAAATGCATTAGAGAATGGTGAATTAGAAGGATGTCTAAATAAGATAAAAGTAAAGAAGGGCGATTTCTTCTTTGTTCAAAGTGGATTAGTACATGCAATATGTGAAGGTGTATTAATAGCAGAAATTCAACAAAGCAGTGATACAACTTATAGGGTTTACGATTACAATCGAGGTAGAGAAATACATGTTGAAAAAGCTTTAGATGTAATAGATTTTTCTCTCGAAGGAAAAAACACTCAAGGAATCACAATGAAACATGATAACTATGATAAGACTGTTTTATGTTTAAGTGAGTTTTTCACAGTGCAAAAATATGAAGTTAAAACTAGTGTAAAAGAAGAAAGCGACGAAGAAAGATTTTATTTATTTACTTGTGTAGATGGTGAAGGCGCAATTAAGTACAATGGTGGCGAAGAAAAGATATTAATGGGAGACAGCATATTTATTCCAGCTACTCTTGGAGAATATGAATTAGTAGGAAACTTCACATTATTAAAAAGTTATGTTCCAAATATAAAAAATGAAGAAAAAGAAATATTAAGCGTAGTAGAAAAATAGAAATTAAATCAAAAATTGATGAGGTGTTTATAATGTCATATTTTATAGGAATAGATATTGGCGGTACTAACCTTAGAGCAGCTATTATTTCTAAAGAAGGAGAAGTAATAGAGACATTCAAAACGTCTAATGAAGTTGTTAATGGAGCTGAACACAATTTAAATAAGCTTGTAGATCATATAAAAAATCAATGGAAAGAATATGAAGTTGAAAAAGTAGGTGTTGGAGCACCTGGTCCATTAGATTTAAAAGTAGGAAAGATTCTTAATCCCCCTAATTTAAAAGGATGGGAAAACTTCAATATTAAAGAATACTTAAGTGAACAATTAAATCTTCCAGTTAAAGTTAATAATGATGCAAACGTTGCTGGTCTTGCAGAGGCAATTGTAGGTGCGGCAAAAGAAGCTGAGTCAGTATTTTATATTACAATTTCTACTGGCGTAGGTGGAGGATTAATTTTAGATAAAAAATTAGTTAATGGAGCACATAGTCAGGCTGCTGAGATTTATAACATGATTATTAATGAAGATAGTTATATTCAGCCAGGATTAAATAAGAGTTCTTTAGAAGGACAATGTAGTGGTGTGAATATAGCAAGAATAGCTAGCGCAGAATGTTCAAAAGAACTTTCAACTAAGGAAGTCTTTGATTTATATAATAAAAAAGATGAAAAGATAGTTAAAATAATAGAAAAATGGATAGATAATATTTCAACTGGTATAGCTAATATAATTACTATAGTAGATCCCGAAGTTATTGTTTTAGGTGGTGCAGTGCCAATTAACAATGAAAACTTAATACCTTTAGTTACTGAATTTGTAAAAAGTAAAGTAGCGGATCCTAATATGGTAGATATAAGAGTTGCAAAAATAGGTGATAATGCAGGACTTATAGGAGCAGCTATGCTTTAGTATAAATAATGGATTTAATTAATAATTAAATAAATAATATAAATAAATTATATAGATTTAAATAACGTTAAGATTTGGAGGAATAAAATGAGTATAAAATTTAAGTTCCCAGAAAACTTTTGGTGGGGATCAGCAACATCAGGACCACAATCTGAAGGAAGATTTAATAAGAAACATGCAAGTGTATTTGATCACTGGTTTGATATAGCTCCACAAGAATTCTTTAATGGCATAGGGCCAAACGTAGCATCAAATTTCTATAATAGCTATAAGGAAGATATAAAGTTAATTAAGGAAATTGGGTTAAATAGTTTAAGAACATCTATTCAATGGACTAGATTAATAAAGGATTTTGAAACTGGAGAAGTAGATGAAGATGCAGTAAGATTTTATAATGCAGTAATTGATGAGTTTATTGCAAATGATATAATTCCAATTATGAACTTACATCACTTTGATTTACCAGTTGAATTATATGATAAATACGGCGGATGGGAATCTAAAAAAGTGGTAGATTTATTTGTTGTATTTGCTAAGAAATGTTTTGAGTTATTTGGAGATAGGGTTAAGTATTGGACTACATTTAATGAACCAATGGTTGTTGTTGAAGGTGAATATTTATATCAATTCCATTATCCAAAGATAGTTGATGGAAAGAAAGCAGTTCAAGTTTTATATAATATAAATCTAGCTTCTGCAAAAGCTATCGAAGAATTTAGAAAATGTGAAGTTGCTAAGGATGGAAAAATAGGTATTATTCTTAACTTAACTCCTGCATATCCAAGATCTCAAGATGAAGCAGATGTTAAGGCATCAGAATTTACAGAAGATTTCTTTAACAATTCATTCTTAGATCCAGCTATAAAAGGACACTTTACTGAAAGATTAGTAAAAGTTCTTGAAAAAGATAATGTTATATGGGAATCAACTCCAGAAGAATTAGAAATAATCAAAAATAACACAATTGACTTCTTAGGAGTAAACTATTATCAACCAAGAAGAGTTAAAGCTAAAGAAACACCATTTGATGAATCGAATGGATGGATGCCAGATAAATATTTTGATAATTATGAGATGCCAGGAAGAAGAATGAACCCATACAGAGGATGGGAAATTTACCCACAATGTATGTACGATATAGCAATTAATATTAGAGATAACTACAACAACATCCCATGGTACATTTCAGAAAATGGTATGGGTGTTGAAGGCGAAGAAAAATATATAAATGCTGATGGAGTTATTGAAGATGACTATAGAATAGATTTCTATAAGGAACATTTAGAATATCTTCACAAAGGAATAGAAGAAGGATCAAATTGCTTCGGATATCATACATGGACTCCAATTGATTGTTGGTCATGGGCTAATGCCTATAAAAATAGATATGGATTTATTGCAGTAGATCTAGCTACTCAAATAAAGACAATAAAGAAATCGGGAAGATGGATTAAAGAAGTTGCTAAAAACAACGGTTTCTAAGAAATTTTTATAATAAAATTAGGACTTTGATTAAAAATTTATAATATTTTTAGTGAGAAGTCCTAATTTGTTATTATGAGTTTTACAAAGGTTAATAAATTTGTATAATTTTTTAGGGAAAATGTTTTCATAAATATGATTATGAAATATAATATTATAAGATAGAAAAGTATATTTTTATTATATGCAGTAAAGAGAGGCGGATTTAAACGATGAAAAATTATATGGTTTTTGATATTGGAGGAAGTTCTATAAAATGGTCTGTTATCACAGAAAATGGTGATTTTAAAGAAAATGGTAGCATAAAAACTCCAGATAATAAAGATGGTTTCTTTCAAAGTTTAGAAAATATAACTAATGAAATGAAAGAAAAATTTAATGTTGAAGGTATTGCAATAAGTGCTCCAGGGGCTGTTGATTCTACAACAGGAATTATTGGAGGATTAAGTGCTATTCCATATATACATGGTCCAAATTTTAAAGAAATATTAAAAGAATCAACAGGATTGAATGTTGCAATTGAAAATGATGCAAATTGTGCAGCATTGGGCGAATGCTGGCTTGGAGCAGGTAAAGAAAATAATGATATGGCTTTTATTGTATGTGGAACAGGAATTGGAGGAGCCATAGTAAAAGATAGAAAATTACATGTAGGTGTTCACAAACATGGAGGAGAATTTGGTTATTGCTCTGTAAGCTGTACTTTTGATGAAGAAGGAGTTAAATGTCTTAGCTGGAGCAAAGCAGGATCAACTATTCAATTAGCAAATAATGTAGCAAAATTAAAAGGAATGGAAGAAGGCAGCTTAACTGGTTTAGATGTATTTGAGCTATGTGAAAAAGGTGATGAAATAGCACTTAAAGAAGTGGACAAATACTACTATACTATGGCGGTAGGAATATATAATATTCAATACACTTATGATCCAGAAGTTATAATACTTGGTGGGGCAATAAGTGAAAGAGAAGATTATGTAAATCAAATAAATAAACATATGGAATATTTAATGAAAAATACTTCGCTAGAAGGTACCATAGTACCATCTATAAAGAAATGTAAATATGGTAATGACGCAAATAAATTAGGTGCACTATATAATTATTTTCAATCAGTAGCAAAATAATTATAATGTGAAAAGAGAAACTACAAAGAATAGTCTTATGTAGTTTCTCTTTTTTAACGTATAGGAAAGTATAAAATTTTTATAATAGCAAAAGCCTTAAGAATAGAGCGTTTCTGTAATTTAGATAGTACAATACGTTAAAAAATAAATTATAGTCCCGCAAAAGAACCCAAAAGCAAGTTTTGGGACCTTTTGCATGGGTAAAAAAAGTGCCTTCTTATTTAAAAAAGTGTTTTAGCAATTGCTTATTTTATAGCGTTAAGGTTTATATTTTACGTATAAAGCGTGGCGAAGCCACTTTTTTATTCATATTATTAAGCTTTTATTGAAATATCATATGGTAAATAAAATATATACAATAAAGAAAAGAGTACCTATGAGTAAACCTATTACAGAGGAAATTATTCCTGCAATAGCTAATTTAAATCCATCTCTTTTCTGAGCAATACTGATAATTCCTAGAATTAAACCAATTATTCCAACAATAATTGAGTACATAATAGAAAAGAAAAGTATACAAGACATTATTCCGAAAACTAATGATGAGATAGATATAGAATCATTTTTTTGGGATAGTTTATTTACTATAACTGGTTTTGGCGTATTGGATAATTTTGTTTTACTATTATCATTATTCATAATATAAAGCCTATTAAATTATTAATATAGAAGTGAAGCTATTCCAAATGCCAGTATTACTTGAAGTAAACAACAACCAATAAAACTACCAATAACAACACCATTTTTCTTTTGAAGTGCAAATTGAACATACAACATACTCATTGCTAATCCAATTAGTAATGCAAGAAGTCCTGCAAAGAACATTCCACCTAAAGTGCTTATACCGACAAGTACCCATATCCATGAAGGTACATTTGAAATTGGCTCATAAGGCTTATTAGACCCTAAAAATGTACCATTAACTGCTAAATCAGCCTTGGCACCTAAAACAACTAATTGGCAAACTGTATTATTAAATGTGATTTCATAATCAATTACATTAATAAACCAGTTTGATGATTTTAATTTATTAAGTTCTCCATCAATTATAAGCTTTTTCCCAAAGCCAGCCTTATATTCGATTTCATGCGTTATTCCATCAACTTCAACTTCCCATTTCTTTTTCATTAAATCCCCTCCAAAATAAAGTATTAACCATAATAAGTATACCAAAAAATAGAATATTATTCAAATTATAGATTTTAGTTGATTACTATATATTATAAAGTAATAATATATGGTCTTTGAAATTTGATATATTATGTAAAATATATCTTCTTAAATAAATAATTCTATGATAATATGAATTTAGGAGGGGAAGAGATGAATATGAAACAACTTTATAGAAACATGCTAGATGATAAAAAATTCATCAAAAAAGCAATAGCAATAGCTATACCAATAACTTTTCAACTATTGTTAAATACAACTTTAAATTTTATAGATATATTGATGATTGGAAGTTTAGGGGAAACTACCATTGCAGCAGTTGGACTAGCTAATAAAGTATTCTTTGTCTTTAGTTTACTATTATTCGGAATATGTAGTGGATCTTCAATACTTACATCACAGTATTTCGGTAAAAAAGATATAAAAAGTATAAGAAGGGTGTTAGGAATCTCATTAGTAATAGGATTAATAGGTTCTATTTTTTTTGTAATACCAGGAATATTATGTCCTAAATTAGTAATGAATATTTTTACTCCAAGTACAAATACAATTGCCATAGGAGCATCATATTTAGCGATTGTTGCAATAAGTTATCCATTAACAGCTATAACTAATGTTTATACTGCAGTATTGCGCTCTATTAATGAAGTTAGATTACCTGTTGTAATAAGTTTAGTATCTATTTTTATAAACATAGTTTTAAATTACACATTAATTTTTGGACATTTTGGCGCTCCGGCTTTAGGGGTTCAAGGTGCAGCATTAGGAACACTAATAGCTCGAATAATAGAATGTTTAAGTATTTTAACTATTATATACATAAAAAATGGTCCGGCAGCAGCAAAGATAAAAGAACTTATAGATTTTAATAAAGAATTTACTAAGAAGTTCTTTATTACAGTTACTCCAGTTATTATTAATGAATTTATGTGGGGACTAGGAGTTACAATGTATTCATTAGTGTATGGAAGAATGGGAGATGGTGCTGTGGCTGCTATCACAATTACTCAAAATGTTGAACAGATTATTACTGTAATGTTCCAAGGAATTGGATCGGCTACAGCTGTTATATTAGGAAATGAACTTGGTGCTAATAAATTAGAGAAAGCAGATATTCATGCTAAGTATTTGATAGTAATGCAATTAGTTTTAAGTTTAGTTATGGGAGTTGTATGTTTTCTAATAAAAATGCCTCTTATAAGGCTATTCTCTGTAAGCGAATTTGTTGCATTAGATATAAGTAAATGTTTAATAGTATTTATAATATATTTACCATTTAAGATGTTTAATTTAGTTAATATAGTGGGAGTATTAAGAAGTGGTGGAGATACAAAAGCGGCACTATTTTTAGATGTTACAGGAGTTTGGATTATTGGAATACCATTGGCATTCTTAGGTGGTATATTCTTAGGGTTACCTATATACATAGTTTATGCTATGGTAATGTTTGAAGAAGTATACAAATTTATTTTAGGAATAAGAAGATATAGACAAAAGAAATGGCTCAAAAATATAGTTGGGAACTAAAAAGATGGTAACTAATAACCATACTGTAAAACTACAATATAAATAATAAATATTATGATATACTACTAATGTATAATATAAGTAAAATAAAAGGTAGAAAGAGATGAGAAAGATGAAGAGAAAGAAAAATATATTATTAATTTGTTCTATATTTATTATAGGTTTATTTGCTTTGATTGGCTGTGGAAATAGCAGTACTACTGAACAAGGAAAAGAAAATACAGAAAAAACTCAGGAAAAATCAGAACAAGAAACAAAAGAAACAAATGAAAATTTACCAATAGTAACAATGAAAATAAAAGATTATGGGACAATTGAATTAGAATTATATCCAGAGGTCGCTCCTAATACAGTAAATAATTTTATTTCATTAGCTAATAGTGGATTTTATGATGGATTAACATTTCATAGAGTTATTAAAGGATTCATGATACAAGGTGGAGATCCAGATGGAGTAGGAACTGGAGGTCCAGGATACTCAATTGTTGGAGAATTTACATCAAATGGGTTTGCAAATAGCTTAAAACATACAAAAGGTGTAATATCTATGGCAAGATATCCAGATAATCCTAATAGTGCTGGAAGTCAGTTCTTTATTACGTCAGCAGATGCGTCACATTTAGATGGAGATTATGCTGCATTTGGAAAAGTCATCTCAGGAATTGAAGTTGTTGAAAAGATAGAAAATGTAAAGACAGATTCTAATGATAAACCAGAACAAGATGTTGTTATTGAATCAATTACAGTTGACACAAAAGGTGTTGAGTATAAGGAACCTGAAAAGATTCAATAGAAGATTTATATAAATTTAGAAGTAATATTTTATAAAAGTACCTATGATTTTATAACTACTTAATTTAGTTAAAAATCATAGGTATTTTTATATTAAAATTTAATTATGAGAAATAAGATAAATGATATATAAGTATAAAAGTTATTATATTAATTATAGATATAAAAGATTTGATTTTTAGGAATACTGTCACCTTTTGGTTGAATATATTTTAATAAGAAGGGGGTAGGATTTATGGATTTCAAAGAATTTATAGAAATAGACCGTGAAAAAAGAAGCACAGAAAAATTTGAAGGAAATTTTTTGGATTATCTACAGATATTAAAGAATAATCCGGATATACCTAAATTAGGACATCAAAGACTATATGAAATGATTTTAAGCAAAGGAGTTGAAGATTTAAAACCTGATGAAAATCCAAGAATAAGAAAAATCTATGGTAACCAAGTAATAAGAAAATATGGTTTCTTTAAGAATGATTTTTATGGTATTGATAAAGTAATAATGAAGATTGCAAGTTATTTAAAATCTGCGGCAATGAAAGGTGAAGAAGCAAGACAGGTATTATATTTAGTTGGTCCTGTAGGTGCAGGTAAATCTTCTATAGTAGAAAGTTTAAAAAAGGCATTAGAGGAGTGTGAAGAAATATATGCACTCAAGGGATGCCCAATGCATGAAGAACCTCTTCATCTTATTCCTAAACATTTAAGAAGCAAATTTGAGGATATGCTAAGTATAAAAATAGAAGGTGATTTATGTCCAGTATGTAAATATAAATTGCTACATGAATTAGATGGTAAATATGAAGATTTTCCAGTAGAAAGAGTAGGTTTTTCTATTCGCTCAAGGAAAGGTATTGGTGTTGTGCCTCCAGTGGATCCTAACAATCAAGATACTTCATAATTTATTATTTAGGATGTAATTTGAACTGTTATCAATATAATATTATTTTGGGGTGTGAGAATATGAGGGATATATTTATGTATATATCAGAAGAAGAATATTATAGGGTTTGTGAAGAAATAGATGATGGACAAACCATTAATATATATAAGAGTAAAAATATAGAAATAGACATTAAGAGAAGTGGAAAAAAAATATATAAATTTATAGCTGACTATGGTGAATGTAGTTTGAATGAATGCCTAGAAGATATGTATTTAAAAAAAGATAAAATTATAATATAAAGATTATTATAATTTTAAATCAACAATTATATAACTTTAAAAGGGGAAAAATCTTATGCGGAAAGTAGCATTCTTATCAAGAGTATCAACATTAGATCAGCATTCATCAATAGATAATCAAGAAGAAGTATTTAAAAATTGGTTAAAAAGAAATAGCGGATGTATTTTATATAAGATCTATACAGATGAAGGGATAAGCGGTGCAAAAGGATATAAAAGAAAGCAATGGCTTAATATGCTGGAGGATGGAAAAAAGAAAAAATTTGATATACTAATATCTAAATCTTATTCTAGATTTGGGAGAAATCAAAGAGAAACATTAGATGCCATTGCAATGCTAAGAAATAATGGAATACGAATTATATTCCTAGAAGATAATTTGGATAGTGAGCAGGATTCTAATAAATTTGGATTATTTGCATGGCTTGCAGAGCAGGAAGCTCAAAAAACAAGTGAAAGAATTAAGATAGTATGGGAAAATTACAATTCAGAGGGAAAGGTTCATGTAACTCTGGCTCCTTATGGTTATGATTATAATAAAGAAATAAAGAATTTTGTAGTAAATGATATTGAAGCTGATATAGTTAGAAAAATATTTTCATTATATATAAAAGGAAATGGATACAATAAGATAGCAAAATTATTAACAGAAAATAATATACCTACTAAGAGAAATGGAAAATGGGCCGGAACTACAGTTGGTAATATGCTGAAAAATGATTTTTATTTAGGTGTGCTTACACAGGGCAAAACAAAAACTATTGATGTTACAATGGATACTAAAAAGAAAATTCCTAAAGAAGAATGGATTAAGCATATTAATAATCATGAAGCAATAATTTCTAAAGAATGTTTTGAAAGTGTTCAATATAATATTAAGAAAAGGTCAAAAAGAATTAAGGAATTTTATAATGAGACAAGTATAAAACAAAGCAATTCTTCATTATTCAGTAATTTACTTATATGTGGAGAATGTAACTCTAGATTATCTATTAAAAGAAAGAAAAAGTTAAATAATTATAAACCTTTTTATAATTGTATAAATTATGAGTTAAGAGGAATAAAGGTATGTGGACATAGATCTAATTTTATTTGGGAAGATATATTAATAAATTATATAAAAGAAAAGCTGGATAGTATAGTGAAAAATAATTATAAGGAATTAAAAAATAAGATAAAACAAAAAAATACATGTAATATAAAATATGAAAAAGAATTGAAGTGTATAGAAAATAAAATAAAAGATCAGATAAATATTTCGACTAGATTATTATGCGAATATACTAAAGGAAATGTTGGTGAAATGAATTATAAATTACAAAATGAGAAGATAGAAAAGATACTCAAGCATTTAGTCAATAGAAAAGAAGAATTAAATTCTTTCGCAAATAGCGGAAGAAAAATAAAGCAAGAAGAAAAATTATTGATAGGTGGAATAAATGATTTGCTTGAAACTAAAACAGAAGACTGGAATAATGCAATGATAAAATCAATAATAGATAATATTGTAGTTTATATCGATGGAACTATTGAGATATATTTCAAGTATTTAAATGATAAATGAAATAATATTTTAATATGAGAATTAATACAGCTTTAATATAGTAGAGTTTTTAAATCTAAAACACCATAGAAAACAATTTTCTATGGTGTTTTAAAATAAAGTAAATGTTGAAATGAATAATATTTTGAAAAAATATATAATGTTTAAGCAAAAAATGTCGATAATATGATTAAATAAAAATAATATATTAATATAAATAATTATTTTATAAGATACATGAAAACGATAAAAGCATATATATTATAAATAACAATGTATTAAAAATTTAATATGCGCACTTTTACAAACGATTGCGAAGCTTTATTCTTAGGAGGTAAAAACATGAAGAAAAATACGTTTTATAGTATTGGAAACAAAATAATGTTTCAAATAATAGTATTGGTTATAGGAATATGTTGTTCCTTATCGTTCTTATCGTATTATAAAACAAAGAGTAATATTTTAGAAACTACATATAATACTTTAGCAGAAAGAACAAAAGACAGTGCTACATCAATTGAAAGAGAGTTTTATTATAGGCAAGAACAACTTAACTATATTTCATCATTACCAGAAATACAATCAATGGATTGGAAGATACAAAAGCCAGTTCTTTTAGAAGAAATAGAAAAATGGAATTATGATGGAATGTTTATTATGGATACTAATGGATATGGGTATTACGCATTGGATTCAGAAGAAGAAATTAAAGATCAATCGAATGATGAATTTTTTAAAACAATGCAAGAAAAAGGCTCTTTTATTACTGAACCATACATAAGACAGGAAGAAAAAGAATCAATAACGACTATTGTAACACCAATAAATAGTGAAAATGGAACAATAGTAGGCTATTTATGTGGTACAATTAAATTAGATGATGTAAATAATATTGTTCAATCTGTTAAGATCGGAAATACTGGTTATGCATTTTTATTAAATGATTCAGGAAATTTTGTGGCACATAAAAATATGGATTTAGTATTTAATGAAACTAATTTTATAGATGCTTTTAATAACGATTCCGATGAACAAGTTAATGAAAAATTAGAAGAAGTTCTTAATAAAATAAAATCAAAAGAAACATCTATAGATGAAATTAAGAGTAAAAGTACAGATATTTTTATGTCATATACTGAAGTGAAAAATACACCTTGGTCTATTTGTACAGTTGTTGCTTCAGAGGATGTGTTAAGTGGAATTAATCAGATTGCAGTTAAACAAGTTATTTTAACTATAGTAGCTATAATAATAGGGGGAGTAATATCATTATTAATTAGAAAATATTTATCAGTAGAAATAAATTATATAAAGAAATATTCATCTGAATTATCTGCATATAATTTAGGATATAGAGGAAAAGCAAAAAGGCAGGATGAGTTCGGACAAGTTATAGAAGCATTAAACTCAGGTGTAGATACTCTTGATTCAACAATGAAGGAAGTAAAATTAAATAGTAGTGAAATAAGTGCAAGCAGTGAACAAATAGATTCTATGTTATCAGAAATGTCATTTGAATTAGAACAGGCGGCAGCAACAACGGAGGAAATTTCAGCTAGCATGGAAGAATGTAATGCATCTTTGCAGGAAGTTAATTCGATTTCACAATCTATAAATAATAATACGCAAGCGTCTGTGAATAAAGCACGTGAAAGTTTAGAATTGGCAGATAAGATTGAGAAAGATGCAAGTGCTGTTCATATTGCAACTATCGAATCAAAAGAAAATATTGAAGAAATTTATAAAAAATGTAGTGTGAAATTGAAGGAAGCATTAGAAAAAATATCTGTTGTTGAAACTATTTCACAAATGTCAAATAGTATATTAGATATTTCAGAGCAAACTAATTTACTTTCTCTCAATGCTTCAATAGAAGCTGCAAGAGCTGGTGAACATGGTAATGGGTTTGCTGTAGTTGCAGAAGAAGTAAGAAAATTAGCAGAACAGTCAGCATCAACAGTTAGTAATATACAATCTAATGTTGATAAGGCATTAAATGCGGTTAAAGATTTATCTAATACTTCATCAGAATTATTATCTGTAGTTGAAAAAGATATACTGAATGATTATAAGAAATTAATTGAAGTAGCATTATCATATCAACAGGCTGGAACTAATGTTAAAGGTATGGCATCAGAGTTCTCGAGTATATCAGATGAAATTTCAGATTCAATAAATACTATAACAATGAGCATTAAAGAACTTACAGAAGCAATTTCAGTAGTATCTGAATCGTCTGTAACAATTGCAGAAAATATGAACAATATTAATACAAAGAAGGAATCCATAATATCTAATTCAGCTGATAATAAAAACAAGTCTTTAAAATTATCTAAATTAGTAAATAAATTTAAATTATAAATATATTTTTAATAAAAGAGAGCTATAGAATACTAAAATGGCCTTATTATAGCAGATACTCATAAAAAGAGTCTATCTACTATATAAGGCCATTTTTATACTGGATAGTTATCTTTTATTTTTTATATAAATATTCAAATACTATCTTAACACAATCTTAATTCAAAAATAAAAACCCTAACACCATACTAATTTCTTTGGTGCTAAACTAATGCTATCAAAAGGAAGGGGGAATTTAAATGAATATATTAGTAAGTATTATAGGATTAGTTGCATTTATATATTTCATTTATTTAACAAATATTTTATTAAGAGGTGATAAGTAATGACAAATGTATTATTACAGTATGGACTGTATCTTTTAATTCTAATAGTACTAGCAATACCGCTTGGAAATTATATAGGTAAAGTAATGAATGGAGAAAAAGTATTTTTATCTAAACTATTAGTTCCATGCGAAAATGCTATATATAAAGCTTTACGTATAGATAAAGAAGAAGACATGGGATGGAAAAAATATTCAATTTCAGCTTTAGCGTTTTCTATTATTAGCTTTGTAGTATTATTTTTACTACACATGTGTCAAGGGTTTTTACCATTAAATCCAGAAAAGTTGCCAGGAACAACTTGGGATTTAGCATTTAACAATGCAGTAAGTTTTGTAACAAATACTAACTGGCAATCATATTCAGGTGAAAGTTCATTAAGTTATTTCACACAGATGATGGGATTAACAGTACAAAATTTTGTTTCAGCTGCAGTTGGTATATCGGTATTATTTGCATTAATTAGAGGATTTATAAGAGCTAAAGAAAATGGAATAGGAAATTTTTGGGCTGATATTACTAGAACACTTCTTTATATATTAATTCCACTTTCAATAGTAGTATCAGTAGTTCTAGTATCACAAGGAGTTGTTCAAAACTTTAAGCCATATGAAACAGTTTCTTTACTGGAACCTATAACACTTGACGATGGAACTGTAGTTACAGAAGAAGTGGTTCCACTTGGACCAGCAGCAAGCCAAGTGGCTATAAAACAATTAGGAACAAATGGTGGAGGATTCTTTGGAGCTAACTCAGCCCACCCCCTTGAAAATCCAAATGCATTATCTAATTTATTTGAAATGATATCAATATTATTAATACCAGCAGCATTATGCTTTACATTTGGTAGAAATGTAAAAGATAAGAAACAAGGAATAGCATTATTTTTAGCAATGGGTATTATGCTAGTTGCAACACTTGGAATAATAGGAGTAAATGAACAAAATGCAACCCCACAATTAGCAATGAATGGACAAGTTGACCTATCAGCAGTTGACCAGGCAGGTGGAAATATGGAAGGGAAAGAATCAAGATTCGGTATAGCAACATCCACTACATGGTCAGCATTTACTACAGCTGCATCTAATGGTTCAGTAAATGCAATGCATGATAGTTATACACCAATTGGTGGTATGATTACAATGATTCAAATGCAGTTAGGTGAAGTTATATTTGGAGGAGTCGGCTGCGGACTTTATGGAATGTTAAGTTTTGCAATATTAACAGTATTTATGGCAGGGCTTATGGTTGGCAGAACGCCTGAATATTTAGGAAAGAAAATAGAACCATTTGAAATGAAAATGGCCGTATTAGTATGTTTGGCAACACCTATAGCAATATTAATAGGTAGTGGAATAGCTACATTATTACCTTCAATGGTTGATAGTTTAAAAAATAGTGGAGCTCATGGATTTTCAGAAATACTTTATGCGTACTCTTCAGCAGGTGGTAACAATGGTTCTGCATTTGCTGGATTAAATGCAAATACACCATTTTTAAATGTAAGTTTAGGTTTTGTTATGTTATTTGCACGTTTTGTTCCTATGGTATGTACTCTTGCAATAGCAGGAAGCTTAGTTAAAAAGAAAAAGGTTGCAGAAAGTGAAGGAACATTACCAACACATAATGCTATGTTTGTATGTCTTTTAATATTTGTAGTATTACTTATTGGAGCATTAAGCTTCTTTCCAGCATTAGCACTTGGACCTATTGCTGAATTCTTTCAAATGTTAGGTTAAATGAGGTGACGAATATGAATGAAAATAAGAGTAGTTTTGCTGATAAAAAAATGATAATAAGAGCCATTAAGGATTCTTTTATAAAATTATCACCTAAAACTCAAATGGAAAATCCAGTTATGTTTCTTGTATACATTTCATCTATATTAACAACTATTTTATATGTAGTTTCACTAGTTGGTATTAGAGATGCAAAGCCAGGTTTTATACTGGGAATTACAATAATTCTATGGCTTACAGTATTATTTGCAAACTTTGCAGAAGCAATAGCACAAGGGCGTGGTAAAGCACAAGCAGATGCGCTAAGAGCTAGTAAAAAGGATGTAGAAGCTCATAAAATACCTTCAGTAGATAAAAAAGATGAAATAATAAAAGTTTCATCAGCATTACTTAAAAAAGGTGATATAGTGATTGTAAAAGCTGGCGAACAAATACCAGCAGATGGTGAAGTAATTGATGGTGCAGCATCAGTTGATGAAAGTGCAATAACAGGAGAATCAGCACCTGTTATAAGAGAAAGCGGCGGAGATAGAAGTGCTGTTACTGGTGGTACTACAGTTACTTCAGATTGGTTGGTTATTGAGATTACAAGTGAAGCTGGAGAAAGCTTTCTTGACAAAATGATTGCAATGGTTGAAGGAGCTTCTCGTAAAAAGACTCCTAATGAAATAGCATTACAAATTTTATTGGTTGCATTAACAATTATATTCTTATTAGTTACAGTTTCATTATATTCATATTCAATTTTTTCAGCTAATCAAGCAGGAAAAGTAAATCCAATCTCAGTAACTTCTTTAGTTGCGTTACTTGTATGTTTAGCACCAACAACAATAGGTGCATTACTTTCAGCTATTGGTATTGCTGGTATGAGTCGTTTAAATCAAGCTAATGTTTTGGCAATGAGTGGACGTGCCATTGAAGCAGCGGGTGATGTAGATATATTAATGTTAGATAAAACAGGAACTATTACTCTTGGTAATCGTCAAGCTTGTGAATTTATACCAGTAGATGGTGCATCAGAAAAAGAATTAGCAGATGCAGCTCAGCTTTCATCATTAGTAGATGAAACACCAGAAGGACGTAGCATAGTAGTTCTTGCTAAGGAAAGGTTTGGAATTAGAGAAAGAAATATAAGTGAGCTTAATATGGAATTTGTACCATTCACAGCAAAGACTCGTATGAGTGGTGTTAATTTTAATGGAAATGAAATTCGTAAAGGTGCGGCAGATTCAGTAAGAGCGTATGTAATATCAAAAGGTGGAAAATACAGTAAAGAGTGTGATGATGCTGTTACTCAAATAGCAAATAAGGGTGGAACTCCTTTAGTTGTTGCTAAAAATGATAAAATACTTGGAGTAGTTTATTTAAAAGATATTATTAAACAAGGTGTGCAAGAGAAATTTGCTGATTTAAGAAAAATGGGTATTAAAACTATTATGATAACTGGAGATAACCCATTAACAGCAGCAGCAATTGCGGCAGAAGCTGGTGTTGATGATTTCTTAGCAGAAGCTACTCCAGAAGGAAAATTAACTATGATTCGTGATTTTCAAGCTAAAGGACATTTAGTTGCTATGACAGGTGATGGAACCAATGATGCACCAGCACTTGCACAAGCTGATGTTGCAGTAGCAATGAATACTGGTACACAAGCTGCAAAAGAGGCAGGAAACATGGTTGATTTAGATTCATCACCAACAAAATTAATAGATATAGTTAGAATAGGAAAACAATTATTAATGACTCGTGGTAGTTTAACAACATTCAGTATTGCTAATGACCTTGCTAAATATTTTGCAATAATACCAGCTTTATTCATTGGGCTGTATCCAGGACTATCAGCATTAAATATCATGAATTTGCATAGTGCAGAAAGTGCAATTTTTTCAGCAATAATATATAATGCATTAATAATAATAGCATTAATTCCATTAGCCCTTAGAGGTGTAAAATATCGTGAAGTTTCAGCAGGAAAATTATTATCAAGAAATCTTCTTGTATATGGTTTAGGTGGTATAGTGGTACCATTTATAGCTATAAAAATAATTGATGTGATTATTACTTCAATAGGTATTATTTAAGAAAGGATGATTTTAATGAAAGATTTTAAAGCAGTATTTCCAAAAGCTTTAATAATATTTTTAATATTTACAGTTTTATGTGGAGCAGTATATACATTGGTCATAACAGGTATCTCTCAAATATTATTTCCCAAACAGGCTAATGGAAGTATTATAGAGATTGATGGTAAGAAATATGGAAGTGCATTATTAGCACAGCAATATACTGATGAAAAACATTTATGGGGAAGAATAATGAATATTGATACAGACACTTTTACAGATGATAAAGGGAATAAGGTCGCATATGCGTGGGCATCAAATTTAACTCCAACAAGTGATCAGTTACAGTCAGTAATTAATGAACGCATTAAAAAAATTAAAGAAGCACATCCAGAAAAAGGGGACACTCCTATTCCAGTTGATTTAGTAACATGTTCAGGAAGTGGATTAGATCCACATATTTCAGTAGCAGCAGCTGAGTATCAAGTGGATCGGATTGCAAAAAATAATAATATGTCAAAAGAAGAAGTACAATCAATAATTGATAAATATACAGATAATAAATTGCTAGGAGTGCTTGGAGAAAAAACAGTTAATGTATTAGAGGTAAATCTTGCACTTGATGGAATTTTGAAATAATATAAAGAAAATAATAATATTAACACAATCTTTATACTATAGCTAAAATATTTATAAAATAATTATTTTGGCTATAGTATAATTTATTTACAAGAAGATTTTATAAAATTAAAATTGATTTTGGAGGTGGAATATATGATAGAGGAGCGACCTAATCCAGATGCAGTCTTAAAACAAATCTTAGATGAAAAAGAAGAAAATGTGAAGAGGAAAGGAAGACTAAAAATATTTTTTGGATATGCAGCAGGAGTTGGAAAAACATTTGCTATGCTTGAAGCTGCACATGAAGCAAAGAAGAGTGGAATTGATATAGTAGCAGGATATATAGAACCGCATACAAGAGTTGAAACACTTGCACTTTTAGAAGGTCTTGAGATGCTTCCTAATTTAAAAATACAGTATAAAGGAATTACATTAAATGAATTTGATCTTGATGGAGCAATCAAAAGAAAGCCACAACTAATTTTAGTAGATGAGTTAGCTCACAGTAATGCAGAACAATGCAGGCATATAAAGAGATATCAAGATATAAAAGAATTGCTGGAAAATGGAATAGATGTTTATACAACAGTAAATGTTCAGCATATTGAAAGTTTAAATGATATTGTAGCATCAATAACAGGTGTAATTGTACGTGAAAGGGTTCCAGATAGTGTTTTTGATGATGCTGACCAAGTTGAATTAGTAGATATTGAACCAGAAGATTTAATTGCACGATTAAATCAAGGAAAAATATATAAAGAAAATCAAGTAAAAAGAGCGCTAGTAAACTTTTTTACAAAGGAAAAATTAGTTGCATTGAGGGAAATTGCATTAAGACGTACGGCTGATGCTGTAAATAAGAAAATAGATAAGGAAAGAGAAAATAACAAGAGTGGCTATTATACTGAAGAACATATTTTAATATGTCTTTCAAGTGCACCAAGCAATGCTAAAGTGATTAGAACTGCAGCTAGAATGGCATCGGCATTTGATGGACTATTTACAGCATTATTTGTTGAAACTCCAAATACTAAAGAATTCGAAAAAGATAATAGAATCAGCCTGGAGAAGAATCTAAAATTAGCTGAACAGCTTGGAGCAAGAATTGCGACTGTATATGGAGAAGATATTGCGAGCCAAATATCAGAATATGCAAAAATAAGTGGAGTATCTAAAATTGTACTTGGTAGATCAAATACGAGGAAAGGATTACTTATAAATAAGAAAACTCTAGTAGATAAGCTGACTGAGCTTGCACCTAATATAGATATCTACATTATTCCAGATAATTCAAAAAAGTATAATAAAATAAATATTAAAAGAATAGAAATACCTAAATTTACAGTAATAGATATTGCAAAAACATTAGGAGTATTATTAATTACTACAATAACTGGATTAATATTTTATAATTTAGGATATGGGGAATCGAATATTATTATTATGTATCTTTTGGGAGTTTTAATTACTTCTATTATCACAAGTGGTAAGACTTATGGAATATTAATATCAATACTGGGAGTTTTAACATACGATTTTATGTTTACTGAACCTAGGCTTACATTAAAGGCATATGATGCTAGCTATCCAGTTACATTTTTAGTTATGCTTGTATCTTCTGTTTTATCTAGCAAATTAGCAACAAGAGTAAAGATAGAAGCTCAAAATTCAGCAAAAAAAGCTTATAGAACCGAAGTGTTGTTAGAAACCAGTCAGAAATTGCAACTTGCAAAGAGTAAAGAAGAGATATTTAATGAAACAGCATATCAAACAAAGAAATTATTGGATAAACCCATAATATTATATATACAAAATGATAAAGGAAATTTAGAACCAATTATATTTAAAAAAGATAATGATACGGATATTAAACAATATATAACAGAAGAAGAGCATGCAGTTGCAGAATGGGTGTTTAAAAATAAAAAACATGCAGGAGCAACAACTGATACATTACCAGGGGCTAAGTGTCTTTATTTAGCAATAAGAAATTATGAAAAATCATTTGCAGTAATTGCAATTCCTATAGATAAAAATGAAATTTTAGATCCATTTGAAAAGAATTTATTAATTGCAGTTTTAGGTGAAAGTGCAATATCCTTAGAAAAAGAGGAGATTAATATAAGTAAAAATAAGATAAAGATGAAAGCAGATCAGGAAAAACTAAGGGCAAATTTGTTAAGAGCTATTTCACATGATTTACGTACTCCACTTACTAGTATATCAGGAAATGCAGGAATTTTGATGAAAAACTCTAATATATTGAATGATGAAAAAAAGCAGGAGCTGTATTCAGATATTTATGATGATTCAATGTGGCTAATAAACTTGGTTGAAAATATATTATCTATAACACGTATTGAAAATGGTTCAATGAATATAAAAATAGAACCTGAGTTAATTGATGAAGTTATACAGGAAGCTTTACTTCATGTTAATAGAAAGAAATCAGAATACAATATAGAAGTATTGGTAGAAGATGATTTGATGATGGCTAAAATGGATTCCAGACTAATAATTCAAGTAATAATAAATATTGTGAATAATGCTATAAAATATACGCCAAAAGGTTCAAATATAAGAATTTCTGCAGCTAGAAAAGAAAAAATGATTGTAGTTGAAATTTCTGATAATGGATATGGAATTAGTGATTCGGTTAAAGACAAGATATTTGATATGTTTTTTACAATAAATGATAAGCATGGAGATGGCAGAAGAGGCCTTGGATTGGGATTGTCACTATGTAAGTCAATAATAAATGCTCATGGCGGAGAAATTTACGTAAAAGATAATATACCTAAGGGAAGTACTTTTGGATTTACTTTACAGGAAGAGGAGGTTAAACTAGATGAATAAACCACATATTTTAGTAGTAGAAGATGATAAAGCTATTAGAAATTTAATTATAACTACATTAGAGACTCAAAATTATAGATATCATATTGCAGAGAATGGTGAATCAGCTATTATGGAAGCTGTAACATCAAAACCTGATATAATAATTCTAGACTTAGGACTTCCAGATATTGAGGGTATAGATATTATAAGAAAGATAAGAACGTGGTCTAATGTACCAATTATAGTAGTTAGTGCTAGAAGTGAAGATAAAGATAAAATTGAGGCGCTTGATTCTGGCGCTGATGACTATTTAACAAAGCCATTTAGTGTAGATGAATTATTAGCCAGATTAAGAGTTACATTAAGAAGGATTAATTATAGTAATGATATAAAAGATAAAAATAGCAGTTTATTTATTAATGGAGAACTAAAAATAGATTATGCAGCAAGGTGCGTTTTTATGAAAGATAACGAAATTCACCTAACACCTATAGAATATAAATTATTATGTCTATTAGCAAAAAATGTTGGTAAAGTTCTAACTCATAACTTTATTTTAAAAGAAATATGGGGCAATGTTTTACCTAATGATACACCTTCATTAAGAGTTTTTATGGCAACTCTTAGAAAGAAAATCGAAGAAAAGCCATCAGCTCCCAAATATATTCAAACTCATATAGGTGTTGGATATAGAATGATAAGAATTAATGATAATATAGAATGAAATTACTGTATATATAAGGGGTATCGCATAAAAAATCTGCGATACCTCTTTTTTATGCATTATAAATTCAAATTAAACTTTGTAGGTGTATAGTATCTTCAGGCTTGTCCCTAAACAGTAAATTAAGATACTTCAATATTAACAGGATCTATAGATATATCAAAAATGGATTTATATTCAGAAGATGACCCAAGAATATTCTCATTAAATGGTGCATTTAACGTTGGTAATAGAGGTTTAGTTGAATTTATTGAAGTATTCAAAAATGATGTTGAGTATCTTCATACAATAATTACAGCAACACAAGAAAAATCTGTTCCATCACCTGGAAAAGGATCAATGATTTATTTTGATGGTGTTATCGTAGCTCATTCAAATGAAGCTGAATGGAATAAGTTTAAATCAGATCATACTAATGAAGCTATTTTAGATAGAATAGTAAAAGTTGAAGTTCCTTACTGTTTAGAGCTTGATGAAGAAGTGAAAATATATGAAAAAATATTAAAGAAGAGTACTTTTAAAGCACATATAGCACCACATACAATTGAAATTGCTGCTATGTTTGCAATACTTTCAAGGCTTATACCTTCATCCAAGGTAGATACTATGACAAAGCTTAAGATTTATAATGGTGAAGAAATAGTTGAAAAAGGAACTACAAAGAAGATTGATATAGGTGAACTTAGAGAAGAAGCAGGGCAATATGAAGGAATGAAAGGAATAAGTACAAGATTTATAATAAAAGCTATTGATAATGCACTCTCAGAATCTGAATATGACTGCATAAATCCTCTTAGTATAATGGAAAGCATGATCAAGTCTGTTAAAGAAATGGACATTGGTGCTGATGATAAGAAGAAATATCTTGCATTTATTCAAGATAGTATTAGAAAAGAATATAATAAAGTTCTTGAAAAAGAAATTACTAAGGCATTTATACATTCATTTAGAGAACAGGCAGAAAGTCTATTTAATAACTATATAGATAATGCTGAAGCATATGTAAACAAAACAAAAATTAAAGATGATTCTACAGGAGAAGAATTAAATCCAGATGAAGATTTCATGAGAAGCATAGAAGAACAAATAGGTGTATATGCAGCATCAAGCAAAGGATTTAGATCTGATGTAACTTCTTATATGTTTTATATTGTTAGAAATGGCGGAAAGCTTGATTATACATCTTATGAGCCATTAAAAGAAGCTATAGAAAAGAAATTAACAGCTTCAGTTAAGGATTTATCAAGAATAATAACAAAATCAAAAGTTAGAGATAAAGAACAAGCGGAAAAATATGATTCTATGGTTGAAGAGATGAAAAGAAATGGATATTGCCTTCACTGCTGCGATGTAATATTAAAATATGCAGCTAATAACTTATGGAGGGATTAAAGTAGTATATGGCTATTTTTAGGGATTATACTAACAATCCAATTGATCATGACAGATCCATAGAAGATAGAAGAAGGCATAGGCAGCTTGTAGAAAAATCAATAAAAGAAAATCTAGGTGATATATTATCAGAAGAAAGTATAGTTGGAGAGAGTAAGAATAAAAAATTTAAAATACCTATAAAGGGGATAAAAGAATATCAGTTTGTTTATGGAAAAAATTCTAAAGGGGTAGCTACTGGAGTTGGAAATGAAAAACGTGGACAAAAGATAGGAAGTGGTGAAAATGCTCCAGGTCAAGGAAACAAAGGAGCGGGAAATTCTGAGGGAGATGATGTATATGAAACTGAAATAACCTTGGAAGAGCTACTTGACTATATTGCTGAAGATTTGAACTTACCTAATTTAGATGAAAAGAAGTATTCAGAAATAATAAATGAAACTAGTGGTAAGAAAAAAGGTTATCAAACACATGGAATAAGACCACGTTTGGCTAAGAAAAAAACAGTAGCAACCAAGATTGCTAGAAAGCAATGTAAAAAGAGAGCTTTAAGTGAATTAGGCAATGAAGAAGAGCTTGAAAGATTTCCATTTATTGATGATGATTTAAGATATTACAGGGTAAAAGTAAAGCCTAAAAAGGTTAGTAATGCTGTTATGATTTTCATAATGGATGCATCAGGTTCTATGGATGTTACAAAGAAATATTTGGCACGTTCTTACTTTTTCGTATTGGCTACTTTTTTAAAAAGAAAATATAACAACATTGCTTTTGAATTTATATACCATACAACAGTGGCTAAAAGAGTAGATGAATATGAATTTTTTCATAGATCTGAATCAGGAGGAACTTATATATCAAGTGGAATTAATGAAGCATTAGCATTAATAGAAGAAAAATATCCAATTGCTGCATGGAATATTTATCCTATATATGCTAGTGATGGCGATAATTGGTCTGAAGACAATGAGAGAGCTGTTAAAGCTGTTAAGAAAATTTGTGAAATAAGTAATATGTTTGGGTATGCAGAACTTTTACCGTCAACATATACAACAACCATGTATCATAAATTCAAGAAAGAAATAACAAATGAAAAATTTGTTCCTGTAATAATAAAGGAAAAGAAAGATTTATGGGAAGCACTAAAAGTTATGCTTAGGAAGGAGCTAAAGGAGGAAGGTTAGTTTGGATTATACAGTAGAGGATTTAAAAATATGGAATGAAAAGATAGAAAAAAAGGTTGAAGAATATGGATTAGATTTTTATCCACAGGAATTTGAAATGATAGGATTTAATGATATGATTGGATATGAGTCTTATGTGGGTATGCCATCAAGATATCCCCACTGGAGCTTTGGAAAATCATATGAGAAAAATAAAATGTTATATTCTTTAAATCTTACAGGGCTTCCTTACGAAATGGTTATTAACTCTGATCCTTGTTTAGCATATTTGATGAAAGACAATACAGTGTTGCTTCAAATATTAACAATGGCTCATGTATATGGTCATAATGATTTTTTTAAGAATAATAGATTATTTAAACAAGGAACTAAAGCTAAATATACTTTAGAAATGTTCAATTTGAATTCAAAGATTATAAGAGAATATATAGATGATCCAAGTATTGGATATGAAAAAGTTGAAAGAATATTAGATGCAGCTCATGCTATAAAATATCAAGTTGGAAGAACAATTGGAGTTAAAGAGTTATCAGATAATGAAATAAAAGAAAGCATAATAAAGGATTATGAGAGTAAAAAAGAAAATCGAAGTTTTTTAGATTCTTATGAAGAAATTAAATTGCCTAATTTAGATAAAATACCATTAGAGCCAGTAGATGATATTATGGGATTTATAATAGAGTATGGTTCTCTTAAGGAATGGGAAAAAACAATTTTAAGTATTGTAAAAAGAGAAGCTGAATATTTTCTTCCTCAAATAGAGACTAAGATAATGAATGAAGGATGGGCAAGTTATACTCATTATAATATATTAAAGCAGCTAGATTTACCACAAGAGCTATATTTAGAGTTTATTAAGAGGCACAATGATGTAATAGCACCAGCTATAGGTGGCTTAAATCCATACTATATAGGATTTAAAATGTTTGAAGATATAGAAAAAAAATATGGAAAAGAAAAAATTTTTGAAGTTAGAGCTATCGAAAGAGATTCTTCATTTTTACGTAGATATTTAACACAAGAATTGTGTGAAGAGTTAAATCTTTTTGAGTACAATCAAAGAACATTCGATACAATTATTGAAGAAATATCAGATGAAGATGGCTGGAAAACTATACGTGATACATTAAGTTATACATGTGGTATGGGAGGAATACCATATGTAAGAATCATTGATCTTAATAAAAATGATAGAACTCTGACTTTAGAAAATGTATATGATGGTCGAACTTTGGATTTATCATATGCAAAAGCAACCTTACAATATATACAAGAGCTTTGGGGATATGATGTTAAATTAATTACTAAAGGAAGTGATAAGCAAAGCGTAGTTATGTTATGTAATTCAGAAAAACAAATAAATATATTATAAGGCATATATAATTATCAAATATCAATGCTCAATAATCAGTTAAGGAAAATTTTAAATATATTTTAAGAAATTCTAAAAGAATTTCAACTTAAATTGATAATTGGGCATTGAAAAATGATAATTTAATATTGAATAATTAAGCATAAAAATCATATAAACATATAATTGACAGTTTATGTTGATAGACGTATTCTAAGCATAGAGAGAAATAATAATATGCATTAAATAAAAATGATTATATAATTTTATGTGAATATAGATTTTATTTATTCATATAAAATTAGGATGTATTTGAATAGAATATGTATACAGTATTCATAAATGGGAGGTAAGTCAACTGTGGAAAAACTTGGCTCAATAAAAAAAAGTAAATCATTAGCTGATAAAGCATATGATACAATAAAAGAAGCAATAATTTATAATAAATTAAAGCCAGGAGAAATATTAGCAGAAGAAAAGCTGGCAGAAGAATTAAATATTAGCAGAACACAAATAAGATCTGCATTATCTAAACTTGTGTTTGAAGAAATTGCATTTATAAACAAAAATAAAAATGTAATAGTGTCTGATATTACTCAAAAAGATATTGATGATATATTTTTTATACGTGAATCCCTAGAGCCATTGGCAGTGTCTTTGCTAAAAGATAAAATAACAAAAAGTCAGATAGAAGATTTAAAAAATAAGTATATAGAACAATTACATACCATAGAACAATTTGATGGATATAGCTTTATAGAATTAGATTATGATTTTCATAATACTATTTCAGAATATACAGGAAATTCATTTTTGAATGAAACAATAAAAAAGGCAACTCTAGTAACAAAACGTTTTTTAATATTGTCTGGTACTGTACCACAATATAGTATTATAGCTAATAAGGAACATAAAGAAATAATTGATTATATAGAACGAGGACAATTTGAAGAAGCAAGTGAATCAATGCTTAGACATTTGAAGAATGTAAAAGAAAAAATATTAAGAAAAAATGCATAAATGTCTGATAATCTAAATTATTAGTGTCTTATCAATAAAATACTGAAAGTAAAATAATTAATGATTAATATACAATTAAAGGCAATAAAGTCAAAGATTTTAAATTTTTGACTTTATTATTTTTTTATATCAATGTGTTGTATACAGAATATAAAAGATATAGAACCAAGGAGTAAGTATATATAATATGAAGGGGGTAAGGCTAAAAAGAATAATTGAATGGCTGTAATCATCTTTTTAAAATCGTCTATTAGATAACGTAGATAAAAAAGAAATTCAATTGGAAATAGCAAGAAAGGTATCTTAATAATTAAAAAGAGCTTATATGTTATAATTTATAATTAAAAAAATATTAGGAAAATGAAGAAAAAACTATTGTATAAATATTTAGAATAAGGTAAAATACCCAGAATTTAAGAATTTAAGAATTTAAGAATTTAAGAATTTAAGAATATGCTTATTTCATGGGAATTAGAAGGAATTACTTAATGAACCATCTTCATCAGCAGATGAAGATGGGCTATACTGCCAGGCTCGTATCTCACCAAGCATTATATGCCAAGGAAACACCTACTCATGTGCATTTGTAGGTGTAAGCGATTCGCACCAAATACAAGATTGGGGCTCTCTGCTTAAGAATTTGCTTATTTTATGCGGTATAGAAGGGATTTTTTTAGAAGAATTTTTTGACAATCCTAAAAATCCAAGAACTCTAGATTTTCTTTCTAAAGTATTATAAAAATATATAAATTAAAACACACCATGTAAAAGTTAAATTTTACATGGTGTGTTTTTGAAATTTATTTAAAATGAATCTAAAATTTTAACTTATATAAAGAAATTTTATCACGTATAATTTGCGATTGCTCAGATAGTGTTTCAGTAGAGGCAGCAGTTTCTTCAGCAGTTGCTAAATTATTTTGAATTATATCAGAAATGACATCTATTCCAGAAGTCATTTGTGATATTGCATCAGCCTGGTCTTTAGATGCAGCAGTTATTTCATTTATTAAAGCAGAAGTTGAATCAACATTTTTTACAACATCATTTAATGTAATATTAGTATCTTTAGCCAAAATTTCAACATTATTAATTAATTTTAATGAACTTTCTATAATTTTGGTTATTTTGTTTACAGCATTTGAAGATTGTTCGGATAACCCTTTAATTTCATCAGCAACTATAGCAAAGCTTTTTCCTGATTCTCCAGCTTTAGCTGCTTCTATAGCTGCATTTAAAGAAAGGAGATTTGTTTGCTCAGCAATATCTTCTATTGTGCTGATAATTTGTGATATTTGCTTAGATGAAATACTTATATCTAAAATTGAATGTAATAAAATATTCACTTGATTATTTCCATTTTCGATAATCTCTTTTGTTCTAATATAAGAACAATAAGCTTGTTCTGAATTGCCAGAATTAAGATTGACTTTTTCTGATATTTCACTAAAGCTTGCCTGAAGCTGCTGGATTGCACTAGCTTGATTAGAAGCACCGTCAGATAAAACCTTTGTTATTGAAGAAATTTCTTTAGCGCTATTAGCTGTGAAGTCAATTGAATTATGCATATCTGAAAAACTTATATTTAATTGCTCGATTATTTTATTAAGAGCAGTATGTATTGGAATAAAATCACCGATATACTCAACTGATGAATTAGTAGATATATTTAAATTTCCTAAAGATAAGTTTTCTAAAGTAACAGTTATATCAGCTATATATGATTTAATCATATTAATAGATTTTATAAGTGCCTCAGACATTTGTCCCATTTCATCGGTAGAAATATAATTGTTTTCTACATCTAAATTTCCATTAACAATATTATTAGCTATAGTAGTTACATTATTAATTCCACTAATTAATGTGCTTTTTAGGCTTTTTCCCATTAATCTTGGAATGATAATAAGAAAAATCATTAAGATAATAAGTGCAGATATAGCTATATTTCTATAAAATACTGAGCTATTAACAAACGATAATGCACTTTCTTGTGATGAATCGTATAGCTTGTCTATGAAATTATCACATATATCCATTTGAAAGCCATATTCATTTTGTTTTTCTTCAATTTCTTTTTCAGTATCACTATTTTTTATTAAATCAATTAATTCAACTCTTAGTTTTTCTGTTAAATCAATATTAGTAGTAAGCTCATTTATTAAACTACCGTCTATTGTAGAAATGTTTCGGAGAATTTCAATATCTGCCTTTAGTTCATTAGCAGAGTTATCGGAATTTTTTAAGAATATATTTTTGTTTATTGTATCAGTTTGGACCACTGCCCTATATATGTTTTTATCACTCTCTTGTAAATTAAGTCTAATATTTGATATAGTTTTTGAAAGCAAAAATGGACCTTCATAAAGAGCAGAAGTTCTCGAAGATGTAAATAATAGTACGCCTATAGAAATTATCATAGTAATTAGAGTTAGATTTAATATATTTATAAATATTAAATCTATTTTTTTACTTATTTTTTTGTTTTTTACATTAATCAAATTATTTTTGTGCTTTAATTGCATAATAAGTACCTCCTAAGAAAATAAAATAATCTATTTAAAACATTTACATTTTTTATTATAGCAGAATAAAAAATATATTAAAGGAAATATTAAAAGAATTTAGATAAATTTAAAATAAAACCATATTATGTAATAAAAGATTGACTAAGATAAATTAAGTTTAATATATAGTAGAATTAATTGATATGAATGTTTTGTTTATGTGTAGTAATTATTGAAGACTATTATTGAATTGAAGGAAGTTAGACTGAAAAAAATTTATTTCTAAGAGTACTTTAAAAAATGGAAAAGAAAATACATCTACAAGCATTATGCTATATGCTATAATAGTAAATAATGCTATAGAATATATTTTTTGTATTAAGATACATAAGATGAAAATTATTGAGAGAAATTATTTTATTAATTGCAAGTCAAGTGAATAAGTATTATTATAGGGGGGATATTTTGAATATTGCAGTAGTTGAGGATATGAAAAATGATTTTGATATAATATCAAATTTTATAGATAAATATTACAAAAAAAAGCATATATCATATAATTTACATGGTTTTAAATGCGAAAAAGAGTTTTGTGATGAATTTGAAAAAGATAAGTTTGACATAATATTTTTGGATATTTATATAGATAATTTAAATGGAATGGAATTAGCAAGAAATATACGTAAAAAAGATGAGAAATGTTTAATAATATTTTCTACTGTAAGTAAAGAATTTGCAATAGAAAGTTATGAGGTTAGAGCCTTTTATTATTTGCTGAAACCATATAGCTATGAACAGTTTATGGAGGTTATGAATTTAGCACATAAAGTCTTGCCAAATCAAGTGAAATATATTGAAGTTAAAGAAGCTCGTATAAATATAAAAGTATGCTTAGATGACATTATTTACATAGACTACTATAATCATTATATTCAAATACATACTAACTATAGGATGATTAAAAGCTATATGAAGTTTAAAGAGATCATGGAATTACTTGAACCATATAAGCAATTTTTATATTGTTATCGTAATTGTATGATAAATATGAGCAAAGTAAGTGGTATTAGGGAAAAAGACTTTGTAATGAAAAATGGAGAAATAATACCAATATCTAAAAAACATTGCGGAGAAATCAAACAGTATTTTGCAGATTACATATTTGATAAGATGAGAGGTGCCTTATAATATTGAGCAATAAAATCATGATAATTGAAATAATATTGAAATTGCTTCCAAGTTTTTGCATAATTTTCATGGTGTTTAGTAAAAAATTTCGGTTTTCTATTTGGACTACTGCCATTATCACAGTTGCAGTATCTGCTCTTATTATAAAATCTGTAATTATATTTTATGATTATGATTTATATGCAAAGGAGAATTTATTTTGTTCACTTATATATTTTCTCCCAATACTAGTATCTTTAATGTTAATGATAAAAGCATCAATTTTTCAAATTTTGTTTGTCTACTTTTTAACCAAAAGTTATATGGATAGCGTTAATTTATTTTCACTACATTTTAGTGTGCTCATTTTTAATTGTAGTTATGGTGACTTTAGTTATAAATATTATTTCTTATTAAAGATAATTCTGTTGATCTTATCATATCCAGTTCTAAATAGGTTTATATTAAAACTATTAAGAAAATTAATTAATGAAGAAGAGCAAATAGTATTTTGGAGATATTTTTGGATTATTCCAGCCTCTTTTTATGCTATATATCGTTTTATTATGCCATCAAGCCATGAAAGCCAAATTAACGAATTAATGCAGATAAGCTTTTTATTAGTGTATGTTTGGCCAATAGGATTATTCTTATCATATTTTATTATCTTATATACATTTCCAGATATTATTAAAAATAGAAAAATAGAAGAAGAGTTGAAAATATCAAAAATTAAAGTTTCATTACAAAAAGAACAATATGATATTCTTAAAAACAATATTGAAGAATCAAAAAGGATGAGACATGATCTAAAGCAGTACATGATTTCACTAAAAGGATTTATTGATAATGGAGATATTGAAGGGATAAGGAATAGTGTGTCTAGTTATTGTGGATATGCAGAATTGGATGAAGGTATTCCTGTATGCGAAAATTATGCGGTTGATTCAATTATTCAACACTACTTAAGGGTTGCCAAAAAGAACTTAATTAAAATAAAAATCGCTATAAATATTCCTAAAGAACTCTACAAATTAGAAAATGATCTTTGCATAATACTAGGGAATTTATTAGAAAATGCCATTGAAGCTTGTATACGCCAATTAAAAGAAGAAAAATTCATTAATTTAAGTATTAAAATGCAGGATGAGAACATTATAGCCATTTTAATTGAAAATAGTTTTGAAGGCAAAATTAATTGTAGAAATGGCATATTTATTTCTTCAAAGCGTAATGAGGCTGGAATAGGAATAGAATCTGTAAAAAGCATTACTAAAAAACATTGTGGCATTGCAAATTTTAAATATAAGAATAACATATTTGAAGTTTCAATATTGATTAACTGATAATATATTTTAATTCAGTAAAAAAACAACTATTTTGGTAAATATGTTGTTTTTTATTTTTTTATGAATAATAATTATTAAATAATATATGTTTTAGAAATAATAATAATGTTTCAAGATTAATTAATAAAGAATGGGGAGAGAATATGGGAGATAAAAAAATGATTTTAAGAACAAAAAGATTACAATTGAAAGACTCAATAAAAAAAGCATATATGAAGAGAATGATATCAATTTGTTTAATTGTATCTTTGATAATTGGATTTTCATTAGATTTAAATGTATTTGCTGAAGATAAAAATGATTTTAGTAAATATGTTACTAGTATGAACTTTTATGATGGTGATAATAATGAAATTTCAGATGGCAGTACAATTTCCACGAGTGATAAAATTAAAGCAGAATATAATTTTACTATTTCTAGTTCGGATATTTCTAATGGAAAGTTAATATTAGAATTACCAGAAGAATTAGAAGTAGAAAAAAGTAATATTGAGGTAGAGAGTGATAGATATATTGGGACAACTAGTAATGAAAAAAACAAAACTATCATTTCTTTAATGGAAAATTCACAGTATGATACAACTGCAGATGAAGTGACAACTTCAGATGGGGTTACAGTAAATGAAGATAAAAAAATAAAGGGTAAATTAAAATTAGAAATGGGATTCAATGCAGAGAAATTAGAAGGTCTAACTTCTAAAATCGTTAGATTAACGGAAGATGGACTAGAATTTGAAAATTCTAATCTTATGAAACAGCAGGCATTATTAGATGCAACTGTAAATTTTCCATTTATTACAGGAGTTTATTTGAGTGATAAAGACTTTAGGGGAGATTTTGACTTAAGTGGAACAGACTTTGAAGCAAATTATAATACTTACTATAATGATACATTAAAAAATAAAGAATTAGAAAAAAGTTCGCAAATGTATGTAGGCTATAAATTTAAGATTCCTGATGGTACCAATATAAATAATGGCGATCAATTTGTTATGAACATACCAAACGAGTTTTCTAAATTATTAGATGAAAAAACACTTTCTCTTAAGGATAATGATGGTGACACAATAGCAAATATAACCTATAAAAATGATAATCAGATTATAATTACCTTTACTGGAGCATCAACTGGTAAATCTGATGTTGGCGGATACTTCTCGTTTGGGAGAAGTTTTAATAAAGATAATATTGGAAATGAAAATCCAGTAAAAATAACCTTTGATATACCTACATTTGGAAAAAAAGATTTTAATCTTGATTTTAAACAACCACCATTTGTAGAGGCAAACCCAGAGATTACTAAGGATGGTTCTTACTCAGCACAAGATCAAGTTATAAATTGGAAATTAACAGTTAAAGCAGGAAATTTGGATAAAACAGATGTTTTAATTAAAGATGTGTTAGATACAACCAAACATACATTTAAGAGTCGAAGCTTTAAGGTGGATGGAAATTCAGTAGGTGATCCTACAATCACAGAAGATGTAACTGCTAATACTTCAACTTTAGAATATACTTTAGATAATATTACAGCAGGAAATCCATCACCAGAAAGGACAATTGAATTTCAAACTATACCTGTTCAATCTATTCTTGAGAGTCAAGGTAAAACAACAAATATATCAAATGAGGCATCTTTAGATTTTATTAAGAAAGATGGAACGCCAGAAACTATAAATTCTAATAATAAGACTGTAGGTGTTATTAATGATTTCATTAAGAAATCTGGAACTTATAGACCAGAAACAAAAGACATCTTATGGACCGTTAATATTAATAATAGCAAAGTTAATTTTAATAATCCTATAATTACAGATACTTTGCAAGAAGGCTTATCACTAAATACAGCTAGTGTAAAACTAGATAATATAAATAGTGTTATTAATACAGACTTTACTTATGATTCGAGTAGCAGATTGTTTACTTTTAATAATTCACCAGAAGATGATAGTGCTCACACATTAACATTTGTGACCAAAATAGATGAATCTAGACTTCAGGATGCATATAAAGGAATTAATTCTAAAGTTAATAATACAATAAAGTTAGACGTTAATGGTAAACAGTATTTTAATAGCGCAGATGAAATTGGAATTGGAGCAAATAGTGGAGGAGAAGCTATAAGTAAACAAGCCATTGGCGGCTATGACAAAAGCAGCAAGGAGATCACTTGGAAAATAACTGTTAATACAATTGGTCTTAGTATAGACGACCCTATAGTTACTGAAATAATAGGAGCCGATCAAATTTATGTTGATGGTTCAGCAGAAGGTGAAAACGGAAATAAATTAACAGCTATTCAAGATTCTATTAAGAAAAATGAATATAAAATTTCATTAGGAACAAATATTACTGGAAGCAAAATTATTACTTTAAAGACTAAGGTTACAAATGAACATATCATATATGGAAATGGAAACGCAAGTGTTTACAATTCATGTAACTTAACAGGAACTAATATAGCAACTTATACAGTAAATAATGTTCCACAAAATGTTGAAAGTACTCTGATTAGAAAATCAGGAACTTACGATTATGCTACTCGTCATTTAACTTGGACAATAGATGTTAATGCTTCTCAAACACCTATAAAGGGAGTAAAAATATTAGATGATATATTAGAAGGACAAGAATTCATTCCAGGTACTTTTAATGTTAAACGTACAGCTGGTACTGCTGATAATATAGCAGATACTATTAAAGACTCAAAGTTGACATATACACCTAAAGACTCATCAGAGCCAGGTAAAGGTGGTAATATTACTTATGATTTTGGAGATATTAGTGACTCTTATCAAATAACTTTTGATACTAAAATAGCCTATGATGATGAATTTTCACAAAAAAATGAGGACATAGTAGCTAAGAATGAAGCTAAGCTTACAACTTCAGAAACAGGAATAGATATTAAATCTTCAGACAGTGTTACAATTAAAAACTACCTTATTCATAAGGAAGCAAAATATACATCACAAACTGATTTTATTACTTGGGATGTATATATAAATAAAAATAATATTCCTTTAAATGGTTTTACAATAGTAGACAATATAAAAGATGGCTTACAAGTAGATATGGATTCTATAAAATTATATACAGTTGACTTAGATAGGAATGATCTTACTGGAGTTACAAATCAAGCTGAAGTTTCTGCTTCTAAGTATACTACTAAATATTCATCAGATACTAGAAATTTAGAGGTGAATTATACAGATCCAACTAGTAACTCATTTTTATTAGAATTTGATACAATTGCAAAGGAATCAGGAACTTTTTCTAATACTGTAGAATTAAATGGAACTGCTACAGTATATAGTTCAGAAAAAAATGGTGTTGTTGTAGCTTTCTCAGATGATATATATGGTGGTGGTGCATCTGGAACTTCAGGCTCTGTTATAATAACAAAAGTAGATAAGGATGATAATAATAAAAAGCTTGATGGAGCTGTCTTTGAGCTTATTAAAGATGAAAAAGTAGTTCAAACCTCAGAACCAACTGTAAATGGAGTTACTAAATTTACTAGACTGAAATTTGATGTTGACTACCATATAAAAGAAATAAAAGTTCCAAAAGGATATGTTTTAGATGGCACTAAAGATACATTAGTAAATATAAAAAAAGACACAACGATACCAGCAAATAATGTTAAGAAAATCAATATTATTAATGAAAAAATAAAGAAAGATATTAAGTTTAAAAAAGAAGATTCTGATGGACAACCAATTAAAGGAACAGAATTTAAGCTTTACTTAGCAAGTGATACATTCTTTTCAGATCCTAAGGGAACAGCAGTAAGTGATGAAAATGGTTTTGTATTATTTAAAGATATAGCTGTAGATCCAAGCAAGAGTGTTGAGTATGAGATTAAAGAAACAAAGACTCCAACTGGATATGTTACTTATGCAGATAAAATTACTGCTACAATTGCACCAGATGGAAATAATGACTATGTAGTGAATGTTACACCTTCTGAAGTTGTAAATAAATTTATTCAAAAGAATATAAAGTTATTAAAAACTTCAGCAGATGGGGCTAAGCTAAAAGGTGCAACTTTTATGTTATATAAAAATGGAGATGAAACTATTCCAGTAGGCGACCCAGCGTATAGTGATGAAAATGGAATAGTGGAATTTAAAGATGTTGACTATGGAGATTATGTAATTAAAGAAACTCAGGCACCAAATGGTTTTGATCCATCAGCAGATTCAATTGTTGTAAACAAGTCAGACTTTGAGACAGCAGATGCTTTCTTTGATAAGGGAACAGTAGTTAATACAAAGACAAAACCACAGAAAATTATTGAATTTTATAAAGAATCTGATGGTGGAACAACATTAAAAGATGCTATATTTTCTATTTATAAAGAAACGGATACTGATTTTAAAAGCCCTGTATCTATTACAGGAAGTGATTCTACTGGCTTAGTTAGCTTTACAAATATTAAAGCAGGGGATTACAAAATTAAAGAAACAAAAGCTCCAAAAGGATATGAACTTTCTGATACAGTAATTAGTATAAAAGAAAGTGACTTTGAAGTGGCTGGAGAAGTTATAAAGACTAATCCATATAAGATTGTTAATAAAGAGATAATTAAGACAATAGAGCTTTATAAACAAGATATAAATGGTAATCCATTGAAAGATGCGATTTTCTCATTATATAAGTTGGAAGACGTTAATTTTGAAAATCCTATTTCGTCAGCAGTAAGTGATGATAATGGAATAGTAAAATTTATAAATGTTAAAGCCGGAAATTATAAGATTAAAGAAACAAAGGCTCCAGAAGGATATAAATTATCAGAAGAAGTAATTAATATAACAATTGATGAATTTAATGGGACAGATGATGTTATAAGAACATCACCATATGAATTCATAAATAAATTAATTCCAACAAATGGAGGTGGATCAGGAGGAGGTGGTGGCTCATCTTCAAGTTCAAAGAAGCACAAGGATGATAAAGATGAGGAAGAAATCATAACTACGGATCCTGAGGAAAAAACTGAAATAGATAATAACACAAAAGTTGAACAAGAAAATAATCAAAACACAGGAAATAATTTTTTAAATGCAACTGAGGGTTCACCAAGTGGTTCTCAATATACTTTGTATGATAAGAATGGAAATGAAATTTCTGCTGGTGTAGATACCAATGGTACTAATGGTACCAATTATACCAGTGGAGAAGAAAAAATAAAAGCTAAGAGTAAAAAGGAAAAATTACCACAAGCAGGAAGATTCATTGATTCTACAGTATTAATTATTTCAGGTTTAATATTAATTATATTAGGCTTTGCATATAATTTAAAAAGGAAGAAATCAGTAAAATTCTAATTTAGAAAAGACTGCCTTAAAAGACTAAGACTTTTAAGGCAGTTTTTTAATAAATATCTATTTATATAAAGGGAGAAGTCAATAAAATGATAAAGAAATATTTAGGCAAAATGCTTATAGCTTTGGGCTGCATCATTATTATTGTAGCAATTTCATTAAAAATAATTACTGATTATAAACAAAAAAAGATAGTAGATAATTATAGAAATTATATTTCAAATATGCAAAATGAAGACAAATCTTTTAACGAGAATAAGAAAGCGTTTGAAACATATACTTCTCAAGAACAATCAAGCAATATAATAGGGATCTTAAGTATCCCCAAATTAGATTTGAATGTTGGCATTGGTGAAGGGGTAGATAATGAAACATTAAAATATTCTGTTGGACATTTCTCAGATACGGCTATGCCAGGTCAGAAGGGTAATTTCTGCGTAATTGGACATAGAAGTTATACCTATGGAGAATTTTTTAATAGATTAGATGAAATTGAAGAAAATGATGAAATTATTGTTGAATATAACGGAAAAGAGTTTAAATACAAAGTTACAGAAATTAAAGTAGTAAAGCCAGAAGAAGTATCTGTATTAAACCAAAGTGAGGAAGAAGAAATAACACTAATAACATGCACTCCAATTAGAGTAGGATCTCATAGACTAATTATTAAAGGAATCAGAGAACAATAGATTATAGGCAATGGATAGAAAATTAAATAAAAGCTTTAGTAGCAGAATTAAATAAAGTGAATATTTTATTTATATGTAATAATAGTTGGAGATTTTTATGGACTTGGAAGGAAGCAGAACAGAAAAGAATCTATATAAGACTTATGCAGGAGAATGCAGAGCTAGAACGAAATATAACCTTTATTCTGAAAAAGCAAGAGCAGACGGATATGTTTGGATATCAGAAATTTTTAATATGATAGCAGGAAATGAATATGCTCATGCAAGAGAAGCATATAAAAGATACTTAAAAAAAGTCTGCGATACAGAAAATAATTTAATAGATTCAGCCCTTGGAGAAGCTGAAGAAAGTCAATTTATATATAAAGAATTTGAAAAAGTTGCAAGAGAAGAAGGTTTTAAAGAAATTGCAGATTTTTATAAAGAATTGCAGGAAGTAGAGGAAAGCCATAAAGAAATATTCTCAAAATTAGCAAAAGAAGTAAAAGGTGAAACTATATTTAAATGTGAAGAAGTTTGTTACTTTAAATGTTTAAATTGTGGATATATATATGAAGGTAAAGAAGCACCAGATAGATGTCCTTTGTGCAAATATCCAAAATCATTTTTTGAAAAAATAGAAAATATAGATTGTAAATAGGAGTGAATATAAATGTTTTTTAATTATCCAGATGAGTATAATGTTCAAGTGAGCTATTCTGATAACTTAATTGAGAAAAATAATAAAGAATCGGAAGGAATTGACACAGAAATTGAGGTGGAAAAAAGCTTATTAAGAGAATGTGATCCCTTTTCAGAGAAGGTGGAATCTAAAGAGAATAATCTAGAAAAATCAGATTGCAAAAGAAGAGAAAATATTTTTGAAGAATCAGATGAAGAATATATAAATAATGAAATAAAGTTGGATATATAAATGATTTTAATGAGAATTACTTATTAGTGATTCTCATTTATTTATATAAATAACTTGACTTGCGCACTAAATTGAGCAATTTTCCAAAATGGCTTAAAAGCAAGGGGGATTAAATATCAAAGAATAAAATATTGGCCTTTTGGTATATATATCCAAATCACTGCACAAGTCTAGTAAATAAAATAATATAATAATGGTATTTTATTAAAACAAATAAAATATAAAATAATTAGTAGATTAATTTTGGGAGAGGAAATATGAATTATAATGATCTGTTGGATAAGCAATATGTAGATATACAAAATTTGAGTAACTTATTGGGGAATTATGTGAATGCTTATAGATTATTAATAGCTGGAGCTGCTGATCTATACAGTATAAACATAGCAAAGAAAAGTGAAGTAAGGAAAGCAATAGAAAGAGCAGATGAATTAGGGGAATTAATAGATAAATTAATAAATACATTAGACAGATGTGGAACAGGGTACTTAAAATATTGTAAAGTTAAAAACAGCTATATTTCAGCAAATACAGAAAAAGATGGTATATTTACAGAAATAGATAATGAATTGAATTTTGAAAATTCATCAAACAGGGAAGAGGAAGAATGAAGGAATATATTTAAAAAGAACTCTATTTCATTTATGAAATTAGAGTTCTTTTTAAATATTAAAATTTTTTCAAACGAATTTTACTGATCATTAAATATGAACCTAAAATCATTAAAAACATAGGAATGATTTTAGGAAGAAATATATTTAAAGTAAGCAAATTATATAAAGCCATAAAACATCCTACAACTGTTATTGGTACTCCAGTAAAGCACCCATCAAACTGAACAGCATTAAATCTTGCAAGTCTGTACGCTCCACAAATAGGGAATAATAAAAGTAAAATAAGACCTAATAGTCCTTTTGGACCAAAGTTTTGAAAATCAAATAATATATATGTTAATATTGATGGTGCAACACCAAATGAAACCAAATCAGCTAGGGAGTCTAATTCTTTACCTAAATCACTAGACACATCTAAAAAACGAGCAATCCTACCATCGTATCTATCTACTAAACCAGCTAATAAAATAAAAATACATGCAAGAATGTAATTAAAGTTCATTGTTGATAAGATAGATATAACTCCGCAAGATAGATTGAGAAAGGTAAAAACGTTTGGAATACAACTTTTCCTCATAAAATCCTCCTAGAAATTAAAAACTACTTACAAAAAAATATTATACCATATAAATGCAAATAATATAAGACATTAAATAACTTTAAGATATTATTAATGTAATACTCATATTATTATATATAATATATTGCAAGTAATGCTTTTTTATTCTCGACACTACAATTTTAAAATGGTATAATAATCTTTATGTGATAGGAAAAAGATGTAAATTAATAACTTTAGAGAGGAGAAATTCTTTTATGAAGAAGGTTAGATTTATTTATAATCCTTATTCGGGTGAAAATGGAATAATAGACGAAATAGATAATGTAATAAGAATACATCAAGACGTAGGAATGATTATTGTTCCATACAGAATAAAAAAAGGAAAGGATTTAAGTGAAGCTCTTGATATTGTAGATGACACTTATGCATATATATTAATTGCTGGAGGAGATGGAACTGTAGATTCAGTTGTTAATGCTATGGAACAGAGAAATATAAATCTTCCCATAGGAATTCTTCCTGTTGGAACGGCAAATGATTTTGGTAGCTTTCTTGGAATACCAAGTGATGTAGAAACTGCGTGTAAGCAGATCTTAAGCTCAAAACCAAAGCTTATAGATATTGGTAAAATTAATGAAAAATACTTCGTTAATGTTGCGAGCACAGGACTGTTTACAGATGTTTCTCAAAAGACTGATGTTAATTTAAAAAATACAATAGGGAAATTAGCATACTATTTAAAAGGGTTAGAGGAACTTCCTAATTTCAGAAGATTAAAGCTAAAACTTACATCTAAGGAATGCACTTTTGATGGAGAAATGTATTTACTGCTAGTATTTAATGGAAAAACTGCAGGCAACTTTAATTTAGCAACTGAGGCTGATGTTACAGATGGAAAACTTGATGTAATAATATTTAAGGCAATTCAAATAATAGAATTAATACCTCTGTTTATAAAGGTACTAAGAGGAGAACATTTAGACTCTGATAAGGTTGTATATTTTAAGACTGATGATTTGTATATAGAATCTAGCGAAGATATAGTTACTGATATAGATGGAGAGAGAGGCCCTGATTTTCCTTTAAGGATTCAATGTATTGAAAAAGGAATTAAAGTTTTAGGAATAAATTAATATAAACAATAATAAATATAAGTAACGAAATATTAGACGGGAGTGTAAAGTGTGAGTCTTGCGTATTATATATTTTTGTTACTTATAATTTTTTTATCCTTTTTAATGATAAAAAAGAATATAGATTATTCACCTAAAAAAATAAAAATTTATTTAACTATTGTAATAACATTATTTTTATTAAGAAATATAGCTTTATTATGTTTATGTTTAATTAAAAATAGTAACTTTTTATATTATTTAAAACTACTAGTATTTTTAGATTATATAACAATACCACTTATGATAATACCTATATCTTATGTTTATTTAAGAGCGGAAAAATTAAAATTTACTGGTAGCTATATTATAGCAGTTATAGTAGGGATAATATATGCAATTATATTGCACTTATCAAAAGTGACAATGGAAGTAAGTTATATTTATGGTTTTATAATAAGATTAGATAATGAGGTTACAATATCCATGCTTTCATTAATATTACTTGGAGTATTAATGATTATAAATGTAGTAATACTTGATAAACCATTTGTTAATAAAAAAGGAATATGGTTTGTTATATTAGCCATAGTGCTAGTTATGGCTGAGGAAGTAACAATACTTGGAGGAATTAAAGTATTTCCTTATTCAGTTAGTGGAGAATTAATATTTTTAATAATTATGAATTTTGTTATTAACGGATTCAAAAAAATTAATAAGTAAAAAAGTCACCATACAGATTTATAACAAATAAATCTGTATGGTGACTTTTTATGCAAATGCAGTATTATAATCAGCTAATTTCCCTGAATATACTAAATCAACATCTGATGATTCGGCTAAATCACAAAAGTCATATGGTCTTATTAAAGTAAAATGTTTATTAAATTTTACAGACTCTGATTGTTCTAGTACGTACGCAACAAATTGAGAACAAACATAGTGATTAGGTCTGTGATATGGTATGTTAAATAACATGGCTACAAGACCAGCAAAGTTATAATGATATTTATTTCCGTTTCTTTCGAATTCACGTATTTCTCTTTGTAATTTTCTATATTGTTTGTTTGTAATAGATATACGGTATATTTGGCATACTGTATTATCATGGAGCTTATAAATTCCTTCATTTATATTTTCTTTAACGAATCCTGCAATTAGTGGAATATATAAGTTCTGTCTGGCAAAGCTATATAAAGAATTTAAATCTTCATCAAGTGCTATAGAAGCATGATTATAAGGTGCACGCGTAAAAAATTGTAATATTTTAGAGCAGTTAGTTCCAGTTTGGCTAACCATAATATAAATATTTCTTTTCACCCATCATTCCCCGTTTCTTATAAATATTAAATACTATTAATTACAAATTATTATAAAACATGCATCTTAAATGTTTCTTAACAAATAATAAAAAAACATTTAATAATTATCAATTAAATCTAGAATTATTTTTTTTTGAATTAGATTTTTTGAAATTACTATTTTTATTTTTAGAGTATTTTTTGGAATTGCTCTTTGCTGTATTGGAATTCCCCTTTGCTATATTCGTAGAAGAATTAAGTTTATTTTTTCCTTGATATCCCTGTTTTTTGGGAGCATATCCAATTAGGCAATCTTTACTATTTCCAATTAAGTCTTCTCTGTGAGCAGCAATTAAAGCTTTTTTTACTTTTTCATAATTTTTTGGTACAGCAAATTGTATTAGAGCCCTTTGCATATCTTTTTCACTTTGAGTTTTAGGAACATATACTTTTTCACCTGTAATAGGATTAACGCCTGTATAATAAATAGTCGTTGAAAGACTTCCAGGAGTAGGATAAAAGTCTTGAACCTGTTCAGGTGTATATCCCATATGTTTAACGTATTGTGCAAGCTCAATTGCAGCGTTTAAATCTGAACCAGGATGAGAAGACATCAAATAAGGCACTAAAAATTGATTTTTATTCAGTTGTTTATTTATCTTAAAATATTTATTAACAAATTTATCATAAACGTCCCTTGTAGGTTTACCCATTTGATTTAAAACTCTAGGAACAACATGTTCAGGAGCAACTTTTAATTGACCGCTTATATGATGTTCACATAATTCCTTGAAAAAAGCATCATTATTATCATGAATTAAATAATCATATCTGATTCCAGAACGTACGAATACTTTCTTTATTCCAGGTAGTTTTCTTATTTTTCTTAAAAGTGATAAGTATTCAGTATGATCTATAATTAAATTTTTACAAGGAGAAGGGAACATACATTGTTTAGTTTTGCATGTGCCATGAATTTCTTGCTTTTTACATGCTCTATGCCTAAAGTTGGCAGTTGGACCTCCAACATCATGTATATATCCTTTAAAATCAGGTAAAGTAGTAAGTAGTTCCGCTTCGTCAATTATAGATTCCTGACTTCTATTTTGGATTACTCTTCCTTGGTGAAAAGTTAATGCACAGAAAGAACAAGAACCAAAACAGCCTCTATGACTAGTTATAGAAAATTTAACTTCAGTTATAGCAGGAATTCCACCTTTTTCTTCATATATAGGATGATATGTTCTTGTATAAGGTAAATTATAAGTTTCATCCATTTCTTCTTGTGTAAGATTTTCTTGTGGTGGATTTTGTACCAGATATCTATCTCCATATTGCTGAATTATGGTCCTTCCAAGAATGGAATCCTGTTCGTAATATTCTAATTTATATGCTTCATTATAAGCATTTTTATCAGTAGATACTTTTTCAAACGATGGGACTATCACAGGTTTATTAATATGTGAAATATCTTTAGTTATATAACAAGTTCCTCGAATATTATCCATATTCTGTATATGCCCACCATATCTAAATAAATCAGCAATCTGTACGATTGTTTTTTCACCCATTCCATACATTAGAAGATCAGCTTTTGAATCTAATAGTATACTTCGTCTTACTTTATCATCCCAATAGTCATAATGAGCAAATCTTCTAAGGCTTGCTTCTATACCGCCAATAGCTATGGGAATATCTTTATAAGCTTCTCTAATTCTATTACAGTAAACAATAACGGCTCTATCAGGTCTATGTCCAGCTTCACCACCAGGAGAATAGAGATCATCTCTTCTTTTCTTCTTTGCAGATGTGTAGTGGTTTACCATAGAATCAATATTACCTGAATTAACTAAAAAGGCATATTTTGGACATCCTAATCTTTTGAAGTCATCACAATTATGCCAATTAGGCTGAGCAATTATACCAACATTAAAACCTTGAGCTTCAAGTGTTCTACCAATAATAGCAGTACCAAAAGAAGGATGATCAACATAAGCATCACCTGTTACAATTATAAAATCTAATTGTTCTATACCTTTACGTTTCATATCATCCTTGCTTATAGGTAAAAATTCTTTGCAAAGCTTCATATATATTAACTCCAATTCTTTATTATATTAATTAAGATATATTAAAAAAATAACTAGTTATTATACTAGCTATTTTTCTATTCATTAACAGATTTCAGTTTAACATACGGATGTTAATTTTACAAATATTTAAAGAAAGTAAAATTTGGATGATAATTTAAGTATTTTCAGAATTTATAAGATAATATATATTCATTTTTATAATAAAATATATGCAATAATTAATTTTTAAAGAAAAGCAAAAATTTGTTGCCTTTTTGAAGCTATATAATATAATAATTAAGAAAGAATAAATACTTAAATTTAATTATAAAATTTCTATTGAAGGAATATTTAAATTTATTTAGTATAAGTTTATAAAATATGAGTTAAAATTTATATTTATTTATTGCAAGTTATAATTATGAGTTTTAAATTGTGAATCATGAATTGTAAATTATAAATTGATAAAGGATGGTGTATCAAAAAATGGAGGAAGGACCTCAGAATATTAATTATCATACGGCAAAAACTAAATATATTCAGAGAGAGCTCATTTATTTGAAATGCACTAAATCAGCATTATTTATTTAACTTATAAAATATGAAAGTTTTGGAAATAATTATGCTGATTATGTATAAAATATATACATATAAATGTGGATAATTTCGTATTTAATGACTTCTTTCTGTGAATAAAAAAGGAGGAATCTAAATTATGAAATTATCTACATTCCTATATTCTATTATTTTAGGGAAAAAGGTATATGATGAATTTGGCGATGTCTTAGGAAGTCTAAAAGATATTTATGTTACTACAGAAGATGGATATCCACGTGTTATTGGTTATAAATTAAAAAAAGATGGAGTGACTTTCCATTATGAATTTAAATATATAGAATTTAATGAGAAAGATGGTAAAGTAAAAATTAAAACTAGAGGAAGTAAAGAAATACTTCCTATGAGATATAGCTATCTACTTTCAGAGAATTTATTAGATAAAAAAATAGTAGATATCAATGGGAAAAAAGTTGTAAGTGTTAATGATTTAAGAATAGCAAAAATAGCTGGTGAATATAGGGTAATAGGAGTAGAAGCGGGTCCACTAGCAAAATATAGACGTTTAGGTATAGGTGGATTAGCTAAATTTATATTTAAACTTTTTAGAAAAGATACTACTGATAAGATGCTACGATGGGACGATGTTGAATCTTTAGAAATGGTAGATAATAATTTAAAGATTAACTTGCCATATAAAAAGTTATCAACACTTCACCCCGCTGATCTTGCAGACATACTAGAAGAATTAGACTCAACATCAAGAAAACAGGTATTAGAATCATTAGATGAAGACTTAGCAGCAGACACATTAGAGGAAATAGATTCAGAATATAAATCAGAGATAATAAAGGAATTATCAGATAGTAAGGCAGTTGAAGTTTTAGAGAATATGCCTAACGATGAGATTGCAGATTTATTAGATGATTTGAATGAAGAAGAAAGAGAAAAAATATTATTAAATTTGGAGCGAGAAGATGCAGAAGAAGTAAAAGAACTTTTAAATTATGAAGATGAAACTGTTGGAAGCATAATGAGTAAGGAGTTTATTTCAGTAAATCTGGATATAACAGTTGGTGAAACAATCGATATATTAAAAGAAATGCAGCCAGATGAAGAGGTTATGTATTATATCTATATAACTGACAAAGATGAGCAGATTCAAGGTGTAGTTCCAATACGAGATTTAATTATAAATGATTCAGAGATCAAAATAAAAGAAATAATGGATGAAACTGTGTCAAGAGTGAGATTTGATGATGAAATTAACAAAGTTATTAAAGTAGCTGCGAAGTATCATTTGAATTCTGTTCCAGTAATTGATGCAGATGAAAAATTAATTGGGATTGTAATTATTCACGATTTAATAGATGAGTTTCTTTATCCACTTTGGAAAAAGAAAAATTAATATTTATGGAAAAAAATACTTGATAAGGTGTTGACCTTTTTTTATATAAGTCATATAATGAATATATAAAGTTTATCAGAACACTCGGAATAAAAAATTAAGAATAAAGACTATGAAAAAGGAAAGTAACATAAAGGAATGTTAACAGAGAGAAAAGAAGGCTGAGAACTTTTCATCAGAAATTTATGTGAAGTGCCCTTTGGAGTTGAAATCAGAATATAAGAGTATGATTCTCCGGATTCACCCGTTATAGTGATATAGCATAATAATGTGCTGAAACCAAAGAGGAATTATTAATTTAATTCAATTAGAGTGGAACCGCGGATTTACTTCGTCTCTATAGTTTTATAGCGACGGGGTTTTTTTATATACATTTATAAAAGTTAATTCACAGGTTTTATGATTAAAACATAAATTTTCATGCATGATAATTTAAAAACACTTAAGATTAAAGCAATTAAATAGATTTAAAATAAGTATAAAATAGTAGGAGGACAAGCGTATGATTTATAATGGAGTATTAGAATTGATAGGAAAAACACCAATTTTAAAGGTGAACAATTTAGTGAAGGATGACAATATCGCAGATATATATGTTAAATTAGAAAAGTTTAATCCAGGTGGAAGCGTAAAAGATAGAGCTGCACTAGGAATGATAGAAAAAGCTGAAAAAGAAGGATTATTAAAGCCGGGATCTACTATAGTAGAGCCAACAAGTGGAAATACAGGTATAGCATTAGCCCTTATAGGAAAATTAAAAGGCTATAAAGTAATAATAGTAATGCCAGAGACAATGAGTAAGGAAAGAAGAGATTTAATTAAAGCTTATGGGGCAGAACTTGTTTTGACAGAAGGCGCAAAAGGAATGAAAGGTGCCATCGAGAAAGCTATAGAAATAGGTGTCGGGGATGAGTATTTTATACCACAACAATTTGAAAATATAGCTAATCCAGAAAAGCATTATGCAACAACTGCAGAAGAAATATTTACTGATATTCCAGATTTAGATGCAGTGATTGCAGGAGTAGGAACTGGTGGAACAATTACTGGTGTAGCTAAAAATCTTAAAAAGAAAAATTCAGCCATAAAAGCAATTGCAGTTGAACCAGATGCTTCACCAGTATTAAGTGGCGGAAATCCAGGCGGCCATAAGATACAAGGAATAGGCGCAGGATTTATTCCAAGCATATATGAAAAAGAATTTATCGATGAAGTAGTAAGAGTAAAAGATACAGATGCTTTTAAAACTGCAAAAGCTTTTGCAGATAAAGAGGGTGTATTAGTTGGAATCTCAAGTGGTGCTGCTATATATGCAGCAATAGAATTAGCTAAAAAACTTGGAAAGGGTAAAAAAGTGTTAGCAATTGCACCAGATGGTGGAGAAAAATATATATCAATGGGATTATATGAGTAATATTATTACCACAAACTGAATTTATTGAAGGAGAGGAAGGAACTTGTTTAAACGACTCAATTATGACCTAGAAAGAATATTAAAAGAAGACCCGGCTGCAAAGAGTAAATTAGAAGTATTATTTTTATACCCTTGTGTGCATTCAATTATAGCATATAGATTAACACATTTTTTATATAAGCATAAATTATTTTTCTTAGCAAGATTGATTTCACAGCTATCTAGATTTTTTACAGGTATAGAAATTCATCCAGGGGCCAAAATAGGAAAAGGACTATTTATAGACCACGGTATGGGAGTTGTAATTGGTGAAACAGCTGAAGTTGGAGATAATGTAACTATTTATCATGGAGTAACTCTAGGTGGTACGGGAAAGCATACTGGAAAGAGACATCCTACAATTGGAGATAATGTGCTGATAGGAACTGGAGCCAAGGTACTTGGGCCTATTATAGTTGGAAATAATGCTAAGATAGGAGCTAATTCGGTTGTTCTCCACAATGTTCCAGAAGGTGCAACAGCTGTTGGAATTAGAGCAAAAAATATAGTGAAAGCTAAGTCTAATTCAAGTATAATTGAAATAAGTGATTTAAAAGGTCGCCGTAAAAAAATATTTAATGATATGGTTATTTAGAGGAGTTAAAGTGGGAGTAAAAGAAGACATTATTAATTATTGTTTTTCATTAGGTATAAATTCAGTAGGTTTTATAAGATGTAGAAGGTTTGAAGAATTGGAAGGCTTTTTTAAAGAAAGAAAAGCTTTGAACTTAGAAAATGAATTTGAAGAAAAAAATATAGACCTTAGAATAGAAGGCAGGGAATGGTTTAAAGAGGGAAAGACTATAGTTTCTATAGCTTTCCCTTATCTTTCTTTAAATATAGATAATAGAATAGATAATGGATTTTCACTTTATACTAGAGGAAGTGATTATCATTATGTTGTAAATAAGTATTTGAAGAATATAATAGATATAATCGAAAATTATGGTGGGAAGGCAAAGGCTTTTGTGGATAGTAATACACTTCCAGAAAGATATTTAGCTTATATTTCTGGAGTTGGATTTATAGGAAAGAATAATATGATAATAACAAAGGAATATGGATCATATGTTTTTTTAGGTGAAGTTATAACAGATTTAGAATTTTATGAAGAAGATAAACGAAGTTTTGAAGAAATTAATCTTTTTAAAGAATGTGGAGATTGTACTATATGTTATAGTGAATGCCCAACCAAATCGATTAATAGTATAAAGAAAAATTGCAATATTTGCTTATCATACATAACACAAAAAAAAGAACTTGAAGATTGGGAAATTAAGAAGCTGGATGGCAGAGTTTTTGGTTGTGACAGCTGTCAATTGAAATGCCCATACAATAAAAAAGCAAAATTATCATCAATAAGAGAGTTTGATAGCTTAGAGTTTATGAATGATAATAACGAAGATTTTATTATAAATATGGGAAATGCTGAGTTTAAAAATAGCTTTAAATTAACATCCTGTGGCTGGAGAGGAAAGAATATTTTAAAAAGAAATGCTTTAATAAGAAAGCAATTATATTTAAAAGATAATATGCAACATAAAAAATTTGAATCTCCATATCTACAGAAATATCTGGAAAAATTAGTGTTGAAAAATGAATAGGGATAACTTATAGTGTTATTATAGGATAAACTACATTATATAGTATTAAAAATGAATTTATACAATATTATAGTAGTGTCATATAGTTATATATAAAAATTGCACGAAAGTATAAAAGAATATATAATGTAAATAGTGTAAATTTAATATGTTTATTTTAGAAAGGCTGATTAGAATGTTATCACCAATTACAGTTAAAATAATAGGAATGCTGCCAGAAGGATTTGTAATAAAAGTTGCTAAAAGCATTGCTAATGGTTATATAAAAAAATATGCTAACATTAAAATTGAAGGATTGGATAATATAGATAAAGTCAAAAAACCAAGAATATTTATATGCAATCATCTTAGTAATTCAGATGGATTAATTTTATCTAAAATACTTAAGGAAAAAAGTGATCCAACATTTGTTGCAGGAGTAAAGTTATCTGATGATCCAATAACTAATCTTGGAACTAAGATTGTGAAAAATATAGGGATAAAACCAAATTCTGCTGATAAAGAAGCTATTACTAATATTGTTAAGGTTTTAAAGGGCGGAGAAGATATTTTGATATTTCCAGAAGGAACAAGAAGTAGAACTGGAGCTATGATAGAAGGGAAAAAAGGAATACTTCTTTTTTCAAGAATGTCTAAAGCTGAAATAATTCCAATTGGAATGAGTGGAACCGACAAGTTGCTACCAATCAGTGAAGATGGAGATATGGGAAGAGAAAAATGGTATCATGCAGATGTTACTATAAAAATAGGAGAGAAAGTAGAATTTCCTCCAAGAGAAAAAGATGAGGATAGACATGCATACGAAGATAGATGTATGGACACACTAATGAGAAGTATAGCTAAACTTTTACCAGAAAGCTATAGAGGTGTTTATAAATAAGGAGAATTTATAATGAAAGCAAGGACAAAAAAAATTGTAGAGATATTAAAAGAGACATATCCAGATGCTAAGTGTGAATTAAATTATGAGACACCACTTCAATTGCTTGTAGCTACAATTTTGTCTGCACAAACTACAGATAAAAAGGTCAATGAAGTAACTGAAGGTCTATTTAAAGATTATCCTGATTTAGATGCTTTTCTTACAATAACAAACGATGAACTTGAAGAAAGAATAAAACAAATAGGTTTATATAGAAATAAGGCTAAGAATCTTATAATGATGTTTAATCAAGTTAAAGAGAAATTTAATGGTGAAGTCCCTCAAACAATGGAAGGAATAACTTCTCTTGCGGGAGCAGGCAGAAAGACAGCAAATGTTGTTTTGTCAAATGCATTTGGAGTTCCATCAATAGCAGTAGATACTCATGTGTTTAGAGTATCTAATAGATTAGGATTAGCTAATTCAGAGAGCGTGTTAGAAGTTGAAAAGCAACTTCAAAAGGAGTTACCTAAAAAAGAATGGTCGCTTATGCATCATATGTTAATATTTCATGGAAGAAGATGTTGTACAGCTAGAAATCCTAAGTGTAGTGAATGTCCACTTAATAAAGAATGTAAATATGATAATAAAACAAGAACAAAAAAATAACAATTTTCTTTTATAATAAAAATTATATATTTTGAAATTGTAAGCTGAAAAAATCCACCACTAATTTTATTTTATAAATTAGTGGTTCTTTTTTTTACAATAGATTTTAGTAAAATATATATAAAGATAGTTATTTTAATAATTGATATAAACACAAATTATGATTAAAATTAATAATTGATATAAGCACAGATTATAATTAAAACTATACAATTAGATCAAATATAAATTTTGGAGGTATTTTTATGAAAATTGGAGTAATAATGGGCGGTATATCATCAGAAAGAGAAATTTCATTAAAAAGTGGTATGTCTATAGTTGAAAATATTGATAAAGAAAAGTATGATGTTGAATCAATTATAATAGATAAAAAAGAAGATATAATAAATATGGTTAAAGGTATAGATTTTGCTTTATTAGCATTGCATGGAAAATTTGGAGAAGATGGAACAGTTCAGTCGGTGCTTCAAACACTAGGAATACCATACTCAGGCTGTGGGCCTTTAAGCAGTGCAATGTGTATGGATAAGGATGTAACAAAATCAATGTTGAAGTCAGCGGGAATAAGAACAGCACCATGGATTAATTTAAGAGAAGATGATAATGTTGATTATGATGAAATAAATAAATTAGGTTATCCAGTTGTAGTTAAGCCAACACATGGAGGATCTAGTGTAGCTACATTTATTGTAAAAGAGGAAAAACAAATTGAGGAATGCGTAGCAGAAGCATTTAAATGGGATAATGAAGTTATGATTGAGAAATTCATTAAAGGTGACGAAATAACATGCCCAGTATTTGCAGATAAAATGATGCCAGTAATAGCTATTAAACCTAAAAAAGGTGAATTCTTTGATTTTACATCAAAATATGAGGATGGCGGTTCAGAAGAAATTGTGGTTGAGCTAGAAAAAAGCTTACATGAAGAAGTAGAAAAAATGGCTTTGGAAACTTATAAAGCTTTAAAATGTGAAGTTTATTCTAGAGTTGATATGATTGTTACAAGCGAAGGAACACCTTATATATTAGAAGTAAATACATTACCAGGTATGACTAAGAATAGTTTAATTCCTAAAAGTGCAGCAGCATTAAATATAGGATTTACTCAATTAATTGATATGATAATTCAGGATTCATTAAAAGTGCAAAGATAATCTAATTTAAATGATCAATTCTCAATATTTAATTTTCAATGAAAGATAATTCTTAAAAGAAAAATTTATAGTATCTATAAATCACTTTAGAATTTTAGAGGTCATTGATAATTGATAAGTGAAAATTGATCATTTTTTTAAAGTTTTAGTTTTATATAAAAATTAATGTTATTACCTATTGATTGAGCCCAAATAGCACCGCCATGCAATTCAACAATATTTTTTGATATGGCAAGACCTAGACCGGATCCCCCAGTGTTAGAATTTCTAGATTCATCAGTTCTGTAAAACCTATCGAAAAGTTTATCAGCTTTTTCCTTAGGAATATGCTCTCCTTTATTTCTAAAAACTATCATTGCATAGTTATTATCTTCATATAGTGCGACTATTATTTCTCCAGGTTTATATGAATACTTAATAGCATTAGTTAATATATTTTCAAATACCCTAAGCATTTTTAAAGTATCCATTGAAATAATTAGCTTCTCATTTTCAAATTTTTTATAAACAGTGAGATTATTTTCATCAAGTATTGGAAAAAACTCTTCTAAAAGCTGAGATAAAAATTCAGAAAGATTAACGCTACTTTTAGAAAGTGATATACCATCGTTGTTTAACTTTGTATATTCAAATAAATCTTCAATAAGTAATTTTAATCTTTCAGCTTTTGAAAATGCAATGTTTAAGTATTCACGCATCTCTTCTTCATTTTTATATCTATTATCTATTACAAGACCTAAGTATCCCATAACAGATGTTAATGGAGTCCTAAGATCATGAGATACATTTGTGATTAGATCAGTTTTTGTTTTTTCAGCTGCTCGTTCAGCTTGAATTTTTTCTCCTATTTCTTTTGCCATATTATTTATATTATAGGCTATATTCCTGATTTCATCATCGCCTTTTTCTTTTATTCTATAATCTAAATTACCATTTGCAATTATTTTTAATCCAGAAGCAATTTCATCTAGATATTTCATCTTATGATTGGTTATAATAACAAAACTTATAATGAAAACAATAAAAGTAAGAAGCAATGCGAAATGTGAATTGGAAACATTGACAACATTATAAGTTATTGTGGCTTCAGGAAGTTTTGAGTATATTAAATAAATTCTTTCGTCATTAATTTTAAGTGGCATTATATAATTTTTTTCTTTAGGCATATTTGCGCTTTCGTAATTAACATTTGTCATAGCATTTTTTAAAGCTGTATAAATATCAATAGAATCTTCGGCTACATTCGTGGTTTTAAAAAGAATTTTACCATCTAAATCTGTTATATAACACTTAGCGTTATCAGAATATTTATTTAATTCACTTTCTATAATTTCTTTATCAGAGAGTGTTAAATTTTCTTTACTTTCTATATTTTTTAAAAGATCGTTTGCTTGTCGCTCTATTGAATCATAATCATAAGTGATTTGAGGCTCTGTATATTCTCTTTTAAGAATATTATTAGTAAAGTTATAAAAAAGAAACGATATTAAAAAACATATAGCAACAACAAACATAAGCTCAAACTGAATAGATTTTTTTATTTTGTTTTTGAGTTCATCCAATAAAGTATTCAGTGAAGGGATCCTTTTAAATTTATCGATTAGTTTCTTTTTATTTTTCAACTTTATAGCCAACCCCCCAAACGGTTTTAATAAATCTTGGATTTCTTGGATCTTGCTCTATTTTTTCTCTTATCTTTCTTATATGAACCATAACAGTATTATCAGAAGCCATAAATTCTTGATTCCATACGCTCTCATAAATGTTTTCTATTGAAAAGACTTTACCACGATTTTTAGCAAGCAGTGAAAGAATATCAAATTCAGTTGGAGTGAGCCTAAGAATTTCTTCATTCAATATTACTTCATGTGTCTCTAAGTTAATGATTAAATCATCTATTTGAATTATATTTTCATTAACTTTAGAAATATCATTTAAAGTTTTATTGTTTGTAAATTTATGAAATCTCCTTAATTGTGATTTTACTCTTGCAATAAGTTCTAATGGATTGAATGGTTTGGTTAAGTAATCATCGGCTCCCATATTCAAACCCAGAATCTTATCTATGTCTTCACTTTTAGCAGATAACATTATTATTGGCATTTCTCTTATTTCTCTTATTTTTAAACATGTTTCAATTCCATTTAATTTAGGCATCATAACATCTAGAATTATTAAGTCTATTTGATTTTTTTCAAGAAGAACTAAAGCTTCTTCCCCATCAGCAGCTTGTAGTGTATTATAGCCTTCGCCTTTAAGATATATTTCAACTAAATCTCTAATCTCTTTTTCATCATCTACAATTAAAATATTTTCTTTATCCATAAAATCATCTCCTATAAATAATAATATACATATTTCTATATTAATAACAATTTAATTGGTATTCATGTATAAATATATTTTAAACTGAAGACCTTAATATATCTAACAAAAGTTCTTAATATTTTATAAATTATTTTAGAATTTACGGCTTTAAAATATACATGAAAATTATAGATAAAAGTATTCACAAATTTAAATATATATGAATATTTTATATATTAGAAAAGTATTATTTGTGGAGGAAATATGCAAGATAAAAATTCTAAAAGTCTATTTGGTATTGATATAAATGAATATACTCAAAATGTTCAGTTTAATATCTTAGCAACTAAAATAGATTTTTTATATTTAAGAGCTTCAGGTTCAGGAAGTGGAAGATTTAGAACAGATAGAAAATTTTTACAATATACAGTAGAATCTAGAAATTATGGTATACCAGTAGGCGCATATCATTTTGCTGTTCCATCTTATGATTTGACTACTGCAGATAATCAATGTGATGATTTTATTGATGTATTACAACAAGGTTTTGGAGAACGAGATTATGGAGATTTAATGCCAGTATTAGATGTGGAAGTACCTGTGGATACAGCAGAAATTTCAACAACAGCATTAATAAATTGGATAGATAGGTTTAGAAAAAGGTTTGAAAAGCAAACAAGAAGAAGATTAATGCTTTATACGGGACTATTTTTTATAGAATTATATAATAACTTTTATATTCAAGGAAGAGGATATCCATTAAAGAATATGCCTTTATGGTTTGCTATGTACACTAATGTACCAACTAATCCTGCAGTTCCTCCAGATATAGGGGGATGGACTAGATGGAGAATTTGGCAGTATAGCGAAAATCAAATAGTCCAAGGAGTTGGTAATCCAGTGGATGCTAACTGGGGACCTAACAGTATAGATTTATTAACACAACCAGATGATGTGAAAGGGCTAAAGGCCAGATTGGAAAATGGCAACATATATGTAAGTTGGAACAGGAATGAAGATACTGATTTATTGGGATATAATATCTTTGTTAATAACGAATGGGTAGCAACTGTTGATAAAGATGATACAAGTTACATTATAAATAAAAATAAATTTAAAATACCTAAGCCGGGAAATATTTCTGTAACAATAGAGGCATTCGATTATGATGGAGAAACATCAAAAAGAAGAGCTAAAGTAATGCTATAATTATATGTTTATTGTATTTTGACTGATATATTTTTATATCATATATCAGTCGAAATATGATATAATATTGTAGCATTGATGAAAAATATACATAATATAAATTATCATCAAATTTTTAATATAAATATTTTATGAAAGGAGGAAAATTTGCGTGGGGAGAAATAGAAGTAAAAAGAAAAGATCAAATAATAATGCTAATGATGTAAAAAGAAAAGTTATTACTGTTATGCTTGCTATAGTTATCGTTGGAGCTGTTTGCTTATCAGCATATACATTGGCTACAAAAAAAGTAGTTGGAAAATGGGAAGATAAAGTATATCCAGGAATCACTATAGATAATATAGATATTGGTGGTATGTCAAAAGAAGAAGCAAAAGCAAAGTTAGAAGAACATCTAAAAAGTGAAATAGCTAATAAGAGTTTACACATAAAAGTTAAAGATCAAGATTTCGAACTTATTTATTCAGATATTAATCCACAATATGATATTAATGATGCAGTTGAACAGGCATTTAAATTTGGAAAAGATCATGGTGTTTTAGAAAAATATTCTATAATTAAAAAGGGAGAGGTTCAACAAGTACCTATTAACTTTACATATGATGAAGAAAAACTAAAAGAATTTGAAAAAACAATAGAGGATAAAGTTAATGTAAAACCCAAAAATGCCCAAATAAATATTTCTAATGGAAATATTTCCGTTGAAAGTGAATCTGATGGAAAGTCTATAAATATTGATGAGTTGGATTCAAAAATAAAAGAAGCACTTAAATCAAATACAAATGAAACAATACAATTAGAATTAGAAACTACAAAAGCAAAAATCACAGCAGAAGAGTTATCAAAAATTACTGGTCCTATGGGAAGCTATTCTAGTTCTTATGGAACTTCAGCACCTGGGAGATCTACTAATATTGAGTTAGCAACTAAGAGTATTAACGGTACTATACTTATGCCAGGAGAGGTTTTTAGTTTTAATGATGTAGTTGGAGATAGATCAGTAGAAAGAGGATATCAAGAAGCAGGAACTTATGTAGGTAATAAGGTAGAGCCAGGAATTGGTGGCGGAATATGTCAAGTATCATCTGCATTATATAGAGCTGCGATGAGAGCTAATATAAGATCAACAGAAAGAACTAATCATTCTATGGTGGTTGGATATATGGAACCAGGATTAGATGCAACTGTAGCTTATGGATACTTAGATTATAAGTTTAAGAATACATATGACTTTCCTATATATATAGAAGGAATAACAGCAGGTAAAGTTGTTACATATACAATATATGGAGATCCATCTGCATTAAATGGAAAAAAATATGATATGACAAATGAAATTCTTGAAGTGCATCCACCTGAAACTAAAGAAGTTCTTGATCCTAACCTTCCAGAAGGCGAACGCGTAGATGAAGGTGGGGCCATGACTGGATATAAAGTCAACTCATATCAAATAACATATGAAAATGGAGTTGAGATTAGCAGAGAGCTTATATCAACTGATAATTACGCTAAAGTTGATTCAATTGTGAAAGTAGGAACTATGAAGGCAGAAAAAGAAGAGGCTACAGAACCATTAGAGCCACCAGCTGTAGGCCAAATATCAGAAGAAAATCAAATGCCTCCAGAAGTTAATTAGTTAAATCAATATAAGAAATATAGAAGAGCATATGGATCTATGAGAAATTTATAACATAAATATACATAGTCAATATGCTTTTTTATTTTATTATAAATCAATATACTAATAAAGTTTAGAATTTTTGACTTGTATTAAAGCATATAGTATAATTTTTAAATGAAATAATCAGCCTAACAATATATAGTTAAAAGAATTTAAAGAAGGTGAAGTTTTGAATTTTAATATAGTTCTATATCAACCAGAGATACCACAAAACACAGGGAATATTGCAAGAACTTGTGTGTTAACACAAAGTAAGTTACATTTAATAAAGCCATTAGGATTTGATATAAATGAAAAACAAGTAAGAAGAGCAGGATTAGATTATTGGAACGAACTTGATTTAGAAATACATGAAAGTTATGAGGATTTTCTTGCTAAGTATGGAGATAGGAGAATATTTTTATCAAGTACTCATGCAGAGAAACATTATGATGAAGTTGAATATAAAGATGGTGATTTCATAATGTTTGGAAGGGAATCAAGTGGTGTTCCAGAAGTTGTTCATAATAATCATGAAGGATTTAGAGTACCAATGGTAAAAACAAGCACTAGAAGTTTAAATCTATCTAATACTGTAGCTATTGTAGCATATGAGGCATTAAGGCAAATTGGATTTCCAAATATGAAATAGAAGAGGAATGAGGCAGATGGAAAAAATAAAGATTATTACAGATAGTACTGCAGATTTACCTAAGGAAGTATATGAAAAATATGATATAGAAGTTTTACCCTTACTAATAAATTTTGGAGAAGAAAGTTACTTGGATGGAGTAGAAATAACCCCAGAAGTGTTATTTGAAAGAATTGAAAAAGAAGGAAGTCTTCCTACAACAGCGCAAGTTATACCAAATAGATTTATGGATACGTATAAGAAGTATCTAGATGATGGGTATAAAATTATATCTATTCATATTTCTTCAGCAATGAGCGGAACATATCAATCAGCATGTATAGCAAAAGATACATTAGAGTCAGAAGAGATTTTTGTTATTGATTCTAAAAATGTTACTGCTGCACTTGGAATGTTAGTATTAAAAGCTGCTATCCTTAAAGAAAATGGATATGGAACTAAAGAAATAGCAGAAGAATTGGAGAAAATAAAATTCAATATTAAGAGTTCAATTCTTTTTGAATCATTAGATAACCTTGTTAGAGGTGGAAGAATATCTAAAACAGCTGGAATTGTAGGAAGCGTGTTAGGAATAAAATTAATTCTTGAAATTAAAGATGGTCTTATGTCAGTAAAAGATAAAATAAGAGGAAGTAAAAAGGCAATTAAGAAGATAATAAGTGATTTGGAAAGTAATGATTTAGATAATGATGTTCCAGTAATATTGATTGAGGTAGATAATCCAGAAGTTACAAATGCGTTAGAAACATATTTGATTGAAAACAAGGTTAATTATATTTTATCACCAGTTGGAACAACAGTATGTATTCATTCTGGACGTAAATGTTGCGGATTAGTGTTTTTAAATAAATAATTAAAGTAGAGTATAAAATCCTAGTTATATTAAAATATTAACTAGGATTTTATTTTTATCTAGAAATGAATACTTGTCAAAAGATTAGATGTAGGGTTATACTATAATTAATCATTTAAAAGAGGAATATGCCTACTATGAATACGTTTAATAAAATAAGTGCTTAGAGAGATGATATGTAATAAAGGGGAATAAATATGAAGTTAGATTTAAATGTAAAAATGACTCAAGAACAGAGACTTATAATGACACAAAATATGCAGCAGTCTATTAAACTTTTACAAATGTCACTTCATGATTTGAGAGAATATATAGGTAATGAATATTCAGAAAATCCAGTTCTTGAGGCTAATGAAGAATATAATTCTTATGAAAATGAAACAAAAGAAATAAAAGAAATAGATCATAAAAAAATAGCAGAGGAATTTTATGAAGATTATAGGGATAATACAGAAAAGTTTTATTCTAAAGAAGATGAAACTTCACCTCTTAATTTTATAGAAAAAAGTGTTTCATTAAAGGAATTTTTACAAGAACAATTAGGTGAACTTAAAAAAGATCCGTATATAATTAATATTTGTAAATATATAATAGAATCCTTAGACGCAAAGGGATACTTAGAGATTGGAATTAATGAAATTGCAGAAGAGTTAAGTATTCCACAAAAAGATGCAGAAGAAGCACTTGAAATAGTACAAGATTTGGAACCGTTTGGGATTGGTGCGAGAAATATCAAGGAATGTTTATTAATACAAAGTGAGAAATTAAATATTTTAGATAATGTAATGGAAGAAATGATTAATAATCATTTAGAGAATATAGCATCAAATAAATATGATTTAGTTGGAAAAAGTCTAAAAATTTCACCAAGAGAAGCTCAAAGATATGGCGATGCAATTAAAAAATTAGAACCAAAGCCATCAAGGGGATTTTACACTGGAGATGAAGTTAATTATATAATACCAGATGCTGAAATAAAAAATATTGATGGAGAATTTTTCATTATAATGAATGAAGGTGTACTTCCTAAGCTGACTATTAGCAAGACATATAAGCAGGTGCTTGAAAATAATCAAGATGAGCAAACAAGTGCTTATGTTAAAGATAAAATTAATCAAGCGATGTTTTTAATAAAATCAATTGAACAAAGAAAAAATACTTTATACAAAGTTTTAGAATGCTTACTAGTTAAACAAGAAGAATTTTTCTTGAAGGGAAAGGAATTTATAAAGCCATTGACTCTAAAAGAAGTGGCAGATGACATAAAAATGCATGAATCAACTGTAAGCAGAGCGGTAAAAGATAAATATGTTTTAACTAGTTTTGGAACAATTAAAATAAAAAGTTTATTTGCTGCTGGAGTAAATAATTCTAACCAAGATATGGCTACATTACAAATAAAAAATGTAATAAAAAAGGTTATTGGTGAAGAAAATAAAAATAAGCCATTATCAGATCAAGCAATAAGTGAGATTTTAGCTAAAGATAATATGAAAATATCTAGAAGAACAGTAGCTAAATACAGAGAAGAGTTGGGAATAAAATCCTCATCTATGAGAAAAAGAGTATAGATCTTAAAATTTTAATAAGAGTGATAGGCTTTTTTTGAAATTTTCTTAAATATTAAAAAAAATTTTAATTAAAGCCTTTAAAATTTCATAAAGGTGTTTTATAATATTAAATGTGGGACAGATTGAAAGTGCGTGGGACAGTCATCGACCAAAGGAGTGATAAGAGTGCAGGAAATATTAGAGTTGCAAAAAAAAGTAGTTCCTGAGCTTGTCAATGTATTAGAGAAAAGATATAACCTATTGAGAACAATATATCATAATCAACCAATTGGTCGTAGAATTCTCTCTGAAAAATTAAACATTGGAGAAAGAAGTGTCAGAACCGAAACCACTTTTTTAAAAGAACAGGGATTAATTGAGATACATTCATCAGGAATGGTTATAACAGATGATGGAGATAAGGTTTTAAAGAAATTAAAAAATTTTATTCATCAAATAAAGGGTCTCACTGATATTGAGAATAGAGTTAAATCATTACTTAATCTGAAAAAAGTTATAGTTGTACCGGGTGATGTTGAAGAAAATCAATTAGTCTTAAAAGATTTAGGAAAAGCATGTTCAAATTATGTTAAGGATTATTTGAAAGATAATTGTATCATAGCTTTAACTGGTGGAAGTACACTAAGAGAAGTTGTAGAAGCTTTCCCTAAAATAAATAATTATTCAAATATCCAAGTTGTACCAGCTAGAGGTGGCATGGGGAAAAATGTTGAAACCCAAGCAAACACACTAGCAGCTAGTTTAGCGAAAAAGCTAAATGGTACATATAAAATGCTTCATATTTCTGAAAGCCTAAGGCTTGACATAATAGATAGCCTTTTAAAAGAAGAAGCAGTAAAAGCTGTTATTGATACAATCCATAAGGCAGATATATTGATTTATGGAATAGGAAATGCAGTACAAATGGCTAGGAAACGAGGAGTACCACAAGAAGAAATTGATAATTTAATCAATAAAGGTGCTGTTGGAGAAGCTTTTGGATGTTATTTTAACAAAGACTCTAAAATTATTACAGAAACTACCGCAATTGGAATAAAAATTAATGACGCAAAAAAAATTAAAACACATATTGCTGTTGCAGGTGGGAAAAATAAGGTGGAGTCAATAATATCAACTGAATACAATGATAAAAATGGTGTATTAGTAACGGATGAAGCAACAGCTTATGCTATACTAAATACAATGGAATCATAATTCAGTTATTTAAAGTTGTTTGTAAAAATTTATTTTTATAAAAAAATTAATAAACGCATTATTAGGAGGTAATTGTAATGGTAAACGTAGCAATTAATGGTTTTGGAAGAATAGGAAGATTAGCTTTAAGATTAATGATTAACAACCCTGAATTTAACGTGGTTGCAATCAATGACTTAACAGATGCTAAAATGTTAGCTCACTTATTCAAATATGATTCATCTCAAGGTAGATTCGATGGAGAAATCGAAGTTAAAGAAGGAGCTTTCGTAGTAAACGGAAAAGAAATCAAAGTTACTGCAGATGCTAACCCAGAAAACTTACCATGGGGAGAATTAAACGTAGATATCGTTTTAGAATGTACAGGATTCTTTGCTTCAAAGGATAAAGCTGCTGCTCATATTAAAGCAGGTGCTAAGAAAGTTGTTATTTCAGCTCCAGCTGGAAACGACCTTCCAACAGTAGTTTACAACGTAAACCACAACATATTAAAATCAGATGATACAGTAATTTCAGGTGCATCTTGTACTACAAACTGTTTAGCTCCAATGGCTAAAGTATTAAGCGACAAATTTGGATTACAAAAAGGTTTCATGACTACAATCCATGCTTACACTAACGATCAAAATACTTTAGATGCTCCACACAGAAAAGGTGATTTAAGAAGAGCTAGAGCTGCTGCTGCTTCAATCATCCCTAACTCAACTGGTGCTGCTAAAGCAATCGGATTAGTTATTCCTGAATTAAAAGGTAAATTAGATGGTGGTGCTCAAAGAGTTCCATGTATAACAGGTTCATTAACTGAATTAGTTTGTACATTAGATAAGAAAGTAACTGTAGATGAAATCAATGCTGCTATGAAAGAAGCTGCAACTGAATCATTTGGTTACACTGAAGATGAAATAGTATCTTGCGATATCATCGGAAGCAGCTTCGGATCATTATTCGATGCTACACAAACTAAGGTTATGGAAGTTAACGGAGAACAATTAGTTAAAGTTGCTTCTTGGTACGACAACGAAATGTCATACACTAACCAATTAATCAGAACTTTAGGATACTTCGCTAACTTAAAGTAATTTGAATTTAATTTAAACATATAAATTTGCGCAAATCTTATGTAAAATGAATAAGTCTGGTTTTGTAGTATAAGGCTATAAAGCCAGACTATTTTAAAATAGAAATTAAATTTAAATACTGAATTAATAAGAGTACACTTTAATTAAATTTGAAATATATAAAATATTATTTTGAGGTGAACGTAATGAGTTTTAATAAAAAGACAATCGAAGATATCGATGTAACAGGAAAAAGAGTTTTAGTTAGATGTGACTTTAACGTACCATTAAAAGATGGTGTTATAACTGATGAAAACAGATTAAATGGAGCACTTCCAACTATTAAATATTTAATTGAAAAAGGTGCAAAAGTTATACTTTGCTCACATCTTGGAAAAGATGCTTCTAAATCATTAGCTCCAGTAGCAGTAAGATTAAGCGAAATGTTAGGAAAAGAAGTAGTTTTCGCAAGAGATGAAGAAGTTGTAGGTGAAAATGCTAAAAAAGCTGTTGCTGAAATGAAAGACGGAGACGTTGTATTATTAGAAAACACTAGATGCAGAAAAGAAGAAACTAAGAACGTTGAAGAATTCTCTAAAGAATTAGCTTCACTTGCTGATGTATTTGTAAATGATGCATTCGGAACTGCTCACAGAGCTCACTGCTCAACAGTTGGTGTTACTCAATTCTTAGATACTGCTGCATGCGGATACTTAATTCAAAAAGAATTAAAATTCTTAGGAGAAGCAGTTGAAAATCCAGTAAGACCTTTCGTTGCTATCTTAGGAGGAGCTAAAGTTTCTGATAAAATTGCTGTAATAAACAATTTATTAGACAAAGTTAACACTATCATCATTGGTGGTGGAATGGCTTATACATTCTTAAAAGCTCAAGGATATGAAATCGGAACTTCATTAGTTGAAGAAGATAGACTTGACTACGCTAAAGAAATGATAGCTAAAGCAGAAGAAAAAGGCGTTAAGTTCTTATTACCAGTAGATCACAGAGTTGCTGCAGAATTTAAAGATGTAGAAGCTACAGTTACTGAAGATCAAAATATTCCTGCTGGTAACATGGGATTAGATATCGGACCTAAGACAGAAGCTTTATATGCTGATGCTATTAAAGATGCTAAGACTGTTATCTGGAATGGACCAATGGGAGTATTTGAATTTGAAAACTTCAACAAAGGAACAATTGCAGTAGCTAAAGCTATGGCAGAGGCTGATGCAACTACTATAATCGGTGGTGGAGATTCTGCTGCTGCTGTTAATATATTAGGATTTGGAGATAAGATGACTCACATCTCAACTGGTGGTGGAGCGTCGTTAGAATTCTTAGAAGGTAAAGTATTACCAGGTATAGCTGCATTAAACGATAAATAGTATTTAGATTGGTTTTAAATATTATAATATTAAACTTTCACACAAGGCATATTTAAATTAAATATGTATTTTAAATAACTGGTTATGAATATAATGAAAAATTAGTAATTACTAATATAGAGATTAACTAAATTAGTATTATGCATTATTTAAAATAAGTTGGACGCAACTTAATAAGAATTTAGGCCAAAATTCTTGATTTTAAGTATAGCAGATATAATTTAAATAATAAAAACTTAATTATTATATTTAAAATGAACTTAAGGAAAGCTGATCACTTTCCTTAAGTTTATGTGATTGATTTTTAATAAAAATAAAATATGAGGTGAATGTAAATGAGAAAGGCAATTATCGCTGGAAACTGGAAAATGAATAAAACTGTTGATGAAGCAGTAAAAATGATAGAAGAATTAAAACCATTAGTTAAAGATGCTACTTGTGATGTAGTAGTATGTCCAACTTTTGTATGTTTAGATGCTGTTAAAAAAGCAGTAGCTGGATCAAACATTAAAGTTGCGGCTCAAAATATGCACTTTGAAGAAAGTGGAGCTTTTACAGGAGAAGTTGCTCCAGGAATGCTTGAAGCTATGGGAATTGATTATGTTGTTTTAGGACATAGTGAAAGAAGAGAATACTTCAATGAAACTGATGAAGCTTTAAACAAAAAAGTTAAAGCTGCATTTGCGCACAACTTAACTCCAATTCTTTGCTGTGGTGAAACATTAGAACAAAGAGAAAATGGAACTACTAATACAGTAATTGAAGCTCAAATAAAAGCTGATTTAGCTGGATTAGCTAATGATCAAGCAGAAAAAGTTGTTATTGCTTACGAACCAATCTGGGCTATAGGAACTGGTAAAACTGCTACAGATGAACAAGCAAATGAAACAATCAAAGCAATAAGAGCTATGGTTGCTGAAATGTATGGATCAGAAGTTGCTGATAAAGTAAGAATTCAATATGGTGGATCAGTTAAACCAGCTACAATTAAAGCACAAATGGCTATGTCTGATATAGATGGAGCTTTAGTTGGTGGAGCTAGTTTAAATGCTGCTGACTTCTCTGCAATAGTTAATTACTAAAATAAAGATTTAATAGATGAATTTTAATAGATTCATCTCTTAATTTTTATAAATAGGAATGTATAAAAAATGAGAGTGTAATTAGTAAATTTAGTGTTAATTAAGAAAGCATAGAATAAATTATTAATAAGCAAGTATAGAGTCATTTGAAATTAAGTTCAAATGACTCTATATTTTTGGATTTATTTGTAAATAATATGTATAAATCTACTAAAACAGTACTAGATGAAAAGTACATTTAATTGAATTTTTAATAATAAAAATAATTTATGGCTATTATAAGTCTTACTTTTTTATTATTTATGAATATACTGGATTAAATTCAATTATTATGACAAACATAAAAATATTTTTAATAGTAGTATATTGTATATAAGTTGCAATAAAAGCAAAAAAATAATATAATTAAATGGTTAAAGCATAGAAAATAAGTGATAATATCAGTATATTATCGTATTTAAGATAAAATGTTGGAGGGATAGGCATATGTCAAAGAAACCAGTTATGTTAATGATATTAGATGGTTTTGGAATTGCACCAAAATCAGAAGGAAATGCTGTTAGTTTAGCAAAGAAACCAAATTTCGATAGATTATTAGAAAAATATCCTCATTCAGAATTACAAGCTAGTGGATTATTTGTTGGTCTTCCAGATGGACAAATGGGAAACTCAGAAGTTGGACATTTAAATATTGGAGCAGGTAGAATAGTATACCAAGAATTAACTAGAATAACAAAGTCAATTGCAGATGGAGACTTCTTCACAAATGAATCATTAGTAAAAGCAATGGAAAATGCTAAGAAAACTGATGGAGCCCTTCACTTAATGGGATTATTATCAGATGGTGGAGTTCACTCACACATAGATCATTTAAAAGGTCTTTTAGAGTTTGCTAAAAAAGCTGGTGTACAAAATGTTTATGTTCACGCATTTATGGATGGAAGAGATGTACCACCATCATCAGGTAAAGAATTCATAGAAAAAACAGAAGCTATGATGGCAGAAGTGGGTGTAGGTAAAATAGCTACTGTAAGTGGTAGATACTATGCTATGGATAGGGATAATAGATGGGAAAGAGTAGAACTTGCATACAATGCAATGGTATTAGGTCAAGGAGAAACTGCAAATAGTGCAACAGAAGCTATTGAAAAATCATATCATGATGATAAAACAGATGAATTTGTATTACCAACAGTAATTGAAAAAGATGGTAATCCAGTAGCTAAAATAAAGAATGGAGACTCAGTAATATTCTTTAACTTTAGACCAGATAGAGCAAGAGAAATAACAAGAGCTATAAATGATAAAGTATTTGATGGATTCAAGAGAGAAGCATTAGATCTTACATTTGTAACAATGACTCAATATGATAAGACTTTAGAAGGTGTAGAAGTTGCATTTAAGCCACAAACTTTAACTAATACTCTAGGTGAATATGTAAGTGATAAAGGCTTAAATCAATTAAGAATTGCGGAAACAGAAAAGTATGCTCACGTTACATTCTTCTTCAACGGTGGTGTAGAAAAAGAAAACGAAAATGAAGAAAGAGCATTAATACCATCACCAAAGGTTGCAACATATGATTTAAAACCTGAAATGAGTGCATATGAAGTTACAGAAGAATTAATAAAGAGATTAGACTCAGATAAATATGATATGGTAATCTTAAACTTTGCTAATCCAGATATGGTTGGTCATACAGGAGTTGTTGATGCAGCTATTAAAGCAATTGAAGCTGTTGATGAATGTTTAGGAAAAGTTGTGGATAAAGTTTTAGAGAAAGATGGAACAGTATTTATAACAGCTGACCATGGTAATGCTGAAACTATGATTGATTTCTCAACAGGAAATCCATTTACAGCTCATACTACACAACCAGTACCATTTTTATGGGTATCAAATAACACAGATGGAAAGACTATTAAAGATGGTAAGTTAGCTGATATAGCTCCTACTATGTTAAATGTATTAGGTCTTGAGGCACCAGCTGAAATGACTGGAGAAAACTTAATAGTAAATAAATAAAATTTATAATTTAAAAAGTATTTCAAAACTGTATTTTGTTTTGAAATACTTTTTGTTTTTTATAAAATTATACTATTTAAAAGTTATAAATGAGCTAATTGTTAGTTGAAATAAAATGAAAGAGATATTACATAAAAAATAAAAAGAAAAATTAGTAGATAGACAGGTCTTTCTTACATGTGTTTGAAAAGGATGATCCTTAGAAACACATTTGTTTTGAAGTTTTTTTATTATAGAGGTTCTTAATAGTAAAATGTATAGTGAAATATAGAAACTGTATAGAGAGAGTAATCATAAACTGCTAATATTATTAATATATTTATAAAAAATACGTAAGGTTGAGTGGTATATGAAAAAGAATTTTGGGTATTCAGCTGATTTTGATGATAGTACTGAAATATTATTTAGGGAAGCTAATTATTTGGGGCAAGGTAATAATGGGATAGTTTATGAATTGCCAGAAAAGAAAGCAATTAAAATTTTTCTAACCCCAAAAGTTTGCAATGATGAGAGCAGCATACTCTTAAAAACTAATGGATCACAATACTTTCCTAGAATATATAAAAGGGGTAAGTTATATATCGTTAGAGATATGGTAGAAGGAGAAAGACTTGATGATTATATAAAAAAAAATGGATTAAGCAAAAAATTAATTAGAAATATATATTCATTGCTACAAGAATTTAAGAGACTCAAATTTAAGAAACTTGACACAAGATGTAAAGATATATACGTTTCTACTGATGAAGAATTAATGATAATAGATCCTAAAAAGGCTTATAAAAGAAAAGTAGATTATCCAAGACATTTGATGAAGGGTATGAAACGTATAGGTATTTTGGAAGATTTTCTTTTAGGAATAAGTGAAATAGATAGAGAAAAAGCAGTTATTTGGGAAGAAAAATTCCAAGAATATATTGAAAATATTTAAACTTATAGAATCCCAAATAGATTTACTATCTTTGCTATAAAACATATTTTAAAAGGTGTGAAATGACCTATTTAGATATTTTATATAATTACCATTTTATAAGAAATATGGGATTAGACAACTATATTTCTTATTTTGTTGCAAATAAATCTAATTTAGTTATAGATTTGTAGATTGTATTTTCAAACAATATTAATATGTTGCTATATTTGGTGTATAATTGTATTGAGGCATTTTTATTAAATTATATACTGCATTTTATAGCGAAAAATTTTAGTATGAATATTTATTAGAATATAAACAAATAATATTCTAGTAATAATGTTACATACTTTAATATTAATAAGTTTATGAATGTCATTGATAATTATTATCAAAAGTGCTATAATAATATTAAAGAAAATTAAATATAACAATTACTAAATTTGAGGAGGAAATAAAATGAAAGATTATTTAGAAATTGTAGATGTTGTCGCAAGACAAATACTAGACTCTAGATGTTTCCCAACAGTAGAGGTTGAAATATATTTGGAAGATGGAACTATGGGAAGAGCCGCTGTGCCATCAGGTGCATCAACTGGGATGTATGAAGCAGTAGAATTAAGAGATGGAGATAAAGATAAATTCCTAGGAAAAGGTGTTTTAACAGCAGTACAAAATGTTAATGACACTATAGCAGAAGAATTAATTGGATGTAATGTATTTGATCAAGTTTATATTGATAAAATGCTTATTGAATTAGATGGAACTAATAACAAAGGTAAATTAGGTGCAAATGCTATATTAGGTGTATCATTAGCTGTAGCAAATGCAGCAGCTAATGCTTTAGGATTACCACTATATAGATATATAGGCGGATTAAATGCAAAAGTATTACCAGTTCCTATGATGAATATCATAAATGGAGGATCACATGCTGATAACTCTGTAGATTTACAAGAATTCATGGTAATGCCAGCTGGAGCAAGTAGCTTTAGTGAAGCTTTAAGAATGTGTGCTGAAGTTTATCATACATTAAAGAAAACATTACATGAAAAAGGATATTCAACAGCTATTGGTGATGAAGGTGGATTTGCTCCAAACTTAAAGAGCAACGCAGAAGCAATAGATGTTATTCTTGAAGCAATTACAAAAGCAGGATATAAGCCAGGGGAAGATATGTTTATTGCAATTGATGCAGCTTCATCTGAATATTATAAAGACGGTAAATATGTTTTAGAAAATGAAGGAAAAACATTAACATCTGCTGAAATGGTTGATTTCTTTGAAGAGTGGGTTAACAAATATCCAATAATCTCAATTGAAGATGGTATGGCAGAAGAAGATTGGGAAGGCTGGAAGTTAATGACTGAAAGACTTGGAAAGAAAGTTCAATTAGTTGGTGATGATTTATTTGTTACTAATACTGAAAGACTTGAAAAGGGAATTGATCTAGGAGTAGCTAATTCAATTCTTATTAAATTAAATCAAATTGGTACATTAACAGAAACTTTAAATGCTATAGAGATGGCTAACAGAGCAGGATATACTGCAGTAGTATCACACAGAAGTGGTGAAACAGAAGATACAACAATAGCTGATTTAGTTGTAGCAGTTAATGCGGGTCAAATTAAGACTGGCGCACCAGCTAGATCTGAAAGAGTTGCTAAGTACAATCAATTGTTAAGAATAGAAGAAGAATTAGATGATGTAGCAGAATATAGAGGAAAGAAAGCATTCTTCAATATTAAAAAATAAATAGGTAAAACATATAATTTTGAAGCAAAGGTTGTAGCTTAAATGTCTACAATCTTTGTTTTTATACAATATAATTATTAAATTCATAAATCAAAAGATAAAGGGGAATAATAAATGAATTATTATTTGAAGGCATTAAAAAATTATGCTACATTTACTGGTAGAGCACGCAGAAAAGAGCTTTGGATGTATTTTTTATTTTTTAATATTTTTGCTATACCAGTAACTGTTGCAGATATGATGTTGAATGCTGGAAATAAAATAAACTTATTATATTCATTGGCATTTTTATTACCAACAATAGCGGTTGTAGTAAGAAGGTTACATGATATAGGGAAAAGTGGATGGTGGTACCTTATAAGTTTTATTCCATTAGTAGGAGTGATATGGTTTTTAGTGTTAATGTGCATGGATGGGACACACGGAGAAAATAAATATGGATTAGATCCTAAAGAAGGAAGCTATATAGATTAAATAATTACTTATAATTTAAGTCTAGGATTTTAGATAACGTAAAAAGGAGTTGAACTATAGATTAAGCCAATTCCTAAAATTTTGATTTATTTCCACTCTTTATTACCAAAGTGTGGTATAATATAACCAAGCTCAGGTATATTTTTTACAATAGAAAAGTTGTAATGATATTGTAAATGTGATATCATTTAGAATGTACGCTATGATGATAAATGGAGGTGTTCCAATGGAAAATATATTATTAATTTTAGAAGTAATTCTTGGAGCGGGTATAGTAATAACAATATTTATGCAACCAAGTAAAGCTGATGCACTAAGTGGATTAGTTCAAGGTGGAAATAAAGAGACTTTCTTTGCAAAAAATAAATCTAGAACAAAAGAAGTTGTTTTAGTTAAATTGACAGTATTATTTTCAATACTTTTTGCAATAAATACACTTATTTTAAACATAATATAAATAATCTGAGCTACTTTAATTAAGGTAGCTTATTTTTATGAAGCTTTTGTAAAGGTTTAACTAAATGGAAATTTATTAAGAATGTTTAAGAAACAAATGAATATATCTATAAGGTAGAATGAAAAGCCTAATCTTCTATACTTATCTCCAAATTTAAAAAAGAGGTGAGAGGTATGAATTTATTATATATTCCAATACTTGTTGGTATTATAGCTATTTTGGTTGTTATTTTACTAGTGAAAGACATTCTAAAGAAAAATTCAGGAAACGAGAGAATGAAAGAAATTTCAGGTTACATTGAAGAAGGAGCCATGGCATTTCTTAGAAAGGAGTATTTATATTTAAGTGTTTTCATAGTTGTTGTAGCCATAGCAATATTAATATTTTTAAGCTATAAAACAGCTATGGCTTTTGTGGTGGGAGCAATTTTTTCTATAATAACTGGTTATGTAGGCATGAGAATTGCTGTGAAAGCAAATGTAAGAACGGCAGAAGCGGCTAAAGATGGTATAAAAGGAGCTTTATCAATTGCTTTTTCTGGTGGAACCGTAATGGGATTAAGTGTAGTAGGATTAGGGTTAATTGGACTTGGATTTTTTTCTATTATTTTCGATTTGAATGCTGAATATATAACTGGTTTTGGACTTGGTGCTTCGTCAATTGCCTTATTTGCAAGAGTTGGTGGTGGAATTTATACTAAAGCAGCAGATGTAGGTGCGGATTTAGTTGGAAAAGTTGAAGCAGGAATTCCAGAAGATGATCCAAGAAATCCAGCAGTTATTGCGGATAACGTTGGTGATAATGTTGGCGATGTTGCTGGCATGGGGGCTGACTTGTTTGAATCTTATGTAGGATCGATTATTTCAGCTATCACATTAGGTGCCGCACTTGTAGCAACATATGGGGAAAACATAGTTATATTTCCGTTAATATTATCTGCACTAGGAATTTTAGCATCCTTGGTAGGAATAATATATGTTAAATCATATAAAGGAGATAATCCACAAAAAGCGTTAAATGCAGGTAGTACAATTGCAGGTATAATTGTACTTGTAGCCGGTTTTATAGTATGTGATATGATGATTGGAGAAATTAAAATATTTATTCCAATAGTTGCAGGGCTTATAGTAGGATTATTAATTGGAAAGATTACAGAAATATATACTTCAGCAGATTTTAAATCAGTTAAGCTCATAGCTGATGAATCTAAGACTGGACCAGCAACAAATATAATAGCAGGTCTTGGTGTTGGAATGAAATCAACAGTAGCACCAATAATATTAATAGTAATTGGAATAATAATATCTTATTTTGCTATTGGAGGATCAAGCAATCCAGCACTTGGTCTTTATGGAATATCGCTTGCAGCAGTAGGAATGCTTGCAACTACAGCTATAACTGTTGCAGTTGACGCATATGGTCCAATATCAGATAATGCAGGTGGTATTGCTGAAATGTGTGAGTTAGATGAAAGTGTTAGAGAAATAACAGACAAGCTTGATTCTGTAGGTAATACCACAGCAGCCATAGGTAAAGGATTTGCTATAGGATCAGCAGCACTTACAGCCCTTGCATTATTTGCTTCCTATTCTCAAGCTGTAAATTTACAAAGTATAAATTTATTAAATCCATTGACATTAGTAGGAGTATTAATTGGAGGCATGCTTCCATTTTTATTTGGAGCTTTGACAATGCAATCTGTAGGTAAAGCAGCCACAGAAATGGTTGAAGAAGTAAGAAAACAATTTAGAGAAAAGACAGGTATTCTTGAAGGAAAGGATAAGCCAGATTACTCAAGATGTGTAGAAATTTCAACCAATGCTGCATTAAGGGAAATGATTATACCTGGAATTCTTGCAATTGTAGTTCCATTAGCTATAGGATTACTACTTGGAACAGAAGCGCTAGCTGGACTTATTGCAGGAGGTGTTGTTACAGGAGTATTACTTGCTATTATGATGGCAAATGCAGGCGGTGCATGGGATAATGCGAAGAAATACATTGAAACTGGAGTAAATGGTGGAAAAGGTAGCTTTGCTCATAAAGCTGGTGTAGTAGGAGATACAGTTGGTGATCCATTTAAGGATACTTCAGGTCCATCTATGAATATACTTATAAAGTTAATGACTATAGTTTCAGTTGTTTTTGCACCATTGATACTTAAGTATGGTGGGATATTATTATCACTATTTAGTTAAAATGATTAAATGATTTAGTGAATAAAGAGGAGGTTATAATCTCCTCTTTATTTAGAATTATGAAAAAATTAAGAGAAAATATAGGAGATATATGATATATTACAATTATTATGATAAGAATATATGGAGGGAATAATAATGCAATATAAAATTCAAGGAGAGCCGCTTCCAGTAGTAATTTGTACTTTGGAAGCAGGGGAAAAAATGATAACAGAAAAGGGATCTATGAGCTGGATGTCTCCTAATATGAAAATGGAAACAACAACAAATGGTGGCTTAGGGAAAGCATTGGGAAGAATGTTTTCAGGAGAGTCTTTATTTCAAAACATATACACTGCTGAAGGTGGAGAAGGAATGATTGCATTTGCATCAAGTTTTCCTGGTTCAATAAGAGCAATTGAAATTACACCAGAGCAAGGTATTATTGTTCAAAAATCAGCATTTTTAGCTTCAGAAGCAGGTGTTAATTTATCAGTTCACTTTCAAAAGAAAATAGGATCGGGCCTTTTTGGAGGAGAAGGATTTATAATGCAAAAATTAAGCGGGCATGGTACTGCTTTTATTGAAATAGATGGATATATAGTAGAATATGAATTATCTGCTGGGCAATCTATAGTAATTGACAGCGGGTATCTAGCAGCTATGAGTGAAAGTTGTAAGATGGAAATTCAAACAGTTGCAGGACTTAAGAATAAAGTATTTGGGGGAGAAGGATTCTTTAATACAGTAGTAACTGGTCCGGGTAAAGTTATGCTTCAAACAATGCCTATAAGTGCGGTTGCAGGCACATTAAGACCATATTTCCCATCAGGAAATTAGTAAGCTTAATAACATTAATATATAAGATACTTTATAATTTTTGTAATATAAAGTATCTTAATATATATTATAAAAAGCTAGTTTATAGATTATTTTGAGAATATTTAAAAATAGTTTCAAAATATATTGACAAAATATAACTGGGACTTTATACTAAATATAAATCGTAGTAAACAGATATGAATTAAGAAATATAAAATGCAATGAAGGGAAAGAGTATATTAAGGAAAGTTTAAAGAGAGGAATTTTTAACCAAGCTGCAAGAAATTCTAAACGGAACTTAATGGAAGTGCGTCCTGGAGCAACTAAACCGAAATAGTAGTAGGGTTAGCAGGTGTGCCTGTTATAGCACAAAATGAGATATTATAAAGAAAGCTATAATAATTATTTTAAAACTTATTTTTACTAATTATTATTTGATTTATAATGAGTCAGAGTGGGACCGTAGATAACTTATCTACCTCTGTAACTTTTTGCAGAGGTAGTTTTATTTTTATACGATGGAGTGTGGGGAAAATGGTTAATAAAGAAGGTAAAGTATTAAAACCTGAGCAGTTAGAAGAATTGCAAAAAATTATTTCAAGTGTAAAGTATGGATCTGTAACACTAATAATACAAGATGGAGTACTATTACAAATAGAAAAAAACGAGAAGATAAGATTAAAATAATAGTAATAAACAATAAGCTAAAAATATTAAGAACATATAGTATAAAAATAAATATTATAATGAACAAAGTTATATCTGACTGGAAAACCAGAGGACATACTTCTAAAACATGAAGTATGCCCTCTTTTGTTTTTTATTTATATTTGCTATCAAATTGATTTAGTTTCTTGCATTAAATAAAAAATGCAATTTATTAAGTTGATTTTGAAATAATAAATATTTTAGGGGGATTAAGCAATGGCAACTATTAATTTAAAAGAGGCTAATGTACCTATAAGAGAAAGTAGACTAGGCTCTATTACTGGATTTAATGGAACAGCCAAAGAGCTTGTAGAGTGTTCACATTCAGGAAAATTAAAAGAATGTTCTAGAAAGTTTTCACAGTGTATGGGATGTAATGCTGGGCAGGCATTTTGTCAACTATCAATGATAAAAGATGTAGCTATAGTTAATCATGCACCTGTTGGATGCTCAGGAGATTTCTTTGGTTTCAATTTTACTTATAGAGTAGAACAAGTAAAAAGAAATTTACCACCAGCAATAGGGAGATATTTTAGCACATGTATTGAAGAAAAAGATACTGTTTTTGGGGCAGTTAAAAAATTAGAGGATACAGTAAGGGAAGCTTATAAAAGAGTAAATCCTAGTGCTATTTTTGTTACTACTTCTTGTGCATCAGGAATTATTGGTGAAGATATTGAATCTGTTGTTGAATCATTAAGCGATGAACTTAAAATACCAGTTGTATCATGTTCATGTGAAGGCTTTAGATCAAGAATATGGACAACAGGATTTGATGCAGCATATCATTCTGTTTTAAGAAAAATAGTAAAACCACCAACTAAAAAGACCAATAAAGTAAATATACCAAATTTCTGGGGAAGCCATATTTTTGATGATTTATTAAGAAGGCTGGGATATGAAGCACAATATATAATGCCTTTTGCTTCAATAAAAGAACTCGAGCATATTTCAGAAGCCGCTGCAACAATTCATATTTGTCCATCATTAAGCACTTATATGGGAGCAGGTCTTGAACAAGTTTATGGTGTTCCAGAAGTAAAGGCGCCGCCAGCTTATGGTATAGAAGGTACAGATAGATGGCTTAGAGAAGTTGGAAAAGTATTAGATAGACAAGAGGAAATTGAAAAAATAATAAAAGAAGAACATGAAAAAATACTGCCACAAGTAGAAAAATATAAAGAAAAATTTAAAGGAAAGAAGGCATATGTAACAGCAGGGGCAGCACATGGACATGCGATTATAGCATTACTTAGAGAGCTTGGATTAGAATTTCAAGGGGCAGCTATATTCCATCACGACCCACTTTATGATAATAAGGATGTAAAATCAGATGCATTAGCACAAGATGTTGAAATCTATGGTGATATAAAAAATTATCATGTATGTAATAAGCAAGCATACGAGCTTGTAAATGCATTGAATCGAATTAAGCCAGATTTAATGGTGGCTAGGCATGATGGAATGACTTTATGGGGAACTAAGCTTGGAATACCAGCATTATTAGTTGGCGATGAACAATTTGGTTTTGGATATCAAGGTGTACTAAATTATGCTTCAAGAATAGAAGAAGCCTTAGATGCTATTGAATTTGTAACTAACTTATCTAAGCACAGCACAATGCCATATACAAAGTGGTGGCTGGATCAAGAACCAGGAGCTTTTTTAGGAGGTAAAAAGAGATGCCAAGATTAATTGAACAACCGAGATATTCATGTGCTCTAGGAGCAATGCAAAGTGTAGTAGCAATAAAAAGAGGTGTACCAATATTACACTCAGGACCAGGATGTGCAAATAAAATCACTAAATTAATAGGTCAAGGAGAAGGATATGCAGGAGGTAGTACAATACCTTGTACTAATGCAGAAGAAAAAGATGTCGTATTTGGTGGAGAAAGAAAATTACAAAATGTTATAGATGGTTCTTTTAAGGTTATAGATGCTGATCTTTATGTAGTTTTAACAGGATGTACAGCAGCCATTGTTGGTGATGATGTTGGAAGTGTAGTTTCACAGTATCAAGATGATGACAAGCCCATAGTTCATGTTGATAGTGGCGGATTTAAAAGCAATAACTATGTTAGCCATAGTGTTGTTGTAAATGCAATAATTGATCAATATGTGGATAAATTTAAAAATAATAATGGAGTGCAGAAAGGACTTGTCAATTTATTTGCAACAGTACCATATCAAGATCCATATTGGAATGGAAATTTGGAAGAACTTAAAAGGATACTTGAAGCAATTGGATTAAAAGTTAATGTACTTTTTGGAAATGAATCTGATGGTGTTGAGGAGTGGAAGACTGTTCCTAATGCGGAGTTTAATATTTTAGTTAATTCATGGGCTGGCCTTGATATTGTAAAACATTTAGAGGAAAAATATAAAACACCATATTTTCATTTTCCATACTTACCTATTGGAGGGATAGATACATCAAAGTTTTTACGAGGTGTGGCTAAATTTGGAAAACTTAATGAAGAAAAAGTTGAAGCATTTATAAGAAGAGAAGAGGAAAAGTATTATTCTCATATTGAGAAAACAGCAGATTTTATGTTGGAGTTTAGATATGGTATTCCAAGAAAGGTATATAGTATAGCTGATTCAACGTATGCTTTAGGTTTCAGCAGATTTTTATTAAACGAACTTGGAATTATACCAGGAAAGCAATTTATAATAGATGATACTCCAGAAAAATATCAAGAATATATAAGAAAGCAGTTTGAAAATATATCAGAATATAAAGAAAGAACTGTAGAAATAGAATTCAATCCAGATGCCGGAGCTGATAGCTCTAAAATTGAAGAAGACTTTAAAAATAATCCAGATAAACGTCCATTGATTTTAGGCAGTGGATGGGATAAAGATTTAGCAGAAAGAATTAAAGCGGATTTGCTTATAATAAGTGTTCCAGTAACCTACAGGTTAATTTTAAATTGCGGATATGCTGGATATGCTGGAGGACTTAGAGCTATAGAAGATATCTATGACAGAGTTTTAGGAACGTATAGATAGCTAGTATATATTAATAATCATAATTATGAGGAGGAAATGAAAATGGCAGAGTATAAATTTGATACCTTAAAAGTAAGGGCAGGATACAATCCTAAAGATCACAATGATGCGGTTTCAGTACCTATATATTCAACTGCATCTTATGAAATTGGAGATGCACTTAGATTTGAAAGAATCGCAGCTGGAGAAGAAAATGGACATCTTTATAGCAGATTATCAAATCCAACTGTAGCAGTTTTAGAAGAAAGGGTAAATGAACTTGAAGGCGGAGTAGCAGCAGTTGCAGTAGCATCTGGAATGGCTGCAATAACTTATTCATTACTTGCAGTAACTGAGAGAGGTGGAAGAATATTAACAACACAACAGTTATATGGTGGAACAATATACAACTTAGATAGTTTATTACCTAAGTTTGGAGTCAAAATTGATAAGGTAAAAAATGATAGCAGTATAGATGAATTTAGAAAAAATATAAGAGATGATACAAAAGCAATCTTTGTAGAATCTATTAGTAATCCAAGAGCAGTCATTAGTGGTATCGAAGCACTTGCAGAACTCGCCCATGAGCATAATATTCCTCTTATTGTTGATAATACATTTGCTACACCATATTTATTTAATCCAATTAGATTTGGTGCAGATATTGTTGTACATTCAGCAACAAAAGCTTTAAATGGTCATGGAAATACTATTGGTGGAATTGTAGTAGATAGTGGTAATTTTGATTGGAATAATGGAAAATTCCCTCAATTCAATGAACCTGATGTAATGCTCAAAGATCTTCAGGGAAAAAATCGTTCTTTTAATGAGATGTTTGGAAATTCAGCACTTGCAGGAAAGATAAGATTAGATTATGTTACTAATTTTGGAGCTGTAATAAGTCCTTTCAGTGCATATTTAATATTATTAGGAATTGAAACACTTTCAGAAAGAGTTGATAAGCAGGTTGCTAATACTAGAAAAATAGTAAATTTTCTTAAAACAAGTGATGCAGTAAAGTGGATAAGATATCCTGAACTTGAAGATAGTCAATATAAGAAATTGGCAGATAAATATTATAAAAAAGGAGTGGGATCAACATTTTCATTCGGATTTAATGGAAATGCAGATCAAATTTATAAATTAATTGACTCAGTAGAATTGTTTAGTTATCAGGCAAATGTTGGAGATGCACGTTCTTTAATTGTAAATGTTCAAAAGACAACTCATGGTGAGTTAAGTGAAGAAGAATTTAAGCTTGCAGATATACCAGAAGAAACAATAAGGCTTTCAATAGGACTTGAAGATCCAGAAGATTTAATAAATGATTTGAAACAAGCTTTTAAAAAGGCTTTATCTTGAAATCAGATTAAATAGATCAACAATATATATTTAACCATAACTGAATGCGATTATAGAATTATCTCTAAAATAAATTATTGTATGTAATTAACCACACATAGAAATAATTTTTTAAGATTAAAGGCTATATAGATAATATCTAAATAGGCATAATAGCCAATTAGATAAAAGTTTATAATAAAAAAATTATAGATAGGAGAATTGGAAATGGCAGAAAAAGAGTTAAGACAAATAGCAATATACGGAAAAGGTGGAATAGGTAAGTCAACAACAACTCAAAACTTAACAGCAGGACTTTCAGAGTTAGGGAAAAAAATAATGGTGGTTGGATGTGATCCAAAAGCAGATTCAACAAGATTACTTTTAAATGGCCTTGCTCAAAGGACCGTTCTTGATACATTGAGAGAAGAAGGCGACGATATCGAGCTAGATGCAATAATGAAAACAGGATTCAATGGAATTAAATGTGTAGAATCGGGGGGACCTGAACCAGGAGTCGGTTGTGCTGGAAGAGGAATTATAACATCAATTGGAATGCTTGAAAGTCTAGGGGCATATACAGAAGACTTGGATTATGTTTTTTATGATGTACTTGGAGATGTTGTATGTGGAGGCTTTGCAATGCCAATAAGAGAAGGTAAAGCAAAAGAGATTTACATAGTTGCAAGTGGCGAGATGATGGCTTTATATGCAGCTAATAATATCTGTAAGGGGATAAAAAAATATGCATTAAAAGGTGGAGTAAGACTTGGAGGAATAATTTGTAATAGTAGAAACGTTGATAGAGAAATTGAACTTTTAAGAGCGTTTGCAGATGAACTTGGAACTCAGTTAATTCATTTTGTACCAAGAAATAATGTTGTACAAAGAGCAGAAATCAGAAAGAAAACAGTAATAGATTATTCACCAGAGGATAAACAGGCTGATGAATATAGAGAATTAGCAAAGAAAATTGAAGAAAATCAACTGTTTGTTATTCCTAACCCAATGACACAAGATAGACTTGAAGAAATCTTAATAGAATATGGCTTGATGGATGACTTGGAAAAAGAATATCAAATTTAAACAGTGACAATTAATAAGTAATAGTTTGATTATGAGTAATGAGATTTTCTTTAAAGTGCAAATAAGAATGATTTTATATGAGAATTAAACTGTCAACTATTAACTGTCTAGTGTCAATTTAATAAGGGGGTGATATTTAATGATATCAGTAAAGAATATAAGTAAAACATTTAATACTCAAACAGGCAAGGTAGAAGTTTTAAAAAATGTAAATTTAGAAGTAGAAGATGGAGATGTTTTTGGAGTAGTAGGATTTAGTGGTGCAGGAAAATCGACTTTAATTAGATGCTTGAATGGTCTTGAAAAAGTAGATTCTGGAACAATAATTGTTGGAGAAAATGAAATAACAAAGTTAGATAGAAAGCAGCTTAGAAACGCAAGAAAGAAAATAGGAATGATATTTCAGCAATTTAATTTATTTGATTCAAAAACTGTTTATGAAAATATTGCTTTCCCATTAGAAATTTCAGGATACAAAAAGGAAAACATAAGAGAACGGGTTGAAGAAATATTAGATCTAGTAGAATTATCAGAAAAAAGAGATTCTTATCCACTTCAATTAAGTGGAGGACAAAAGCAAAGAGTAGGCATAGCGAGAGCACTGGCAAATGAACCAGATGTACTTTTAAGTGATGAAGCAACTTCAGCATTAGATCCACAAACAACATATTCAATTCTAGAGCTTTTGAGAAGTATAAATAAAAAGTTAAATCTGACAATAGTAATAATAACTCATGAATTAGATGTATTAAGATATGCAACTAATAATATGGTTGTTTTAGAAAATGGACAAATTGTAGAAGTAGGAAGTACTGAAAGTTTATTTTTAAACCCTAAAAGTGATACACTAAAGAATTTTATAAGTATTACAGAAAGTTTTAATAAAAATAAGAGCTTTGTTGGAGGTGAAGGAATATGAGTGGTGATTTATTAAAGATGCTTTTAAATGGAACTAAGGAAACTTTATATATGGTTTCAATTTCATCAATAATTGCGTTAATATTAGGCATCCCTATAGGGATATCATTGGTTGTTACTGATAAAGGTGGAATATATCCATTGATTAAAGTAAATAAGGTAATAGGGATATTTATAAATATTATAAGATCAATGCCAGAGATGATTCTAATAATAATATTGCTTCCTTTAGCAAAGTTGATTGTTGGAACAACACTTGGAGCAAATGCAGCAATAATATCAATATCAATAGGTTTAGCACCGCTTATTGCAAGAATAATAGAAAATAGTTTGAAGGAAATAGAATTTGGGAAAATAGAAGCAGCAGAGGCAATGGGAGCTACTTCTTTTGAAATAATAACTAAAGTTTTAATACCTGAAGCACTTCCATCGATTATTAGAGGAATAACAATAGCTATTATTGGAATAGTTGGATTTACAGCAATTGCAGGAGCAATAGGTGCAGGTGGATTAGGCAGTTTGGCTATAAGATTTGGATATCAGAGGTTTCGTACAGATATACTTATTGGAACAGTTTTAATATTATTAGTGGTTGTGCAGTTACTTCAGTTTATTGGGGATTTTATAGCGAGATTAATAAATAAAAAGAGATATAAATTTGAATAATGAGTAAGAGGAGAGATTAAAATGAAAAAGAAAATTATATCAGCTTTAGCAATAGGAATCTTAGCAATAGGAATTTTGGCAGGTTGCACAAATTCATCATCAAAAGATAATGGAAAGTCAAATAACAGTAATGGGAAAACAGAGAGTGCTAGCGAAGAAAAAACAATTAAAGTTGGAGCAGCACTGACTCCACATGCAGAAATATTAGAATTTGTAAAACCAAAACTTAAGGAAAAAGGAATAAATTTAGAAATTGTAACTTTGGATGATGAAAATGGATTGAATCCAGCATTAGATGAAAAGCAAATTGATGCTAATTATTTTCAACATCTTCCGTATTTAGAGTCAGTAGAAAAAGAAAAGGGATATGATTTTAAGGTTGCAGGAAAAATCCATGTAGAGCCTATTGGATTTTATTCAAACTCAATCAAATCTTTAGATGAATTAAAGGATGGTTATAAGATTGGAATACCTAATAGTCCATCCAATGAATATAGAGCTTTAAAATTACTTGAAAAGAACGGAGTAATAAAATTAAAGGATGGATTGGCTGATTACAGTGCCACACCTGATGATATAATTGAAAATCCAAAGAATCTAGAATTTATTGAGGCAGAAGCAGTTCAACTTCCTAGATCACTTGATGATTTAGCTGGAGCTATAATAAATACTAATGTGGTGCTTGAAGCTGGTATGAAAACAGATTCAGCAATTGTAAGAGAAGAAGGTGATTCACCATATGCCAATATTGTTGTAGTTAGAAATGGTGATGAAAATAGAGAAGAAATAAAAGCATTAATTGAAGCATTGACTACCGATGATGTAAAGAACTTTATAAAAGAAAAGTATGGATCAGCAGTTGTTCCAGCATTTTAATAAGTAATAAGTTAATTATAATAGAGAAAAAGTTAAAAGTGAAAATTAATATTAAATATCATTTTAAAAGGAGGATTTAGATGTCTTATAAAGTAGCATTTGCAAGTACTGATGGAAAAGTTGTAAATGAACATTTTGGACGAGCTAGGCAATTTCATATTGTTGAAATAGATGATAAAGATTATAAGGTTATTGAAAGTAGAGAGAATATACCTCCTTGCAATGATTTCCAGCATACAGAAGATGGAATAATAAATTCAATAAAACTTATAGAAGACTGTAAAGCAGTATTTATAGCTAGAATTGGACAAGGTGCTTTAAATGAGGTTGAAGCAAGTGGAATACAAGCTATAGAAGCACCTTATTTTATAGAAGATATAATAGATAATTTGATAAATTCAAAAGTTAAATTATTTGATGAAAGGGAGTGATGGCAAGTGGAAAAACTAGCGATTGTGAAAGAGCCTAAAAATAATAGACATCATAAAGATGAAAAGTTTAAACATCTTGCAAAGACTCATCCATGTTTAGGAGGAGAAGCACATTTTAAATATGGTAGAATTCATTTGCCTGTAAGTCCTGCATGTAATATTCAATGTAAGTTTTGTAAGCGGGGGTTTAATAAATCAGAAGTGCGTCCAGGGGTTAGTTCATTACTTTTGAAGCCAGAAGAAGCCGTAAAGACTGTACAGAAAGCATTGGAGTTATGTCCTGAGATCAGAGTAGCAGGAATTGCAGGCCCAGGAGATACATTAGCTACTGATTTGGCGTTAGAAACATTTGAACTTATTAAGAAAGAATTTCCTCATCTTGTTAATTGTTTAAGTACAAATGGATTACGTTTAGAAGAAAAAGCAGAGCGAATAGTTAAAGCTGGTGTGCAAACATTAACTGTTACAGTTAATGCTGTAGATCCAGAAATCCTTAAAGATATATGTTCATTTGTTATTGATGAAAACGGAAATAAACTTGAAGGTATTGAAGGAGCGAAAAAATTAATAGATGCACAGCTTAGAGGAATCAAGAAGATTAGTGAATTAGGTGTAATAGTGAAAATAAATAGTGTTTTAGTACCAGGAATAAATGATAAGCATATTAAAGAAGTAGCAAGAGTTACAAAAGAATTAGGAGCTTCAATATTAAATATAATACCACTTATACCTCAAAATGAATTGTCACACCTTAATGCTCCAACATGTGAAATGCTTGAGAGGGTAAGACAAGAGGCTGGTGAATATCTAGATGTATTCAGGCATTGTAAGCATTGTAGAGCAGATGCATGTGGTGTTCCGGGGAAGAATCAGGATATACATGGATTATTATATGATAAGGAAGTAGTAGAAACATTTTCACATGGTTAAGGATCTAGTAAAAGGGTAGCTTCGATAGATTCAAAGTTATCCTTTTAATTTAGTTTTTAATTATTAGTTAATTAAGTTTAAAAACTGCGTAACTCTATCATTTGATGAATTATTTAAATCTTAACAGCGACCTTCTTCAATGATTTTGCCATAATTAACAAATACAATTTTATCGTATTTTTGCATCTGAGATGATAGTGTACAAAACAGTTATTTATAACAATGGGAGTGAAATTGTGGATTTAATCAGCCTTTGTAATTTTAATTACAGAGGCTGATTATTTATAGAATATATCATAAAGATATCCTTATGATAAAGAAATGTGAAATTGAAGTAAACTAAAATTTAAGAAATATTTGGGAGAGGTGTGTGAAATGTTTTTTTATTGATTACGATAATAATATTAAGAAATAATAAAATATAGAAAGTGGAGGAATGATTTAATGAAAATAGAGGAATTAAAACAAAAATTAAATAATCTTGCAAGAGTAAAACTAGGCTTTTTCCCAACACCTTTGCATAAATTAGAAAATTTATCAAAGGTGTTAGGTGTTAACTTATACTTAAAAAGAGATGATTTTTCTGGAATGAATCTTTTTGGTGGAAATAAAATAAGAAAACTTGAATATTTAATAGGAGATGCAGTTTCTAAAGGTTGTGAATATGTATTTACTTTTGGGGCTACTCAGTCAAATCATGCGATGCAAACAGCCACATCTTGCTGCAGATGTGGATTAAAACCTGTATTATACCTAGAAAGTATAGTTGAGCCAGATGAAAATGATGTACGATCTAATTTATTGCTAGATAAAATTATGGGAGCTGAAATTCATATATTTGAAGAAGGTATTGACCTTATGAAAGAAGCTGAAAAACAAATTAATCAACTAGAAAGTGCAGGACACAAATGTTATGTAGTTCCAATGGGAGGAGCTAATGAAATAGGATCAACCGGATTTGTAGGTGGATATGCAGAATTAACAGAGCAGCTAAGTAAAAAAGGGATTGAAGCAGACTATATTTTTCATGCAACAGGAACAGGAGGAACATTAGCTGGATTAGTAGCAGGAAAGAAACTATTAAATTCTGGTACAGAAATAATATCAATAGATGTAAGTGACAAAGATGAAGAATTCTATGAAAATGTAGCCAAGCTCGCAACTGAAACAATAAAAAGAGTTGGATTTGAGCAAATAATTACAGGCAAGGATATAAATCATGATTTAGACTATTTTGGAAAAGGGTATGAGATACCAACAGAATTAGCAAGCAATGCTATAAAGCGATTAGCTAGAACAGAAGGAATATTAGCTGATCCTGTTTATTCAGGGAAAGCTTTCTCTGCATTAATTGATTATATAGAAAGAGGAAAAGTTAAACAAGGCAGTAATGTTGTTTTTTGGCATACAGGTGGATCGACAGCATTGTTTGCAGAAAAAGAAATAATAGGGGATTTATTTTAATAATTTAAAAATTGAGTTATAAGACCATTGATTAGAATGGTCTTATTTACAATAAAACAAAAAAATAGAAAATAATGTTGACAATTATAATATGAAATCATATAATAAAAATATAAATCATAGTAAATCAATAGGAATAGTTGAATATATAATTGCGATGATAAGAAAAAGTATAATAAGGAAAATTTTCAGAGAGGAATTCTCGAAAACGGCTGAAAAGAATTCTAAATGGAACTTATTAGAATGCATCTTTGAGTACTGAGGTGAACATTTGTAGTAGTCTTAGCAGGTATGCCTGATATAGCATGAAATAAGATGTTATACATAAATTTATGTATAATAATCAGAGTGGAATCGTGGATTTAATCTGCCTCTGTAATTTTAGTTACAGAGGTTTTTTTGTTAATAAAATATATAAAAATCATGAAAATTTATAGAGGAGGAATATATTATGAAAATAGAATCATTATTAGTACACGGAGGTATTGATGGAGATGAATTCACAGGAGCAGTAAATGTTCCTATATATCAAACATCAACTTATAAGCAAGCTGGACTTGGAGATTATAAATATGAATATTCAAGGACAGGAAACCCAACAAGAGAAGCGTTGGAAAAAACTATTGCTACACTAGAAAATGGTGTTGGTGGACTTGCTTTTGGAAGTGGAATGGCAGCAATCACAGCTGTATTATCATTATTTAAAAGTGGAGATAAAATAATAATACCAAACAATCTTTATGGTGGAACTTTTAGAGTTGTAGATAAAGTGTTTAAGAACTTTAATATTAATTATGAAATTGTGGATATTTCAAGATTAAGTGAAGTTAGAGAAGTATTAGAAGATAATAAGAATAATACGCCAATAAAAGCAATATTAATAGAGACTCCAACTAACCCACTTATGGATATAACAGATATTGAAGAAGTAAGTATATTAGCAAAGGAATTTGGTGCACTTACAGTAGTTGATAATACATTTATGTCACCTTATCTTCAAAGACCATTAGACTTTGGAGCAGATGTAGTTGTCCATAGTGCAACTAAGTATTTAGGGGGACACAGCAATGTTGTCGCTGGGTTAATTGTAGTAAATGATCAGGAACTACTTGAAAAACTTCATTTTATTCAAAATTCAACAGGAGGAGTTCTTGGGCCATTTGATTCATTTATTTTACTTCAAGGAATAAAAACATTAGGAGTAAGATTGGATAGACATAATGAAAATGCAAGCAAAATAGCAGAGTTTTTATTAAATAGTAATTATGTATCAAAGATATATTATCCAGGACTCAAGGATTCTAAAGGATATGAAATACAAAAAAAGCAAGCATCAGGATTTGGCGGAATGATATCATTTGTTGTAGCAGATAATGTAGATTATAAAAAGTTTGTAAAAAGTTTAAAGCTTATAACACTTGCAGAAAGCTTAGGTGGAGTTGAATCATTAATATGCCATCCGGCAACTATGACACATGCGGCAATACCATATGAGATAAGACAAAAAGTGGGTATAGTGGACAATTTATTGAGATTATCAGTTGGAATAGAAAATGTTGACGATTTAATAGATGATTTAAATAATGCATTTAAGGAGAGTTTGATGTAAATGAAATATTATGATGATATAAGAGAATTAGTAGGTAATACACCATTACTTAAGTTAAATCATATATCTCCCGATAATAATGTTAATATATTTGCAAAATTAGAATATCTAAATCCAGGAGGAAGTATTAAAGACAGAATAGGTCTTGAGATTATAGAAAGTGCAGAAAAGGAAGGCTTATTAAAGCCAGGATACACAATTATAGAAGCTACTGCTGGAAATACTGGAATTGGGCTTGCTATCGCAGCATTTGAAAAAAATTATAAATTAATAATTGTAATTCCAGAGAAATTTTCAATAGAAAAGCAAATTTTAATGAGGGCTCTTGGCGCAGAGCTAATTATTACACCTTCAGAAGAAGGGATAGAAGGCGCAGTTAAAAAAGCTGATGAATTATTAAAAGAAATACCAAATTCTTTTATGGCAAAGCAATTTGATAATCCGGCAAATGTGGCTGCACATAGAAAAACAGGAAAAGAAATATATGATGCTCTTGATGGAAATGTTGATGTACTTGTAGCAGGTGCAGGTTCTGGAGGTACTATTACTGGAATAGCTCAATATTTAAAAGAGAAAAATCCAAGCGTAAAAATTATTCTTGCAGATCCAGTTGGCTCAATTCTTGGAGGTGGAGAAGAAGGCACATATAAGGTAGAAGGAATAGGAAATCATTTTATTCCAAGTATCTTTGATAGAAGTCTTATAGATGAAGTAGAAAAAATTCGTGATGAAGAATCAATGTATTTTGTACGATTATTATCTAAAAAAGAAGGGGTATTTGCTGGGTCATCATCAGGAGCAGCAGTGGCAGCAGCACTAAAACAGGCGTATAAGGCAAAAAGTAAAACTAATATAGTAGTAATACTTCCAGATCGAAGTGATAGATATTTCAGTCAAAATTTGTATGATTTTAATGTGCAGCTTTCCGATTTTAGATTTAATGCTTTGTTTGATGATTTTGCAGAGAATTATGATGAAGCTATTGCTATGGAAGATGGAGAATATAAAGAGTTATTTAAAAATTATAATGAGATATTGAATGAAACTGTAAAACACATATCAAAATTTGAAAATGCAAAAGTTATTGATATCGGTTCAGGAACTGGAAATTTAACAAATATTGCTTCTAAAATTGGATATGATATAGTTGGAATAGAGCCAAATTTAAAAACAAGAAATATTGCAACTGCAAAATACCCGGAAATAAACTTTTTATCAGGAACATTTTTATCACTACCAATAGATGATAGTAGTTTAGATGCAATAATAAGCAGTTATGCATTTCATAATTTGACTGATGAAGAAAAGAAAGATGCAATTGCAGAATTTAAAAAGAAACTTAAAGATAATGGGACTGTTGTGATTGCAGATACCATTTATGAAAATGATGAAGCTAAGAAGAACTTTATAAGAGAAGTAGAAGAGTCTGTGGAGATTACTTTAGCACATACATTGAAAAATGAATTTTCTTCAACAGAGACATTATTAACAGAACTATTTGAAAATGAAGGTTTTAAAGTAACTTATCAGCAAATGAATAAATTTGTATGGATTTTAACTGCAAAACTTGATTAATAAATTTAATTGTTATAAGTTGACTAGAAAACTGGAGACTTACGCATAATTTTTGCGTAAGTCTTTTTTGCAATATAAAAAAGTATTTGTTTATAAAAGAAGAGCAGAAAATAGTTGCACAAATATTTAAAAGAAAATAAAATGCCCAGAATTTAAGTGAGAGCCCAAATTTTGTATTTGGCTGATCGAACTTACTCCTATGAACGGATGTGAATAGTGAGTTTCGTTTAAAAAAATTATTTGCATAAATATCTTAATAAAGATAAAATGTCCAGAATATAAGAATATAAGAATATAAGAATATAAGAATATAAGAATATAAGAATATAAGAATTTGCTTATTTTATGCGGGGGAGAAGGAATTATTTAAGGAAACATCTTCATCACTAGATGAAGATGGGCTATACTGCTAGGCTCGTACCTCACCAAGCATTATATGCCAAGGAAACACCTACTCATATACATTGGTAGGTGTAAGCGATTCACACCAAATCACAGATTCGGGTTCTCTGCTTAAGAATGTGCACTTATAAAAAGAGCAGCTATGCTGCAATAAGGAACTTTTCTTATTTTATGGGCTTTTGAGGGATATGTAAAATTTTAATTATGGAAGGAGTGTTAAAAATGAGTGAAATAAATTTACCTAAATATTATGAAAATGAAGCTGGGATTATAAAAAGAGCAGGAGATTTTATTAAAGAGTTCGGAAAAAATGTGTTAATAGTTGGAGGAGAGACAGCATTAAAAATAGTGAGAATAGATTTATACAGAAGTTTAGAAGAAAATTCAATTAAATATGAAGTTAAGAAATTTAATGGATATCCAACTCAAAAATATATTTTAGATTTATGTAATTTAGTTGAAGACTTAGGTGTAAAAAGAGTAAGATATGCAGATACGGTTGGGATATTATCTATATCAAAAACAAAACAAGTTATTAGTGAATTAAGAAAAAATTCTAATGTTGAGATAGAGATACATTCACACAATGATTTTGGAATGGCATTAGCAATTGCAATAGAATCAGTAAAAAATGGTGTGAGATATGTTGATTGTACTTTAGATGGAATAGGAGAAAGAAGTGGAAATTGCAATTTACAAGAATTTTTAAGAATTGGGTTTGAGTTTCCTGAAGAAGTGAAAATAGATAAAATGAATTTAATCAAAAGTGATCTTAAAAATATAATTTGAAAATTAGGTGAGAAGTAAGGGTGATGATTATAGATTAGTTTTTTCTGATTTATTATTATCGCTTTTTTATATATTTTAAGTAGTATAGGAATAATGATAACTTTTTTTATAGAAAGTATACATAATGGCTATAATTTATAATGAAGATGACATACTAAATTAATAAATCATAATAAATTATTATTTATTATAGACATAATAATATTATTTATAGCAGAGAGAATAGTAATGGAGATATATTCAGTAAGATGTTATTGTGGTAGTATATAGATATAAAAGAATATTTATAATGTTTAAGAAATTTAAATTATAAATAGTAAAATAATGCCTTTTAAAGGAGGAATCATTATGGGAATTAAACAAACACTAGTAAGCTTTATGAAAGAAACAGCTTATAGTCCTATGGATTTAGAGGAATTATGCGCTGTATTTGATATACAACCGAATGAATATAAAGCATTTAAAAAGACATTAAGAACTATGGAAGCAGAGGGATTAATAGTAAAAACCAAAAGAGATAGATATAAAGTTGCAGGAAAAGAAGAGATAAATAATTATGATGGTCTTGTTATTGGAGCTTTAGAAGTACATCAAAGAGGGTTTGGTTTTCTTATTCCAGATGAAGAAGGACAGAAAGATGTATTTATACCAAGCAATGCTATGAGAGATGCTATGAATGGTGATAAAGTAGCAGTAAAAGTAACAAGAGAAGATACAGATACTAAAAAAAGAGAAGGTCAGATTGTAGATGTATTAGAGAGAAATGTAACCAAAGTTATTGGCGTATATGAAGATTCAAGAAACTTTGGATTTGTAATATCAGAAGATACTAGAATTTCAAGAGACATATATATACCAAAGAGAGATAGAAATGGTGCGCAAGATGGTGATGTAGTTGTTGTAAAAATAACAAAATATCCAGCTGAAAGAAGAAAGCCAGAAGGTGTCGTAACAGAAATTCTAGGTAAAAAAGGTGACAAAGGAATTGATATTTTAACAATAATCAAGAAAAATGGACTTCCAGAGGAGTTCCCAGATAAAGTTTTAAAGTATGCTGATGGTATTTCCGAGGAAATAGATCCAAAAGAGCTTAAGGGAAGACGAGATTTAAGAGAGTTAAGAATGGTAACTATAGATGGTGAAGATGCAAAAGATTTAGATGATGCAGTATCTATAGAAAAACTTGAAAATGGTAATTACAGACTTGGTGTTCATATAGCTGATGTTACTAATTATGTAAAAGAAAATAATCCATTAGATAGAGAAGCGTTAAAAAGAGCTACCTCTGTTTATTTAATAGATAGAGTTATTCCAATGCTGCCTAGAAAGTTATCAAATGGAATTTGTTCATTAAATCCAAAGGTTGATAGACTTACACTTACATGCTTTATGGAAATAAACTCAAAAGGTAAGGTTGTAGATCATGAGATTGTTGAATCTGTAATTAAGACAAATGAAAGAATGACATATACAGATGTAACTAAAATGTTAAGAGATCATGATGAAGAATTGATAAAGAGATATGATTATTTATATGATGACTTTAAACTTATGGAAGAACTTTGCACTATCTTAAGAACAAAAAGAGAAAAAAGAGGAGCTATTGACTTTGAAATAGCAGAAGCTAAGATTGTTTTAAATGAGCTTGGAAAGCCAATAGAAATAAAGCCTTACGAAAGGGCAATTGCAAATAGAATGATAGAAGAATTTATGCTTGCAGCTAATGAAACTGTAGCTGAGCATATGTTTTGGACACATATGCCTTTTGTATATAGAATTCATGAAAATCCAGATGAAGAGAAATTGGCTAAATTTAAAGAATTTATTTATAATTTAGGCTATACAATTCATTGGAAAGAGGATATTCATCCAAAGATGTTCCAAGAAATATTAGAGAAAGTAAAGGGTAAAAATGAGGAAACCGTAGTAAGTACATTATTATTACGTTCAATGATGCAGGCTAGATATGCACCTGAATGTACAGGACATTTTGGCTTGGCTGCTAAATATTATTGTCATTTTACTTCTCCAATAAGAAGATATCCTGATTTACAAATTCATAGAATCATAAAAGAGCATCTTCATGGTGAAATTGATGAAAAGAGAGTAAATAAACTTAAAAATATTGTAGGTCAGGCATCAAAACAATCATCAGAAATGGAAAGAAAAGCACAAGATGCAGAAAGAGAAGTTGATGATTTAAAGAAGGCTGAGTATATGCAAGATCGAATTGGTGAAGAATTTGAAGGAGTTATATCTTCGGTTACATCATTTGGTGTATTTGTTGAACTTCCAAATACAATAGAAGGATTAGTTCATATTACAGATTTAGACGACGATTATTACGTTTATAATGAGAGTCAATTATCTTTAATTGGTGAAAGAACTAGAAAAATATATAAGCTTGGTGATAAAGTAAAAGTTCAATGTGATCATGTAGATATAGATAATAGAGAAATTTTCTTTAAGATTACCCAAGAAGAAGGTAAAACTTTAGATGATGAAGAAAATGAAATAATGCATGAGCAAGAAAACATAGAAGAATAAATAATATAATATAAATACCTTAATATGCCAGCCACTTCAATATAATAAATAATGGATGCTGGCATAATTAAATGTTATAAGAAGATTTGACAATAGAAAAATAATCGAATATTTAATAGACATTATAGCTATAAAGATTTAATTGATTAAAATTTCTAGCTATAATATAATTTTATTTAGGGAAATTTTAACCGAAGTAGAAGGTGATAAAAATGGTAAGAAAGAAAAATTCAAATACATTAGCTGAAAATAGAAAAGCAAGACATGATTATTTTGTTGAAGAAACAATAGAAGCAGGATTAGAGTTAGTAGGAACAGAAGTAAAATCTATAAGAAATGGAAGAGCGAATCTCAAAGATTCCTATGCTGATATATACAATGGAGAGGTATTCATAAAAAATATGCACGTATCTCCATATGAACAAGGAAATATATTTAATGTTGATCCACTTAGAGAAAGAAAATTATTACTTCATAAACAAGAAATTAGAAGACTTGATGAGCTTGTATCTAGGGATGGATATACATTAATTGCATTATCATTATATTTGAAACAAGGAAGAGTTAAAGTTGCACTAGGTATATGTAAAGGTAAGAAAAATTACGATAAAAGGGATGCTATGCTGGAAAAGGCTCATAAGAGAGATATTGACAGAGCTATTAAAGAAAAGTATAGATAATAAATTATAATTATGTAAATGAATATAGGCTTTTTAGAAGCATTTATATTCATTTTTATTTAGTAAACAATTACTTAAAAATTAAAAGTTTTGCGAATTGAATTATTAATTTAATAAATATATTGTAGAAATTTATGAGAGTAGTCAATAAATAGCAATATATTGTGATAAATGGATAATTTAAAACTATATATATTGAAAAAGTTTTAAAAGGTGATAAGTAATATTTCAGGTGTTGTTTGACAGATGAAAAAAATATATTTATAATAACAGACAGAAGCTAAATTAAATATATAGTCTTATCAAGAGTGGCGGAGGGACTGGCCCGATGAAGCCCAGCAACCGATAGATTGGCTCATTTTCCAATTATATACGGTGCTAATTCCTGCAGTTTTTATATTTAAAACTGGTAGATGAGAGAGTAAATTAATGAGTGTTTTATGCGCTAGAGGTTTATTCTCTAGCGCTTTTGTTTTTATCGCGATAATTCAAAAACAGCTTCAAGGAGGAAAAGTGCTTTGATAGAAATAAAAAATGTTGTTAAAAGTTTTGGGGAAACTAAAGTCTTAAAAGATATTTCAATAAGCATAAAGCAGGGGGAAATTTACGGAATAATTGGGCATAGTGGTGCAGGTAAATCAACACTATTAAGATGTATAAATGGTCTTGAAGGATATAATGAAGGAACAGTAAATGTAATGGGACAAGAAGTTTCTACATTAAGCAGCTATGAACTTAGAAAATTTAGAAAAGATTTAGGAATGATTTTTCAAAACTTTAATCTAATGCAAAGAAAGAACGTTTTTGATAATGTAGCTCTTCCTCTTGAAGTTTGGGGATACAGTAAGGAAGAAATAAAGACTAGAGTTTTAGAGCTTCTTAAATTAGTTGGACTAGAAGAAAAAGTTAAAAATAAACCATCAGAATTAAGTGGTGGACAAAAACAAAGAGTAGCAATAGCAAGAGCACTAGCACTAGAACCTAAGGTATTACTTTGTGATGAAGCAACATCAGCTTTAGATCCAAAAACAACAAAAGATATTTTGGCATTACTTTTGAAAATAAATAAAGAACTTGGAATAACCATAGTAGTGGTTACACACCAAATGGAAGTAATAAAAGAAATATGTGAAAAAGTAGCTTTAATAGATGGTGGCGAAATTAGAGCAGAAGGTAAAGTTGAGGACGTATTTTTACAACCAGGAAAATCACTTAAAAAATTCTTAGGTGAAGAAGATGATGAGGTATTACCTGAAGATGGAGTAAATATTAAAATATTTTTCCCAAGTGATTCTTCAGAAAATGCCCTTATAACTAGGATGGCTAGAGAATTAAATATAGATTTTTCAATAGTTTGGGGTAAACTTGAAAAATTCAGACAAAATGTATTAGGTGGGCTTGTAATAAATATAAAAGAAGAAGACAAGGATGCTGTTATTAAGTATCTTGAAGGTAAAGAAATCTTATTGGAGGTGCTTAATTAATGGGTGAGATAGTATTAGATGCATTAAAAGAAACACTAATCATGGTTTTTACATCAACAATTTTTGCAGTAATATTAGGATTTATACCAGCAATTCTTCTAACAGTCACAGCAAATGATGGATTAAAACCTAATAAAATAATATATAATATTTTAGATTTTATAGTAAATACATTAAGGAGTTTTCCGTTTGTTATATTAATGGTAATAATAGTACCACTAACAAGATTTATTGTAGGTAAATCAATTGGTACAACAGCAGCGATAGTTCCACTTACAATAGCAGCAGCACCTTTTGTTGCAAGAGTTATTGAATCTTCATTAAGAGAAGTGGATAAAGGCGTTATTGAGGCTGCTAAAGCATTTGGAGCTTCAAATTTCCAAATAATATTTAAAGTTATGCTAAAAGAGGCTATACCATCAATAATGTCAGGAATAACATTAACAATAATAAGCATAGTTGGTTATTCAGCTATGGCAGGGGCTATTGGTGGAGGAGGACTTGGTGATGTAGCAATAAGATATGGATACCAAAGATTCCAGACAGATGTAATGGTAGTAACTTGTATAATACTTATTATAGTAGTTCAATTACTACAATTTTTAGGAAACTATTTCTACAATAAATTATCAAAATAAAATTAAATTAGTACAATGTGCTTTTAACTTAAATTTTTACTTGATTTGTGAATTGTGCATTGTAAAATATGAATTGATTAAATGGGGGTATCAAATATGAAAAAAAGAATAATTATATCATCAATATTAGCAGGAGTACTTGCATTAAGCTTAATAGGTTGTGGGGGGACAGCTTCAAATGAAGGAACAAAGAGTGATGGAGCTAAAACAGAAGCATCAAACAGTGGAGATGATAAAGTTATAAAAATTGGTGTAACACCAGAACCACATAAAGGCATCGTAGATGCAGCAAAACCTTTACTTGAAAAAGAAGGATATACTGTAGAAATAACAGAATTTAATGATTACGTTCAACCAAATACAGCAGTATCAGAAGGAGATTTAGATGCGAACTTCTTCCAACATAAGCCTTATTTAGATGAACAAAATTCATCAAAGAACTTAGGATTAGTTTCAGTTGGAGGAGTTCACGTAGAACCAATGGGGTTATATTCTAATACTATAAAGAGCTTAGATGAATTAAAAGAGGGCGCAACAATAGCAATTCCTAATGATGCTACAAATGAAGCTAGAGCATTAAAATTATTAGCAGCTAATGGATTAATTGAAATTCCAGATGGAGAATTAATTACTCCAAAAGATATAACTAAAAATGAAAAGAAGATAGAATTCCAAGAATTAGAAGCAGCATCTGTTCCAAGAGCATTAGAAGATGTTGATGCAGCAGTTATTAATGGTAACTATGCAATACCAGCAGGGTTTAATATATCTACTGATGCAATTATTCTTGAAGGTAAAGAATCTGATTACGTAAATATAATTGCTGTAAAAGAAGGCAATGAAAACTTACCTAAGATTCAAGCTTTAGTTAAAGCATTAAATTCAGATGAAGTTAAGAAGTATATTGAAGAAACATATCCAGATGGAGCAGTAGTTCCAGCATTCTAGATTATATAAAAACAGCTTATGTGTTAAATCTTACATAAGCTGTTTTTTATTCTGATTCTGCAGATAAATGCAGTGTATTAATATTATGGGGAAATAGAGTTTGAATCTAAAAAGGAAGCAGAAAGTTTTACTGTACCAACGTGGCTTGGAAAAGAAGTCACAGAAGATAAAAAATATAAAATGGCTAATTATTAGAAAGCAACAAGAAATATAAAATAATTAAATTAAGTTGAGATATAGAAAAAAAATTTATAAGTGATATAATATAAATGTAAACATATATAGATATATATGGATTTAGAATGGAGGGTTTTACATGAAAAGTTTAAAAGGAAGCAAAACAGCAGAAAATTTAATGAAATCATTTGCTGGAGAATGTCAAGCAAGAACTAGGTATACTTATTATTCAAGTGTTGCTAAAAAGGAAGGGTATGTTCAAATTTCCAACATTTTCATGGAGACAGCAGAAAATGAGAAAGAGCATGCAAAAAGATTTTATAAGTTCTTAAAGAATGATTATTCAGGAGAACAAATTGAAATAACAGCAGGCTATCCAGTAGCTCTTTATGATGACACATTAAAGAATTTAAAGGCAGCAGCAAGTGGAGAAAATGAAGAGTGGACTGATTTATACCCTACATTTGCAAAAATTGCAGATGAAGAAGGATATCCAGAAATAGCAGCTGTATATAGACAAATAGCAAAAGTAGAAAATCACCATGAGATTAGATATAATAAATTAGCTAAAAATATTGAAGAAGATAAAGTATTTAAGAAAGACGAAACTGTACTTTGGAAATGTAATAATTGTGGTTATATTTATGAAGGTGCCGAAGCACCAATGGCATGCCCAGCATGTGCACATCCACAATCATACTTTGAAGTATTTGTAGAAAATTATTAAAAATAATATAAACATAAATTATTAAATTTGTGTACGAGCCCCCCATATAAATATATGGGGGCTTTCCTATTTTTTAAGAAATTATATTGTTGGACAATCTATTGATGAGGTGGCATTTGATAATATAATTTTTAGCTAAATATGACCATGTATTAAATTTATAATACCTAAAAAGCAATAAAAATTAAAAATTATTATTAAAAATTTTAAAAAAATATTGACTTAATAAAAATATGGAGTTATGATATATTTTGTAAAAGCAAAAAAATCAAAAGGAGGTAAAAATATGAAAATGAGTAATAGATTTGAAAGACATATTAAAATTAAATATAATTTTTTTACTTATTCATCTGTAATGCCTTCTGGAGTGTATATTTTGTGATTATTTTAATAAAATAAGACTTGAAATATATTTTTTAGAGATTGTATGCGCAGTTGTAAGTAACTGCGCTTTTATTTTGCATAAAATTATAATTTTTATATAACTAGTACTAGAAAAGATAATTGAAGCAAAGCAGTGAAAATGGTAAAAATATTATATTTAAATATGAAAATTAAATATTATAGTTTTAGTTATTCATCTGTGATGCATTTTAAATGGAGGTATAATATTGTGTAATTAATATGATTTAAATCTTAATTACTATTTTATTGGACTAGCACAGCTATGAGTAATAGCTGTGCTTTTTTTTACGACAAAAATTTAGTAGACAATCAAAGGGGGAATAAAACTAATGAATTTTTTTAGAAATTATATTTTGAAGGAATGTAGATTAACAATACTTCCTATAATTGCAATGATAGTTTGTATTTGTATTGACTCATCGTATCCATATCTACAAAAGATATTTGTAGATGACATTATTTTAGGTAATGAGCAAAAATATTTGTTTGGATTTCTAACTATATTTGCTGTATTGGCGTTTACCCAAGGGATATTTGGATATGTAAAAGAATATTTCTTTGATAAATTTGCACTTACGATTTGTAGGCAAATGAGAAGAGATTTATACTCAAAGTTTCAGTCTTTTGAATTTTCATTTTTTGATAATAATAATACTGGAGAATTATTGTCTAGAATAATAGAAGATGTAGATGTTGTTTGGGATACATTAGCTTTTGGAATGAGGCTTTTTATAGAAGCTTTTATACTTTTTGTAGTATGTATTATTATCATGTTAAAAATCAATGTATCATTGACTGTTATATGTGTAAGTGTATTAATACCAGTAATATTTATTGCCAAAGTTATGGATAAAAAATTTTGGGATATATATTCACAAATTAGTGATCAGACAGCTGAAATTAATTCAATAGTTCAACAGGATGTAAGTGGAATACGACTTGTAAAAGCATTTGCACGTGAAAAGTATGAGATATCAAAATTTCTCAAGATTAATGAAAAATTTTATGATTTGAACGTTGAACAAGCTAAGATATTAGGAACCTATGGTCCACTAGTAGAATTTTTAACTAACTGTGCTCCCATACTAATAATAGTATATGGTGGTTATTTATGTATTAATGGTGAATTAAGCTTAGGAAGCTTAATTGCATTTACAAGTTATATATTTAACTTATCTTGGTGTGTAAGAAATTTGGGTTCGCTTGTTAATTTGCTTTCTCAAAATAAAGCCTCAATGGAAAAAATAAATGCTATCTTAAATAGAAAATCAAAAATAATCTCAAAAAAGGATGCTTATAATCCTGAATTTGTAAGAGGAGATATAGAATTTAAAAATGTTAGTTTTTCATATAATGATGAGGAAATATTACATGAGATTAATTTAACTATTCCTCATGGAAGCAAAGTAGCTATTATGGGAGCAACAGGTTCTGGTAAAAGTACATTGCTTTCGCTTATAGGAAGATATTATGACGTTACTAAAGGAGAGATTTTAGTTGATGGTGTTAATGTTAAAGATTGGAACTTAGAGACTTTAAGAGGTAATATGTCAGTAGTATTTCAAGATACTTTTTTATTTTCAGATAGTATTAGAAATAATATTGATTTTGGAAGTGACAAGTCAGAAAGTGAACTTATAGAAGCGGTTAAAGATAGTGAATCATATTCATTTATAGAAGATATGCCAGATAAACTTGAAACTATTATTGGAGAAAGAGGTGTCGGTTTATCAGGAGGGCAGAAACAAAGACTAGCTATTTCAAGAGCTATTATAAGAAAGACACCTATAGTAATTCTTGATGATTCAACTTCAGCTCTTGATATGGAAACAGAATTTAAAGTACTTCAAAATCTAAGAAAAGGTAAAAAGAAATGTACAAATTTCTTAATAGCACATAGAATTTCAGCTGTTAAGGATGCAGATATTATTATATTTATGAAAGATGGCAAAATAATTGAAAAAGGAAATCATACATCTTTAGTAAATTTAAAAGGAAATTACTATAACGTTTATGCTCACCAATTTCAAGATTTTGCAGCTGTACAATTGGAGGCGAATTAATATGAATGATATAAATAATGAATCATCTAAATCGCAAATAATAAAAAGACTATTATCATATGTAAAACCATATAAGTCGAAAGTGATTTTCGTAGTTTTATTATTACTTATAGTTATGACATGCAGTAGTATAACTCCTTATTTAATGCAGATTTCTATTGATAAATTTATTGAAAGTAAAGATATAAATGGATTACTAATTGTTGGTTTAGGATTATTATTGTTAAATCTAATTGCACCAATATTATCAGGAATTAGAACAATATCCATGTCAAAAATAACAAATAAAATCTTAGTGGATATACGATATAACTTGTATACTCATATTCAAACCTTAAGTTTTAAGTTTTTTGATGATAGACCAGTTGGGAAAATTATTTCAAGAGTAGTTGGTGACGTTAATGCACTTCAAAATTTATTAAATAATAGTATAGCAAATTTAATACCTAATATTTTTACAATAATATTAGTAGTTTGTATTATGATAGTTATGAATCCTATACTTGCATTAATATCACTTATCACCATGCCATTTTTAACATTTACTATGTTTTTTGTTGAAATTAAAGCAGATAAGAAATGGAAGATATTTAGAGAAAATAGATCAGCCATGATTGGATATACTCATGAATCATTATCAGGAATGAAAGTGATACAGGGATTCAGTAAAAAATCATATACAAAAAATAAATTTGATCATCATATAAATAAACATGCAGATGGATTTATGACTTCTGTTTATGTACAGGATTTCTTTTGGCCATTTTTAGATTTATTTAGAGGATTAAGTTTAGCAATATTATTATTTTCAGGTTTTATACTTATGAAAAATAATAGTATTACTATTGGTACATTAATGGCTTTCATAATGTATATAGAGATGCTTTGGAGGCCTATAATACAATTATCATCTTTTTATAATGCATTTGTAACAAGTATGTCTGCAGGAGAGAGAATATTTGATATTTTAGATACTAAAAACACTATGGTAGAAGAAAATGCAGAAGAAAAAATGCCTCAAATTAAAGGAAATATAGAGTTTGACCATGTTACATTTTCTTATGTAAAAGATGAAGCTGCAGTTTTAAAAGATGCAACTTTTGAAATAGAGCAAGGACAAAAGATAGCTTTGGTTGGTGAGACAGGAGCTGGAAAGACAACAATAACTAATTTAATAAGCAGGTTTTATGATCCCACATTTGGACAAGTAAAAATTGACGGAATAAATATAAAAGATGTAGATATTGAAAGCTTAAGAAGTCAAATGGGAATAATGCTTCAAGATTCATTTCTATTTTCAAGCAGTATAAAAGAAAATATAAGGTATGGAAAACTTGATGCTACAGATGAAGAAATAATTAATGCTTGTAAAGCTGTTAATGCCCATGAATTCATAGAGAAATTTGATAAGGGATATGATACAGAAGTAAATGAACGAGGTTCAAGACTTTCACTTGGACAAAGACAATTAATTGCTTTTGCGAGAGCATTAATTGCAGATCCAAGAATATTGATACTAGATGAAGCAACAGCTAATATTGATACAGAAACAGAAATATTGGTTCAAGAAGGTATTAAAACGCTAATGAAAGGTAGAACTTCAATAGTTATAGCGCATAGACTTTCTACAATTAGAGACTGTGATAAAATATTTGTTTTGTCTAAGGGAAGAATTATTGAAGCAGGTACACATGACGAATTACTTAAGAAACATGGTAATTACTATAAATTGTATTCAGCACAATATAGTTTCTTAAAAGATGCCTAAACAATTAGAGGCACATGTGTGATTGAATAATATAAATATAATTTAGTAAAGGGAATGCTGCAATATGAATAATATTACAATATAATACTAATTCGAGTTTGACTAAATTTTATTATATTGTGATAAAACCATATTTTGCAGCAATTAATTATTTTTATGTTTTAAAGGGGAGATGTAAAATGATCGAGCTATCAATAAACAAACTAAAAAAATACTTGGATAGCAATAAAATATTTGATGATATAACGCTTAATATATATGATGGAGAAAAAGTTGGAATTGTAGGGGATAATGGATGTGGAAAAACTACTTTATTAAAAATAATATGTGGAATCTATGAAATGACACGTGATGATAAAGGAAGTATTTTTATAACAAAAAATGCAAGTATATCATATTTAGATCAAATGCCTAGTTATTCTCAAGATACAACTGTTTTGGATGTTTTAAATAAAGCTTTTGATACTGTAAAAGAAGCTGAAGTTAAAATGAAAGAATTAGAAAGCAGAATGAGAGAGTTTAAAGATGAAAAACTTGAAAGAGCGTTAAAGGAATATAATAGGCTTCAAGAATTCTATGAAGCTCATGATGGATATAAGCAGGATGAAAAGTTAAAAAGAATATGTACAGGTTTAAAAATAAATGAAGAATTTTTAAAAAAGGATTTTAAAATATTAAGTGGTGGAGAAAAGACAACTGTAGTTCTTGGAAAAATACTTATTGAAAATCCAGATATATTACTTCTTGATGAGCCAACAAATCATTTAGATATGGAATCTTGTGAATGGCTTGAAGGCTTTTTAAAGTCATATAAAGGAATGGTTATAATAGTTTCCCATGATAGATACTTTTTAAATAAGATGAGTGAACGAATTGTTGCAATTGAAAATGGAAAATTTGAATCTTATTTAGGCAACTATGATTATTATAAAGAAAATAAAGAATCAACAAATGTGGAAAAACAATCCATAGATGCAAAAGAAAAATTGAGTAATTGTGGAAAAAATTCAAAAGATATGTGGGAAAATCAAAAAGAACAAGAAAGAGAGCTTAGAAAATTAAAATCAAAAGCAGAGAAAATGGAGTTAAGCATATTGGATTTAGAAGAAAAAATACAAGAGATAGATAAAGACATGTCTGAATGTTCATGCGATTATTAAGCTTAAGGACCTTGATTGTATGAAAAGAGATATGGAAAAAGAATTGGAGAAAATGATTTCAGAATGGGAAAATGTAGTTGAATTATTAGATGGAAAATCAAAATAAAGTTTAATATTTGTGGAGATGATAATCGTGAGAGTAAAGAAATGTAGTGTTTTAACAGAAAGTGAAAAGAATGAAATATTAAATTTAGAAAATATGGCATTTAAGGAAGAACAGTTAGAAAATCATGCATTCTTATCAAATGAAATTAACTTTGATAAAAATTTGGAATGTTTTTATATGGCATATGATGATAATAAATTAATCGGTTTTTTAACAACATTTATTCCAACATCAAATGATGCAGAAATATTAGCTGTTGTACATCCTGAATATAGACAAAAAGGATGTTTTAGTATGTTATTTGAGGCAGCAAAAGAAATCTTATTATGTGCAGGAATAAAAAACATTTTATTGGTTATAGAAACAAAAAGTAAAAGTGGTTTAAAAGCTTTAAAAAAATTTGAAGAATATAAACTTGAACATTCTGAATATCGAATGTCTTATGAAAAATCTGATACTATTCCAAAATACAATGATTTGTTTTTTTCAGAAGTAAATTATGAAAATAAAAAAATTTTTAGTGATATTACATTAGATGCCTTTAATGATTTAGATGAAAATGACAGCTTTATTGATACAGTAATAGAGTGTGAAAACAGAGTGGGATACATAGCTTATAAGAATGACACTCCAATTGGTGTTTTTGACTATAATTATGAAGATAGCGATGCCTTTTTATATGGAGTTGCTATTCATGGTGATTATAGGGGCAAAGGTTTTGGAAAACAGCTTATTGGTTTTGCGTTAGAGGAAGGGCTTAAAAAACGTAATAAGGTAGTTCTTGATGTTGATTCTAATAACCCAATTGCATTTAATTTATATAAAAAATGTGGATTTAAAATAGATTTTCAAGTTGATTATTATAAATATAAAATTTAATGTATTTTAAAACAATTAAATATTAATGGATTATATCATATAAAAGATATAGATTAAATAAAAAAGAATTGTATAAAGTAAGAAGATAGGAAATTATAAGGGGGAAAATAAACATGAATTATAAAGTAGTAGATATGGAAAAATATTATCGCAGGGGAGTTTATCGTCATTTTACAGAAGATTGTAAATGCTCTACATCAATTACAAGTAAGATTGATGTATCAAAGCTTATTGAATATTCTAAAAAAACAAACACAAAATTTTATATTAATTTTTTGTACATATTAGCAAAGGTTTTAAATTCCAGGGAAGATTATAGAATGCAGTATTTGTATGATAAACGACAATTAATTGTCTTTGATAAAATTAATCCTGCCCATTATATTTTTCATGAAGATACAGAAACATGTACAGTTGTTTATACAGAATATTTTGAGGAATATGAAAAGTTCTATAGTTATTGCGCGGCAGAAATTGAAAAAGCAAAGCAAACAAGATCGTATGGATTAGATCCTGAAAATCATCCAAATTATTTTGATGCTTCATATATTTCATGGCTTTCTTATGAATCATTAAATATTGAATTACCAGATGGATATCTATATTTTCTTCCAATTATAAATTGGGGAAAGTATAGGGAGGAAAATGGAAAATTCTTAATGCCTGTTAGTGTGAGATTAAATCATGCAGTGGCAGATGGATATTTGAATGCAAAAGTGTTCATGTTATTAGAAAAAGAAATAAATTCTTTATCGTTGAGTTCATAGTAGGAAAAGGGGGGAGCATAATGAGAGCTATAAGAAAAGATTTATTAGATTTTAAATCATATGAATTTAGAATAATTACCAATAAAGAAGAGTTATGGAATAAAGTAGCTGATTTTGCCCAAAATTGTTCATGGAAAGCGGGAAAATCTCTTGCACAAAAAATACTTGAAAGCAAATTCGAAGAGTGGGAAAGAGTTATTGTTGCTATTGAGAATGAAAATATAGCGGGATTTTGTAGTTTTACTAAAAAAAGATAGTATTCAAGATATAGAATATACTCCATATATAGGATATATGTTTGTTAGCGAATTATATAGAGGAGAACGATTAAGTGAGGGGTTAATCAGAGTGGCGATTAATTATGCTAAAAAAATTGGTTTTAATGAAGTATATATTGTGAGTGGAGAAATAGGACTCTATGAAAAGTATGGATTTGTTAAAATTGATGAAAAATATCATAATGGCAGCATGGAACAAATATTTGTAAAGAAATTTTGATAAAATATTATTTATAAAAAATCAAAAATAATTTTATATTAATCTTTAAAATTTGAGTTTATAGATTCAAAATTTGCATTTTATAAGTGTAGATGATAAGTAAAATATTACATAACCATCTACACTTATTTTTTTATTCTTTTATCTTTCTAATAAATAATGTATACTTTTATCATGCATATGCTAATGGTAATTTAATGAAGATATAAGTGTTAAGAAGATATATGTGTTAATATGTAATTTTAATTGTAGTGTAAGATGGGGGAATAAAAATGAACATATCACAAGTTAATGTTAAATTAACTGGACAAGATATTTTAAGTATAATAAATGAATTTGTTAATATCGATGGATTAAATTTAGAAAAGATAATAATTGAGGATGGGATAATTCTTGAAGGAAGTTTTCATAAAGGAATTACTATAAATTTTTCAGCTAAAGCAGAAATAGTAGAATGTGAAAATAATAAAATATTTGTAAGGCTTGCAAAAGTTAAAATCTTAAAACTTGGTGTTTTTAGAATTTTACGAAGTTTTGCATTAAAGCAACTAACAAAGATTTGTGAACAATTTGGAATAACAAATGAAAAAGAAGTCGCTGTAATAGATATAAATAAGGTATTAAAAGATGTTCCTTATGTGAATATTAATATAGATGATATATATATAAAGAAAAATGAAGTTTATGTTGAAGTGAATAATGTTGAGGTATCAATAGCAGGCACATTGATTAAAAAAGTTGAAGATGAAGAAGTCAATGAAGAGGAAAAGTCAGAAGTAGATTTAGAAAGCATTAAAAAAGTTAAAGATAATTATTCTAAGGGAAGAGAAATTTTAAAGAATAAGATGTCTGATAATGGAAAGAAATATAGTGATTACATATTTGTATTGCCGGATGTAGTTACATTAATATATAGGCTTCTTAAGGATAAAAAAGTACCTGTAAGAACTAAAGTTATAATATCAGCAGCAATTGCTTATGTTACAGTTCCAACAGATATGATACCTGATAGAATACCACTAATAGGTAAGATTGATGATGTTGCAGTAGTGTTTTTTGCCTTAAATAGAATAGTTAAAGATGTTCCATTAGAAATTATTGTAGAAAATTGGGAAGGAAATAATGATATACTTCTAGTTCTTACTAGTGGATTAGATTATTTAATTAATTTTACAAAAGCTAAAAATGTAGAGAGCCTTTATAATGTAATATCAGAGTTATCAACATTATAAAATGTGAAAGGAAAATATCATGGGAAAAAAAGTTTATGCAATTCAATATGGATTTGATTTTGATAATAATAAAAAAATAGAAAATGAAATAGTAAATACATGGTCAGAATGCTTAAAGTATGTTAAAGGTGTAAAGGGAGCAAAATATAAAAGTTTTGAAAATTTAGAAGAAGCAAAAGCATACCTAAATGAAGGAAATAGAATGCTTAAGAAATGTGATAATACTTATCCAAAAGACTGTCTTCATATTTATGTAGATGGAAGTTATAATTCAACGAGTAATAAATACTCTTATGGTGTGGTTGTTGTAAGAGATAATGTTGTTGAATATATAGAAAGTGGAAGTGGTAATAGTGATTCAGAAAATAATATAAGACAGATTGCAGGAGAACTTCAAGGGGCATTTAAAGGCTTAGAATATGCAGTTAATAAAAATGAGAAAAAACTTGTATTATTTCATGATTATGAAGGAATAGCTCATCACGCAACAGGAGCATGGCAAAGAAAAGAAGCTTCTTCAGAAAAGTATTATAATGATATGCAAAAGCTTATGAATACAGGGATTGATGTTATTTTTGTAAAAGTAGATAGTCACACGGGGGATTTATTTAATGAATTGGTAGATGAAAAGTGTAAAGAATGCTTAGGAATACCTTCTGATAGAATGGTCGAAAAACATCTTTCTAAAAATAAAATATATGTGAGCGATGTTAAAGTGAAAAATGAAATTTTAGCTATTGCACCTAATGGTAACAAAAATATATGTATAGCTGGTGAAAACAGTAAAATAGACACAGATGAAGATATCATAACAAATGAAGTTTCTGAGCCTGATGAAGAAAAAGAGAAGTTTGAAAATATATTAAATGTATGTAAAGCGGATAAGGAACAAGGAAAAAAGATAATATCGAAACTTTTAACTAAGGAAAAAGAAAGATTTATATTTTATTTGCTAGAAGATAAAATGTAAAAGAATTTAGCATGAATAACTTTTTTAATAATACATAACATACATATATAAAAAATAATTTTAAAGTAGGTGTTGTTATGGGAAGATTTATTAAAGGCATGGCTGCAGGAGTATTAATCGGAGTTGCTGTTGAAATGATGATGTTACCAAATTGTGATAGAAGGACTAGAAAAAGAATGAGAAGAGCAGGAGAAAAGATGAGATCTATGATGGAAGATACATATGATGGAATGCAAAATTTTATAAGATAACTGAATATAGTTTAAGGTAAAAAAGAAGATGAAAAATTGTTTATTAATAAATGATTTCGCATCTTCATTTTATATATAAAATGAAATAAATATATTATAGAATAATAAATTCTATTAATTAGATTATAAAAATATATGATTAAAAATGTATTAGATAATAATTCACAGTAATTATTATGAATAATTAAATAAAAAAAGAAAAAAATTAGTAAAATATATATTTTTTTATGCAGTATTTTATAAATTTATGTTATAATCTAAGTAAAATTATATTAACCAATTAAATAATTTGTTGAATAGAGAAGGATGTATAAATGGAGATACTATCATTAGGGGAAAAGATTAAACGAAAAAGAAAACAAATGAATATGACTTTAAAAGACTTGGCTAAAGATAGGATAACACCCGGACAAATCAGTTTAGTTGAATCTGGACGGTCTAATCCTTCAGTTGATCTTCTTGAATATTTAGCAGATTCACTAAATACTACAGTTGAATATTTAATGGAATCAGAAGAAAGCCAAGCTGAAAAGATTAGTATTTACTATGAGCAAATAGGTGAAGCATGCATTCTACAAGGGGACTATGAAAAAGGACAAAGATACATAGATAATGCTTTATATTATTCTGAAAAGTATAACTTAGAGTATAGAAAAGCTAAAATATTATTTATTACAGCAAAGTCATATATGATAAAAAAAGATTTTCCTATGGCTCAAAAGTTTTTTTTATCATCCAATGTAATATTTGTAAAAAACAATAATTATGAGGAAATAATAAAAACTTTCATTAATCTAGCTAATATAGCATTAGAGTTGCGAGCATATCATTCTGCAAGCAGCTACTTAAAACAAGCGGAAAAAGTATATGTGGATAATGAAGTTATTGATGATTTCTTAATAGGAGAAATTCATTATAACCTGGCAAGAACATATTTTGATGTAGAAGATATGGACAATGCCCTAAAATATTCATATTTAGCTAAAGATAAGTTTGAGCAAATGTATAATGATAAAGAGTATGCAAAAAACTTATTTTATCTTGCAGAAGAATTTAGCAAAAAAGGAGATCTAATTAATTCATTAAAATACTCTAAAAAATCATTAGAAGTATATAGGAAGATAGAACATAATAAAAATATAGTTGAAATTGAAAGAACACTTGGAGAGCTATTTTATGAATTAGATGATTTAAATGAATCATTTAAACATTTCGATATTTCAAAAAATATCGGTTATCAAAGTCGTGTAGGATCAATAAATGATACACTTATAGGAATTTGTAATAATTACCTAAAAGTGAAAAATATTGAAAAGTGTGAAGAAATTTTGACCAATATAGAAGATACTTTAGATGAAAATGATATAGATAGAATTATTCAATGTAATTTGATTAGATATACTATATATAATATTGGAGGACAAGCAGATGAGGCAAAAGAAGTTTTAATAAATACATACTATATAGCTAAAGAAAATGGAAAATTATCTAAGGCAGGAGAATTAGCTATGAGGGTTGGTAAATATTTCATAGATAGAAAAGATGAAGAACAAGCAACATATTATTTAAATGAAGGTATTAAATTATTTAATGAGTCAGAAAAAATAAAAACTAATAAGTAAATGGGTGATATATGTGGAAATACTATCTACTGGTGAAAAAATAAAGAGGGCTAGAATTTTTAAGGGCATTACCTTAAAGGAATTATGCCAAGATAAAATATCTATTGCTAAAATGAGCTGTATAGAAAATGGAAAAGTTAAGGCTGATAAAGAGTTATTACAGTACATTGCAGATAAAATAGAAATAGATGTTGATTATTTATTAGAAGATGTTTATGATCAGCTTTATAACAATCTAATAAGTCTGAGAAAAAATGTATCATGTTATGATGGTTCAGAAGAAAAATTAATAGATAATATAGAGTATGCAATTAAGTATGAATATTTTGATTTAGCATTTGAATTAATGCACATTTTATTTTCTTGTTATGTTGAGGAAAATAAAGTAGAAAAAATTCAGCTTATTGTATCACAATATTATGATTTATTCCAAAGAAATAATACAGAAGAAAACACAATTATATATTTTAAAGATATGGCACAATATCTTTCAAAAAATAAAGAGTATATAGAGGCAATATCTTATTACGGAAAACTTAGAGAAATGTTATTACAAAAGGATAGCTGTGATAAAAGTGAATATTGCTTGATTGGATATAATGAAGCTTTATGTTATCAAAACATACAACAGTTTGAGGAATCATATAAAATATTATCAGATATTATACAGCATGTAGACACGCTATATGATGATGAAAGTAAAGGGATGATTTACCATATATATGCTAATGTATGTATCAAGTTAAAAAAAGAAGAAGTTGATAAATATAAAGAAAAAGCCTATGAATGTCAAAAACATAATCCTATTTCAGTTGCACTATCTAAGGGAAATTATGGAAAGTATTATTTTGAAGTAGGTGAAAGAGAAAAAGCAATACACGAAATAACCGAAGGAATAAAAATATTTCCTAAAGACAATAATGAAAAACATGTAGAGTTTTTAAATTATTGTATAAAAATTTTGATTGACAACAATGAATATCAAATTGCTTATGATATTGCAGAAGAAGCTTTGAATATGGCAATAATTACTGATAATATTAGATTAATAGAAAAGTCATATTATTTAAAAGGAACTATACTTCAAAAAATGGATAGATTAAAAGAAGCTGAAAGATATATGAATTTATCTTTAGATTCTTTATTTAAGTTTGGATCTAGAGAAGAAAGAAAAGACAGATATATAGATATGGCTAAGCTATATTATGAACTTGGTGATACTATTGATTCATTGAAATATTTTAATTTAGCATTTGCAGTGGATAAAAAGCTATAATTATATGTGAAAAGAAGACTATCGAATCTTAATGAAATTTATGGATAATCTTCTTTTATTTATATATTTTTAAGGTGAATTTAATTATTAAATCATAGAAAATAATATATAATTAATATAGTAATATTATTTTATAATGAATAAGGGGGCGTAAAAGTGGATAGTACTTTATCAAAAATTCTTGAATATGGACCTATAGTTTTATTGGTAATTATTTTATTAGCTATAATACTAGCCTTTTGGCGTAAGGTTCCAGCAGATAAGGCAATGGTTATTACAGGTCTTAAAAAGAGGATGTTAACAGGAAAAGGTGGTTTTATAATCCCAATTCTTGAAACATGGTGTACAATTTCATTAGAAAATATATCTATGACAACAGATGTTAAAGAAGCACCATCTCAGCAAGGTATTTTTGTTGATGTAACAGGAACAGCGGTGGTAAAGGTTGAAAATAAAACAGAAAGTGTATATAAAGCAGTTGAACAATTTTGTAATGGAAATGCAAAGAATACCACTGTTGTTATAAGAGCAATGGTAGAGCCAGTTCTTGAAGGCCGCTTAAGAGGGATAGTATCAACAATGACTGTGGAACAAATTAATAATGATCGTTCTGCATTCGAAAAAAAAGTTGAAGAAGATATAAAAAGAGAACTTGGAGAAATGGGTTTGCAATTAATTTCTTATTCTATCTTGCAAATATCAACACAAGGTGGATACTTGGAAAATAGAGCTAGACCACAAGTTGCTCAATCTAAAGCGGACGCAGAAGTTGCAGAAGCAGAAAGAAAAAGAGACACTGATATCAAAACTGCTGAGGCAATAAGAGAAGGTGAAAAGGTTAAACTTTCAGCAGATACTGAAATTGCAGCAGCAGAAAGAGATAAGAGAATAAGGGTTGAACAATTTAGAGCAGAACAAGATAGGGCTAAAGCAGAAGCGGATATTGCGTATAGTTTAAAAGAGATAGAAAAGCAATCAGAAGTAGAAAAAGAAAAAGCATTACTTGCTGAACAAGCAGCAATTAGAGTAGAAAAAGAACTTATAGCTAAAGTAGAAAAACCAGCTGATGCAGAAAAGACAAAAATGGCAATATATGCAGATGCTAAAAAAATTCAAGCAATAAAAGAAGCAGAAGCTGAAGCAGAAAAAATAAGAATAGAAGCAATAGCCAAAGCAGAAGCAAAAAAGATAGAAGCTCAAGCAGAAGCAGAAGCTATAAGGGCTAAGGGACAAGCAGAAGCAGAAGCAATAAAGGCTAAAGGTATTGCAGAAGCAGAAGCTAAAGACAGATTAGCAGATGCTATGTCTAAGTACGGGGAAGCTGCAATAGCAGAGATGCTAATTTCAAGTCTTCCACAAATAATGGAACAAGTAGCTAAACCGATGAGTAATATTGATAAGATAACTGTCATTGATACTGGTGATGGAAAAGGTGGAGCATCTTCAATAGCTAAAACAGTAACGAATGTTGTAGGATCAGGGTTTGAAGTTTTAAAAGATTTAACAGGTCTTGATGTATCAGAAATATTGAAATCATATATAAAATCAAAAGAAAATGGTAAAGTGGATATGGATGAAATCGTAGAAGCTTTAAAAAATAAAGAGGTTAACAAGGAAAATACTTTTGATAAAGAATAAAGTTTAATACAAGTGAAATAAAGCTCTTAAGTTCTGCTGGCTTGCTATAAAAATAAAGCTACGAATTTAAATATCACTGATTGAAGCAAAACTGTTTGTTTTGATGAAAAAGAGGACAAACAATTTTAGAACAATCCATTGATGTAAAAGTTCTAAAGATTCATTTTTGAACGCAAGTAACTGCAGAGCATTAGAGCTTTATTTTTTTGTATTTATTAGGCAGTAATATGTCTAACTTCATTTATATTTAAAAAAATTATAAAAAATCTAAAATACACTTTGACTTTCTTTGACCTTTGTATTATTATATATGTATAGAAATAAAGAAAATATCAAAAATATATTTAAGCAAATATATTAAATTATTTGGGAAAGATATATTTTGAATGCTTTATATTTAAGTATTGAATGTAGTTTATGTAAAAGGGAGGAAAGATTATGAATATTGATAAAATGACATTAAGAGTACAACAAGCATTAAGTGATGCTAATGCTACTGCTGTTAAGTACAATAATGCTCAAATAGATTTAATTCATCTTTTTTCTGCGCTTGTAGAACAAGAAGATGGATTAGTACCTAACATATTTACTAAGATGGGGGTAAATGTGAAGGCATTATCTAGCTCAATAAATAGTGCCTTAGATAGCATGCCAAAGGTCACAGGAGAAGGTCTTGGTAATGTATATATAACAAGAAAAGTTGATGAAGCATTAATTAAAGCAGAAGAAATTTCTAAGAAATTCGAAGATTCATATATAAGTGTTGAACATTTGATGCTTGCTATTATGGATGTTGATAAAAATACAGAAGTTTCAAAAATATTAAAACAATACAATATAACAAAGGATAATTTTTTAAAAGTATTATCAGAAGTACGTGGAAGTCAAAGGGTTGAGACTCAAGATCCAGAAGGAACTTATGATGCACTTGCTAAATATGGTACTAATTTAGTTGAATTAGCTAAAAAGCATAAGTTAGATCCAGTTATAGGCAGAGATGAAGAAATAAGAAGAACCATAAGAATATTATCAAGAAGAACAAAAAATAATCCAGTTCTTATTGGTGAACCAGGTGTTGGTAAAACTGCAATAGTTGAAGGACTTGCAGAAAGAATAGTAAGAGGCGATGTGCCAGAAGGATTACAAGATAAGATTATATTCTCATTGGATATGGGAGCATTAATTGCAGGTGCTAAATATAGAGGTGAATTTGAAGAAAGATTAAAAGCAGTACTTAAAGAAGTATCAAATAGTGAAGGAAGAATTCTATTATTTATAGATGAAATTCACACTATAGTAGGTGCAGGTAAAACTGATGGTGCAATGGATGCAGGTAATTTAATTAAGCCGCTTTTAGCAAGAGGAGAGCTTCATTGTTTAGGTGCTACAACTTTTGATGAATACAGACAATATATTGAAAAGGATAAAGCACTTGAAAGAAGATTCCAACCAGTTATTGTTGATGAACCAAGTGTAGAAGATACAATTGCAATACTTAGAGGATTAAAAGAAAGATTCGAAATTCATCATGGAATAAGAATTCATGATTCAGCAATTGTAGCTGCTGCAAAACTTTCTGATAGATATATTCAAGATAGATTCATGCCAGATAAGGCAATTGATTTAATTGATGAAGCTGGTGCAATGATAAGATCAGAAATAGACTCTCTTCCAACAGAACTTGATGTTGTAAGAAGAAATATCTTCAAATTGGAAATAGAAAAAGAAGCATTGTCTAAAGAAAAAGACGAAGGTTCTATAAAGAGACTAAGTGATGTTGAAAAAGAATTAGCTGAACTTAAAGAAAAAAATGATGAAATGACTGCTAAATATACAAAGGAAAAAGAAAATATTACAGCTATAAAAACTTTAAAGAGCAAATTGGATGAAGCTAGAGGAGAAATAGAAGCAGCTCAAAGGAATTTTGACTATAATAAGGTAGCAGAGATTCAATATAGCATAATTCCAAAACTTGAAGAAGAGATAAAGCAAAAAGAATCAGAGACAAAAGAAAACTATGAAGGCGCTTTATTAAAAGAAGAAGTAACAGAAGAAGAAGTTTCAGCTGTACTTTCTAAGTGGACTGGAATTCCTGTTTCAAGACTACTTGAAGGTGAAAGAGAAAAATTATTAAGACTTGAAGATGATATGAGTCAAAGAGTAATAGGCCAAGGAGAAGCAGTTGAAGCTGTAACTAATGCTATTTTAAGAGCAAGAGCTGGACTTAAAGATGTAAATAGGCCAATTGGTTCATTTATTTTCCTTGGACCAACAGGTGTAGGTAAAACAGAGCTTGCTAAAACTTTAGCTAGAAACTTATTTGATTCTGAAGAAAATATAATACGTATAGATATGTCTGAATATATGGAGAAACACGCAGTGTCAAGATTAGTTGGAGCGCCTCCAGGATATGTTGGATATGATGAAGGTGGTCAGTTAACTGAAGCTGTAAGACGTAATCCATATAGTGTAATACTATTTGATGAAATTGAAAAAGCACATGAAGATGTATTTAATATATTTCTTCAAATTTTAGATGATGGAAGACTTACAGATAATAAAGGTAAGACAGTAGATTTTAAAAATACAATAATTATTATGACATCTAATATTGGAAGTCAATATTTATTGGAGAATAACAATGAAGATGCTGTTCAGCCTGAAATAAAAGATAAGGTAATGAATGAGTTAAAACTAAGATTTAAACCAGAATTTTTAAACAGAGTTGATGATATAATTATGTTTAAACCATTATCTGAATCTGGAATTAAGAAGATTATCGATATCTTCTTAAAAGATGTTTCAAGAAGATTAAAAGAAAAGAATATTGAAATTGAAGTTACAGATGCAGCAAAGACTATAATGGCAAATGAAGGCTATGATGTAGTTTATGGAGCAAGACCTTTAAAGAGATATATTCAAAATACTTTAGAGAATAGACTTGCAAGGATGATAATTAGGGGAGACCTTAATTATGGATCTAAAGTAAGGATTGATGGGGTAGGTGATGAAATCATAATTACACCAGTTCTTATGCCAGTTGAATAATAAAAGTAATTAGGCAGGAAATGTATTGTTTCCTGCTTTTTTATTCTTTAGGAAATTATATTGATGGACAATCTGTGGAGGAGGTACCCCTTGAGGGTATAAACTGTTTTGAAAAATATTGCAATAAACTAATGTCATTTAACCTAAAGAATAAAAAAATAAAATATATGCGCCTGGCCTTTTCTTCGGTAAGCTCAGAAAATCCAGAATGCGCTGAAAAAATCGACGGCTAAAGGATTTTTTTGAATTTAAGTTACTGTATTCTATTGGATTTATATTTTATGGGGGATTATATCATAGTCGCCTTGGCGATTTTTTTATTAAAATTTAAAGATATATTGGAATTTTATATTGACTAAATGAAATTTTAAGCATAAAATAGTTTGCATAGAAACTAACTAGTTTCTATGCAAACTATTTTTGCTAAAATTTATAGGAGATGATAATATGAAAAATTTAATTAAATATACACCAAAAGTAGAAAAGAGGACTTTACTTTTAATAGCAGGAATCGTATGGGGATTTGCTGGCTTTAGAGTATTAACTTTAGGCTTAGGAGACGTAAAAATTAATAATGGTAACTGGATTATTAGCATAGCTTCTGGGAGTATAGTATTTTATATGTTTTTTAAATTTATATTTAGTAAAATGTTTAAAAAGCATACAAGAAGGATTATAAACAGCAGCTTAGAAAAGCATTGTGTATTTTCATTTTTTGATTTTAAAAGCTATTTCATAATGAGTTTTATGATTTTCTTAGGTATTATAGTTAGAAATATAGGAGTATTTAATCCAGTATATGTAGGAGACTTTTATATGGGACTTGGCTTAGCACTATTTATGGCAGGAGTATTATTCTTATTAAGCTCAATAAAATTTACTAATACAAAGTTAAAATATAGTAATTAATTTTTTGGGGAAATTAACAATGTAAAACTAAATCAGCACCAATTAAATATCTAATCATTATTAGAATTTAATTGTTTAATAGTTTTAAGGACGGTTAGAGTACAAGATAGGAAAATTATTAAATAACAGAAGTAAAATTAAGATGAAATATAATAAAATTATTGAAGTAACAGGGGGAAGATTAGATGAGACAAGATTCTTTCGAGGTAGCAATGCTTATAAAGGAAATATATGCAAATACAATGGGCACAGTTAGTAAGAGTTTAAGAGAAAGTGGACTTACAAATCAACAGATCATGGTAATAAAGCTTATTGCTCATAATAAACAGGTTAATATTTCTCAATTGTGTGAAGAAATGTCTCTATCAAAAGGAACAATATCTGGAATAGTTGCAAGACTTGAAAAAGCAGATTATGTTAAAAAGATTAAAGATGAAAAGGACAAAAGAAACACATATGTTGCATTTTCAGATAAAGGATTTGAATTTGCAAAAAACTTTATAGAAGAAATCAATGGAAGTTTTGATAAGGTATTTGAAAATTTTACAGAAGAAGAAGTAAAGCAAGTAAAAGATGCTTTAACAAAATTAAGAAATAAAATAAAGGAGAACAAATAAATTATATGGATGGAAAATTAATTTTTGCAATAATAACAATAACATTAGCGTTAGTGTTTTATACAACAGGAGTATTTGGAGAAAGAAAGGCAAAAACTCTTAATAAAAATCATGTTATAATATTTTGGCTAGGATTAATATTTGATACAATAGGAACATTTACAATGGGAGAAATAGCAAAGTCAGGAATAGAAGTTATGAATCCTACAAGTCAAAGTATTCATGGAATCACAGGTGCCTTAGCAATAATATTAATGTTATTTCATGCAGGATGGGCAACATGGGTTTTATATAAAAATGATGAAAAGAAAAAAGATACTTTTCACAAATTTAGTATAACAGTATGGATTATTTGGTTAATACCATATTTTATAGGTATGTTTATCGGAATGTCTTAAAATATTTATAATAATATATATCATAAGTAAAAGAAAAGAGATAGCTTTAATAAGCTATCTCTCTATTTGGTACACTCTTTTGGAATCCTTATTTTATGCCAGATTCGTATTGTTGTACCATTCTCTTAACCATTTCTCCACCAACGCTTCCGCATTGTTTTGAAGTTAAGTTTCCATTGTAGTCACTAAATTGAACTCCCATTTCACTAGCTACTTCATTTTTGAATTTAGCTAATCCTTGTTTTGCTTCTGGTACTAATGATGAATTTGCCATAATGTATTCCTCCTTTGGAATGTAATATTTTTTGCTAAGCATCTTTGCTTTGCACTATTATTGTGTGCAGAGACAATAAATATAATCTATGAAATTGGAGGAATATATCCTATAAAAAGGAATTAAATTAATTATGTTTTTTATTTTTACAGTCTTTACATACGCCTCTAAGTTTTAGGTCATGTTCAGTTAAAGTAAATCCAGTTGTGTTTTTTACAGTCTCTTCTATCTGACTCATTGGACAAGGAATTTCTATCTCTTTATGACAAATATCACATTCTAGATAATGTCTATGAGTATTGCGTTTTAATCTATACGAAAATACTTTATCATCTTGGATTATTTTTTCGGTTATTTTTTTTTCATAAAATAATTCTAATGTTCTATATATTGTACTCAAATTTATATTTATATTGTTTTTAAGGTAAATTTGATATATATTTTCAGCAGATAAACTATTCTCAGACTTTGACAATATATTTAATATTTTAATACGTCCATTGGTCACTTTAAGACCTTTCATTTTTAAAAGTTCTTTTGGATCCATATTAATATCTCCTAACAATAAAATATTAAATATATTATAGCATATATGTAACATAAATATATAGGAGAAGGAATCATTAAAATAATAACATTTTTATTCCAAATCCTATAAGTGCTAATCCACCCAAGAAATTTGAATATTTAACAACATAATCAATTTTACGTATAAATCTGCATATAAAAAATGCCAATGTACATATAAACATTGTTATAAGACCTATAAAAACAGAATTAATAAATAGTGATAGACTTATTCCTTGACTATGGAAAGTGGTAAATCCTATAACAAGAGCATCAATACTAACTGATATACCTAATATTAATGATGTACTTTTTTTTATTAAAATGGTATTTTCTTTTTCTTTTATTCCATCAATTATCATAAGTATTCCAACTATAGCCATTATAATTCCTCCTATTACAGAAGGAATATTGGTTACATAAGTATCAAATAAATATCCTAAGCTTCCACCTATATATGTGAATAGAAATTGAAAAAAAGAAAATGATATTATATACATAATTTTATGTTTTGCATATAGACAATTATTTAAGCCAATTCCAAGTGTAACGCCGAATGCATCCATAGCCAATGCTATAGCAATTAAAATAAGATATTGAATTTCCATATAAAAATCCTTTCTAAAAAAATCTCTTACTTTAATAATAATTACGGAAATAAGAATATATGCCAAAATAAAATAAAAACTTATATTACTTAATAAAGAGCAGTATAATATAAAGCTTTAAAGAAAATAAATCTATTTTATAATAAAAAAACCCTTTATTTAAGTCTATTTTTATTGTATATTATTAAATAGAGTATATTTATTGCTAAATAGTATACGTTATTTAAAACTATTAGTGTAGCAAATATAAGGAGGATTTTCATGTCTAATTGTATAATAGCTCAATCAGGAGGACCTACAGCAGTAATTAATTCAAGTGTTGTAGGATTATTAAAAGGCAATAAGAAGATGAAAGCATTTGATAATGTATATGGTGGGTTAAATGGTATTGAAGGAATATTAGAAAGAAATATAATAAATCTTTCAGAAATTTCAGATGAAGAAATTTCATACTTTAGATTTACACCATCATCTGGACTTGGATCTTGTAGATATAAATTAAAAGATCCGGAAACCAATGAAGAAGAATATGATAGATTGATGAAAATATTCCATGAGTATGATATAAAAGCATTCTTTTATGTTGGTGGAAATGACTCAATGGATACAATAAATAAATTATCGAAGTATGCTAAGAAGAAAAATATAGATATTAAATTCATAGGAATTCCAAAAACAATTGATAATGATTTAATGTATACCGATCATACACCTGGTTTTGGAAGCGCAGCTAAATTTATAGGAACTACAGCAATAGAAACATATTTAGACTCTTCCGTATATACTAATAATGGGATATTTATATTAGAAACTATGGGTAGAGATACAGGATGGCTTGCAGCATCAGCTTGCCTTGCAAGAATTGATAATAAGCCTGTGGCAGACTTTATATATCTTCCAGAAGTAGTCTTTGATGAGGAAAAGTTCTTAAAAGATGTTAGAAAGAGATTTGAAGAAAATAATAAAGTATACATAGTGGTTTCAGAGGGAATAAGAAATAAAGATGGAAAGTTCATTTCTGAAATTGAATCTTCAACACAGGATAAATTTGGGCATGCACAATTAGGCGGAGTATGTAATTATTTAAAGAACATTATTATAGAAAATGGAATTACTAACAGAGTTAAGGCACTTGAACTTGGAATTTTACAACGTTGTTCAATGCATTGTGCTTCTGATATGGACTTAAAAGAAGCATATGATGTTGGTAAATGTGCATACCAGTATGCAGTTGATGGTGAAACAGGAAAAATGGTTGCAATTAATAGAACAAGTAATTTCTTATATGATGTTTCATATACGTTAGTTGATACAGAAAAAATAGCTAATCAAGTTAAATATTTTCCAAAAGAATGGATTAATGAAGAAGGAAACTTCGTTACGCAAGAAGCTTATGATTATTTTAAGCCATTAATTAAGAATATGCCCGAGTTAGCTTTTGAAGGAAACTTACCTAAATACAAAGTGTTTAATTTATAATAAACAGATAGGGAGATTATCATAATCGATTTTATTGATCAATTTGATGTATCTCCCTTTTAATATAATTAAATCAATATTTTTTGTTACTGAAATCTTCCATTACATATATCTTCTACAACATTTAAAAATACATGAACTTCTTTTATAGTATTATAAAGTCCAAAGCTTACTCTTATCATGCCAAGCATTTTTTCATCTGGATTTTTAAGAAAAGCTTTTGCTTCTTCTTCAGTAGCATTCATTAACCTTCTACAATAAGGGTGCGCACAAAACCAACCATGTCTAACTGAAATGCCCTTTCTCTTAGCTAAAATTTCAGCAACATCACGATGATACATATCTTTTATATTAAAAGTACATATTCCTAACCTGTCATCAAAGAATTCCGTATCACCATAATTAATAACTTTTGGGATACTACTTAGACCTTCTATGGTGGCTTTTAGTAGCTTGTCTTCGTGTTCTTCAATATAATCATAGCCAATGTCGTCTAAAACTTCTAAAGAATTAATCAATGACATAGTACCCAAAAAATTTGGCGTACCAGCTTCGTATCTTTCTGGTGGACCGAGATAAGTAATTTCATTATCTAGTACCAAATCAACTGTGCCGCCGCCTATATGATCAGGCTTACCTAAATCAAAATCTTTTTTTAATCCTATAATTACGCCAATTCCAAATGGAGAATATATTTTATGAGAAGAGAAGACTAAAAAATCAATTTGCTCATCTTTAGAATTACCACCAATATTGATTCTTCTATGTGGAACAAGCTGAGCTCCATCCACGATTAACTTGGCATTATATTTATGAACAATTTTTGCTATATAATGAATATCATTTATATAGCCTGTTACATTAGAAGCGCCAGTAAGTGATACATATTTTATTTTACCTAAGTTTTTCTTGAGTTTATCTTCTAATTCTTCTAATTTGAGTCTTCCATATTCATCAATTTCGATATAGTCTACCTTACCACGATTTCTCCATGGTAAATCATTTGAATGATGTTCCATTCTAGAACTTATAATAATCTCATCGTCATTATTTTGTGGTAGAATTTTTGAAAGTCTATTTATACCTTCAGTGGTGTTTTTTACTAAGACAACTGTATAGTCATCTTTATTTTTTATATTAAAGTAATTGATTAAAAAATTTCTAGCTTCATTATACAGATTAGTTGATATTTCAGCTTTTTGCCCAGCTCCTCTGCCAATGGAAGCATAAATTTTACTCATATCTTTTAGAACATTTATATTAGATTTAAAAGTTGGAGTAGTAGCAGCATTATCAAAGTTTATTCCATCTATGCATTCACCGTTACCATCGCAGACTTTTTCATTTAATCCAATAAATAAATCTCTGATGTTTCCTTTATTTTTTATCTTCATATGCATCTCCTCCAGTATATCTTATTCATAGAAGATATTTAATGTGATAATCTTAATCATATATTGTACTATATCATTTTATGATTTCATATTATTAAAGGGAACAAATAGCATTTTTACTCATATATTTATAAAGAATTTTAAAGGAGGGATTTAAATGAATATAGCAGATAAATATATGTCTCAAGTTAAGAATAAACAGTTTAGATTTATACCACCTAAATTTGATCAAAATTTATTTAGAAGTGATGAAGGTAGTATAATGGGAGGAAAAATTAATAATCCAGTAGATGAGAATTTGGAAAGTCCTAACTTATTTCCTAGTGAAACAAGTAAGGATCAATTATATTGCTACTATAATGAGATAGGTGAATGTTATAAAGGAAGCAATAAATCAAATACAAATATGAACCAAGGAGCAATGGGCAATACAGAAAATTTGGACTATAATCCAAGTTCTATGAGTGAATCAGGTGGTGAAAATCCAAGTTCCATGAGTTATACAGAAGAAGAAAGTACAAATTCTATGGGTGCTGGCAGAAGCGACATTGATAAGTATATACCAATGCAGCCAATAGTAAAAGTTCCATTACCATCAGATATATTAAAAAACTTTGATTTAGAATTAAATGAAGAAACAGATCTTGATGAAAATAGAGGAGATGCAGAGGTAAATAGAATATTTTCAGAAATTGAAGCAAATAATCAAAATGTAATGAGTGCATTTTTTGATTATCAAATACCTTCTCCATTGGCAAAAGTGATTACAAAAAGGATAGTTAAGCTATCTTTACAATATTATAATAAGGAGGAAATGGAGTAATGATGTTATTTGATGATTCATTACCTAGGGTAAATGGAAAAGTAAGATTGTTACATGCTATTCCAGATGGACCAAATGTAGATGTATATTTTAATGGAAAACTTATATATTCTAATTTAGCTTTTGGGACTATAACTGAATATATATCAATACCAGCAGATAAATATAAGGTTCAATTATATAAAGCTGGGACAAAATCAAGACCATTAATAACAGAACCATCTGAGGTTCAACCAAATGGAGTTTATACAATTGCTGTGACCTATGAAAATGGTGAAATATCATTCTTTGTATTAGATGATACACATAATATAACCAATCCATTATTGTCATCAGTTAGATTTATAAATTTATCACCAGATTCTCCGCTTTTATCTTTAAGATTACCAGAAAATGTTGTTTTGTTCGATGAAGTATCATATCTTGAAACAAATGAATATTATCCTATATCTCCTGGAATTTATAATTTCTTGGTAGTAAGCGATGATGGATCATTTGCTAAGTATATTAGTAATATTAGGTTACGTAAGGCACAGTTCATAACAATATATATAATAGGATTATTCAATAAGAGACCACAGATAGGGTATGTTTTAGTTCAAGATGATACAATGAAAAATACAAGATTAATTTTGAATGCTTAATTATTAGGAGATGTATTCATCTCCTAATATAATAATATTTAGGCTAAACTTGAACATTACTTAAATATTATTATAAGGGAAGATAAGCTGTTTTATTAGAGAGAAAAATAGTATTAGCAATAAAATGAAGTCGTTAGAAAAAGAAGCCGGATTTAAGATATTTGATGAAGATGAAATAGACAAAGTAGAAAAATGAGATTAGTTTTAAAATTACTGATAATAGAATGGTTCAAATTATTGAATCATTCTAATTTTTTTCTTGTTAATGTTTTTATATTACAACTGTAAAACAAATTAACTATAGAATATAATTTATATGAAAATGAGTAAAATTGATATAAGTTAGTTATCTATAGTATAATAATCTACAGAAAGTTATTGTAATTTTTAATTTATACAAAAGTGAAAGTACAGAATAATTTTAAAATTATTCTGTGGGAAATTATAATTGACATAGTATTGCTGGAGGAAGAAAAATGATTGTTTTAAGTTGTAAAGGCATAAGCAAAAGTTATGGAATAACTGAAGTATTAAAAGATATAACATTTTCAATTAATGAAGGAGATAAAGTTGGTATCATTGGTGCTAATGGAGAAGGAAAATCAACTTTATTTAAAATATTGACAAGAGAATTATCTCAAGATGATGGTGAAGTTTTTATAGATAAAAATAAATCTTTGGGATATCTATCCCAACATTTAGATTTAGAATCGTGTAATAGTATATATGATGAAATGTTGTTAGTTTTTGAAGATCTACAAAGGCTTGAAAAGAAAATTCAAGATTTAGAAGAAAAAATGAATGAGCCATATGATGAAAGTAAAGCTGATTATCATGAAAAAATAATAAAGGATTATGGAATAGCACAAGATCTTTATGAAAATAGAGGCGGTTATACATATAAAGGTGAAATATCAAGAGTTGTTAAAGGATTAGGCTTTACAGAAGATGATTTTAGTAAAGAAATACATACATTAAGTGGTGGACAAAAGACAAGAGTAGCACTATGTAAGTTACTGCTTTTGAAGCCGGAAATATTACTCTTAGACGAACCTACAAACCACTTAGATTTAGAGGCTATTGAATGGCTAGAAGAATATCTAAAAACTTATAAAGGAACTGTTATTGTAATTTCCCATGATAGATTTTTCTTGGATTCTGTAACAAACAATACTTTTCAAGTTATAAATGGTCATGTTAATTGTTATAATGCACCGTATACTAAAGCATTAGAGCTTATGAAAAAAGATTATGAAGCAAAGCTTAAGGCATATAATCTTCAACAAGAAGAAATTAAAAGACAAGAGGCAGTAATTGAAAAGCTTAAATCATTTAATAGAGAAAAGAGTATAAAAAGAGCAGAAAGTAGAGAAAAAATGCTTGAAAAAATTGAAAGAATTGATGCGCCAGATAAAGAAAAGAAGGCATCAAGAATCAATTTTGAGACAATGGTGAAGAGTGGGTATGATGTATTGCATGTAGAAAAGTTATCTAAGAGTTATGGCGATAAAAAACTATTTACTAACTTAAGCTTTGATTTAAAAAGAGGAGAAAAAGTAGCTTTAATAGGAGAAAATGGGCGTGGAAAGACTACCTTCTTTAAAATAATAATGGATAAAATAGAAAGTGATAGTGGAAGTAAGGTTCTTGGAGCAAATGTTAATCTAGGATACTATGATCAAGAGCAGTCAAACTTAAACCTTGATAAGACAATAATAGATGAAGTATGGGATGAGTTTCCGGAATTAACTACCACAGAGCTAAGAAACTATCTTGGATCATTCTTATTTAGAGGTGATGATGTATTTAAAGAAATAAATAAGCTAAGTGGTGGAGAAAGATGTAGAATAAATCTATTAAAATTAATGTTATCTAAATCAAATTTATTACTTTTAGATGAGCCTACTAACCATTTAGATATTCCATCAAGGGAAGCTTTAGAAGAAGCAATTTTAACTTATGATGGAACACTAATAGTTATATCACATGATAGATATTTCTTGAATAAGGTTATTAATAGAATATTGGAATTAGAAGAGAATGGGGTTAATGAATATTTAGGAAATTATAATTATTATGTTGAAAAGAAAAAGAATCCACAAAGATTTGAGCATTTTGAAAGCTTAGCCGGAGGAAAAACCAAAACTCAAATAAATGAAGAGAAGAAGAAAAAGAGGGCGTTAGAAAAAGAAGAAAAAGAAAAACAAAAGAAAATTAAGGAATTAGAAGATAATATAAGCAAAAAGGAAGAAAAACTTGAAAATTTACAAGAAGAGTTGTGTAAAGAAGAAATATATTCTAATCCGGAAGAGAGCGAAAGAGTTAATAAGGAAATTAAGATTATACAAGAAAATATAGAGAAGCTATATGAAGAATGGGAACTTTTATCTGAATAAAGCATTATTAAATAAACACTAGGTTTTATATGTGTAAAACTTAGTGTTTATTTTTATGCATGATTATTTCTTTGTAAAAATTGTAATTTCAATTATTGAACATATTGTTTTGAACAATGAAAGGTGATAGGATAAAGGTGTTCAAAAAATGAACTTTATATGGAGGTTGAGTTATGAGTATTAAAACGGCAGTAATATTAGCGGCAGGAATGGGGAGTCGCTTGCAAGATATAACCCAAAATGAAGTACCTAAAGGCCTTCTAAAAATAGAAGGGAAAAGTTTAGTGGAACGGTCAATAGAAAAATTGAGGAGTATTGGAATAGAAAAAATTTATATAGTAACTGGATATCTTAGTGAATTATATGAGGAATTTGCAAAAGACAAAAGCTGTATTCATACAGTTAAAAATAGAAAATATAAAGCAACAGGAAGCATGACTTCACTGTCAATATTAGAAAATGAGTTAAAAGAGGATTTTATATTACTTGAAAGTGATATTCTATACGAGGTTTATGGATTAATTAAGACAATTAATTCTGAAAGCGAAGATTGTGTTCTTTTAAGTGGAAAAACAAATTCAGGTGATGAATGTTATGTAGAAGTTAGAGATGATAACCTATATAAAATATCTAAAGCTAGGGAAGAAATTGATGAAGTTTATGGAGAACTTGTTGGGATATCAAAGATTTCTATGAAATTGTATAAAGAAATGATTAAAGAATATAGAAGTAAAATGAGTGATGTATATTATGATAATAATCTAGTTGAAGAAATCAGAAAATACGATTATGAAAATGCAATATTTGATGCAGCTAAGAATAGAAAAGTTGGATATTTAAAAATTGATAATTTAATATGGGGCGAAGTTGATGATAAACATCATTTAAAAAGAATAAAAAATGAAATATTACCGCAACTAGAAAAAATGAAAGTGAGAGGAATTTAATTATGAAAAAAGTATATGTAGCTATGAGTGCAGATATAATTCATCAAGGGCATTTAAATGTTCTTAATGAAGCAAGGAAGCTTGGCGATGTTATTGTAGGATTGCATACAGATAAGGTTATTAGAGGATATTGGAGAAATCCAATAATGAAATATGAAGAAAGAAAAAAAGTGGTTGAAAATATTAAAGGTGTTATAGAAGTAATACCTCAAGATATATTAAATCAAGTGCCTAATCTTAGAAAAATTAAGCCAGATTATGTTTTGCATGGTGACGATTGGATGGAAGGAGATCAAAGGGAAATAAGAGATAAAGTTATAGAAGTTTTAAAAGAATGGGATGGTAAGCTTGTTGAAGTCCCATATACTAAAGGAGTATCTATAAGTAAATTAGAAGAACAACTTTATAATATTGGTATAACCCCAGAGCAAAGAATGAAATCATTAAAAGAATTGATATATTCAAAGAAACATATAAGAATACTTGAAGCTCATAATGGACTGACAGGTCTAATAGTTGAAAAGACTAAAGTAGAGAAAGATGGAAAAGTTAAAGAATTTGATGGGATGTGGATTAGTTCTTTATGTGATTCTACAGCTAAGGGGAAACCTGATATTGAGCTTGTAGATCTAACATCTAGACTAAATACAATAAATGAAATTTTAGAGGTTACAACAAAGCCGATAATAGTAGATGGAGATACAGGTGGACAAATAGAACATTTTGTATATACAGTAAAAACTTTAGAGAGATTAGGCGTGTCAGCTATTATAATTGAAGATAAAACTGGACTTAAAAAAAATTCTTTATTTGGAACAGAAGTTACTCAAACACAAGATACTATTGAACATTTTTGTGAAAAAATAAGAGCGGGAAGAGAAGCTAGAGTTACTAGTGATTTCATGATAATTTCACGAATTGAGAGTTTGATTGCTAAAAATGGAATGGATGATGCTATAAAAAGAGCAAAAGCATACATAGAAGCAGGCAGTGATGGAATTATGATTCATAGTAAAGAAAGTGATGGAAGAGAAATAATTGAATTCTGCAGATTATATAATAAATTAGAAAATAGAGTTCCACTTGTTGTTGTACCTACCTCGTATAATTTTATGACTGAAAATGAACTATCAGAACTCGGAATCAATGTGATAATTTATGCAAATCATTTAATAAGAAGCGCATATCCAGCAATGGTAGATACAGCGAAAACCATATTACTAAATGAAAGGTCTAAGGAAGCATCAATAAATTGTATGCCAATAAAAGAAATTTTAAATCTAATTCCTAGTAGTATTTAATTATATATTTTAGTAAGTCTTATATTGTATCAAATCTAGTTATTAATAATAGGTGAAAGCTAATTTAAAAAATATTATGCGGAGAGAAAAGATATGATAAATGTTGAAAGTTTTTATAATACACTAAAAAGCTATGAAATAGATTTTTTTACAGGAGTGCCAGACTCACTATTAAAATCATTTTGTGCATATATTTCTGACCAAGAAGAAAAAAGCAATATAATTGCAGCAAATGAAGGTAATGCAATCGGACTTGCTGCAGGATATTATTTATCATCAGGAAAAATTCCTTTAGTATATATGCAGAATTCAGGAATTGGAAATGCAGTGAATCCACTAGTTTCATTAGCTGATAAATTAGTTTATAAAATTCCTATGTTGCTATTAATAGGGTGGAGGGGTGAACCAGGGAAAAAAGATGAACCTCAGCACAAAAAGCAAGGGATAATAACAGTTGAGCTTATGGAGAGTATAGGAATATCATATGAAGTAATAAGCAAAGATACTACAAATGATGATATAAAGAATGTATTAAAAAGAGCATATAACTATATGATAGAAACAAAAGAGCCATATGCAATTATTGTAAGGAAGGAAACTTTTGAAGAATATGCTTCAACATGTTTAGGTGACAGTAAAAATAAATTTGAATTATCACGAGAGCAAGCTATAGAAATAATATTATCAGAGATAAATAAGGAATCTGTCATTGTTTCAACTACTGGTATGGCATCAAGGGAATTATTTGAGATAAGAGAAAAGAGAAATGAAGGTCATAATAAAGATTTTTTGACAGTGGGATCTATGGGACATGCTTCACAAATAGCTTTGGGAATTGCAATTAACAAAAGAAATACTAAAGTTTACTGCTTAGATGGGGATGGCGCTTTAATTATGCATATGGGCGGAATGGCTATTATAGGAAATCAAAATGTAAATAATTATGTTCATATAGTTATTAATAATGGAGCACATGATTCAGTAGGGGGACAAAAAACTGTTGGATTAGATATAGATTTATTGAAAATAGCAAAGGCTTGTGGATATAAAAAATTTTATTCATGTGTAAATACAAGTGAGATTAGAAGATGCTTAAAAGAAATTAATGAAACAAATGAATTGGCATTCCTAGAGATTAAGGTAAATAAGGGGGCGAGAAAAGATTTAGGCAGACCTACTACAACTCCAATTGAAAATAAAAATATGCTTATGGAATATTTGGATGAAATATAGAAAGGAAAAAATTATGATATGTAAAGATATAAAAAGAAATATTTTATTAAATCCAGGTCCAGCAACAACATCAGACAGTGTAAAATCTGCACAGATAGTTTCAGATATTTGCCCAAGGGAAAAAGAATTTGGAGATGTTATGGGATACATATCAAAAGAATTAACAAATCTTGTAGCAGATAATTCTAAATATACTACAATATTATTTGGAGGTTCTGGCACAGCAGCAGTTGAATCAGTAATAAGCTCAGTAATCAATAATGAAGAGAAGATTCTTGTAATTAATAATGGCGCGTATGGTAAAAGAATATGTGAAATGTGTGAAATATATAATTTAAATTATATAGAATTTAAATGTTCATCAATAAAAAAAATAAATTTTAATGAATTAGATAAGAAGATGAATGAAATTGAAGATATAACACATTTAGCAGTAGTCCACCATGAAACTACAACAGGTCTTTTAAATGATATAAAAACTATTGGAGAACTGTGCGAAAAATATAAAGTAAACTTAATTGTAGATGCTATGAGTTCTTTTGCTGGAATTGAAATAGATATGGAAAAAATGAATATAGAATATTTGATTTCCAGTTCAAACAAATGCATACAAGGTATGGCTGGAGTTAGTTTTGTTATATGTAATAAAGATACTTTAAATAAAATTAAGTATATTAAGCCGAGAAATATGTATTTAAATTTATATAAACAGTATGAGTATTTCAAAGAAAATAATCAAATGAGATTTACACCTCCAGTACAAGTTGTGTATGCACTAAAGCAAGCAATAAAAGAGACAAAAAAGGAAACAGTAGAAAAAAGAGAAGCAAGATATAAGGAATGTTGCAAGATTTTATGGAGTGGATTAGATAAATTAAAGCTAAAAAGATTAGTCGGTGATGAAAATGCTTCAATGTTATTAACAACAGTAATAGAGCCGGATAATGAAAATTATGATTTTGAAGAGTTTCATGACTATTTATATGAAAAAGGATTTACAATATATCCAGGAAAATTAGCAGAAAAAAATACTTTTAGAGTTGCTAATATGGGAGATATTAAAACTGATGATATTGAAAGATTCATTGAAGCAATGAGTGAATATTTTATGAAAATAAAATTGCAAGATTATGTGAAATTTAAAAATAGGATGTAGAATCAGAGTTTAGAGTTAAATAACCGAAATAAAGCTCTTATGTGTGGCTCGCTTGCCACAAAAATGAAGCTGTGAATTTAAACATCAATGATTGTGCTCAAAATCGTTTGCTCCAATAACAAGTATTGGACAAACAATTTTGGAACAATCATTAATGTAAAAATTCTACACCTTCATTTTCGAATGCAAGACACCGCCAACATAAGAACTTTATTTCTTTGTTTCATCTAAACTCATACTATTAACATCATTGATTTAAATAAATACATTTTTAAATTAAATAATATTTATTTATATATGTTAAAGATTTAAAAAGTTAATATTTTATTATTTTTTAAAAGGTATAATTTTATGAATTTATAAATATCAGAATGTAAATTCTTAAGAATTTGCTTATTTCTTGGGCATTACAGAGATTTTATAAGTAGTTTCATAGATTACTACAATTGCTTGAAAAGTATATTTTTAGTCATGAAATATTCTTGAAAACATAAATCATAATTAACAAGAGTTCGATTTCTATGATCATAGAGAAAACAAAGAAATTCAATATATGAATAGGCGTAGTATTGTATTAAAAATTTTATGCATTAAACCTGCTAATAAAAATCAAGTCTTTTCTAATGGTTTTTTTCATATATTTTTTTGCATGACAAATAAACCCAAAAAAATTCTGTTTAATTTAAATAGAAATATTATTTAAACTTGAGTATTATAAACTTCTTTTACCCTAGCGTAGTATATTCTTAAAAATTTATTTAATGCAGCAATTTTAGCAACTTTTTTAGATTTGCCTTCTGCTTCTTTTTTTAACATATATAAAAATATAGGATCATCCTTTGGTTTAGTACTTTTGATACATTTCATAATTTCATATCCAGTTTTTCGTAATAATGCAGAACCTCTTTTAGAAATATGACGTTTGTTTGCAACAAACTGTCCCGACTCAAAAGGAGGTGAATCAATACCCGTATAAGCTATCAAAGCCTTTTTATTATAAAAGCGTCTTAAATCACCGATTTCAGCAATTAAGCGTGGAGCCAATGTATCTCCAACTCCAGGCATATTTCTAACAACATTGTATTCCTTTAAACTACTTGCTAATTCTTGCATTTGTGATAATATCATAGATAGAGTTCTATCTATTTCGCTAAGAACTCGAACAGCTTCTAATACTAACATTTTGGTTGATGGGGTACTAGAAGATAGTGTAGGGATGCCTTCTTGTGCTAAAGCATATATCTGTTTTGCTTTTGTTTCACTTTGATGGTATCCTTTATTTTTTGCCCATTTAAAATAACTATTTATAAATTGCTTTTCATTTTTCTTGGTAATATTATCGTAATGCCAGTATTCTTTAACAAAATCATTTAATTTATCTTTCTCTGGCTTATCGGATCTATTTTTTAATAGATTTTTAATTCCTGGCATTGTTCTATCTAATAGATTACTTAGTACAAGTTTGCTCTCTATTCTCATAGCTATATAATGAGAATATTGCCTACCTAATAATTTTAATTCAGAATACACCTCATCTGTTGCTTCATAGTCAGTTAATTTAAACCAATTATCAATTCCATAATTAGCTATTTTGATAGAATCTAATTTATCAGTTTTACCTTTCCTTAATCCTATAGCAGAATATTTTTTCATAATTAATGGATTTATTACGGCTACAAATATACCATGATTTTTAAGATAAGTAAGTAGTGGCAAATGGTATGCACCGGTCGCTTCCATAACAACTCTAGTTTCTTCATTTAATTCAGAAATAGATTCAACTAATGCTTTTAAATCAGTTTCAGTATGATTTATTTCATGTGGTTCACTAATAACTTCACCATATTCTTTTAATATACATACTGTACTTTTTTCTTTTGAAACATCAATTCCAACACTAATCATGTAAATCCTCCTAAGAAATTATTGTAATTTTAATCCACCTACACTTATTACAATTCATTTTGGTTAGTTACACGAAAGCCATACGGTTTCAACCTGCTTAATCGAATCTTTATAATAAGGGGTGGCTAACAGTTTAAACCACGGATGTTAAAATCCAATTCTTAGCTCGTTATACCAAATTACTCCCTTTATTATAAATTAAAATAAGTGCAGATGTTAAATCATATATTTATGATCTATATCTACACTTATAGAGTACCAAATTCTTAGCCAGAGGATGTTCCAAAATTGTTTGTCCAAAACTTGCTTTTTGGAGCAAACATTTTTGGGGGCATCCTCTGGCTTTAGAATTTTTGCTTCAAATTTTCTTACAATCGAGCCTATCATATATTGAATTTCGGTTGTTATCCACTAAACTTTGATTCTACACAATTTATTTATATGTTTTAGATTATAATTTTAAGCTTATATTAAATCTACAAGGATTATAGCAACCGTCAGTTATTTTCCAGTCAGAGAAATCTTCCTTTTTGTATAATAGATGTGTATCTCTGTGTGATGTTAGTGGCAGATCACCAATGAATATTCCTTTTTTGGCAATTCTTTTGAATTCTGAAATTGTCTGATTAGAATATTCATGACTTGGAAAGTAATGAAATGCACCAAAGCATATTATATAATCAAAGCTTTTATCTTTAAATATCAAATCATTAGCTTCACCACATAAAACAGAATTTTTTAGGATTTCAATATGTTTTTTTACAAGAGAATTAGAATAGTCTACTCCTACGTATTTTTTATATTTTAAATATTGAGCTAGTCCACCTGCACCACATGCAACCTCTAGTATTGTATCATTTTCTGTTATACATAATTCCTTTGTAATATAGTCTGAGATTTCTTTTACATTTGCACAAGTGTCTTCATAACCATCAAATTCTTCTAAGCTTATAGCATCTGAATTTCCTTTTCTTTCCCAAACTTCTTTCCAATAAGACATATTATCATTCATATTAATTTACCTCCAAAATGAAAATGTATAGTTCAATTTATGAACAATATAATGTTAACAGTGTTCAAAGTTCATAACAATATGTTCAATAAAATACATATATTTCTATGCTGTCTATATATAAAAGTTAGTAAAAAGTAAATAGAATAAGAAAAAATTAGAATCATATGTAAAAATATATTGAGTAGATAGATTAAATGTTATATAATGTTAATATAAAATTAAAAAGGAAACAGAGATAAATTATGGTGAGAAAGATATCGAAAAAAGTTGTTGAGTTTGTAGCACAGGATAATTATACAAAAGAAGAAAAAGAAGAAATGGATTATGTTTTAAGAACTATACTATTTGAAAGTATAAAACTTATTTCGACACTAGTGATATTTTCTATATTGGGATATTTTATCGAATCAGTAATTATTATTTCTGTAATGTCTTTGAGTAAACCTTTTATAGGTGGATATCATGAAGATACACAATTAAAGTGTTTTATAGCAACTATGCTATTAACAGCTGGAATTTTGATTTTAAGTCTAAATACATCTTTTACATTTTGGGGAAATTGTATTGTACTTATTATATGTATTTTTTGCATATATAATCAGGCTCCAGTAATAAATCCCAAAATGCCAATTACACATCCCCATTTAATACAAAAGAATAGACGAAAGGGATTATGTAACATAATTCTATTCATACTTGCTTCGATTATAATGTACAAGTATAGTAATTATTACCTATTAATTACCTGGACAGTAATATTCCAAACACTTTTAATGTTCAATAGATTAGAAAAAAATAAAAATTAACTTTTGAGGAGATGGAAATTATGATGATAAAAAAATTAACAGCAGAGATTTTAAAGAAAGCTTCTGAGAAGATGGTAACTTCAGCTACAGCATCAGCATTATCTGCAGGAGTAGAAGACATGCCAGAATCAATGAAAAAAATGAGATAATTTAGAAAAAAAGTTAATATATTGGGGGTGTGGTTGGTGATTTTAATTGCAGATATTATAACTTCTGTATTGCAAGCTTGTTTTTTTTCAGTACCAATATATTGGTTTACTGAAAGAAAAAGTATAAATAAAGTGTTGATAACAATTTTAATGATATTTATGACATGTGCATATTTTACAAGCAAGTTTGGAAATTTATCATTATGTGTTGTATTAATTCATTTATTAATTTTACTAATAGTATCAGTTATATATAAAACTGAGAGAAAGGAAGCAATAATAGCATTTTCTATAGCATATTGTTTTTTATCACTAATTATTATTTTTTTTTCGAATGTGTATTTTGGTTTTTTATATGATAGGATTGCAGAAAATCGGAAAGTTATAGTGCAAATTATAACTATATATTCGACACAAATAATTTTTATAGCTGGATTTTTTAAATATATTGATAAAGTTAAAGAATTTTATAACCAGATGATATGTGAAACAAAGAATATCATAATTTTAATAACTACAAGCTTTATAGTTGACATTGTTATAGCATTAAAAGTAGTAATTTATAATGATGAAAGTAAATTATTGAAAAATGTTGTTATATTAATACTTTGCATGTATTTAGTAACGATGATAGTATATTTTGCAAGGATAAAACAAAGAGCTGATGAGATTTTTGAACTGAATACAGTATTGGATGAAAAAAATAAAGAACTTAGAAAGATAAAACATGATTATGGAGCACAAATTTCATATTTATATGGTCTACATCTGATGAAGAGATTTGATGATTTAGGAGATGCATTAAAGAATATAATCAATAATAATGATTCAATAACTAGTGCAGTCGAAATAAATAAAAATAATAATGTTTTATTATCTCTAGCAATGCAACCAGCTATTGATCAAGGAATACATGTAATAATCAAAGATAAATGTAGTTTAAAGAAAATAGATATTACTGAAATGGAATTGTATAGAATAATATGCAATATAGTAAATAATGCAGTAAAAGCAATGAATGGAAAAGGGATAATTACTACTGAAGTATATGAACACTTAAAAAATGTTGTAATAAAAATTGAAAATGATGGACCGAAAATACCAGAAGAAGATTTAGAAAATATTTTTAATGCGGGATTTACAAGTAAAGATAATAAGAACGGCAATCATGGATTTGGGTTAAGCATAGTTAAGGAATTAGTCGAAAGCTATAGAGGTAATATATCAGTTAGAAGCAGTGATAAATCGACTGAATTTAAAATAGTGTTGCCATCAAAGGAAATGGAATAAAAGTACATATATATTTAAATTTACATACATATAAAAAGACATCCAGTTAAATTTGGATGTCTTTTTAATTTCAAAATTATTCTATAAATACTATAATATAAATTGCTAATAAGCATATTATTGTTGATATTATTCAATTAAATATATACACATTAATTATTAGGATATGCTTTATAAAACAAACAAGTCTAGGAAGCTAAAGAAAAGATGAGAGTGTGTCACATTAAATTTTTATTGAGTAAATTAAAGACATATATAATAAAAATTAATTCTAAGTAGGTTTTAACATAGATAAGATTCATGTATGAAGAAAAATTTAAAATCATAGAAAACTTTCATGAAAAAGTATTTCAAAAATATACTGATATGGTGTAAACTATATAATGAGTAATAATATTAACATATTTTAAAAGGGGTGCTATGAATGTATAAGATAGTTAGCAAAAGAGAGCTTACAAATAATATATTCTTAATGGATATAGAAGCTCCAAGAGTATCGAAATCTGCTAAGCCAGGACAATTCATCATTATAAAAAATGATGAAAAGGGTGAAAGAGTTCCGTTAACAATAGCAGACTATGATAAAGAAAAAGGTACAGTTGCAATTGTTTTTCAAGCAGTAGGTAACAGTACAAAAGAATTAGCTACATATGAAGAAGGACAATATGTGAGTGACTTTGTGGGGCCACTTGGACAACCTAGTGAATTTGTTCATGAGGATCTGGAAGAATTAAAAAAGAAAAAATTAATTTTTATAGCAGGTGGAGTTGGTGCAGCGCCAGTATATCCACAAGTTAAATGGATGCATGAAAATGGTGTAGCAGTTGATGTGATTTTAGGAAGCAGAAATAAAGATTTATTGATATATGAAGAAGAATTAAAGAAAGTAGCAGAAAACCTTTATGTAACAACTGATGATGGATCATATGGATTTAAAGGAACAGGATCAGATATGCTTAAAGAATTAGTTAATAATCAAGGTAAAAAGTATGATCATGCTGTTATAATTGGACCCATGATAATGATGAAATTTACATCTATGTTGACTAAGGAATTAAATATTCCAACAACAGTAAGCTTAAATCCAATAATGGTTGACGGTACAGGCATGTGTGGAGCTTGTAGGGTGACTGTTGGTGGTAAAGTTAAGTTTGCTTGCGTTGATGGACCAGAATTTGATGGGCATTTAGTAGACTATGATGAATCAATGAGAAGACAAGCAATGTATAAGACAGAAGAAGGTAAGGCTCAATTGAAGGTAGAAGAAGGAAATACTCATAGCCATGGTGGCTGCGGATGCGGAGGTGATAAGTAATGGATATGAATGAAAGAATGGTTAGAGTACCAGTAAGAGAACAAGATCCAAGAGTTAGAGCTACTAATTTTGAAGAAGTTTGTCTTGGATATAATGAAGAGGAAGCAGTAAAAGAAGCAGCAAGATGTTTAAATTGTAAGAATCCTCAATGTAGAAATGGATGTCCAGTATCAATAGATATTCCAGCCTTTATATCAAAGGTTAAAGAGGAAGACTTCGAAGGTGCAGCAAAAGAAATTGCAAAATATAGCTCACTTCCAGCGGTTTGTGGTAGGGTATGTCCACAAGAAAAACAATGCGAAGGAAAATGTGTTTTAGGAATTAAAGGAGATCCAGTATCTATTGGTAAGCTTGAAAGATTTACAGCTGACTGGGCTACAGAAAATAATATTGATTTAAGTAAAACAGCACCTAAAAATGGAATAAAGGTTGCAGTAATAGGATCAGGGCCATCAGGATTAACTTGTGCTGGTGACTTAGCTAAAATGGGATATGATGTTACTATATTTGAAGCACTTCATAAAGCAGGTGGAGTTTTAGAATATGGTATTCCAGAATTCAGACTTCCAAAAGAAAAGGTTGTTGCAAAGCAAGTTGAAAACATTAAAAAAATGGGTGTTAAGATAGAAACTAATGTAATAGTAGGTAGAACTATTACTATAGATGAGTTGTTTGATGAAGAGGAATTCAAAGCGGTATTTATAGGCTCTGGTGCAGGTCTTCCAAGATTCATGGGAATTCCAGGAGAAAATGCAAATGGTGTATTCTCAGCAAATGAATTCCTAACAAGAGTTAATTTAATGAAAGCAGCAGAAGAAGGATATCCAACTCCAGTAAGAGCTGGAAAGAAGGTCGCAGTAGTTGGTGGTGGAAATGTTGCTATGGATGCAGTAAGAACTGCAGTAAGACTTGGATCAGAAGGGCATATTGTATATAGAAGAGGTGAAACTGAGCTTCCAGCTAGAGCAGAAGAAGTGCATCATGCCAAAGAAGAAGGCGTTATTTTTGATACATTAACTAATCCAACAGAGATATTGGTAGATGAAAAGGGATGGGTTAAAGGTATGAAATGCATAAGAATGGAACTTGGTGAGCCAGACGCTTCAGGAAGAAGAAGCCCAGTTGAAATTCCAGGATCAGAATTTATTATGGATGTAGACACTGTAATAATGTCACTTGGTACATCACCAAATCCATTAATATCTTCTACAACAGAAGGCCTTGAAATAAATAAGAGAAGATGTATAGTAGCTGAAGAAGAAACTGGCCTTACAAGTAAAGAAGGTGTATATGCTGGAGGAGACGCAGTTACAGGTGCTGCAACTGTTATTCTAGCTATGGGCGCTGGTAAAAAGGCTGCAGCTGCAATTGATAAATTTTTAAGTAAATAATGCAGAAATATATAAAGCAGAGGAATTTTTTCTTCTGCTTTTTATTATGTATAATTTTATTATTTTGATATTAAAAAGAATTATTAAGTATATGAATTTGATAATGTGATATAAGATTAACTTATAAATTTTGATATTAATAATAATATATATTTTATAAGAAATGTATTTACAAAACTATAAATTTGGAATATTATATATAAAGATTAAAAATATTATATGAAATCAAAACATGGTAGGTGAGGTTACCATAGGGATACGGGTTGATACCGCGGAGTAGTGGAGACACTATGAGAAGGTTAGCAGTTTATGTCGTAGTTAAGGCATAAACTAATTCAATTACAAGCCCTATGATGCTAAAGCTTGAACATGAAAAGTAATTACTTTTACGTTACTTATATTTGTGTTTGAATTATCCTCATCATGTTTATGATTGAGGATATTTTTAATGCAATCATTTATAATTTTTAAAATGTATTTTGGAAAGGAGTGAATAAGAATGGACGAACAGAGTAGAAACAGTATGGAACCAGAACTGCCGAGTATTAAATTTAATAATTGTAATATAGCAGATAACTGTCTATTCTTATTTATTCTGAATAGAAAATATAAGCTATATGCAATATGATTCACTAAATAATATTTAATGGATTTAATATATTACGCTTAATTAAGCATTTCTAGGTTCTATCCTTTTGTATCTCTAAATTATCAACTGTTATTAGAATGGAGGAAAGAACTATGAAAAATAATAATTTGAATTATATTGATGAAAATTTACTTAAAGTTAGCAGATTAACAAATGAAGTTGTTTTAGAAAATATGGGGACATCTATGAATGGATTTCAAGATGAACGTGTAGAAGAACTTAGAGAAATTTATGGAGAAAACAAAATTTCTCATGAAAAGCCTGATTCAGCATTAAAAAGAATATTTGATGCATTTGTAAATCCATTTACAATAGTACTTTTTTTATTAGCTATTATTTCATTATTTACAGATGTAATATTAGTAAGTAAGAAAGATCATGATTTTACATCTATAATAATAATGACTATGATGGTTACAATAAGCGGAGTATTATGTCTTGTACAAGAAACACGCTCAAATAACTCTGCCAAAAAGCTTAAAGAAATGGTAAAAACAACTGTAGCGGCTGAACGAAATGGTAAAAAAGAGATTTCTCTTGAAGAAGTAGTACCAGGTGATATTATTTATTTAGCTGCAGGAGACATGATTCCAGCTGATTTGAGAATATTGGTTGCAAAAGATTTGTTTGTTGCTCAGTCAGCATTAACAGGTGAAAGTGAACCAGTTGAAAAATGTTTTGAACCAATGATAAATGAGGCTCAGACACCATTAGAATGTACTAATATTGGTTTTATGGGTACCAATGTGATAAGTGGAACTGCAATTGGTGTGGTTATTGCAACAGGAGACAACACTTATTTTTCAACTATGGCTAAGGGGATTACAGAAAAAAAAGTTTTAACAAGTTTTGACAAGGGAGTGAATTCAGTATCATGGCTTTTAATAAAGTTTATGATGGTTATGGTTCCAATAGTATTTTTTGTTAATGGATTTACTAAAGGAGACTGGCTTCAAGCATTTTTATTTGCATTATCTGTAGCAGTAGGATTAACTCCAGAAATGTTACCTATGATAGTTACTACAAATTTAGCTAAAGGTGCAGTACAAATGGCTAAGAAAAAGACTGTTGTAAAAAGCCTTAATTCAATACAAAATTTTGGAGCTATGGATGTACTTTGCACAGATAAGACAGGAACTTTAACTCAAGATAAGGTGGTTTTGGAATATCATTTAGATATTCATGGAAATGAAGATATGCGTGTATTAAGGCATGCATTTTTAAATAGCTACTATCAAACAGGTCTTAAAAACTTAATGGATATTGCAATACTTGAATATGCTGATAATGCTTCATTTAAAGTTTTAATAGATCAATATGTTAAGGTAGATGAAATTCCATTTGATTTCAATAGAAGAAGAATGAGTGTAGTTATTAAAGACACATCAGGAAAAACACAGCTTATAACAAAAGGTGCAGTAGAAGAAATGCTTCAAATATCAAAGTATGCAGAATATAAAGGCAATGTTGAAGTGTTAACTGATGAAATAAAAGAAGAAATATTAGAAACTGTAGAGAAATTAAATAAAGAAGGTATGAGAGTAATAGGAATTGCTCAAAAAAACAATCCTTCAGTTCAAGGCGTATTTTCTGTAAATGATGAATGTGAAATGGTATTGATGGGTTACCTTGCATTTTTAGATCCACCAAAGGAGAGCACAAAAGCTGCTGTAGAGGCATTAAAGAATTATGGAGTTGCAGTAAAGATATTAACAGGAGATAATGATGAAGTAACAAGATGTATATGTAGGCAGGTTGGAATTAAAGCAGATAAGATTTTGCTAGGTTCTGATATTGATGAAATGGATGATGAATTATTAGCAGCAGAAGTTGAAGAGGTAAGTATATTTGCAAAATTAAGTCCAAATCAAAAAGGAAGAATAGTAAGTGTTCTTAGAGAGAATGGACATATTGTTGGTTTTATGGGAGATGGTATTAATGATGCCTTGGCTATGAAGAAGGCAGATGTAGGAATATCAGTTGATACTGCTGTTGATATTGCAAAGGAAAGTGCAGATATTATTTTACTTGAAAAAGATTTAATGGTACTTGAAGATGGAGTTATTGAAGGAAGAAGAACTTTTGGAAATATAATTAAATATATTAAAATGACTGCAAGTTCTAATTTTGGTAACATGTTTTCAGTATTAGTTGCAAGTATTGCATTACCATTTTTACCAATGTTGCCAATACAAATATTAATATTAAATTTAATTTATGATATTTCATGTATTTCTATTCCATGGGACAATGTAGATAAAGATTATTTGCAGGTACCAAGAAAATGGGATGCTTCTTCAATAGGTAAATTCATGTTATGGATAGGCCCAACAAGCTCTCTTTTTGATATTGTAACTTATGCAGTTATGTTCTTTATAATCTGTCCTATGGTCTGCCATGGTGGTTATAATGACTACGGAGTAAATAAGACTCTATTTATAGCAGTTTTTAATGCTGGATGGTTTGTTGAAAGTCTATGTTCACAAACAATGGTCATTCATATAATTAGAACAGCAAAAATACCATTTATTAACAGTAGGGCGTCAGGTGCTGTAATATTAAGTACTATAATTGCAATTACTGTAGGAATAGCAATTCAGTATACTTCTATTGGTAGAGCATTACAAATGGTGTCAATGCCAATAATGTATTTTGGCTGGCTAATAGTAATATTATTATGTTATATAATTGTAGCAAGTGCAATAAAAGAAGTTTATAAGAAATATTATGGTGAATTTCTTTAAAAAATAAATGTTAAAATGCTAGGGAATATTAATCTCCTAGCATTTTTATAAAAAATATTATTAAAAATGGTTTTGACATTTTAGTTACATATGATAAAATTAATTCTTGTGAAAAAAGTATATTTGTAGCTTATACGTATTAATATATTTAGCAAAGGATGATGAATAGATGAAGCAGGGATTAAATTTAACGAAGAGAATCATTTTATTCTTTTTAGGAATGAGCATAATTCAATTGGGCGTAGCACTATTTTTAAAAACAAACATAGGATCAGATCCGTTTACTGTATTCACTCAAGGATTATCAATGGCTTTAAATAAGACTGGTTTAAAAGATTTCTCACTTGTGCAAATGTTGGCTGGAAAATCAGAGGTTACTCCAGGTATTGCTAATATGATAATTTTAATGGTATTATTTTTGATAATATTATTTACTGAAAAAAAACGTATTAAAATAGGAACACTAATTTGTGTTGTTGGGGTAGGGCCAATAATTGATCTTGGAGTAAATATTATTTCGTATTTTCCAGTTGAGTCATATAACTATGTGATAAAAATGATTTTATTACTAGCAGGTTGTTTTATAATAGCTATTGGTTTTTCAATACTTTCTGCAAGCAATCTTGGAGTAGCACCAAATGATATAATTCCATTTATTATTCAAGATAAAACTAAAATAGAATATAGATGGATTAGGATAAGTTTAGATGCCATATTTTTAATTGGTGGCTTTTTATTAGGTGGAAAAGTTGGGATTGGTACAATTATAGCTATGCTATCACAAGGCCCATTTATACAGCTTTGCCTACCATATGGAGAAAAGATTGTGAGCTCAATTTTAAGCCAGCATGAATCTGAAAAACAAGAGATAGCAGCATAAATATATATAAAAGGTGATTTAAATAATGTTTAAATTACCTTTTATTTTGTAAAAATATATTAATAAAAGTAAATTCACAAATTGAATTGTACAATGAAATAATGAGTAAAGGATTAAATATAGATATTTTTATTAATAGCTCAGGGGTATGATTTTTATGAGGCTTTATCAGATAAAGTTTCGAAAAAGATTATGAAATAATGGATAGTAATATTAATAGTTCAACATAGTATCAAAGCTTTTTGAAAAATTTTTTGTAAACAGATACCAAAAAATTCAAAAAAAATTAAACCTTCTAGTATTTCTAATAAACTATATAGATACCAATAATGTTTATGTTGACAGTTAAAGACTAATAATATAAAATGAATATTGCAAGATAGTTCTTTAAAAATTAAATATGGTTCTAAAGAAACCATTCTTAACTTGGGGGCGTTTTGGCTTCGACGGGGGGGGAAGTGGTTTGCTAAGCGAGTCGAGGGAAGCATGTGTCCTCGTTAATAAAGTATGCATTAAATGTAAACGCAGAAGACAATTTTGCATTAGCAGCTTAATTTAAGCTACTCATCAGTCCGGATTGCCTACGGTTCGGGTAGCTGGTGTCATAGAGTGGGAAACGAAGTCTAGCAAAGCTTTGAGCTAGAGGGGTATTCATGAAGCTACCGAAAAGATAAGCCTGTTCATGGGCGTGTCTTCTAGGGAATTTTAAAACATGAACTGCACTCGGAGAAAGGCAGATGACGCTCCTTTCGGACACGGGTTCGACACCCGTCGCCTCCACCATGAAACCCACGAAAATCTAAATTTTGGATTTTCGTGGGTTTATTTATGTTTTGAAGAAAATTAAAGGGTATAACCATTAAAAACATATTAATATAGCTTCTCATATGGTTGGCTAGATCCAGTTGTTCTAGGCTTTAGATTTTACTATTTGTTATAGTATTGTCTAAAGTCTTATTTTGTGGGATTTTCTAATAGCTAAAAATTATTTTATGTTATGGAATTTTATAAAATTTTATGTGTGTTGTGTTATTTTCCATTTTTATATAGAAAACCATGAAAATGTAAAGTGACTTTTTAGAGTTTTAGGATAAGTTGTGGAGAACCGTATCATAAGTAAATGCAACCCTTTTTGAGATAGACTTAAAAAAACTGTACAACTATAATTAATAATAGATGATTATATGGATTACTATAATAATTACAGATACCAATGGGGAATTAAAAAGCTTGCTAGCCTTTTTCATAGGGAACATTAGTTTTGTGACAGCCACTTTTTTATTATGCTAATTCATATTTAGTAATTTTTATTTCAGTGATTTAGTACCTGACTTGCTGGCAAGTTTATTGGACTTAGTTTGATGACACAAAAAATAAAGGATTATAAGATAAGTAAGGCATAGCATAAATTTGAAAAAATATATTGAAATATAATTGTTTTTATTATATTATATATATAAACACGAGTTCACTAAGTGTTCTATCTTACAGAAAGTGTTTATAAATTGTAGTTATACTTATGATGAAGCTATATTAGATATTATAAACTGATATAATTCAAAGTTATAAATGCATAACTAATAATTCATAGAGTAATAATTTACAGAGTTATAGACTAGAGTATTTATGATTTTTTAGATTAATACATTGAAATAACATTTATAGATTGATGATACTTGTAGATTATATGAATTAAAGAATTGAATAAAGAACATAAAAGTAAAACAAATCAAAAAAAGAATGTATGGATTTATTTTTTGACAAAAAATAAACACGAGTTCACAGAATTAATTCATTATTGTATTATAAGCAGGCAATTTATAAGACCTTTATTTTAAGGAGAGATGGTATGGAAAAATTTAATTTAGGAATAGATATAGGAGGAACATTCATTAAGTATGCCTTAATGGACAAGCAATACCACATTAAAGACAAGTGGAAAATTGAAACTATTAAATACAATACTGCAGATGAATTTTATGACTATATATGTTCAAACATAAAATTAATTGATGAAATTGATGTAATCGGTATAAGTGCACCAGGGCTCATTGATAAAGATTCAAATGTTAAATTATATGCTGCTCCTAACGTAGCCATTATGTATGGCACAAATATAAACGATGAAATCAAGAAAAGAACACATAAAAAAGTGTCATCAATTAATGATGCAAAATCAGCAGGGTTATGTGAATTTGAAATAGGAAATGCAAAAGGAAGCAAATCTTCAGCATTTTTAATCATAGGAACGGGAACTGGCGGATGTATATGTGATGAAAATGGAGTAGTATATGGAAAAGATGCATTTGCAGGAGAGTTTCATAATATGCCCTTTGTAAACGATGCGATAGGTGGTCTTGCTAAGATGGGTGATTATGCATCAATGACTGGCTTAATAAATATATATAATAGCAAAGTTGATATGGGTGATCAGGTGCAGTATGGATATGAAGTATGTAAGAAGTACTTAGATGGAAACAAAACAGCTGAATTATCAGTAGATGAGTGGATAATAAACATAGTAGCTCAATTGATTGTAATTACAGTTTTCTATAATCCAGAAGTTATATGCATAGGTGGAGGAATATCAGAAGAGGATTGGTTTATAAATAAAGTAAAGGAACAGTATAAGAAGACCTGCATTGAATACCTTGAAGCAGATTTTATTACTACTAAAATTGATAGATGCAAGTACAATAATGATGCCAACATATTAGGTGCAATTATAAATGCTTCTATAAAAAAATAGAGTTTTTTGTTTCAGAAAGAAATAGTTTAAAAATAAATTTATATATAGGTTAATAGCAAATAATTAATTTACATTAATGTATAGGAGTGGATGTAGTGATATACGAAAAGCTAGATAAATTCAAAGATGATTTTCTATGGGGATCAGCATCAGCGGCGTATCAAGTTGAAGGTGCATGGGACAAAGATGGGAAGGGAGAAAGTATATGGGATGTATACACAAGAATACCTGGAACAACTTTTAAAAATACAAATGGTAATGTTGCAGTAGATCATTACAACAGATATAAGACCAACTATCAAAAGTCAATAAGAAAATAGAAAAAAATTGTGAATAAAAAATGTATATTTAAGCATGATAAAAAGACCAGCATAAGCAAGTTTTTTGAAAAATTAAGTTAGACGTTTGAGTATCGAATTTCGTATGTACAGTTCTTTTTTAGAATAGCAAAATATTGACATAAGACCATACGAAGTACTCCGAAAGAGTCAACATCCAACTTATTCGTAACCAGTTTATCAGATAGAGGTGTCAGTCTTTCAATGACGAGGCTATTACCTCAAGGGTGAATCGACATCACTCTATCTAATAAAGTTATTATACAATTAATTCAATATTGTATAAATATACAGTAAATAAAGGGTTATAGGTTACCTTTATCAACCTAAATATATTATATAAGGTGATTGCGCATCAATAAATAACAGGATTAATTTAAAGTTTATAATTTTAATTTAATATATAATATGAAATATTTATTAAAGAGGAATTAATAATGAAAAAATATTATTAGTATGTTTGGCAGCAATATGTACAAGCTTCCTTGTAACTAAAATAAAAGAAGTAGCAGATCAAAAGGAAATTGAAATAGGAATAGATGTCCTACCAGTAGCAGAATGTAGTTCTGTAATTGATAGTGTAGATATAGTATTTTTAGGACCACAAGTTCGTTTCTAAAAATTACAAGTTGAAAAACTTGTAAATGGTAGAATACCAGTAGAAGTAATGAACATGCGATTCTATGGAATTATGAATGGAAGAGCAATTTTAGAAGATGCTCTTACTAAAATAAACTAGTATAAAAAGGGGGAGAAAATCATGGGAAAATTTCAAAGTGCAATTAATGTTTCTTTATTTACAGAGTACCATAAATTTAATGGAATTTTATATGAATAAATAAATTATTAGACTGTTTTTGAAAAAATAGATTAATAAACAAGAACCACATGAAGGGAGTTATAATAATGAATAAGAAAAAGATTTTAACACTTTTATTAAGCGCATCAATAATAGGGACAGGGGTTAACATATTTCCTATGAAAACGTTAGCGGATTGGAGGAGTGAAAACAATACATGGACATATATTGAAAATGGTCAGAGAGCTATTGGATGGAAACTTTATGACAATACTTGGTATTACTTTAATGATGCAGGAATAATGCAGACAGGTTGGTTGAAAGACAATGAAACATGGTATTATCTTTCAGAATCAGGAGCTATGAAAATAGGTTGGGTAAAAGATAATGGAGCATGGTATTATCTTTCAGAATCAGGAGCTATGAAAACAGGTTGGGTAAAAGATAATGGAGCATGGTATTATCTTTCAGAATCAGGAGCTATGAAAATAGGTTGGGTAAAAGATAATGGAGCATGGTATTATCTTTCAGAATCAGGAGCTATGAAAACAGGTTGGGTAAAAGATAATGGAGCATGGTATTATCTTTCAGAATCAGGAGCTATGGAAACAGGTTGGTTGAAAGACAATGAAACATGGTATTATCTTTCAGAATCAGGAGCTATGAAAACAGGCTGGTTAAAAGACAATAACAACTGGTATTATTTAAGTGGAAGTGGAGCAATGCAGACTGGAACAATAAGTGTTGCAGATAAAGTATACTACTTAAATGAAAGTGGAGCAATGCAGACTGGAAAGATTAATATAAATGGAAAAGTGTATGAATTCAATATTAATGGTGAAGCAGTTGGAGAAATTCCTCCTGTAGCTAATAATAAAGTATTTGAACATATAGAAAAAACAGATGAAAGTATGAATAATATAACAGATATAACAAATTATGAAAATAAAGAAGACAATAGTAGTAGTAGTAGTAGTAGTAGTGGAAGCAGTGGTAATAGTGGAAGCAGTTCTGATAATAATCAGCAAGAAAATAAACAATGGAACTTGGTGTGGCAAGATAGTTTTGAAGGGGATAAATTAGACTTGGAAAATTGGAGTTATGAAAAGCATGAACCAGGCTGGGTTAACAATGAATTGCAGGAATATACAGACTCAGAAGATAATACCTTTATTAAGGATGGAAACCTTGTTATTAAAGCTATTGAAACAGAAAAGGACGGAAAAAAACATTATACATCAGGAAGAATAACAACGCAAAACAAGCAAACCTTTAAATATGGTAAATTTGAAATAAGAGCAAAATTCCCAAAAGGACAAGGATTATTACCTGCGTTATGGTTGATGCCTAATGATGAAAGTTTATATGGTCAATGGCCAAAATGTGGTGAAATAGACATGGCGGAAGTATTGGGACATGAACCTGAAAAATTATATGGAACAATTCATTATGGTGAGCCACATGCAGAAAGCCAAGGATCTTATACATTAGAAGAAGGAACATTTGCAGATGATTATCATCTATTTGGTATTGAGTGGGAACCAGGAGAAATTCGTTACTATGTTGATGGAAAATTATATCATAAGGTTAATGATTGGTACACTAAAGTAGAAGGTGGAGATGAGGTTACTTATCCAGCTCCATTTGACCAACCATTCTATCTAATATGTAATTTAGCTGTTGGAGGAAATTGGCCAGGAAATCCAGATGAGACTACAGATTTCAATAATGCAGAATTCAAAGTTGATTATATAAAGGCATATCAATTAGATAGCTATGATGAAAATGTTAAAAAGCCAGAAAAAGAGGTTATTCTTAGGGATCCAGATGGAAATGGAAATTATGTAATCAATGGAGATTTTTCTGAAGATAAAAACTGGGAGTTTATGACTGCATTAAACGGTAAAGGAAGTTCTGAAATTGCAGATAATAAAATTAAGATAAAGACTGAAAATCCAGGAACAGTTGATTATTCAATTCAATTAGTACAAGCTGGAATACCATTAAAAGAGGGAGGACAATACAGAGTTTCTTTTGATGCAAAAGCCAGTGAAGATAGAACTATGATTGTGGATATATCAGGACCAGATAAATCATATGTAAGATATTTTGATGATACATCATTAGATTTAACAACAGAAGTTAAAAATTATTCTTATGAATTTACTATGGAAAAAGAAGATGATGCAAATGGAAGATTAGAATTCAATTTAGGAAATCAAGGTTCTACAGCTGATGTTGAAATAAGTAATGTAAAAATTGAAAAAATAGGTCAGATAGAAAAAGAAGATGATGGTTTAAAGAAGATTATGCCAGATGGTAATTATGTAAATAATGGTACATTTGATGTTGGCGAAAATCGTATGAAGTATTGGGAAGTTGAATCAAAAGTTAAGGATGCAGAAATTACTGTAACAAATAGTAATAATTTAAGAGAATTAAAAGTTAATGTAAAAGATAATAAATGTGCATTAGAAGATGTAATAGTAAAACAAACAGATCTTGCAATGAAGGAAAATACAAAGTATGTATTATATTTTGATGCTTATGCACAGGAAGATAAAGATATTGTAGCAAAGGTTGCTGGAGAAACGTTTGACGCTAATATTACTACAGATAAACAGACTTATAAGTTTGAATTTAAAACTGGAGATACATTAGATAATAAAAATTTAGAACTTCTATTAGGAGCAGCAGGTATAACTTATATTGATAATGTAAGAATCGAAGAAAATTCAATTATAAGAAATGGACAATTTGATGCAGGTCTTACTGGATGGGAATTATTTAAAGATTCTAGTGTTGCAAGTAAAGCATCAGCAGCACTTGATAGTTTAAGTGAAAAGAATGCAATTCAAGTAAAAATTGATGATACTGGAGATGCTGACTGGAAAATTCAGTTCAAGCAAAATAATGTTAAATTAGAAAAAGGCAAAAAGTATAAGTTAACTTTCGATGCTAAATCTACATTGGACAGAGACATTATGTATGCTATACAAAGAGATGGATCTAGTGATAATAACTGGGATGCATATACAGGATCAAATGTAATCAGATTAGGAAAAGATTATGAAACTTATGAACTTGGATTTGAAATGATGAAGGATACAGATTCTAAGTCTATATTCACAATATCTATGGGAGCAGTAGGAGGAAAACAAATTACTGATACACATACAGTTACTATAGATAATGTTAAAGTTGAAGAAGTGGATGAACTTGATAATTTTGATAATGCTTTAATAAAAAATGGTGATTTCAGTAAGGGAAATACTGGATGGGGAGTATTTGCAGATGGATCAGCTGATGCAGAGAGTGATTTAAGTGGCGGAAATGCAAATATAAACATTAAGGATACTGGAGATGCTGATTGGAAAATTCAATTAAAGCAGGAGAATGTTAAATTAGAACAAGGGAAAAAATATAGATTGAGTTTTGATGTAGAAAGTAGTATTGACAGAACAATACAGTATAATTTACAGGAAAATGGTGGTGGATGGACTCCATACTCTCAAGGATTAATAGAATTAAATAAGGATGAAAAGAAAGAATTCGAAGTAACATTTGTAATGGATAAGGCAGATGAAAGTGCATTATTCAATATAGCAATGGGAGCAGTAGGAGAAAAACAAATTACTGAGGAACATACAATTATAATAGACAATATTATATTGGAAGAAATACCAGTATCGGAAGAAATACCGGTATTGGAAGAAATGCAGGGTGTAAGAACTGAAGGCACAGGAACTGAAGGCACAGAAACTGAAGGCACAGGAACTGAGGGCACAGGAACTGAGGGCACAGAAACTGAAGGCACAGGAACTGAGGGCACAGAAACTGAGGGCACAGGAACTGAAGGCACAGGAACTGAAGGCACAGGAACTGAGGGCACAGGAACTGAGGGCACAGAAACTGAAGGCACAGGAACTGAGGGCACAGAAACTGAGGGCACAGGAACTGAAGGCACAGGAACTGAGGGCACAGAAACTGAAGGCACAGGAACTGAAGGCACAGAATAAAAACAAGATGATATCATATATACTGATGAGATTCAGTATATATGAATGAGAAGAAATACAACTAATTATAAAAATTAGAATTTATAAATATTTATATTCTAAACTAAATAATATTTTATTTGAAGGGAATGTAGTAGATTTGTGTAAAACAAATCTACTACATTCTTTTTGTATCTAGAATACCACCGGTTAGACCGGTGGTTCCGGAAAGCTTTCAGCGGTGAGCAGAAAAAAGCTAATTATGAATAAGAGAAAAATTAAATTTAAGAGCTTAAAGTATAAAAATAAACTTACTTAAAGAAAGTTAGTAATTATTTTTTGAAGTAAGTAATAAAGTGTATTTTTTAGCTGAAAGTAAGAGGAAGAACAAAAAAAGAGCCATTTTAATGGCACTAGGGGATGTTTTTGCAAAAGGTAAGTAATTTCAACGTGCGAGTAGCACGGCCAGTAACAAAGCCTTATAGGCGCAGAGCAAGCCACCCGTTTTACGGGTGGTCCTGACTTGGTATTGTTTGATGGTAGATTGCTTATTTGATGGAAATCTACCAGGACCAGAGACATCGGTAAACCCAGAAACACCAGTGAATCCAGAAACTCCAGTGAGTTCTGTGATAACACCAAAACACAGACATTCAAGGTCATCTAAGAAATCAAAAAAGGATTCTAGTGAAGATAATACAACAAAAGAAGAGGCTTCAGATGATAAAAAAGATAATTCTAGTACTCTAGATAAAATAAATGATCAGGGGGTTAATAATAATTCAAACAACACATATAATGCTCAAGGCGCTAATAATAATTCAAATAATGTGTATGCTGAAAATATGAATAATGTTTCTCGAAATTTAGAAGCTAAATCATCAGAAGAGTATAAGAAAAATAATATAAAAGGTAAAGAAAAACTTCCTAAAACAGGGGACAAGCAAATATATTATCAAATTATATTTGGATTAGCTTTGATTGGTGTCGGAATAATGACAACACCAATTATAAAAAAATTGAAATAATTATAGAGAAGTGCATACACTTTAACTAACTTGACTTGTGCATTAATTTAAGAAAATTTACCATTGGATTTTTATTGACATTTTACCAGTATAATTTTAAATAAAAAAGTAGCATATAAACCTCAAACATGCTAGATTTATTGTTGCGAAACCAAATCTAAGGAGATTTATATGCTGACAACAATATTAAACCAAAATGAAACAATTATCAACTATATTTCAGAGTTAAATCTGCCATATTCTTCTGCGATAAAGAATCATATGGTAAATATAGTATCTGGAATTATTGTAACAGAAGGAAGCAAAACTATTTCATCTGTTCATAATAAAATTACATGCAATAGAGATCGAAGTACTGGTTCAAGGTTCCTAAGTTCATATTCATGGAATCATGAATATGTTACGCAAGAACGCATATTTCATGCAATATCTGAAATTTCCAACACTTGTGAAGATAGTGATGTTGGATTCCTAATCATTGATGATACCTTAACTAAGAAAAATACTTCAACTAAAAAAATTGAAGGCTTAGATTTTCACAATTCACATGCTGATGGCAATAAACCTAAATGGTCACACTGCTTAGTTACATCGCATTATAAGATTAATGATTATTCTATACCTTTAGATTTTAGACAATATCACCGAAAGGAATCGAGTAAAAAACTATCTAAAAAATTTCTAGATAAAAATGAACTTGCGATGGAACTGATTAATGAATTCACTCCTGTAACTAAAAACAATTATTTACTAGTTGATTCATGGTATACTTCAGCAAAAATTTTGCTTCACGGTTTAATAAATGGTTGTCACACTATAGGGAGAATAAAATCTAACAGAGTAATATATCCGGCTGGCATTAAAACAAATGTCAAAAAGTTTTCTTCATACATTAGGACTAATGAGACTAGCTTAGTTACCGCTAGTAATAACAAGTACTATGTTTATAGATATGAAGGAAAACTTAATGATATTGAGAATGTAGTTGTACTTATAAGCTGGACTAAAAACGATTTATCTGATAATCCAGCATTCATTATAAGTACGGATGTTTCACTCGATAATAAAACCATAATTTCATATTACGAAAAGCGTTGGGATATTGAAGTAAGTTATAGATATCATAAAACAGCTCTTGGTTTTGATGAATTTCAAATTCAATCTTTAAAATCAATACATAGATATTGGAGCATGATATTTTTAACGTATACTTTTCTTGAGATTTTCAGAGTCAAATGTGAAAAATTATATAAATTTAAAAATATTGGAGATGTAATATTACACTTCCGAAACAACTATTTGGTAAAAATAGTTTCTTTTGCACATGAATGTGCAGATAACGGGATTGATTTACAGTCTACTATTGCCAAATTAGGACTAGTAGCTTAAATTTTTCCTATTTACTGCACAAGTCTAGTATATTATTATCATGTAATAAAGAAAAGGAATATTTAAAGTAGAAAAAAGCTTTAAATATTCGTTTTTCTATTTTAGGAGGAATTTAGATGATAGAAATAACATATTTAAGAGAAGTGGAAAAGTTCGAGCTTTAGCAATTGAAGTACAAGAAGTAGATATATAGAAATCTCAACTTCTTCCAATTGATTATAGATCCCTTCCTATGTAATTCAAACAATAAATATATATTGTAATATTCTTAAGAATATCAGAATAAAAGAATATATACATACGAGAATATTAGAATATTACCAGATAAGAATATGCTTATTTATTGCGGGCTTCAGCAATTTAATGAGAAAAGACCAAGTCTCTTTATGAAAAAAGTTCTAGTTAGATTGGCTAGAAGAAGGAAAGCGGAAACAGAGTTATTTTTTGACTGGATATGTTTACGCTACACTACAAATGTTATCAATTAATACAAAAATAATTGCGAAAAATCTTTTAAATTAGAAACATAAAAACATATTTTAGCATTTTAAATCCATTTTGATAAAAATATTTTTTTTATATAATGAAAATGTTTAAGAAAGTATTTTCTATAAATAAATTATATAAAAAAGGGTGATTAATTTGTTAAAAAATTTATATCATGAAAATATAGCTTCACTACATATAAATATGTTGCCTAGAAGAAGTTATTATATACCATTCGAAAATTGTGATGAGGCACTTAAATGTAAAGATAGAAATAATCAGATTAGATTCAATTCACTTAATGGTAATTGGAGTTTTAGATATTTTAATAGTTTAGATGAAGTAGAATTAGAATATAAAGATGAGTTATTTAATAATATAAATGTTCCATCAGTATGGCAGATGGAGGGATATGATTATAACCAATATACAAATGTAAAATATCCAATTCCATTTAATCCACCCTTTGTTCCTAAAGATAATCCATGCGGTCTTTATATAAAGGAATTCAACTTAGAGAATTTTTGTGACAAAAGAGATTATCATTTAAATTTTGAAGGTGTTGATTCATGCTTTTATATATGGATAAATGATTACTTTGTAGGATATAGTCAAATATCACATAGCATTTCAGAATTTGATATTACAAAATATTTATCTTCTGGTATTAATGTAATTAAAGTACTTGTTTTGAAATGGTGTGATGGAACATATTTTGAAGATCAAGATAAATTTAGGATGTCTGGAATTTTTAGAGATGTGTATATTTTAGAGAGGGCAAATCAAAGAATAAATGATTATAGTATAAAAACAAATGTAGATTTAGTTAAAAACATAGGATATATATATATTGATATTTTAGATACAAAAAATAAGCCAGATATTAAGTATTATTTGTTGAATGATAATAATGATATGATTTTATCTGGAAATATTATTGATGACAAAATTATGTTAAAGATAGAGGATGTTCAATTATGGAATCCTGAAGATCCTAAATTATATACTTTATTAATGGAAACAAAAGCTGAAGTTATTAAAGAAAAAATTGGAGTTAGGGTAATAAATATTGAAGATAAAGTTTTAAAAATAAATAGTATTCCGGTTAAGCTAAAAGGGGTTAATCATCATGATAGTCATCCTAAAAAAGGATATGTAATGAGCAGGGAAGACATGCTTTTAGATCTAAAATTAATGAAAGAATCAAATATTAATTCTATAAGAACAGCACATTATCCAAAGTCACCTATTTTTTATGAGTTATGTGATGAATATGGATTTTTGGTTATGAGCGAAGCTGATATTGAAACTCATGGTGTTGTTGAATTATATGGTTTGGGATATCTTGAAAATTATAATATGATAGCTGATGATCCGATTTATGAAAAAGTAATTATTGATAGGATTGAATCATCAATTATTCCATTTAAAAATAGACCCTCAATTTTCATGTGGTCACTTGGAAACGAATCAGGGTATGGATATAATTTTGAGAAAGGCTTAAAATGTGCTAGGAAATTAGATCCTACACGTTTGCTTCATTACGAAGGGGCGTATTATGCAGATAAGAATAGAAAAAATGACTTTACTGAACTAGATGTAATTAGTAGAATGTATCCAAGCATTGATGAAATACAAGAATATTTTGATAAAGGAATAGATAAACCTTTAATATTATGTGAATATGCTCATGCTATGGGGAATGGCCCAGGTGGTTTAAAAGAATATGATGATTTGATACAAGCAAATGAAGAGTTTGCAGGTGCTTATGTTTGGGAATGGTGTGATCATTCTATATATAATGGAAGCAATAAAGATGGTAAAAGCATTTATGCATATGGTGGCGATTTTGGAGAATACCCTAATGATGGGAATTTCTGTGTTGACGGATTAGTATATCCAGATAGAAGAAAGCATATAGGACTTCTAGAATATCAAAATATAAATCGTCCAATAAGAGTAATCGAAATTGATACGGTGAATAATAAAGTTAAATTGAAAAATATGTTAGATTTTAGAGATGTAAATGATATAGTGCAAATTACTTATAAATTATTTTCAGATGGAGATATGATTTGTAAGAAGGAAATTAAACTGGATACGTTAAAACCAAAAGAAGAAAAATGGTATGATTTAAGTATTCAGGATTTACCTAAAACTATTGTTACTATATTATTTGAATATACTGTGAAATTAGATATACTATTATATAAAAAAGGTTTTGTATTAGGTTATGATCAAATAATTTGGCCTAATAATATAGAAAAATTAAAATCATTTAAGCAGCTTATAAATATTGATGAAAAAGAAAAATTTAAAATAAATTATATAGATAATATAGAGAACAATATCCAAATTACTAATGGAGATTTTAAATATATTTATGATAAAAGAATAGGAATGTTTACTCTAATAGAAAAAGGAAATAAAAAATTTATTAATCATCCACTGAATTTTACAATTTGGCGTCCACCTACAGATAATGATAGAAAAATAAAGAATGATTGGATTGAAGCTGGATTTGATAAATTAGATGTAAGAGTAAATGAGGTTACTATAGAAGAAGATATAAATAGTCTAGCAATAATAAGTAGATTGAGTTTGACACCAATATATCGTCAAAAAGTCTTAGATATTTTAGTTGAGTGGCGCATATTTTCAAATGGTCTTATAAACTGTAGGATTAAAGCGTATAAGAAATTAGATAAGCCATTTTTACCTAGGTTTGGAGTAGAGATTAAACTAGATAAATCTTATGAAGATTTAAGCTATTTTGGATTAGGCCCATATGAAAACTATCAAGATAAGCACTATTCAAGCTATTTAGGAAGATTTGATTCAAAAGTTTCTGAAATGCATGAAGATTATATTAGACCTCAGGAAAATGGAAGTCGTAGCTGTTGTAAAGAATTATGTATTAAAAATGATAACAGTAAAATTTATGTTTTATCAGAAAATAAGGATTTTTCTTTTAATGCATCTCATTTTTCTAAAGAGGAATTAACAGATAAAACACATAACTATGAGTTAGAAGAAAGTAATGCAACATTTTTGATAATAGATTATAAACAAAGCGGTATTGGATCAAACAGTTGTGGCCCTGTTTTAGAAGAAAAATATCAGCTTAATGAAAGTGAAATAGATTTTAGCTTTTACTTAAAATTTTCAGAGAATAACAATAATTAAATAATGCTTAGAATGTAAAACTTAACATTAGTAAGATGATTAAAGACTATCAAGATATAATATAAAATATCTGGATAGTCTTAATTATTTTTTATAGAGCTTTCTATACTGAGAAGCTGAGATGGAAAAATGTTTTGAAAATGTTTTTGAAAAGAATAGGGGATCATCATATCCAATATTACTAGAAATTTGAGATATAGACAGATCAGTTTCTTTTAATAATAAGGTGGCTTTATACATCCTAAGATTTAGCAAATATTTTTGAGGAGATTCGCCAAGATATTTTATAAACATTTTATATAAATAGCTTCTACTTAAATTTACATTATCTGCAATTTGTTGAACTGTTATTTTTTCTGCATATTTAGAATTTATAAAATCAATTGATTGTTGTATATATGTATGTGTTAAATTGTTTACCAATTGAAATGGTTTAGGGAATTCTTGAGTTATTGTGTATAGAAGATAATACAGTTTATTTAACAGGAGAATATCATCGGATGAATTTTGATCATATGTTTTAGATAAGGCACACATATTTTTTATTATAGATGGAATCTTGGAATTAGATTGATAATTTATTATATAATTATCAAAAATTGAACTCCTATGTAAATATTCATTTGCATTTGTTCCACTAAATCCTACCCAATAATATTTCCATGGATTGTCTATAGATGCAGTGTATTCAACATTCATTCCTTTAAATAGAATAAAGCCATCCCCTTTTTTTAAATCAAATATTTGGTTATTTATTTTAAATGTACCTTCTCCCTCTGAAATATAATGTATAACAGAATTTTTTACTACTTCGTAATTATATTTAATACCAGGAGTACATTGTTCAATACCACATTCATCCAGATTCATTTCAAAATTAGTGATTTTATATTTCTTCCATAAAATTTGCATTAAATTTCTCCTATAGATAATTTTAGCGATGTTTTAGTATATATTTGTATTTTATTATAAGTACTTTTTAAAATATAGTCAAAAATATTAACATTACTAGAAGTATAATCCTAAGTAATGTTAATATTTGATTACAGTTGAGATTAAATCTATTTAGATTTTTGATAAACGCGTACGTAATCTACATACATCTTTGTATTTTCTCCCCATTTAGTAGTATTATTTGGCTCACCGCCCCAGTCTCCGCCTACACCTAAATTTAACATTAAGTAGAATGGCTTGTTAAATGGATCAGGAAAATCTAATGAATACTGAGTATCGTTTACTTTGAAGTATGAAGGCCATTTATCAACAACACCATATTCCTTATTATCAATTAAAAAGTGAATCTTTTCTGGCTCCCAAATAATTGAATAAGTATGATAATCATCAGAAAGATCTCCGCTTGATAATGTATAAGTTACACCAGTACTTTGACCTCCATCAGTATTGTTTCCAGAATGAAGTGTGCCATATATTTTATTTTTTTCTGAGCCGAGAGCTTCCATTATATCTATCTCACCATCATTTGGCCAGCCGTATTTTGAATCTTGAGGCATCATCCATATTGCAGGCCACATGCCTTGCTCTACAGGAAGCTTTGCGCGAATATCAAAACGTCCATATTTCCAAGAAGCTAAACCTTCAGTAATTACCATTCCAGAACTTGCAGTAAACTTGTCACCAAGTGAATCATCTTTAATTGCGGCTAATACCAAATTACCATCTTTTACATAAACATTATCTGAAGAATTCACATATTTCATTGAACCATTTTCTGGAGTAGTTCCATACTTCCATTTGGTAAGATCTAAATTGTTTTCATTAAATTCATCATTCCAAACCATATTATATCCATTATAATATGATGTTGCATAAGGTAAAGTTGGTGAAGTTGATGTTATTGTATCAGCTTTTGCAATTGGATTAAGAAATGATGTTAACGCAAATGAAATAAAACATAATTTACAAGAAAATGATAAAATTTTTTTGATTGCCATAATATTTACTCCTTTAATTAAATATTTTTAATTGAGATTTTAAGAATACATAGTATTTTATCATCTAGTAGTTTAAGAAAGTACTTTCATTAAATTAAATTATACACTGTAATTGACGGATAATAGGTAATTTGATTTCCTAACTACTAGGAATTAATATGATTTTAAAAATCTAATTATCAAAGTTACATTTTAATAAAATAATATTTTAATTAAATAATATTTTAATTAAAGTAAGGATTTAGATCTATCTATTAAAAACTTATTAATATTTTTGTTATAACATTGAAGTGTATATAAAAATGAATAATTTTGTAGGATCAACACACAAATGTGCTCTTGACAGAATCAAGATGTCAATGCACGGTTATTAAATTCTAAAAAAGTCTTGCTTCATATTGTCAAGTAAAGTTTTTAGTGCTGAGCCATTTTTTATAAAATCTTTTGGAAACATAAATACATATTTTAGCATCTTGAGTCTATTTTTGTGAATAAAGTTTTCTAATATAATTAACATTATAAAAGATTTAAAATTTATTTATAAATAAAATATTGTTACAAAATAAATTTTAAATTATCTTTCTTAAATAAAGATAGATTACTTAAAAATATATTACTAAAGGAGGAATAACAATAATGAAAAGACTTGGAATATCTATTTACCCAGAACATTCAACAAAAGAAAAAGACATTGAATATATTCACTTAGCTGGAAAATATGGATTTAAAAGAGTTTTTACATGTCTTTTAAGTGTAGGAAAGAAAACAAAAAAAGAATTATTGGAGGAGTTTAAACAACTAATTGATACTGCTCATGAAGAAGGTATGGAGATAATATTCGATGTAAATCCCAAAGTATTTGATATTTTTAATGTATCATATGATAACTTATCTTTATTCCAAGAAATAAATGCAGATGGTATACGTCTGGATGAAGGATTTGATGGAATTAAAGAAAGTCTTATGACCTACAATGAAAACAATATCAAAATTGAACTGAATGCAAGTTCAGGTAATGGATACATTGAAAACATAATGAGCAATTTTCCAAACAGAAATCAGTTAATTACGTGTCATAATTTTTATCCACAAAAATATACGGGTTTAAGTTTAAATCACTTTAATAACTGTAATAAATTAATGAAATCATATAATCTGCATACAGCAGCGTTTGTATCAAGTAATAATGAAAATACTTTTGGTCCTTGGCCTGTTAATGAAGGACTATGTACATTAGAAATGCATAGAGGTCTGCCTATTGATTTACAAGTTAGACACTTGTTTGCAACAGAAATGATTGATGATGTAATTATTGCTAATGCATATGCTTCTGAAGAAGAATTAAAATCATGTTCTGAAATTAATTCTGGAATTTTAACATTTGGAATTGAATTTGAAAAACAGCTAACTAATATAGAGCGTAATATTTTATATTATGAAAAGAATCATGCAGATCGTGGTGATGTCAGCGAATATATGATACGTTCAAGTGAACCGAGAGCAATGTTCTCTGAAGCATCAATACCAGCAGAAAATACTCGTGATTTAAAACGAGGTGATGTAGTAATACTGAATGATAATTATTCTAGATATAAAGGGGAACTTCAGATTGCTTTAAAGGATATGCCTAACGATAATAGGAAAAATGTAATAGGACATATTCCTGAAAATGAATTATTTTTATTAGATTATATGGAGCCAAGAAAGCGATTCAAGTTTAAGTAAGTTAAGTTGTGGATTGAATTATGTTAAATGATAGACAGAACAGATTAATTAATATATTAAAAGAGAGAGAAGAATGGATTACAGGGAAAAAACTTTCAAATATATTGAAAGTAACTGATAGAACAATTCGCTCTGATATAGAATTTATTAATGAACAAGCTTCAATCCAATTAATTAAATCTAACATAAGAAAAGGATATAGAATAATTAATCAAGATGTATATTTTTATCTTTATAAAAAAGAGGAAGTTAAAATTCCACAAACTTCAATTTCACGTTGTATCTATATAATTCGAAAGCTATTAATCGAAAGAAAAGAAGTTAATCTGGTAAGTCTTCAAAGTAAAATATATGTAAGTGAACATTCAATTAAGCGGGACCTTTGTAGAATTCGTAAAATGTTAGAACAATATAGTGGATTAAAATTAATTCATAGATTTGGATATATATATTTACAGGGTGATGAAATTAACAAAAGAAAACTTTGTAAAGATTTAATAATATCAAAAGTTCAGAAAAATTTATTAAATTTAAATCAGCTCTCAGTATTTTTTAAATTATTTAATCTTATTGAAATAAAAGATATATTAATTTGCACTTGTGAAAAATATAACTATTCAATTTATGAAGAAATGATTCCAAGCTTAATACTTCAGATAGGAATAAATATTCAAAGAATGATTCAAGGAAATTATATAAATTCGAATATATTGCAAGATAAGTTAAATAGGAGAATTGAATATGAAATTTCAAGTACATTTTATAAGAGTATATCAAAAAAAATTAATATTAAGGTAAAAGACATAGAAATAGAAGCACTTGCACTTATGATTAGCAATAAAGGTTTATCAAATTGTGGTGCAAATGAATTAGTAAGTATTAAAGAAAAATTTATAAATACTATGGATATTGTAACTGAGGTATTAGAAGAAGTTTATGAAGTTTTTAATATAGACATTAGATGGGATAATTACTTAATTAATAGTTTGAAAATGCAATTACATAGAATAATTGAACGCAAGAACAATAATGTTGAGTTAGAGAATCAAAATATAAGTAATATTAGATTTGAGAATCCACATATATTTGAAGTTGGATTGTACATTGTAGAATTTTGGGCAAAAAAATTAAGTATAGATATACCGTATAGTGAAGCTGAAATTATTTCTTTATATATAGGAGTTTCGAGTGGATGGGCTAAGAATAGAGTTAAGTATAGAGCTGTAGCTATAGTTCCGTATAATCAAATGTTTTCAAAAGTATATGTAGAAAAAATATTACATATATTCAAAAATTATATTGATATTGTAGAAATACTTCATTACTTTGAAGAAAATAGTATTTACCAAATAAAGCCAGATTTAATTCTTACTACTACACCATTTATTCATAATTTACCAATAGAGATGGTAGTTATTAAATTATTTTCGGATTTAGATGTAAATATGAGTATCTGTAAAATATTAAATAAGTTAGAAATCAACAATTTCAGGGTAGAATTTAACTTAAATATAAGGAAGCGTATATATAAAGAATACTATTATGAATCTATTGAACTTTCTACACCAGACGAAATCATAGAATATATGTGCGATAAATTATATGTTGATAATAAGGTAAATTCTAAATTTAAAGAATTAGTATTAAATCGTGAAAAGATATGTGCCACATCAATAACTAATACATTTGCAATTCCACATACATTAGGTTTTTTAGGAGAAGAAACAATCATATCAGTTGCACAACTTAAAAGACCGATAAAATGGGGTGGATTTTATATAAAATTTGTAATATTAGTCGTAATTAATAAATTTGAGAAACAACTTATTAAAATATTATTTGATTGGATATCTTATCTTATAAATAATCCGAATAAAATGGAATTATTGTGTGAATCGTGCAGTTATGACGAATTTATTAACAAAGTCAAAGTCTAAAAAATAACAATAAGGGGAGATTATTAATGATAGATAAACTTGAAAAATTTTTATACCACTTGCTGAAAAGATTGGTAAAAATAGATATTTACTTGCTATTAGGGATGGATTTTTATTAACAACTCCACTATTAATTATTGGTTCCTTCTTTTTACTAGTTGCAAATTTTCCAATTCCTAATTGGGTAGAATTTTGGGCAAAGTTTTTTGGCGATAATTGGACTTCATATATGTCAAAACCAACAAATGCTACATTTGACATTATGGCTATTTTTGCTGTTATTGGAATTGCATATTCTTTTTCGAGAGAACTAAATGTAGATAAATTGTCTGGAGCAGCAGTAGCACTTGTATCGTGGTTTATTTTGATGCCATATTCAGTTACAGACGGAAATGTTACATTACCAGGAATTCCTCTTGGATGGATAGGATCTAAAGGAATTTTTGTTGGAATTATTACTGCATTTATATCAGTTCATATTTATGCATTTGTAAAGAAAAAAGGTTGGATGATAAAAATGCCAGAAGGTGTACCTCCAGCTGTTACTCAATCGTTTGAAGCATTAGTACCTTCTGCAGTAGTTTTAACTATATTTTTTCTAATAAATATTTTATTTTCATTAACACCATATGGTAATGCATTTGATTTTATATTTAAATGCTTACAAGGACCACTTCAATCACTAGGTAGTACAGTAGGTGCCGTATTAATTGCAATGGGATTTCAACATGTATTCTGGTTCTTTGGAATAAATGGTGGATCAATTGTAGGAAGTATCATGCAACCAATATTAACACCGTTATCAATGGAAAATTTAGCAGCATATCAAGCTGGAAATCCACTTCCGCATGTAATAAATCAACAATTTTATGATTTATTTACAACATTTGGAGGAGCTGGTTCTACTTTATCGATGGTAATTGCTATGGTATTATTCTGTAAATCAAAACGTATTAAAGATTTGAGTAGAATATCTTTTGCTCCAGCATTATTTGGAATAAATGAACCTATTATATTTGGTCTTCCGATTGTATTAAATCCAATGATTTTGATTCCATTTTTATTAACACCTCTTATAAATATTTTAGTATCATACTTTGTAATGTTAAGTGGATTAGTACCATTTTGCAGTGGGGTAAGTTTACCATGGACAACACCAGTTATTATATCAGGATTTTTGACAACTGGATGGAGAGGCGCTTTGCTTCAACTAATTCTTTTAATTGGTGGTATATTTATTTATATGCCATTTGTAAAAATGATGGATAAACAATATATAAAAGATGAAGTGGAATCAGTTAGTGACTCAGATAATGCAATTTCATTTGATGATTTATAAAGCATTATGTAAAGTATTTGTAGTTAATTTTGAAAAGCTTATGATTACAGATTTGATGTAAAGCTAATGAACATTTAAAAATAAGTAAATGGAGATAAGGATATGAACATTGTAATGATATTTGACCAGATTCAATCTGGACGTGGTACAAAGGAAGATAAATCTATACCATTAACTGGAACTAGAGAGATGATTGGTCCAGCAATTATGATGAAACCGTATTTAAAAGAGATAGATTCTAGGATAGATGCAATATTTTATTGTGGAACTGGAACTTATTTTTCAGAATCAGATCAAGTTAGCCGTAAAATATGTGCTATGTTAGAAAAAATCAAACCGGATATTGTAGTATGTGGACCAGCTTTTAATTATGAAGATTATGCAAAAATGTGTGCACAATTAGCAACAGATATTACAACTAAAACTTCTATAAAAGCATTTGCTGTGATGTCAAAAGAAAATGAAGATGTAATAGCAGGCTATAAAGATAGTATTAATATTGTTAAGATGCCTAAAAAAGGTGATGGAGGATTGAATGAAGCTCTTAATAATATATGCATCTTTGCAAAAACAATGGTTGAAGGAATAAATATAACGGAAATTAAGAGGAAATTATGCTTTTAAAAGCTTAAATTTTCCAGTGAAGATGCTTAATGAAGTATATATATTATGATAGATTACAGTTAAATCAAATAAATAATTGATAAAAAATAATTTTAGGTATACCTAAGCTATAAATCAAATCATCGTTATCAATTATACTTTTTAGAAAACTTGTAAGATAAATATTTCCAAGCATAAATGTGTGTATATAGGTAAACAATTTGCTATTATATTGTTTACCTATATTTTTTTATTTAAGCTTAGATTTCCATTATCATTGGAAGAACAGTTGGTATTCTATTAGTCTTTTCATAAATAAATCTATCAGCAGAACGTTTAACGTTATTATTCCCAAAAAAAATTATTAATTATATTTTGTGTTACTTAAGGGGATTTAATACTTGAGTAAATTTTTAGTAGCAGGTGTGAGTGCTGAAGTATAGGCTGACTAGCCACATATTTTAAAAACATCTTAAAATTAACTTATTCTTGATCGGTAAAAATATCCGATATTACAAATAATATTAATATAAATATTAAATTTTTACTTTGTAATCTGGCATTGGTTTAATCACAATTGGCTTAAATAGGTATTCATTTGCAAACTCTCATGCACATTGCACATTTTCCTGTAGAACGTGTAATTATAGATGAAAGTAAATGAGATCCGGCTGTTGAATATTTAAACTTGCCAATTTCATCACCTTCTCCTAACCAATCAAGAGCATATTTTATCAAATCAACTTGAGCAAATAGCTTATCTAATGGTTCGTTCCAACCTTCAAATTCATATGGAGTAGTCATGGTGAGAAGGTGATGGATTGTAATTTTATTTTTTTGTGAATCTTATATTTATGACGCAGCTAAAAATCTTGAAATTAAATATGAATATATAAGAAATGTATGGATAAAAAGTAGAAATGTATTAAGAAACAATCAAAAGTTAATTATAAAAAATATAAACTATTGGATAAGACAGAGAATAAAAACTAAAGAAGAGTTTTACTTATATGTTGAATTATTTACTAGTAGAGAAATACTATCTCAATAATATAATGATAAATTACTAAATGATTTAAAATCTGCTTCAGAATAAAACACTGATAATTCAAAGATGCTTTTATACTTCAATAGCATTTGCTAGATATATAATTCTGACAATTGCAAACTGCAACAATAAAGAGTTAAGAATAATAAGCTACTTTTCTTCTATGAAAGTTGAGGATTTTTATAATATAGATATTTTTAATGTTATTCGTATTTTTATTTAAGAATAGAATGGTGGCTTTCAAAGACAATGCTTCGCCTCCACCAAATAAGAACAAACAATGTGATACAATGGAAAGGCCTTGAAATAATTGGCTCAACCATTGTTTTGCTTTTTATGGAGAAGTTTAAATATACAAATTCAGATATTTTCTTATATTTTGAGTATTTGTGCACACATTTTAGTGAGGCTTTAACCAGGGAGGCATTTTCATCATTTTTAATATTAGAACTTCAAGTTTTTTTCAATTTAACTTGCATTTGATATAATCTTATCTAAACTATTTTTTAAGCTATTAGCAAAATCCATCCTTTTACAATTTCAATAAATTTTATCCTTATAGTAATCTTAGTATTTTCATGGATCTTCATAATAATCGCCTATAGAAAATATAGAGTGGTAAAGAAAAGCAAACTCATAGATATGATTAATGCTACAAAGGAAAAAGAAAATCTTCTCATTCAATGCCATTGCATAGAATGGAGACTTATTTTCAGATAAATACACTATTATAGTTAAATAATTTTACAAGGAATATATTGACAATACATTCTACAAGGCGTAGTATAAAAACATAAACTACAGATTGTAGAATTAAATTTTGGAGATGATATATATGAAATTGGGAAAGATTTCAGAAGCGGAAATGGAAATAATGAAAATTATCTGGAAGAAAAATGAGCAGGTTACAACAGGGGGGATTTTAGAAGAATTGCCGAAAGATAATTCATGGAAAACTACAACAGTAATGACTCTTATATCAAGGTTGGTGGAAAAAGGAATATTAAGTATGACTAAAGTGGGAAAATTAAATCATTACTCTGCTAAAATCACTGAAGATGAATACAAGGCAATTCAAGCCGATAATTTCTTAGAAGATATGCATAATGGTTCTGTTAAAAATTTTATAGCCACATTATTTAATAATAAGAAAATAAGCAAAAATGATATAGCTGAATTAAAAAAATGGCTTAAGGAGGTATAGAAATATGGGGAGTTTAACCCCGATTCTACAAATGTCTGTAACAGGAAGCTTTTTATTTATAATTACTTGTATATTTAAGCCATTTACAAATAAAAACTTTAGTGCAACTTGGAATTATTATATGTTAGTTCTGACACTTTTAGTTTTTATTATACCTATAGGAACTTTTGTTAAATTACCATCAGTAACAATTTACAATAATTACCTGCCTGCCCAAAGTGAAAGTAAGATATTACACATTAATAAAATGAATTCATCACAAGAACATAATGGAATAATTAGTAATCAAGTTCCGAATAATAAAGACAAGCAATTAAAATCTACAAGTGAACAACAATGTGATTTGGAAAAATCAAAAATAATGTTTGAGATTTTTAATAAAGAAATATTATTTTATGTATGGATGTTAGGTGCAATAATATTTACAGCTAAAGAAATATATGTGTATATGTCTTTTTCTAAAAAGCTTAAAAATATAAGTCATTTAATTCAAGATGAATCTATAATTACTTCTTTAGAAATATGTAAGAAAAAATTGAATATAAATAGAAAAATAATTTTGAAAGAATGTTCATTTATAAGAAGTCCAATGATTACAGGTATATTTGCTCCTGTAATTATAATTCCTAAAATGAATCAATATTTGGACAAGCTTGAAATAGTACTTACACATGAATTAATTCACTATAAACGTAAAGACTTATGGATAAAAATAATGCCACTTATTGCAAATGTAATCAACTGGCTTAACCCTGTTGTATATATTCTTAGAAATAAGATAAATATAATTTGCGAATTGTCTTTAGATGAACAAATTATTAAAAATATGGATAAAGTAAAAAGAAAATATTATGGAGAAATTATATTAGAACAAATAGAATATTCGCAAAATAAATCATTATCATTAGGGGCATCAGTTTGCAAAAGTAGAAGGGAGCTTGAAAAAAGATTGAAAAATATAATATTTTTTAAAAAATCACGTAAGTTAATTGTTGGCATTTCACTTATAGCTGTTGTTATGTTTACATCTACAAGTCTATTGGCAGCGAAATCTGTATTTGCTGAAGGCAATAATACTTTAGCAACTAATAAAACAACGGAATTTGCCGTTTTTGTATCAAAGGATGGATTATATATGTCAGAACTAAAGGGAAGCAATCCAATTCTTCTTGATAAAAGCGATAATATTAATTTGCCTATAATATCTCGAAATGGTAAATATATAGCTTATACCAAGGAAGACAATTTATATGTTTGCAATATTAAGACTAAAGAAATAATAGAAGTATCAAAAAATGTAGAGTCATATAATTGGAACAGTTCAGAAAAGTTGATTTATTCTGTTAAGAATTCTGGAATATTAAAGTATGATATTAATTTAAAAAATTCAACAAGTATTATAAATAATAAGTATAACTACTACAATATTAATTGTGATAGTAAGAATAAGATATATGCCAATAAACAGCTAGAATATACTGAAGGAAATGATCAGTATATTAAATCAATAGGAATAATTGTTTATGATTTAGATACTAAAGAAGAAAAGGTTATTTTAGAAAGTAAAAAGGGGAATGATAAAGATATTGGAGAAGAAGCAAAAATGTCTGACTTGTTGGAATCAATAGGATCAACACCTAATATTTCGAAAATTTCAAATGATGATAGGTATTTATATATATGGAACAAACCTAATGCTGCTTCAATGTCTGCTGATATGACAGAATTTACAGTATATGATATTTTAAATAATAAGTTTATAGAAAATGATAATATGATTGCTTTGGCATATAAAGATAATATTTCACAAAATCCAGTGAATAGTAACTATGTTGCAGTTAATAATGGTGAATATAGAGAGATGTATTATAATAAAACATTGGGAGTTTTCGATGTGAAAAATAACACATTTACAAGTTTAATTCCAAAAGACCAAGTATCAATGACACCTGACTATTCTAGCGATGGAAAAAATATAATGTATTCTGGAAGTAACACTTTAAAAGATGATGAAACGGAAAGTTTAAAAAATTGGGAAAGTCAACCACACTATATATATGCAGTAAATGTTGATACAAAGAAAGTAAGTCAAATTACAAATAGCAAATCATTTGATTTTATGCCTAAATATTTATCAAACAATGAAGTGCTGTTTGTAAGAAAAGATGGAGATTTATTTAGTTTATGGAAGACAAAAGATGGGTTAGAAACTAAGCTTGCTGATTCATTAAATTTTAGTTCTACAGAGTACTATGGTTATTATGCACCTGAGAATGTCATAGATGTATTTAGAGGAGAAAAATAAAATTTATAAAATAGCTAACCGAAATAAATATAAGTCTTGAAGGAAACCCAATAGCAAGCTGTGGCTGGGAATATAGCACTAAGACAGATGGTATTATAAATGAAGATTATGATGAGTATATTACCAATAATAATGGATTATATGGTTCTGGAGGAATATACACTTGGAAGTTCTTGGCTTTAAAAGAAGGTACAACTGAAATTACTTTTAGATATAGTCAGCCTTGGGAGAAAGAAAAAGTATATGAAATAAAGACTTATATCTGTACAGTTGATAAAGAACTAAATATTTTTATAAAAGAAAAATATTTAGTTATCTTACTTTATATATAGAATATAATTATTGTTGTTTCTTAACAAATAAAGATAAAAGTGCTATAATAATTAATAGAAAGAGATATCTAATAATTATCATCTGAGGACTTTAATATATACATTTTTTTAATCATAAAAAGTATTGCCTATGTTAATATGATGTATTAAAAAGAGGTGTTTAACAAAAATAGAGTTATAGTATAGTGCAAAGAATTAGTTTAAATAGATGCAAATAATATCCAGGAGGCGAAAAAAATATTTAAAGAAAATATATTAGATATAATATCGAAAGCTATGGAAATTATAAATGCATATATTTAGAATCGAAAGATATAATTATTGTATCAATATTAAACTTTGTTTTTACTATATAAATAGTATTATTTAATATAAGTAAAAATGAAATTTATGAAATTTTATTATTATATAAAATAGTATTAAATTAAAGAAGGAAGTAATCAGTATGAATAAAATGAATGCAGAAATAGATATTAAAAATGAAAATGAAATTTTAAGAGTTTATGAACATAATTTACAAAATGCAAAAAGTGATTCAGAAAGAAGTAAGATAAATAGCTATATAGATAGAGCAAAAAAGGAAATAAGCAATCGTAAAGCAGCAGCAGGATTGAACTAGAAAAATGAATTATAGATATATAAATGATTATTTTTACAAGAATATTAACATATTATACTAAAGACTTTTTATTTGATTAAGTATACTATAATGTAAGATTTTTTAATAATTATAAAAAACTACTATTAATCTCTGATTGATAGTAGTTTTTTTGTTTTATATTATTTACATTAATATAAATCTTAATTTTTTATAAATGGAATAATATGGTTTTTTATAAGTTCCCATCTATCATTTGTTTGCGGAATTATTTCACATGAAATTGCTACTACCAAATCTTTTTCTGGTATACAACAAATCATATTACCTCCATCTCCTATAGCTGAATATGAAAAAACGTCATCTTTTTGAAGCCACCATAAATAGCCATATTTATAGGACATAAAATCATTTTCTCCTTCATGCATAGTCGTTGATTCTTTAATCCAATTTTTAGAGAGTATTTGTTTATCATTCCAAATACCGTTATTTAAATATAGGAGGCCCAATTTAGCCATATCCCTAGTTGTTAGGTTAAGTCCCCACCCACCTGTAGAATTACCATTAGGATCATGAGGCCATCCCTTTAATTTTTTGCCAAACAAATATTCATAGTCAAATTTATCTACTTTGTAATCTGAAATTGGTTTAATTCCGATTGGTTTAAATAGGTATTCATTTGCAAAATCTCGTGCACACTTTCCTGTAGAACGTGTAATTATAGCTGAAATTAGATGTGCTCCTGCTGTTGAATATTTAAACTTGCCAATCTCACCATCTTCTCCTAGGGAATCAAGAGTATATTTTACCCAATCGGCTTGAGTACATAGCTTGTCTAATGGTTCTTTCCAATCCTCAAATGGGTATGGAGTAGTCATGGTAAGAAGGTTATGGAGCGTAACTTTATTTTTTTGTTCATCATGTGATGAAAATGTGTATTCTGGAAAGAAATCAAGTACTCGTTCTTCAATACTTTTGATATATTTTTTATCTATAGCAATACCAATTAAGGCGTTTAAAATGCTTTTAGTTATAGATGCTACATGAAATTTATCATTAATTCTATATCCATTATAATATCTCTCCAGAACAATATTTCCTTTATGCACAATAATAATTCCATTTATATTGTTATATTGTGAACGTATAATAGGATCAAGCTTTAAAAGCGTTTCTTCATTTATATCTACCTTAGAAGGAGGTACACTTTGCCATTGAGCCGCAGTATAATTACAATTTGAATTTTTCATTTTATCAAATCCCTTTCTATTAATACAATAATTGTTCCGGAACATTGCAGAATGATAACATTCCACTACAATGAAGAATAATATGATTTAAAATTTTTTTCAATGAGTATTTAAAAAAATATGAAATATAAGAAAAATTAAAGAGATTTTAAAAAAATTTTAGATAAAGTATTCATATTTTAAATACTTTATTGCATTAAAGTTTATATCAGAATTTGTTATACAAAGAAGCTAAAGACGAAGTTGGCATGTATATAAATTATTTATCGGAAATTGTGATTTCATCTTTCAGTTTAATATAATAAATAATTATATTAATAGACAAATATAAAATATTCTAATTATCACAGATTATAATGCAAATATAACTTGAAATCGTACAGCTATAATATAGATAATATTTTAAATAGAATTTGAAAGCTTCATTATAAAATATTGATAATTAGTTATGTAATAAAAATCCTTTTAATAACTTTAAAAGGAAATTAAAGGCTAAAAATGGAAAATATAACTTGTATAGAAAAAGAGTAAAAAGTTGAGAGAAACATTTAAAAAATAAGCCAAACTCAAATAATAAACAATATAGATTTTTACTTATTGCCATATTGATAGTAATATGTATGTAAGGCCGGTCCAGTAATAATATATTCGTAAAGAGAATAGATAGATTAAGGAGTGTAACTAGTGGAAACGATTAGTATTCAGCTAAGTCAGGAAGTATATAAATCTGATGCAGAAAAAATGGCTTATTGGCTTAGCGATAAAGAAATAGCAAGTAACTTAAATGAAGGTGTAAATGCTAAAGAGAATCTAATTAATGTTATAAACAGAATAGATATGCCTATACTAACTCATTTATTTAATAATAATTGCAGTTTTTTTACTATTAAAGCCACATATGAAACAATCGGTTTTTTAAGATTAATCCCTAAAAATGGGGATATTGAAATAGTAATCGCAGTTGGAGAAAAGGAGTTATGGGGAAAAGGTATAGGTCACGATGCTGTAATTGAAGCCTTAAAAAAAGCGTTTTTTGATATGAGAACAAATAAGGTTATTGCAAAAATCAAAAAAACAAATGATAGATCAAGAAATTTATTTAAAGGAATAGGATTTATGGAAGCTAAAGAATTGGATAGAGAAATCGAATATCAAATAACTAAAGAAATGTTTTTCAAAATTGCTTCCTAGTTGTATTATTTATATTAATGAATCTTTTTAAATATTACGTCTAAAGATTAATAGAATTATTCAAGTATAGTAAATTATTAAATATATTATAATTTAAGATTGATGATTTTAAAGAACATTTTTTCTATAAATATGAACCCCACAAAAATCTAAATATAAGATTTTTGTGGGGTTCTTTAATTTCCATATTATTTATCATGCAAAATTTTTATACAATGTTTCTTTAAGCGTCATAAGGCTGAAAAGGTACTATTTTTTGATTGTGAAGATTTATATTTATTTTATAAAAAATAGAAGGTTAAATTATTTTAAATAATAAAATGGATATACTAAATATAATTGGATTAATAAAACAAAAGAAGGAGAATATTTTATGAACAACAAATTACCTAAAGAAGCTTATGGCGGAGTAGATGGAAAAGAATATGTTCCATATTTATCTGGAAAATCAAATAAAGGATCAAATTTAGCAGTAATGATAATAGGAATAATATTAGCAGCTCTATTTGCAGCATCTACTGCTTATTCAGGCATGAAATCTGGATTAACTGTTGCAGCAGGAATACCTGGTGCTATAATAGGTTCAATGTTTATAAAGGCATTTGCAAGCAGCAAAGGAGTTGCAGGAAAAAACATAATACAAGGAATGTCAAGTGGTGGAGAATCTATAGCAAGTGGTATGATTTTTGTGTTACCTGCAATCATATTAATAGGAAGGAATATTACTTTTTTAGAAGGAGTAAGCGTAGGGATTGGTGGAGCTTTATTTGGTATAGGCTGTCTATCATTAGTTTATAACTACTTAATAGTTGAAGAGCATGGAAAGCTTATGTATCCAGAATCAATGGCAATTTCTGAAACTCTTGTTGCATCAGAAGGTGGCGGAGATGCTATAAAATTTATGGGAATTGGTTTTGTAATAAGTGGTATTATAAATATTTTAACAGGATCATTTTTAAATGTAATTAATAATACTATTAATTTTATAGGAAGTAAGTTTTATAAGTGGAAGTTTTCTACTGAAGTAAATCCATTATTATTAGGTATAGGATTTATTGTAGGATTAGAAGTATCTTTATATATGTTTGCAGGTTCAGTTTTAGCTAACTTTGGTATTGCTCCATTGATAGGTTATTTCACTGATTTGGCAGATCGTAATATGCAGACATGGAATGATGCTACAATATTACTTCATCAAATGGATGTAAATGCAATATCATCAAGTTATGTTAAGTATATAGGAGCAGGAATGATGCTTTGTGGAGGTATAATAGGAGCTATTAAGCTTATACCTACTATATTTATTTCTTTGAAAGAAACATTCAAAGCAAAATCAGGAAGTGATAAAAACTCGGGAAAGAGTTCAGGTGAAATCATGGTACTTTTAGGAGGAATTATAATAGCATTTATAGCAGCATTTATAGTTTCTCAAAGTATTACAATGGCTATAATAGCCGTGATTGTTTCATTAATTTTATCCTTATTATTTGTAATTGTTGCTGGACGTTTAACTGGTACAATAGGAACATCAAATCTTCCTGTATCAGGTATGACAATAGCTTCATTAGTTATATTAACATTAGTATTTGTTATAATGGGATGGACTACTAAAGCTGATAATAAATCATTACTTTTATTTGCTGCATTTATGGTTGTAGCAATATCAGTAGCCGGTGGATATAGTCAATCCCAAAAAGTGACATATGTAATAGGTGGAAGTAAAAAAGAAATGCAAAATTCCTTTGCAATAGCAAGTATAATAGGTGTTATAGTTGTTACAGGAACAATAATGGTACTTTCAGGACAATTAGCGGTTACAGGAGTAAATGCACAATTTGCATTGCCTCAAGCCAATTTAATGTCTACATTAACTTCAGGTATAATGTCAGGTGATTTACCTTGGCCTATGATTATAGTAGGTGTTGTTATGGCATTATTTTTATTCTTATTGGATTTACCAATAATGACTATTGCTATAGGATTTTATTTACCTATATCAACAACTTCTATAATATTAGTAGGAGCCTTAATAAGGGTATTTGTTGAAAAAATGAGTAAAAGTGAAAAGGAAAAAGAAATTAGGGTATCAAATGGAATAAGTTTATCATCAGGGCTTGTTGCAGGTGGATCTATAATAGGATTGTTAGGAATTGTATTACAAGTAATTGGGATTATAACACCTAAAACTCCATTAGGATTTGCTGATAGTAATATGATGGCTATACTTTTATTAGTAATTTTAGTTGTAGCTACTACAATACCAATCATGTTATCTAAGGTGAACAACAATGAATAATGATGAAGTTTTAAACTTAAAATTTAAAATATGTGACTATATTAAATATGAAGTAGATAAAAACAGGCGAGTTACTGTACTTGAAAAGCAAGATCATAAAATACAGAAGTTTTTTAGAAGGTTAAGATTTAAAATTCCTATGTATAAAAAGATAATGTTAGATGAATATAGCAGTGAAGTATTTATGCAGATTGATGGGATCAAAACTGTTAAAGAAATAGGTGAGATTTTAGAAGGCAGATTTGGTGAAAAAATATATCCGCTTTATGAAAGATTATTTATTTTTCTAAATCATATATACATTAATTGTAAGTATATTGAAGAAGTAGAGTGAGAAATAGTTTATTGAAAACCGCACATTTTATAGTGATGTGTGTTTTTTGAAAAGAATATAAGAATTTAAAAATATATATTCTTTTAACGTGCTTTATTTTATAAGATACTGATAATACAGCAGCTATATGAATTTCATATTTATGTTTCAAAGTTAATAAAATTATTTATCCTTGAAATATATTAAAGAGGTATATATAATAAATTGCGTATTAGTATGGTGCTTCTATATTAACATAAGGTTTAGAAGTTAAAAGGGAATATGGTGAGATTCCATAGCAGCCCCCACTACTGTGAGAGAGGATGAAAGCCAAAATTATATTTACCATTGAGCATTAAGCTTGAGAAGGAATTTGGTAAGTAATATGATTCTTAAGTCAGGAAACCTGCCATAACTTAAATCGTGTTCTTCTTTGGGCGGGAGAAAACAAGAAGGAGATAAAATGAATAAACTATTAAAAAAAGTTTCGGTATTACTATTATTTGTTGTCATGTCTATAGGTTTAATGAGTTGTGGAAATAGCAATGTATCAGGTGGAAATAATGCAAAGGAATCAGCTCAATCAGAAAAGGTATCATATCCTGTTAAAATTAAAGATTCGTTTGGAAAAGAGCTAACACTTGAAAAAGAACCGAAGAAGATTATTTCTGTAGCTCCCAATATAACTGAAATTATATATAAACTTGGAGCAGAAGATAAATTAGTTGGAAGAACAGATTATTGTGATTATCCAGAGCAAGTAGAGAATGTAGAATCTATTGGAACGTTAAGAAAACCAGATATTGAAAAGATAATTGGATTAGAACCAGATTTAGTTATTGCTTCTACACATTTTGATGAAGAAAATACAGCTAAACTTGAAGCAGCAGGTATTAAAGTGATTGGTTTATATGAAGAAAATGATGTTACTGGTGTATATGGTATGATTGAGACATTAGGAACAGCATTAAATAAACAGCCAGAAGCAACTGAGACAGTAGAAGAAATGAAAGCTTCAATTGATAAAGTTACAAAAACTGTTTCTGAATTAGAAAAGCCGAGTGTATATTATGTTGTTGGATATGGAGAAAGTGGAGACTTCTCAGCACCAGAAAATACATTTGTAGGTCAGCTTATAAAATTAGCTGGTGGAAATAATATAGTACCAGAATCAGATAGCTGGTCATTTTCATTAGAATCATTATTAGAATCAGACCCAGATATTATAGTCGTAAGAGCAGGTGAAAAAGAAAACTTTATGTCTACAGAAGGATATAAAGAATTAACTGCTGTTAAAGAAGGTAGAGTATATGAAATTGACAATAATCTATTAGATCGTCAAGGCTACCGTAATTCAGAAGGATTATTAAAATTAGCTGAAATATTCCATCCAGAAGCATTTAAATAATAGGAGGATAATAGAGTGGAAGCAAAGAAAAAAAAGTATTGTTTTTATGTTATTATATTGAGTATTTTTTTGTTCCTATGTATATTAGCCTCTGCGTCTGTTGGATCATCATCTATTACAATTGGCGATAGTTTTAAAGTTATACTTTCTAAAATTCCAATTATAAATAATTTGATAGATACAGCAGATATAAAAGAAGTATATGAAGTTATTATTTGGAAGGTGCGCCTACCGAGGATATTGCAGGCTTCTCTTGTTGGAGGAGCCCTTGCAGTGGTGGGTTGCACCTTCCAAGCAATATTTAGAAATTCTCTAGCAGATCCTCATATACTTGGGATTTCATCAGGAGCATCCCTTGGAGCAACTTTGGCTATTTTATCAGGAATTACATTGAATTTTTTTGGTCTAGGAATAACTAGTATTTTTGCCTTTGTTGGTGCTATTTTATCAGTACTTTTAGTATATAAAATTGGTTGTTTAGGTGGACAATTTATGACTACAAATTTGTTATTAACAGGAACAGCTATAGGAACAATGCTGAGTGCATTAATATCTTTACTTATGATCTATAATAGGGAGCAATTAGAAAAAGTGTACTTATGGCAGCTTGGAAGTTTTAGTTCAGCTAATTGGAATAAGGTTATATTCTTAACGGTGATATCAGTAATTTGTGTTACTACTATATTTATGTTTGGCAGAGACTTAAATGTAATTTTGACTGGTGATGATATAGCAAGTAGCTTAGGAATAGATACAGTTAGATTAAAAAATATTTTGATATTAATATGTGCACTTTTAGTAGCATCCGGTGTATCTGTAAGTGGAACAATAGGATTTGTTGGATTGATAATTCCACATTGCATGAAATTACTTGTGGGATCAGATCATAGATTTTTAATTTTATTTTCTTATTTTGGTGGTGCTGGTTTTATGGTTATTTGTGATACTATTGCAAGAACAATAGCACAACCTACAGAAATACCAGTAGGGGTTATTACTGCAGTATTTGGAGCACCATATTTTATATATTTACTTTATCGTAATACAAAAAGTGGAAGGTTTTAAGATGTTGAAAATGAAAGATAAAACTTTATCAGTAAATAATTTATGCTGGAAGCCTGATAATGAAAATTATATATTAAATAATATTTCAGAAGATTTTCATGAAGGGGGATTTTATGGTATTCTGGGACCAAATGGATCAGGTAAGACTTCTTTTATACGTCATATTCTTAGATTTTTAGAGATAAAGGAAGGGAGTATTTGCTTAGATAATAGAAATATAAATAAATATTCTAGACAAGAAATAGCAACTAATATTTCTTTTGTACCTCAAAATGTTAATATGGATGTGAATTTTACAGTTTATGATATTATCTCTATGGGAAGGACTCCGTATCAAAAGAGATTCCAGGATTTATCTAAAAGAGATAGGGAGCTTATTGATCATGCTATGGAAGTCACTAATTGCACTTACTTAAAAGATAAAGTATTTTCCTATTTAAGTGGAGGAGAAGCACAAAGAGTATTAGTAGCAAGGGCAATAGCTCAAGATACAAAATACTTGATTTTAGATGAGCCAATTTCTCATCTCGATATTAGATATCAAGTTGAATTAATGGAGACATTAAAAAAATTAAACGAAGAAGAAAACAAGACAATTATTGCAATATTACATGATTTGAGTTTAAGTTCAGCTTATTGCAGAAAAATTGTTTTGATGAAAGATGGTTCTGTTTATGCAAATGGCTTTGTAGAAGATGTTTTAACAAAAGAAAACTTAAAGGCAGTATATGAAATGGATTTTGAAATTCATAAAGTTGAAAATAAAAAGCAGATGTTTTTTATGCCTGTTATATTATGATCTAAATTATAATTAGATTTAATAGTTTTTAGATAACACTTAATAATTAGCATTTTGAATAAATTTATTTTAATATGGAAAATGATTGATTAATAATAATTACTATTATATAATCATAATATGCTATAAAAGGAAGTGGTCAAAATAGGTAAAGAAGAAAATAAATTAAATAACATAAAAGAGAAAGTTGAAATTCAAGCACCTAAAAAGATCAAATATCAATGTTTACATTCAGAGGAACCAAGAGAATGTACTTGTGCGAGAAGTAAGGGCTTAGTTTTAATAAAATAAATAAAAGTATAGATAGACAGTGGAGTAAAACAAAATTGCCTATTTATACTTTTTTTATAGGATTTATTCTATAGAATAATTATAATTGATTCTATATTGGAATTATTTTAAATTTATTTATCTAGTTTTGACACTAAATCTTTCATGTATCCATCTTCAAAAGGACTCTTAAATCCTATATGATGAAGCATATTTTGGAAACTATCTTTTGCAGATTCTTTAGAAAAGGATAAATATTTATTCCATGCATCTTCATAATTTTCATCCATTTTAATTTTAAATTGTAAAGCACAAGTTTGAGCTATACAATAATCAATATAATAGAATGGATACATGTATATGTGCTTTTGAAGCTGCCATCTACGCCCTTCTCCTTGGAATTCATCATTTTCATATTTTAAATGAGGTTTATATTGTTTTTCTAAGTCTTTCCAAACTTGTCTTCTTTCTTCTTTAGTAAGTTCAGGCTTAGAATAAACTATTTCTTGGAATTCATCTACCATACAGCCATATGGAATGAAGGCTATAGCATCTTCTAAATGCATTTTTCTATAATCATCAGCACGATTGCCAAAGAATAATTCCATCCACTTTTCTGTAAAGAATTCCATAGACATTGAATGAGTTTCAGCTGTTTCCATTTTTATATTGTTATGTTCTCTAATTTCATCATTTCTTGTAATAAATCCTTGGAATGCATGGCCACATTCGTGAGTTATAACATCTATATCTCCACTTGTACCATTAAAGTTTGCAAAAATTATTGGGGCTTTATAAGTAAATAGCATTTCCATATAACCGCCACCAGCTTTATTAGGTCTGCCAAGTACGTCAAAAAGTTCATGATCTAACATGAAATTAAAGAATTCATTAGTTTCTTCAGATAATTCACTATACATTTTCTTTCCAGCTCTAAAAATATCATCAGCAGTTCCAATAGGTGTTGGATTTCCTTCTTTAAAATAAATTCCTTCATCAACAGAATCTAAGTTTTCTAATTCTAATCTCTTTCTTCTTTCATCATGTAATTTACTTGCAAAAGGAACTAAATATTTCTTGACTTGATTTCTAAACTTTCTTACTTCTTCTATTCCATAAGTAGTTCTTCCCATAATGTAATAAGCAAGTTCTACATAATCTTTATAGCCTAATTTCTTAGCTTGTTCAGTTCTGTTTTTGACCATTTTATCATAAATGTCATCTAACTTATCTTTGATTTTTGAAAGCTCTAGACTTCTAGCTTTAGTGGCTGATATTCTTATATTTCTATCTTTATTAGTCAAATATTTTCCTAAAAGAGAAAGATTTAATTTTTCACCTTCATAATCAATTTTAATTTCTGCTAGAAGCTTGTTATATTCAGAAATTAATGTATTTTCTTCTTGCTTTAGAGAAATGATACATTCATCAAAAGATTTTAAATCAAATTCTATATCTTTAAAGGCGATCTTTCCTATCTTCTCTTCCAAATAACATCTGAAATTAGTATTGAATAATTCTTTTTTATATTCAGTTTCGAAAGCTGTAACTCTAGGCCATATTGAATCATAATAATTTTGTTCATCTTCATAGAACTTATCAGTAACATTACCATCATATCTTAATTGTACTAAAATTCTTGTTGTAGCCATTTTTTCTATTAATTCATAATATTTTCTATGAACTGTAAATTGTTCTTCTCCAGAATTTGCCTCTTTAAATTTATTTAAAATATTTTTGCCTTCAGCTTCGAAGGATTCAATTGTGAATCTATCATAAGGTAGACTGCCTAACTTAAAATTACCTTTTTCCATGTTGGTTCCCTCCTAAATATTCTTTACTTCTATTTGATTATATGATTTTATTTCATATGATTCAATTAATTATATATATTACATGTTTCTGTCTGATAAAAAGGTTAAATCAAATTGAGAGATTCTTTAATTAGATAATTTTTTGATTTTATTATATAAAATTGATATACAATTGTCATACTACATTTTATTAAGTATTTCTATTATATACTTAAATAGAATATATTGTGATAAACTGGATTTAATAGAAAAAATGAGATAATATATAGTTGTATTGTAATGAGTTTTTAGAAAATAGTGGGGGGAGATATGATAAGGGAGTATAGAAGAACACTAATAGCTATTATTCTTATATTCATGTTTTTTATAGGCACAATAGGTATTTTTATTTATATTGATAGTGATGGCATATATTCTGCTGATGGAGTAGAAAATCAAAGAAGAATTGGTGCAACTTATATGACTATGAATAATACTTATTTTAAAGTCATAAATCAAGAAATACGTTATATAGTTGAAGAACAAGGTGATGTTTTAATAACAAGAGATCCAGCTTTAAATTTAGACAAACAAATTGAAGAAATATATGACTTTATAGATATGAAAGTGGATGCAATTTTTATAAATACAGTTGATTGGATAGGGATAAAGCCAGCTCTTGAAGATGCAAAAAAGGCAGGAATCATTATTATTGCAATAGATACAGATGTATATGATGAAAATTTAATAGATTGTACCATTTTGTCTGATAATTATAATGCTGGTGTAGAATGTGCAAAAGATTTAATGAAAAATAGTGAAGAAGCTAATATAATTTTATTAGAGCATACAATAGCAAAATCAGCTATAGACAGGATTAAAGGATTTGAAGATACAATTAAAAATAATAATAATTATAAAATAGTTGCAAGAAGTAACTGTGATGGACAATTAGAAACAGCAATGCCTGTTGTAGAAAACTTACTAGCTAAAGCACCAGATGCAAACGTTATTATGGCATTGAATGATCCAAGTGCACTAGGTGCGATTATGGCTTTAGAACAAAAGAATATAAAAAATATAAAGGTTTATGGAATTGATGGATCTCCAGATGGAAAGCGAATGATAGAGGATAACAGAATGACTGTTACAGTAGCACAATCTCCAAAGAATATTGGGAGAATTTCAGCAGAAAAATTATACGAAATATTTAAAGGAAATTCTATAGAGAAGAAAATAATTGTTCCAGTTGAGATTATAAACAGTGAGAATATAGATAAATATAAAATAGATGCATGGCAGTAAGAAAATTAGATAGTAATAAGGAGCAGTATAATGAAATGGAATAAGATATTATCGTATATTGGTTATTTTATGAAATGGCTGAATTTATTAATAATTCTTTTTATCTCTATAACTATGGCATATAGTACTTATTTAATAAGTAATTCTAGTGGATCAAGAGAATTTTTAGAGCAAATACCTACTTTGCCAATGAAGCCTAATCTTACTGTTATAATTTCAATAATAACATATATAGTACTTTTAATCATTATGCAATTAAAAGAAAAACAGGAAAGAAAACGTCTAGGTATAATAATCTTGTTTTCTACTATGGAGTTAGCCTTATGTTCAGTAGTATTATATGCGTTAAATATGAGCTATAACGGCATAATTCTAGTGGTAATTGCAGATATAATTTATCATGTAAAAGATAGAAATAATAAATTAATATTTTTAAGTATTATGATTATTATATATATTTTATGTGATTATGATTTTGTGTCACTAAAATTTAGTATGGTTTCATTTTCAAAGTACTTAGTTTATTATAACACTAGAATTCAAAATTATATTTTAGGATTAAAAAGTATGCTTACATCAATAAATATAATGAGTTTTATATTGTATGTAATTATTCTTATGAGAATACAAAGTGATGAAAATGAAAGGATAAAAGTCCTTAATGATAAATTAAATAAAGCTAATAGTGAGCTTAAGATAATGAATATAAAACTTAAAGATTATGCAAGTAAAACTGAAAAAATGACAGAAACAAGAGAGAGAAATAGGCTTGCAAGAGAAATTCATGATACTATTGGACATTCTCTCACAGGCATAATTGCAGGTATAGATGCATGTAGTACAATTATAGATTATTCGCCAGAAGGTGTTAAAAAACAGCTTGATGTTATAAGAAAAGTAGCCAAGCAAGGGATTAATGATGTAAGAAGGTCGGTAAAAGCTCTTAGACCAGATGTGCTAGAAAATCTATCATTTGAAGAAGCAATAGAAAAGATGATATTTGAAATAAGAGATGCTTCTAAATGCAATATAATATTAGAAAATCAAATGGATGACCTTAAATTTGATTCAGATGAAGAAGATGCTATATATAGAGTAATACAAGAAAGTATAACAAATGCAATAAGGCATGGACATGCTACAAAGGTTTATGTAACTATATATAAAAGAGAAAATGACTTAGTTTTAATAGTAACGGATAATGGAATAGGATGTGAAAAAATAGAAAGTGGATTTGGCTTACAGCATATGAAGGAAAGGGTAGAATTATTAAATGGGAGTATAGAATTTAGTAGTAAAAACGGTTTTACTATAATAGCTAATATACCAATTAGACGAGGTGATATATATGGTCAAAGTATTGATTGCTGATGATCAGGAATTAATAAGAGAGAGCTTAAAAATTGTATTAAGTTCAGATGAAAAAATAGAGGTTATTGATACTGTTTCCAATGGCTTAGATGTTATTAAGAGTGTAAGAAGAAATAATCCGGATGTTATATTAATGGATATCCGGATGCCAGAAATGGATGGAGTTCAGTGTACAAAAGTAATAAAAGAAATGTATCATGATATAAAAATAATAGTATTAACAACTTTTGATGATGATGAATATATATTTGATGCAATTAAGTATGGAGCTAGTGGATACTTATTAAAAGGGGTTTCTATGAAGGAATTAATAGAAGGTATACATACAGTAGCTAGAGGTGGTGCAATGATAAATCCAGATATTGCTACAAAGGTAGTTAAGCTATTCTCACAACTCGCAAAGGGAAATTTAGGAATAAAGGTGAATAAAAAGAACATCGAAACAATTGGAAAGACAGAATGGAAGGTTATACAGCAGGTTGGAAGAGGATTATCAAACAAAGAAATAGCAAAAGTATTATTTTTATCAGAAGGAACTGTAAGAAACTATTTGAGTCAGGTGTTAAATAAATTAGACTTAAGAGATAGAACTCAATTAGCTATTTGGGCAGTAGAAACAGGCGTAACCACTAGAGATTTTGGTGATAAATATGAAAGATAGAAGATTTATATTTAGATTACTAGTTTGTATATTCTTGGTAATAATATTTTTTATAGTATTAAAAGCATCACAAAAGAAAACAATTATAACTTTTGGAATGTTTGCAGGGAGTAATTGGGATGTTCCTTATAGTAATTCATATGAAATAATAGATAATGCTATAAAAAGATTTGAAGAAAAAAATCCAGGAGTAGAAGTGAAATATGTAAATGGAATAATGAAGGAAGATTATTCAGAGTGGTTATCAAGTGAACTTCTAAAAGGAACTGCACCAGATGTATTTATGATTTTGCCAGAAGATTTTAATACATTATCTAATGTTGGTGCAATGAAGAATCTTAATAAATTAATTCAAAAAGATAAGGAGTTTGATAAAAATAAATATTATAATACTTCTTATAAGTTTGGACAATATGAAGAAAATCAATTTGCATTACCTTATGAAAGTGTACCAACTATGATGTTTGTTAACAAAACTCTGCTAGAAAATGAAGGGATACAGATGCCAAGTAATAATTGGACATTTGATGAATTTTATAAGATATGCAAAGAAGTTACTAAGGATACTGATAATGATGGAATAATAGATCAATTTGGATATTATGATTATACTTGGGAGGATGCTATATATTCGAATGGAGTGACTTTATTCAATGAAGATGGAACAAAATCATATTTTGGAGATAAAAAAGTTGAAGAAGCAGTTAGCTTTATACAGAAATTAGATAAGCTTAATAATGGCTATAGAGTAACATCAAAAGATTTTGATGATGGAAAAGTAGCCTTTCATCCTTTATTATTTTCAGAATATACTACATATAAGACTTACCCATGGAAGATAAAAAAATATTCTGGATTTGAATGGGATTGTATTAAGCTGCCAGCAGGTGAAAATGGAGAAAATATATCAGAAGTTACTACACTGCTTATGGGTATTAATTCTAAGACAAAGAAAGAACAGCTGGCATGGGAATTTTTAAAGACATTAACTTATGATGAAGACGTACAAAAAGAAATATTCAAGTATTCTCAAGGAGTATCAGTATTAAAAAATGTTACAAATTCAGAAGAAGTCATAGAGGAGCTTAGTAAAAGTACACCTAATGGAAGTTATATTGATATGACATTGTTAAATGAAATAATGGAAAGTGGAATTGTTTCACCAAGGTTTAGAAAATATAATTCTGTAATGGATATGGCAGATAATATGATAAATCAAGCTATAAATGATGAGGACGATAATTTAAGTTATCTTTTATCAAAGCTTCAGCGTGAAGTAAATAATATTTTAAGAAACTAAAATTTGTATGAGAAAATCCAATGAAGTTAATTATAAAATATAACTTCATTGGATTTTTTTATAAAAATATATCTCTAAAGAATCTGATGAGCTTTTTTGTAAATACAAAGATATAGTTTATGAAGAAGACTGTGTTATAGGAATTTAATAAAGATACATTATGATTAAAGAATCGTATTTAAATCAATATATCACTTATAAATACTTATATATATTGAAAAAATACTTAAAAACGCTTAATATATTAATATAAATATAAGCACTTTTAAGGAGTGATAATAATGTATCAAGAAGAACGTATATACAAAATTTTAAAACTATTAAGAGAAAAGAAGAGTTTATCTAATCAAGAAATTATGGAGAAATTTAATATATCTAGGGATACTGCAAGAAGGGATATATTAAAACTTGTTGATGAGGGGGTGGCAGTGCGTACACATGGTGGAATTACAATACCTGAATTGTTTTCTGAAATAGGATACTATAAGGAAAGAATCAATATGAATTCATCAGTAAAAATAGAGTTAGCTAAAAAAGCTTCAAATCACTTAAAAAACAAACAGGTTTGTTTTCTTGATGTATCTACAACCTTAAATGAGATATGTGATTATGTTAAAAATGGTATTTATGTGGTTACTCATTCAATAGACAATATGGAACGACTTTATAAAAAAGAGTGTGATGTTAATATACTCGGAGGAAAACTTAATAAGAATAACAGATTTCTTTATGGTGCAGCTACAATATTACAAATAGAAAATATTCATTTTGATATTGCGTTTTTAGGTGCTGCAGCAATTCAAAAAGATGGAATATATGTTGAAGATCAAGAAGATTCTTATATTAAAAAGAAGGTTTCAGAAAGATCAGATTTAGTATGCGTAGTAGCTGATGATAGTAAATTTTTAAAGACTAGCAAGTTTAAAGGAGCAAGACTAAGTGATATAGATATACTAATTACAAATAAAATGCCACCTAAAGAAATTGTAGAAAGTTTAAAAGAAGCTAATGTGGAGATTGAGATATTGGAGGAGGATATATAATGGATAAATGTAAGATAGTATTTAGTGATATTGATGGAACACTTTTAACTAGCGAGAATAAGATAGGCGAAAATACTAATAAGAAAATTAAAGAACTTGAATATTTAGGTATACCATTTGTTTTGGTTTCAGCAAGAATGTCAGAAGGTATTTATCTAGTTCAAAAAGCTTTAAATATAAAATCACCAATCGTATGTTATAGTGGTGGTCTAATAATAGATGAAGAAAACAAAATAATTGATAGTAGGGGAATTAAAGTAAGTAAAGCCATTGAAGTTAAAAAATATGTAAAAGATAACTGGAAAGATATTTGCTGCAGTGTCTATTCATATAATAATTGGATTGCTGATGATATAAAAAATAAGTGGATCATTCAAGAAAGTGAGATAACTAAAGCAATTCCAATAATAGGAGAACTTACAGATGTATTAGAAAATAATCAAGAAATTCATAAGATACTATGTATAGGAGATGCTGATATTATTAATGAGGCTGTAAATAAATTAAAAGAAAAATATCCAGAGCTTTCAATTTACAAGTCCAAGGATACTTATTTAGAAATAATGGATGGACAAGCTAATAAAGCTGATGCTGTTAAAATATTATGTGATTCTATGAATATAAATATTAAACATTCTATTTCATTTGGAGATAACTACAACGATATAGATATGCTTAAAACTACTGGAAAAAGTTATGCCATGGGAAATGCTCCAGAAGAAGTAAAGATGCAAGCTGACTATGTGACATTAGATAATAACAATGAGGGTATATTTGAAGTATTAAAAAAATATAGTTTTAAATAGTATATAAAAATAGCCATCTTATAATTTTAAGAAGGCTATTTTTATACTCTAAATTATTATATAAAGATAAATCTATAACTACATTATGTAAGAAATATAATATTTTAAATACGAAGATAGTATATTCTTTGATGAATAATAGGGAAGAAAAGTTTTTCATATTACATTTATCATTATGATCATGACAAATGTAATATGAAAACGATGACTATAGACACATGTAATCGTTCTAATAAATTGTTACACTTTAATCAAACAAATAAATGTTTAATTTATATTTAAGGGGAGGGATGAAATATGAAGTATGTGTTATTAGTAAGTCATGGAATTTTTGCAAATGGACTGCATAGCGTGTTAGAGATGATGGCTGGAAGTGATAGAAATGATATTTTAAGCACTAATTTAATTAATGGTATGACTGTAGAGAGATTCGAAGGTGAAGTTGAGAAACTAGTTCAAGAAATTACTCAAGAGGACCAAATAATATTACTTGCAGATCTTATAGGTGGATCACCACTAACAACAACTTTGAATGTTTTAAGTAAAAAAGATATGTTAAAAAACACAATGGTCTTTGGTGGAATGAATTTATCATTAGCGCTTAATGCAGTATTAATGAAAGATGTTCTAAAACAAGATGAATTTAAACAAGTACTAATCGAAGAGTCAAAAGAATCTATAAAAGAATTTGAATTAGATTCAGATGGAAATGATGATGATATTTAAGGGGGAATAAATTATGTCAATTTCATTTATTAGAGTAGATGATAGAATGATTCATGGTCAAACATGCACACGCTGGGCATTAGAATATCCTTGTGATGGACTAATAGCTGTAAATGATAAAGCTGCACATACACCTGTATTAAAAGCAGCATACAAAAGTGCGAGTGGGAAAAAGACTTTTGTATGGACGCATGAAGAATGGAAAGAAAAATCCCAAAAGGTAATGGAAAGTAAAAGCCGTTATTTTTTAATAACAAAAGATCCAATTTCTATGGCTCAAATTTTAGTAGATGATAAATTTGAACCAGGAATTAAAGAAGTTATTATAGGTCCATGTAATGATAGACCAGGTTCAATAAAACTTGGTAATAATCAATCAATTACACAAGAAGAAGCAGAAGCTTTAGAAAAGATTATGAATGCTGGTTATAATGTTGAATTTGCATTATTAAAAGAAGAAGCAATTGGAAATTGGAAAAAATTTAGAGGTCAATTTGGATTTAAATAATAAAGGGGGATGGTGTAAATGACAATTACTTGGATTCAGGCAATATTATTTGGATTACTTGCATGTCTAGCAAGTATGCCAGGTATGGGAGGTACAGCAATAGGAAACTATACTTTAGGAAGACCATTAGTTGCAGGATTAATAGTTGGATTAATAGTTGGTGATGTTTCAACAGGTATTATGGTTGGTGCAGCTATTCAGGTTATATATATAGCATTAGTAACACCAGGTGGAACAGTATCAGCTGATGTTCGTGCAATAAGTTATATAGGAATTCCATTATCAATAGCAGCAATAAAAGGACTTGGAATTGATCCTTCAACAGTTGAAGCTGCTCAAATGGCAGCAGCTTTAGGAGCAGCAGTTGGAACACTTGGAACAGTACTTTTTTATGGAACTGCTACTATGAACTTAGTATGGCAGCATATAGGCTGGAAAGCAGTTGAAAAAGGTGATTTCAAGAAACTTTATGCTGTAGATATGATATTACCTTGGGTTTCACACATACTTTTTAGCTTTATCCCAACATTAATTATCACTAAGATGGGTGCTAATATGGTTGATATAATAAAAACAACATTGCCTATGGATGGACTAGCTATGAAAACTTTATTTACTGTAGGAAGTTTGCTTCCAGCAGTTGGTATAGCAATATTATTAAAGCAAGTTGTAAATAAAGCAACAGATATGCTTACATTTTTATTTGGATTCATTTTAGCAGCATTTATGGGAGTAAATTTAATTGGATCTGCAATAGTAGGAGGTTTCTTTGCTGTAATTAATTATAAAATTAAGATGATTCAAATTGCAAAGCCAGTAGCCTCCGGTGGAGGAAATGCAGTATATGATGATGAGGAGGAGATATAAAATGGCTGAAAGTAATAAAAAAATATCTAAACAGGCATTAAAGAAATCTTTTAGAAATTGGTATTATGGACATTTAACTTGTTTCTCTCAAGAGCATATGCAGACATTCGGATATTTATGTTCAATGCTTCCAATAATTGAGGACTTATATGATACAAAGGAAGAACAAAAAGAAGCACTTGAAACATATACAGCATTTTTTAATACTGAGCCGCAATTAGGTACAGTTGTAGTTGGTATTACAGCAGGTCTTGAAGAGGCGAGAGCTAATGGTGATGATAATATAGATGGAGAAATGATTAATGGTATTAGAGCAGGACTTATGGGACCAGTAGCAGGAATAGGAGATTCTCTTGTTGTAGGTACATTAATTCCAATATTATTAGGTATAGCTTTAGGTCTATCAACAAATGGATCACCATTAGGTGCAATATTTTATATTGTTGTATGGAATTTAGTTATTACTTTAGGGATGAGATTTCTTTATTACAAAGGATATGAATTAGGTGGAAAAGCAGTTGAGATTATAGTTGGTGAAAAAGCAAATGCTATACGTGAATCAGTTATTATGCTTGGAACAATAGTTATAGGAGCAGTTGCTGCATCATGGATAAGTGTAACAACCTCATTTAAAATGTTTAATTCTGAAGGCGGGATAATTATTGATCTTCAAAATGTATGTGATGGTATTTTCCCTAAATTATTGCCACTATTAACAGTAATATTTTGCTGGTTCTTAATGAGCAAAAAGAAAATGTCACCTACAAAAGTTATGCTTATTCTTGTAGTAATAGCATTTATAGGAGTACTTGTAGGATTCTTTAACCCTGGATTACAATACTAATTTAGAGATATATCCAGAGCTGGAGGCTATAATATGTTAAATGAAAAGAAGAAATTGTTAATAGATGAAGCTGATAAGCAAGTTAAGGTATTGAAAAATTTAAAAAAGTGGCTTAGAAACTTTATGGGATTTTCAACTATAGGTTTAGTTATAGCTTGTTGGGGAATTCAAGGAACTACATTACAATTTGCTTTTGGAGTTATAGGAATAATTATTATGATTGTGTGTACAATTTCATCAATAATTATTAATATGGGAATAAAAAATGGCGAAAAGAATGTAAAAAAAATTTTAAAAATAGTAGGACAACTATAAATATAATATGAATTTTATTTATGAGACTATGTTTTAGTAAATAGACTAAAACATAGTCTATTTTTATTCTTTAGGAAATTATATTATCTTTTAATATGTGGATAACTTAATTTGTAATTTAGAAGAAGATAAAAGAAAAGTTTCCTAAAGAATAAAATATATGCGCCTGGACTTTTCTTCGGCAAGTTCAGAAAATCCAGAATGCGCTAAAAAAATCGACGGCTCATAATAACTTTAATTAAAGTTATTGACTGTTAATGTATTTATTTCTTTGAGAGGAAAAAGTTAGGAAGTCGCCTTGGCGATTTTTTTATATTAAAAACCTTTCTAGCGAATCTTTATAAAAATAATGATTTAATTATATATACTGCTCAATTTTGACAAAATAATTATATTTAAGGGTAAAATTATTTAAATGTTTTTATATTAAATAAAACTAAATTAAATTAAAATTTTTAAATATGATAGAAATCTACAAAAAATATTGACAGGCATTACTTGAAAAGTTTAAAATAAACACGTATTTTAACTTGTAAAATAAAATTAATGTTCGTAATATTATTTTAAAGAGGAGATTTAACAAATGAAGAAGAAATGGATTTATTTTCTGTTTATACCATGTTTAATATTGATTTTATACTTCATGATAACGCCACTTCTTGGAACAATAATTCCAACTTTTAATGATGATAGCGGTTTTTCATTGAAATTATATACAGATTTCTTTAAAGATGAATATATGATGAATATATTTTATAGAACTTTAAAAATATCATTAGTATCTTCAATCATATGTATGATTATAGGAGTACCAGTTTCATATTACATATCAAGAACATCTCAAAAGTTTAGAGGTTTATTTATAGCTTTAACTGTTTTCCCAATATTAACAAACTCAGTTGTTAGATCATTTGCATGGATGAGTATACTTGGAAAAAATGGAGTTATAAATAACATATTATTAAAGCTAAATTTAATTAATGAACCATTATCTTTGTTATATACTGAAGGCGCAATAATAATTGGTACAGTATATATATTCTTACCACTAATGATTATTTCACTAATAGGTGTTATGGAAAATATAGAAAAAGATTTATTAGAAGCAGCTGAAAGTTTAGGTGCAAATAAAGTTACAGCTTTCTTTAAAGTAGTATTTCCATTAAGTTTACCAGGATTAATTGTTGGAAAAGTTTTAGTATTTACAGGTTCTTTAACTGCATATACTACGCCACAATTATTAGGAGGAAATAAAAATACTGTTTTAGCAACTCTTATATATCAAAAGACAATGACTCTTGGTGACTGGCAAGGAGCAGCAGTAGTAGCAACTATAATGATAGTTACAACTCTTATAGTTATTAAAGGAATTAATTTCTTAGCATCAAAAATGGATAAGAGAGGTGTTTCATAATATGAAAAAAGGGAAATTATTAAGTATTTTCGTTGTATTAGTATATATTTTCTTATTTGCTCCACTAGTTATAATAGCTATGACAAGTATAGGAACAGAAAATTACATAGCATTTCCACCTAAAGGTTTTTCAATAAAGTGGTTTTTAAATGTATTTAATTCAGATAGTTTTATGAGCAGTATGGGCATTAGTTTTACTATATCAGGTATATCAACATTAATAGCGCTTATTATAGGTGTTCCTGCAGCTTATGGTTTAAGCAGGGGAAGCTTCAAAGGAAAAAGTGCTTTAAAAAGTTTTTTCTTTTCACCACTTATAGTTCCAGGAATAGTTGTAGGTTTTTCCTTATTCCAATTTCTTATTGTAAAGCTAGGATTACCAATATATCTTAGTTTATTTATAGGTCATACATTAGTAATAGTGCCTTATATTATAAGGGTTGTAGGTTCTAGTTTAGAAGGAGTAGACTACTCTATTGAAGAAGCAGCTGTAAGCCTTGGATGTACTAAGGTTCAGTCATTCTTTAAAGTAGTAATTCCTAATATAACATCAGGAATAATTGCATCATTTATGTTAGCTTTTATTAACTCATTTAATAATGTACCAGTATCAATGTTTTTGACAGGACCTGGAGTTAGCACACTGCCAATAACAATGATGAATTATGTGGAATATAATTATGACCCAACAGTTTCAGCGTTATCAGTATTATTAATGATAATAACTATTGGAGTTATGTTTGTAGCAGAAAAGACTTTAGGTCTAGGTAAATTTGTAGCATAAAAATAAGCTAAAATTACGGAGGATGAAAATGGATTTAATTAAGTTAGAAAATATAGATGTATCATATGATGGCAAAAATAATATACTTGAAAACCTGAATTTAAAAATAAAAAAGGGAGAACTTGTTTCGCTTTTAGGACCAAGTGGATGCGGAAAAACAACAACTTTAAGAGTCGTAGCAGGATTCATAGAGCCAACTGGTGGTAAATTCATGTTAGATAATGAAGACTATACAAAGATGCCTGTACATAAAAGAAACTTTGGATTGGTATTTCAAAGCTATGCATTATTTCCACACTTAACAGTTGAAGAAAATGTGGCATTTGGATTAAAGATGAAGAAGATGAGTAAAGATGAAATAAATAAAAAGGTTTCTGAAATGCTTGAAGTAGTTGATATGAGTCACTTAGCTAAAAGATATCCGAAGGAATTATCAGGAGGACAAAGACAAAGAGTTGCTATAGCAAGGGCCTTAGTTATAGAACCAAGTTTATTACTTTTAGATGAGCCTTTAAGTAATTTAGATGCAAAATTAAGATTAAAAATGAGAGTTGAAATAAGAAAACTTCAACAAAAGCTTGGAATAACAACTTTATTTGTAACTCATGATCAGGAAGAATGTTTTTCAATATCAGATAGAGTCGCAGTACTTAACAAAGGTGTAATAGAGCAATTTGATACACCGGAAAATATATATTCAAATCCAAGTACAGAATTTGTAGCAAGGTTTGTAGGGTTTGAAAATTTCATAAACTTAAGCAGGATTTCAGATAATGTTTATAAAGATGAATCTGGAGTAATATTTAATGTAAATAAAGGCAATACAAAAGAAAAAGTAAAAGGTACAATAAGACCCGATGATATTAAGATAGTTGATTCTAAAAAAGAAAACACTATTGAAGGAACTATATTAATAAGAACATTCCTTGGAAAGTCTTATCAGTATGAAGTTGAAACTTCAATTGGAAATATCATAGTTAATGGTGAAAACACAGCTGTTTATGATAAAGGGGACAAAATAACATTAGAATTACCAAGTAATAAAATAGTATTAGTATAATAAGTCTATATAATGGAGGAATTACAAATGATAAAGAAGAGTTTAGCAGCAATATTATTAGGAACATTAACTTTAACAACATTAGTAGGATGTGGCAACGCATCATCAAATGAATCTGGAAAGAAACTTGTTATATCAACATGGGGATTAAGTGAAGACTTATTAAATGAAAATGTATTTAAGCCTTTTGAAGAAAAGTATGGAGTGGATGTAGTTTTAGAAATAGGAAACAACTCAGAAAGATTAACTAAGCTTCAAAACAATCCAAACTCAAATGTAGATTTAATATACCTTGCAGAATCATTTGCTGAACAAGGAATAGAAGCAGGATTATTTGAAGAAATAGATTACTCAAAGGTTTCTAATGCAGAGCTTTTAAATGAAAAAGCACAAACAACTGTAGAAAGAGGATTTGGTCCTGCTTATACATTAAATAGTATAGGAATTGTTGTTGATCCTTCAGCAGGAGTAGAAATTAATTCATTTGAGGATTTATGGAAACCAGAACTTGCAGGTAAGATTGCAATACCAGATATAACAACAACTAATGGTCCTGCAATTGTTGCCATGGCATCAGAAAAAGCTGGAGTAGATTTAGAAAGTGATAATGGAGCAGCTGCATTTAAAGAGTTAGAAGCGTTAAAGCCAAACGTAGTTAAAACATATAGCAAATCATCAGACCTTGCAAACATGTTCTCAAGTGGTGAAATAGTAGCAGCTGTATCAGCAAATTTTGCTTATGAAACAATTGCTAAAGCAAAACCTGAAGTAAAATATGTAGTACCAGAAAGCGGAACATACTTAAACTTTAATACTATAAATATAAACAAGAATTCAAAAAATAAAGATTTAGCATATGAATTTATAAATTATGCATTAAGTGAAGAAGTTCAAGCAAGGGCAGCTAAAGCTTTAAGTGAATCACCAGTAAATACAAAAGTAGAATTAACTGATGAAGAAGCTAAAAATTTAACTTATGGATCAGTTGTTGATAATGCAAAAGTACTAAACTTTGAATACATTAATTCGCAAATGAGTACTTGGTTAGATACTTGGAATAGAATAATGAACTAATTTAAAGGAAATAATATAGTTTTACTGTCTAAATAATACAAAGATAAATAAAGGGTGTTTGCAGAAAGCGATGCAGGCACCTTTTATTTAATTTTAAAAACGGTATTATTAGATTAATTAATAATAATTATATAGAATTAAATATAATGGCTTGAATTATAAATGAACAAATAAAGATAACAGCTAGTATAATTATTTAAGAAACTTAGTTGCAATTTTAGTTTTAATTGTGAAGTAGCGCTTTAAAGATATTAGGTGGTATAAATTAAAGAAAGGATTTTATTATATGAAAAATATAAAAGCAGTAGAAAATGTAACAATACTAACTATGAATGAAAATAGAGATATTATAGAAAATGGTGTTGTAGTAATAGGAGATGACAAAATATTAGAAGTAGGAAATAATGAAATAAGAGAAAAATATAAAGAAGCTGAAGTTATAGATGGTGATGAAGGAATACTTATTCCAGGAATGGTTAATTGTCATACTCATGCATCTATGATTCCATTTAGAAGCTTAGCTGATGATTATAAAGATAGATTAAAAAGATATTTATTTCCATTAGAGCAAAAGCTAGTTAATAAAGAATTAGTGTATATAGGTGCAAAATATGCAATATGTGAAATGCTGTTAGGGGGAGTAACTACATTTTGCGATATGTATTACTTTGAAGATGAAGTTGCAAAGGCATCAAAGGAATTAAACATTAGGGGAGTATTATGTGAATCAGTTATAAATTTTCCTGCCCCAGATTCAAAAGAGCCTTTTGGTGGACTAGAGTATTCAAAAGAATTTATAGAAAAATGGATAGATGATTCTTTAATAATACCAGGCATTGCGCCACATGCTCCATATACTAATGATGATGAATCATTAAAAAAAGCTTATGAATTAAGCAAAAAATATAATGTACCATTAACTATGCATGTAGCTGAAATGGATTATGAGTATGATAAGTATGTAAAAGAATATAATTTAACACCAGTTCAATATCTCGATAAATTAGGAATATTAGATGAAAATTTTATAGCAGCCCACAGTGTATTAGTTAATGATGAAGATATAAATATTTTAAAAGAGAGAGGAGTTAAAGTATCTCATAATATTGGCGCAAATGCAAAGGGTGCAAAAGGGGTAGCTCCTATTTTAAAAATGAGAGAAGAAGGGATAAATATAGGACTTGGAAGTGATGGCCCTATGAGTGGAAATACAATAGATATAATTACTCAAATGAATTTAGTTGGAAAGATACATAAATTATTTTCAAATGATAGGTCAGTGCTTCCATCAGTAGAGTTAGTTGAAATGGCAACAATGGGTGGGGCGAAAGTCCTTGGATTAGATAAAAAGATTGGTTCAATAGAAAAAGGGAAAAAAGCTGATTTAGTATTAATAGAAACTCAATCAGTAAATATGCAGCCAATATATGATTACTATGCATCTATAGTATATTCTGCTAATCCAGCAAATGTTGATACTGTGCTAGTGGATGGTAAAATTGTTGTAAGAAATAAGAAATTAGTCAGCGGAGATTTAAATTTTATAAGAAATGAATTAATTGGATTAAAGAAAAAGATATATGATGTTGCTAAGAATTTATAGATGAATAAATTTTATTTTATTAGATTAAAATAATAAATATATAAATTATTCGGAGGAAAGTAGTATGTGTACAGCATTAGCATTAGAAACAAAAGATGGATATAACCTATTTGGCAGGAATATGGATATAGAATATTCATTTAATCAATCGATACATTTAGTACCTAGAAAATTTGCTTATAAAGATAATGTAACAGGTGAAATGAAAAAAACTAAATATGCAATAATAGGCATGGGAACTTTATTTGAAGGGTATCCAGCATTTGCAGATGGATTAAATGAAAAAGGATTAGCTTGTGCAGGATTAAACTTTCCTGGATATGCTTATTATGAGGATAAAGTAATCCCTAATAAAATAAATTTAGCACCATATGATTTAATACTTTGGATATTATCTAATTTTGAAACTGTAGATGAGGTTAGAAAAGAAATTAAAAATGTAAATATAGTTAAAAAGCCATTTAATGAATTTACTCCATTACCAACTCTCCATTGGATGGTATCAGATAAAGATGGAAATTCTATAGTAATAGAAAAAACAAAAGAGAAATTGAGTGTTTACGAAAATAAAGTTGGAGTTTTAACTAATTCTCCAACATTTGACTGGCATATAACTAATTTAAGACAGTATATGGGCATTAGTTCACTTCAGCCAGAAAATACAGTATGGAATAATCAAGAATTAACTCCTTTAGGGCAAGGTTTGGGCTCTATGGGGATACCTGGGGATTTTTCTACGGTATCTAGATTTGTGAGAACAGCATTTTTTAAATCTAGAATTAATACAGTTAGTGATTTAGAACGTGGAATAATTGAGTTTTTTCATATATTGAATAATGTAGCTATGGTAAATGGTGCCGTAAGGACCCAAAAAGGGAAAAATGATATAACTCTTTATACTTCATGCATGTGTCAGCAGAAAGGAATTTATTATTATAATACATATTATAATAATAGAATAAATGCAATAGATATGAATAAAGAATATTTAGATGCGAAAGAAATAAAAATATTCAATTATAGGGATACTCTAGACATCAATTATGAAAATTAGAATATATTGAAAATTGAATTTAAAAATAGTAAATATTTTGTTTGTACTATATAATTGAATAACTTCAGGCCTAATAATATTGGGCTGAAGTTATTTTATTTTAATTAATAAAATTAATTAAGTATTATGTTTAAACGATTCTTTTATAAAGCTATAATTTTTGTATATTTATAGCCATTGGACCACGCTGACCATCTTGTATATCTAAGCTTACATTTTCTCCTTCATGTAAATCTTTTTCAGGTCCTTTTTCTTTAATTTGTGAGTGATGTGCAAAAACATCTTTTCCATCATTGCATGAAATAAATCCATAGCCCTTTTCTTTATTATACCATTTAACAATACCAGTTATATTAGACATATATATTATCTCCTTTAAATATTTTATTTATAAGTAGTACCTGTAGAAGGTTCAGCTTCTCCATAAGGACTTTTTTCATGTGCCTTATTCTTTATATTTTTGCTATATTTTGGTGATGCAGGATCTGAAAAAGTAACATCTACATTAGACTGAATATTTTTATCGCTCATAATTTGTATCCTCCTTGAAAAGTATTACTATATTAGATTATCCATAATAACGAAATTTATTTAAATTTCAAATTATTTTAAAAAATTAACAAGTACTATGAATAGTTTTTTCTAAAAAAATTACTGAGAAAATATTAAGTTAGCAAAATGAGTTCTTTGGAATATAAGAATTTAAGAATTTTAGATCTTAAGAACTTAAGAATTTTAGAAGATATATTCTTAAGAATATAAGAATATGCACCCATAAAAAGAGCGGCTATGCTGCAATACGGATCTTTTCTTATTTTATGAGGGTTAGAAGGAATTCTTTTAGAGGAAATACCTACTCATATACATTCGTAGGTATAAGCGCTTCACACCAAATCGCAGATTTTGGTTCTCTGGTTAAGGAAACATATTTATTAGTAGATTAATATGGGATAGAATGTTAAGTTTGTACCTCACCAAGCAGTATATGCCAAGGAAACTCAGCTAACATTTAAGTAGAAGATAATTTCAAGTAATGATATTATAATAAAAGTAAATATTATATAAATTTTAAGGAGCCAGTAAATGAAATATTATTTAGCACCAATGGAAGGAATCACAGGATACATATATAGAAATTCATATGCAAAATTCTTTCCTAGTTTTGATAAATATTTTACGCCTTTCATTATTCCAAACGAAAGCAAAAGTTTAAAAACTAAAGAACTAATAGATGTTCAACCTGAAAATAATAAAGGATTAAATATAGTTCCTCAAATACTAACTAATGATGCAGAAGGTTTTATTATAACTGCAAATAAATTAAAGCAGTTAGGTTATAATGAAATTAATTTGAATTTAGGATGCCCTTCTGGAACAGTGGTTGGGAAGGGGAGAGGCGCAGGATTTCTAGCAAACAGGGATGAATTAGATAAATTTTTAGATGAAATATTTAAAATAGATAATATGAAGATTTCTATAAAAACGAGAATAGGAAAAGATAGACCAGAAGAGTTTTATGAACTTATAAAAATATATAATAAATATCCTTTGGAAGAATTAATTATTCATCCTAGAACACGAGAAGATTTTTATGGAAACAAACCTAACTTAGAAGTATTTAAAGATGCATTATCTTTAAGCACAAATAAAGTATGTTATAATGGTGATATTTTTACCGTAGAAAATCATAACAAATTAATAGAAACTTTTCCGAGTGTAAATACAATTATGATTGGAAGAGGAATATTAGCGAATCCAGGATTAATAAATGAAATTGAGAATAATATCAATATAGATAAAAAAACTTTAAAAAAGTTTCATGATTATATTTTGAATGAATATATAGAATTATTTCCACAAGAAACAGGTGCTTTATTTAAAATGAAAGAGTTGTGGTCATATATGATTTATATGTTTTCAGATAATAAGAACTATATTAAAAAAATAAGGCAAGCGCAAAATTTAATAGATTATAATAAAGAAATTGCGAATTTGTTTATGGAACAAAAAATTATAGAAGGAGCAGGCTTATTTAGTAAAAGATATTAAAATGATTGATATTAATCAGCAAAAAAAGTTCATGACATATATTTGGAATAAAATATAATACGATTTACTATGCTTCTTAATAAATAGCAACAAAGAGAATTTTGCTAGTACAATTAAGTTGGATTTGATATAATCAAACATAATTCGACAGGATGAAGATATATTTAATATATGAGGTGAAAATATGAGAGAAAACTTTAAATTTAAGGATAGTGATGGTATTGAATTAAATGTATACAAATGGATTCCTAAAGATGAAAAAATAGGAATAGTACAAATATCTCATGGAATGACAGAAAATGTACTAAGATATGATGAATTTGCAGAATATTTAAATGATAAAGGTTTTATTGTATATGGTCATGATCATAGAGGACATGGATTAACTGCAAGGACAAAAGAAGATTTAGGATATATAGCTGATAATGAAGGATTTGATTGGTTAGTTAGAGATTTATATGAATTAATTTCTAATGCTAAACAAGAGAATAAAGGGTTACCAATTTATTTATTTGGACATAGCATGGGATCATTTGTTAGTCAAAGATTTGTAGAATTACATGGAAAAGACATAGATGGATTAATACTATCAGGAAGTAATGGAGAACCAACTAAATTAACACCATTTGGAATATTAATATCTAGATTAGAAATTAAGCTTTTTGGAAGAAAACATACTAGTAAAGTTATGGATAAATTATCTTTTGGAAATTTTAATAAAAAATTTAAACCCAATAGAACTCCTTATGACTGGTTATGCAGTGTAGATAGCGAAGTAGATAAATATATTGCTAATGAACATTGCGGATTTGTGTGCTCTTCCTCATTTTATTATGATCTTTTAAGAGGACTTAAGGAAATTCATAATGAGAAAAATTTTATATCCATACCGAATGAATTGCCAATATATATATTAGCTGGAGATATGGACCCTGTTGGATTCTTTGGGAAAGGAATAATGAATTTATATGAAAAACTAAAGAATAATGGAATTAAGGATGTTAAATATAAACTTTATAAAGATAAACGCCATGAAATATTGAATGAAGATAATAAAGAGGAAGTAATGAACGATATTTCAATTTGGTTATTAGATAAAGTTAATAGTAAGAATGCATAATTAAATTAATCAAAACTAATTTTCATAATTAACTTATTGTAAAATTATGAAAAAGTAGTTTATACTAAATATAGTAATTTATTATATTTAGTATTTAATTAACTGGGGTGAAAATGTGAGAGAACTAAAGAGTGTTGAAGAAAAAATTTTAGATAGATCACTTTACCTTTTTGGTAAAAATGGATCTACTAATGTGCCCATAAGAACTATTGCAAAAGAAGCTAATGTAAATGTAGGGGCAATAAATTATTACTTTGGAAGCAAAGATGAAATGATAAGAACTGTTCAGAGATTTTATATAGAAAATACAATAGCTGCTTATTTACCATTAGATAATGATGAACTAAATGATGAAGAAAAGGTAGTTTTATGTCTTAATGAAATAATGGAATATTCATTAAGATACCCAGGAGTTATTGTAATGCATAAAGAAGCAGTAAATGCTGAAGTTAAGGATGAAATGTCTAATCAAATTATAAATATAACAGCTAGTATGAATGAGAAGCTTGATAAAATTTTAATAAAGGTTTTGGATAGCTCAGAAGAAGATTTTAAATATCATAGAATGATTGTTTTATCATCAGTTTTATATCCTACAAGTGATAAAAATATTCAAGTATTTAATGAAGAATTTTTAAAAAATAAAGATGGAAGAATAAATTACATAAAATACATATTAAAAATATTAAAAGGAAATAGATAAATTATAGAAGTCATCTAATAGAATTAATTAGATGACTTTTTAATTTGTTATAAATAAAACAAAATGTTTAAAACATATTGTTTTAAAATTTAAAATGCTTTATAATTTGCTTATAAACAGTATGAAATTTTATTCATAGGTTTTAGTTGATAATAAAGTCAATGAAATCGTTAACTATTAAATATAGAGGAGGTCTTTTTATGTATTATAACAATCTTTTTAGTCCTATAAAAATAAGAGGGATGGAAATAAGAAATAGAGTGGAGTTTCCAGCTATGGGAACTAAGATGTTAAATGGTAGTAAATATGTTACTGACCAATTAATAAATTATCATGTGGCTAGAGCACGTGGAGGAAATGGTATTAATTTTACTGAAGTATGTTCAGTTTATGAAAAAGCTTCACCTAAGAATTTTTTAGCGATTTCAGATGATAAGTACATTCCAGGATTAAAGAAATTAGCTGATGCAATTCATGAGGCAGGGGCTAAAGCAGGTGTACAGCTTTGGTTAGGTGGATCAGCTGTAATGTTTAGTGGTGATACAGATGTTAATGTAGTACTTCCAAGCGAATTTAAGGTTGGAGATGACTATGTGATACCAGATGCAAGTATAGAGGTTATTAAAGAATGTATTGCTGCATTTGGAAAAGCAGCTAAACGTGCTGTGCAAGCTGGTTATGATGCTATAGAATTTCATGCGGGACATAATTATACACCGCATTCTTTCTTAAGTGGAGCCTTTAATAAAAGGACAGATGAATATGGAGGAACCTTAGAGAATCGTGGGAGATTCCTGATTGAATGTATAGAATCAATCCGTAATAATATTCCAGAAGATATGCCTTTATTTATGCGTATCGATGCTCATGATGATTGTTTAGAAGATGGACTTACAATTGAAGAAGTTATTGAATTTTGTAAATCAGCTAAAAAGGCAGGCGTAGATGTATTAGATGTGTCTAGAGGAAATTTCTCAAGTGCTGCGATAAAATATGAAGTGCCACCAGTAGATTTGCCAAGAGGATTTAATGTAGAAAACGCAGCTAGAATTAAAAAAGAAACTGGAATGATTACAGTTGCAGTAGGAAGAATAAATGCCCCTGAACAAGCTGATGAAATTATAAGAAGTGGTAAAGCAGATATGGTTGTAATTGGAAGGGCTCAATTAGCAGATCCTGAGTTCTGCAATAAAGCTATGAATGGAAAAATAGAAGATATTATAAGATGTGTAGGTTGCAATCAAGGCTGTTATGATGGATATGCATCTCCAGAGGTTCCATTTATAACATGTATGAGAAATCCTGCACTGGGAAGAGAAGCGGAATATGGTTTATTAAAGACAGATTCACCTAAAAAAGTATTAGTAATAGGTGGTGGAGTGTCTGGGTTAGAAGCTGCAATAAATTTAAAGGATATAGGACATAATCCAATAGTTTGTGAAGCTTCTGATTCACTTGGAGGACAGTTTGTTCTTGCAGGTGCAGCTCCTAGAAAGGGAGAAATGAAAGAAGCCGCAATTTCTATGGGAGAAATGGCTAAACGAAAAGGAATAGAAATAAGGCTTTCAACAGTAGTTACCCCTAAGGTTATTGAAGAAATAAATCCAGATGTAGTAATAGTAGCAGTTGGATCTGAACCAATTAATTTAAAAGTATCAGGAGCTGATTTAGAAAATGTAACTAATTCACATGATGTACTTTCAGGAAAAGTTAATATTTCAGGAAAAGTTGTAATAATAGGAGGAGGACTTGTTGGCTTAGAGGTTGCAGAATATATTTCAGGTAAGGCAGATAAGATAACTGTAATTGAAATGCTTGACCAAGTTGCAAAAGACTTAGGACAACTTCGTAAAATTTGTGTTATGGAAAATTTATTTGCTGAGTCAATCAATACTATTACGAATGCTAAATGTATTGAAATAAAAGAAAGCTCAGTTGTTATAGATAATAAAGGAAGTATAGAAGAAATTGAATGTGACTCAGTAGTTGTATCTATTGGAGCAAAATCTCGTAAATTCAATGAAATATCAGATTATTGTGATAAAAACAATATAAAATATTATACTATTGGAGATGCAGTTAGAGCTCGTAGGGCTTTAAATTGTATTGCAGAGGCTGTAGAAGTGGCAAGACAAATATAAAATAGAGATACTCTTAAAAACATATAAAATTATAGTTGGACATAATTAATTTAAAAAATAAGTTGAAGTTATATGTGATATTATGTTAAAAAATTAATATAATAAAGAAAATGTGCAATTGCACAAAGAATATTATTCAATTGCAAGTTGAAATATATAATTAACAGGTAGTATAATGAAAAAAAGATAAATAATAAAGCAGCGGAGCTTATTTAAAAGATTAAGCTTCGCTATTTTTTAAATAAATAATTACAAAAAAATCAATATATATATAAAATAATTACAAACAAAGGCGTTATGTATAAATTATATTAATGTCTTTGTTTGTTTTTATATAGAAATACATTTATTTAGCGAATGAAAATAAAAAATTTTATTACATTGAAAGAAGGGGATTTTTATGAAAAAAGTGTTAAGAAAAATAGCTGCTATAGTTACTGTAGCCTCAATGTGTATGCTGTCATTTACAGGATGTAGTGAAACTAAAAGTGGGGGCAGTAGCTCATCCGGTAAAGAGTCTGATACTATCAATTTAGGCTTTGTACTTCCTTTAACAGGTAGTGTTCCTAATCTTGGTAGTGCAATGAAGAATGGTGCAGAGCTAGCAATTGAAGAAATTAATAATGCTGGTGGAATTAATGGAAAAAAAATTAAAGCTACTATTGAAGATGATGAAAATAAACCAGCTACTGCACCAAATGCTATTACAAAATTAATAGAACAGGATAAAGTTGATGCAGTACTCGGAACATATGCGAGTAGTTGTTCAATCGCAATGGCCCCAATTGCAGCTCAAAATAAAAAAGTTATGCTTTCTATTGGTTCTACAAATGCTAAGGTTACAAGTGAAGGTGGAGAATATGTATTCCGTGCGTGCTTTATAGATCCATTCCAAGGGAAGATAGCAGCAGAGTATGCATATAACGATTTAGATGCAAAAAAAGTTGCAGTTTTATATGATGTTGGAAAAGACTATTGTGTTGGAATTTCAGATACATTTAAAGAAACAATTACAAGTTTAGGTGGAGAAATTGCATATGAAGGAAAATATAATACTGGAGAAAGTGATTTCAAATCTTACTTAACAGAAATAAAAAATAAAGGTGTAAAAGTACTATATATACCTGATGATTATGATGTTGTAGGATTAATTGCAAAACAAATAAAGGAAATTGGTTTGGAAGTTCAATTATTAGGTAGTGATTCATGGTCAGATCCAGGACTTATAGAAGTTGGAGGAGATGCAGTTGAAGGTGCATATTTTACAGATCACGTATCGATTAAATCTGAAAAATTAGCTAAGTTTGCAGAGACTTATAAAAATAAATTTGGACAAGATCCAGGTGCATTCTCAGTATTGGCTTATGACTCAGTATACATTATTTCAGCAGCAATTAAAAATGCAGGAAGTACAGACTCAGATGCAATTAAAGATGCATTAAATAAACTAGATGAAGATTGTGGAACTACACACTATAAATTTGATGAAAATAGAGATCCTATTAAGAGTGTTGTAATAAATCAAGTTAAAAATGGACAATTCGAATTTGTAAAAGAAATTGAACCTAAATAGGGAAGATTAGGGGAAATTATATAAAATGTTTGCAGCAAATTGTATAAAATAATGCAAGCATTTTATATAGCTTATAGTACAGATTATAGGGAGGCGAAAAAAGATGAATACTTTGGTGCAGCAAATCGTGAATGGTATTTGTCAGGGGAGTGTTTATGCACTCATAGCAATAGGATATACCATGGTATATGGAATTATAAAATTAATTAACTTTGCACATTGTGATATTTATATGTTTGGAGCATACGCAGGATACTTTGCTGTTTCAGTATGCAGATTTGGTTTTTCAGGAACATTAGTTTTTGCTATGGTAGCATGTGCAGCATTAGGAATGCTCATAGAAAGAGTTGCATACAAACCATTGCGTAATTCACCAAAAGTTACATTATTTATTACTACAATGGGTGTGGAATTATTGTTACAAAATTTAATTAAAACAAATGTCCTCGCAGGACCAAATACAAAATCATTTCCTGAAATATTACCTTTAACATCATATAAATTAGGAAGTATCATCATAAGCAATTATCAAATTATTGCTGTTCTTACAACATTATTACTTTGTATTATATTACAATTTATTATTAAGAAGACAAGTGTTGGGAGAGCTATGAGAGCTACTTCTTTTGATATGGATGCAGCAGCATTAATGGGAATTAATACAAATAGAGTTATTTCATTAACTTTTGCATTGGGATCGTTACTCGCAGGAACTGCCGGAGTATTAGTTGGTATGTTATATCCAAAACTAACACCAGCAATGGGGGTTATGCCAGGTTTAAAATCATTTGTAGCAGCTGTTCTTGGTGGAATTGGAATAATTCCAGGAGCAATGGTTGGTGGAATTATTATGGGACTAATTGAAACTTTATCAAAGGTTTATATTAGTTCAGGTTTATCAGATGCAATAGCATTTTCAATACTTATAATTATTCTTTTAGTAAAGCCAGATGGCTTATTTGGAAAGAATGCAAGAGAGAAAGTGTAGGTGAAAAGATTTATGGATATTAATGCAGAAAAAATGAATTTTAAAAAAAGTATAAAAAAGACCTACATTAATAATGCTGTTACTCTCGGAGTTATATTGATTATATACTGGATAGCATTGATGATGATTCAAATGGGTATTATGGATAACTATACCCTAAGAATTATAAAGCAGGTTGGTATATTTATGATAGCGGCATTTGGACTTAATTTAATACTAGGGTTTACTGGTCAGCTTACTATGGGACATGCAGCTTTTATGTCAATTGGTGCATATGGTTCTGCAATAATGACTCAAAATTTTAATATGCCTTTTGCAGTATCATTAATTGTAGGAACTATAGTAGCATGTATTTTAGCCGCAGCAATAGGTTATCCAATCTTAAGATTAAAAGGTGACTATTTAGCAATATGTACATTAGGATTTGGTGAAATTGTTAAAGTTATTATTCAAAACATCGATTATGTAGGCGGTGCTAGAGGAATGACAAGCATACCTACAAAGTCAAGTCTCTTAATTATTTTCTTGTGTGTATGTGGATGCTTTGCATTTCTTAAAAATTTACTGCATTCATCTAAGGGAAGGGCTATAATGTCAGTCCGTGAAGATGAAATTTCTGCTGAAGCAATGGGAATAAACACTACAAAATATAAAATGATCGCTTTTATAATCGGAAGTGGCATGGCTGGGCTTGCAGGAGGATTGTATGCCCATTTTAATACATTTATTGATCCAGTAACATTTAATTTCTCAAAATCATTTGAATTAATTACTTATGTTGTACTTGGAGGAATGGGAAGCCTATCAGGAACAGTAATTGGAACATCTATATTAATATTTTTGCCAGAATCATTACGTGGTTTAGGTGATGCATTAAAGGAAAATCGTATGTTAATATATGCATTTTTACTTGTTTTAATGATGATCTTTAGGCCAGATGGAATCTTAGGCTCTAAAGAAATAACAGTAAAAGGTATAGTTAAATGGATAAAAAAATTATTTTCTAAGAAAACTTCTAAATCAGAAACAAAGGTAGGTGCATAGCATGGCTTTATTGAATGTAGAAAATCTAACAATAAAATTCGGAGGATTGACAGCAGTTTCTGAAGTGAATATGGAAATTGGAGAGGAAAGTCTTGTAGGCCTTATTGGACCTAATGGAGCTGGAAAAACAACATTGTTTAACATGCTTACAGGTGTTTATAAACCTACATATGGAAAGATAGAATTTAATAATGAAAGAATTGATGGTATTAAGCCTTATGATATAGCGTCAAAAAGAATTTCAAGAACATTTCAAAATATTCGTCTATTTAAAGAATTAACCGTTCTTGAAAATGTAATGACAAGCTTTGACTGTCAAGCTAAAACAAGTTTGCTTGGATCTGTTCTTCATACTCCAGGGCAAATTATAGAAGAAGAAAGCATGAAAGCAGAAGCAATGAACTTCTTAAAAATTATGAAATTAGAGAATAAAGCTAACGAGCTTGCAAAAAATTTACCATATGGAGAGCAGAGAAGGTTAGAAATTGCCAGAGCTTTAGCTGTAAAGCCTAAGTTATTATTATTAGATGAGCCAGCAGCAGGAATGAATCCACAAGAAACAAAGGAATTAACAGATATGATTAGATGGATTAAGGATGAATTTAAAATATCTGTATTACTTATTGAGCATGATATGAAGCTGGTTATGAATGTTTGTGAATATATTTATGTTCTTTCATTTGGTCAGATTATAGCAAATGGAGTACCAGAAGAAATACAAAAGAATCCAAAGGTAATAGAAGCATACCTTGGAAGGGGGGCTGATAAGCATGCTTAAAATTGAAAATATTAATGTATACTATGGAGCAATTCATGCAATACATGATTTAAGTATTGAGGTAAATGATGGAGAAATAGTTACTTTGATTGGAGCAAATGGAGCAGGAAAAACTTCAACTCTTAGGGCAGTTAGTGGTTTAAATCCAGTAAAAAGCGGATCTATAAGCTATGATGGTAAAATTATAAGTAATATTGCACCGCATAAAATTGTGGCTGCAGGTATAAGTCAGGTCCCAGAAGGAAGGCGTGTTTTTGGAGATCAGACTTGTGAAGAAAACTTACTTTTAGGAGCTTATCTAAAAAGAGATAAAAAACAAATTAATGAATCCATGGAAAAAGTTTTTGCATGGTTTCCACGTATTAAAGAAAGAAGAAATCAATTAGCAGGAACACTTTCAGGCGGAGAGCAGCAAATGCTTGCAATTGGACGTTCACTTATGGCTTCACCTAAATTATTATTATTGGATGAACCATCAATGGGGCTTGCGCCGATAGTTGTTGAAGAAATATTTGAAATTATTAAAAGCATACGTAAAGAAAATACTACAATTCTGCTTGTTGAGCAAAATGCAAATGCGGCACTTCAAATTGCAGATCGTGGTTACGTAGTTGAAACAGGAAATATAGTTTTGGAAGGATGTGCAGATGACTTACTACATGATGATGCTGTAAGAAAAGCATATCTTGGTGATTAATATAAGTTATAAGGGAGAGGATTATATGGAACGATTTGTGATTGCAATTACAAGACGTGCAGGTAGTGGAGGAACTACAATTGGTAAAATGCTTGCTGATGACTTTGGTATAGATTTATATGATAAAAAGCTTCTCCGACTTGCATCAGAAGATAGTGGCATTAATGAGGCTCTATTTGAAAATGCAGATGAAAGAATAAAAAATAGTTTGTTATATCGTGTATCTAAAAAAGTTTACAAGGGAGAATTAATACCTCCTGAAAGTGATAATTTTGCTTCTGATAATAACTTGTTTAATTATCAGGCAAAAGTATTACGTGAACTTGCAGAGAGAGAATCATATGTTGTAATAGGGCGTTGTGCAGATTATGTATTGAAAGACAAGCCAAATGTATTTAAAATTTTCCTATATGCTTCTGATGATTTCTGTATTGAACATGAAATTTACTATTTATGTACAGAGAAAAAAGAAGCAATGAAATATATAAAGAAATGGGATACCTACAGAAGTGAATATTATACTTATCACACAGGAAATAAATGGGAAGATATGAAAAACTATGACTTGTGTATTGATACAGGAAAATTAGGATTCGAAAAAACAGTAGGGTGCATAAAAGAATATATGAAGCTTAGGATGGGGACACTTTAGTAAAAAAGCTGGTGTAATAGACATCAGCTTTTTTGTATGTAATATAAATTGGAATTTGTCTTTTAATGATCAGTTATCAATGATCAATTTTCAATGAAGGATGAAAAACTTTCAGTTTTTCTAAGACTATAGTATTGCATCTATATTTGCCAAAGCAAATGTAATTCGCTGTTTGATTAGGAAACATATTTTTCTTCCAGAAAAATATTGGCTATAGTGCTAAGTTCATGCTTCACTAAGCACTATATGCCAGCGAATGTTATGGCTAATGCCATAGCAATGCAATATATATAATAAAAAGCTGTAAGCTTTTTTCCTTCATTGATTATTGAAAGTTGACTATTGAGAATTGATAAACAAATTCTAGTTTGTAAGATAGCACTTAATCTTTGTTTTTTATAAGATTTCCAACACTTCTACAGTATAATTTTCACCAGGAGCATTAACTTCCACTATGTCACCAGATTTTTTTCCTAATAAAGCTTTACCAAGGTCAGATTCTATGCTTATACACATATTTTCAGGGTCTACATCCATGGTAGTTACAAGGGTTATTGTATCCTCATCGTCATCTTCTACAAATTTTATTTTTGCTTTGCTATTAACTCCGAGAACGGATTTATCTATATCATCTTCATCTATTATGGTAGCTGTACTAATCATAGATAACAAGTATTGTATTCTATTATCATTCTCTCTATAATTTCTGCATGCTTCCTTATATTCAGCATTTTCTGATCTATCTCCATGTGCAGCAGCAACTAATTTTTCTTTTGCTATTTCTGCTCTTTTAACAGTCATTCTATATTCTAATTCTTCCTGAAGTTTTTTCATATTTTCTGATGTTAATTGGTTATGCATAAAAATTAACTCCTCTCAAAAGATGTTCTGCTACTATTATATAACATATGAAAAAAAATAAAAGAGACTTACAATAAAACATTATAATATTAACAGAGCTATTATTAGTAAAGAATTATATTAATTTAATAATAAAAATGTATCATTAATTAAAAATTAGTGATACTCTTTATGTGTAGTATAAAATTGTTGATAAGATATATGGAGAGAGTAGGTATGAACAATACAAAAGTATGGGCACATAGAGGTGCATCAGCTTATGCACCGGAAAATACTTTGGAAGCATTTAAACTTGCAGTAGATATTGGGTCAGATGGAATAGAACTTGATGTTCAGCTTTCAAAAGATGGAGAACTTGTTGTAATACATGATGAAGAAATAGATAGAACAAGTAATGGAAAAGGATTTGTTAAAGACTATACATTAAAAGAGCTTAAAAAGTTTAATTTTAATCACTCGAATTCAAAGTACCATAAGGTGAATATTCCGACTTTAAAAGAAGTTTTCGAACTTTTGAAATCAACTGAAATGGATATTAATGTTGAACTCAAAACAGGTGTGTTTTTTTATGAAGGAATAGAGGAAAAAGTATTGTCTCTAGCAAAAGAAATGAAAATGGAAGAACGTATAATATATTCTTCGTTTAATCATTATTCAGTAATGAAAGTAAAAGAATTAGATGAAAATGCTAAAATAGGGTTGCTGTATTGTGATGGATGGATAGATGTTATAGATTATGCAAAAAAATTAAAAGTTGATGCTTTGCATCCATGGAACTGCAATCTTAAGTATGATAATCTTATAGAAAAATGTAAAGAAGAAAATATAAAGCTTCACGTTTGGACAGTAAATGATGAAAGAGAAATGAAGTATTTAAATAAAAATAATATTGATGCAATAATAACCAATTATCCGGATAAAGCAAGAAGAATAATAGGAAATGAATAGTAAGTAAAAATATGAAAAGCAAACTTTCAAATATAAAGAACTCCATTTATATGGTAGTGTTTATATGAGATAAAATTATTAAACAATGTGAATTGATTATATTTTACAAAACTTGAAAAAAAGAAATGCAGATAGATGTAAACAAATCTATCTGCATTTCTTTTTTTTATATTGAATATTTAAATATCATACTGAAAAATTAAATAAGATTAGGGATAGATAAGCAAATTATTGATTACTGTGTACAAAGTGAATTTTACTAATAAATACATTTTATTACTAATATATATTTATAAAACGTAGAAAGGAGCATTTAATGAAACGTAGGATAGATTGTGAAAAATTTTTAGATGAAAATTATCAGCATTATGTAATAGAGTATAGAGGATCATTTAAAGAAGAAATAAGTAAACTAGACTATGCATGTGGTGATGCTATAACGGAAACATTAGGGGTAATAGCAGTAAATCAGGAAAACTTAGATAGATTAAGAAAAGATGTTCCATCAATTATCTTTATAGAAGCAAGGAGTATATATGTATTACAGCAAATTAATCCATCAGAAGCGGACAATATAAAAACAATCAAAATCAATCCCTATTTAAATTTGACTGGAAGAGGAGTTGTGGTTGGTCTAATAGATAGTGGAATAAATTATATAAACCAGGAGTTCATAAGAGAAGATAATACATCAAGAATACTTTCAATTTGGGATCAGACAGTGCAAAGCAAAGAAAAAAATGACTTTTATATTGGAACCGAATATTTGAGTGAAGAGATAAATAAAGCTATAGAGGTATACAAAAGTGGTGGGGATCCATATAGTATAGTTCCAAGTAAGGATGAAATGGATCATGGAACAAAAATGGCAGGAATAATAGGAGCAAGGGGATATAATGGGGAAATGCAAGGTGTAGCTAATGATTGTGATTTTATAGCTGTAAAATTATTACCTTCACCTAGTTATAAAAAGACATTACGAGATAATAATATAACTGAAGTTCCTGTTTATAGCAATTCAGAAATCTTATCAGCTATTGAATATTTAAGAAAAAAATACTATGAATTAGGACGACCAATGATAGTATTTTTTGGAGTTGGTAGTCATGAAGGAAGTCATGATGGTTATAATATAACAGCACGTTTTATTACTTCAATTGCAAGTAAAGCTGGGATTGTTTTTGCATCAGGAACAGGAAATTCGGGAGATTCAGAGGGGCATGTAACGGATTTTGTGAAAAATGTTGGTGGGATTAGCACTGTAGAACTAAAAATTTCAAAAGCAATGAAGTCCTTAAACTTTTTTATATGGGTAGGGAAACCAGATAGAATGTCATTAAATATAATAGATCCTGTAGGGGAGGAACTTGGATTTACTAGTCCAAGAATATATTCAATTGAAAGTAAAAATTTCTTTTTAATTGATACTAATGTTAAGGTAGAATGTTTTGATCCAGAAAATTTTACAGGTCACGAAGTATTTGCTATTGATTTTACCAATATAAAAGAAGGAATTTGGAAGTTTCAGCTTAGAGGAGAATATATTACAACTGGTAGATATGATATATGGTTACCTGATAAAACGCTTTTACCAGAAGGAACAAAATTTTTGAAACCTAACCCATATAATACTTTGACTATACCATCTACGGCAAGAAGAGTTGTAACAGTATCACATTATGACAGTATTAATAATTCTATACTTGCATCATCTGGAAAAGGATTCAATACAAATTATCTAATAAATCCAGATATCGCGGCTCCTGGTATTAATATACTTACAACATCAGGAATAGATAACAAAATAACTACAGTGAGTGGAAGTTCAGCAGCTACTGCAATAGTCACTGGAGCATGTTGTATATTAATACAATGGGGAATGGGTGATAAGAGACTAAGAAATATTTTTTCGACTCAATTAAGAAGTACATTAATATATGGGGCAGAAAGGGAAAAAATATATGATTATCCAAATGAAAATATAGGGTATGGAAAGTTAGATTTAGAAGGTGTTTTTAATGTATTCAGTGGAATTCACAGAAATAAACAAGAATATACAGAGTATTATGTAAATAAGTTATTTATAAGATATCCGACTAATCAAATTTATTTGGAGGAGAGGGATATAATTAATGGAAAATAACCAATATGCGAATGTAACCAATATTTTTAATAGTCCGAATTATATTCAGTATATAGTTGAATATATTGGGAATTTTGATAGCGAGATAGATAAGAATAAAGATATATATATTACATTAATAGATAATGAATATGCTATAGCTTCTATAAAAAAAACACTTTTAGAAGATTATTTAGACAATAATGAAGTTAGGACTATACTAGAAAAATATTTGACTGATCAGAATTTTAGATTGGGATTTGTATCATTACCACAATTATATACATTGCAAGAAATATCAGCAATAGAAGCTGCACAAGTTAGTTCATTGCAGGCAAATGTACCTTTAAATTTAACTGGGAGTGGGGTTATAGTTGGAATTATAGATACAGGTATAGATTACTTAAATGAAGAATTTATGGATATGAATGGAGAGACAAGGATAGAGGAAATATGGGATCAAACTATACCTCCATCTACAAATGAAAAAAGTAATGTACCGTTTGGAACTATTTATACGAAAGATCAAATAAACGAAGCCATAAAACTATATAAATCTGGAGGTGATCCATATAGCATTGTTCCAAGTGTAGATAAAAATGGGCATGGAACCGCTATGGCCGGAATCGTTGGAGCAACAGGTAAAAATATTGAGCTTAAAGGAGTAGCACCAGAATGCAAATTTGTTGCAGTAAAATTAGCTGAAGCAAATTTTTTTGAAGAACTATCGAATTTAGATATACCAGTATACAATTTGCCCCCAATTATGGTGGCTGTAGGGTATTTAAGAAGAATATTATTTAATAAAAGGAAACCTGTAGTTATATTATTGCCATTGGGTAGTAATAATGGTAACCACAAAGGGGATAATGTATTTGATAGTTTTATAGAAAGTGTATCAGGTAATGTAGGAATAGTTATAGTCACAGGAACAGGAAATGAAGCACTCCAAGATGGACATGTGTCAGGAGTTATTAAAAATAAAGATAGAGTAGAATCTATAGGTCTACTAATTTCAGAAGATCAGATAAATTTATCAGTAGAAATATGGGTTGATTTACCGAATATAATTGATATAAGTGTAGTATCACCTGCTGGTGAAGAAACAGGATTTGTTCAAGCTATGTTAAATATGGAAAAAAAATATTCATTCATTTTAGCAAACACCACAATGAGGATAGCATATTATTTACCTGAGGAGTATTCTGGAGAGGAGTTAATATCAATAAACTTTAGAAATATAACATCAGGATTATGGACATTAAAGCTAAGAATGAGAGAAGGGGAAATGGCAACATATAATAGCTGGATTATGCAAAGTGGAATAGTATCTAAAGGCACAAGATTTACGTCTAGTGATCCGTATGGAGCTATAACTATACCAGGAGATTCAGACTTTATTGTTACAATGGCTGCATATAATCAAAACAATAATAGTTTATTACCTTATTCTGGAATTGGATTTAGAGAAGAGAATATAGATAAAATAGATGTTGCAGCAGGTGGTGTAAATACAAAGACAGTTGGATTAGATAATTCTATTGCAACTATAAATGGAACAAGTTTATCAGCAGCAATCGGTGCAGGAGCATGTATCTTACTGTTACAATGGGGAATAGTTCAAGGAAAGTACCCATATATGTATGTGCAAAGTATAAAAACTTTTATTAGAAGAGGAGTTATTCAAAGGCCTGGAGATTTATATCCAAATCCCAATTGGGGATATGGGGTGTTGAATTTTTATAAAATGTTTGAGAATATGACTTAAATAATTATATTTATATAAAAACATAGTTAAATGTAACGCTATATCTAATATTAGTGTACCGTTACATTTATTTGTTTTTTAGTCAATCTCATTTAAAGTGCTTTTAAATGACTGAATATCAACCATTAATTTTTCGATTTCTGCTTTATCAGAAATATCTGCTAAAGAATGAGCTTCAGTAACAGATGTTTCTATAGAACTAATTTTTGATTTTATATCATTTATGTAATAAATGTAGTTTTTTTTAGACATAATAAATCTCCTTATTAATCACAGTATATTTTAAATATATATTGTGTTTAATGAGGAGATTTAATACATATTAGATTTTAATTATTAGGCATATTTGGACTTGTTATTTTTGGATAATGCCTTATGATTGAATTGTTTTAAATTCATATCCGTGATTTTTATAATAGTCTATAAGTTCTGGTAGCATTTGAGCGGTTTTTTCTTTTCCATATGTATCATGCATTAAAATTACTATTTGATTTTTATTTTCTGAAGTTTTTATAGCATAATTTAGCATATCTTGAGTAGAATAATTTTTACCTTCTGCGTCTCCATTTAATGCATTCCAATCTATACTCACAATATTATTTTTATTTAAATTATCATTAAAAGCTGGAAGAAATGGGTCATTATAATATTGTCTACTATTATATCCACCTGGCATTCTAATCAATTTGGTATCAAAATCATCACCTAAGATATTTTTTAGTAAATTATTAGTACGATTTATTTCATCCATAAAAGCATCTATATTTATTTTGTTATTAGGATAAAGCTTTTTCAGATTATGTGAATATGAGTGATTTCCAATAGCGTTTCCTTCTTTTATAGCACGTTTCAATAATTCTTGAGAAGATGTATTATTTTCTAAGTTCTGTCCAAGAACGAAGAATGTTGCTTTTACATCTTTTTCTTTTAATATATCTAATACTTTTTCTGTATTAGGACTTGGTCCATCATCAAATGTTAAAAATACATATTTATTTTCATCAATTGAAGAGCCATTAACAATTTCTTGCACTTTTTTTGCAGGAACTGAATATTTTTCTCCTCCATAAGTAATGTTACTGGATTTTATAATATCAGTGTCTTTATGAATAGGTATATTTTCTTCTTTATCAATTTCATTATTTGTATTTAAATTATCTGAATTTGTATTTAAATTATCTGATGCGATAACCTCATTGGTTTTTACTCCACCCATAATTGAAAATGTTCCACTAGCTAATGTAATAAGAATTAATGCATTAAGGGTTAATTTTATAGCTCTTTTTCTACGTAGCTTCTTTTGTCTAATTCTTTGATACATGAATTTGTTTTTTCTTTTTATCATAACAATTTACCTCATAAATATTAAATCTTTTGAACAAGTTAATATTAACATCTAAATATATGATAAATTTTTTTAAATTGTAATAAAGTTGTAAAATCATGTTGTATTTTAGTGTATATGATAATAATATGTATATACTAAATATAGAAGAAATAAAAATATGTGGAGGAAGAAAATGATAAAAATACTAGTTGTTGAAGATGATTATGGTATAAGGGATTTAATTGAGTTGACATTAAAGATGGAAAATTATACTACAATTACTGCAAAAGATGGAGAAGAAGCATTAAGCAAGATAGAAAATGAGAAATTTGATTTAATTCTTTTAGATATAATGATTCCTAAAATAGATGGATTCAAATTAATAAGAATGATTGATGATAAGAGTGTTCCAGTTATATTTTTATCTGCAAAATCTCAAGTTCAAGATAAAATTTTAGGATTAAAGCTTGGAGCAGAGGATTATATTACTAAGCCATTTGAGCCATTAGAATTATTGGCAAGAATTGAAGTTGTTCTAAGACGAAAAAAAAGCAGTAAGAAAGAAGAAAATGTAATTAAATATCATCATCTATTAGTACAAACTAATAAGAGATTAGTAAAATCTAATGATGTTATAGTGCAACTAACATTAAAGGAATATAATTTGCTATTAATATTTTTAAATAACATTAATAATGTACTTACTAGAGAAGTATTATTAGAAAAAATTTGGGGATTTGACTTTTATGGAGAAACTAGGACTGTTGATATGCATATTAAGCAATTGAGAGATAAGCTAGATTTGAAAGAGTATTTAAAGACTGTGTATAAGGTAGGATATATATTAAAAGACTGAGGGAGATTTTATGAAACTAACAAATAAGTTATTTTTATATTTTGGTATTTTATTTTTTTTTACGATAAATATATTTGGAATGGTATTAATTCAATCAAATTTTAATTTAACAGTTAAAAATACAGTGAATGCTTCATTAGGTGAATATTCGGTTATTTACACTAATCTTGAATCTAAAGAAACAATGAGTAATATTTTTTTAACTAATAGAGATATTATTAAAATAAAGAGTGATTCATACCTTAAAAATATTAATAACCCAAATATCTCATTAGAGTTTAGAACACTTGATAAGAAGATGTTTTATAGTACTAAGAATTCAGATATATTATACTCGGAAAAGATTTATAATATTAAAGATAATTTAAGTAATTATATGATATATAAAGAAGAAAATAATAAGATTCTTTTAATAACTAATATTATTTCAATTAATAATAATAAATACTATTTTACATATATGAACAACTTGGATAATTTATATAACGATAGGATAAAGAGTATTTTTACTCTTATAAAGCTAAATGTGGTAATTGGGGTTTTTTTACTATTTATTATATATCTAATATCAATAGAAATAACAAAACCAATTAATAATTTAATTGATAGTATGGAAGATATTATAGAAGGAAATTATAACAAAAAATTTACTTATAAAAGCAATATTTCTGAAATCAATTCAATCTCCAATAATTTTTCACTTATGAATGAGGAAATACAGAAAAAAATAAAACAACTTAGAGAACAAAATAATTCTAAACAGAGATTTATTGATAATTTAACCCATGAGATAAGAACACCTTTAACATCAATTATTGGATATTCTGATTTAATGATGAATAAGAAAGTACAAGATATAGATTTAATTTATAAATCCTTTAATAATATAAATAGGGAAGGAAAACGTATTTTAGCACTGACATCAAATCTTGTTTCATTAATTACGCTAGATAAAAAATCATTAAAATTAAATAACTATAGTTTAAAAGAGATCTTGTATGATGTTAGGAATGCATTAAACATGAAAATAATTCAATATGATGTGGAGCTACTTATTAAAGGCGATGATATTGAAGTTTTTTCAGACAAAAATTTATTAACTATTTTAATTTCTAATTTTATTGATAATGCAATTAAAGCAACAATTGATAGAGATATAAGAAAAGTTATATCAATAGTTGATAAAAATATATTGATAATAAAGGATACTGGTAAAGGTATTTCAAAAAGTGATATAAATAAAATATTTGAACCATTTTATATGGCTGATAAATCAAGAAATAAATCTGTAGATGGCTTTGGATTAGGACTTAGTATATGTAAAGAAATTAGCAATTTATTAGATATAAACATTGAAATAAAAAGTGAAATTGATGTGGGAACAGAAATAATATTGAATTTTAAAGGGAGCTTAAGAGAGTGAAAAAAGTAGTAGTTATTGTAATAGTAATTTTTATAGTAACTTATATTTCGTATAATCATACAAGTACTAAAATTGAAGAAAACAAAATATATACTAAAAATATAGATTTTTCTGCTGGTAAAGGTGCACCGCTTGACATTGATGACACTCGAATTATAGAAAAATCAGAAGAAATACTAACAGCAATATATAATGAAAATGATTTTACCAAATTTAACATTGATATAAATTTATCATCAGATAGTATTTTTTATGCTTACTTCTTAACAGAAGAGACAACAGGTTATTTTGTAAGTTTTAATATAGATGAAGGAATTTTAAATAGCTTAATAAAAATTGAAAAAGTTGAAATTAAATCTAAAGATACGCAGAAGTCTTTAGATGAATTATTGGATATTGCAGAAGAAAATATAGAGAAGCTTCAAATATATGATATAGACAGTTTTGAAATAGATAAATATGAATTTTTTGGAGAAACATTTGCGATTTATTATAAAAATAAATATTCAAGTAGACAAATATCTATTTTTATAGATTATGTGACTGGTGAGTTATTAGAATACAATTACTATATTTAATTAAGTTATAAATAGCATAATATTAAAAAATTTAACATTAATATTTATTGAAAAAATGTAAAAAAAGTGCTACATTGGTATAGTGGTAATACCACTGTACCAATTGTTTTTGTGAGGAGGTGAATTTGATGAAATATTTACAACAATTAATGATTATTTTAGCAGCATATATTTTAGGGGTAGTAGTACAAGTTGCCTTTAACTTACCAATTCCAGGAACTGTATTAGGATTAATTTTACTTTTCTTGGGATTATATAGTGGAATAATTAAAGCAGAAATGATTGAAGATATGTGTGAGATTTTGATATCCCATATGTCTTTTTTATTTATTCCAGCAGGTGTTGGATTAATCACTAGTTTCAAATTTTTACAAGGAAAAATTATGGCTTTTTCAGCTATAATAATAATTTCAACTGTTATTGTATGGGTGGTTACTGCATATGTAGTGAAATTTTTAAGAAAGGTGTGTTCTAAGTGAAAGATATAATTAGTTCTCCTGTATTTGGGGTGTTAATATCCATTGCTGTTTATTTAACAGGATGCCTAATTAAAGACAAATTAAAGTTCTCAATTTTTAATCCATTATTAATTGCAATAATACTTTTAGTTATAATCTTATCAAAATTTAATATTCAATATAGTGATTATAATAAGGGAGGAGAAATAATTTCTTTCTTTTTAGCACCAGCCACTGTTGCTTTGGCATTACCATTATATAAGAAGTTTTCTCTATTTAAGAAAAATGCACTGCCTATTTTGGCTGGAATTTTATGTGGGGCTATATCAGGAATAATTAGTGTTATTGGACTTGCAAAGTTATTTCATCTTTCAAATGAGCTTACAGAATCATTAATACCTAAATCAATAACAACGCCAATAGGAATGGCATTATCAGAACAGTTAGGAGGTATGCCATCAATTACAGTCGTTGCAATTATAGTAACTGGAATATTGGGATCAATTATTGGACCGTTTTTGTACAAGCTATTAAAAATAAATGATAAAGTTGCAATGGGAATAGCTATGGGAAATTCATCTCATGCAGTTGGTACGGCAAGAGCAATGGAGATAGGTGAAACAGAAGGCGCAATGAGCGGCTTAACTATTGCAATTTCAGGGATAATAACAGTTGTGTTGGCACCTATATTGTGGAATTTTTTTCTGAAACTTATTAATTAGTAATTTAAGGGGGAATAGGTATGGCTGATAACTCAAGAAAAAATATAATGTCAATAGGAAAAATTATCTGCTCCATTGATAAGTTATTGATAGAAGGAAAAGAACAAAGATTAAAAGCAAAATTAAGCAAGCAAATAAAAAACAGTATTTTTACAGATGATATATTAGCTAAGCTTAATGAATGTGATTTTACAGGAATAATTGATGAAGAAGAAAGTGTAGTTAAACTTTTTGACAGTATATTTCCTATATTTATAAATGATAATAATGCTACTTTTAGATTATATAAGCATAAGATAGAAGTAGATTTATCGGATGATATGAAAGATAGGTATATTTATATGTTTTCTGACGGTAGATTAACATCTGGATTATTTCAATGTTTCTCTATTGGTGATAATGAATATTTATATGGAATAAAGAGAATAATTGATGTAATACCATTATTTAAAAGAGAACTTCTTAGTACATTAGCTAATTTTAAAGATAATATTGATAAACATAATTGTGAAATAAAGAACTTTGAAGGTAGAGAAGATTTAGCAGAAAAGAATTACTCTGAGTTAAATTCATATTTAACAGAAAAGATAGCTAATGAAAGGAAGTTATAGATGCTGAATCCAGTAAAAAATACAAAAGTATATGAAGTAATAATGGAAGAGATAAAAGATATTGTTAAAAAGGGAGAATTAAAAAGCGGAGAGAAACTTCCATCCGAAAGAGAACTGGCTGATAAGCTTGAAGTGAGCAGAACATCAGTGAGAGAGGCATTGAAAGCCTTAACTATGCTTGGACTAATAGAATCTAAACATGGTGAAGGTAATTTTATAAAAAGTAATTTTGAAAATAGTTTATTAGAGCCATTATCTATTGTTTTTTTACTTATAGGAAGTAAAAATGAAGATATTATTGAATTAAGAAGAATAATAGAACCAGAAGCAGCAGGTCTTGCTGCAAAAAATATAACAGAATCTGAGCTTAGAGATTTAAAAGAAATAATGAAAGAATTAAATAATTCTTTAGATGCTGAAATTTGTGCACAATTAGATAAAAAATTCCACTATAAAATAGCACAGGCTTCAGGAAATCATTTGATTTCTACAATAATGTTTTCAATTTCATCTCTTATAGAGAAATATATTGATAGCTCTTGTATTCACAATATAAATAAAAAAGTTGTTAAACTTCAACATGAAGAAATATACAAGGCCTTAGAAAGTCGAGATTCTAAGAAAGCTTCTGAATATGTAAAAAAACATTTAGAGTTGGGCATTATTTAAATAGAAGGATACATGTTAAGTATGTGAAATTTTACTTTAAACACTACTATATCCTTTGATTTATATATAAAGAAAGAAGGTATATTATGATTGGTGATAAAATGTTTTATAAAACATTATTTAAAAATTTATTTGTAGACACATTTGAACTAAAGCTATGGGATGGAAGTTCGGAGATTTATGGTGAAGGAGAACCAAAATTTAAGATAATTTTTAATGAACCAATTCCAAAAGCGGATATTATTAAAGATCCATCAATTGCTTTTGGTGAAGGATATATGACTAAGAAATTAGATATAGAAGGAAGTATTCAAGATGTTATAGAATCATTATATAATAGTAAAGAGAGCTTTTTAGGTAATGAAAAGTATGCTAATTTAATAAAGATGGTTAAGAATAATATAAAAAATAGCAAAAAAAATATTGAATTCCATTATGATGTAGGAAATGATTTCTATAAGTTATGGCTAGATGATACTATGACATATTCTTGTGGATACTTTAAATCTCAAAATGATTCATTAACTGATGCACAAAAAAATAAGGTTGATCACATACTTAAAAAGTTGAACCTAAAAGAAGGAGAAACTTTATTAGATATAGGATGTGGATGGGGAGAATTAATAATTACTGCAGCTAAAAAGTATAAAGTTAAAGCTATGGGCGTAACACTAAGTACTCAGCAATTTGAAAAAGTTAAAAAAAGAATAGAAAGTGAAGGACTAAATGAATTAGTTGAAGTTGAACTTACAGATTATAGAGAAATAAAAAATAGAAAATTCGATAGAGTTGTCAGTGTAGGAATGTTAGAACATGTTGGTAAAGATAATCTTTCTGAGTATTTTTCTGCTGTAAAAGAATTATTAAATGATAAAGGTGTATCTTTGCTTCATTGCATAACTAACACTTCTGATAGTGGAACTAACAGCTGGATAAATAAATATATATTCCCAGGTGGATATGTACCATCAATTCAAGAATTAGTTAATTATATGTCGGAGAAAAACTTTAATGTAATAGATGTTGAGAATCTTAGATTACATTACGGAAAAACATTGGAATGCTGGGCATCTAATTTTGAAAATGCGATGCCTGAAATAGAAAAGATGAAGGATGAAACTTTTATAAGAATGTGGAGGATGTATTTAAACTCTTGTGCAGCTTCATTCAATTGTGGAAATATTAATTTACATCAATTCTTATTTACTAAAGGAGTAAATAATGATTTGCCATGGACAAGAGAATATATGTATAAATAATATATTTATAATTAAAATAGCTGTAACGCTATACACATTTCATGTAGCGTTACAGCTATTTTTATATCTTATCCAATTAAAGAAAATGATAAAATTATTGGAACTTTAATCGGAAGTATTAAATTTGATAGTATATCAAGCTATGCAGCTAAAATAAAAATTAACAAAGAAGGATTAATGTTGTTGTTTCAATAATTATAGCCATGATATGTGCCTATATATTATTGAACAAAGGTTATAATTAATCATATAAAAAATGGAGAAACAATTTTGGGATAATTGTTTATGCAAAAATTCTAACCTTTTTTTATTTGAATGAAAAGTTTCTGCAGAAAATAATAGCTTTATTTATTTGTTTCATATAAATATGAAATCTAAATTTTGCATTTGGGGGTGAATCTTAATGAATATGAATAGATATCTCTATAATCGAGCATATCAGATAGTGAATTTTGCTTGATATTGATGAAACTTACTATATAATATATTTATTGTATTTTTATGGAGAAATTTTAAAACTATGATATAATTAGTTAGAAAGTTGAAATTGACTATTATATAAACTTTGTGTTTTATAATATAACAGGAGGAAGGACATGCAGTTTAATGGTTTGATTATAGGAGTGTCAGTATTTTTAATTATTGGTATATTTCATCCTATTGTGATTAAGGCAGAGTATTATTTCACTAAAAAAATTTGGCCTGCATTTTTAATAATGGGAATAATTTTTTCAGTTGTATCACTATTTTGCACAAATGATATAGTAAGCATCTTGCTTGGAGCATTAGGTTTTACTTGCTTTTGGAGTATAAAAGAATTATTTGAGCAAGAAGAAAGAGTAAATAAGGGTTGGTTCCCTAAAAATCCAAAGAGAAAATAAACTTAATATGAAATTTTTTAATGATTAAAAGAAAACTTTTAAAAAATATATTTTGAGGGTTAATAATAAATGAATCATGTTTATCATGATTCTTTTTTATGTGGATTATTAGCTAGTTTATTAATAGAAATCTATAATTATCTATTAAGTATAGCCAGTAGAATAAAACAATTAATTATATAAAATATATAATCTGTTTATTAAAAGAAAGGGCATATCAAATGAAAAACAAAATAGAAAATTTGACTGAAGGTGTTATATGGAAGAAGATCGTATTATTTGCTATTCAAATAATGCTGAGTAATTTATTACAACAATTATATAATGCATGTGATAGTGCTGTTGTTGGGAATTTTGCAGGAAGTGAAGCACTAGCTGCAGTAGGATCCACAGGTGCACTTATTAATTTATTAGTTGGATTTTTCCTTGGAATCTCTACAGGGACAGGTGTAATATTTTCAAGATATTTTGGTGCAGATGATGAAAAGAAGCTTTTAGACGTAATGAATGCTGCTGTGATGTTAAGTATTATTTGTGGTATTTTTATTATGATTATTGGACTTATATGGACAACTGATTTATTAAAAATAATGCATTGCCCAGAAGATGTAATAAATCTAGCTACTACATATTTAAGAATTTATTTATTAGGAATGGTAGGAATGCTTGTATACAATGTTGGATCTGGTATTATACGTGCCTGTGGTGATTCAAAGCACCCACTTTATTATTTAATGTTTAGTGGTATTTTAAATTTAATACTTAATTTGATTTTTGTTGCAGGATTTAATATGGGGGTAGCTGGATCTGCTTTAGCCACAGCAATTTCACAATTTTTTTCAGCATTTTTGGTAATAATGAATCTTGTAAGAATACCATATAGCTATAGATTAAATATTCGTAAGATTAAGTTCAACAAAGAAACAGCCAAGCAAATAATAAAAATTAGCGTTCCTTGTGGGTTACAATCATCAATGTTTAATATTTCAAATATGATTGTTCAAATAAAAATAAATGATTTTGGATCAGTTGCAATGGCAGGATGTGCTGCATATGAAAAGATAGATGGATTTTTGTATATGCCAATGATGGCTTTGGGATTATCAATTTCAACTTTTGTTGGACAAAATATTGGTGCAGGAAAATATGAAAGGATAAAAAAAGGAGTAAATGTATGTTTAGTATTGTCTGTAATAATAACAATGATTGGAAGTGCGATAGTTTTGCTTACAGGTGGTAGATTATTAAATGTATTTACAGATAATGAAGAAGTTAAAAATATAGGTATATTAATGATGTTTATACTTGCACCTTTTACATGGACACATTCATTTACAGAAATTTTAGGCGGAGCAATACGTGGTGCAGGATCAGCTGTTCAAGTTATGGTAATAACAGCATTAAATATATGTGTACTTCGTATTATATGGATGATTGTAGCACTTCCAATTAAAAGTGATATAAAAGTATTAAGCTGGTGCTATCCAGTATCATGGATTATATGTTCAATATGTTTTATTACATATTACGTAAAAGGTAATTGGCTTAAAGAGTTAAATGGATAAGAATGTATTAAATAATGGGATATTGACAAACAAAAATAAAGGAATATAATGAAAAATATAAATGTGTTGATTGAGAAGAGTATACTTACAAAATTATTAAAGAGAGCCATGGTATGCTGAAAAGTGGTATATATTTTGTATTTAGAAAATCACTCATGAACAGCCTGCTGAAAGAAGAAATTTCAATTAAGCAAGGACGGATAACACCCGTTAAAATGTTTTACATTAGCAAGAATCAGCTTAAGATGTAATAAGAGAGGTTGTAGCAATACAGCAATTTAAGTGGTACCGCAGAACTAGGGTTTTGTCTTAATATATAGACAAGCCCTTTTTATATACAAATTTTTATAATTAATAAGCAATATAATAAAAGAACGGGGGAAAAAATATGAAATATTATAATGGATTTTTACCTAATTATAGTGTAGGAGTTGAATCTTATAAAGCAATGCCATGGATAACAAGAAGATATGGAAAAAAGGCAGTTGTCATTGGAGGAAAAACAGCAATTGAAAAAGCTAAGAATGAACTTTTAGAGGGAATAAAGGATTCTGAAGTAACAATTTCTGATTTTATTTGGTATGGTGGTAATTCTACATATGAAAATGTAGATAACTTGAAAAATAACCAATTAGTAAAAGAAGCAGATATGGTATTTGCTGTTGGAGGAGGAAGAGCAGTAGATACTTGTAAAGTTGTTTGCGATCAATTGGACAAACCATTATTTACATTTCCTACAATTGCATCTAACTGTGCAGCATGCACAGCTATTTCAGTAATATATAATGAGGATGATACTTTTAGAGAATACTATTATCCTAAAACACCAGCAGATCATACATTCATAAATACAAAAATAATTGCAGAAGCACCAGTTTCTTTATTCTGGGCAGGAATAGGGGATGCATTATCAAAAGAACCAGAAGTATTATTTGCAACACGTGCTGAGAAATTATTTCATACTACCCTTATGGGAGCTCAATTAAGTAAAGCATGTGGAGCACCATTATTAGAATGTGGAAAGAAAGCATTAGAAGATTGTAAGAACAATGAAGCAAGTTATGAATTAGAGCAAGTTGCATTAGATATAATTATTTCAACTGGAATAGTTTCAAATATGACTTCGGATCCGTCATATTATTATAATAGTAGCCTTGCACATTGTGTATATTATGGTTCAACTATGGTTGAAAAAGCAGCTAAGCATCTTCATGGAGAGATTGTTTCATTTGGGGTTTTATGTCTTCTTACTTATGACAAACAATTTGAAGAGAGAGATAAAATTGCAGCCTTTAATAAGTCAATAGGACTTCCTGTATGCTTAGGAGATATTGATCTTTGTGAAGATGATGTAGCTACAATAGTTGAAAAGGCTTCAACTGTTACTGAATGGTATTGTGCACCATATGAAATAACTAAAGAAGAATTTGTAAAAGCAATTTTTGACACAGATGTTTATGGAAAATCATTAATGTAATATAATCTGGATAGTTTATACTAGAATTATAAAATGAAATACCTTATATGAATAAAATTCATATAAGGTATTTCATTTATAATAATGCCATGATAATTTATTGAAATTTTAGAAACACGTAAAATTATCGATATATTTCAAAGAAAGTAATTGAATCCACAAAAGATAATGATGTAACTTTAATAAAAAAATGAATTCATAAAAAAATTAATATTGGTTAATAGACAATTAGGAAAATATATGTTATATTTAACTTGTACTTAATCGTTTACGTAAACTAAAGGAGAATTTTTATGAAAGCAACAATTAAAGATGTAGCTACTAGGGCTAATGTTTCAGTAGCAACAGTATCAAGGGTTGTTAATAATCTTGATGGTTATAGCGATGAAACTAAAGAAAAAGTTTTAGAGGCAATAAAAGAGTTAGGATATCAAAGAAATGCTATAGCAAGAGGATTGGTAACTAAGACAACAAAGACAATAGGAGTTCTAATACCAATTGTTTCAGCATATCTTTATGCTGAGATATTAAATGGAATAGAGGAAAAAGCTAATGAAAATGGCTATGGAATATTTCTTTGTAATACTGGAGTTAATGGAGTTAGGGCAGTAAATTATATAAAAATGTTAGGAGAACGTCAAGTTGATGCAATAATAGTAGTTAGCTTAACTATAAATGATGAATATTATAATTTGCTAAATTCATTAAAAATACCATATATTTTAGTATCAACTTTATCATATAAGTATAAAATACCTTACATAAAAGTTGATGATCAACAAGCAGCGTATACAGCAACACAATTTTTAATAGAAAAAGGGCATACAAAAATTGCATTAATAAGTGGAGGCAAGGAAGATAAAATATCTGGAATAACTAGAGTGAATGGATATAGAAATGCACTTCAAGACTATGATATAAATATTAATGAAAATATAATAAAATATGGGGATTTTACTTATAATAGTGGGATTATGTGCATGGAAGATCTTTTACAGGAAAAAGAAGATTTTACAGCTGTATTTGCAACTAGTGACGAGATGGCACTTGGAGCTTTATCAGTTATGCATAGAAATAAGATTGAAGTTCCAGAAAAGATATCTATTATAGGATATGATAATACTTTAATAGCTCAAATGAGTAATCCGCCTCTAACTACAGTTGCTCAACCTCTTTACGAAATGGGAGTAAAAGCATTCGCTAAAATATTAAGTGTTTTAGAAACAGGGAATAGCGGAGATAATATAATTCTTTCTCACAAGATTGTTGAAAGAGAGACAGTAAAATTACTAAAATAATAGTAATTTTATTTTTGAAATTTACGTAAGCGTTTAAGTAAAAATAAGCAAAATATACGTAATAACATCTAGAATTTATTTTAAAAATCTATAGTAAATGTTTGCTTAAAGTATAGAAATAAATAATATAATGGAGGGAAATTTAATGAAAAAAGAATGGTGGAAAGAAAGTGTAGTTTATCAAGTATATCCAAGGAGTTTCAATGATTCCAATGGAGATGGAATTGGAGATTTAAGAGGAATTATAGAAAAATTAGATTATCTAAAAGAGCTTGGAATAGATGTTATTTGGCTATCTCCAGTTTATAAATCTCCTAATGATGATAATGGATATGATATAAGTGATTATGAAAATATAATGGATGAGTTTGGAACAATGGAAGATATGGATAATCTTATATCTGAAGCTAATAAAAGGGAGATAAGAATTCTTATGGATTTAGTTGTTAATCATACTTCTGATGAACATAAGTGGTTTATTGAATCCAAGAAATCAAAAGACAATGCATATAGAGATTATTATATATGGAGAGATCCTGTAGATGGAAGGGAACCAAATGATTTAACATCAACTTTCAGCGGAAGTGCATGGGAATATGATAAAGAGTCAGGACAATATTATTTACATTTATTTAGTAAAAAACAACCGGATTTAAATTGGGAAAATGAAGAGGTTAGAAACAAAGTTTATGACATGATGAATTTTTGGATTGATAAAGGAATTGGCGGATTTAGAATGGATGTTATTGAATTAATAGGTAAGATTCCAGATAAAAAAATCAAAGAAAATGGACCAAAACTTCATGAATACATCAAAGAAATGAATAAAAAAACTTTTGGAGATAAAAATTTATTAACAGTTGGAGAAGCTTGGTGTTCTAATCCAGAAATAGCAAAGCAATATTCAAATCCTGATGGAACTGAGCTTAGTATGATATTTCAATTTGAGCATATCTTATTAGATCAACAGCCAGGTAAAGAAAAATGGGATTTAAAGCCGTTGGAGTTATTAGATTTAAAGAAAGCTTTATCTAGATGGCAGGTGGAATTAGAAGGTACAGGATGGAATAGTTTGTTTTGGAATAACCATGATGTGCCAAGAATAGTTTCAAGATGGGGAAATGACAAAGAATACAGAGTAGAAAGTGCAAAGATGCTTGCCACTTTATTACATGGGATGAAGGGAACTCCTTATATATATCAAGGAGAAGAACTTGGAATGACAAATATAAAATTTTATAATTTAGAAGATTATAAAGACATAGAAACTTTAAATATGTATAAAGAAAGGATTGAAAAAGGATATAAACACGAAGAAATAATGAAGTCTATATATGCAAAAGGAAGAGATAATGCACGTACTCCAATTCAATGGGATGATAGTGAAAATGCTGGATTTACAAGTGGAAAGCCTTGGATAAAGGTAAATCCTAATTATAAAGAAATAAATGCTAAATCTCAGTTAAAAGATGAAAATTCCATATTCAAATATTATAAAAAATTAATACAAATAAGAAAAGCAAATCCAGTAGTTGTTTATGGAAAATATGAGCTAATTTTAGAAGAAAATAAAGAGATTTTTGCATATTTAAGAAGTTTAGAAAATGAAAAATTATTAGTCATATGTAATTTTACAGAGAACAATACAAATTTCAATTTAGATAGAGAAATTAATTTTACTTGTAGAGAATTGCTCATTTCTAATTATGAGGTAGATATAAATGACCCAATAGATAGTATAGAATTAAAGCCATATGAAGCTAGGATATATAAACTCACTTTATAATTAAAGTAATAAATAGGTAAAGTTATTTAAATTGCAATTAACGTTGCTAATTTAGCTGATGAATCTTTAAAGAATTATAGGAAAGCTTAAATTAAAAGATTTTTAAGATTTATCAGCTAATGATATTTTGATTTTGAAAAGAATGGTGATAAATTAGCATATTAATTTAACCATAACTAGAAAAAGCTTTAGCTAATATTGAAAGTGTAATTAATTTGAAATTATTGTTATTGGGTGGTGGTATATATAAGAATGAAAATGATTTGATTGAGAAAACAGCAGATAAGAAAGGCAAATTTGTAAGCTAAAGATGCTCTGAGATATATTGGATAGCAAATCTAATAATGATAATAGAATAATTAATTGGAGGAAGATAGTTTTTGTGTGAAATTATAGATTCTAGCACCATTATTGTAGGTTAAAATCATAATAAATAAACAAATATAATTTATTAAAATATTTAAAGTTATTGAATTAGAATTATTTAAATACAATTAAAATAAAGTTATTTCTCTAATTATATATGAAATGACTGATAAATAAAAAATTAATATAGGAAGGATTTTAATTTATGAAAGATGGAAAAAATAAATTAGAAAGACTTCAAAGTTTATTGTTCTCATTGATTTTAATTTTTTCAATTATGATTACAGGAGGTAGCCAAGTGTTAGCAACATCATCTAGTACAGGGAAAATGATAAAAGATTTAAATACTGATAAATCTATGTACAATCCAGGGGACATAGTTAAAATTTATCTTGATATTAAGAATGATACTGAAGATAATATAGAAGATGGAACAATTACTTTTAAATTTAAGCATCTTGAAAAAGAAGTAAGTGATTCAAAGGTGGTAACGTATTCGGCAATTAGTAATGGTGGAGAAGCCTATATAAATTACGAGTGGACTGTTCCTAATGAAGATTATAAAGGGTATCTTGTACAAGCCATATGCAAAAATGAAGATGGTATTATTTTAGATACAGAAACTGTTGGAGTTGATGTATCATCAGATTGGAGAAGGTTTCCTAGATATGGATATTTAACTGATTTTTCAGAAAATGTAGATACAGCAAAATATATCTGGACTCTTAAAAATTATCATATTAATGGACTTGAATATTATGATGCACAATATAGACACCATAAACCAGCAGCAGATAATACAGATGTTTGGGAAGATTGGACTGGAAGAGATATTTATGGAGATACAATTCGCAGTTATATTTCTTCAGCTAGAGCATCAAATATGGTAAATATGCAATATAATATGATTTATGCAGCAACTTCTAATAGTACTGATGGAAGTAATTATTGGGATGATGGTGTTGATGAAGGATGGGGATTGTGGTACTCAGAAAATAATGAACATGTAGATAAAAGAGGTGAACGATTTACCTTCTTTATGGGAGACACACCGACAGGAGATAGTACATTATACTTCTTCAATTTATGGAATAAAGGATGGCAGGATTACATTTTTCAAAAAGAAAATGAGTCTTTAAATGCTTTAGGATATGATGGTTGGCATGGAGATACTATAGGTGAATGGGGAGAAATGAAAACTGCTGATGGACATTACATAACAGTAAAAGATACATACACAGATTTTTTGAACAATGCAAAACAAGCTCTTGGTGATAAATACCTAATGTGTAATCCAGTTGGAGCACAAGGAATAGAAAATGTAAATAGAAGTAATGTAGATGTTCTTTATACTGAGATCTGGCCTTGGGATCATGATAGTGAAGGGATTCAATATAATACTTATGGAGCATTAAAGAAAGAGGTTGAACAGTCAAGAATTGAGAGTGGTGGTAAATCCCTAATAGTTCCAGCTTATATGCAAAAGGATTATGGTATAGATAATCCAGGAAATTATTTTAATACAGGAGCTGTTATTTTAACTGATGCAGCAGTTTATTCAGCAGGAGGATCCAGGTTGGAGCTTGGCGATGATGGTAAAATGTTAAATCACGAATATTTTCCAGCTGAAAATTTAAAGATGAGTGATGAATTAATTAATCGTGAACGTAATATGTATGACTTTATAGTTGCTTATGAAAATTTATTAAGAGATGGACAGAATGAAACAGATAATGAAGTGTATATTTATGATAAATCAGCAAGCAGAGAAGATGAGACGGGAAATATATGGTATAGCACCAAAGCTGATGATAAATATCAAATTATTCAAATGATTAATTTAATAGGAATAAAGGATAATCAATGGGCAAATTATGATAATAGTGATAAGACACCAGATAAGCAGACTAATATTAAAGTGAAATATTATTATACAGATGACATAAATTCTGTTTATGTAGCATCACCAGATCCAGAATATAATTGTGAAACAAGAAATATCAAAATTGAGAAAAAATCTTCAGATGATACAGGAAAATATATAGAATTTACAGTTCCATCATTAGAATATTGGGATATGATTTATATGAGTGAAGATGAACCAATAAGCCAGTTAGATAATGAAATCATTAATGGAAGTTTTGAAAATGGAAATTTAGATGGATGGATAGCAACTGGTACAAATGTTGGAGTAGATGATGTAGATGTGCAAGATGGTGATTATAAATGTTATTTTTGGGGCACTGAAAGCTATACTCAAAAAATAGAACAAACAATAACTGGATTAGAAAATAGAAAATACACAGTAAAAGCCATGGTTAAACAAAATACTGGAAATACAAATATAAGCAGAATGGAACTTACTAATTATGGTGGAGAGGATGTACATGTAAATATACCACATGGAGATTCTTATATAGAAATCCATGGAACAGTAGAAGTTAAAAATGGAAGGCTTAATGTGTCCTTTTATCAAGATGCACAAGAAAATACAAATTTACAAATTGATAATGTTTATTTATTTTTATCATAGAATAATATGATTAGATTGATTCATTAAGAAATTTTATGCGATATATCTATTAGTATAATGAATTTATGAATATGATATATCGCATATTTTTCTTAGTTTGATACCTAATTATATAAAATAAAGAATGATATGTAGAGAATTTAAACTAAATTTGTATATTATTGATGATTTATTGTAGAAAAATATAGAATGTTATATTATATGTAAGGGGGGGAATGTATGATAAAAATTTTAATTGCAGATGATGAATTTGTTGAAAGAGATGGAATTATATTTTTAATTAACAAATTTTCTTTTGAATTAGATATAAAAGAATGCAGTGATGGTGAGGAAGCCTTAAATTATATAAAGGAAAATACAGTGGATATTTTGTTTACTGATGTTAAGATGCCTTTTTTGGATGGACTTCAATTATCAAAAAAGGCTAGAGAAATATATCCAAATTTAAAAATAGTAATTTTTAGTGGCTTTGGTGAGTTTGAATATGCCAAGAGAGCCATAGATATTGGTGTAAGTGATTATATATTAAAGCCGATAAATCCAAAGGAATTTAAAGAAACTATGGAGAAGGTTATTAATGATGTAAATGAGGAGAAGAAAGAAAATAAAAATAATGAACTTAGGCAATTTAGAGAAAAGGAATATATTTTATTAAAGATAATAAATGGAAGTTCCATAGATGATTTAAAAGAGAAATTTTTTATGGACAAACATATAGATTTTATGGATAAATATAAAAATATGATTTTAATGGAATTTGATGATGAGTTTTTTAATGATAATCAAAAATATATGGAAGAAATTAGAAATAACATAGATATTAAAATAGATTATTTAAATTTAAATCCTCAGCAAAGTATAATATTTACTTTTGAAACTATAGAAGAGGAAGAATTAAAGAATATATTAATTAAGGTTCATAATAGAATTTTTAATGATTATGAGATTAATTGTTATTTTGCAGTAAGTAATTTATTGAAATCTTCGTATACGCTTACAAAAGAATATTCAAATATAGAACAACTTATGGAACAGCGATTTTTTATAGCTAATAATTATGTGTTTTTTTATGATTCAAAACTACAATTAGAGTCAACAGATGAAAAATTTGATGACACAATGTTTAAAAATATTCAATATGACATAAAATCTAGAGAATTTTTTAGTTTAAGAAAACATGTTGATTGTTTAATTAGGAAATATGGTTCGCACAAAAGTTTCTCACAGATGTATGTGAAATTTATTTTATCTAATATATACAAGGAAGTATATGAAGAAATACGAAAAGTTAATGAAACTGATCTAAATGAGAAAATAGATAAAATTTATTTTTGTAGAACAATACAAGAGATTAGTGAAATATTAAATAATATTATAAATAAACTTGAGGAACAGTCTTCTAAAGGAATGTCCAATGAGAGACATGATGTAGAAATGGTGAAAAATTATATTTATAAAAATTATGGTAGTGATTTGTCTTTGGATAAATTGGCGGAATATGTTTATATGACTCCAAGTTATTTAAGTAGCATATTTAAAAAAACAACTAATATGGGGATTAATAATTTTATTAAAAATTATCGTATGGAAAAAGCCAGAGATATGTTAGAAAACACAAATATAAGAATTAAGGATATTGGAAATAGGGTTGGATACACAAATATATCTTATTTTTGCCAAAGCTTTAGAGAATTTTATGGATTAACACCTGAAAAATATAGACAAAGAGATGAAACAAATGAATAGAATAAAAAATTTTTTAATAAATTTAAAGTTTAGAAAAAAAATAATTTTAACTTATTTTATAGTGAGCATTATTCCAATTACAATATTAGGTGTTTTTTGCTATAAAGAAACAAATAAATTATTAATTAATCAAGAAAAGGAAAACTTAGTAGAAGCATTTTCAGAAGAAATTTCTAGAATAGATAACTCAGGTAATATTTATAATAACTTATCTACTTATACCACATTTACATCTTCTATATTAGATACAGTTAATTATGATTATAACAGTTATTATGAAATGTATTATAGATTTAAGAATGTTTTAGATCCATATATTGATATGATTAAAGCTTTGCATAATGATATAGAACAAATGACAGTATATACTAGTAATAATATTACTAAGCATTCAGATTACATAATACCAATTAATCACATTAAAGAAGATGAATGGTATAAACATATATATAGACAATATAAACCTTATTGGTTTTTAGATAATAATAAAAATTTATCTTTAGCAGTTAAATTTATTAGTGATGAACATAAGAACATAGAAAATATTTTATATGTAAAACTGAATTATAGGGACTTCTTTAAATCCTTATATAATATTTCTAATGATAATTGTGGCGTTGTTATTTTAGATAAAGGTAAGAATATAGTTTTTGAAAATAGAAATTATGATAATGGGGTGGATTATTTACTTCCAGTTAATCAGTTAGATAACGCAGAAAATGGAGAACTTAATTATAACAACGTAGATTATATTTTAGTAAAAGCTGAAATCAAAAGTACAGGATGGACTGGGTATTTGTATAAACCATCATATTTAGTTGTGCAGTCTTCTAAAAATATAATTTATACTGTTTTATTTGTAGTAGCTATTTGTTTTGCTGTTTTATTAATCGTAGGATATGGAGTATCTTATATGGTTGTAAATCGTATTGAAGAGTTAACTGAAAATATGAAAGACATGGATATTGAGCATCTAGAAGTTACAGTAAAAAACAATTCAGAAGATGAAATTGGAATTCTGATAAATAGTTTCGATAAGTTGATTGTAAAGATTAAAACTCTTATACAAGAAGTATATAAAAGTGAAATATTAAAGCGAAAATATGAAATGAGAGCATTACAGGCTCAAATTAACCCACACTTTCTGTATAATAGCCTTTCTTTAATTAATTGGAAGGCAATTAGAGCAGGAGAGGAAGAAATTAGTGAAATGTCTCAGCTTTTATCAACTTTTTATCGTACTTCTTTAAATAAAGGAAGTAATGTAATATCAGTTGAAAATGAGCTTAGTAATACAGAAGCTTATATTAAAATTCAACTAATGATGCATAATTATAATTTTGATGTGGATTTTGACATTGATGATGAAATAAAAGAATATTATATGATTAATTTATTACTTCAGCCTTTAGTTGAAAATGCAGTAAATCACGGAATTGATGAAAAAAGAAATAGTAGAGGAAGAATAAGAATATCTGCTAAAAAAGAAGATGTTGATATTGTATTTGAAGTAGAGGACAATGGAGTTGGCATGACTAAAGAAATGTGTGAAAAAATATTAACCAGTAAAAGTAAGGGTTATGGAATAAAGAATGTATATGATAGGATTAAAGTAGTATATGGAGATAAGTATGGCTTAGAATTTATAAGCATAGAAAATCAAGGAACTATTGCGAGAATAAGAATTTCAGCAGAAAAAAGCAAAGAAAAGTTTAATGAATATGTTTATTTAGATGAATAAAAGAATTCTAAAAAATTAATGTATTTAAAATATAATAGAAATTTTAAAAGGCAATTAATCAAATATAATTTAACTAGTTAAATAAATTAAGGAGTATTTAAAAAGAGATACTAAAAATTCTATAAAGTATTAAAACTAGAAGCACATTTTATGTATTTATTAACCTAAATATATAAAATGCGCTTTTAGTTTATTTTTTATCTACAATATTGAAACTAAGATAATACCCCAATATCAATGTAAATGTTTAAGTTTATAAGAAATTTGCATAAATCAAAAATCTTTAGTATATACGCTTAACTATATAGATTTTATAATCTAAGTATAGAGTGATTAACAAATGAAGAGATAAAAATATAACTTATTTTATTACAAATAGGAGGCTTAGGGGATGTTAAGAAGAAATTTTCTAAAAAAATTAAAAAAAATCACATCAGTTGGAATGGCAGCTATTATGCTGGGAATGTTTTTTACAGGATGTTCAAGTAAAGAGGAAGGGGATGCACCAGCAAAGGAAAAAACAGAAGCATCAACTACACCATATGGTAAATATGATGAATTAGTTACTTATACGATAGGAAAGAATACTCCAGGAAGTCCACGACTTCCAGAAGGTGATACTTATGAAGATAATGCGTATACAAGGTATCTAAAAGAAATATTAAATGTACAAAATGAAAATGCATTTGAAGCAGCTAATGGAGATGCTTATGATCAAAAAGTTTCAATGGCTATTGCAACAGGTGATATACCAGATATTATGAAAGTAGATGCAACAACTTTAAAACAATTGGTAGATAATGATATGATTGCAGATTTAACAGATGCGTATAATGACTGTGCTACTGACAAAATCAAAGAAATGTATAATTCATATAGTGGAAGAGCTTTGGAAAGCGCTACGTTTGATGGAAAGCTTATGGCATTACCATCTACTCAATGTGCTAATGTACCTACAATGCTTTGGCTCAGACAAGATTGGATGGATAAGTTGGGGCTAAAAGCTCCTAAGACAATGGATGATGTTGAGAATATTTTGCAACAGTTTATAACAAAGGATCCTGGTAATAATGGAGCTGGAAAAACAATTGGTCTTGTAGGATCATCTAACATAGGAGGAGTATATGGTGGATTATTCCAAATGGATAATATTTTGAGCATGTATAATGCATTTCCAGGACAATGGATTGAAGAAAATGGTAAGGTGGTATTTGGATCTACTACTGATAATATGAAAAAAGGCTTAGAAAAACTATCAGAACTTTATAAAGAAGGTTTAATTGATCCACAAATAGCAGTAAGAGAAGGGGACGATGTTACTTCACTTATTATTAATGGACAATGTGGAGCATTTTTTGGGCCATGGTGGGCACCAGACTATCCATTAAATGATGCTAAAAAATTAAATCCAGATGCACAATGGGCTCCGTATATTGCACCAGCAAATGAAGATGGAAGTGTTACAGCTTACACACAAAATCCAGCAAGTGAATTTTATGTTGTTAGAAAAGGTTTTGAACATCCAGAATTACTTGTAAAAATAGCAAGTGTTATTAATGACAAGATGGTATATGAAGATTATGCAAGAGAAGAACTTATGAATTATACTAAACAAGGCGTTGATACAGGTGTAAGACCAATAAATATTCTTATTAATGATTATAATGCAACAATTGACATGTATAAAAATATTGATTTAGCACTAAAAGGAGAAAAAGATCCTGAATCTTTAGGCGCAGATAAGGGTAATTATGAAAAATGTAAGGAATATCTTGAAAATCCAAACTCTCCAAGTGCTGATGCATGGAGTGGATATACTTCAAGAATGATATCTCCAAAATTAATGGAAGAAACAAAAGTAAATGAAGTTAATCCAGTATTTTTTGGACAAACAGAAAGTATGAAATTAAAGTGGGCTAACTTACAAAAGCTTCAAGATGAAACATTCTTAAAAATTGTAACAGGAGAAGAGCCTATAGATTCTTTTGATAAATTTGTTAGTACTTGGAAGAGTACGGGCGGAGATCAAATTACAAAAGAAGTTGAGGAAGCCATAAAAAAATAAACTAGATTTAACACTATGTGTTTTAAACTTTAAGAAGTAATAAATAATTGTCTAATTGTCCTTAATTTCTTTGTTTATTAGTATTATAAATATTTCAAAGGGATTTGAGGACAATTAAGGTATATTTAAGTTTTTTATCAATTGTTTATTTAACATAACATGCGTGTTAAATAAATAATAATAAATATGAAAGGCTGGCGCGTTTATGAAAAAAAGAAAATCTCAATTAGGATACCATATGATGCTTGCACCAGGAATGATGTTCTTAATATTGTTTAGTTTTATACCTATGTTTGGTATAATAATGGCTTTTCAAGATTATATTCCTACAAAAGGAATACTAGGATCTCCATGGGTAGGACTTGATAATTTTAAATATATGCTTGAAATACCAGATAGTATGAGTATTTTAAAAAATACATTAATAATTGCTATAGGAAAAATTATTTTAAGCACAATAGTGCCAATAACATTTGCATTGTTACTTAATGAAATAAGAATTAAATGGGCTAAAAAAACAATTCAAACAGTTGTGTATTTGCCACATTTCTTATCATGGGCAGTTTTGGCAGTAGTTGTAGCCAATATCTTCTCTTTTGAAGGGCCGGTTAATGCATTTTTAGGTATGTTTGGAATCAAGCCAACATTGTTTTTGGCAAGTAACACATGGATTAGACCTATTTTAATAGGAACTGATGTATGGAAAGAGTTTGGATATGGATCAATAGTTTATTTAGCTGCACTTACAGGAATCGATTCGGGTTTGTATGAAGCAGCGGCCATAGATGGTGCCAATAGATTTAAACAATTAATTAATATAACAATTCCAGGAATTTTACCTATAATAATGCTTATGACAGCAATAAATCTTGGAAATATTTTGAATGCTGGTTTTGATCAAGTGTTTAACTTATATAATCCTATTGTTTATGAAACAGCTGACATAATTGATACATATGTATATCGTGTAGGTCTAGTTGGAATGCAGTATAGCTTTGCGACAGCAGTTGGATTATTAAAATCGGTGGTTGGATGCATACTTTTAGTATCAGCAAATCAATTGTCTAAAAAATTTGCTAATATGCAAATCTTCTAAGGAGGAGATATTATGATAAAATCTAAAAGCTTTGGAAGTAGAGCAGCAGATATATGTATATGGAGTGTAATATTGATACTTACGGCTGCCTGCTTATTTCCTCTAATAAATATGGTAGCTATATCGTTTAGCAATAAATCAGCAGCAGCAGGAAATCTTGTAGGATTAGTTCCAGTAGATTTCACTTTATCATCATATAAGACGTTGCTAAAAGAAAGTCAGTTTTGGCGATCATTTGGCATTTCAGTAGCTAGAGTTGTACTTGGAACAGGGCTAAATCTAATCTTAGTAGTTTTAATGGCATATCCATTATCAAAGAATAAAAGAGAATTTGGTGCAAGAAATATTTATATGAATCTTATGATATTTGCTATGTTATTTTCAGGTGGAATGGTACCACTATTTATAACAATAAAGAATTTGCATCTATTGGATAGTATTTGGGCTCTTATTTTACCAGGGGCAGTTCCTATCTTTAATGTGATTTTATTAATGAATTTCTTTAAAAGCGTGCCAAAATCATTGGAAGAAGCAGCTATGTTAGAAGGCTGTAATAAATGGCAGATTTTATTTAAAATATATATTCCGATATCACTTCCAGCATTAGCAACAATTGCATTATTTAGTATTGTTGGGCATTGGAATGACTTTTTTAGTGGCTTGCTATATATAAATAAAACAGCTAATTATCCATTACAGACTTATATACAACAACTATCAGTAGATATTACTAAAGTAACAAATGCTGCTCAATTACAAAGTGTTGCAGATATTTCTAATAAAACACTTAATTCAGCAAAAATAGTTGTGTCAACAATTCCATTATTAGTTATATACCCATTTTTACAAAAATATTTTGTTACAGGAATGGTTATGGGATCTGTAAAGGAATAAGTATAATTAAAGCTTTGTACTGTTTAAAATGATGAAATAAGAGTAAGTTATATAAATTTATAGAATATAAATTTATATGTTGAAATTACTTTTCTACATTTTGTATGCGGTATTTACTTGCCTATAAACATTTTAAATGAAGTTTTATTATTGCAATATATATATAACTTAAATCATCCCAATAAATTATTTATATCAATCTTTTATAAACAGTATAAAGCAATTTTTTATAGAAAAGGTATATAATAATGAAAAAATTTTAATATAACTGATAAAAAGAAATTAAGGATAAAAAAAATATATAAGGGAATTATTTTAGGCAGAAAATATTGAAAAAGAGAATAGCATAGAAAATAAAAATCGAAAATAAAGTTTAAAAATGAAAATATAAAAGATAAAAAGTTTAATGGAATCATAAGAAAATCGAAGATAAAATTTCGTTTGATAATATCTTATAGCATATTAGTTTTGATTCCGTTGTTAATAGTTGGAACAACAGCAGTATTGCAATCTAAAAAGTCAATTGATAATAAAATTTCAAACTTTTCAAATCAAATAATGGAACAAATAGGAGTTAATATTTATAGTGAAATGAATAAAGCTTCTGACTTTGCAAGGACTATAATAGCAGAACCACAAATCCAAGAATATTTTAATGGAAATGACAATTCAGTAGCAGATTATATTAAGATAAGCGAGTTAAGTAAATCAATTAGAAGTATGATATCTACACAAAATAATATGACAGGGGTAGGGATAATAACCGAAGATAATAAAAAAATAGGAAGTTTTTCAAATCAATTATCTGATATGTTGGTTAAAGAGCTACAAGAACTGTCTGATGAGAAAAAAGGGAAGTTTGTATTTTCATTAAATAAAAGCCCATCAGGTTATAAAATTTATGGATGTGCTCAAGCTAAAAGTTTAGAAACAGGAGGAAAGTTTGGAACAATTATTGAAGAGATAAACTCTAAATTATTTGTTGATTTGTTTAAAAATGTAGACCTAGGAAAAGGTTCAAGTATATTTGTTATAGACTCCGATGGTCTCATTGTCTTAAGTAGTAATAGTAGCTTAATTGGAACACAGTATGAGAATGTAAATTTAGTTGAAAAAATTAAAGAAAATGGAATATCGAATGGAAAAAAGAAAGATAAATATTTATCAACAGATGATGGTAAGGAATTAGTTGCGTATTCAAAATTAGGTGATTCAGATTGGTACGTATTAGGATCTATTCCCTACAGCTATCTAGATAGAGAGTCTAATATTTTGAAAATTAATACTATAATAGTAAGCTTAATATCTTTTTTGGTAGCTATGATAGCAGCTCTAGTTATAGAAAAAAGTATATCAAATCCGCTAAAAAAGTTAGTATTGCTTATGAATGAAGGGAAAAAAGGAAATTTAAACTTAAATATAATAGATAGAAGTAATGATGAAATTGGAGAGGTGATAACTGCATTTAATGGTATGTTAAAGAAAATAAACGCTTTAGTTAGTAATGTTAAGGAGCTATCAGAAAAAGTAATAATAGCTATAGATGTAATTAAGACAGCTTCAGAGTATTCTAGTGCATCTTCTGAAGAAATTGGAGCAGCAATGATTGAAATTGCAGAAGGAACTGCGAACCAAGTAATCAATGTAAACGATGGAATAGCATGTATGAATAATCTATCTAATGGAATAGATCATGTAAATTCAAAAACTAAACAAGTATCTTTGGTTATTGGAGAAACTGAAAAAATTAAAGGTCAGGCTATTAGATCAGCTGAAATCTTAAAAAATAAAGCAGAAGAGACAAAAAATGTAACTGGTGATGTTATAAATGATATAAAGGTTTTGAATTCAGATATTAAAAATATAAGAGGAATAGTTGAATTAATAAGTGAAATAGCAGAACAAACTAATTTATTAGCATTAAATGCAGCAATTGAAGCGGCAAGAGCTGGAGAAGTAGGTAAAGGATTTGCAGTAGTTGCAGAAGAAGTTAAAAAACTTGCAGATAAATCAAAGAAATCTTCTGAAGAAATTAATAAAATCATTGCTCAAATAGAAAGTAAATCAGAAAGTGTAATGGAAAAAGCTAATACATCTAATATTATTATTGAAGAACAGATGGAATCAGTTGATAAAACAGACAATGCATTCAATATTATATTTGAAAGTATGAATCAAATAGAAGATCAAATAGAAAAGATGGTAGATTCAATTGAGGAGATAGTCAAATCAAAAGATAAAACAGAAGAATCAATGGAAAATATTTGCTTGATTTCGGAAGAATCGGCAGCAATGACTAAACAGGTATCGTTAGGAGCTAAAGAGCAGATTGAAAAGATTGAAAAATTATCTGAAGTTTCAGAGGAATTAAGTTTATTAGCTCAAACTTTAAATTCAGCAATAGATGAATTTAAAGTTGGCTAAAAATATATTAAATTTATTTCAAAAGAGGGGAGAAAATAATGATTAAAAGAACTAACAAAATATTAGCCTTAATTATAAGTGCTACTACTGCCACAACATTATGCCCATCAGTAAAAGTATTTGCAGCAGAAACTTTGAAATCAAAGGAGGGAAGTTTTTCTAATGCTGTAGCTTATTCCAATAAGTATTTATATGATGGGAACAGAGAAAGTGAAGAAGAAAAAACTGTATTATATAGTAATGGAAAATATAAAGAGTTAGAGGATACTGATGCATATGACATAGAAAAGTATGATAATAAGTATATAGAATTAGATGATGACAATGGTAAAAATTTATTTAATTTACAAACTGGAAAATTTGAAGATGAAAGTATAGAAGATCAAGAGTTTGATATTAAAAGAAAGCTAATAAAAGAATTAAAAGATACAGATAGATATGGTGAGGATGTTGGTAAATATCTTAATTTGGATAAAAGAATATCTACAAACAAAGAAAGCTTTGGAGATGTTTGGTATCAATATAGTGTGGACTATAACGGAGTAGATGATGAAAACACAAGATATATAACTACTATTGATATAAATGCTAATTCAAAGGATGAATGGGACAATATTACTTTAAAGAAAGGAAGTAATGTGGAATCTACTTTATTTGGAGATCAATATCAATTTTGGTTTTCAGTAACAGCCAATGAAGCAGATAATAAAGAGTTAGATGGTCAAGGAAAAACATTTAATGGAGATGTAGAGGCGGCATCAGAGTATATAGCAGGAAGATTAAGAGAATATTGTGGATGTGATGATGTTAAAGTTATAACAGTAGATGGGAAGGTAGTTATTCAAATAATATCAACAACTCAATTAGATGAAGATGTAATAGTAAGTCATAATAACGATATTTCAATAACAACAAAGAAAACAACTGTTGATAACATTCCTGAAAATCCTGAAGTACCAGATATTCCAAGTGAACCAGATGTTCCTGTAGATCCTGAAGTACCAGATACTCCAAACGAAAGTATAACAAGATATATAACTACTATTGATATAAATGCTAATTCAAAGGATGAATGGGACAATATTACTTTAAAGAAAGGAAGTAATGTGGAAGCTACTTTATTTGGAGATCAATATCAATTTTGGTTTTCAGTAACAGCCAATGAAGCAGATAATAAAGAGTTAGATGGTCAAGGAAAAACGTTTAATGGAGATGTAGAGGCGGCATCAGAGTATATAGCAGGAAGATTAAGAGAATATTGTGGATGTGATGATGTTAAAGTTATAACAGTAGATGGGAAGGTAGTTATTCAAATAATATCAACAACTCAATTAGATGAAGATGTAATAGTAAGTCATAATAACGATATTTCAATAACAACAAAGAAAACAACTGTTGATAACATTCCTGAAAATCCTGAAGTATTAGATACTCAAAATAGTAGTGTGTTTACATCACCAGAAGCAGTGGAAATAAATAATGATTTTGTAGATGCAAGATTGTACGGTAACTCTTCTAGATTATCTATAGAAAGTGATTTACCTGTATATTATGGAATTGTAAATAATTTAGGAAAGTATATGGATATTTCAAGTTATGCAAATATTAAATTTATATATAAAGTTGATGGAAAGACTAAAACAGCTAATATTGAAAAATTTGGAGAAAAATATGGAGAAGAAAACATTACAGCAACTTTAAAAAGTTTAGATATTTTAGCACAAGACTCAACTTATGTATATGCTAGGGTTAATGTAGAATTTTCAGCAGATAGAGATATAGATGTAGTTTATGCAGATGGTGAAAATAGCAAAGAATATATTTTAAAAATATCTAAATCTTTAGGTAAGAAAGTTGATGAGGCATATGTACCTAAGCAAGTTGATGCTTATGAAATGAATGGAGAATCAGATTTTAAATCATGGATTCAGCCTAAAATAAATGATGACTGGTATAACTTAGATATATTTGCCAAAAACGAAAATTTGTATATTATAAGGTTTAACAAAGATGGTGAGAATAAGAAAAATGAAATACAGTGTATTCAAGTAAATTTTCAAACTAATAGAGATAACGTTTTAGGAGTTAGCAGAAATAAAATAAGTAAAGTTTGTGATCCTTCTGTTTCTACAAGATTGAAAAATAGAAAAATAGAAACTACAGATGCTGATGAAATTAGAAATTTAATGAAACCATATTATTCAATAGATTCAGAAGGAGAATTATGGGTACTTGGATTAAAGCGAATATATAAACTTAATGGATCTGGATTTAATGAAGAATTTGTAGTTCCTTTAGAAATAAATAATTTAGATGTCTATAATAAGTCTAATTTAGTAGCTTGGGGCGATGATGGAAATGATGAGTATGTTTATGTAACTAATATTAATGAGTATGAAAAAGATAGTAATGTAGATAATGATGGTACTGAATCAGAAGAAAAAAACTTTGATGAATCAGATTATGAAGTAAATATTGCAAAAGGATGGCTTGAAACTAAACAGGGATGGAAATATTTTGATGAAAATGGAAATCAAATAAAAAATTCTTGGATTAAGGTAAATGAAAAATGGTATTTAATTAATGAAAATGGAATTATGGAGACAGGATGGAAAAATTTAAGTAATAAGTGGTATTATCTCCAACCGGATGGAAGTATGGTTGTTGGATGGAAAAATTTAAATGGTAAATGGTATTATCTACAATCAGATGGAAGTATGGCAATTAAGTGGAAAAATATAAATGGAAGCTGGTACTATTTTAATGAATTAGGAGAAATGGCAATTGGTTGGGTAAATGATTCTAAAAATTGGTATCATTTGGGGACTGATGGTGAGATGAGTATAGGTTGGTTAAAATATAATAAAAAATGGTATTATTTGGATGGAAGTGGAAGAATGTTAACTAACACCATTATTAATGGTTATAAAATTGGAAGTGATGGTACTTTAGTTTAAAATGGAGGCAGAATTATGAAGAATTTGAGAAAAAAAATAAAAATTTTATGCAGTTTAACACTTGTATCCACAACAATTATATCAACTTTTTGTACTATACCTAATATTGCATATGCAGATTCAAATTTTATTAAACTTCCTGTAGTTAATACTTCTGGGAAAGACGTGTTTAATCAGAAAACTTTGCTATATGATGTGTATACAGACAAATCAATGTATGATCCAGGGGCAACTGTAAATATAAATATTGAATTGGTTAATTATACTGGAAATGAAATTAAAAATGGAACTATAGAGTTAGTAGTAAAACATTTAGATAAGCAAGTTGGTGACATAATAAAAGAAAGTTTTTCAATTAAAAATAAGCAGACTAAAGATTTAACACTGAGTTGGACAACTCCAAATGATGACTATAAAGGCTATCTAATAGAAATAACATCTAAAGATGCAAATGGAAAAGTTATAGAAAGATCATCAACAGCAGTAGATGTGTCATCAAATTGGTTGAAATTCCCAAGGTATGGATATGTAACTAACTACGGAAAAGATGTAAATACAAAAGATATAATAAATCAATTGAAAAAATTCCACATAAATGGAATACAGTACTATGATTGGCAGGATAAACATCATGATCCAGTAGCAGGTGAAGTATCAAATGTTGATCCAAAGTGGAAGGATTTATCACAACATGATGTATATAAGTCAACAATTGATGGATATATAGAAAATGGTCATAATGTTGGAATGGCATCAATGCAATATAATTTAATATATGGAGCTACTCAAAATTACTATAAGGATGGAACTGGAGTAAAGAAGGAATGGGGACTTTATAAAGACCCAAGTGGAATTGATGGAGAACAATGGACAATGGGAATGCCTAGCGGATGGGAAACAGATGCACTTTATTTTATGGATCCATTAAACAAAGAATGGCAGGATTATCTTTTTGCAAGAGAAAAGGAAGTATTTGAAGCCTTTGATTTTGATGGGTGGCATATGGATACAGTAGGGGATTTCGGAACTGTTTATAGAGCTGATGGAACACCTGTATCAATAACAGAAACCTTTAAAGAATTTTTAAATACAGCTAAAGAGAATTTCCCAAATAAATATATAATTATGAATCCTGTTGGTGGAAAGGGACATGAACAGGTAAATACTAGTAATGTAGATGGAGTATACACAGAAATTTGGGATTGGGATGGATTCCCAACTTATAATTCTTTAAAAGGAGTTGTAGATCAAGCTAGAATGGAAACAAAAGGCAAGTCATTAATAGTACCTGCATATATGAACTATAATGTTGCAAATAAGCACAGTGAAGAAAATCCTGGTACTTTTAATACTTCATCAGTATTACTTACAGGTGCGTCAGTATTTGCAGCAGGTGGGTCAAGACTTGAGCTTGGGGATGATACAAGAATGCTTACACAAGAGTACTTCCCGAATAAAAATGTTGTAATGAATGAGGAATTAAAGGCTAGAGAAAGAAAGTATTATGATTTTATTGTGGCTTATGAAAATCTATTAAGAGATGGGCAAATAAATAGCAGTAATGAAATTAAAGTAAATGGATATGAAAACAGCAGAACAGGTGAAGCTAATAAAATATGGACATATAGCAAAAAAGATTCTAATTATGATGTTATTCAAATGATAAACCTTTTAGGAGTTTACGATAATGGCTGGAGATGTGCAGATGGAATAAAATCTACCCCTAAAAAAGTAGAAAACTTTGCAGTTAAATACTATACAGATCAAAGTATTCAGAGTGTTTCAATTGCATCACCTGATATAAATGATTGTATATCACAAAATTTACAATTCACAAAAGGTAGTGATGATGATGGTAGCTATATAGAATTTACTGTTCCATCATTGGAATATTGGAATATGATCTATTTAACTAAAGCAAATTCTGAAACTATTGACACTAATAATGATATAACAGGTAGTGAAGGAAAAATAACTAATCCAGGTTTTGAAGATGGAAGCCTAGGATGGACTATAACAGGTAATAAATATGGAATAGATTCATCGGATTCAGCATCAGGAAATAATAAATTATTTTTCTATGGTAAGGAGCCTTATACACAAAAAATTGATCAAACAGTAACTGGATTAAAAAATGGAAAATATACTGTTACAGCTATGGTAAAACAAAATACAGGTATACCAGATTATGCAGATATGGAATTAACAACAGGTGATAAAACTGAAAAAATTAATATTAAACATACTAAAGATTATCAGAAGATAGAAGGATGTGTTGAGGTTAAGGATGGAAAGCTAAATATAGCTTTTAACTACACTTCAAGTTTAAATGGTGAAGCAAATCTACAAATTGATGATATTCAATTGGTAGATGAAAATGGAAAAGTAATATCAAAAGAAGAAAAGACAGTAAAGAAGGGGGAAACTTCGAATATAGATAATATATCTGAATCAATTGGCAAAATAACAAATGGTGACTTTGAGACAGGAGATTCAACAGGTTGGACAGCTGCCATTGAAGATGGATTTGGAGTTAATGACGAAGATGCTAATTCGGGAAAATATAAATGTTATTTTTGGGGACAAGGAAAGCAAAAGCTACAACAAAAAGTAACTGAATTAGAAAATGGAAGTTATACAATAAAGGCAAAAGTTAAACAAAATACAGGAGTTCCTACATCTTCAAAATTAGAAATGTCAAATTATGGTGGAGAACCAATTGAAGTGAAAATTCCACATGGAGATTCATATGTGGAAATATCAGCAGATGTCAATGTCACTAATGGTAATTTATTAATTTCATTTATACAAGATTCAGCAGATATGACAAACTTACAAATTGATGATGTTGAATTAATTTTAAATTAAAACCCTATTATATATAAAGATAAGCTATTGTTAACTGATGTTAATCCATCTAGTGCAATAGCTTTTTTTTGATTAAACAAATCTATTTATTAATAAAATTATGAGTAATAAGTATATAAAGATTAATTATATGTTGTTGTGGTATTTAAATAGATAACAATTTCTAATCAAACAATAAATATATATTATTAAGCAAATATCAGAGAAAAAGATATAAATATTGTAACATGATTTTATGTAATCCAGTAACGTTACAAAGAGTATTTTAATAATTGATGTAACGTTAAAGTAATAAATAATAATACAAGTAAAAATATATAGTCTTATATTTGGGGCAATATGAGAATATAGGGATTTTTATTTTTATATTTTTAGGAATATAAGAATATAAGAATTCGAAATTTATATTGAATTCGATTAATAAGAGTAATTAAACATTCATAATATAGATAAACCTGTGATAAATTGTAATTCATTTGAAGATGATATATAATTAAGATGATAAAATATAATTGGTCTATTATATTTTTCATGAGATAAAAAAGTCTTGGAGGCATAAATAATGGATAGAAAAGATTTTTCTGATTTAGAAGAACAAATAAGAGTTACAGTGGAAAATGCATTCAATTCTATAGATTTTACAGGAATAAAAAATAATGTTTATGAAAAAACAGAAAGTACTTTAAATGATGTAAAAACAAGTTTTAAAAGAGCATCAGAAAATTTTAATAGAAATATGGAAGATTTAAAAACAAATATTAATGTAACACAAAAACATATAAAGAATAAACAAGTATATATTTGCAAAAAGCCAAAAGGAAAAGTATCAGGGATAGTTTATATGACCTTGGGGACAATTGGCAGTGTGATTTTTGCAATTCAATTAATTGTATTTTCAGTATTTAGTTCTATATGGAATAGTTTTTCTATACTTAGCAGTATAAGTTTAGGAGTATTATTGGCTTTTTTTACTGGAAGTATATTTATGACATTTAGAGGAGCAAGTTTAAGAAAAAGAATAAAACGCTTCAGGAAATATGTACATTGTTTAAAAGGACGAAGCTATTGTTTAATTAAAGAATTAGGAGATTCAGTTAGCAAGTCAGAGAAATACGTTGTTAAAGATTTAGAAAAAATGATACACAAAGGTATGTTTTTAGAAGGACATATAGATAAAGAAGAGACTTATTTTATGTTAACTAATGAAGTGTATCAAAATTATTTAAATTCACAAGAAGCATTAAAGTTACGTAAAGAAGAAGAAGAAAGAAGAAATGAAGAATTAAAAGAAGAAATGAATGATCCTCAAAAGAAAGAATTAAGAGAAATAATAGAAAATGGGAATTACTATATTAAGCAGATAAGAAAAATAAATGATTGTCTTCCCGAGGAAAACATATCCAACAAATTATATAGGTTAGAGAAAATAGTGGCAGAAATATTTAAATATATTGAAAAAAATCCTAATAAATTATCTGATGTTAGTAAATTTACAAATCATTATTTGCCAATAACATTAAAATTGGTTACATCATATAAAGAATTAAATGAACAATTAGTGCAAGGCGAAAATATTAAAACGGCTAAAAATGAAATTGAAAAGAGTATCAATCTTATAAATACTGCTTTTGAAAATTTATTAGATGACATGTTTGAAGATGTTGTTTTAGATATTTCTTCAGATATTTCTGTGCTCGAAACTCTATTTAAACAAGAAGGATTAACTAAAAATGATTTTGAAAAAGATATGAATGAAAAATAAAGGAGGACACTAAAGTGAAAGATGAATTTAAAGAAGATATAAATGTTGTTCCAAATTTATCGTTTGAACCTTTTGAAGATGAATCAGTAGCTTCAATAATAAAGAAAAATGAAGAAGTTACAGAGAAGGATGTACTTGACGAAAGTTATCTTACAGAAGAAGAAAAAAAGATGGTAGATGATTTTGTAGAAAAAATTGACATAAATAATTCAAATTCAATTTTGCAATATGGAGTAGGAGCTCAAAAGAAAATTGCAGATTTTTCTGAAACAGCTTTAAGTAATGTAAAAACTAAAGACTTAGGTGAAGTAGGAGAAATGCTTTCAAATGTAGTAAATGAACTTAAAACTTTCGAAGCTACAGATGAAAAAAAAAGATTCTTAGGTATATTTAAAAAACCAGTAGAAAAGTTTTCTCAAATGAAAGCAAAATATGATAAGGTAGACGGTAATGTAAGCAAAATTTGTACAATGCTTGAAAAACATCAAGTACAGCTTTTGAAAGATATTGCTATGCTTGATAAGATGTATGAAATAAATAAAGTATATTTTAAAGAGCTTTCTATGTATATCCTAGCTGGTAAAAAGAAGCTCAATAAATTGCAACAAGAAGAACTACCAAAACTAGTAGAAAGAGCGCAAGCTAGTGGACTTCCAGAAGATGCACAAGCAACAAATGACTTTGTATCTCTTTGCGATAGATTTGAAAAGAAAATACATGATTTAGAACTTACAAGAATGATTTCACTTCAAATGGCACCACAAATAAGATTAATTCAAAACAATGATTCATTAATGTCAGAAAAAATACAATCTACAATTGTAAATACAATACCGCTTTGGAAGAGTCAAATTGTATTAGCACTTGGAGTTGCCCATTCTAGCAATGCAGCAAAAGTACAAAATGAAGTAACAAATATGACAAACGAGCTTTTAAGAAAAAATGCAGAAACACTTAAAATGTCAACAATAGAAACTGCAAAAGCTTCTGAACGTGGAATAGTTGATATAGAAACTTTAAAAACAACAAATGAATCACTTATTACAACTCTTGATGAAGTTCTTAAGATACAAATTGAAGGTAGAGAAAAACGTAAAGCTGCAGAAGCAGAACTTCAAAATATTGAGGAACAATTAAAAACTAAACTTTTAGAATTAAGAAAATAGTTCTATATATAAATAAAATATGTATAATATTAATTTAAGCTAGATATTTTAAATTAATAATATCTTCTTCTTAGAAAAAGGCGTAACAATAAATATGTTGCGTCTTTGTTATTATTTATAATATGGTAATAGAAATAATAATATATTAACTATAATAGGGTTATAATTTGAAAATAATAAAATTGTGAAAGTTTTATTGAAATATTTCGAAGAAAATTAACAAATTAATAGTAAAAAATTTATATAATATGATGAAAAGTATTAAAATTAAATACAGATTTCTACTAAAAATATAAAATAATTAAGTGATTTATTGTATAATTGAGGAGAAATAAATAAATGCTAAACATAGCAATATAGATTATTTAAAACAAGAAAGGAATTAAAATATGAAAAAATATAAGAGAATATTTACTATAGTTATAGATTCATTAGGTGTAGGAGAAATGGAAGATGCAAAAGAGTATGGCGATATAAATGTGGATACTTTAGGTCATATAGCAGAATCTGTGGACAAATTTGAAATACCTAATCTACAAAAGATGGGAATAGCTAATCTTCATCCAATAAAGCATGTAGAAAAGGTTGATGCTCCACTTGGATATCAAATGAAGATGAAAGAAGCAAGTGTCGGAAAGGATACAATGACAGGACATTGGGAAATGATGGGACTTCATATAATTAAGCCATTCCAAACATTTACTGATACAGGTTTTCCAAAAGAACTTTTAGATGAATTAGAAAAAAGAACAGCACATAAAATAGTAGGAAACAAGAGTGCAAGTGGTACAGAAATATTAGATGAACTTGCAGATCATCAAATGAAAACAGGTGATATGATAGTTTATACTTCAGCTGATTCAGTTCTGCAAATCTGTGGCCATGAAGAAACTTTTGGATTAGATGAACTTTATAGATGCTGTGAAATTGCAAGAGAATTAACTCTTAAAGATGAATGGAAAGTTGGAAGAGTAATTGCAAGACCGTATTTAGGAAATAAAGAAGAAGGCTTTAAGCGTACTAGTAACAGACATGATTATGCTCTAAAGCCATATGGAAAAACTATACTGAACACACTAAAAGAAAATAATTTTGATGTGATTGCTGTAGGAAAAATAAATGATATTTTTGATGGTGAAGGTGTTACAGAAACTCATAAATCAAAGAGCTCAGTTCATGGAATGGAGCAAACATTAGAAATAATGAATAAAGATTTTACAGGTTTATGTTTTGTAAACTTAGTAGATTTCGATGCTTTATGGGGACATAGAAGGAATCCACAAGGTTATGCAGAAGAATTAGAAAAATTTGATGTAAACTTAGGAAATGTTTTAGAAAATTTAAAAGAAGATGATTTATTAATAATCACAGCTGACCATGGAAATGATCCAACTTATAAGGGATCAGATCATACTCGTGAATATGTTCCATTCTTAGCATACTCACCATCTATGAAGAATCATGGACAATTAGAAACAAGTAAGAGCTTTGCAGCAATAGCAGCAACAATAGCAGAAAACTTTGAAGTTAAGATGCCAGAAAATACAATAGGTGAATCTGTTTTAGAAAAACTTAAATAATATATAAAGTAATTGTAAAATTACTACTTGTAAAAAAATATATACAAACTATAATATTAATTAGTAGATATAGTAATAAAATCCATAAAACTAGACAACGAAGTCAAAATTATGTCTTGTTTTTATGGATTTTTTTATTAAATAAATTTAAAATAGGATAAATGCATTGGGGGATGTAATATGGACAAGTTATCATTAGAAGCAAGAATAGAAGCTGAATTAATAAGTTATGCAGGAAAAATGTGCGTATATGTAAATGATTTTAAAGGAAATACAATTGAAATAGGGGCTGACGAAAAATTTGAAACTGCAAGTTGTATTAAGTCTTTTATTTTAGCAGATCTATTTAGCCAGGTGGAAAATGGAACAAAAGATTTATACGAAAAGCTAAAATATACAAAGAAAAATTATATAAACGGAAGTGGGGTTATTCAATCTTTAGATGAAGGAGTAGAGATGACTGCAATAAATTTTGCTAAGCTTATGATAATAGTTAGTGACAATGTTGCAACAAATATATTGATAGACTATTTAGGAATTGATCACATAAATAAAACAATACAGGAACTTGGATTTAAAGATACAATACTTCACAACAAAATAGATTTTGAGAAATATGATAAGCTAGGAACAACAACGCCAAGAGATTATGGTAGATTATTTGAATTGATTGCTAAAAAAGAGCTTATAAGTGAAGAGGCATCAAATAAAATGTTAGATATATTTAAAATGCAGCATTATAACAGCATGATAGTAAGAGATTTTCCACAATATTATTTAGATAGTGAAGATACTGGTGAGGAAGAACTTATATATGTTGCGTCAAAGAGCGGAAGCATGGATGCATGTAGAAATGATGGGGGATTAGTGTTTACTCCATATGGTCCATATGTAATAGTAATGTTTAATAAAGAATTCCATGATAGCTTGTATTATGCAAATCATGATGCAACTGTTTATGGTGGAAAAGTCAGTAGAATGATATTTGATGAATTTATAGCTTTAAAAGGAAAAATTAAATAGAAGTATATTATATAATTTTTGTCTTTAATATTTTATCTCTAAAGGGGGAAAGAAAAAAATGATACATCCAGTGCCATTAAAAAAAGGTGATAAAATAGCATTAATAGCTCCATCAAGTCCAGTTGCTGATGAAAGAATAAAACCGGCAATTAATGCAGTAGAAGCATTAGGACTTGAAGCAGTTGTTGGGAAAAGTTGTACATCAAAAAATGGATTTTTAGCAGGAGAGGATACGATTCGTGCTGACGATATTAATATGATGTTTGCTGATAAAAGCATAAAAGGTATTTTTGCTATGAGAGGTGGATATGGTTCTGCCAGAATTTTAGATTTATTAGATTATAAAACCATAAGAAAAAATCCGAAGGTTTTTGCTGGATATAGTGATATAACTGCGCTTCATGTTGCATTTAATCAAAAATGTAATCTTATTACATTTCATGCACCAATGCCTGCATCTGAGTTTTATGAAGGTGTAGATGAATATACAATGAGTTTTTTTAAAAGAAATATCTTCTGTAATGATTCTTTAGGAATAATGGAAAATCCAAAAGATCAGAAGATTGAAATCCTTGTAAAAGGAAATGCAGAAGGAAGGATTACTGGAGGAAATCTCACATTACTTGCTTCATCACTTGGTACAAAATATGAAGTAAATACTAAAGGAAAGATTTTGTTCTTAGAGGATGTTGATGAAGTTCCTTATAGAATAGATAGGATGCTGCTACAGTTAAAGCAAAGTGGAAAATTTAAAGATGCAGTGGGAATAATCCTAGGACAATGGACAAGATGCGAAGCAAAAAATAAAGAAAATAGTCTTGAATTAAATGAAATATTTAAACAGCTTATTGTAACAGAGAACAAGCCAACAATTTGTAATATAGCCTGTGGGCACAGTACACCTACAATGACAATTCCAATGGGAGCTTTTGCTAAAATTGATAATGATAAATTTATAATATAAAGACGTATTGGGGGAAAAGTAATGATTATAAAGAATATTGAAGTAGCTGAAATTTCAGTACCATTAGTAACACCGTTTAAGACCGCATTAAGAACTGTAGAATGTGTTAATGATATAATTGTGAAAGTAATTTCAGATACCGGTGAAATAGGATATGGTGAGGCGGCACCCACAGCAGTAATAACAGGTGAAACAAAGGAATCTATAAAGAGTGCAATATTAAACTATATAAAACCGGCTATTGTTGGGATTGAGATAGATAGTATTGAAATAATAATGGAAAAAATGCATGGATGCATATTAAAAAATACAAGTGCAAAAGCAGCTGTAGATATGGCAATATACGATTTATATTCTAAGAATATTAAATCACCTTTATATAAGGTTATAGGTGGATATAGGAATGAAATTACAACAGACATAACTATAAGTGTAAATAGTGTAGAAGAAATGGTTAGTGATAGTATAAAAGCAGTAAATGATGGATTCGATATATTAAAAATAAAGGTTGGCAAAGAGGGAGAAAAGGATATTGAAAGAATAACAGAAATAAGAAAAGCAGTGGGAAAAGAAATAAAGCTTAGAGTTGATGCTAATCAAGGGTGGACAAGCAAGCAGGCCGTTAAAATAATAAAGGCTTTAGAAGATAGAAATCTTGATATTGATTTAGTAGAGCAGCCAGTTAAATATCATGATATTGAAGGCATGAAATATGTAACCAATAATACTAGCACAAGAATTTTAGCAGATGAAAGTGTATTCTCTCCATTAGATGCTGTGAAAATAATTGAAGAAGGTGCAGCTGACTTAATAAATATAAAGCTTATGAAAACTGGTGGCATATATAATGCTCTAAAGATTTGTGATATTGCAGATATTTATGGAGTTGAATGTATGATTGGATGTATGCTTGAAAGCAAAATAAGTGTAAGTGCAGCAGCTAATCTTGGTGCTGCAAGAAAAGTAATTACAATGGTTGATTTAGATGGACCAGCCCTTTGTAAAATAGATCCTGTAAGTGGTGGTCCTATATTTAATGGAAAGAACATTAAAATGAGTGAAAACTTTGGAATAGGTTTTGGAGATAAGGTGGCTATAGATAAACAATGCTTACTAACAGAATAAATTATATTATTAAAAATTCTAGTGCAGATATAGCTGTATTAGTTAAGGATTTAAAAGAAGATAAAGTGATTTTTAAATATAACGAAGATAAAAAATATGTATCAGCAAGCATAATAAAAGTTCCAATTATGATTGAAGCATTATCAAGAGTTGACTTAGGAGAAATAAATTTTGATGATAAATTTAATATAGGTGATGATAATAAAGTTGATTTCAGCGTTATTACAGAACAAGACCTTAAGGAATGCACTTTTGAAGAACTAATAGAATGGATGATTATAAGTAGTGATAATACAGCTACTAATGTATTGATTGATATACTTGGATTAGAAAATATAAATGATAGAATCAAGAAGCTTAACATGAAAAATACACTACTTGAAAGAAAAATGATGGATTTTAAGGCTATAGAATATGGAAGAAATAATTATACATCCTTAAATGATATGCTGATAGCTATGGAAGGTTTATATAGAGGAGTTTTAATAAGTTCTGAAATGAGTTTAAAAGCAATAGATATACTAAAAAATCAAAGAGATAACTTTATGCTGAAAAGATATATAAGAGATAATGTAACATTAGCTAATAAGACTGGCGAACTTGATAAGTTAAATAATGATGTTGGCATATTTTATACTAAGAATCATAATTATTTTATTGGCATTTTTGTTCATGATGTAAAAAAGAATAAGGATGCATATGAAATAATAGGCAAAATTTCTAAGGAAGTTTATGATTATTATAAAAATATATAAAAGTGGAGGTGCAAGATGAAAGTATATATAAGTGGTGATATTGAAGGAATAACAGGAACTACTCATTGGAATGAAACAGAAAAAAATCTTCCAGACTGGGAGCAATTTGCAAAGCAAATGACAAAAGAAGTTGTTGCTGCTACAAATGGTGCTATTTCAGCAGGTGCAGATGAAATAATAATAAAAGATGCTCATGATAGTGCAAGAAATATAGATATGGATGAACTTCCAGAGAAGGCCAGATTAATTAGGGGCTGGACTGGTGATCCTCTATCAATGGTTGGAGGAATAGATGAAAGTTTTGATGCAGCAATATTTATTGGTTATCATAATGCAGCAGGAACAATAAGCAATCCATTAGCTCATACAATGAGCATATCAGAAGTATCGTCTATTAAATTAAATGGAGAATATGTAAGTGAATTTTTACTTAATACATATGCAGCTGCCTTATTTGATGTTCCTGTTGTGTTTGTAAGCGGAGATATCGGACTTACACAAAAAGTAAAAGAAGTGAACCCGCAAATAGTTACTCTTGGAGTGAAAGATGGCTTAGGAGGAGCAACTATAAATATGAATCCAAAGATGGCTGTAACTGAAACAGAAAAATTAGTTAAAGAAGCTTTAGAAGGTGATTTGAATTTAAAGAAAGTTAAATTGCCAGAAGAATTTCAATTAGAAATAGAATATAAAGATCATAAATGTGCATATAGATATTCATTTTATCCAGGTGCAGAATATAAAGAACCAAGATCAGTGACATTTAATACTAATAATTACTATGAGATTTTAAGAATAATTCATTTTTTAACTTAGAAGAAATAAAATGAAAAAATAATTTACAAAAAGATATTTTGTGATATAATTATAACAAAATATAAAATATATTAAAAAAATATCAAATATTAACATACATTATTAAAAATATGGCAATGAGGTCATCATGCTTTACTACTAAATACTTATCAGTATAAAAATAATGGTTTTATACTATGATTATTTTTAGAGAGTATGATGATTTTTTTATACAAAAGTAAGGGGGACATATAAATGAAAAAAAGCTTATTTAAACGTTTAATATCAATGGCTATTTCAACAGTTTTATTAAGTACAAGTGTATTAGGGTGCGGTTCTAATAGCGGAAGTAGTGCAGATGGAGACAATGCAGAGTATAGGCAAGTTTACTCTGAAGAAATTAAAACATTAAATTATTTAAAAACAGCAGAAACAAATGAATTTGGGGCATTAGCCAATATGGTTGATACATTAGTTGAATATGATAAGTATGGAGTAGTTAAACCTTGCCTTGCAACTGAATGGAGTGCAAATGAAGATAACACTGTATGGACATTTAAAATACGAGAAGGTGTTAAGTGGGTTACAAAAGATGGAGATGAATATGCTGATGTTGAAGCTCAAGATTTTGTAGATTCACTAAAATATGTACTTAACAATAAAAATGAATCTGAAACAGCTGATATTGCAGCAGGCATAATTAAAAATGGTGAAAAATTTTATAGTGGAGAAATCACAGATTTTAATGAAGTTGGTGTAAAAGCTGTAGATAAGTATACTTTACAGTATACTTTGGAAAAACCAGCACCATATTTCTTGTCAATGCTTACTTATGTATGCTTCTTCCCTGTAAATGGAAAGTTCTTAGAAGAAAAGGGAGATGAATTTGGGACAGATCCAGAAAATATTTTATACAATGGAGGATATGTATTTGATACATTTGAACCACAAAGCAGCAGAGTATATGTAGCAAATGATAAGTATTGGGACAAGGATAATATAAAGATAAAGAGGATAAAATTAATATATAACAAAGAAGCTTCTACATTAGCTCCAGAAATGTATTTAAGAAATGAAATAGATTATGTAGAGCAAATACCTTCGGATCTTGTGGAAGAATGGTTTAAATCTGATGAGAAAAAAGACATAATTCATCAAAGAAAAAATGGATTTTACTCATATTTCTATGCTTTTAATTTTGATCCACAATTCTCAGAAGAATATGAACCGGCAAACTGGAAGAAAGCTGTTAATAATGAGAATTTCAGACAAGCAATTTTCCATGCTTTAGATAGAAAAGCAGCTATAATGGTTTCAGAACCATATGATCCACAATCACAAATGTTAAATACAATAACTCCTAAAAATTTTGTTGATATTAAAGGAACTGATTATACTCAAGTTGGAGGGCTTGCAGAAGTAACCAATAGGGATTCATATGATGAAAATACAGCTAAAGAATTTAAAGAAAAAGCTATGAAAGAATTACAAGGAAGCGTTACATTCCCAGTAAAAGTATTGTTGCCGTATAACTCAGGAACTTCTGATAATGCAAAACGTGAACAAGTAGTAGAACAGCAATTAGAAAGAACACTTGGAACTGACTTTATAGATGTGCAAATTGAGGCAAAGCCACCTACAGGATATTTAAAAGATGTAAGAAGAGCAGGAAATTATGCATTATTATTATGTAACTGGGGACCAGACTATGCTGATCCAGAAACATATTCAGATCCATTTGCAACAGGTGGTTCGTATAATAAGCCTGAGCTTGCAGAAAATGGTGTTGGAGAAGAATATGAAAAGATGCTTGATGAAGCTAAAGCAGAATCTACTGATATACAAAAACGCTATGAATTATTTGCAAGTGCTGAAAGTTATTTAATAAATAAAGCTTTAGTTATACCTTATACAGTAAATGGTGGAACTTATGAAGTATCTAAATTAAATCCATTTGATGCACAATTCTCTCCATTTGGAGTTATTTCTGAGAAGTTTAAAGGACAAACAATGCTTGAAAAATCTATGAGTAATGAAGAATATAAAGCAGCTTTAGAAAAATGGCAAAGCGAACGTACTGAAGCATTAAAGAAGGCTGCATAGAATATAGGAATGGGTATTGTGAGACTTTACAAAAGTTTTGCAGTACCCCATTTTAATAGACAATAATATGGGGGAATTAGCGATGGTAAAATATCTATTTAAAAGATTGTCACAATCAGTATTTACACTATTTGTGATAATAACAGTTGTGTTTATGTTACTAAGATTAATGCCTGAGGAAGGCTATTTAGGATCGAATGCTGATAAAATGAGTGAAATTCAAAAGGAAACAATATTAACTAACTTAGGTCTTAGAGATCCAATGCCAGTACAAATTGGAAACTTCTATAAGGATCTTGCTAAAGGAGAATTTGGAAAGTCAATTACATATAGACCTGATGTCAAGGTAAGTAAAATATTAAAGGATAAGATACCGTATTCTTTATATTTTGGACTTGGATCTATTGTAATATCACTTGTTGTTGGAATATCTTTAGGAATAATGATGGCAAAAAGTAAAAATAGCATTTTAGATAAATTGGGAAATGGATATATAGTTTTTATAAATGCAGTTCCAGCAGCCATTTACTATCTTGTAATTCAGTTATATGTAACAGATGTATGTAAATTACCTATGCTATTTGATAAGAGCAATCCTGTAAGCTGGATATTACCATTAATATCAATGTCACTTGGAAATATAGCAGCATACGCTATGTGGATGAGACGATATATGGTTGATGAGATGAATAGTGATTATGTAAAACTTGCAAGAGCAAAAGGTGTTAGTGAAAAAAATATAATGGTTCATCATGTGTTAAGAAATGCATTTGTGCCAATGGCGCAATATCTACCAGCATCAATTCTTTATACTATTGCAGGATCAATATATATAGAATCATTGTATTCAATACCGGGAATGGGCGGGTTACTTGTTGAAGCAATACAAAGGCAAGATAATCCATTAGTTCAAGGGCTTGTTATTATTTATTCTTCTCTTGGAATTTTAGGATTGGTATTAGGTGATATAGCTATGTCTATAACAGATCCACGTATAAAATTACAAAGAAACGGAGGTGGAAGATAATGAGTATTACTGGTAAAATGGTAGGAAAATTTGGTGATGAAATAGAAGAATCTTTGTTTGAGTTTGCAGAGTTTGATAATACAGAAGCTGAGAAAACAGGATATTCAAATTACTCTTATTGGAAGTCAACATGGAATTCGTTTAAGCAGCATAAAGTAGCTATGTTTTTGCTTATATTAGTTATAAGCATACTTGTATTTACAATGATTCAACCACTTATTCCTGGGCAAAAATCTCCAACAACAATATATTTAAATGAACAAACACAAATGCAAGATAAAAATTTGGCACCTTCTTTAGAATATTGGTTTGGTACAAATTCAATTGGACAAGATTTATGGGCAAGAATATGGAGTGGAACGCGTACATCTTTATTAATTGGATTTGTAGTTGGAGCAGTTGAAGCCATAGTTGGAATAGTAGTTGGAGCACTTTGGGGGTATGTGAAATCTTTAGAAAAAATTATTACTGAAATATATAATGTGGTGGATAATATACCAACTACAATAGTTTTAATACTTATGACTTACATATTTAGACCTAGTATTGGAACTATGATTTTTGCTTTATGTCTTACTGGATGGCTGGAAATGGCTAGATTTGTACGAAATCAGATAATAATAATACGTGACAGAGAATATAATTTAGCCTCTAGATGTCTTGGAACTCCAACAATGAGAATAATACTCAAGAATTTACTGCCTTATTTAGTATCTGTTATAATGCTTAGAATTGCACTTGCAATCCCGAGTGCAATTGGATCAGAAGTATTTTTAACATATATAGGCCTTGGATTGCCAATAAGCATTCCTTCACTTGGAAATTTGGTTAATGAAGGCAGAATGCTTATGATGACGCCAGCACTTAGATATCAATTAGTATTTCCAACTATTGTAATTTCGATAATAACAATATCATTTTATGTTATAGGAAATACATTTGCAGACTCAGCAGATCCAAAAAATCATAAATAGGGAGAGGATAATGTATGGCTGATTATACTGATAGAGAAATAATACTTTCTGCTAAGGAAGTAGATGTAAAATTTAAAGTAAGAGGAAGAGTACTTAATGCAATACGTGGCATTTCACTTGATTTATATAAAGGAGAAAGCATTGCAATTGTAGGAGAATCAGGTTCAGGAAAGTCTGTTTTTACAAAAACTTTTATGGGACTCCTTGAAAGTAATGGATATATTAATAGTGGGAGTATAATGTATAAGGGGATGGATTTAGCAAAATTTAAAACCAATAAAGAGTGGCAGGCTATAAGAGGAAAAGAAATTGCAATGGTATCACAAGATCCAATGACATCATTGAATCCACTTAAAGTTGTTGGAAAGCAGATACAGGAAGCCATAGAACTCCACAGAGGATTAAAGGGAGCTGAAGCTAAAAGGCTTGCAATAGAACTTTTAGAGGATGTTGGTATAGCAAATCCAGAAAAGCGATATAATCAGTATCCACATGAATTTTCAGGTGGAATGAGACAAAGGGTTGTTATAGCAATTGCTATTGGATGTAATCCTAAGATTTTAATATGCGATGAACCAACAACAGCACTTGATGTAACTATGCAGGCTCAAATACTTGATTTGCTTAAAAATATTCAAAAGCAATATAAGCTTACAATAGTTTTTATAACACATGATCTTGGAGTTGTAGCAAATGTTGCAGACCGCGTTGCTGTAATGTATGCAGGTGATATAGTAGAAGTTGGACTTGTAGAAGAAATATTCTATAATGCAAAGCATCCATATACATGGGCATTGTTATCATCGTTGCCGCAGCTAGGCGTAAAAGGGGAAGAACTTTATTCAATAAATGGTACTCCGGTTAATTTATATAAGGAAATAAAGGGAGATGCATTTGCATATCGTAATCCAAGGGCTCTTAAAATAGACTTTGAAATAGCTCCTCCATATTTTGAGGTAAGTAAAACACATAAAGCAAAAACATGGCTTTTAGATCCAAGAGCACCTAAAGTTGAATACCCAAAATCACTTAAAAGATTATTTAATCTATGGGAGGAGAATAAATATGAAGCATAATAATGAAGTTTTATTAGATGTTCAGAATATTACCATTAATTTTGGAAGTGGTAAGGATAAATTTAAAGCTGTTGATGATGTGAGTTTTAAAATTTATAAAGGAGAAACATTTGGTCTTGTAGGTGAGTCAGGTTCAGGAAAAACAACAATAGGAAGAGCAATTATAAGAATAAATGAAATCTCAGATGGTGCAATATTATATAATGGACAAAAAATAAGCGGAAAAATTGCAAGAGATCTAGATAATGAAATAACAAGGAAAATTCAGATGATATTTCAAGATCCTATGGCATCATTAAATGAGAGAGCAAAGGTTGATTATATAATATCAGAAGGCCTATATAACTTAAAAAGTTATAAAAATGAAGAAGAAAGAAAGGAAATAGTAGAAAAAGTTTTATTGCAAGTTGGATTGCTGCCTGAATTTGCAAGCAGATTTCCACATGAATTTTCAGGTGGACAGAGGCAAAGAATAGGGATAGCAAGAGCACTTGTAATGAGACCTGAGTTCATAATTGCTGATGAACCAATATCAGCTCTTGATGTATCAATAAGAGCACAAGTTCTTAATTTATTATCTAAATTGCAAAAAGAATATGGATTAACTTACCTTTTTGTAGCTCATGATTTATCTGTAGTAAGGTTTATTGCAGATAGAATTGCAGTAATATATAAAGGAAAAATAGTAGAACTTGCAGAAGCAGAAGATTTATTTAATAATCCAATACATCCATATACTCAGGCATTATTATCTGCTATACCTCAGCCTGATCCAAGAAAAGAAAGAAATAAAAAGATACTTATATATGATCCAGAATGTCATTGTTATGATAAAGATAAGCCAAAGTTCATTGAAATTGAAGAAGATCATTTTGTATTGGCAAATGAATTAGAGATTTCACAATATAAAGCTACAGGGAGCATGATGTATTCATTAAATAATGAAGCAGTAGGTAATATATAGTTTAATTACGAGGAGGATTAACTTTATGAGATATGCAGTGGTAAATAGCGCTATTGGATTTATTAAAAGTAAACCTGATAAATTTTCAGAAAATGCAGATGAAGTATTATTTGGAATGAATGTTGAAATACTAGAAGCTTTAGAAAATGACTGGTATTATATAAGAACTCATTATAATTATGAAGGATATATAGATGGAAGTAGTCTTCTTATTGATGATAATAAAGCAAAAGAATATGAAAGTGAAAAAAATAAAGTAGTATTAAATAGTTTTGCAGATGTTTTAGACAAGCCTGAGGCATCAGGATGTCAGATCACAACTATGACACGCGGTGCACATATTGTCTGTCTTAAAGAAGTGAGTGAAAATAATCGCTTTGTAAAAGTAAAGATACCTGATGGCAGAATTGGCTGGACACGTAAAGAGTTTTTGTGTGATTTAAAAACAGATTATGATGTAAAGGATGAGGAAAACTTAAGAGAAAATCTTGTGAGATCGGCTTTAAGCTATATTGGAACTCAGTATAGATGGGGAGGAAAGACACCGATGGGAATAGATTGCTCTGGTCTTTGCTCTATGTCATATATGGTAAATGGAATATTAATTTATAGGGATGCAGATATAAAAGAAGGTTTTCCTATTAAGGAAATTACAAGAGATAAATTAAAAAAGGGAGATTTAATCTTCTTTCCAGGACATGTTGCAATGTATTTAGGTAATGAAGAGTATGTACATTCTGCAACAAGTAATGACGTAGTATCAATTAATAGCTTTGATAAGAATGCAGATAATTATTATGAATATCTAGATAAATGTGATAAGAGATTTGGAAGTATATTTTAATATAAAAACTTAAAGTTTATAAACTAAGTATTCGGGGTGAGATAATATGGATAACCTAGACTATAAAATATTAGAGTGTCTAAAGAGCAATGCTAGAATTAAAGCATCACAAATAAGCAAAGAAATCCATTTATCAGTTTCAGCAGTTTTAGAACGTATAAAAAAAATGGAGAACAATAATATAATAAAGAATTATACAATAACAGTAGATAATAATAAGCTTGGTAATGGAACAAGTGCACTAATGGAAGTGAGTCTGGATCATCCGAAGTTTTATGAATCTTTTACAAATATAATAGAACAAAATGATAAAGTTGTTCTTTGCTATTATTTAACTGGAGAGTTTGATTTTATGTTGAAAATTTTATGCAGTTCATCAGAGGAATTAGAAAAAATTCATAGGGATATAAAAAGTTTAGAAGGTGTCTCTAGAACAAAAACATATTTTATTTTAAAAGATATAAAAAGTTAGTGAAATGGATAAATTTCCGAAAATAATGAAATTACAGAAAAAATTTCTGCAAATATACAAAATAAAAATAAAATACAGCAAAATATGGGTAAGTTATTGAAAAAAATAATTTGATAATATATGATGAATTTATAAATTAGAGAAGCCAAAAGACCATATACATACAGACAAAGAAGTCAGTTTCATATGTCTATATGTATGTGGTTTTTTATTTTTTAATATAGTTTAGGAGGAATTATTTATGGAGAACTTAGGGTTTTACAATGGAGAATATGATTTAATCGAAAATATGAAAATACCAATGAATGATCGCGCATGTTATTTTGGTGATGGAGTTTATGATGCAACATTTTGTGCTAATCACACAATATTTGCATTGGATGATCACATTGAAAGATTTTATAATAGCGCTGGATTACTAGGAATAGAAATTCCATGTACAAAGCAAGAACTTGGAGATTTACTTACTTGGTTAGTTAAAAAAGTAGATTCACCAGAGCAATTTGTATATTGGCAGGTAACTAGAGGAACAGCACCACGTAATCATGCATATCCTGATTCAAAAGCGAATTTATGGGTTACATTAAAGCCGCTTAAATCAGCTGATATAGCACCTTTTGAAAAAAAATATAAATTAATAACAGTTGAAGATACAAGATTTTATCACTGTAATGCTAAAACATTGAACTTACTACCAAATGTTTTAGCATCTGAAAAAGCTAAAAGGGCAGGATGCGATGAAGTAGTATTCCATAGAGGTGACAGAGTAACTGAATGTGCTCATAATAACGTAAGTATATTAAAAGGTGGAATATTTAGAACAGCACCAACTGATAATCTGATTTTACCGGGTATTGCAAGGAAACACATGATACAAATTTGTAAGGATAACAATATACCTGTTGATGAAACTCCATTTACAGTTAAAGATTTAATGGAAGCTGATGAGGTTATTGTTTCAGCTTCAAGCTTACTTGCTATTCAAGCTATTGAAATTGATGGCATTCCAGTAGGGGGAAAAGCACCAGAACTACTTAAGTTTATTCAAGATGAATATTTAAAAATAGTTAAAGAAAAGACAGGCTTAAAGAAGTAAAGAATAATTTAAAACTAATATCTAAGATATGAGATATAGAAGATTACTCATAGAGAATAGATAGTTTTGCATTAAATTTTACAACTATAATTATATGATGGAGTTGATGAATTAGTATGAATCAGAAGGATTTAACAGTATTTAATCTTGGAGAAAATCTTGATAATTTAATGAACCTAGATCCAAGAGGTTATGGCGTGTGTAGGATTTTATACAATGCTTCAAGAGAATATACAAAAAAGCCATTAACAATAAATAGTGCAGAGAAATTAGTAGATACACTAAAAGAAGGGGATCTAGTTTATATAATGACAGGTTTTGTTTTAAGGCCATTTAAAAAAGCAGAGATGGATGGGATTGTAAGTACTATGCTTCTTGCAAGAGCACTTGTTAAAGGATTTAATGTAAAGCCAGTAATAGTGTGCCCTGAAGATAATATGAAAGCAGTTGAAAATCTTGCATATGTAGTTGGGCTTCATTTTCATGATAGCATAGAGGGTCTATCAGAGTATCCTTTATCATTAGCGGCAATACCATTTACAAAAGAGGCAAAAGAAGCATCAAAACAAGCTGATGAGCTTGTTTCAAAAGGCTTTCCAAGTGCAGTTATAAGCATAGAATGTCCAGGTGCTAATTCAAAAGGTGTTTATCATAATGCAGTTGGATTAGATGTTACTGAATTAGAAGCAAAGCAAGATGTATTATTCAATAAATTAAAAGAAAAAGGTGTTTTAAATATAGCTATTGGTGATCTTGGAAATGAAATAGGAATGGGAACTATAAAGGAGCATTTGTACGAATATGTACCATATGCTGCAAAAGGAACTTGCAATTGTGGATGCAATGGAGGGATTGTAGCGGAAACAAAAGCAGACAATATTATAACAGCAACAGTTTCAGATTGGGGATGTTATGGACTTATTGCAGCACTTTCTTATTTGAAAAATGACTTAAATATTATGCATACAAAAGAGATGGAAAAAGACGCAATGATTGCATCTTCAAGGAGTGGAATGATAGACATGTATGGAGATTTAATTCCAGCTATAGATGGATTTGGACTTGAAATAAACTGCTCAATTGTGAATTTAATGAGAGAATGTGTCCTATCAGCAATAAATCTTGAGAAAACATGTGTGACATGGTTTGAGAAGGTAATTGATCTTGGCTTTTTTGAAAAAGAAGATTTAGAAGAATGTAGAGATAAAAATGTAAGAATAATAGTGTAAAAGGGGGAAGTATATATGGATTATTCAGAAATGCACCCTTATGATGTTCGTAAATTAATAAGAGATGGTAAAATTACAATTCCTACCGCAGGAATGTGTGCAGGATATGCTCAAGCTAATTTAGTAATTTTTCCTAAAGATATTGCTTATGATTTTTTGCTTTTCACTCAAAGAAATACAAAATCATGTCCAATTTTAGAAGTAAGTGATGTAGGAAATAAAATGCTTAACTTTTTAGGAAAAGACATTGATATTACTACAGATATTCCAAAGTATAGGGTTTATGAAGATGGAGTTTTGACTGGAGAATATAAAGACATAGGTGATTTATGGAGAGATGATTTTGTAAGTTTTTTAATTGGATGCAGTTTTTCATTTGAGTCAGAAATGATAGAAGATAATATCGAAATAAGACATATAGAGGAAAAATGCAATGTACCTATGTATATTACAAATATTAAGTGTACACCAGCAGGAATATTTAATGGAAATATGGTTGTAAGTATGAGACCTATTCCATATGAAAAAATAGTAAGATCGGTGCTTGTGAGTGGCGCAATGCCAAAGGTACATGGAGCACCAATTCATATCGGAGATCCATCTATAATAGGAATAAAAAGTATAGACAAGCCTGATTTTGGGGATTCAGTGAACATAAAAGAAAATGAAGTTCCAGTTTTCTGGCCTTGTGGAGTAACTCCACAAGCTGTTGTAATGAACGTAAAACCTAAAATTGTCATTACACACTCTCCAGGTCATATGCTTATAACTGATGTTAAAAATATAGAGCTGAAATATTGATTTACTATAATTTAAAATGAGTTATACCTCCATAATTTAGAAAAATAGTATTACAATTGTAGATTAAAAATTAAGATTAGTATTTGATAAAGGTGATTTGTATGTATAAAGTAGATTTAAATTGTGATTTAGGTGAAAGCTTTGGAAATTATAAAATTGGCTGTGACGAAGAAGTAATTAAATATATATCATCAGCAAGTATTGCATGTGGATTTCATGCTTCTGATCCATTAGTTATGTATAATACTGTGAAGCTAGCAAAGGAATACGGGATATCTGTTGGGGCACATCCAGGTTTTCAGGATTTGGCTGGGTTTGGAAGAAGAAATATGAATATTTCATATAAAGAAGCAAAAACAATTGTAGAGTATCAAATTGGTGCATTAAAGGCATTTTGCACAGCACATGGAATAAAGATGAATCATGTTAAGCCTCATGGTGCACTATACAATATGGCAGGAAAAGATATAAATCTAGCACTTGCCATATGTGAAGGAATAAAAGAAGTCGATTCTGATTTGATTTTACTTGCATTAAGTGGAAGTAAGATGATTGAAGCAGCAAAGAATATAGGGCTAAAGTGTGCAAATGAGGTATTTGCTGATAGAGCATATAAGGAGGATGGATCACTAGTTGATAGAAGTGTAAATGGTGCAGTAATTACAGATAAAGAAATTGCAATTAAAAGAGTTATTAGAATGATTAAAGAAAACAAAGTTACAACAATAAACGGAGTAGATATACCTATACATGCAGAATCAATATGTGTACATGGAGATAATATAAAGGCATTAGAATTTGTAAAAGATATAAAAAAGTTTCTTGAAAAAGAGAATATAAAAATAGCACCATTAGAATAAGGAAAGAAGGAAGATTTGTTTTATGGAAGGATATCTAAGGACTTATGTAAAAGTAGATTTGAACGCTATAGAACACAATATAAATGAAGTAAGAAAATTAATAGATAATAATGTGAAAGTCATGGCAGTTATTAAGGCAGATGGATATGGACATGGAGCAGCAGTAATAGGAAATTTTCTTAAAGCGAAAGTAGATTATTTTGGGGTTGCGACTATTGAAGAAGCAATAGAACTTCGTAAGAACAATATTGATATACCAATTTTGATTCTGGGATATACTTCTTATAAACAATATGAAGATTTAATAAAATATGATATTACACAAACTGTATACAATTTAGAAATGGTTGAAAAATTAGAAGAGTGTGCAGCAAGATTCAATCATATTGCAAAAATCCATCTTGCATTAGAAACTGGCATGAATAGAATAGGGTTTGAACCAAATGAGAGAAGTATTGAAAATATAAAGAAAATAATGAAAATGGATAATATATTTGTTGAAGGCATGTTTACACATTTTTCTTGTGCTGATGAAAGAGATAAAAGTTATGCAAAAATTCAGATGAAGAAATATGATGAATTTATAGGAAAACTTGAAAATAATAATATAAATATTCCTATAAAACATATGTGTAATAGTGCAGGAATTATGGAATTTGATAATCATCGCTTTGAAATGGTAAGGAGTGGAATAATTACATATGGTTTATATCCATCTGATGAAGTGAATAAAAGTGCATTAAAACTAAAAAGTGCATTAGAATGGAAAGCACATGTAATTAATATTTCTGAAGTATCAGAAGGATGTGGAGTAAGCTACGGAAAAACATATGTTACTAAGGGAAATACTAGGATTGCAACTATTTCAGTTGGCTATGCGGATGGGTATATGAGAGGATTATCATCAAAAGGAAAAGTTCTTATTCATGGACAATATGCTCCTATAATAGGAAGAATATGCATGGATCAGATGATGGTGGATATTACGCATCTAGAAAATGTACAGATTGAAGATGAAGTAACTTTAGTTGGAACAGATAGAGAAAATAAAATTAATGCTGAAGAACTTGCTGAAATGGCAGGAAGTTTTAATTATGAATTTGTCTGTGGTATAGGAAAAAGGGTAACAAGGACATATATATTATAGTTATAAAGTAGGTGAAAATATGTTGGGAAATGAGTTCAAAGTTATACAATCTAGTGAAATTTCAGCAGTTGTGGAATTTGGAAATACAATCGATGAAAATATAAATAAAAAAATAAGAATTTTTTGTAAGTGGCTTGATGAAAATCTGTTTTATGGTCTTGTGGAATATATTCCATATTTCACGAGTGTTTCAATCATATATGATCCAATGAAATTAAAGAGTAAAGAACCTTTTAAATATATGGAGTTTAAGATAAAAGAAATAATTTCAAATCTAGATTTTTCGTGTGAGTATGAAGATCATGTGGTTGAAATTCCAGTTTGTTATGGAAATGAATTAGGACCAGACATAGAAATTGTTGCTCAGAAAAATGATATTACAATAGAGGATGTTATAAACATTCATTCAAATGGAAAATATTTAGTTTATATGATTGGATTTGCTCCGGGTTTCCCTTATCTTGGGGGATTAAGTGAGAAGATATTTACTCCAAGACGTGATACTCCAAGAACAGTAATACCAGAAGGATCAGTAGGTATTGCAGGAATGCAGACAGGAATCTATCCAATAGAAACACCAGGAGGATGGCAGATAATAGGTAGAACTCCATTTAAATTATTTGATTTAAATAACAAAGAGAAAACTATTTTAAAATGTGGTGATATCGCAAAGTTTTATCCTATATCTTATGAGGAATATATGAAATTAAAGGAGAAGATATCATGAGTATATCTGTTTTAAATTCAGGACTTTTAACAACTATTCAAGACAGAGGCAGATATGGGTACGAAAAATACGGTGTAATTGTAAGCGGCGCAATGGATCAGTATTCAATGAAAATAGCTAATATTCTTGTTGGAAATGATGAAAATGAAGGTGTTCTCGAAATCACCCTAATCGGACCAGCTCTAAAGATAAGAAAGGGAAATCTTATTTCAATAACTGGTGCAGATATTTCTCCTACAATTAATGAAAAAAAAGTTCCAATGGGACGACCTATATATTTACATGAAGATTGTATTCTGAAATTCGGAAAATGTATAAGTGGATGCAGAGCATATGTTGCCATAGCCGGAGGAATTGATGTTCCAGTTGTTATGGAAAGCAAAAGTACATATCTAAGATGTGGAATTGGTGGACAAGATGGAAGGGCAATAAAAAAAGACGATGTAATAAATATAGGTAAGAAGACTAGTATGTCATTAGATATAATAGATAAATTGAAGGTAATAAATACAAAGGAAAGTTTTGTTTATACAAAATGGTATGCAAAAAGTTTAAATATGAATCATAATTCTCCTATATATATAAGAGTTTTCGAAGATATGCAATTTAAAGATATTAGAGAAGAGAGCATTAGAGAGTTTTTTACTAAGCCTTTTATAATAGACAGTAAGTCAGATAGAATGGGATATAGATTAAATGGCCCTAAAGTAGAATTAAGTGAAAAAATAGAAATGATATCTGGAGAGGTATCATTTGGTACCATTCAAGTTCCGCCTGATGGTAATCCTATAATACTTTTAGCAGATAGGGCAACAGCAGGTGGATATCCTAAGATAGCACATGTAGCTCTTTATGATATTCCAAAGTTAGTTCAACTTAAGCCATCAGATAAAATTATATTTAAAAAAATTACATTAAAAGAAGCTGAAGAACTATATTTTAAAAGAGAATTATATATAGAAGAATTAAAAAAATCAATAAAAATAGTAAGTATATAAAACTGTTATAATAGATGTTTTAGATTAAATAAAAATAGGTTCATCCTGAAATTTTGTGATAAATAATAATCTACATCTCTTATATGACCTATTTACTTGGTTTTGAATAAAGAATTGATGTTGAAAAAGTACCTTTTCACAAAATTCTGTGATAAACCTAAAAATATATTGAGTTTCTTGGAGGTGGAAAATTGATTAATATATCAGATTTAGAAAAAATACTTGAAATCGTTGAAAAGCATAATATTTCACATTTTGAATTTGAACAGGAGAAAAGCAAAGTAATAATAGATAAGGAAAATTCAAAAAAATGTGATTTAAATAATGAAGATGTTTATAATGAACAAGATAAAAAAATGATTAATTTAAAAGAAGATAATAAAGAAAGTGATGTTCAAAAGATATATATAAAATCTGAGTTGGCAGGAACATTTTATATAAGAAAAGAAGAGGGCGCAGAAGAATTTGTAAAGCTTCATGATGTAATTAATGAAAATACAGTTGTAGGATTAATTGAAGTAATGAAGTTATTTAATGAAGTAGAATCAGGAATTAATGGAGAAGTTATAGATATCTTAGTTAAGGATGGGGATTTTGTAGAATACGGACAACCATTATTCGAAATTAAACCTATATAATTGTAAGGAAGTGATAATTTATGGGGTTCAATAAAATTCTTATAGCCAATAGAGGAGAAATCGCAGTAAGAATTATACGTGCATGTCGTGAACTTGGAATTTCTACAGTTGCAATTTATTCAGAAAGTGATAAGAATTCGCTTCATGTAAAATTAGCGGATGAATCATATTGTATAGGAAAAAGTTTGCCTAAAGATACGTATCTAAATATAAATAATATAATAAATGTAGCTATTCATTCAAAAGCTGATGCTATTCATCCTGGATATGGATTTTTATCTGAAAGCACAGCATTTGCTAAAGCTTGTGAAGAGTTTAATATATGTTTTATAGGCCCAAATTATATTATAATAGATAAGCTTGGAGATAAGTCAAATGCAAAAGAAACGTTGAAATTGGCAGGAGTACCAATTGTACCAGGAACAGAAGGTATTATAAATGATAAAAATGAAGCTGTAAAGATAGCAAAAGAGATAGGTTATCCTGTTATAGTTAAGGCGTCAGCAGGCGGTGGAGGAAAAGGCATGAAAGTTGCAAACAATAAAGAAGAACTAGTGTCTGCAATTGAACAAGCTGAAAAAGAAGCTGAAAGCTATTTTGGTAATCCAGATGTTTATTTAGAAAAATACTTAGAATCTACAAGGCATATTGAAATTCAAATAATTGGCGATAATTATGGAAACGTAGTTCATTTAGGAGAGCGTGACTGTACAATTCAAAGGCGTCATCAAAAGCTTGTAGAAGAATCCCCATCAAAGGCATTGAGTGAAGAATTAAGAAGTAGTATGGGGGAAGCAGCCGTTAATGCTTCAAAAGCTGTAAATTATAATAGTGTTGGCACAGTAGAATTTCTGTTAGATAGTGATAATAAGTTTTATTTTATGGAGATGAATACAAGGATTCAAGTTGAGCATGGTGTTACTGAGATGATTACAGGAATTGATCTTATAAAAGAGCAGATAAAAGTGGCAGAAGGACGGCAATTGTCTTTTTCTCAGGAGGATGTAAAAATAAATGGATGTGCAATTGAATGTAGAATAAATGCAGAAAATCCATATAAAGATTTTACTCCAAGTCCAGGAAAGATTAATAATTATATACAGCCAGGTGGAATTGGAATTAGAATAGACAGTGCAGCATATTCAGGATATTCAATACCACCATTTTATGATTCTATGATATCAAAAGTAATAGCATGGGGAAGAGATAGAAATGAAGCTATAGAAAGAATGAAGCGTGCTTTAAGTGAATTTGAAATTAAAGGCGTAGAGACAACAATACCATTTCATAAAGCTTTAATGGATAATGAAATATTTAAAAGTGGAGAATTTAATACTAGATTTTTAGAAGAAAATAAGATAGTCTAGTGATAATAGCCGAAATTCAATATATGATGAGCTCGATTGTAGGGAAATCTAAGCTAAAAATTCTAAAGATAGAGGCTGTGACCCAAAATGCTTGCTCCCAAAACAAGTTTTGGACAAACATTCTTGGAACAGCCTCTGTCTAAGAATTTAAAAGCTTAAATTTTTTAATACAATACTACGCATATCATATATTGAATTTCTTTCTTTTTCACTAAACTCATTGTTTGGTAGTAATATTGTTTTTAATAAAGGTATGTCTTTTGTATTGGGATTTATTGATGGGGGACTAATTTAAAATATACAAAAGTACTGTATTTGGATTATAATAAATATAGATATTGAAAATATGAGGTGCTATATGTCTAATTTAATAAAGATACAAAAACCTAAATTTATAGATGAACCAGAGATGATTAATGATATTTACGAAGAAGTAATTATATCTGAAAAAATACAGAATAAAATTATAGAAAATGAATTGATAGAAAATAAAGAAGGTACTGGAATTACAATTGATTCATGTATATTTAAGAATGTGGTATTTGATAATTGTACTTTAAAAAATATAGATTTATTAGATACAACATTTGAAAATTGTGATTTATCTAATATAGATTTTAGTGGTGGAAGCTTAATGCGAGTTGAATTTATTAATTGTAAACTACTAGGAGCAAAGTTTGATGAAAGCAATCTTAAACATGTTTTATTTAAGGATTCATTGTCTAAGTATTCTAATTTTTCATTTTCAAAATTCAATTCTGTAAATATTATTAACTGTAATTTTGAAGAAGCTGTATTTCAACAAGTAAAGTTAGATAAAACAACATTTAATGATACAAATTTGATAAATACATTTTTCAATAAAACTATTCTTAATAAAATAGATTTTACAACCTGCGAAATTGAAGGAATAAGTGTTGAGATAAGTGATATAAGAGGCACAATAGTTACACCAATTCAGGGTTTAGATCTAACAAGATTAATAGGACTAGTAATACAATAAGTTTATATTTTTTCGTAATTTATGAAAAAAAGTTTTAAGGTAATTCATATTATTGATATAATAGATGAAATTTATTTTTTAAGTTAGAGAATTATAATGAAAGAAAAATTTATAACTAATATAATATATACATAATATATTTATTTTATTGTTAAATGAAAGAAGGGATATCATGAAAATAGGAATTGTAGGATCTGGTGGAATTGTATTAAGCTTTTTAGATGCATTAAAATACGTGGAAGATGTAGAGGCTGTTTCCATATGGTGTAGAGAAAAAAGTATTGAAAAAGCAAAGAAGATAGCAAAGAACAATGGTTTTGAAAAGGTTTATACAAATTATGAACTTATGTTAAAAGATGATGAAATTGATTTTGTGTATATAGGATTACCTAATAATCTACATTATGAATATTCAAAAAAAGCATTAGAATTTAATAAGAATGTTATAAATGAAAAACCATTTACTTCAACTATTGAAGAAGCTGAAACTTTAGCCCAATTAGCGAAAAAAAACAATTTATTTTTATTTGAAGCAATTACAACCTTACATACGCCTAATTATAAATTAATTAAAGAAAAACTTCCTGAAATAGGAGAGATAAAAATAGTATCAGGAAACTACTCTCAATATTCCAGCAGATATGATGCATTTTTAGAGGGAAAAATACATCCAGTGTTTAATCCAGAATTATCAGGGGGAGCACTAGTAGATATTAATATATATAACTTACATTTTGTAACTGGACTATTTGGTAAGGCTAATGAAGTGAGATATATGGCAAATGTTGCACATAATGGAATAGATACTTCTGGAATAGTGACTTTGAGATTTGATAAATTTAATGCTGTATGTATTGGTGCAAAAGATTGTGGATGTGAAAGCAGTGTTTATATAGAAGGAACAAAAGGATATATTAAAGTAAGTGGGTCACCAGGAATATGTTCTTCTTTTGAAGTATGTTTAAATAAGCAGGAAAAAGAAATTTTTAATGAACAACAATTTTCTAATCATATGGTATATGAAATTTGTGATTTTAGGGATATTTATAATAGTAAGAATTATAAAGAATGCTACAAATTATTAGAGCATTCATTGGATGTAATAAAAGAAACAGTTCAAGCTAGAAAAGATGCAGGTATTATATTTTCAGCAGATAAATAATTTTTAATATAAAATAAGTCAATGCAGTTTATGTAGTGGCTTATTTTTATTTATATGTGTTATCTAATCGAACATTTTAATCAAAGAGAACAGTTAGAAAAATCAAAAAAGATAATGGAGAATGTTTTTAATTTAATTAAATAAAAAATTAAACTATGAACAATATATTAATATAAGTATGTGTACGGTTTCAAAAAAACTCTATATAAAGGAGTGTGTTGACAAAATTCGAAATTAGTATTAAAATTACTTAGAAATCTAACTAATCTGTAGGGGTAATAGCATGAATGGAAAAAAACATATCGGGAAGGAATTAAATATTATCAGTAATAAAATACGCAGAAGAATAGATAATGAAGTTGCTAAGTATGGAATAACAGGTGTTCAAGGAAAAATAATAGGATTTGTATATTGGGAATCTAAAAAGAGAGATGTTTTTCAAAAGGATATAGAAGAAGATTTAAAAATAAGAAGTTCATCAGTAACAAGTGTACTTCAGTTGATGGAAAAGAACGGATATATAAAAAGAGAAAGTGTTTGTACAGATGCTAGATTGAAAAAGATAGTATTGACAGAAAAAGGTGATGAAATTAGATTGATGGTACAAAATCTTATTGATGAAATGGAAAATGAAGTGAGTAAATCAATAACAGAAGGAGAACGTGAATTTTTATTCTATATACTCGATAAGTTATCAAAAACAATTTCTGATTAGATATGCTGTCAATAAATTAGTTAGAAGCCTAACTAAAACAGTCTTTAATAAGTTTTAGTTTAATTATTTAGTAATAAATCTTTAAAATTAAGTAGTTTAATACAAGGGAGGATGATAGAATGATAAAAAAGTTATCACAGTATATCGGAGAATATAAAAATGCTTCAATTGTGACACCTTTATATATCATTGGTGAAGCTATTATGGAGCAGATTATTCCGTTATTAATGGCTATGATAGTTGATAATGGAATTGGTAAAAGCGATATGGGGTATGTAACTAAAGTCGGAATAATTATGGTAGTTGTGTCTATAGTGTCACTTACTTTTGGAGCATTAGCAGGTAAGTATGCAGCAAAGGCATCAGCAGGATTTGCAAAAAATTTGAGAAAAGCTATGTTCTATAATATTCAAGACTTTTCATTCTCAAATATTGATAAATACTCAACTGCAGGTCTTATAACAAGATTAACTACAGATGTAACTAATGTACAAAATGCATATCAAATGGTTTTAAGAATGCTTGTAAGAGCACCAATTATGCTTATAATTGCTATGATAATGTCATTTAGCATTAATGTTAAATTAGCGTTAATTTTTGTAGGCGCAATGTTATTTTTAGGAATAATATTATACTTTATAATGACAAAAGCTCATCCATATTTTAAAGCAGTGTTTGAAAAATATGATGACTTAAATGCCAGTGTTCAAGAAAATTTAACAGGAATGCGTGTTGTTAAGGCATATGTAAGGGAAGAACATGAAATAGAAAAATTTAATAAATCATCAAAGGTATTATATGATTTCTTTATAAGAGCAGAAAAAGTAATAGTTCTTAATATGCCTGTAATGCAATTTTCAATGTACACATGTATGTTACTTTTATCATGGCTTGGAGCAAAAATGATTGTGTCAAGCACAATGACAACAGGTGAATTAATGAGCTTATTTACTTATTCAATGAGTATATTGATGAGTTTAATGATGATTGCTATGGTGTTTGTTATGATTACAATGGCTAAATCTTCAGCAGAAAGAATTTCAGAAGTTATAGATGAAAAAAGTAGTCTTTCTAATCCGGAAAATCCTGTATTTGAAGTTAGTGATGGAAGTATAGAATTTGATAATGTTAACTTTAGTTACGGAAATAATGTAGATAATTTTAATCTAGAAAATATCAATATTAAAATAAACTCAGGTGAGACTGTAGGTATAATTGGAGGAACAGGAAGTGCAAAATCAACATTTGTACAACTAATTCCAAGATTATATGATGTAACTGAAGGAAGCGTTAAAGTTGGAGGCATAGATGTAAGAAAGTATGATATAGAAACATTAAGAGATGCTGTGTCTATGGTACTTCAAAAGAATGTATTATTTTCGGGTACAATAAATGAAAATTTAAGGTGGGGAGATAAAGAAGCTACTGAAGAAGAAATAATAACAGCTTGTAAACAAGCTCAAGGTGATGAATTTGTACAAACCTTCCCTAAAAAATATGAAACTTATATTGAGCAAGGTGGTACGAATGTATCAGGTGGACAAAAGCAAAGACTTTGTATTGCAAGAGCACTTCTTAAAAAGCCTAAAATATTAATTTTAGATGATTCAACAAGTGCAGTTGATACAAAAACAGATGCGTTAATTAGAAAAGCATTTAAAGAAGATATTCCGGATACAACAAAAATAATAATTGCTCAACGTATATCTTCAGTTCAAGATGCAGATAAGATTATTGTATTAAATGATGGTAAGATTGATGGAATTGGAAATCATGAAGAATTATTAAAAGATAATTCAATATATAGAGAAGTATATGAATCACAAGTGAAAGGAGCTGATAATGATGGCAAGTAAAGGACAAAGAATGCCAAAAGGGCCAGGAAATAAAGGACCGATGGTAGGACCTAAGAGCAAAAATCCTGGTAAAACATTAAAAAGACTAATGTCTTATGTATTAAATGGATATAAAATGCAGTTTATAATTGTAATTGCATGTATCATTATTAGTGCTCTTGTAAGTGTAGCTGGAAATCTATTTTTAGGAACTTTAATTGATGAATATATAATTCCTCTTACTAAAACTCAAAATCCTGATTTTGCACCACTTTTAAGTATGATACTAAAAATGGCAGTTATCTTTTATTTTGGAGCTATTTCAACTTATGCATATAATCGTATAATGATTTTTGTATCTCAAGGTGCATTAAAGAAAATAAGAGATGATATGTTTGCACATATGGAAAAACTATCAATCCCATTTTTTGATACACATCCACATGGAGATTTAATGAGTCTGTATACAAACGATACAGATACTTTAAGACAAATGATAAGTCAAAGTATACCACAGCTTTTATCAGCTGTTATAACAATTGTAAGTGTATTTTGCTCAATGTTATATTTAAGTATTCCATTAACATGTATAGTAATAGTATCTGTAATAGTTATGACTAAGGTTACAAAGAAAATTGGTGGAAATAGTGCAAAGTATTTTGGAAAGCAGCAAAAAGATTTAGGTAAGATCAATGGATATATTGAAGAAATGATGGAAGGACAAAAAGTAGTAAAAGTATTCTGTCATGAAGAAGAAACAAAGAAGAAGTTTGATGAACTTAATGAGCAGCTTTTTGATAGTGCTGAAAATGCAAATACATTTGCTAATATTTTAATGCCTATCATGGGGAATATAGGAAATTTAAACTATGTTATTATAGTAGCAGTTGGTGCTGCACTTGCTATAAATGGATTTAATGGCTTTACACTTGGAGCGCTTGCGTCATTTTTACAATTAACAAGACAATTTACAATGCCAATATCTCAAGTAGCACAACAGTTTAATTCTATCATCATGGCACTTGCAGGTGCTGAACGTATCTTTGAAATGTTAGATGAAAAACAAGAAGTTGATGATGGTTATGTAACATTAGTTAATACTAAAGTTAATGAGGATGGAAATATAGAAGAAGTTAAAGGACGTACAGGAACATGGGCTTGGAAGCATCCACATGAAGATGGTACGATTACTTATACTAATGTTCTTGGTGATGTTGTTTTTGATGGTGTAGATTTTGGGTATAATCCAGAAAAAATAGTTTTACATGATGTGAAATTATATGCAAAACCAGGTCAGAAGATTGCTTTTGTAGGAGCAACAGGTGCAGGAAAAACAACTATTACAAATTTAATCAATCGTTTCTATGATATTCAAGATGGTAAGATTAGATATGATGGTATAAATATCAATAAGATTAAAAAAGATGATTTAAGAAGGTCACTTGGTATAGTTCTTCAAGATACTCATTTATTTACAGGTACAGTTGCAGACAACATAAGATATGGTAAACTAGATGCTACTGATGAAGAAGTATATGCAGCAGCAAAGCTTGCTAATGCAGATACATTTATAAAACATCTTCCAAAGGGTTATAATACAATGCTTACAGGAGATGGAACAAACCTATCACAAGGTCAAAGACAATTGATTGCAATTGCAAGAGCTGCTATAGCAGATCCACCAGTACTTATACTTGATGAAGCCACTTCAAGTATAGATACAAGAACAGAAGCTATAGTTCAAGATGGTATGGATAAGCTTATGAAGGGAAGAACTGTATTTGTAATTGCTCATAGACTTTCAACAATTAAGAATTCAGATGTTATTATGGTTCTTGAACAAGGAAGAATAATAGAGCGTGGAAATCATGAAGAATTAATAAAAGAAAAAGGTGAGTATTATCAATTATATACAGGAGCTTTTGAATTATCATAATATTAATATTTAAATGAAAAAAATTATTTAAAATTTTAATTATAAAACAGATAAGACAATTATTAAAAATATCAAATATGTAAAAATGGCTTAAAGTATTTTTACATATTTGATAAAAATACTTTAATAATATGGTCTTATCTGTTTTTGTATTTAGAAATTATCAAGTTTTACTATTTAATAGACTATTAAGAACCATTCCTATAATTACAAGAATTAATCCAATTAAAGCAACAATGTTTGGAACTGTATCATGGAATATAAGTATTCCTAAAAGAAGAGTAAATATTACTTCGCCAGATTGGGTGGATTCAATTATAGCTAAATTAGTAGAATTATTCTTTACTAAATCTGTTGCTTTGAAAAATAGAATTGTAGCAATAACACCTGAAAAAATAGCTACTATTAAAGATTGAGATAGTTGTCCTTTACTTGGAGGACCAGAATAGATATAGCCCAATAGTGATATTATTATCCAAAATGGCATACTGCATAATGTCATACCAAAGACTCTTTGAATTGTATTTAATTTATTGCCACAAACCTCCATCATTTTACGATTACCAAGTGGATAGGAAAATGCAGCTATAATAACTGGAATAAATCCTAAAATTACATCTAAGAATGAGAAACTCTTTGCTTTATCAAGTTGCATTAAAAATATTCCTAATAAAATAACTGAAGACATTAGGAGTGATTTTTGGGGGATTTTATTTCTCACCTTATATGTGCCATTTTTAGTTTCTATTGTTTGAAAAAATAATGGAGATAAAAGAGCACCAGCAACTATAGTTATCTGCCAAGTACCAGCTATAAGCCATGATGGACCATATGAAGAAGCAAAGCTTAAAGGTGCATAAAATAATCCAAATCCTATTATGCTCCATATAAACCATTTTAGAGGTTTCTTTTTTATCTCAATTAATACTTCAAGCAATTTATTTTTTATAATAAGCATGACAAATAAAATTGGAAGCATAAAAATGTATCTTAAGGAAGAGCTCCAAAGCCAGCTACTACTGGAAATATTCATTTGTTGATTTAATATAAAAGTGAATGCAAAAAAGAATGATGATATTATACCTAATAGAAATGCTTTATTCATTATAATCTCCTAATAATTAAAGTTTAATTATATAAACGTATGTTATAACATCTAAATATATGCTATATTATACAGGATATAATTTACAAATACAAGAATTTGTTATAGGATAATAAATATATGAATTATTTTTAAAACCAAAGTAATAGAAGGAGTAAGAGTTTGTTTATGGAAACCTTGAATTCAATTATAGGTAATAAATTGAAAGAAATAAGGAATAAGAGAAATTTAAGTTTATATGATGTCTCAGAATTGACAGGGGTAAGTAAAGCAATGCTTGGACAGATAGAGCGTGGCCAGTCAAATCCAACTATTTCAACTTTATGGAAAATTGCTACTGGATTAAAGGTATCATTTTCATTTTTTATTGATGAAGATCAAGATGAAGTAAAAGTAATAAATCAAAATGAAATTATTCCAGTAATAGAAGAAAACAATAAGATGAGATTATTTCCTATATTTGCTTTTGATGCAAAAAGGGGTGTTGAGATATTTACAATAGAATTAGATTGTGGATGTAAGCATGTATCATCACCACATGATGATGGGGTGGAGGAATATATTATAGTTACTGAAGGTGAAATTAAATTAGATATAGGTAATCAAAAATTCATACTGAAAAAGGGGAGCTCAATTAAATTTGCAGCTAATAAGGCACATGTATATGAAAATATAAATAAAGAAAAAGCAGTTTTTCAAAATATAATATTTTATTTGAATTAGAATATTAGAAAATACAGTAAATAAAAAGATTGTATCCCATTTAAAATAGTGATTGGTTTTATTAAAAGAAGTGCAAATAAAATGGCTAGAATCAGTATAAAAATATATTCTAGTCATTTTATATATAAATTTTTATGATTAAGTTTATTATTATAATTTTTCTACACTATTAAAACAATTTTGAATGTTTTTTAAAATTTCAGGCCTTTCATTTTCTAAATCAGATAATTGTTCAATTAGCTCTGTGATGTCATTTGAATTTTTATTATTTTCAGAAATAGACTCCTGGATCTTGGAAACATTTCCAATTAAGAGGATTATTTGTTCAATATTCTCAACTATTTTATTTGAAATCACTTCATTACTTTGTTGTAATAAATTGAATTTATTAACAGCAGTGTTTATTGATGAATTAGTATTGTCAACATTAGAGTTTAGCTCTGATACTGAATTTTTTATTAGGGTAATAGCCTTATTAATATCAGCTAGCTGAGTATCTATTTTACTTGAAGTTTCTTTTGTTATTTCAGCAAGCTTTCTTACTTCTTCAGCAACAACTGAGAAACCTTTTCCAGCTTCACCAGCACGAGCAGCTTCTATACTTGCATTAAGAGCTAAAAGATTTGTTTGATCACTTATTTCATTTATATGAGATAAATTAGAATTTACAGAAGCAACATTACCTTCTAGCATTGCAAAGCTATCTTTAAATCCATTTATGCTATCACTTGTAATATGTATTGTTGAACGCAATGTATCAAAACTAGATTCACAATCTGATAAATGATTCATATTCTCACTGATATTGCCCATTACAGAATTAAGTTCATCAACAGATTTTGTTATGTTTTCATTAATTATTTGAGTTTCATTTTCAAGCATTTTCGTTGCATCGTTTGATTTATCAGAAGAATCTTTAATTTTAAAAATATTTTCTGATATAGTAGAATCATTTTCGGCTAATTTTTCTACATTTCCTTTGACTTCATTTAGCGCAGTAAGTAATAAATCAGAATTGTCTGGTTTTGTAGTAGAAGTAGTTAGATTTTGAACAGTTTCAGAGTTGGTTTCGATAGTATTTTCTGTTTTCTTTTTCTTAAAAAACATTTTAATTACCTCCAAATATAAAATATAGGATTTAAAGAATTTGCGTATTTTGTGATAATAATACAAAAGAAATTCAAAGTGAAATAGATATTTAAAAGCATTACAATAAATTTTAAATATAATGCTTGTACTAAAAACACTGTATTTAAATTATTTATTATTTTTGAAAGTTCTTTTATATACATCTTTAAATATTAAATTCTTTTATAAAAATAAATCCCCTTAAAAGTTTTATCATTTAGTAAAAAATAATTTATTATAGTAATTATACCATAAATTACTTTGTATACGATATATAAAATATGAACAATAGATAACAGTTATGTTTTTTATAGTAGTTGGAATATGACAAATTATTTTTGAATAAATATATTTATTATCGTTAATACTGGAAAAATTAGATTTATCTATTAGTAATCCATACTAAATTATTAAAGTAATGAAAATGTTTGCGATAACATTTTTAACTTAGAAAAAGTGAAAATACTCTTTATTTTTTGAAAAAAGCTGATATAATAAACAAGTAGTTAGTTTATATAAAGTTATTTTATAAAACTTAGTATATATTTCCAGTTATTATAACTGAATGTGACTATAATTTTATCAACAAAAAAGTAGTAGCCATAGCTCTAAGTGGTCTACTATTTTTTTGAGTTATTCATGAATTTATAGTATAATATTTACGCGAATTATTTTGTAAAAAAGCAAATTAATATGTTGCTTTAAATAATACCATTAATAAATTAATTGTTTATAGGAGAGGCGACTTAAGATGAGAAGATTAATATTAGTGACATCACCACCAGCATGCGGAAAGACACATGTATCAAAAGAAATATCTAAGGCACTTAAGCCAATGGTATATTTAGATAAAGATACATTAATTGGTTTATCAAATCAAGTATTTAAGGTTGCAGGAGAAGAAAATAATAGAAGTTCAGATTTCTTTGAAGAAAACATAAGAAATACTGAATATGAAGTTGTTATTGATCTAGCATTGGAAGCGTTAGAGTATTGTGATACAGTACTTATAAATGCACCATTTACAAGGGAAATAAGAGACTTAGATTATATGAATGGCTTCAGAAAAAAATTACAAGAACATGATACAGAATTAGTTGTTATCTGGGTTGAAACTGATATAGAAGTTTGTCACCAAAGAATGATAGATCGTAATTCAGAACGTGATACTTGGAAATTAGCTAATTGGGATGAATATATTTCAAGATGTAATTTTGAGAAACCAGAAGGAATTCCAGAATTAAGAGTGTTCAAAAATTCATCAAAAGAAGAATTTGAACAATCAATGGCTGAATTAGTAGAATACTTTAAAAAATAATTATATTTATAATGTTTTATAGATATTATAAAAGAGAATAGCAATACATATACAAAAAACAGGAATTGGCAAATTTTTGACTCTTCCTGTTTTTTATTAAATTATATATTTAAAGAATATAATATAATCTGCAAATTAATAATTTTTGATGAGAATCTTTTTATATAACTAATTAAGTGAAATTTATTTGAATAATTTGAAATAGGAATGAATATTATTAAGAGCTTCCGTATTTATTGATATTTTAAAAATATTACTCACTACCTATAATAATTAAAAAGCATTTTTTATATATAATATGAGGTTATTACACATACTAAAATAAAAAATAATTTTATTTTAGGAGGACTATAATGAATGACTACTAAAGAAAGATTTTTATCAGAAATAAAAGATAAAGAAGAGTTAGAATTATCATTGATGGTAATGAGAGTAATTTTTAAAGATAATAATAAAGTTGTATGTATATTAGCAGATAAGACTTCAGAAATAAAAGCAAATATTACTTGCAAAGACGATAAAATAAATCCAGGAGTTGTATTAAAGATTATTGGAATAAAAAATATAAATTTAGATGTTAAAAAATATGAATTTGTGACAGAATATAAAATTGAAGATTATCTACCAGTTGTAAAGCGTAATATAGATGAGATTATGGATGATATTGATAAACTTACAACTAAGTATGTGATTTCAAGAGAAGGCAAGGAGTTAAATAATTATTTTTTCTGTGATAAAGAATTTTTAGATAAATTTAAAAAGGGCATCGGTGGTGTTTCAATGCATCATAATTATATAGGAGGTCTTGCAGAACATACGTTGAATGTAATGGATTTAACAGCAATGCTTTCTGAAAAGTATGATTGCAGAAGAAAAGAAATAACTGTATTATCTGCAAAGCTTCATGATATAGGAAAGATCTATGAACTTTATTATGAGGGACCATTTAAATATACATTAAGAGGTGAACTTGAGGGACATATTGTAATTGGAGTTCAGATGATTGATGAAGCTGTAAAAAATAAACCTGATTTTTATAATGATGATTTTGTCGATAGAATAAAAGGTTGCATTGTACAACATCATGGGAAACTGGAATATGGTTCACCTAGAGAAATGAATATGGAAGAAGCATTTATTCTAAATTATGCTGATTCTATAGACGCAACCATGAATAAGATTACTCAAATGAAGGAAAAAACAGAAAGCAATACATGGTCAGAGTATGATAGAAGACTTGAAACTAAACTTTACTTATAAATTATAGAAATTAAAATGTACGAGGCTCATATTATAATTTGGTATTGTATCTTTGCATTTAATAAAGTCACTAGTTGAAATTAAGCTAAATATAGAATACAATTAATTTCAACAAATTATTAGATGGAGGAAAATATTATGTTAACTATAGGATGCCATTTATCTTCTTCTAAAGGTTTTAAGAAAATGGGTGAAGATGCAATAAGTATTGGCGCTAATACATTTCAATTTTTCACAAGAAACCCAAGAGGGAGCAAGGCAAAAGATATAGACGAAGAAGATGTTAAAGAGTTTTTAGATATTATTGCAGAAAATAATTTTGGAAAAATTTTAGCTCATGCACCATATACTTTGAATGCATGTTCAGCAGATCCTAAGAATAGGGAGTTTGCTATTGAAATAATGAAAGATGACTTAAAAAGAATGGAATACATACCAGGAAATTTATATAACTTTCACCCAGGCAGTCATGTAAAACAAGGTGCAGAAGTTGGAATACAGTATATAGCTGATGCTTTAAATGAAATATTAACAGAAGATCAGACTACAACAGTTCTTTTAGAAACTATGTCTGGAAAAGGGACAGAAGTAGGAAGAAATTTTCAAGAAATAGCAGAGATAATAAGCAAAGTAAACTTAAAAGAAAAGATGGGAGTATGTTTAGATACATGCCATATTCATGATGCAGGCTATGATATTGTGAATGATTTAGATAATGTTTTAGATGAGTTTGATAAAATTATTGGATTAGAGAGATTAAAAGCAATTCATTTAAATGATAGTAAGAATCCATTTGAGAGCCATAAGGATAGACATGAAACAATAGGAAATGGGTATATAGGTCTTGACGCTATAACAAGAATAATTAATCATCCTAAATTAAGAAATCTGCCATTCTATCTTGAAACACCAAATGAGTTGGATGGATATAAAAAAGAAATACAGTTACTTCGAGAAAGATATACAGAAGTATAATTAATAAATAATTGATTATAAATAATAAAGCTTAGCTATATAAGATATAACTATTTGTCTTATATAGCTAGTTTTTTAGTCACTATTAAATTTTTGATGAGAAAGAGGAATTTAAACGTTTTCGAAGAATAATATATAGTATACAAAGGGTAAAAGGGGGAATATTTATGAATAAAAAAAGAATATTAGTACCAATTGATGGAACAGAGAGAAGTATGTATGCCTTGGATTTTATTAAAGAAATATTTTCCAAGGATTCAGGAATGGAAATAATTTTAATGAATGTAAAAGAATTGGTTTTAATTAATGAAATGATAGTTTCTGAAGAAGTTAAAATTGCCAAAGAACTTGGCAAGGAGATATTAGAAGCTGCTAAGAAAAAAATGCAAGGTTATAATGTAGAAACTTATTTTACTTTTGGGTATCCGGCAGACGAAATTATAAATAAGGCTAGAGATGAAGATGTTGGAATCATAGTAATGACACAGTCAACCAAGAGAGGATTAAGCAGAATGATAGGATCAGTAACGACAAGTGTTGTAAAGAAAGCAAAGTGTATAGTAATGGTAGTTCCAAACGATTTTACTATTAGCTTAAAATAGTTATTATAATAAGATATGTGAGTATATGTTTTAATGTATTTATATATCTTATTTCAAATTTCAAAATTTTATATAAATTTCCTTGTAATATAATTTAAATTTAGGCAAGAATACTAATATAGAATTTTAATAAATAAGATGATATAATAATTTTGTTGTAACATAAATTAAGCTACAATAGAATTAATTTGTAAATGATGAGGAGATTAAAATGAGAGCTGTTTACAAAAATCCAAGAGAATTAGCAACATGTTTAAAGGATATAGTAGATACATACTATGATGATTTAATAACTTATGAAAAAATGAAAGATAAAATATTAAAGATCGTTGAAGCTAATAAAGATAGTATATATAAAGAAAAAAATATGTCTGTTAAAATAGCTAATGTTTTAGGAGAAAATAGAGTAGAGTTAATTGATGAGATAGTTAAAGATAATTTACAAGAAGCTTAAGATGTGACTATTGACAATTTTTATTTAAAGAATTAAGATATGTTATACATATATAATTATAATATATTAAATCCTATGATAAGGAGTAGTAGTTAAATCTAGTATCGATAAAGAGAGTTAAGAAATGGTGGAATCTTAGCACGAATGATTTTATGAATGGACCTTTGAGGAATATGGGGAAAGCTTTTGTGAGTATCCATTTATGGTGTCTGCACCTTACAGCAGTATTTAAAGAGGTATCATATTTGAAGTGTGATACAATTTAGGTGGTACCGCGGATATATGTCCGTCCTATATATTGTTTATAGGACGGCTTTTTTATTTGTAAATAGTAAATTCAATACAAGGAGTGTATAAAAGATATGTCAAAAAAAATAATACTTACAGGTGATAGACCGACAGGACAACTTCATATAGGTCATTATATTGGATCACTGAAAAATAGAGTGAAATTGCAAAATACAGGCGAATATGAAACATTTATAATGATTGCTGATCAACAAGCCTTAACTGATAATGCTAGAGATCCAGAAAAAATAAGAAGAAGCTTAACAGAAGTAGCATTAGATTATTTAGCGGTAGGAATTGATCCAAGTAAATCAACAATATTTGTTCAATCACAATTACCAGAATTACATGAGCTTACAATGCATTATTTAAATCTTGTTACATTATCAAGACTTGAAAGAAATCCAACAGTTAAGGCTGAGATTCAACAAAAAAATTATGAAAACAGCATTCCAGCTGGATTCTTAATATATCCAGTAAGCCAAGCGGCTGATATTACTGCTTTTAAAGCAACTACAGTTCCAGTAGGAGAAGATCAATTGCCTATGATAGAACAAACTAGAGAAATTGTTAGAAGTTTTAATTCTATATATGGTGAGGTTCTTGTTGAACCAGAAGCTGTGATACCAAAAGATACAATGGGAAGACTACCAGGAACAGATGGAAAGGCTAAGATGAGTAAGTCTATTGGTAATTGTATATATCTAGCTGATGATGCAGATACAATTACTAAAAAGGTTAAATCAATGTATACAGATCCAAATCATATAAGAGTGGAAGATCCAGGTCAAATTGAAGGAAATACAGTATTTACTTATTTAGATGTTTTTGCTCCAAATAAAGAAGAAGTAGAGGAAATGAAAGCCCATTATAAACGTGGTGGACTTGGAGATATGAAAGTTAAAAAATATCTAAATGAAGTAATGCAGGCAGAACTTGAGCCAATAAGAAAAAGAAGACAAGAATATGAAAACAATATGGATTATGTTTATAAAATGCTTAAAGAAGGAAGCGATAAAGCTAGAGAAGTAGCAGCACAGACATTAAAAGAAGTTCGCGAAGCTATTGGAATTGAGTATTTTAAATAAGAATAAAATATTATAAGATTAATGTTGGAATTGAGTGATGATAAAATTTTATTAGGGCTCAATTCCTTTTTTATAATTTTTATTTACATAAGATATAAAAAGCACACTAGAAAAAATATTTATTGAAAAGTTTTTTACAAGAGATATTGTGTGCTTTAAGTAACTTAGTCACAAAAATTTACAAAAATATGTTTTATACTTAATTCATAAATAAAGATGATGTTAGAAAGAGAGTTTTTGAGGAGGAACATTTATGTTTGAAATATTTAAAAAAAATGAAGGTCAAGTTATTAATGTTAATGAAATAGATAATTTACTAGGTAAAATTCAATTAATAGATATAAGAGAGCCTTATGAATATAATGAGGGGAGTATAAAAACAGCTAAAAATATACCTATGAATACATTATTAAATGATGCAGGAAAGTATCTAAGTAAAGAGAAAAAATATTATATAGTATGTCAATCTGGAGGTAGAAGTTCAAGAACATGTTCACTACTTAGAAAGAATGGATATGATGTTATTAATGTAAGTGGTGGAGTGGGCTCATATGTAGGAACAAAAAGAAGATAGAAATTCATATAAAATAAAATTTAAAATGTATCAAATAGATATAATAAAATTTTAAAATAATATTTTTATTGAAAATGGAGGAAATGTTATGAAGAAGAAAATACTGATTGTAGGCGGAGTTGCTGGGGGAGCATCAGCAGCCACAAGACTTAGAAGAAATAGTGAAGAAGATGAAATAATAATGTTTGAGAAAGGTCCTCACGTTTCATTTTCAAATTGTGCACTTCCATATCATTTAAGTGGGGTTATAAAATCTGCTGATAGATTAGTACTTATGAGCCCAGAAAAATTTAAAAAGCAATATAATATTGAAGTAAGAACAAACAGTGAAGTTATTTCCATAGACAGAAAAAATAAAAATATAGAAATAAGAAAAATAGATAGTAATGAGATATATAAAGAAAGTTATGACAAGCTGATTTTATCTCCAGGGGCACATCCTATAGTGCCTAAAATAGAAGGTATTGATGAAGTGAATTTATTTACTATAAGAAATGTTGTAGATATAGATGGAATAAATAAATATTTAAAGAACAATGATATAAAGGATGTAGCGGTTATTGGTGGCGGATTTATAGGAGTTGAGACTGCAGAGAACTTGTGTAATGGAGGATATAATGTAACGCTTATTGAATCTGATAAACAAATACTAAGACCATTTGATTATGATATGGTTCAGATATTACATAAAGAGATTTATGATAAAGGAATTAATTTAATAGTAAATGATAAAGTAGAAAAGTTTGAAAAAGATACTGTTATGTTATCATCAGGAAGAAAAATTACAGCTAAAGCAGTAATAATGGTAATTGGGATAACACCGGAAATAAAGCTTGCAGAGCTTGCAGATATAGAACTTGGAAGTACAAAAGCTATTAAAGTAGATAAGAATTATAAAACAAATGACGAAAATATATATGCTGTTGGTGATGCTATTGAAGTATATAATGCATTAACACATTCTTATACAAAGTTATCACTAGCAGGTCCAGCACAAAAGCAGGCAAGAAGTGTGGCTGATAATATTAATAATAAGAGTACTGTAAATAAAGGATATATAGGTTCATCTGCTATAAAAGTATTTGATTATAATGGAGCATCAACAGGATTAAATGAAAATTTAATTAAATCTCTAAATATGAATATAAACTATGATATAGTGAGACTTATACTTACAGATAAAGTTTCTATAATGCCAGATTCATCACCTATACATTTTAAAATGATTTATGAGGTTCCAACAGGAAAAATACTTGGAGCACAAGCAATAGGAAAAGGCGATGTCACTAAAAGAATTGATGTGATTGCAACAGCTATTAAATTTAATGGAACAATTGAAGATTTAAAGGATCTAGAGTTTTGCTATGCACCACCATTTTCAACAGCAAAAGATATTGTTAACTATGCTGGATATGTTTCATCAAATCTTTTGAATGGTGATTTTAAGCAAATAAATGTGGATAAAGTTCGTGAACTTGTGGAAGAAAATGCATATATAATAGATGTACGCGAAAGAAATGAATATGAAAATGGACATATTATAAATGCAAAGAATATTCCATTAAGTGAGTTAAGAGATAGAATAGAAGAAATACCAAGAGATATTCCAGTATATCTTCATTGTAGAACAGGACAAAGAAGTTATAATGCCGCTATGGCACTTGAAAATTTAGGATTTAGTAATATTTATAATATTACAGGAAGTTTTTTAGGCTTATCTTTCTTTGAATATTTTAATGATAAGACATTAGGACGAGACAGTATAGTTACAGAATATAATTTTAAATAGTATTATAAAGGGCAGGAATTTGATTTATTGCTGCCCTTTTAATATAGTAAGTAATAAAAAAGTTATCTGATAAATTTATTAGGTAGCTTTTTTATTCTTTAGGAAATTATATTCATGGATAATCTGTGGATAAACTGACTTGAAAAATATTGTAATAAACTAATGTCATTGAACCTAAAGAATAAAAAAATAAAATATATGCGCCTGGCCTTTTCTTCGGCAAGCTCAGAAAATCCAGAATGCGCTGAAAAAAATCGACGGCTAAAGGATTTTCTTAAATTTAAGTTATTGTATTCTATTGGATTTATATTTTATAGGGGATTATACCATAGTCGCCTTGGCGATTTTTTTATTTTTTATTACTTTTATTCTTTACAATACATATTTTTTGAGTCATTGTTCCAAGAGGACAGTATACAAAACATGATATTTGCTTAAAGAGAATAATTGATATAAATCTAAGAAGTATTGATATAATCAGAATACTATAAAAAACAAATGCAAATTGAGCCATCCAAGGGTTAATATTAGTTAACTTATAAAAATCCAGAGAAGTTTGTGACTAAATCACATACGGAACGCTAATAAGGTTTATAATATAAATATAGGAGGTAGTTATGAAAAATTTAGAACTTTTATATGATAGATATCCAGTATTAAAAACGATTAATGATCAAAATGAAAATATAATAGATAAAAATGCTTATTTTAAGACATTACAGTTCAATGAATATATATCTTCTTCAAATGGGACTTGCCAAGGAATCTTATTTATAGTAGATGGAATGCTTAAAATTCAGAGGCTTAGTGAAAATGGAGATGAAACAAGTCTTTATGAGATTAAAGAAGGCGAATTATGCCATGAAGCATTAAGTTGCTTGTTAAATTTTAATCCTCTAAACATTATTGGAAGAGCAATAATGAATTCAACTATATGCATAATTCCGATAGAAATTGTGAGAAATTATTTAATTAAAGATTTACAATTCTTAAAGTACATGTATGAAGATTTATATGAAAAATTCAATATAATAATACAAAAACGCGAAGATAAAAATCACAATTCATTACAAACAAGACTTATAAAATTGCTTATAAGTAAGAATAGTAAAATCATTTATGGAACCCATAGAGATTTGGCACTAGAAATAGATTCAACAAGGGAAGTTGTAAGCAGGCATTTAAAATTAATTGAAAAAGAAGGATATATAAAAATAGAGCGAGGTAAAATAATAGTACTAAAAGATTTAAATGAGATGTAAAAAAAATAATTAGCAGAAATAGTGGTAAATGTAAGCTTTATCACTATTTTTACCTATATAAACTGCAGAACAGCTATAGTTATTTGAAATATATTATTCATTAATTCAATCTCTATTTTTTATTTTTAACATAATATATAAATTAAAAAGGTTTTTTTCTTCAATGATGTCTACAATTCCATCATATTTTTTGCAATTTCTCTAATGTTATCAAGACCTATTCCATGAATGAGCTTATTAGGTTTAGTACTTTCTATTTTGCTATTTATATATTTAATGGGTTCTTGTTTTGAATTTATAATTTCAATTATCATAAATAAATCTCTTATATATGATTTTAAATTTATTTCTTTTTTTATAGTTGAGGAAGTGATTTTATTACAGGCTTCTATTGCATTATCTAATGAATTTCCTAAGAGTATGCATAGGTCAAATGAATCTATAGAAGAGTTTTTAGGGATAATAAAATTACAATTAAAATCTATATTATGAGCTGAGGATATATCCAGCTTTTCAGTTATAATGCAATCACTGATTGGGTTACCAGTTTTTATTTTTAAAGCTGATTTTTTTAGTGTATCATCTAACTTCAATAAATACGATTTTAATTCTGATAAATTATTGTTAAAAGCTAATGATTTCAAGCATATAATATGATTTTTCATATCATGTTGAATTTTGCTTGTATCATTGTAAAACTTTTCTAAATTTTTTATATGATTGACCTGGCATTCAAATTGATGTTCCATAAGAATAATTTTATGTTTTTCTTCTTCAGAGTCAATCATTCTTTTTAAAACATATGCAATTATAAGGAGAGAAATTCTTGGCTGATTTTAATGTTTTATAGCTGCTTGATAAATCAAAAAGATTATTCATGAGTTCATCAGTTTTATCTAAGTTGTCAGTAGTTTTATCTGCATTATCTTTGTTTGATTTAGCAGAATCTTTATTGGCATTGCTATTTTTAAGATTAGTGGTTTCTTTTCTTTCTTCCATTTGGATTTGTGAAATTTGTTTGTCAATGTTTTGAATCTGTGAATCATATTCCTGTAATTTAGAAGCACTTTCTTTAGGAGCAATATCATTTGTTTTTTTAGCTTTTTCATTATTAGTAGAAATATTAAATTTTAATGGTGAATTTATTTTCATAATTTCTCATCCTTCCTAAATTTGATATATTATTCATATCGATAAAAAAGGAATATATAATTACAAATATGTAATGAAAGGTCAATAAAATGTAACAGATAGTTTTTATGAATATTTATATTAGTATTAGGTAAAAATAATTTGAAATATAAGTTGGAGTAAAAGAAAGATTATTATGGAATATAAAATAAATAAAAAGAATAATGTAAAAATTCTTTGTTTACAATTACTATATACAATATGCAAATGGGTAGCACTTAGTTTAACTATGGGAATAACAATAGGAATAGTAGTAGGCTATTTTAATATAATCTTAAAGGCTGCAAATGATTATAGAAGTGATTATAATTATTTAATATATTTTTTACCCATAGCAGGTGTTATCATTGCCTATATGTATGTAAAAACTGAGAGAAATGCATATAGCGGAGAAAATCTTTTGAAATCAGAAGTTCAAAAAGCAGCAAAGAATATTCCTGTATATATGATGCTTGTTGTATTTATAGGATCACTACTTACAACATTCTTTGGTGGTTCTGCCGGTAAAGAAGGTTCAGGAGTAGCAATGGGAGGAACCTTTGGAGATTTTTTATCTCGTAAATTTAAACTAAATGATAAAGAACATCGTACACTTGTTATAAGTGGAGTAGGTGGTGCTTTTGGCGTTTTATACAATGTTCCTTTTGCAGGTGCTATTCTTGGGATGGAACTTGTATTAAAAGGAAATTTTAATTATGAATCATTAATCCCAGCATTTTTGACCAGCGTCACAGCCAATGAAGTCGCACAAAGAATAGGAAATAAAGCAATAGAGTATAAGGCTTTAGATTTAGGTACTTTAGATTTTATATTAATATTAAAATTAATAGTTCTTGGAATATTATTTGGTCTTGTAGGCTTGCTATTTAATTTCATGTTAGATAATAGTTCAAAAGTATATAGCTATTTTATAAAAAATCCATTAATAAAAGGTTTTGTAGGAGGAATATTAACAATAATTTTATTTTTGATGTTAGGTGAAAACTATAATGGTCTGGGTCAAAAATTTATAAGCTCCTCTTTTGAAACGCCAGCATCACCATTAGCTTTCTTTTGGAAAATAGTATTTACAGCAGTTGCATTAGGATCAGTGTTTCAAGGTGGGCGTGGTAATCCAGTATTTTTTACAGGAGCAACATTTGGAAGCAGCATTGCTGGATTATTTAATTTACCATTAGAAAATGTAGCTGCACTTGGAATGATAGGAGTGTTTTGCAGTGCACAGGCTTTGCCTATAACCTCAATAGCCATTGCTATTGAATATTTTGGATCAAATGAAGTAATGGCTATAATAATAATAATGGTAATAAGCTATAGTATTTCAGGTTTTTATGATATTTTCACTAAAAGAAAATTAACTAAAGGAAAAAGTACGTTATTTATGAGAACATATGATGATAAAAATGAAAATGAAGATTAAAAGGATTTGAAACTTTATCAGAACCTTTTATTATGGATGCAATATGTAACTATGTTATAATTAATTTTTTATTTTAGAGGCTTTTCACTTGTGATTTGCCTCTTTTAAATTATCTTGAAGAAATAATTTAAATATAAATTTTGTAATTGAAAATTATTTGCAATTAGTGAAAAAATATGCTAATATAAATCCAGAGGAAAATTAAAAATCATTTTCAATTAATATGCAATTTTAATTAGTATGATAGGAGGTAGTCATATGCCATTAATGTTAGCAAATAAAGGACATGAATTATGTATAAAAAAAATTACTGGGAATGATGAGACAAAAAGATTTTTAAACAGTTTAGGTTTTGTAACCGGAGAAAATGTTACAGTTGTTTCAGAATTAGGCGGAAATATGATTATAAATGTTAAAGGGTCAAGAGTAGCTTTGGACAAAGGTATGGCAAGCCGTATCATAGTATAAATATGTTTAGGTTAAGTTATTAGAATACAATTTTAGAATTAATATTGAATTGCTTTTATAATATATAATTTATATTCGAAAATTGTTGATATAAAGTTTTAGGGAGGATAAACTATGATGACATTAAAAGAAATTAAATGTGGTGAGACTGTTAAGGTAACTAAAATTCAAGGAGAAGGCCCTATACGTAGACGTATTATGGATATGGGAATTACAAAAGGGTGTGAAGTTTTTGTTCGCAAAGTAGCACCACTTGGTGATCCGATTGAAGTAACTGTTCGTGGATATGAATTGTCACTTCGTAAAGCTGATGCAGAAATGATAGTTGTTGGATAATTTGTTTAGATTTTTAATGATAATGAGAGTCAATAATTTATGCGAGAGATTTTTTAATTAGAAAGAATTTTTTTATTTATATGAAATAATATATGAGTTTTTAAGTGAATTGTAAAAATTAAGGGGGAAATAAAATGTCAATTAAAATAGGTCTTGCAGGTAATCCAAACTGTGGTAAGACAACAATGTTTAATGACTTAACAGGTTCAACACAATATGTTGGTAACTGGCCTGGAGTAACAGTTGAAAAAAAAGGCGGAAAGCTTAAGGGCCATAAAGATGTGGAAATAGTAGATTTACCAGGAGTTTATTCTTTATCACCATATACTCTTGAAGAAGTAGTTACACGTAATTTTATGATTGAGGACAAGCCAGATGCTATTATTAATATAGTTGATGCGTCTAATATTGAAAGAAATTTGTACTTGACTACGCAAATATTAGAACTTGGCATTCCAACCGTTATAGCATTAAATATGATGGACATAGTTGAAAAAAACGGAGACAAAATAGACTTAAATAAATTATCAGACATTCTTGGATGCCCTGTTATTGAAACTTCAGCATTAAAGGGAAAAGGCATTAAAGAAGTAGCTGAAAAAGCAGTTGAACTTGCAAATGAAAAGAAAAAATTTAATTTTGAAGTGCCATATTCAGAAGAGTGTAAGAATGCACTTTCGGAAATTGAAAAGTTTGCTAAAGAAAATTTATCTTCATCTAATATTGAAAGCAAATATTTAGCAATAAAGCTTTTTGAAAGAGATGAAAAAATAGTTGAAAAGTTACAATTAAATGAAAGTAGTTTAAAAGAGATAGAGAATATAGTAAAAAAATGTGAAGATGAATTAGATGATGATAGCGAAAGTATAATTACATCTGATAGATATGCTTTTATTGGAACAATTGTATCAAAAGCAATTAAAAAAGCAAACAATTCTAATGAATCAACATCAGATAAAATAGATAAGATTATTACTAATAGATTTTTAGCATTACCAATCTTTGCGGCAATTATGTGGGCAGTATATTACATATCTGTAAGCTCAATTGGAACTATAGTTACTGATTGGACTAATGATACTTTATTTGGGGAAATCGTAGCGGGAAATGTTGGCAATTGGCTTCAAGCTTTAGGAGTTGCAGATTGGTTATATAGCTTAATCATAGATGGTTTGATTGGTGGAGTTGGAGCAGTTCTAGGATTTGTTCCTCAAATAATGCTATTATTCTTATTCTTATCTATACTAGAAGACTGTGGATATATGGCAAGAGTTGCATTTATTATGGATAGAGTTTTCAAAAAGTTTGGATTATCAGGAAAATCATTTATACCAATGCTTATAAGTTCTGGCTGTGGAGTTCCAGGAATTATGGCAACTCGTACAATGGAAAATGATAGAGATAGAAAAATGACAATTATGCTTACTACATTTATTCCATGTGGAGCTAAACTTCCTATTATTGCTTTATTTGCTGGAGCACTATTTGGAGGAGCTTCATGGGTAGCACCTTCTGTTTATTTCTTAGGAATTGTAATGATAATTATTTGTGGTATTATTTTAAAACAAACAAAGCTATTTAAAGGTGAACCAGCACCATTTGTTATGGAATTACCTCAATATCACATTCCAAGTGCTAAAAATGTATTACTTCATATGTGGGAAAGAGGTAGAGCATTTATAGTTAAAGCAGGTACAATAATATTTGTTGCTTGTGGAGCAATTTGGTTCTTAAGTTCATTTAACTTCAGGCTTGAAATGGTAGATGCCGGTGAAAGTATATTGGCAGCTATAGGTAATGTATTTGCACCGATCTTTGCACCACTTGGATTTGGTAACTGGCAAAGCTCAGTAGCTTCAATTAGTGGTCTTGTTGCAAAGGAAAATGTAGTTGGAACATTTGGAGTGTTATTTGGTGTAGCAGAGGCAGCCGAAGATGATCCGACACTTCTTCAGCATGTTTCAGGAATGTTTACTATAGCTAGTGCGTATGCATTTATTGCATTTAATATGCTTAATGCACCATGTTTTGCAGCTATAGGAGCAATACGAAGAGAAATGGGTTCGTGGAAATGGATGTGGATTACAATAGGTTTCCAAACAGGTACAGCATATTTAGTAGCCCTTGTTATTAATCAAGTTGGAAGTTTTATTGGTGGCTATGGAAGCTTTGTTGGAGCTGCAATTTCAGTAGTAATACTTATTGTAGTAATTGCACTAGTAGTAATGTCTGGTAGAAGCTCAGAAAGAGTTAAGTCAAAAGGACAATTAAGTTATAGCAAATAATTTAAGTTAAAAGATAAAAAGTTAGATTATAAAAATATATTTATGAATACTTAGAAGTAGTAGATTAACCAATATAAAATATAGATACCTAAAGAGATTCATACTTATGCATGTAACCTCCAAAGAGTATATGTTACATTAAAGCAGAGTTAATACTCTTTGGGTATCTATTGTTATATTACAATAAAGGGAGTGATATATATGTCAACAGCAATTATAGGAACTATTGTAATTGGCGCTATGGTATTTGTTGCTATAAAACAATTTAAGAAATCTAAAAGTGGAGGAAGTGGCTGTGGTTGTGGTTGTTCAGGATGCTCTTCAGCTAAATCATGTCATGGAATCAATATAGTAAATAAATAGCACATGTAAAAGTTATATTGAGTATTGAATAGGATAATGTTATATGCCATAACTGATGTGATTTTACATGAGTTATGGTAATTTTTATACTCTAACTTGAGTTCTAAGTAAAGAATATTTAAATTAAAGAATGAAAATTACATAAAGAAGATCTGGATTTTAGGAGGAATTAAAATGGCAAATTACATAATAGTATTTATTATTTTAGTCATCGCTATTTTTTCGATAAAAGGTTATATTAAGAAATTAACAGTCGGATGCTGTGGCGGAGAAAGAGAAATTAGAAAGAAGATTAAAGTAGACTTAAATGATTATAAGTACTCAAAAATTATGAATATAGAAGGCATGACATGTAAAAATTGTGTTGCGCATGTTGAAAATGAACTTAATGATTTAGACGGTGTTTATGCAAAAGCTAATTTAAAGAAAAAATGTGCAGTTGTAAATATGAAAGAAGATATTAATAATGATGTTCTTGAAAGAACAATAAAAAAAGCGGGATACTCAGTTCTATCAATTACGAAAAATTAATGTTTTATGATAATGATAATCATTGAAATTTTTAAATAAAGAGTTATAATATAATTATAACTAGGACTGGATAATTATAGAAGGATGGTGAAAGTTAATGAAATTAGTTATTATAAGACATGGAGAAAGTGAATGGAATAAACTAAATCTATTTACTGGATGGAGCGATGTCGATTTATCTCCTAAAGGCATAGAAGAAGCTAAATCAGCAGGAAAGAATTTAAAAGATAAAGGATTAGATTTTGATATTTGTTATACATCTTATTTAAAAAGGGCAATTCATACTTTGAATTTAGCGTTAGAACAAATGGATAGAGAGTGGCTTCCAGTAATTAAGACATATAAACTAAATGAAAGACACTATGGAGCATTACAAGGATTAAATAAAGCAGAGACAGCAGAAAAATACGGAGAAGAACAAGTTAAAATATGGAGAAGATCATTTGCTGTAAGACCACCAGTTTTAGATGAGACAAGCATCCAAAACCCAAAGAATCAAGAGCAATATAGAGGTATAAATAAAGATGAGCTACCTCTTGGCGAAAGCTTAGAAGATACAATCAAGAGAGTTGTTCCATATTTTAATGATGTTATAAAGAAGGACATGCTAGCTGGTAAAAGAGTATTGATTGCAGCACATGGTAATTCTATAAGATCATTAGTAAAATATTTTGAGAATCTTTCTGAAGATGAAATTTTAAATGTTAATATACCAACTGGTGTTCCATTAGTATATGAATTTGATGATAATTTTAAGGTAGTAGATAAATATTACTTAGGTGATCAAGAAGAAATTGAAAAGAAAATTAACAGTGTGTCTAATCAAGGAAGTATTAATCATAAGGAAATAGAGACTGTGTAATAAAAATTATAAATAAAAGTTGCTATTATATAATAATAGTGATATAATAAGTATAAAGATAAAAAGTTATTAAGTGGTATATATTTTCTCCTTAAAATAGAGAATCATATTAATCAATAATGATCTTTTTAATAATAAGGAGGAATTAACATATGGAAGATAAGGTTTTAGTATGTAAAGATTGTTCACAAGAATTTATATTCACAGTTGGAGAACAAGAATTTTACAAAGAAAAAGGTTTTGAGAATGAACCAGTAAGATGTGCTGATTGTAGAAGAGCAAGAAAGCAACAAAATAATAGAAGATAATTTTAGCAAGATAAGAGTTGTAAGGTTTTCTTACAACTCTTTTTTACAATTATCATAATAAAAGAACTAAAAAAGAGGGATATTAATAGATGGGGAAAATAATAAAAATAAACATGTACGCTGAAAAGAACAGAATGAATAAAGACTATACTGATATAGAAGCGGTAGAAAATAACTTTAAAAGCTACAATAAATGGCTAGAAAAAAATAATAAGTTAGATAATATTGAGCATTATACAACATTTCTAAATAGATAAATTTAATTCTATACTTTAATAATTTATTACAGATAAGTAATGTTATTAATTTTAGAGCTCAGTAATTAATATTACAATACTTATTCTTAATATAATATTTTAAACTTAACAAATATTTTTAATTTATATAATCTAATTTTTACAAACTATATATTAACTAAATAGTATGTATATGTCTTACTTTAATCTTTAATAGAAGTCTGTTATTTCTCAAACAAAAAATATTAAATATAATAAAGTACTTATATTTCAACAAAATAATTATCTTCGTAAAATTAATATTATGATTTGACCTAGGCAAATAATCCTTTATCTAAGGAAGGAAGATGATATAATGGATAAAAGCGTATTTTCATATTTGGATAAAAAATATAGATATTTAAATAATTATATAAGGACCATAAATAAATATTTATTTACGGACCCAAAGAGAGCGATTGAGCAGGAAAGAAATTATGTTGAAAATTTAACTCAAGAAATAGCTAAATTAGAAGGATATGGATTGTTGAATAGCATGACGCAATTTGAACGATTAAGAAAATTAGAGTGTGAAGGAGTTTTGAATCATAATATACAAAAGTCATTTCATATGGTACGGGTATTGGAAACCAAAGCTGCTTTTTCTGACATTAGAGGACAAATTGAAGCAGCATTAAGTATAAATAGGAATATACATGCAATCACAAGCTGGTTTGTAAAATCATATATATATCCTAAATATGTGATATCATCATATAATAATCCAATACTACAACAAGATAAAGTATATGCCATCGATAATGATGGCATCGTAGATATTATGAAGAAACAACATAATGATAGTCTTACAGAAAATAATAAATTAAAAGATGAAGTAATGCAAAACAAAAATGATAAAGAAATTGACAGCACAGAATTTTTTCTAGATAGTATATTTAATTAGTATAAAATATTAGTTGATAAATGCGGTAGTGATTTAAGAAATAAAATTTGCAAAGCAGCCTACAATAACAAATATTAATTTAATTATTGCTATTTTTTCAATAAAAATTGTATAAAAAATATAGTAGTTGTTATGATAGAGAAAAAAGGATTAACAGAGCTTCTAATCAGGGGAGTGTTAATCATAAGGGAATAGAGAATGCATAATATAATTTATTAATATATTGAAGAAAATCATAAAAAGAAGTAGTATAGAATATATTTAAGAAGAAAATGCAATAAGGCAAATCTTAGTTAGCCTTATTGCATTTTTTGTTATAATGAATTGTCAAGTGAAGTGAAGCACTTAGTTTGATTTTTGTTAACATTTTTATCTTCATAAATTTGACTATATTTATTCTGGAATATTTACAAACTTTCTTCTTACTTTAATTTCATATAGTAAATATGAGAATATGCCTTTAAGAATGCTTGATAATGAGATACTTATCCATATTCCATTTATACCAAAAGGTTTAATTAATAATAATGCAAATGGAATTCTAAGTGATGTAAATATAATGCTTATGCTTGCTGGAATATTAGGCTTACCTATTCCAGTAAATAGACCATTTGATATCATTTCAATAGCACTAAATATTTGTGAAAAAGCTACTGCTTTTAAATATGCTGCTGCAATTACAATGGTTGCTTCATCTCTTATAAATAATCTAATCATAGGCTTATTAAACAGTAAAAATGCACATGCCATAACCATTGAGTAAATTATTCCAATAAGCAATGCACTTTTATATCCTTCTTTTATTCTCTTAAACTTACTGGCTCCAAAATTCTGTCCGGTAAAGCTTGCAACTGCTCCATTAAGTCCTCCAATTATCATATAGGCAATAGATTCTATCTGAACACCTACTTTTTGTGCTGCTATTGCATCTGATCCAAAAACTGCAATTATTTTTGCTAATAGAATATTTATAATTGTAAATAGAATTCTTTGAAAAGCCATTGGAAATCCGAGTCTAGCAATTTCTTTTATCTTTACATAATCTACGCATATCCCAAAGGTATAGTTAAGAATCCCATTAGAATTTATTCTAAATAAGAAGAACATGATTATGTTGGCACTCAAAGTACTAAGCCCAGCTCCTATAACTCCAAATTTAAAAACATAAATTAGTATAGGATCAAGAATTATATTAAGAATTACTCCAACTGCATTGATTTTAAATGCTAGCTTATTATTTCCAAAACTACCTAATATCCTTGTATACATCATATTAAAAAATGCAAAGAATAAAATAGGTGCATTTAATGCCAAATAGTGATATGCATTTCTTTCAACTTCATAATTATTAAGATTTAAAAATCCTATGAAGCCTTTTCCGGCTAATATTAATACAAGACCAAAGATAATACCTATAATTGTATTAATAATTATGCCTGAATTAATATATTCTTTTACTTCATTACTATCATTTCTACCAATTGCATGAGCTACTTTTATTCCAGTACCAATAACAACTAATGAATTTATAGCATTTCCTATATTTATATACAGGCTTGATGAACCAATGCTTGCAACCGCACCACTTCCAAGTCTGCCTACCCACATCATATCAATCAAATTATAAGTAAACTGTAAAAAAGAGCTTCCCATTATAGGTAACGCTAATGATGTTATAACGGATATAACTTTTCCTTTTGTCAAATCTGTTTCTTTCATTTCTTTCTCCATTCATATAATAAATGTAAGCTTAGAGTTCATTATTTTGTATTCTTAAAACTAAATTTTTAACTTTTTCTTCTATTAATTTAGCAGTTTTTATAAATTCATCATCATTTTTACCAGTAGGATCATCTAAGCCCCAATCTTCTATATGCTTTGCAGGTAAAAAGGGACATACCACATTACATCCCATTTTTATAACTATATCAACTTCAGGGATATCACTTAGTAGTTTAGATTTTTGAGTTTCATTCATATTAAAATCATATAAATCTTTTATTATTCTAACTGCATCCTGATTTATTTGGGGCTTTGTTTCAGTTCCTGCTGAATAGCTTTCAAAAACTCCAGCCCCATAAATCTTCCCTAGTGCTTCCGCCATTTGTGATCTACATGAGTTATGAACACAAATAAATGCTACTTTTTTCTTCATATTTTTTATTCCTTTCAATTTTTAAATTTTATATGTCTATTTTGAATAATTTAATTTTTAAATACATATCTAAAATTTTCGATATGTATAATATTTTTTAAACCATCAACAAAGATGGTTTTATTAAGTATGTCGTATTATTTTATGTACAGCATTTTGTGTTATCAAGGTTAATTTTAATGTTTACTTCTGTTAGTTGTTTTAATAATTCAACTGCATACTCACTACCTTCAGAACTAATTGAATAATAAGTCCATTTTCCTTCTTTACGACTAACTACGATTCCAGATTCGCATAGTATTTTCATATGATGTGATAATGTTGATTGACTTATATTCATTTGATCTAATAAATGACAGGCACATTTTTCACCAGTTTGTAGCATTTCAAGAATCATTAAACGATTTTCATCACAGAAAGCTTTAAATACACGAGAATTAAGTGTATATTTGTTTTCCATGTTATCACCTCATATCTATTTTTACATATGTATATTATATTGCTCACATCGAAGTTTATCAATATGACATTCGAAATTTTGATTTGTTTATTTATATAGTATTGTGTAGTTTATAAATTGTTACTTTTTTTAGTGATTTAAATTAGATTATATCCAATTAAGTTCAAGTCTTACTCCAACTTCCTTTACAGGAATATATTTATTAATTTCAGCTTTTACACTAAACGAAGTACAATGGCAGGGATACAGTTCTTTTATATTATTGATCTTAAAATATTCAATAGTTTTATAAGCTTGTTCACATAAATCAAATAGATGAAATCCACCTATAATCCCAATAATTCTATCATCATTACATATATTTTTTGCATATTCACATATATTGCAGATTCCACTATGAGAACAGCCGGTAATTATATATATTCCTTTATCATTTTTATATACAAGTGCAGAATCATCAAGAACATAATCATCAACAAATTTATTATTTATTAAAGTTTTGCCAATAATTTTTCTTTTTTCAAAAGTATTTGAAGATGGTATTTCGCCTAAAAAAGTTATATTTTTGCTTATTTTAATTGGAGTTCTTGAAAGGATAAGGGCACACTTTTCTGAAATTTCATCTTTTGAATATGGTGAACATATTTTTAAATCATCATACATTTTATAATAAAATGCATCAGGATGAGCTATAAGTGAAATATCATCGTTATAGTTTTGATTAAAATAGTATTTTAATCCTAATGTATGATCATCATGACCATGAGATATTATAATTGAATCTAGTTCGGATAGATCTATATTCATTTTAGATGCATTTTTTAAGAATATATCTGAATACCCAACATCTAATAGTAGCTTAACATCTTCATCCTCAATGTAATAAGAAACAGCTGGTTCTCTAAGATAGTATTCATCTATATATGTGTTATTATCAACTAAAACTTTTAATTTCATATTTAAAATCTCCTAAAGGTATATTAATTAATTCAATTGGCATTAAATATTAACTGTAATATCCATATTATATCATTAAATTTATAGATTACATTAAATTATTGGTATAATATAACTGTAAGTAAACTTGAAAATAATATATAATTATAAGAAAACTATTTTAAAAATTAAGAAAATACTACTAAAGTAAAGAACTTAATTTATATATAGGAATAAATTAATGGGGGCGATTTTATGCATAAATTTATGGAGAACAATCCAATAGAAAAATATAAAGATGGGCTTAAAAATTTAATAGATAATATATGGGATTATTCAGAGTTAGCATTTAGAGAAAATAAATCATGCAAGGCTATGGTATCATATTTAAGAAGTGAAGGCTTTGAGGTGGAAGAAAATATTGCAGATATGGATACTGCGTTTGTTGGAGTATATGGAAGTGGAAGCCCTGTAATATGCATTTTAGCTGAATATGATTCTCTATCAGGATTAAGTCAGGAATGTGATATAGCAGAATATAAGCCAATTGAAGGAAAAGAAACAGGTCATGGATGTGGACATCAATTACTTGGGACAGGAGCTGTTGGAGCAGCTTTATTGGTAAGAGATTATTTAAAAGAAAATAATATTCAAGGTACAGTAAAGATTGTTGGATGTCCAGCAGAAGAAAGCGGATCAGGCAAAGCTTATTTGGCACGAGATGGTTTCTTTGATGATTGCGATATAGCACTTTCTTGGCATCCTGATACATTAAACATAGTTACAACAGGCTCAAGTCTTGCATGTATGCAGGTTTTCTTTAGGTTCCATGGAATATCATCACATGCAGCAGCCGCACCACACCTTGGAAGAAGTGCATTAGATGCTGTTGAACTTATGAATGTAGGAGTTAATTATTTAAGAGAACATATTGAGCCACAAGAAAGAGTTCATTATGCAATAACTAATACTGGAGGAATATCTCCCAATGTTGTCCAAAGAGAAGCAGAAGTAGCATATATGGTTAGGTCTTCAAGTGCTCCAAAAGCTAAAAAGCTATATGAAAGAGTATGCAAAATAGCTAAAGGAGCAGCTATGATGACTGAAACAGAAATTGAAATATTATTTGATGAAGGATGTTCAGATACAATTTCTAACTGTGCACTTGAAGATGTATTATATGAAAGCTTCTTGGAAATAGGAGCACCTAAATATACAAAAGAAGAACTGGATTACGCGCAAAAGTTTAAAGATACAGTTTCTAAAGAAAACTTAGATGATATATTTATTTCAGAAGAAATAAAAAATAAGCAGGAATTTAAAAAGCATATGAAAGAAAATCCTATTTGTGATTATATAGTTGAACATATTCACAAAGATGAAGTATCGGCATCATCTGGTTCTACAGACGTTGGTGATGTAAGTTGGGTAGTTCCAACAGCACAAATAAGAACAGCTTGTTTTGCTTATGGTGTGGATGGGCACTCATGGCAATATGTTGCTCAAGGTAAATCTAAAACTGCATTAAAGGGGACATTACTTGCTTCTAATGTACTTGCACTAGGTGCAATAAAGTTAATAGAAAATCCTGAGCTTATAGAAAAAGCAAAAGCTGAATTTTATGAAAAATTAGATGGACAAAAATATGAATGTTTAATTCCTAAGGAAGTTAAACCACATATTTTTGAATAATATATTAAATTACTATATAAAAAGCCGTTTGCTGTATAAGCTTATGGCTTTTTACATGTTGACATTTAACAATCGGTGGAAGATAATAGTAGAAATACAATTATATAAATAATAAAGTTGTTATATTAAATAAAGTAACAAGAAATATGAATTGGGGGTTATTTATCATGAAAACAGAATTAAGCAGAGAAGATGGAATCAATTTATTAAAGGAATACAATAAAGAAGAATTTCATATTTTACATGGATTAACAGTGGAAGGTGTCATGAAGTGGTATTCAGATGAATTAGGTTATTCAGAAGATAAAGAATTCTGGGGACTTGTAGGACTCTTACATGACATCGATTATGAAATGTATCCAGAAGAACACTGCATAAAAGCTCCAGAATTATTAGGAAAGTCTAATGCAGGAGAAGAATTAATTCATGCAGTATGTAGTCATGGATATGAATTAACTGTGGATGTTAAACCAGAACATGAAATGGAAAAAGTATTATATGCAGTGGATGAATTAACAGGACTTATTGGTGCAGCAGCACGTATGCGTCCATCAAAAAGTGTAATGGATATGGAGCTTTCAAGCTTAAAGAAAAAATTTAAAGATAAAAAGTTTGCAGCTGGATGTTCAAGAGACGTAATAAGAAAAGGTGCAGAATTCCTTGGGTGGGAATTAGATAAATTATTAGAAACGACAATAATGGCAATGCGCTCTTGTGAAGAGACAGTTAATAATGAAATGAAAACTATTTAAGCGGAATAAGCAAGAAATTTTAAGGGGGAAGCTGATTTGGAACTAGAGCATCAAGACTTCAAGTGCCAAATGAATGAAAAAGATTTATTTATAAAAGGCATAAAGGACTGTGTACCAACTATATTTGGATATTTAAGCATAGGAATAGCATGTGGAATACTATGCAAGTCATGTAACATTACATTTTGGCAGGCAATAGGGATGAGTACTTTTATTTATGCTGGTTCAGCACAATTTATTTCAGCCGGTATGATGTTTTCAGGAATACCTGCAATAAGCATAATATTCACAATATTTTTTGTTAATCTTAGGCATGTATTTATGAGTGCATCTATGGCACCATATTTCAAAAGAAACTCTCTAATTAAAAACCTATTAATAGGAATATTATTAACAGATGAAACATTTTTAGTTGCAAGTGCAGAGGGAATAAAAAATAAGAAAATTGATTATTGGTGGATGATGGGACTCAATATTGCAGCATATTTAAACTGGATTATAGCAACAGGGATAGGTGTAGTTATAGGAAATTTAATACCAGATTATAAAATATTTGGCTTAGATTTTGCACTTACAGCTATGTTTGTAGGGCTATTAATTTCATCAATAGAAAACATAAAATTAAAAAAATCTATAATAATAATTCTTACATCTGTAGTTATATTAATACTATCAACTAAATTTGTATCTACAAGTTTAGGTGTAATAATAGCAGCAATATTTGGTGCCTTAGTTGGAATATTTATTAAGGATTAGACATGGAGGAGATATAACATGAATATGTATATATGGACTGTAATACTTGGAGGATGTATTGTAACGTTACTGCCAAGAGTACTTCCTATAACAGTAATGTCAAAAATGAAATTACATCCTAAATTAGAAGAGTTCTTGAAATACATTCCTATATCAATATTATCAGCATTAATAGCAGTAGAAATTTTCACTATAGATGATAAGTTTTCGATTATGGGAAATGAACTGGAAATTTTAGCACTAATACCTACAATTATTATAGGTGTTAAAAAGAAAGATTTGCTTTTAACTGTTGTAGTTGGAATTATAAGTGTAGCATTATTAAGGTTAATTAAATAATAAATTCTTTTGAACATGAAATAAATATATTGTGTAGAATCAGAATTTAGTGAATAACACCCGAAATAAAACCCTTATGTTGTGCTCGCTTGATACAAAAATGAAGTTAAGAATTCAAACATGCAGACTTGCATCCACAAATGTTTGCTCCAATGTAAAATTGGAAAAACAATTGTGGAACAAGTCTACATGAAGAATTCTAAAATTTCATTTTTGAATGCAAGACACCGCCCAACATAAAGGTTTTATTTCTTTGTTTCATCTAAATTCTAAGCACCGCGTTATTATTTTTGTGAATAAATGCATTTTTAAACTATGGAATAGTTATTTATACATGTTAAAGATTTAAAAAGTTAATATTTTATCATTTTTTAAAAGGTATAATTTTATAAATATATGAATATAAATTCTTAAAAATTTGCTTATTTTATGAGGGTTTTATGGAGATAAAGATATACTTATTCATATATTTTCTCTGTTTAAGGAAATATCTACTCATAGGCATTTTAAAGAAGCATCTTCATCAGTAGATGAAGATGGGCTATACTGCTAGGCTCATACCTCGCCAAGCATTATATGCCAAAGAGTAGCTATGCTGCAATTCGAATATTTTCTTATTTATTGGAATATATGGGGCTTTTCTAAGTAGTTCCATAAATTAATACAATTTATGGAACTACATTTTAGGCATGGAATATTCCTGAAAACATAAATTATAATTAAAATGGGCATTGTATCTATGATTTTAGAGTAAAACAAAGAAATTCAATATATGAATACCCGACTCATATTCATTCGCTGGGTAAGCGATTCACACCAAATCACAGATTTGGGTTCTCTGCTTAGGCGTAGTATTGTATTAAGAAATTTAAGCTTTTAACTTCTTAGAGATAGGCTGTTCCAAAATAATTTGTCCAACACTTGCTGTTGGAGCAAATTGTTTTGGGCACAGCCTATCTCTTTAGAAGTTTTAGCTTAAATTTCCCTACAATCGAGCCTATCATATATTGAATTTCGGTTGTTATCCACTAAACTCTGATTCTACGTCCCTTATTTATGGTGTGGTGTATAATCATAATATTTCTGCTTTTGAATTAAAAAAGTTCTTGACCTGGACGTAGTTTAAAGTCTTATAATTAACTTAATAATAGAAATGAAAAGTATATAAAATTTGAAATGTTATAATTAAAAAACAAGGGGGCTTTAAGTGAGATATCATATTTTGGATAATATTCGTGGTATAAATTTAATCAGCATGATAATCTATCATCTAATTTGGGATGCTGTATATATATTAGATAATAATTGGACATGGCATGAATCTATATTTGTATATATATGGCAGCAAAGCATATGTTGGACTTTCATATTGCTATCAGGATTTTGTTGGTCAATGGGAAAAAATAAATTAAAACGAGGACTTCAGGTATTTGGTATGGGGATGGCTATTTCTTTGATAACTACAATTTTTATGCCAGAACAGAAAATTATATTTGGAGTACTTACAATGATTGGTTCATGTATGCTTCTTATGATCATATTAGATAAAATATTGAAAAATGTATCACCTGTTATAGGAATATTTTCTTGTTCATTGCTTTTTGGTGTATTTAGAAATATTAATAATGGATATTTAGGATTTGAATCATGGAATATTATGAAAATACCAAGCTCATTGTATAGCAGTAGATTTATGACTTATTTAGGATTTAAAGAACCTAATTTTTATTCTACAGATTACTTTTCTTTATTTCCATGGATATTTTTATTTATATTAGGATATTTCTTATACAAGATTATAAAAAATAGGGATCATAAATATAAGATTTTATATAAAAAAGGAATAGGATGGATTGAGTTTGCTGGGAAAAATTCATTACGAATTTATTTATTACATCAGCCTGTGATTTATTTGGGATTATTAGCTTATTCTTATTTTTAAAATAGAAATAGCATGATATGATAGTTTAATTTTATCATATTATGCTATTTTCATTATTTAAAAGAATTTTTATAGGATACTAAATAATATGTAAATTATAAATTACTCTCCATAAGATCAACAGAAAAAGGAAGATGTTTAACTTTTTTTGTATCAGTATGTATAAATCCATTAGCTCTATACCAATCTTTAAGAATATCGTTATTTTCAATAACGCTAATAATAAGTTTTTCCCCTCCAAGTTCTTTAACTTTATTTTTTGCAAAGTTTAATAAGGCTTTTCCATATCCTAAGTGTCTTGCTTCATAAAGAACTGTGAACTTTCCAAGTTCATAATTAAATTCATTTTTCTTTTCTAATTCCATAAAGCCAACCATTTTGTGATTATCATATAGGGCATACATTAAGTTTCCCATATCTTTATTTTTTATTAATTCATCAGTTGTAATAAAAGCATCATTGCTTGGACAATTTGCTGTTGTCAAATCAAATTTTCTTGCAATAGAAGAAAATCCTTGCCTTATAATTTTTGCACAATTTTCAAAATCATTAAGTGATGCTATTTTAATTGTATAGTTGTTCATAAAATCCTCCAAAAGATATAAATATTAAATATAGTGGAATTGAAATGTTTTTATTATTTTACATCAATTATAGCATAATTAATAAAATATATATATTAAAAAAAACAAATTGAAAATAATTATGAAAAAAATAAAATTTTATAAAAATTCATATGAAGAATATTACATATAAAATCAAGGAAACATAAGAGGGAAAGAATTTATGTGTAGGAGGAAGAATTTTGAATAATATAATTAAGATTTATAAACAAGATATAAAAAATATTGTAACAAACTATGCAGCATTTATTACAATAATAGCATTATGTATACTTCCTTCAATGTATGCCTGGTTCAATATAGCAGCTTCATGGGATCCTTATTCAAAAGAGGCTACTAGTCAGATTCAAATTGGAGTTGTAAATAATGATGCAGGAGCAGAGCTTAATGGTACATCGATAAATTTAGGAAATACAATAATAGATGAGCTTAAGAATAATGATTTATTAGGATGGAATTTTATAAGTGAAGAAGAAGCAAATGATAAGCTAAGAAATGGAAATCTTTATGCAACTATTGTTATACCAAGTGAATTTTCAAGTGATATGACTTCCTTAATAACAAGTGATATTAAAAAAGGAGAAATAATTTATACTGTCAATGAAAAAATTAATGCAATAGCGCCTAAATTGACTAGTAAAGGTGCAACTGGAGTTCAGGAAAATATAAGTAAAGCCTTAGTTGAAACTGTATCAAATGCACTGTTTACAGCAACTAAAAATGCATCAATTGAAATTGAAAATGTTAAGCCAAAGATTACAAATGTATATAATATACTAAAAGATGTTCAGGAAAGATTTTCAGATATAAATGATATTGTAGATTTAGCTTATGATGGTGCTACTAATATTAATGATTTATCAGAAAAATTTCAAAGTGATATACCATTGTTGCAAGATACTATAAATAGCAGTAGTGAGCTTGGAAATAGTGTTAAAGAATTTGTATCTACATCAAGAAATAGTTTAAATGAAATATCACCAACAATTAAAGAAAATATAAGAATAGCAAGTGATATAAGTAAAGATATTTCAAACTATACAAGTGTAGTTATAGATGCAATAAATAATGGAAGTGATAAAGCGCCAGAAATGATTGATAATCTTATAAGCAAAACTAATAATTTAGATAGTCTAATAAAATCTATTTTAAAAATTCTAGAAGCGCTAAATAAGATAAATCCTAAATTAAATGACGTAATAACTAATCTAAAAAATATTAACACTACAATAAATAATTTTCAAAATACACTTCAAAACATAAAAGATGATATATTAGCAGGTGGTAAGCCAGATTTAACATTATTAAATAATATTAAGGACTTTTCTGATAATATGAATTCTTTACTATCAGATTTATATTTTAAATATGACAGTGATATTTTAACTAAAATAAATGATATATTTGATTCTACATATAGTACAACAGATAATATTATAAATGCATTAGATGAAGCAGAAAGTAAACTTCCACAAATAAGTAATTTATTAAATACAGCCGGAGAAGGTTCAGAAAAAGCTGTTTCAGTAATAGATAATGTTAGGAAGAATTTACCAAAGGCAGAAGAAATGTTAAATGAATTAATTGATAAAATGGAAAAAGCCAATAATGACAAAGGAATAAGTGAACTTTTGGATTTATTAAAAAGTGATGTTCAGGCTAGAAGTGACTTTTTGGCTAATCCGGTAAATTTAGTAGAAAAACAGCTATTTCCTATGGGAAACTATGGAAGTGCTATGACGCCATTTTATACAATTTTATCATTATGGGTAGGAGAACTTTTATTAGTTTCTATATTGGCAGTTAATCCACATGAAATAAATACCGAAGAAGCTGATAGTTCTAAAAAAGAGATGATTACTAAATATACGGTAATAGAGAGTTATTTTGGGAAGTTATTATTATTTGTAAGTATAGGTATAATTCAGGCGCTTATAGTTTCAATAGGTGACTTATATATACTAAAAGTATATTGTTTAAATCAATTCTTATTTGTTTTAGTTTCAATATTAACAAGTATAACATTTGCTTTTATTATATATACTGCATGTTCAGTGCTTGGAAATGCAGGAAAAGTAGTTGGAATAGTTTTATTAGTATTCCAAATAGGAGGATCAGGAGGAACTTTCCCTATAGAGCTTACACCAAAATTCTTTCAAAGAATACATCCATTTTTACCATTTACATATACCATTTCTTTAATGAGGGAGAGTATTGGAGGAATTGTAAGAGAAGTACTTATAAAGGATATAGTTGTAATAATTTCTATTATAATTGGATCAGCACTAATAGGAATATTTCTAAAAAAGCCGCTAAGTAAAATTATAAGTAACTTTACTGAAAAATTTGAAGAAAGTCATTTAGGGGAATAATATTTATAAGATATTTATAAGAAGTATTCTTGAGGTAAATTAAGAAAGTTCTTATGAATATCTTTTTATGATATAATAATTAATTAGTTATAAATGAATTTGTTATATAGTAAAGGAATTGAAAAGATGACAGAAAATCAATATAGAGAAATAACACATTTTTTTAGAAAAAGTAAATTTAGAAGTGAAGGCATAAAAATATTGTGCAAGTATTCACAAATACTCATTATAATGTTATATATGTGTACAAGTATTTTTTTATATTTAAAAAATGATAAAAGATTAATATTGTTTTTGATTATACCAGCATTAAATTTAATTTTTGTTTCTATATTTAGAAAAATATTAAATAAACCTAGACCGTATGATACATATGATTATGAACCATTAGTAGATTATGAAAAAGGAAAAGGACAATCTTTTCCAAGCAGGCATACAGCAAGTGCTTTTATAATTGCTATGGCATGTTTATATTTAAATCATACATATGGATTTATTGTGATGTTTATAGCAATAATAGTTGGGGCGACTAGAGTACTAGCAGGAGTTCACTATCCCACAGATGTAATAGGTGGTGCTGTTATTAGTATTTTATTTGGAGTTGTAGGATTCTTCATTTCAGTTTAAATTAAAAAAATAAATAAATTGTTCCAGTAATTCATGCTAGTTATAATGCAAAATTTCAAGGGGGAACTTTTCCTAATGGTGATAAAGAAGATGTTAGAGAAATAATAGGAGCAACTCAAATAATTGATAGAAGTGGAAAAGTTGTTTCAAGAAGATTATATGAAGATTATATAATGAAAAGTCAGATATTATAATTAAAGATATAAAGTTTGATATTAAAAACAGATCTAAAAATACAATAGATACGAATGAGGATTGGGTTCCTAAAATACCGGATGTATACTTATATGGATGGAAAACAATGCCTCCTAAAATTGAGGAGTATTATAATAAGGTAAGTAAGCAAAAGTATTTAAGTAAAAATTAAATTATATTTTATTGGTATAATATAATGTATAATGTATAATATAAAAATATTTTTTAGAAAATGATATATTTTAAGGAAGTGATATATATGAACACCTTAATAGTAAGAAATAGAAATGATTTGAAAGAAGCAGTTGAAAAAGGATATGATGAAATAATATTAGAAGGAAAATTAGCTGAGAAATTTGAAAAAGCTGAAAAGATACAAAAATTGTCTCAGCCAAAGTTGGCATCATTAATTGCTTTTGCATCAGGAGCTGGTGCTACAATTATAGCCAGTCTTGTTACATCAGCAGAAAGTTCAGGAATTTCTTTAGCATTTTCAGCCACAACAGTAACAGTATTTGCAGCAGCAGAGGGAATAAACATAGCAGTTGTAGCAGAATATCTCATGTTATGTGCACTTGTTGGTACAAAAATAGTAAAAAATCTTATTGAGAAGTATGATATTGAACTTAAGAATAAAGATGGACAAGATATTCCTATAGTAGAGTTAAAAAAATATAAGGTGTAAGAGCATTTATGCTTGGTATAAATGCTCTTAATTTATCTGTAATATTTGAATTTAATTAAGCTAAATTTAATTTAGATGCTAATTGTAAATAGTATTCTAGGTCTTCATCATTATTAACAAAACAAGGAAATTTCATATTGTAATTTCCCCATACTGTTATTGGTCTATTATTAAAATAGAAGGTAACAAAAAATACTTCTTTGGTATTTAAACGGACAAAAAAAGGAATTAGATTTTTGTCAATAAGTTTAAAATATACTCCATCATGTGTAATATTCATGAATTCTCTTAAAGTATTTTTATCATTGTCTGATATAAGATTCATTAGATTACTTTTATCTTCAGATGATATTCTATTTATATAAAAATCAATATAAGTATCATCAATGTTTTCTTCAAAAATCTTCTCGATGAATGTTATGATTTTTTCTTCACCGCAAGTAACGTTACCATCAATAGTGAAATTTTTGAAAAAATCAAAACCATCTAAAATATTATTAAATTTTATATTGATTGTATTATTAAAGTCTATAGTGCTAATTGGAATCAATGAATTTTTCATGTTTCTTCTCCTATAATTTATTAACTGTAAAAAGATGTTATTAAATCAAACAATTTTGGAGAGTGAACTACATAGCTGCTATGAGTTTCACCGTCTAAAATATTTAAAGTACTATTTTTTATACAGTGTGCAATTTCTCTAGTATTATTTTCACTAATCATATCATTACTTCCAGCAAGGACAAGAGTTGGAATGGTTATTTTTTCTAATTCCTCTTTTGATATATTAGGCTGTGTAAGCATCATTTTCATTTTTTTATCTCGTTTAAAAAAATACATTAATTTAAATAAGTAATACCATTTATTCTTTAATCCATGTGGACATGTATTTGCACCACTTACAATAAGATGAGATAAAAGCTCTTGATGCTGAGAAGCAATAAGCAGACCAATAATACCACCATCGCTAAATCCATAATAAATAGGATTTTTTAACTGCAATTCTTTTACAAAGCATACTATATCATCTGCCATATCTTGATAGTTATATTCATTAATTATGCTGCTTTTTCCATGACCACGTAAATCAATTGCATAGACAGTAAATAATTCACTAAGCAGAGGTATGATTTTATCAAATATATTATGATTTTCACCATTACCATGAACAAGAATAATTGGAGTTCCAGATCCGAATTTTTCATAGAATAAATCTATATTATTAATTTTAAGTATCATAACTATGCTCCCTTCTTTTTGTTTTTATAATGTATAATCTCTTTCTTTTTAAGTATTTAATTTCTTTTCTCTATAATAATAATACAATTTTTTAGTAATGTTTTTATATCTCAATCATTTTCTTTTTATTCAAAAGGATCTATATATTCTTTTTTATTATATCAATCCATAGCAAAGAAATCTTATTATATTTTAAATTATAATTTTATAGAGTGGCAGTTTAAAAGAAACTTTATAAAATTTATAGAAATATACAAAATAAAAGATAGTTCATATTAAAATTTGCAACCTATAGTTTACAAAAATAAGTACAAATAGTTTATAGAAAGAGCGATTAATTAGGGATATAGTATTATTAGAAGGTAAATATCATGAGTTTTCCGGAAAAGATAAGAACTTTAAGAAAATTAAATAAATTATCACAAGAAAAGCTAGCAGAAATCATGAATGTTTCAAGACAAGCTATTGCAAAATGGGAGCTTGGAAAATCTTATCCTGATATTGATAAATTAATAGAAATAAGTAATTACTTTAATATTTCAATTGATAGTCTTTTAAAAGAAAAAAATAATGATTGCAATCTTAAAAAGAATATAACTAAGATTGGAGAATATAAAATGGATAAAAAAATAGTAGAGTCTTTATGTAGAGCTAAAAGAGAGACTTATGCATCAGGAAATGCAAAAGAATGCATTCCATGCAGGCCTAATTCACATGACTTGAAATATTGTGAAGGCAATTTAATATACATTGATACTTATTTGGGTGGAGAAAAATTTGTTGGGGAAGAAGCTATATGGAATGATAATATAACACTATGGTCAATGAACTATGCAGGAAGAATTGTGGAAGAAGGATTTGAAGGGTGGTTTTTAAAAGAAGCATTAAGAATTGTTAATGAAGAATATCCATATCGTGGACCGTTGTCATATGAAAATGGTGAGTTTAAATATGAATGCAGTTTTGCTGGGAATTTTGAATGGTTTGATGGTGAAGAAGTTATTTATAAAAATGATGTCAAAATTTATGAATGCAAGTTTCATGGCGGGGTAATCATTGAATAAGATTATTAGTATTTTAATATTTTATTAGTAATTTAAAGACTAAATTATGGTATAATAGTATATTATAGAGAAAAGATAAAGAGGTTTTAGTTCATAGATATTTAGATTGAATTGAAACTTCTTTTTTAATCAATTGTATTATTATGGGAGGTAGAAATTATGTCTGTAGAAAGATTAGAAAGTAATTATGTTCAAGTTGCGCCTTTAGTAGAGTTACATTATGTTGAGAAAGGGGCCGGTCAGCCGATATTATTTATTCCAGGATTAACTTTTAGTAGTGAAATTTTTGAGTCTCAAATTGATTACTTTTCGAAAACTAATAGAGTAATTGCTATAGATCCTAGGGGGCAAGGGACATCTACCAAAACAGTTCATGGTAATGATTATGCAACACATGGGAAGGATTTAGCTAAATTAATAGAAATATTGGATTTAAAAGATTTGATTTTAGTTGGATGGTCTACTGGGAATTTAGAGGTTTGGTCATATATTTCACAGTTTGGAAAGAAAAGAGTTAAAGCAGTTGTAACTATTGATATGTCTCCAGTTCCATTGTCGATAGATCCTAGTTGCTGGGTTGAAGGAAGCTTAGATGAGCTTAGAACTGCGGCATCTGAAATTTTAATTTCACCAAAAGGAGTTAGAGATTTTTTTAGTGAATATATAACTGCTGTAATGATACAAAGGAATGTTGAGGAAGAAGAATTAGAATATTTATTAGATATATCTGCAAAGACACCATATTATATCTGCAGTAGTTTGTTCTGTAATGCTGTCTTATCAAATTATTTTGAAGTTGCTAAGGAAATATCAGAGACTTTACCATCAATTATGTTTATTGCTGAGCACTGGTCAGATATTGCAGAAACTTTTATGAATGAGAACTTCCCTGGAACGGAGACTTATATTATGGGGGGACATTTAATGTTTTATGAGTATCCAGAAAAATGGAACAAAAAGTTGAAAGATTTTATTGAAAATATTAAATAAAGATAATATATTAATTTTAAGCAGTTTTGCTAATTGCAATTAATACCGAAAAATGGATACAGTCAATTGTAATTAATATTATTAAAGACTTTTGTAAATACTTAATATCATAGAATAAATTTTAAAGGAGCTAGTAACAAATGAAGAGTAAATTTATAAAAGGAATAATTGCAATATCATTATTAATATGCTCAATAATAGCTATATATGGTTGTAGTTCAAACTCAGATTCTAATGTTAATCCAAATACAGAAAATACAAATGTTAAAGATGAAGAAAATATAGAAAATAATTCAACTACAAACAATAGTGAAAATAAAGATAGTCAAAGTAATATTATACTAATTGATAACGATAATATAACAGGTAAGCTTTCAGAAAATGTAGATAATCCAAATCTAGTAAAGGCTATAATTAATGAATTAGATTTAGATGAAGAAGCTGCTAAACAAACAAGATATTATTACAATTACGTTGATTTAAATGATGACGGTGTAAATGAAATATTTGTTGAACTAGTAGGAACATATACAAGTGGAACTGGTGGAGACACTGCAATAATCTTTACAGAAGTAAATGGAAGATTAGAAGAGTTTGATGAATTTACATTGATACACAATCCTATAATTATCAGTAATGAAAAAACAAATGGATATAGAGATATTATTGTAGAAAGAAGTGGCGGAGGAGCAGAAAAAGAATATGTGGTTTTAAAATATGATGGTTATGATTATTCAGATGTTAATGAATCAGATACTCTAAATAGTATTGATAATGTTTCGGGAGTTGCAATCATATCTAATGATATGGTTAAGGATACTGAGCAAGGAAAAGGATTATATTTAGCAAAATAATAAAATAAAAACAGGAATGTATTAATTTGAATATATTCCTGTTTTTTCTTTGTGTAATATATATGTACAGTAACTGTATAATTTACATAAAGATAAAATTGAATAAAGTTATTGACTATTATTCTCAAATTGATATAATGAAAAAGCATAAATGAGAATTTTTATCAATATATGATTGATTGAAACATATATTGCTATACATAGGAGGATACAAATGAAGAAAATAAAGAAGATAGTTGCAGGAATACTTACTGTAGCTATGATTGGGATAATCACTGGATGTTCATCTAATGATGGGGAAGCAAATAATTCGGGAAATAAAACAATGGTTGTAGAATCATTAAAAGGAAATGTTGAAATTCCAGCAAACCCTGAAAGAATAGTTGATATCTCAGGAAGCAGTGAAGAATTATTAATATTAGGGTATACGCCAGTTGGAACAGCTAATATTGATTCATATAGTACAACAGAGGTTGCAAGTTATGTTAAAGATCAATTAGGAAGTGCTAAAGTAGTTGGACACTCAATGATGGAAACAATGGATATGGAAGCAATACTTGCATGTAATCCTGATTTAATAATAATGAGTGAAAGACAATCACAAATTTACGATCAATTAAAAGAAATAGCTCCAACTGTTATGATAAAAGATTATGGTAATGACTGGAGAGATAGATTAACTGATATAGCAAAAATGTTTAACAAAGAAGATAAAGCTACAGAATGGCTTTCAAATTACGATGAAACTGCTAAAAAGCTTGGAGAAGAAGTTGCGGCTAATAATGGAGAAGAAAGCTACTTACCAGTACTTTCAAGCTCAGGACAATTTATGGTATTTAGTGATGCAGGAATAGGAACTATAATAAATGAAGACATGGGCCTTGCAAGACCTGAGAACTTACCGGTACAAGATGGAATAACTCTTCCAATGTTAAGCATTGAAGGATTAGCTGAGATAGATGCAGATCATATTGTACTTATAGCGACAGATGCAGACAAAGCTGAACTTGAAGAAAATTCAGTATGGCAAAATATAAGAGCTGTTAAAGAAGGAAATGTAACAATATTAAATGCAAGCCCATACTTTAGTCAATCTTATAATCCAATTGGAAGATTACTTTTATTAGAATCTTTAAAAAATGAATTAATGAAGTAATAAATTATAAAAAGGATGTATCAAAATTGAGACATTTTATGTTAGATTTTGAGACAGCCCTTTTTTGCGTAAATGAGATTATTAATAAATAAATATATTGTGAAAATTAAGGAGGTAAAATATGGCCTTAAAAAGTAAAAAAGTGAAAACTTTTCTATTAATTTTAATAAGTTTGATTTTACTTGCTATTGGTATGGGAATATCTCTATATATAGGAACAAAATCTATAGACTTCAACACAATAATAAGAAGCATATTTGTAAATGATAATACTCTTGAGAGTAACATAATAAGAGATGTAAGAATACCTAGAGCATTGGCTGCTGTAATGGTTGGAGGATTTTTATCAGTATCAGGGGCAATAATGCAGGGCATAACTAGAAATCCTATAGCAGAGCCATCAGTTATGGGTATAACTCAAGGGGCTACATTTTCTATTGCTATAGCATTCATAATTCAAAAGATAGTACCTGAAATATCAATAAGAAGCACTGCTATTATGTTCTTTGCTTTTATAGGCGCAAGTATCAGCGGGCTTTTAGTTTATTTTTTTAGTTCTAAAAGGGGAAGAAAATCAGATCCTGTAAAGCTTGCACTTGCAGGTACAGCACTGGGTACATTATTTATTTCACTTGCTATGGGAAGTGCAATGTATTTTAACTTATCACAGGAATTAAGCTTTTGGATAGCAGGAGGATTAGCCAGCACAAAATGGCAAGGTGCGATAATGTTATTTGTATTTGGAGGCATAGGTATGATAGGTGCATTTATTATGGCTCCAAAGATAACAATTTTAAGCTTAGGTGAAGAAGTTGCAATAGGTCTTGGCCAGAGAACTAATTTAATAAGATTTATATGCATAATAATAGTGATTATTTTAACTGGAGCAAGTGTAGCTGCTGCAGGAAATATAGTTTTTGTAGGTCTTATTGTTCCACAAATAGCAAGAGGAATAGTAGGTTCTGATTATAAATACATTATTCCATCATCACTTATTTTAGGTGCGGTACTTTTAGTTTACAGTGATATTATAGCAAGAATAATTAATCCTCCATATGAAACTCCAATCGGTTCATTGACAGCACTTATAGGAGTTCCAATATTTATTTATCTTGTTAGAAAAGGAGGGAATGATTAATGAATAAGAACAAAAAAGTATTCTTCATATGTGGTATTTTAGCAATTCTTATATTTACAGTGTTTGTAATAAGCTTAAATTTAGGTTCTTATTCAATCAGCCTTGGTGATGTTATAAAAACACTAATTGGTCAGGGCAGTAAGAGCCAAAATATAGTTATTTTCAATTTAAGACTTCCAAGAATAATAATAGCTTTATTTGTAGGAAGTGCACTTGCAGTATCAGGAACAATACTTCAAGGAGTTACAAAGAATGATTTAGCTGATTCGGGAATAATAGGTATTAATTCAGGTGCAGCATTATTTGTAGTAGTATATATATATTTAACAAATGGTAATGTATATGAAGGAATAACCAATTTAACAATATTCACAATGCCTATTGTAGCACTTTTAGGAGCAGGGTTTGGAGCATTTATTGTATATATTTTAGCGTGGAAAAATGGAATATCATCATCAAGATTAATACTAACAGGAATAGGTATAAACATAGCATTTACTTCGCTTCTTACCATATTTCAATTAAGATTCACTACTCAGGAATTTAACAGGGTAATGGCGTGGATACAAGGAAGCATATGGGGAGTAAGCTGGAAGTATGTAATAGCTATAGCGCCTTTTATAATAATATTCATGATACTCACAATATATAAAAGCAGATATTTAGATGTATTAAATTTAGGTGATGAACTATCAATTGGTCTTGGTGTGAATGTTGAAAAAGAAAGAAGAAAATTAATAATATATGCAGTTGGTCTTGCAGGAGTAGCAACTTCTGTTGCAGGAAGTATAGGATTTTTAGGTCTTATTTCACCACACATAGCTAGAAGGCTAGTTGGACCTAAACATAATAGACTTATACCAACAGCGGCTTTGATTGGTACACTTATTTTATTAATTGGTGATACAATATCAAGAAATTTACTTGCACCAATAGAAGTTCCTGTTGGTATAGTTGTAGCAATTATTGGTGTGCCATATTTTATTTATCTTATGATGAATGAATAATTTTTAGATTTTAAAGAGGATGATTTTATGTATTGTATAAAAACAAAAGATTTAAATATATCATACGGAAATATAGATATTGTTAAAGACTTAAATTTAAATATTCCAAAAGGGAAAATTACGACTATAATTGGTGCAAATGGATGTGGAAAATCAACAATATTAAAGACAATAGCAAGAATACTTAAAGCAAAAAGTGGAGAAATTTACATAAATGATTTAGAAGTTTCAAAGCAAAGCTCAAATGAACTTGCTAAAGCTATGGCAGTACTTCCGCAAAGCCCAGTAGCACCTAAGGGACTTAGTGTTGAAGAGTTGGTTGCTTATGGGAGATTTCCTCATCAAAATAAGTTTGGAAGCTTAAAAAAAGAAGATAAAGAAATAATTGAATGGGCATTAAAAGAAACTGGCATATTAGAATTTAAAGAAAGACCAATAGAAGCATTATCAGGAGGACAAAGGCAAAGAGCATGGATTGCTATGGCATTAGCGCAAAAGACTGATATTGTTGTATTAGATGAGCCGACTACATATTTAGATTTAGCACATCAATTAGATATTTTGAAATTACTACAAAAGTTAAATAAGACTCAGAAGAGAACAATAGTTATGGTAATTCACGAACTTAATAATGCAGCGAGATTTGCAGATCATATGGTTGGAATAAAAAAAGGCAGAATAGTATGTGAAGGTACCCCAGAGGAAGTTATGACAAAAGAAAATCTTAAAGAGCTTTTCAATATTGATGGAGAGATTGTAACTGATCCAAGACATAACAGACCAGTTTTAATAACATACGATAAGATTTAAAAATGAAAGAATGTGGCTGTAGCATTAAATAAAATTTGTAAGTGAGTCCATATGTAATGATTGAAAAATAAATTGTAATAGAGAAACAAAAGATAAAGTGGGAGAGATAATGGAAAAGGAAAATGAATTAGGAAAAGAAAGTATAGGAAAGCTCCTTATAAAATATTCTGTTCCGGCAATAATGAGTATGATGATTACATCTCTTTATAATATTGCAGACAGAGCTTTTATTGGAGCTATTCCAAACGTTGGACCATTAGCAATAGCAGGTCTTGGAATAACTATGCCTGTATTTACATTAATAGTTGCTTTTGGTGTATTTATTGGAATGGGCGCAGCAACAAATATGTCAATTAAGCTTGGAGAAGGAAATAGAGAAGAAGGTGAATTGTTCTTAGGAAATGCATTTACTGTATCTATAATCTTTTCTATTATAATTATGATATTTGGCCTGATATTTTTAGATGAAATATTATATGCATTTGGTGCAAGCGAAAATACATTGATTTATGCTAAAGAATATATAGGAATAATATTCTTAGGAACAATATGCAGTGTAACTGGATTTGTTTTAAATACTGCAATCAGGGCAGATGGAAATCCTAAAATGGCAGCTAAGACAATGATTGTAGGATGTGTCCTAAATTTAATTTTAGACCCAATCTTTATTTTTGTATTTGATTTAGGAATAAAAGGTGCAGCAATTGCAACTGTGCTTTGCAATTATATAATCTTCAGCTGGATATTATATTACTTTTTTAAAAAGAAATCTAATTTAAAGCTTAGAAAAGTTAATATGAAATTAAATTTAAAAATAATAAAAAGAATATTTATTGTAGGTGCAGCACCTTTTGCAGTTGAAATTTCTGCTGGTGTTGTAAATGTTCTTTTCAATAATATGTTTAAAATATATGGTGGAGATTTAGCAATAGGAGCTATGACTGCTATAAGTACAATTGGACTTATGTTTATGATGCCAGTGTTTGGTATAACACAAGGTGTTCAGACAATAATAGGTTATAATTATGGAGCAAAAAAGCTAGATAGATGTAGGAAGGCTTTACTTCTATCAGTATTTGCAGCTACAGTGATTCTTATAATAGGATTTTTATTAGTAGAACTGACTCCGAGAATTATGATTTCTATATTTAATAGAGATGAAAGTCTTATGAACATAGCCGTTTATGGAATAAGAATATATCTTATGACACTGCCTATTTTAGGAATTGTAATTATTGGACCAAGTTACTTTCAAGCAATAGGAAAGGCTAAGCATTCAATGGTTTTAAGTCTTTTAAGACAATGCATTTTGCTAATTCCATTAATACTTGTATTGCCAAAAGCATTTAATTTAACAGGAGTATGGTTTGTTCAGCCAATTGCAGATATAATTAGTGCAATTATTATAGTTGTATTTTTGGCTGGAGAATTTAAGAATTTTAGAACTTAAGAATTTGCTTATTTTATGGTAGTTAAGGTACTAAAGGAAACTCGACTCACATACGTTCGTTGAGTAAGCGATTCGCACCAAATACAAGATTTGGGCTCTCTCCTTAAGGAAACATCTTCATCAGTAGAGGGTGATGGGCTATACTGATAGGCTGATACCTCACCAAGCATTATATGCCCAAAAGATGATATTTGTAATTGGAAACTTTTCATATTTATTTTATCTTAGTATGAGTGTACCATAATAAAAAATGACTGACGCATTAAATTGCGTCAGTCATTTTTTCAGATGTTATAAATTAAAGCTCACATCTGCGACTTTATATGAGTAGTGTGTTTCATTTATTGTAGTTATTTCTAACTATTCACTTTTAGTTTTTACTTCTTAGCTTATTTTTTAGTACTTATATAAATATATCCAACTCCACTTAGAATAATTGGAAATAAAGAAAATAGTCCTCCAAGAACAAAAAGTATACAGCAGACAATAAGACTTGATGAAGAAAGTATCTAAGTAAGACTGTATTTATCAAATAATTTTAATCCACATGCAATTGCAATTATATAAGAAAATGAAAATACTGAGCCAGGAAATTTTAGTATTAAATTTAAATCTGGTGATATAAATGAAAAGAATAATAGGACAATGGTAAAGCCGCAGCCTAAAAATAAAAGAGCATTTATAGGAGTATTATACTTTTCATGTATTTTAGATAGTGCCCTTGGAAATATTCCTGAACGTGCAGCATTATATATAACTCTAGAAAAGCCAGAAATACACGAGTGAATAGAGCAAAATGTTATAAGAATAGTTAAAAAAGCAATTATATATCCAGAAGTTTTTCAAAATGACAATGAAATAAGTGAACTTAAAAAAGTAAATGAATGTGTATCATTATAAGTATTTGTTCCAATGGTTACAAAGGATAAAGATATATACACGATGCTTACAAAATGTGATATGAATTTATAGTTTGACAAAATTGAATTATTTGAATAAATAGTTCGATTTTATTGATATAAAAATAAATAGTGAGGAATTTGGAGTAAAACAATATGGAAATTAGAAATTTAATAACATTTTCTAAGATTGCAGCACTTAACAGCTAATCAAAAGAAGCAGAAAACTTAGGATATGCACAATCAACAATTGCAACACAAATGCAGCTTTTAGAACAAGAACTAGGAGTAAAGCTAATTGAAAGAACTGGGAGAAAAATAAAGCTGACAAATAGTGGTGAAACTTTTCTTAAATATGCAAATGAGATAATTGATTTGGTGAATGAAGGTAAGGAAGTTATAAGAAATGAAAGCATTCCAAAAGGAACATTAAAGATTGGGGTTGTTGAGTCACTTTGTACAATTAGGTTACCTAAGATACTTGAAGCGTATCATGAAAGATATCCGGATGTTAATATTGAACTGAAAGTGGGAATATGCTCAGAACTTAGAAAAATGCTAAAGAAGAATATTGTTGATATTATTTTTATTTTAGATAGGAAAATTGATGATGAACAATTTATTTCGTGTATGGATAAATATGAACATATGGTAATATTATGTTCACCATCAAATAAATTAATGAAAAAGAGTAAGGTTACTTTAGAGGATATACAAAATGAGTCTTTAATTCTAACAGAGAAGGGATGTAGTTATAGAAAGGACTTTGAAGAAATCTTCCAAAAGAAATCTATAAATACAAATTTAGTTTTAGAATCAGGTAGCATAGAGGCAATTAAGAGATTTGTTAAAAGTAATATAGGAATTACATTGCTTCCTAAAATGACAGTAGAAGAAGAATTAAAAAATAAAGAGTTAGTAGAATTAACCGTTGAAGGGTGTGAATTCAAAATGTATACTCAGGTTCTTTATAATAAGAAAAAATATATAACATCTGCAATGAATGCTTTTTTAGGCATGATTGAATAAGTTGATTATGTAGAATGTTAGTAGAAATTATATCTGCTAACATTCCTAAGGTGCTAAGCATTATTTTTATCCAAAATACTTTGTAATAATTGAAGTATAGCTTCTTTTTCATTACAATTTTTTTGATCCATAATTATTTTCATATCATAAAAAGTAATTTTTTTTGATAATCCAAGCTGTTTAATTGAACATATTATATATGGCTTATCAGTAGAAATTCTAAATTTATATTCTAATTGCGGATTGATTTCATCTAATACGTTTTCGAAATTATTAAGAAATTTTAGATAATTTTTTGCTTCTGAATTAATAAATTCCACAATATTATTAGTATTAATAATTAACACCGTCCTTTATTTAGAATAACTTTTATCTCTCATTAAATATGTATTCAGATTTTTTTCAAAGGTGCTAAATATTAAAAGTATTTATTTTAAATATTTAGAAAAAGAAATTTTATAATTATATTAAGAATTATGTGGTGATAAATATACAATAAATAAAAAATATTATATAATTACCCATATATAAAACTAGGAGGATTATAATGCTGAAAATGTTAATTATAGAAGATAATGAAAATATAAAAAAAGAATTAATAGATTTTTTATCAAAGTATGGGTATGAGGCTTATGGAATAGATGACTTTAAAAATATTATTAATTTATCAGTAGAGAGTAACCCTGATTTGATTTTATTAGATATAAATCTTCCATATTATGATGGATACTATGTGTGTAGAGAAATAAGAAGAATTAAAGATATACCGATAATTATTGTAACAAGTAGAGATAGTGATATGGATGAAATTATGAGTATTAATTTTGGAGCAGATGATTTTATAACAAAACCATATAACACTCAGGTATTACTTGCAAGAATAGGTGCTGTTCTTAGAAGAACGAAAGCGCAAGTTTTAGAACAGGATTTCATTGAGCATAATGGATTGAAGTTAAATATTAGCAAAGGAGAAATAACTTTTAATAATAATACTACAGATTTAAGCAAAAACGAACTTAAAATTTTAGCATGCTTAATGAAGAATAAAGGGAAAATAATGAGTAGGGAAGAGTTAATGGATTATTTATGGAGTTCAGATCTTTTTATTGATGATAACACTTTATCTGTTAATATAACAAGGCTTAGAAAAAAGCTAGATGATATAGGCTTTAAAAATGCAATAGAGACTAAGAGAGGGCTAGGATATATTTTGCTATGAAAATAAAAAATTATATTGTATCAAAAATTCCATATTTAATAATAAATTTAGTTATTTATTTTTTATTAGTAGCTCTTTTAAAAGTAGCTAGTACGCCAGAAATTATATTATTTTTAATATTTATGATTTGGTTTGTACCTCTAATAGTTTATATGGTATTAGAATACATAAAAGAAAGAAGATTTTATGGAGAAATAATCAGCATAACTGAAAAATTGGATAAAAAATATTTGTTGGCTGAAGTAATAAAGAAGCCTAATTATTATGAAGGTGAAATCTTTTATAATGCGTTAAAAGAAGCAAATCGAAATATGCATGAAGAAGTTAATTTCTATAAACATCTTCAAAGTGAATATAGGGATTATATAGAAACATGGGTTCATGAAATTAAAACACCTATAGCATCGGCTAAGCTTATATTAGAAAATAGCTATATAAAAGAAAAAATAGCTTTAATTGATGAAATAAGTAAAGTAGATCAGTATATAACACAGGCGTTATATTATTCAAGAAGCACAGATGTAAGCAATGATTATATTGTAAGAGAATTTAATCTTGAAAATATAATTAATGAATGTATTAGGGATAATAGAAGGGATTTTATCAATAAAAAAATAGCAGTAAATATTGAAAACATAGATATAAAAGTAACTAGTGATCAAAAATGGATTAAGTTTATCATAAATCAGATAATTATAAATTCCATTAAATATAGTAAAAAAGAAAGAGGTTATATAAATATATATTCATTAGAAAATGAAAATAATAAAATTTCTTTGATAATAGAAGATAATGGTATTGGAATACCTAAAAGTGATATTAACAGAGTCTTTGATAAGGGCTTCACTGGAGAAAATGGGCGTGTGCATGGAAAATCTACTGGAATAGGATTATATCTTTGTAAAAAACTCTGCACTAAATTAAATATAGAGATTAACTTAAAGTCAGAAGTTAATAATGGGACAAGAGCGATAATTAACTTTTGATGCTTGAATATTAAGGTAGAGGAGCAGTAAAAAAATATGCAGAATGAAGAAAAAAGGATTACAATTTATTTTGTAATTTAGAAAATAATGAACATATGATATTTTTTATAATATAGAAGAAGGAACTCTGTTATTATTAAGTTTATAGCAAAAATTTTAATATTTTACAAAAAAAATTATAAAAAACTTGAAAAATAGTAAATAGAAAGATATAATAAATTAGGTATTTATTACAAAACAAGGGTGTTTTAAGGTTTAGATAAAAATTGACCTTAAAGCACTATATTTTTATTAATTAGAAGTAAAATTTTGTTATATTTATGAACAGAATTTTATTGAGCAGTACAGGAGGGGGCAATATGAAACTTAAATTAAAAGGAAAAATTTTATTACTAGCATTGATACCATTAGCAGTATTAGGCATATCTTTAGGGGGCTTCACTTCATTAAATGTTAGAAATACGATACAAGATATGTCCAAGCAGCAATTAAAAGTAGCAGCACATTCAGCATTAAAAACATATGATATGATTAATAAAGAAGATTATACAGTATTATCAAATGGTAAATTAGGTAAAGGGTATAAATTTGTAGTTTCTAATTATAGTGAAGAAATAGACTATTTAAAGCAAAATACTAATATAGAATATACATTTTTTTATGGAAAAGATATAGTATCAACCACAATGAAAGATGATAGAGGCAACAGATTACTAGGCTTTGAAGCTGAGGATGAAGCAATTATAGCTGTTTTGACTAATAATGAGGAATATTTTAGTACACATACTCTTATTGGAGATAAAGAATATTATGGATATTATATACCTATAAAACAACCAAGTACTCAAGCGGTAGTGGGGATGTTTTTTGCAGGAATACCAAAAGCTGATATGGATTCTTCTATATTAACAGTAATAATAGGAAATGTTACAAGCACTTCTATCGTTATTATAATTGCAATACTTCTAATTTTAATTTCTATGAGTATGATTATAAAAAGTCTTAGAAGAAGCGTAGTCAATCTGGAATTAGTTTCAAAAGGAATACTAAATTCGAAATTAGATAGTAAAGATTTAAAGAGAAAAGATGAGATTGGTGATATTGCACGAGCAACAGAAGATGTTAGGAATTCCATAAAAGGTATAGTGCAGAACATAACAGACACAACTAGTACATTAATAGATTTTGCATCAGATTTGAGGGAAAAATCTAATAAGTCAAGCAACATGACAAAAGAAGTTGAAAAGACTGTAGAAGAAGTTGCACAGAGTTCTACTAATCAAGCTGAAAATACCCAATCAGCAGCAGAGAGTGTTATGGTGATTGGTGAAATGGTAGAAAAGAGTGTTATAAATGTTAAGGAACTATATAAGAATTGTGAAAATATGAGTAGACTAAGAAATGAAGTTTTAGATATTCTAGATAATTTAAGTGATGCAAATGAAAGAACTAAAAATGCAATTAATACAATTTCTGCAAAAACACAAAATACTAATAATTCAGTTGAACATATAAAGAAAGCAACAGAATTAATTACAGAAATAGCATCAGAAACTACATTGTTAGCTTTAAATGCGAATATAGAAGCAGCTAGAGCTGGAGAACATGGTAAGGGATTTGCAGTTGTAGCTAGTCAAATTCAAGAATTAGCTAATCAGTCAACTGAATCAGCTAAGAAAATAGAAATGATAATAAAAGATCTTATAATAAATTCTAATGATACTGTAGAGACTATGAAAAAAGTTGAAGACATTATAGAAGTTCAGAATAATAATGTACATAAGACTAAAGATACTTTCAATGTGTTTAATGAAGGAATTAACATAACAAATCAAAGTGTTAAAGAGATAAGCGATAATGTAGGAACTTTAGATAATTCTAGAAAAGAAATTGTTGAAGATATACAAATTCTTACTTCTATAGCAGAAGAGAATGCAGCTAGTACAGAGGAAACTGCTGGAATATCAGCAGAGCTTAACAAAATAATGAATGATGCATATGAATCAGCAAATAAAGTAAATGAAATTAGTGACAAATTATCAAATGAGATTAATATTTTCACAATTTAAATAAGGGACGCACAAAGTTTAGAATGAAACAACCGAAATAAAGCTCTTATGTATGGCTCGCTTGCTACAAAAATGAAGCTAAGAATTCAAACATGCAGACCTTGCATGTTTGAATTCTTAGCTTCATTTTTGAATGCAAGACACCGCCAACATAAGAGCTTTATTTCTTTGTCTCATCTAAATTCATAGTATCGGTATTATTATTGCTATACATAAATACATTTTTAATTTAAGGAATAGTTATTTATAGATGTTAAAGATTCAAAAAGTTAATATTTTACCATTTTTTAAAGGATATCAATTTATAGATATCAGAATATAGGTTCTTAAGAATTTGCTTATTTATTGGGAATTACATAACTTTTATAAGCATCTTCATAAATTACTATAATTGATAGAAAACTATATTTTTAGGTATTGGATTTCGGTTGTTATCCACTAAATTCTGATTCCACACAATATATTTATCTTCTATAATACAGATATTTTTTTTATCTTTCAAAAATGTAAGGTTAATGAAAGATACTTCAATATGAAAAATCTATTAAATTGTTTAAAATAAACTTATAAGTTAGAAATAAATATGAGGGATGATTGTTATGAGAAAGAAAAAAATTAGTTATTCCTTATTAAGAATGCTTTTACAAAAGTAATTTTCAAAATTAGGAGGAATTAAAAAATGGAAAGTATTTTAAATGTAGTTAATATAGAAAAGTATTATGGAAATAAAGATAATGTAACAAAAGCTATTGATAATATAAGTTTTAGAGTTGAAAAAGGTGAATTTGTTGGAATAATGGGGCCATCAGGAAGTGGTAAAACAACACTTCTTAATTGCATATCTACAATAGACAATGTAACAACAGGCTCTATAGTTATTGATAATGATGATATTACAAGATTAAAAGGCAGAAAGTTAGAGGATTTCAGAAGAGAAAAATTGGGATTCATATTTCAAGATTTTAATTTGCTAGATACATTAACTGCTTTTGAAAATATATCATTAGCTCTTACTATTGCAGGGAAGAAGGGCAAAGAAGTTAAAAAATTAGTAGATAAAGCAGCTGAGAGTCTTGATATTAAAGAAGTTCTTAATAAGTATCCATATCAGATGTCAGGTGGTCAAAAGCAAAGAGTTGCAGCAGCAAGAGCAATAGTAAATAATCCTAAATTAATTTTAGCTGATGAGCCAACTGGAGCATTAGATTCTAAGTCAGCAAGATTATTATTAAATTCTATTGAAAATTTGAACAAAGATCTAGAAGCAACTATTTTGATGGTAACACATGATGCCTTTACAGCTAGCTATGCAAATAGAATTTTATTTATAAAGGATGGAAAAATATTTAATGAACTTGTAAGGGGTGAAGACAGTAGAAAAGAATTTTTTAATAAAATTATTGATGTTGTAACTGTTCTTGGAGGTGAAAGTAAAGATGTACTTTAAAATGGCAGTAAATAATGTAAAAAAAAGTTTTAAAGATTATGCAGTTTACTTTTTGACATTAACATTTGCGGTATGTATATTTTATAGCTTTAATTCAATTAATTCACAAACAATGATGGTAGAGATGAATTCATTGCAAAGAGATTATATAGATTTAATGAATCAATTTATGTCTATTTTATCAGTTGGTGTTTCTGTAATACTTGGAAGTTTAATAATATATGCAACAAACTTTTTGATAAAAAGAAGAAACAAAGAATTTGGAGTCTATATGACTCTTGGTATGAGAAAAAGATCAATGTCAATAATATTATTCTTTGAAACTTTATTTATAGGTTTAATATCTCTTGGAATTGGTTTAATACTAGGACTTATTTTGTCACAAGTTTTATCAGTATTTACAGCAAAATTATTTGATGTTGAGATGACTAAATATGTTTTTTCAATATCTATTGAGGCAATTGTAAAAACAGTAGTATATTTTGGAGTAATGTATGTAATTGTAATGATATTTAACATAATTGTTATATCGAAATATAAATTAATAGATCTGCTATATGTAAATAAAAAGAGTGAAAAAATAAAAATAAAAAATCCATATATATCAAGTATATTTTTACTTCTATCACTTATGCTTATTGGAATTGCGTATAAATGCATAACCATATCGGAATTAGATTTTTATACAATACAGTTTAAAATAGCAATTGCATTTGGAATTATAGGTACAATATTATTTTTTTATAGTGCTTCATCACTTATGATATTAATATTACAAAAGAATGATAATTTATATTTAAATGGATTAAACGCTTTTACAATTAAGCAGATTTCAAGTAAATTCAATACAAATTTTCTTTCGATGAGTGTAATATGTTTAATGTTATTAGTTACTATAGGAAGCTTAGCATCAGGATTAAGTGTAAAAAATTCCATGGAGCAGGGATTAGAGAAAAATACTCCAGTCGACGTATCAATTCTTTGGGAGAGTAATGATTCTAAAAATAATTTTAAAGATATTGATTTGTTAAAGGAAAGTGTAAAGAAATATGATCTTGATTTAAGTAAGATGAGATATTCAATTCTTTCAGCTTACTCAATAAATTTTGATTTAAAGAGCTTATTATATAACTATGCAGAGAGCGATGATAAACGTGAAATGCTTAATTACCCTATTGCGAGTCAGGCGGATTTTATAACTATATCAGATTATAATAATTTTAGAAAATTAAGAGATTTAGATCCAATAGTATTAAATGAAGATGAAGTTATAATAAGCAGTAACTATTCCTCTATGATTGATATGGTTAAAAATTATTTAGATAAAAATAAAAAAATAAAAATTGAAAATAAAGAATATAAGATAAAAAATGATAAATTGCTTGAAGAATCTTTTTTTAATATGCCAATTGCCATAAATGTTTTTTCTATAATTGTTCCAGATAATACTGTAAGTGAGAATAATAAGATTGCTGAAGCTTTAAATTTTAACATAGTAGGAGATAGTAAAGAAGAAGAGTTAGAAGGGATAATGGATAAATTGTTATTGGATAGAAATAACAATAGTAAGAAAGAAGATTTTTATATAGATGGATATACTCGTGAAATGTGTTATACAGAGAATAAAGGTTTATCTGCCATACTTCTATTTATAGCAATTTATATAGGAATAGTATTTCTTTTAGCAAGTGCAGCAGTATTATCACTTCAGCAGTTATGTGAATGTAATGATTCATTAGAGAGGTATATATCATTAAATAAAATTGGAGCAAGTAAGAAGATTATTAATAAAAGTATATTTAAGCAAGTATTAACCTTCTTTTTATTTCCATTAGCTTTAGCATTAGTACATTCTTATGTTGGAATAAAAACTGTAAATAGTTATCTTCTTGCATTAGGAGAAAGTAATAAAATTTATCCTATGTTAATCACAGCCTTAATATTAGTAATTGTATATGGTGGATATTTATATGCCACATATATATCTTATAAAAATGTAATAAATAATGAACTTAGTTAGAGGGAAAGATGGTTTATGTTAATATCATTATAATAAAAATTATAAAATTAATTATTTATATTATAAATTTACTAATTTAACAAAATAAGTTAAGTATATTAAGACAATTTATGTTTACGTATCTTTAAAGTATATTTTTAAAGATACGTTTTTTCTATTAAAATAACCAAAAATCTGATATTATTAGTTTTATATGGCATATTTGGATAAAATAAAAGTTTTATATATAACATGATAATTTTGAAAGTATAAAATAAATGAAACTAAGGAGTGAATTTTTGGTGAATGATTATACTAATATATTAGAAGTATATGAAATGTTTTTAGAAAACCTTCCATTTGCAGTATGGATTGAAGATATAGAGTTCAAAATATTGTATTTGAATAGTCTATATGAAAAGACGTATGGTGTAAAATATAATGAAGTAATTGGAAAAAGTAATGAAGAAGCATTTCCAAAAGATCTAGCTAAAATATATAATGATCAGATAAAAGAATGTATAACAGAAAATTCTAATGTATCAAAAGAGCTGAAGAAAAACTTTATAGAAAGAAACTTTTGGAGAAGAAAAGTTTTAAAAGTACAATTATGGAATCTTTACAGAAAAGCTTAGAGGAAAAGAGCTTGGGAACTAGGGAACATACTGAAAGAGTAACAGAATATGCACTAAACATAGGAAGGGTTATGAAGCTAAAAACTTCTGAATTAGATGAACTAATATTATCAGCAGAGCTTCATGATATAGGCAAAATTGCAATTAATGAAGAAGTACTTTTGAAAAAGGGAAATCTTACAGATGAAGAATTTGAAATAATGAAAGCTCATGCAGAAAAAGGGTATAGAATAATAAATGCTTCTAGTGAACTTGTAAATGTAGCTAAATGTGTATTAGCACATCATGAAAAATATGATGGAACAGGGCATCCATTAGGATTAAAGGGGAAAGAGATACCTGTTATAGCAAGAATAATAAATGTGGCTGATTCTTATGATGTAATGACTCATGATAGAGTTTATAAAAAAGCTATAAAAAAAGATGATGCTATTAGAGAACTAAAAAGATGTTCAGGAAGTCAGTTTGATCCAGATATAGTTGAACATTTTATAAAACATATTAAATAAATATATGAAAAACATACATATATATATATATAAAGGTTATAAATATAGTACAGTTATGATTTGACAATCATTTTGTGTAGATATAAAATATCTTTTAGAGAAAAAAATAGAGGAGTGGTTATATATGATAAAAGAAAATGGTAATATTTCAATTGATACAGAGAATATATTTCCAATAATCAAAAAGTGGTTATACTCTGACAAAGACATTTTTATTAGAGAAGTTATAAGTAATGGTTGCGATGCAATCAGTAAATTTCAAAGACTAGTATCACTTGGAGAAGCTAAAGCGTCAGAAGATGAGGAATATAAAGTAGTAGTTTCAGTTAATAAGGAAAAAGGAACTTTAAAATTCAGTGATAATGGTATTGGTATGACTGAAGAAGAAGTAAAGAAATATATTAATCAAGTTGCTTTTTCAGGTGCTACAGATTTCCTTGAAAAATATAAAGATAAGATGGATGAAGGTAAAGATATAATAGGACATTTTGGTCTTGGATTTTACTCAACATTTATGGTATCTACTAAAGTTCAAATAGATACATTATCTTTTAAAGATGGTGCTGAAGCAGTTAAATGGGTTTGCGAAGGCGGCACAGATTATGAAATTTCTTCTTCAGAAGACAGAAGTGCAAGAGGTACTACAATTACATTATACATAAATGAAGAAGATAAAGAATTTTTAGAAGAATATAAAGTAAGAGAAATAATAACAAAATATTGTTCATTCTTGCCTACAGAAATATATTTAGAAGATGAAAATAAACCAAAAGAAGAACCTAAATATGAAACTAAGAAAAAGGAAGATGGAACTGAATATCAAGAATTAGTTGAACCAGAAGCTCCAAAGCCTTTAAATGATACACATCCACTATGGATGAAAAAGCCAAATGAATGTACAGATGAAGAATATAAAGATTTCTACAGAAAAGTATTTATGGACTTTAATGAACCATTATTCTGGATTCATTTAAATGTTGATTATCCATTTAACTTAAAAGGAATCCTATACTTCCCTAAATTAACTCATGAAGTTGAAATAAGAGAAGGTCAAGTTAAATTATTTAATAACCAAGTATTCGTAGCAGATAATATAAAAGAAGTTATTCCAGAATTCTTGTTATTATTAAAAGGAGTAATTGATTGTCCTGATCTACCTTTAAATGTATCAAGAAGTTTCCTTCAAAATGATAGAGATGTTGCTAAGATATCTAATCATATAATAAAGAAGGTTGCTGATAAGCTTGTTGATTTATTTAAAAACAGTAGAGAAGAATATAATAAATTCTGGCCAGATATTCAAATATTCATTAAATATGGATGTTTAAGAGATGAGAAGTTCTATGATAAGATTAAAGATATAATCATATTCAAGAATCTAAAAGGTGAATTTATAACATTAAAAGATTATCTTGAAGCCAATAAAGAAAAGCATGAAAACAAAGTTTTCTATGCAAATGATGAATTAAAGCAATCACAATATATTAAGATGTTTAAAGAATATGATTTAGATGCTGTTATATTAGATTGTACTTTAGATGATCATTTCATAACATTCCTTGAAATGCATGAAAATGGAGTTAAATTTAAGAGAATAGATTCAGATATATCTGAAACATTAGGGTCAAAAACTGATGAAAATGATACTGAAGCTGTTGAAGCAAATAAGACAATAGAGGAAGTATTTAAGAATGCTCTTGGAGAAAATGCTCCTAAGATATCAGTTGAATCTCTTAAAAATGCTGAAACTCCAGCTATGATTTTAATTTCAGAAGAATCAAGAAGAATGGCTGAAATGAGTAAGATGTATGCTCAATCTGGAATGGGATTTGCAGGAATGTTTAATGAAGAAAAAACTTTAGTTGTAAATAACAATAACAATATTGTTAAGAAACTTGCAGAAGTGGCTAAAGATGATTCTAAAAAAGATGATGTTAAGGTTATTTGTGAACACATTTTAGATTTAGCTAAAATTGCAAATAAAGAATTAAATGCAGATGAAATGGATAAATTCTTGAAGAGAAATAATGAATTATTAAGTAAAGTTATTTCACTATAATAAAAATCTTCTTTAAAAATAAGTAGTTGTTTGATTAATTTCAAATAACTACTTATTTTTTTATAAAATTTATTTTAAAACTTAAAAAACAACATAAATATTAAATATATTATATAAATGTTAAAAATATTATATATATATGATAATGATTAAAGTTTTTTTGTAGAATAAACGATAAAAATATATAATGGTCTGTTAATGAAATAGCAGAAATAATAGCAAATATGAAAAAATAATAATAGAATAAGGGGAATGATTATGAAAAACAAACGGGTAAAAATAAGCTTAAAACAAAAATTATTACTAGCTACATTGCCATTAATTTTAGTTCTGGTAGTTGGATTATTGATTTTTTCATACACTTTAAATAAAAATTCAATAATAACTTATAGCAAGGAAATTTTGCAAGCAAAGACTGATGAAAAAACTAAAACAATAGAAAATGAAGTAGGAGGAAAAATTTCTATATTAGAATCTATAGGACAAGCTATAGAAGAAAATGGATATAATAAAAATTATATAGAATCATTATCTGGCAGTTTTGGATTAGAAACTGGAATATATCTTTATACATCAGATGGAGAGTATATGGATTCTACAGGATATGTGTCGGAAGTAGATCCAAAAACAAGAGATTGGTATAAAGAAGGAAATGAGCATAAAGAAAAATTTGAACTGGGACAAGTTTATAAAGATGCTGATACTGGAAGACAAATAGTTACAGCGAGTAGAACTCTTAAAGATGGAACTATAATTTGTGCAGATATTTTTTTAGATGAATTAAGTAAAGAAATATCTGAAACAAAAGTTCTTGATAATGGAAAAGTGTTGTTGATGGATAAAACAGATAATAGCATAATAGCATATGAAAACACAGAATATATAGGTAATAGTATACAAAAGTTCAATGATTTTTCACTTGAAGATGCTATAAAAAATAGTAGCCCTGCTGAAGTTGGAGAATATACAGTTGAAAGCAAAGATGTTGAAGGTACAAACTGGGAATTAGTTAGTTTTATACAAACTGATATATTACTTAGTGATTTAGATAAAACTATTACTTTTATGTTTAGTTCAGCTATTTTATGTATGATAATTATAGGGGGATTACAATGGAGACTTTTATCAACTATAACTAAACCTGTACAAAACGTTACAAATGCATTAACAGATATGATTAGTGGAGATTTAACAATAGAAGTTGAAACTAGAAGTAACGATGAATTAGGATTAATGGCTAATACATTAAGAAAATATTCAAGAAGTATGAGAGAAAAAGTGGGTACATTTATAAGTACATCAGATACATTAAAACAAAAGAGTAAAGAAGGAAATTTACTTGTAGATACACTTCAAAATGAAGCAATGACTCAGTCACAATCTATGAGTGAATTAAAAGAGACTATGACGCAAATAGCAACAAGTGTATCTGATGTTGCAGAAAGTACTGTAAGTTTATCAGAATCAATGGAAGAGTGTTCTGAGTTAGGCGATAATATAAATGAAAGAGTAAGTTCTACTATTGAGATATCAAATGCAAGTAAAATAGCAATGAATGAATTAGATCAGGTTATGAGACAAATAAAGCAATCAACCAACACACTTGAATTAAATATTAATACAGTAATAGATGCTAATAAGGAAATGAAGAGCATTATAGAGTTAATAAAGGGAATTGCAGAGCAGACTAATTTACTGTCATTAAATGCAAGTATTGAAAGTGCGAGGGCTGGGGAAGCAGGTAAAGGTTTTTCAGTTGTTGCTAATGAAATAAGAAAATTAGCAGAAAGAAGTAATTCTGCTGTTGATGATATAACTGAATTAATAAATAATATTAATAATAATTTAAATGATACAAGTGAGGCAACTAGAGAAAGCGTTGAATGTGTTAATTCAAGCAAAGATGTAGTTACTAAAACTTTAGAAACATTTGAAAAAATTATTAATGCAGTTGAAATGACTGGTAAAAATAGTAAAATAATTAAAGAAAAAATAGCATCATGTACACAAATAGCTACAAATATTGCAGCTATTTCAGAAGAACAAAGTGCAGGGGTTGAAGAGGTATTAGCCACAGTTGAGACATTAACAGAATCAGCTAATTCTATAGCAGTTAGCAGTGATAGGTTAAAAGACGACTCTGATGATACTTATGCTATAAGTGAAACTTTATATAATTCTGTACAGGATTTTAAGGTCGAGTAAAGTAAGATAATATAATTTATATACGTATAATTTATAGATATTTTTATATAGTTATTAATTTATTATCATAATTATAAAATTATAATCATAAAGTAATACTGAGTAATAAATAATGTACAATTTTCCAAAGTAATTTATAGTTGTTGAGAATTTAGCCTAACAATGGTATAATTACTAGGGAAAATTTCAAATGGAGGAATTTCATCAATGAAACATATTAAGACAATAAACAGACCAAACATCAAAAATAGTTTATGCAAACCAGGATGTAAAGAATGTGCAAATTCTTGCCAATCAGCTTGTAAGACTTCTTGCACAGTTGCAAACTTAGAATGTGAAAACTAATTTTGACCAAGCAGTAACTGGAAGTTGCTGCTTCATTTATGTTTTAGGGTTAAATTAAAGAAGTATAATTTTAGAGTTTAAAATAATGGGAGACTTTATTTATTATTAGGAGGATGCGTGATGAGTTTAATACATAAATTCAAACAAGACGGAAACTATTTTGTTTTAGATGTGAATACAGGTGCAGTTCATATTGTAGATGAAATGGTGTATGATATTTTAGATGATGATAAATTAAGAAATAAATCAGAAATATTAAGAGATCTAGTGGCTAAATATGATGAAGAAGAATTATCAGAAGCTTATGATGAAATACAAGAATTAGCTGAAGATGGAATACTATATTCTGAAGATGCGTATGAAGAAATAGCTCATAGTTCAATGGATGATAGGGACTATATAAAAGCTATTTGTTTAAATGTTATTCATGGATGTAATTTAAGATGTAAGTATTGCTTTGCTGATGAAGGTGATTACCATGGACATGGTGGTGTTATGAGTGTTGAGACGGCTAAAAAAGCAATTGACTATGTAATTAAAAGAAGTGGACCAAGAAAAAATATCGAAATAGATTTATTTGGTGGAGAACCAACGTTAATCATGGATAAGATTAAAGAAATCATTCAATATGCTAGAGATAATGAGGCTAAGTGGAATAAGAATATAAGATTCACAATGACTACTAATGCCACTCTTTTAAATCCAGAAATGATGGATTATATGGATAAAGAAATGGGAAATATAATTCTTTCATTAGACGGAAGAAAGTGTGTTAATGATAATGTTAGAATAAAAGCTGATAACAGCGGATCTTATGATGACATAGTTCCCAATATTAAAGAAATGATAAAAAGAAGAACACCAGGGAAAACTTATTATGTAAGAGGTACATTTACTAGGGATAATACAGATTTTTATGAAGATGTTATGGCGATGGTAAATGAGGGATTTAGAGAATTATCAATAGAACCTGTTGTTTTAGAAGATGGTCATCCATTATCACTTAGAGAAGAAGATTTACCACAAATATTTGAAAATTATGATAAATTATATCATGAAATGAAGAGAAGAAAGCAAGAAGGCGATGAATTCAAATTCTATCATTTTAATATAGATCTTCAAGGTGGTCCATGTGTATATAAGAGAATATCAGGCTGTGGAGCAGGTTTTGAATATGTGGCTATTACTCCACAGGGAGAAGTATATCCATGTCATCAATTTGTAGGTAAAGAAGAATTTAAACTTGGTGATATTTATGAAGATACTTTCAATAGTGATCTTGCTAAGAAATTTAAATTATCACATATTTATAATAAGCCAAAATGTAGAGAATGTTGGGCAAGATTCTACTGTAGTGGTGGATGCCAGGCTAATAATGTAAACTTTAATGGTGATATGAATATTCCATATGAAATTGGATGTAAAATGCAAAAGAAGAGAATTGAGTGTGCAATTGCTCTTAAAGCTGTAGAATAAACATATAGGATGTACTGAGTTTAGAGTGAATAACCGAAATAAAGCTGTCAGATTCTGCTCGCTTGCTACAAAAATGAAACTAAGAATTCAAACATCAATGATTGTGTCCAAAACCGTTTGCTCCAATTAAGCAATTTGACAAACAATTTTGGAACAATCATTGATGTAAGAATTCTAAAGTTTCATTTTTGAATGCAAGTCTTAGCAGAACATGATAGCTTTATTTCTTTGTTTCAGATGAACTCATAGTATCCATATTATTGTTGTTGTAATTATAATTATTTTGAGATTAAGAAATAGTTGTTTATATACGCTAAAGATTTAAAAAAGTAATATTTTATCATCTATTAAAAGATATAAATAAAGATGGGCCATACTGTTAGGCTCGTACCTCATCAAGCATTATATGCCAAAGAGTAGCCATACTGCAATTCGGTTATTTTCCACTAAACTTTGATTTTACGTCAATTATTTATGTTATGTAGTAGTCTTTAGTTTTTTATTAGTATTTTTTGAAAGTAAAAATTAAATAGCTTCATAAATTATGATAAAATATAAAGGAATTTATAAATATCAGGAGACAAAAATGAGAGAATATATTTTAAAAAACAATTTAAAGTTGATATATAAGAAAGCAGAAAGTGAACTATCATCAATTTGTATATCATTAAATGCAGGTGCAGGAGTTGAAAAAGGCAAGCTTGGGTTAGCTCATGCAACAGAGCACATGTTATATAAGGGAACTGAAAAAAGAAATGAAGCTCAAATTAATAAAGAATTAAGTAGCATATTTGGATTTCAAAATGCTATGACCAATTATCCATATGTTATTTATTATGGTACATTGTTAAATGAAGATTTAGAAAAAGGAATAGAGATATTTTCAGATATAATTATAAGACCTGCATTTCCAGTTGAAGGCTTTAAAGAAGAAATGGATATAATAAAAGAAGAACTTAATGAGTGGGATGAGGAGCTTGAACAATACTGTGAAGATAAGTTATTCTTTAACTGTTTTAATGAAAGAAGAATTAAACATCCTATAATAGGAACTAAAGAAAGCTTAAATAGTATAACTTTAATGGACATAAAAGAATTTTATGTTGAAAATTATTTCCCGGAAAATACTTCGATTGTGGTAATTTCATCAAAATCATTTGAAGAAGTAAAAGATATAGTAGTAAAACATTTTGAACAGTGGAATAAAAGGAAATTAAATAGAGAAGAAGAGAAATATATAATAGAATATGATAAATTAGTAACAAGAAGATTTAATGATAAAAGAGATGGAATAAAAACATGCAAGGTTCAAATGGTCTTTCCAATTGATATGTTAAATCATAATGAAACAAAATTATTAAAAGTATTTAATGAATATTTTTGTGAAGGGGTAAACTCATTATTATACGATACTTTAAGAACTAAAAATGGTCTCATATATGATGTTATAGCAAGTATAAATAATGAGAATTATATTAAATTATATAAAATAATGTTTACTACTTCCAAAGAAAATGTTGATAAATGTATTGAACTTATAAATAATTGCATAAACAATTTGGAGCATTATAAAATAAATATAAGTAAACAAGATACTAATGGATTTGTTAAAGCTTTAAAAATAAAAAGATTATTTAAAGAAGAAAAAAGCATAATACTAGCTAAAGAACTTGCAGTTTATGATACAATGTTTGGTGACTATAATATATATGTAGATGAATTAAATAATTTATCAGAAATATATAAAGAAGAAGTTTTTAAAGTAGCTGAAAAAGTACTTAAAGCTTCAAGTGTACAAGTTATTTGTTAATTTCTATAAATTAAAATAAAGGGGAATTTTATGAATACACCATTATTATTAAAGGAATTATTAAAATATAATGATGAAAATAATTTAATACTTTCTATGCCGGGAAATAAATGTGGACTAGGATTTACAAAGGATGATATAGGAAGAGAGTTCTTAAGAAGAATGGGAAAGCTAGACATAACAGAAGTAGATCCATTAGATAATTTACATTGTCCAGAAGGTGTGATTAAGCTAGCTCAAGAAGCTCTAGCCAAAACGTATAATAGCAAAAAGGCATATTTTTTAGTCAATGGAAGTTCAAGCGGAAATTTAACTGCAATTTTTTCTGAATTCAATGAAGGTGATGAAGTAATTGTTGAGAGAAATTGCCATAAATCAATTTATAATGGATTAATTTTAAGAAAGCTTAAAGTTATATATATTGAACCTGTAATTGACAAAAAGAATGGAATATTTCTACCTGTAAGCAAAGAAAATATATATTCATCATTAAAAAAGTGCAAAAATCCTAAAGGAATAATATTAACATATCCTAATTATTTTGGTATTACTTATGATATTGAAGATGTATTGGTTGATATGAAGAAAAAGGGAATTGCAACAATTATAGACTGTGCACATGGAGCTCATTTTAATTTTAGTAATAGACTACCTAAATCTATAACAAACATAGGTGATTATATTGTGCTTAGTGCTCATAAAACATTGCCAGCACTTACTCAAGGAGCATATCTATTAGTAAATAAAGAAAATGAAAACTTAGAATTTTATTTAAAGGCATTTATGACTACGTCTCCATCATATTTAATTATGGCATCACTTGATTATGCAAGATATTATTTAGATGAATATGGAAGTGGTGACTATGAAGAGTTAATAAATAGAGCAGAGTATTGGAAAAAGAAAATTAATGATTTACATAAGGTAATAATAACATCTAAAGAAGATCTTGAATTTAAAAACTATCAAATAGATTTAACACGATATTTAATGATTTTACCAAAAGGATATAATGGTAATGAATTATTATTATATTTAAAAAAATGCAATATACAAGCTGAAATGAGTTTTTCACGAGGTGTAGTTTTAATATTATCACCTTTCAATAATGATAAAGATTTTGAAAGCATACATAATGCAATTTTAAATTTGGATATGGGAGTATTAAGAGGAAAAATTGAAGAGTGTTATGATTTAGATATTCCACAAAAAGTATTAGAACCATATGAAGTATTTAATAAAGAAGGTGAATATTTAGAATATGATAAGTGTGAAGATAAAATTGCTAAAGAAGCAATAATACCATACCCCCCAGGAATTCCAATGATTTGTGCAGGAGAAAAAATAACCAGAAAAAGTATAAATATAATTAAAGATTATATAGAGAATAATAAAGATATATTAGGTATTAAATGTGGAAAAGTCAATGTAATAAAAGAAATCTTCTAAAATTTTAATTTTAGAAGATTTTTTAATTTGTTAATTTAAAATACGATGGAAACATGCGAAATTAACAGTAATACAAAATTATATGTTATCAATTAATAGATTTCTATTAATTAAATATTAAACTGGCAAAATATAGACTGCATTTCGATGAAAATATCTAAAACAAGGTTGTCTTTATTAATTAATTATAATATTATATACCTATTATTAAACTTATTTATAAAACTAATGATAAAAAACGACATAAAGGAGAAATATGATGGAAGAAAAGAGGGAGCAGTGGGGGTCCAAATTAGGATTTATATTGGCAGCAGTAGGGTCAGCAGTAGGATTAGGTAATATATGGAGGTTTCCTTATGTAGCATATACAAATGGTGGAGGAGCGTTTTTAGTTCCATACTTTTTTGCAATATTTACAGCAGGAATCCCTTTATTAATATTAGAATATGGAATGGGACATAAATATAAAGGTTCAACGCCACTTGCTATAGCAAGAACCAATAAAAAATGGGAATGGCTTGGATGGTGGCCAACTATAAGTGCATTTATGATATTAGGTTATTATTCAATGATATTAAGCTGGGCAGTAAACTATTTTACTTTTAGTTTTTCAAAAAGATGGGGAAATGATTCAAATGCATTTTTCCACAATGATTTCTTACAACTAACATCCTCACCATTTGAATTTGTGAAAATGGTATGGCCGATTTTATTAGGGATAGCTTTTATATGGGCTATAAACTGGTTTATATGTTATAAGGGTGTTAAAGGTGGAATAGAAAAAGCAAGTAAAATTCTATTACCAACATTAATAACAATAATGATTATAATTGCAATTAGAGCAGTTACTCTAAATGGAGCAACTACAGGATTGAATACATTATTTACACCTGATTGGTCAATGGTAATGAAACCAAAGGTATGGGTAGCAGCATATGGGCAAGTATTCTTTTCATTAAGTTTAGCTATGGGAATAATGATGACTTATTCAAGCTACTTACCGAAAAAGACTGATATAAATAATAGTGCTTTTATGACTGCGTTTGCAAACTGTGGATTTGAATTTTTATCAGCAATAGCTGTTTTTGCAATACTTGGATATATGGCTACTTCTCAAAACTTACCAATGTCTGAAGTTGTTTCAAGTGGAGTAGGGCTTGCATTTGTTGTTTTCCCTAAAGTATTTAGTACTATGGGGGTTTTAGGAACAATATTAGGTTCGTTATTCTTCTTATGCTTGATATTTGCAGGAATAACATCTTCAGTATCATTAACAGAGGCAGTTGCAGCACCATTTAGTGATAAATTCGGAATTGAAAAGAATAAAATGGTCACAATAATTTGCGTTATTGGATTTATAATAAGTTCTGTTTTTGCAACAGGTGCAGGATTATACTTATTAGATATAATTGATAATTTCATTAATAACTACGGAATAGTAGTTGTTGGATTACTTGAAGTCTTATTAATAGGATGGATAGTAAAACCTAAGAAAATCAGAGAACATACTAATGAAATTTCATACTTTAAGATAGGTATTTGGTGGGATCTAACTATAAAATATTTAACACCAGCAATATTAATATTTATGTTAATACAAAGTATATTTACAGAAATAAAAAATCCATATGGTGGATATCCAATGTTATCATTACTATTATATGGATGGTCTGTAATAGGTATTGGAATAATAGGCGCGTTATTAATCGCTAAAAAACCATGGAAAGATAAGCAGATATAAATTTAAAAGTCTGAATGATAATATAAAAATATGGGACTGTCGTAATTACAAATTTCAGCTAAAAAGAGAAAAAGTAAGAATGTATAGATAAGAGCTAAGGAAAAGAAGCTTTCAGTTTTTTAATCCTATGATTTTATGAATTTTAGAGGGGGTAAAATTATAGATTTGATATCTTCACTTTTATAGCTTCAATTAAAATATAAATTCTAATTTATAATATCTCAAAAAATGAGATGATAGAAATTATTTAATGCGATAGCCACATGAGATAATGGAGGTGTTAAAATGACAACGTCAGCAATAATAGTTTTTGGGCTTGGAGCCGCAGTCTTATGGGGAGGGCTTATAGTTACATTAGGAATAACTATATATAATGAAAAGAAACAAGCAGAAAATATTTAAATCATCTAAGTTATGAACAGTTTAGGTATTAATATATATTATAGTTATAGGGGGTGATACCAATAGCCCGAGATAACGATTTTAATACATCATATGATGATGAAGAAGATAATAATAGAGATAGGGAAAATGACGAAGGAACAGAAGAAAGTATACCAGGATTGGATGAATTTGATATTAGACTTTTAAATATTCAGGCTTCTGCTTTGCTGGTTATGATATTAGGATATGTTTTGGAATATATATCTACATTACAAGCAATAGAAGTAATTAAAATAAGACAGAGCAATAATGAATCAGGATTTGAACCGGATCCAGACATTGCATTGTTATTAGGATCACAGTATGAAGTAATCGCACAAGCAGTACTAGTTCATATTTCGAAAATTCAATATAGGAATACTCCACTTCATTTCAGAATTGGTAGAGTAAGTGCAGCGAGATCAGCTAACTTTGAATTATTGCTAGGGGATATAGTTGAAATGATTGCATATCTTATTAGCCTCTATGGAGTTAGGAAGTTATTTGCAATAAATCATGGTGGACCTATTTATGGAGTCTAGGGATTATTGTCTAGAAAATTGTGAAACAGGCTGTAAGTGTGGAAAGATGAAAAATAATTTCTATATTAAACAAAAATGAGCAGAATATCTTTAAAAATAAACTTTTGAAAGATATTCTGCCTTATTCATATGATTCAATAAAAAATTGTAATAGTTGTAAACTTATTATAAAATATAGTTATTAAGTATACAATAACAAAAGGGGAATGGATGAAAAGATGAGAAAAATAATATTAAGTGGTTTTATTGTTATATTGAGTTTAAGTTTAATATCATGTAATAATTCATCTGACAAGGAAGCAGCAGAAAGTAATAAATCAACTAGAAAAGATTTAAAAACATATTTCATAACAACAAGTAAAGAAGAAAATACAGCTTCTAATTGGGTATTTGGAGAATCTAATGAAAATCCACTTGAAGAAAAAGAAAATACAAATAAAAGAGAAAATGTTGTGACAGGAAATAATAAAAACAAACCAGCAGAAAATAATATGGCAGCATCAAAACCACAGAATACCACTACTAATAGTAACACTAATAATAGTAGCACTACTACTAATAATAACAACAATTCTTCACCGGATCCTAATTATAATATGAATGATATTATTCCAGGTCCAGATGATGAAACTTTTAATCCTATAGATTCTAGTGCAAATCCAAATGATATAGTATCTGATCCTTATGCAAATGAAGAAGAGGATAGTAGTGATGATGAAAATGGTTATAAAGAAGCTGAAGATAGGACTTTTGGAAATGAGCCAGATTAAGAATTAATAGGTACATATTAATAAATTTGAAAAAAACACGGTTATTTATTGATATTATGCATTAAATAGCTGTGTTTTATTATATATATAATTAAAGAAGGTTGGATTTATAAATGTTTTTATGTTAGAATGTTAATATTATACATTAGATTTATTTATAGTGAGGGGGACTTTAAAAGATGAGTATTGCACCAGATATAGCTTTTTCTGAAATTATACCAGACATATTAAAGTTGAAGGATATATGTGTGGAACACAGTACAATTGAAAAGAAGTTGTATATAGAAAAGAAAGTAAATAGAGGACTCCGTGATGTAAATGGTAAAGGAGTTCTTACAGGCCTTACTGAAATATCAGAGATTTATTCTAAAATAATTGTTGATGGTAAAGAAGTTCCCTGTGATGGGAAACTTTTTTATAGAGGCATTGATATAGAAAAATTAGTTGAAGGCTTTGTAAAAGAAAAAAGATTTGGTTTTGAAGAAGTTTCATATCTTTTAATAATGGGAAAGCTCCCTAATAAAGAAGAATTAAATGGATTCAATGAGATACTAGGAAGATATAGGTCTTTACCACCTAGTTTTGTAAGAGATGTAATAATGAAAGCTCCAAGCTTAAATATGATGAATGCTCTAGCAAGAAGTGTACTAACATTATATTCATATGATGATAAAGCTGATGATATTTCTGTGGAAAATGTAATGCGCCAATGTCTATCACTTACAGCTCAATTTCCATTATTATCAGTTTATGGTTATCAAGCTTATGATCATTACTATAATGGAAATAGCTTAATTATTCATACACCTCAGCCAGAGTTATCAACAGCTGAAAATATTCTCTATATGCTTAGATCAGATAGTAAATATACTGAACTTGAAGCAAGAATTCTTGATATAGCTTTAGTTATTCATGCAGAACATGGTGGTGGAAATAATTCTACATTTACAACACATGTTGTTTCATCATCAGGTACTGATACGTATTCAGCAATATCAGCAGCATTGGGATCTTTAAAAGGTCCAAAGCATGGTGGAGCAAATATAAAAGTAGTTGAAATGTTTAATGATATGAAGAAGAATATAAGAAATTGGAATGATGAAGATGAAGTAAGAAAATATTTAAAAGCTTTACTTCATAAAGAGGCTTTTGATAAGGCAGGATTAATCTATGGTATGGGACATGCTATATATTCCTTATCTGATCCAAGAGCAAAAATATTTAAAAGCTTTGTAAAAAGTTTGTCAGAAGAAAAGGGTTTGACAGAAGAATATGCTTTATATTCATTAGTTGAAAAATTAGCACCTGATGTAATTATGGAAGAAAGAAAAACATATAAAGGAGTAAGTGCAAATGTTGATTTTTATAGTGGATTTGTATATAGTATGTTGGATCTTCCATTAGAACTTTATACACCAATATTTGCAATAGCTCGTATAGCAGGATGGAGTGCTCATAGAATAGAGGAATTAATTAATGCTGATAAAATAATAAGACCAGCATATGAGAATGTTAGCAAGCGCAAGAAATATATACCAATAAAGGAAAGAAAATAGAGAAATGTGTATCAAATTAAAGCCAAATTAAATAAAATAATAAAGTAATTATATTATATTACGATAAAATTAATTATAAGGGTAATATTTATAGAAGGTCAAGGAGATGAAGAAAGTGGAAATAGTATCCATTGAATCACCAGAATATGTGCTTAATACATGGCTAAAAGAGAAATGTAATGAAAGTGAAATGATAGTTGTTAATGATATTCCATTTCTTGTTGATGATTGTATTGAAATTCTAAAGGGGAATATAATCTATGCAGAAAAGAATATTAACCAACTAATAGTTAAAACAGAAGATGATATGAGCTACATATTAGAAGAGTTTTTATAAAATATAGCTTATTTAAAATCATAACCTAATTGAATTCTATTAATTAGATTCAATTAGGTTATATAATTCTTATTTTATTCTTTAGAAATTATATCATAATTTACATTTCATTAATTATATTATCAATTATAATTAATGCATGTTCTAATTCTTCATTATTCTTTGGAGAACACACTGACAGTCTTGCTGCTGGTTCAAACTTGCTATTCCCAACAACGAATCTATCAGCACAAAATACTTGAACACCTTTTTCTAATGCTCGTATTTCAAATTTGCTTCCACAAATGTGCTTGGGTAATACTAGCCATCTGAATAAACTATAATCATTTCCATAAACGGTTCTATTTTTTAATATCCTATTTACTATCGTATTTCTTTCGAGCGTTAATTTCTTTCTTTCAGATATGATTTTATCACTCAAGTGTGTTTCTATAGCTTGGCATGCTATTTCAACGTTAAAAGATGAAGTAGTTACATTAACATTATAAATGCCTTGTTCAATTTTAGATTTATATTTATTAGGTACTACCATAAAAGAAACACGTAAGCCAGCACATAGAGATTTAGAAAGGCTTGATATATATAAACTGTGGTTTGGAGCCATAGCCGATAAAGGTATATTATTAGAATCACTTAAATATGAATATATTCCATCCTCAATTAAGAGTAAGTTATTATTTTTTATAATTTTTGATAGCTTTTCCTTTTGATTTTTTGACATAGAATAAGTTGTTGGATTATGCATTTCAGTAATTAAGTATAATCCTTTAATGTTTTCGTTTTTACATATGGTATCTAAATTTTCATAAGTAACCGATGTATTATTTATTGGAAGAGGAAAAAGTCGTATTCCAAGCATGTTTGCAAGTGATTTAAATGCAGGATATGTTAGAGGATCAGTTCCTATTTTGTCTCCAGAAGCAAATAGGGACATTAAAATAATTGATAAGGCATTTTGAGATCCGGAAGTTATCATTATATTTTCTGGAGTTGCATTTATGTTAAATTTCCTTAGATATTTGCATACGGTTTTTCTATGAGATAAAAGTCCAATTGGAGGCGAGTACTGAAGAAAATTTTCAATATTAGTTTTTTTTATAAGCTTTTTTATTAAATCAATTATATATTTATTTTGCTCGTATAATGGAAAAGCGGCTCCCATATCTATATAATCTTCATTTAATGTACTTAGAAGTAAAGGAGAAGTTTGTACATCAGAAGAAATATAAGTTCCTTTACCTGTTGTACCACTTATTAAACCCTTCAGCTCACATATTTTAAAAGCTCTTGTTATAGTACTTAAATTTAAATCTAAAAAGTCGGCTAATTCCCTTTGAGGGGGTAATTTATCTCCAGGATTTAAAGTACCATTTTGTATATCATTTTCTAGTAGTTGAGCAAGAGATTTATATAGTGGCGGAGTTAAGTCTTTCGTATTTGGTTTCCATGACATAGGATAATTATCAAAGGAGTTTACTGGCATTTAGACCACCTCTTATATTCTTAATTTTTAATAAATTTATATTTAAATTATAAATAACATATTTTTTAAATTTTATAAAATATTGTTTTGCATACAATTTTATCATTGAAATCATACATTTACAATATTAAAATGTTAATAAATATTCAAATGAATTGGGGGCTGTAAAAATGAGATTTGAGTTTGCAGAAAGAATGAATAAACTAGAAGCATCTGTAATTAGAGAAATATTAAAGGTTACTGAAAAACCAGAAATTATATCATTTGCTGGAGGTCTTCCAGCACCGGAGACATTTCCGATAGAAGCAATAAAGGAAGCAAATCAGAAGGTGCTTGAGGAAAATGGGGAAAAGGCACTTCAATATGCTACAACAGAAGGATATAATCCACTAAGAAAATGGATAGCAGAAAGAATGAATAAAACTTTAGGGGCTAATTTTTCATATGAGAATATATTAATAACACATGGATCACAACAAGGTTTAGATTTTTTAGGAAAAATATTTTTAAATAAAGATGATGTTGTATTATGCGAGAGTCCGACATATCTTGCGGCTATTACTGCTTTTAAAGCATATGAATGTAACTTTATAGAAGTACCTACAGATAAAGATGGAATGATTGTTGATGAACTTGAAAAAATATTAAAGACAACAAAAAATGTTAAGCTAATATACACAATACCAACATTTCAAAATCCAACTGGGGTTACATGGTCAATAGAAAGACGTAAAGGGGTAGCTGAACTTGCTGATAAATATAACAAGATAGTAATTGAGGATAATCCCTACGGAGAACTTAGATTTAAAGGAGAAAATCTACCATCTCTAAAATCATTTGATGAATGTGGAAATGTTGTTTGTTTAGGTACTTTTTCAAAAATATTTTGTCCAGGATATAGGATTGCATGGGTAGCAGCACATGAAGAAATAATAGAGAAGCTAGTAGTAATTAAACAAAGTACTGATTTACAATGTAATACAATTGCACAAATGGATATAGCAAAATACTTAGAATTAAATGATATTGATGAACATATAGAAACAATTCGTGAACTGTATAAAAAGAGATGCGATTTAGCAGTAGAAACTATGGAAAAAGAATTCCCTGAGAATGTAAAGTTTAATAGACCAGATGGAGGTTTATTTACATGGGTTGAACTTCCAAAGAATATTGATGCAAGAGAACTTTTAGATGAATGTCTAAAACATAATGTAGCATTCGTTCCAGGAGGACCTTTCTTTCCAAATGGAGGAAATGAAAATTTCTTTAGAATAAATTATTCTAATATGCCTGAAGAAAGAATCGTTGAAGGCCTAAAAATACTAGGAAAAATATTAAAAGAATATCTTTAGTGAAGTATATATTGATCACAACATAAATAAGGGATGTAGAATCAGAGTTTAGTGGATAACAACCGAAATTCAATATATGATAGGCTCGATTGTAGGGAAATTTAAGCTAAAACTTCTAAAGAGATATGCTGTGCCCAAAACAATTTGCTCCAACAGCAAGTGTTGGACAAATTATTTTGGAACAGCCTATCTCTAAGAAGTTAAAAGCTTAAATTTCTTAATACAATACTACGCCTAAGCAGAGAACCAAAATCTGTGATTTGGTGTGAATCGCTTACCCAGCGAATGAATATGAGTCGGGTATTCATATATTGAATTTCTTTGTTTTCTCTATAATCATAGAAATATAACGCCTGTTAGTAGTAATAGACTTTATACTATGAGTTTAGATGAAACAAAGAAATGAAGATCTTATGGTCGGTTGTTATCCTCTAAACTTAGCACGTCCTTTATTTAATGTAGGTATGATTTTAGAAAAAAGATAACTTGAAATATAAGACAGAAAAGTATTTAATAAGATATAAGAGAAGTATTTTGATATATGGCAATAATTTTTTAAAAGGGGAGTGAAAATAAAATGAATTCTGAGAAAGAAACAAGAGTAATTTTAACAAGAGAGGATTTAATAAATGGTTTAAAAAAATGCGGTGTTGCAGAAGGACAAAATATAATGGTTCATATATCACTAAAGAAGCTGGGATTTGTTGTAGGAGGAGCTGAAACTGTAATAAGAGCACTTATTGACATAGTGGGAGAAGAAGGCACAATAATGATGCCAACACAGACTTGGAAAAATCTAGATCCAATTAAAGGCGTTCATTGGGAGGAACCAGAAGAATGGTATGATATTATAAGAGAAAATTGGCCTGCATATGATAAAAATGTAACACCAGCTATTGGTATGGGAGCAGTTGCAGAATTATTTGCAAAATGGCCAGGTGTTAAGCGATCTGATCATCCTGCAAGATCCGTTGCAGCTTATGGAAAGAATGCAGAATATCTAACAAAAGATCATGATTTGAGTAATATTTTTGGAGAAAATTCTCCAATAGATAAGCTTTATAAGTTAGATGGATATATTCTTTTAATTGGTGTCGGATATGACAAAAATACATCATTTCATTTATCCGAAACAATAGCAGATTTTAAAGGAAAGAAATTTACCAATGAAAGCAGTGCCATAATGATTGATGGAAAAAGAGAATGGGTTACTTATAACACCCAAGATGTTGATGATAGTGATTTTATTCAAATGGGACAAGAATATGATAAAGAAATGAATATTAATATTCATAGAGTTGGAAATGCAGAAGTAAGGCTAATAAGGCAAAGATTATTAGTGGATTGGGCTACTAAATGGATGGAGAAGAATAGAAAATAATTTGTAAAAGTAAGAAATGATAATTGAATATATAATTAATATTTAATTTAAAAGAGAACTAATAGGAAATAAAGTCTAATTACTATTAGTTCTCTAGTTTAATTTTATTAATACTAAAATTGTGTAATTATAAGTTCAGCAGTAGCTATATTAGTAACTACAGGAACATTATGTACATCACATACTCTAAGTAAGGCAGAAACATCAGGCTCATGAGGTTGAGCAGTAAGAGGATCTCTTAAAAAGATTACTAAATCTATTTTACCTTCTGCAATACGTCCACCTAATTGTTGATCTCCACCATATGGTCCAGATAGATATCGTTTAACTTCAAGTCCAGTGGCTTCTGAAATCTTCTTACCAGTAGTCCCAGTAGCGACTAATTCATATTTAGCTAATGTTTCTGTGTGTTTTTTAGAAAACTCAATCATTTCTTCTTTTTTCTTATCATGAGCTATCAATGCAATTTTCATAGTTTGTCCTCCTAAAAGCAATTATTAATACGTTTTCTTAAGTTATTATATCATATTATTTAGGAATTCGTTTATACTATATTTTGTTTTTTTATCAAATCCAGTTACGGTATCAGATGCTAACAGTGATTTTAGAACAGCTTCTTCAGTAGCTTCTGCAACAGCTCTAAAAGCTTTATCTATAGAATTTTCATTTAGGATATTAATATTTATAATATCATTTTTTTCTGAATGATGTATTGTATTAGCTGTAGAGAATCCAATCATAACTTCACCACTACCATGTCCAATAAATGAACCAGTTCTTGCAAGCCCAACGCTGGCACGTTTTATTATTCTTTTAAGTTGTCTATCACTTAATGGCGTATCTGTTGCAATAATCATTATTATTGAACCTTTATCTACTACATTTGTTTCAATATATTCACTTAATTTTCTTCCAATGTTATTGTTATCTACGATTAAATCATCTAATATGCCATGATTTGATTGTACTAGGACTCCAAGTGTATATTTATTTCCATCTAATTCAATTATGCGTGATGATGAGCCGATTCCACCTTTTAATCCATAACATACAGTACCTTTTCCGGCACCTACATCGCCTTCATCAAAATTAGAACATGCATTTTCTATTGCTTTAAAAACATGTTCTTTATGCACAGCTCTTTCTTGGATGTTATTTAAGCCACTATCATTACATTCACATACTACAGGATTGATTGAACGAATATCTATATTTTCTTTTTTACATGTTTTAATCATGTATTCTATGATAGCATCATGAACAAGACCAACGTTTAATGTATTAGTTATGGTTATTGGTGTTTCTAATGTTCCAAGTTCATCTATCTGCACAAGTCCTAAACTCTTGCCAAACCCATTTAAAACAAAAGAAGAAGCTATAAGTTTATTTTCAAAGATATTATTTTCACTAGGAATTATAACAGTTACTCCAGTTTTGTGATCTTCATTATCAATAGTACAATGCCCAACCTTTATGCCAGGTACATCAGATATTTTATTTAGAGGTCCTTTGGGAAGTTTTCCAATTTCAATATTATAATCATTCAAAGTTCTACTATTCATATCTAATTATGAGAACATAATTATTTATATTCTCAATAATTCACTCCTTTCTTATTTAGAAACTTTCTTTTATTTGTTTAGAAGAAATGTATATAAATAATAGTACACTAATTTAAAGAAAAATGTACTATGATAAAATAAATTAAGAAGATAATTAATTTATTCGTTTATGTAAGTTATAAAATTAATAATAATTATTATATATATGTTGAAAATTTAATTCTTCAACAAATTAAGCAACTGCTATGTAATTTGTATGTGGATTATTTTTTAAAAGAATATATATACTATTGTATTTTTAGTTTTTATGATACAATATTCATTTATCTTACTTGTTAAAATATGTTATTTGTTATTTTTTAAGGAGGTGCAAGATATGGATGAAATATTATTGGAAGAGCAGAGAGTGTTAGAGGACAAAAGAAAATTAATAAAGAATGAGATTAATTTTAAAAGCAATAGATTAGAAGAGATAGCAACCAAATTGAGTCAGCTTGTAAAAGAAGTGAAAGGAAGTTATAGCGTAGAAAAAGAAACTTTTAAGGTATTAAAAGAATCTTTGGAAAAAGATATAGGAAATTATACTGAAGCAATAAATAATCCATACTTTGGAAGAATTGATTTTAAAGAAAACGGAAATTTTGAAGAGATAATATATATAGGAAAGAATGGAATAAGTAATACAAAAGATGTTGAAGAAATAGTGGTTGACTGGAGAGCACCAGTTGCTGATTTATATTATAGTGGAACATCAAAAGAGTCATATTATAAATCGCCTAAAGGCATTATTGAAGGAAAGCTAGAAACTAAACGAAAGTTCTTATTTAATAATGATGAAATCGAAAAAGTTTTTGATGAGGCTATTGATCAAATAATGGTAAGTGGTGAAGAAGGAAAAGAGTTAGTGGATGAATTTCTAAAGATAAATTTAGAAGCTAATACTGGAAAAAAACTTAAAGAAGTAGTATCAACTATACAAAAGGAACAAAATGAAATAATAAGATGGCCTAAAAACTTACCTATAATAGTTCAAGGGTCAGCAGGCTCTGGAAAAACAACAATAGCATTACATAGATTGGCATACCTTATATACAGATATAATGAAAATTTAAAAGGTGAAGATATATTAGTTTTAGCACCAAATAAATTGTTCTTAAATTACATTTCAGATATTCTACCAAGTTTAGATGTTAGTGAGGTTAAACAAAACACCTTTGAATACCTGATGTTATCCAAGTTAAAGATTAAATTAGAAGTATATGATAAAGATAAAAAAATCAAACAGATATTAAATGAAAAAGATGAGTTTAAGAAAAAACTGATATTAAATTCTAGTAAAGTGAAAGGAACATTAGTTTATAAAAAAATGCTTGAAAGATTTATTAAATTAATTGAGCATATAAGCTTTGACATAAAAGATATTAGAGTTAAAGAAGAAGTATTATTTGATAAGAAGTATATTGAAAAACTCTACAAAAATGACTTTAAGATGCATCCTATAAATAAAAGAAAAGATGAAATAAAAAAATATCTGCAATTGAATTTGAAAAACAAAGTTGAAGTTACATTAGCAGCTATAGATGAAAAATATGACTTTAAGGTCTTAGAAATCAAAAGAGAACATAAAGATATTGAAAAAAGAAGAAAATTTTTGATTGATATATATGATGAAAGGGATATGCTAAAAGAAAGTGTAAAAAAGAATGCAAAAAGAGAATTTAATGCTTATTTTAAAGAGTGGAAATCAATAAATTCTAGTGACTTATATAAAGAATTTTTTAATAATGAAGAGCTTTTTGATAGTGCGACAGCAGGGAGAATACCTAAAGTATTAGAACAATATATGAAAAGTGAATTTGATAATAATATAAAAAATAACATTATAGATGAAGATGATTTAGCACCTTTATACTATATAAAAATATTAATTGATGGGATAAGTGATGAAGAAAGATTTAAACATATCGTAGTTGATGAAGTTCAAGATTATAGCATGTTTCAATTAGATGTAATAAGAAATTTAGCTATAGGAAATTCTTTAACTTTAGTAGGAGATTTAGCACAGGGAATTTATTATTATAAGGGAATAAATTCATGGGATGAATTAATAAAAGTCGTATTTAATAGTGAGGCTACATATGTACAGCTTAGCCAAAGTTACCGTTCAACTGTGGAAATTATAGATTTTGCATCAAAGGTTTTAAACTCACAAAATCTTAATATTAAAGAATGTAAGCCGGTTTTAAGGCATGGTGAAAAGCCAAAAATAATAGAAGTTAAAATAGAAGAAGAGTATGTAACAGAGATAGAAAATATAATAAAACTTTTAAAAGAAAATAATAAAAGAAGTATGGCTGTTATAACAAAAGACGATAAAGAGGCAAATAATTTTTATAGAATATTACAGAAAAATAGTAAATATAAATTTGGAATTGTTACAGAAAAAAATGATAAATGTGAAGAAGATTTTTTAATAATTCCATCATATTTAACAAAGGGGTTAGAGTTTGACTGTACAATACTATTGAATCCAAGTGAAGATAGATATAGTGAAAGTTTATTAGATAAAAAACTATTATATGTTTCATTAACAAGAGCATTGCACATGGAATTTATAATAAAGCTAGATAGTATAACTAAACTCATATAATGTGAAAATAATATTGCATAATATATATTGAATGATATACTTAGTTTTAAAGAAATTTATTATAATATAAAATATAGGATATAATTCTAATAGATGCAATAAACAATAGACAAAATATTTTAATATATAGAATTTAAGAGGAGAGTAAAATGGCAGTAAAAATAATAACTGATAGTACTAGTTATATACCAAAAGAATTGGCTAAAGAACTAGATATAACTGTAGTATCATTGAATGTTATTTTAAATGGAGAAAGTTATAAGGAAATTGATTTAGAAAATAAAGAATTTTATAAGAAAATGGATTTAAGCGGAGAAATACCAACATCATCTCAACCGGGAATGGATGAATTGTTAAAAGTATTTAAAGACAAAATAGATAATGGTGATGAGGTGTTTGCTATATTTATTTCAGCTAAAATGAGTGGAACGTATTCAAGTGCTCATTTAGTAAAAAATATGATTTTAGAAGATTATAAAGATGCAAGTATTGAAATTTTTGATTCAAGTACAAATAGTATGCAGATGGGATTCATAGCATTAGAAGCTGCGAAAGCTGCAATGAGCGGGAAAACAATGGAAGAAGTTATGAAAGTAGCTGAAAGTGTTAAAGAGAATAGTAGATTTCTTTTTGTTCCAGATACTCTTAAGTATTTACAAAAGGGTGGAAGAATAGGAAAGGCATCAGCAATTTTAGGTGGTATATTTCAAATTAAACCAATCCTTACAGTGGAAAACGGAGAAACAACAGTATTTGAGAAAGTAAGAACTAAAAAGAAAGCTGTAGACTCAATTTTAAATAAGGTTTTAGAAGACTGTAACAATAAGGGAATTGGAGATGTTATAGTACATCATATTAATTGTGAAGATGAAGGAATGGAACTTGCTAAAAAATTAGAAGAAAAGCTTAATATACATGTAGGTATACAATCTATTGGACCAGTTATTGGTGTTCATGTAGGACCAGGGGCTATTGGAGTTGCATATTTTAATAAGAGTGACAATTAGAAATTTTAAATAAGTGCTTATCTATATCAATATTAGATAGGCACTTATTTTTTGGTAGAATAATTATTCCATGTTTTATATTTGTATATTAACTATCTATAATTATAATTTTTATTCAAGAAAAAAAACTTCGTTATAAATTATATTGACGAAATTAATGTGTCGTAATAATATAAGAGTAAGAAATAAAACTATTATCATATAGAAGGAGTGGAATCATGGATTTAAAAAAGAATTGTGCAAAAGAAGCTTTAAAGTATATTAAAGATAATACAGTTATAGGACTTGGTGGCGGCCAAACTATATCATATTTAGTGGATTTCATAAAAGAAGAAAAACTAAATGTTAAAGTAGTCACACCGTCAATGAAAACAAAGATGTTATGTATAAAAAATGGTTTAGAAGTATTGCATACTTTTTCAGTAGATAAAATAGATGTAGCATTTGATGGCTGCAACCATGTTGATAAACATTTAAATGCATTAAAAAGTGGTGGAGGGATTCATACTAGAGAAAAAATAATTGGAAGTATGGCAAATGACTATATATTACTTGTAGATGAAGAAAAATTTGAAGAAAAATTATCATTTAAAGATCCAGTTGTGCTTGAAGTACTGGAAGAATCATTAGGATATGTTGAAAGAAAAGTAAGAGAATTAGGTGGTATTCCTGTAGTAAGATGTAGTAGCATTAAAGATGGATTTACTATTAGTGATGATGGAAATTTATTACTAGATGTTGAGTTTAAAAATATTGAAGATGCAGAAAAACTAAATGATGATTTGATAAAAATCTGTGGAGTAGTTGAGACATCATTATTTACACATGTTGTAACAAAAGCAGTTGTCGCAAGTGAAAAAGGGATTAGAGTTATATCTAAAAAATAATTGATTATGAATTAGTAATATTAATAAATATATGTGAGGTGTAGAATATGAAAAAATTAAATTGGGCAATTATAGGACCAGGAACAATAGCAAATGAGTTTGCAAAATCTTTAAACGAAGAAGTAGGAGAAGTTTATGGTGTTTGGGGAAGAAAGTTTGATAAAGCTAAAGAGTTTGCAAAAAATCATAATGTAAAAAATGTGTATAAGGATCTTAATGAAATGCTTAAAGATGAAAATATTGATGTTGTATACGTAGCAACACCACATTCTAATCATCATGAATATGTAATTGAAAGTTTAAAAAATAATAAACATGTTATTTGTGAAAAAGCAATAACCGTAAATGGAAAGCAATTAAAGGAAATAAAAGATTTGGCTAATGAAAAGAATCTAATAGTTACAGAAGCAATGACAATTTTCCATATGCCACTCTATAAGAAATTAGGCGAGATTGTTAAGAACGGAGACCTTGGAAAGATAAAGATGATACAGGTCAACTTTGGAAGTCTCAAGGAATATGATGTTACAAATAGATTTTTTAGTCCAGATTTAGCTGGTGGAGCATTACTTGATATTGGTACTTATGCATTATCATATGCAAGATATTTTCTTTCAAGCCAGCCAGAAGAAATATTGACAACAGTTAAAAAGTTTGAAACTGGAGTTGATGAGCAATCAGGAATAATATTAAAAAATAAAGAAGATGAAATGGCAGTCATTTCATTAACAATGAGAGCAAAGCAGCCTAAGAGAGGAATTGTTTGTGGAGAAAAAGCTTATATCACAGTAGAAAATTTCCCAAGAGCAGAAAAAGCAACAATTACTTATCCTGATGGAAGAGTAGAAACTATAGAATGTGGAGAAACTTCTAAGGCATTAATATATGAAATCAAAGATATGATTGATTATATTGAGAAGAAAAAAGATAATGATACATTAGAATTATCAACAGATGTAGTAGGTATAATGGATAATGTTAGAGAACAATGGGGATTAAAATATACTTTTGAATAATTTAATGAAGAGGAAATCTTTCTAAGTAAATAAGGAGAAATGAAAGTGTCAAGCAAAGAAAAATCTGTTTTAGATAGAATATTTCAGGTTTATGATAAGCTTTTTGAAGCGGAAAAAAAGATTGCTGATTATGTTATTAACAATCAAAAAAAAGTTGTAGATATGACTGTTAGTGAATTAGCAAATGCCAGTAATGCTAGTGAAGCAACTATAATACGATTTTGTAAAAAGTGTGATTTCAAGGGATTTCATCATTTGAAAATAAGTTTAGCTAAAGAGATGATGAGATCCAGTGAAGAAAGAACTACATCGAATGAGATAAGTATAAACAAAATAGCTCAATCACTTGAAAATATACTAGCCAATAAAATAGAGGAATTAAAGCAAACCATATCCATAATGGATGAAAAGAATATAAAAGAAATTCTTGATGTAATAAAAAAAGCAAGAACTGTTCAATTTGCAGCAGTTGGCAATACAATACCTGTTGCTTTAGATGGTGCATATAAATTCAATCAAATTGGAATATCGTCTTTTGCAAATACTATTTATGAAACACAATTAGCTTTTACATGTAATATATCAGAAGATGATGTGGTCATTGTTATTTCAAATTCAGGATCATCTAAAAAACTTTTAACACTAGTAAATATGGCTATTGGAAGAAAGGCTAAAGTAATCTGCATAACTAAACATGAAAATTCAGAACTTGCTAAGTTAAGTGATTATGTAATAAGTGTAGCATCAAGAGAAAAACTATTTTTAGATGAGTTTAACTTTACAAGAGTTCCTTTTATGGCTGTTATAGAAATATTGTTTTTACTTACAATTTCAAATAAAGAAGATGCTTATGAATGTATGAATAGGCATGAGCAATGTATGGCGGAAGATAAAATTTAGAAGTATTGTCTCTTTATATTATATAGTGATTTTATATCTAAAATTAATAATTTAATTAAGAAAACCTGCTTTTATCTTAAATAAGCAGGTTTTTTATTTTAATATAAATATTTATTAAAATAAATTACAATAAATGTTTTTTAAACAATATAATAAATAAGAATACATAAAATGTTAATAAAAATGGAAAACATACGATAATTATAAAGTGACTATATGTTCATGAATATAAAGGAGGATGCTTTATGGGAAGTATACGAGAAGAAATAGAAGCAATTCAAACAAAGAGGTTGATAGAAACAGTAAATAATGCATATAATAATGTTGAACTTTACAGAAAAAAGTTTGATAAAATAGGATTAAAACCAGAACATATTAAGTCCATAAAAGATATAAGACTAGTGCCATTTACAGCTAAACAAGACTTACGTGATAATTATCCATATGGAATGTTTGCAGTTCCTATGGAAAAAATAGTTAGAATTCATGCATCATCAGGGACAACAGGCACACAAACTGTTGTTGGCTATACTAAAAATGATATTGATATATGGAGCGAGATGATGGCATTAATTTTAAAAAGAAACGGAGTTACAGCAAAAGATATTGTTCAAAATTCTATACCGTATGGTTTATTTACAGGAGGATTAGGTTTTCATTACGGATGTGAAAAAATTGGCGCTACGGTTATTCCTATTTCTGGAGGAAATACGGAGAAACAGATATTAGCAATGAAAAATTTTGGGGTTACAGTACTTTGTTCAACGCCATCGTATGCTTTACATATGTCTGATGTTATGAAAAAAATGGAGATAAAACCAGAAGAACTAAAATTAAGAGTTGGAGTTTTTGGAGCAGAACCATGGTCTGATGAAATGAGAGAAAGAATAGAAAAGTCATTTAATATAAAAGCGTATGATATATATGGATTAAGTGAAGTTGTGGGACCAGGAGTAGCCGGTGAGTGTGAAATGAAAAATGGACTTCACATAAATGAACAGTATTTTTTACCAGAAATAATTAATAGTGAAACTACAGAAAATCTTGTGAGTGGAGAACAAGGTGAATTGGTATTAACGACTCTTACAAAAGAAGCACTACCAATATTAAGATATAGAACAAGAGATATAACAGTTTTAAGCTATGATAAATGTGAGTGCGGATCTCATGAAGCAAGAATTAAGCGTGTTCATGGAAGAAGTGATGATATGATGATTATTAGAGGGGTAAACATATATCCAATTCAAATTGAAAAAATAATAGCTGGATATAGTGGTGATTTATCAGCTCATTATGTGATTAATGTTGAAACAGATAGAAATATGGACAAGATTACAATTGTTGTGGAAATGAATAATTATATTGAATTTTATACACAAGAATACTTAATTAAATTGAAGAAAAATATTATTGATAGATTATATAGGGAGCTTCAAATTCATTGTTTATTAAAAATTGTTAATCCTGAAACTCTGAAACGTTCAGAAGGAAAGGCAAAGAGAGTATTTTATAATAGAGAACTAGCATTATCTTAAAGAATAAAATAGCAGTGAAAAAATATTATAATAGTTTTTTACTGCTATTTTATTGTTGAAAAAGAAAAAGCCACTGATTTTGTAAGTGACTTTAACATTGGGAATATATCTAAAAAGAATATAAGAGCGTACACATGGCAACTCCAGCACCAACAGAACAAAATACAGCTTTTGAGCCAGGTTCAATTTCTTTGGTTGTAAGAGCTTCATGAAGAGCAAAAATAGGACTGGTAGTTCCAGTATAACCATACTTGTCTCCTATATAAGTAAATTTTTCTTTATAATCATCTATATCTAGTATTTTTGCAGTTTCTATAAGAAACTGTTTTGAATATTGAGATAAGAAATAGTTGTGAATACTGTTCATTGAAAAATCATACTCTTTACTAAATTCATGTATTGCTTTGCTCCATTCGACTGAAAAGAAATCAAGTGGAAAAGGAGTCCATTGTTGTTTCTTATCATATTCTGGAATTTCATTTGAACGCATTTTTGAAAGTCCACATTTAGGTGAAATAATAGTATTATAATATTCTGATTTTGTACAATATTTTGAATCTATTATTCCTCTTAATTCAGGTTCATCTACACATTCTAGAACCACTGCTGCAGCACCATCACCTGAAGTTGGATAAGTGTATTTACAGTCTGGTCTTGCAATTGAACTAGAAAAAACACTTCCAACTACAAGAGCATATTTAATGTGTTTAGATGTTTTCATGTAGCGGCTTATTTGATCTAAAGCAACCACCATTCCTACACAGTTCGAATTTAAATCATAAACTGTATGTGCATTAACTGCATTTAAATAATGATTAATGATTAACGCATTGGATGGACATAAATATTCTGGCGTATCAGATGAATAAACTATTGCATCAAGTTGTTCTGGAGATATGTTTGCAGCTTCTAATGCTCTTTTTGCAGCTTCTAATGCCATAGTTAAAGCATTTTCATCACTATTATTATCTATAATGTATCGCTCATTTCTGCCAAGAGTATCAAGAAACGCTGATATATCCTTTCCTAATTCTTTAAAATGATTAATATAATAATCATTAGTCACTTTTTTATTTGGATGATATATTCCTGTTCCTAATATATTAACATTTTTATTCATAAACTTAAAAACCTCCTGTAAATCTTGCTATAAAATATCTAAAATTAAAAAATAAGGAAATGTATGTAGAATATTTTGTTAAATATGATATAATACGTATATTATATCATATTATATCAATTATTAAATTATAAAATAAAAATTAAATATTATAATTAACTTATTAGGAGGATAAAACATGAAAAATGGAGAGAGTTCTATTATTAAATTTAATCAAAAAACATTAAAATTTGTTCTTATTATTTATTTGGTAAGCTGCATAGCATCTTTAATAAATGCAATTACGATGAAGGTTACTGGTATTAATGATTCCGTAACTACATCTGCAATTGTAATTCTAACAGCTGCTATAGTCATATATGGAATTGTGTTTAGAATTTGTTATGTATGGACTGTGGGGAAAAATGAATTTAATATGAAAGCATTTAATGCGACAAAAGGCGTGATATTATTTATTACATATTTTCATTATATACTTTTAGATGTAATACTACACTCAGATTCTCAATGGATGATCATCTTCTATTTTATAATATTAGGAGCTTTATTTTTTGATTTAAAAATGGTATCTATATCTATGGTTTTAGGTGTCATATGTATGGGGATAGTATTTAAAAGAAATCCTGGCAGTTTTACAGGTGAACAATTATCTCAATCAGAAATAATGATGAAGATAGTAGCAATAGTATTGACACTAATAGGTATATTTCTAATTGTATATTTTTCTTCGAAGCTTATGAAGGAAGTAGCTAATAAGGAAGAAGAACTAGAAATTGAAAATGAAAAACTTGTTCATTTATTTAAAACTATATCTGAAATATCAGCAGATGTTGTAGAAACAAGTGAGAATTTATCATCTGCAGTTGAAGAACAAACAGGATCACTTTTAGAAGTTACAAGTACAAGTCAGAGGGTTATTAATTACTCCAATAATATGATTATTAAAGCAAATGAAAATAAAGATATATTAAACTCATTATTAAAAGCTAATGAAATAGTAGTAGATAAAACCAGCGATTGTCAAAACAAAATTGGAGATTTTATAAGTACTATTGATGAAAATTTACATGATTTAAGTAGTTCATTAAGGATTATGGATGATATAAGCGATAATATAAATACTACTTTTGAATCAGCAAAAGAATTAGAAGAAAAATCAAGTCAAGTAGATGATATTTTAAACTTAATAGGGGATATTTCAGAACAGACAAATCTCCTTGCTTTAAATGCGTCTATTGAAGCTGCAAGAGCAGGTGAATATGGAAAAGGATTTGCTGTTGTTGCAGAAGAAATTAGAAAACTTGCAGAAGGTACAAAAAATTCATTAAATCAAGTTAGTGATATAGTGGGAGAATTAAAAGATAAAATTAATATAGTAGAACATGAAATGGAAAATAATAATGAAAAATCACAAACCGGCAATAGTATAATTAATAAAAGTGTAGAAGGTCTAAAGAATATAGGAGACGAACTAAAGAACTTTAGCAGTAATATTATTGAAATAGGTAATGCTTCAGAAACTCTTCTTAAGGAAACAAAATCTGTAATAAGCTTTAATGAAGAAGTATCTGATAGAACTAATCATATCATAGAAGAATATGAAGTGGTTAATGCAGGAATAGAACGCAATACAGCGGCTAATGAAGAAATAGAAGCGAATGTTAATGAGCTTGGTAATGTTGTTAAATCAATGAATGAGCTTATAAAATAGAATTATATATAATGAAAAAATATCAGTTTTAAAAAATTTTTAATACTGATATTTTTTAGAGTTACAGTGTAATTTTAGCAGGAACAAGTAGTAATTAATAAAATATAAAAAGAGCATGTAATCAAGATATCGGTGTTCAAGGCATTTGGAATATTGTTCAAACAGTTGGTAAGAAAATTAAATTAAATGATAATAGTAATCTAAGAAGTAAGAAAGCAGTTCCTGGTTTATTCAAATAACAAGATAGAATTTGGATACCTATTCAAGGTAGGACAGACCTAAAGGCAAAAGTAAAAAATAAAAAGTTCAAGAAATATAGCTTGTGCTATAATTACTTGAACTTTTTATGTTATCAGAGTATATATATTTAAATTTAATTTTATAATATTATTTAAATAACTATAATAGTGACATTAGTCAACAAATTTAATAACAGATTCATTTTTCGGTTTTATTTCGTTTGGCTTTTCAGGATAACCAAGAACTGCAATTCCCCAAACAATATGGTTTTCAGGAATTCCATAGCTGTTTAGTAGTGATCTTATTTCCAGTTCATCACAAATGGTTTTTAATTGGTTAATCCAACAAGAGCCTATTCCAAGTTCATTTGCCATTAAAAATATATTTTGAAGAGCAGAAGAGCAATCAGCTAATCCGTTTGAATTGTCCTTTTCATTAGATAAAAGAATTATAGTATCTGGTCCGTAAAAATTATAGTTAGCATCTCTTTTTAAAGATTTGCCAATTGCTTTTGCTAATTCTTGAATTTTATTTTGATTTTGAATAACAGTAAATTGCCAAGTTTGTTTGTTCATTCCGCTTGGTGCGTAAATTCCTGCCTTTAGTATTAAATCTAGATCTTCACGACTGATTTTCTTATCAGTAAAAGCTCGTACACTTCTTCTTGTTAATATGTTTTGTAAAACTGGATTCATTTTAGACACTTCCTTTATTTTATTTTATAAAACAATTTTAGCATATTTTGATAAATATATCATATTAAGTTTGGTTAAAAGAATAAAATTAATGTGCTATATTTATTAAATTTAGTAGTATTGTATATTTTATTAGTAAGTCTTATAGATGATTCAATGAAAAAAATAATTTAATTGCAGAAAAGGTAAAGATGGAATATAATGCCCAGAATTTAAGAATTTAAGAATTTAAGAATTTAAGAATTTAAGAATTTAAGAATTTAAGAATTTAAGAATTTAAGAATTTAAGAATTTAAGAATTTAAGAATTTAAGAATTTACTTATTTGGTGGGGATTAAGAGGATGTACCTGATTGATATAGGGGTTATTAATTAAATAAAAGATAAGATCATTCATACTAAAAATCCAAGAATTATTATAATTATATGAATAATATTGAAAAATATAAATAATAATTATATAGTAAAAATATAAATGTAAATGTATACTGAAAGTGAGTGAATAATAAAAGGGAGGATTAAAAAATGAAAAAAATAAATATTGCTAATAAATATGAGGTTACTGAAATTGGACTTGGATGTATGAGAATGGCAGAGTTAAGTACAGGTGAAGCTGAAAAAACAATAAAGCAAGCTTTATCTGAAGGAATAACATTCTTTGATCATGCTGATATATATGGTGGAGGAAAATCAGAAGAAATTTTTGCTGAAGCTATTCAAATGAATTCTGATGTAAGAGAAAAGATAGTAATTCAAACTAAATGTGGAATAGTTCCAGGTGTTATGTATGATTTTTCAAAAGAACATATTTTAACTTCTGTAGATGCTAGCTTAAAAAGATTAAAAACTGATTATGTAGATTCATTATTACTACATCGTCCAGATACATTAATGGAGCCAGAAGAAGTTGCAGAAGCTTTCAGCAAATTATCTGAAAGTGGAAAAGTTAAACACTTTGGAGTTAGCAATGCAACACCGATGCAGATTGAATTATTGAATAAATATCTTGATAATAAGATTATTATTAATCAAATGCAATTTGGAATAATGCATACAGGAATGATAGACTCGGGGTTAAATGCTAACATGGAATGTGAAGCTGGGTTAGATAGAGATGGTGGAATTTTAGAATATTGTAGACTAAATGATATAACAATTCAAGCATGGTCACCATATCAATATGGATTTTTTGAAGGAGTATTTTTAGATAATCCTAAGTTTCCAGAATTAAATAAAAAAATAGATGAAATTGCAGAAAAGAAAGGCGTGTCTAATACTTCAATTGCAACAGCATGGATATTAAGGCATCCAGCAAAAATTCAAACAATAATTGGAACTATGAATCCAAATAGAATAAAAGATATTTGTACTGCAAGTGACGTGGAATTAACTAGGCAAGAATGGTATGAAATATACTTAGCGGCAGGAAATAAACTTCCTTAAAAATTAATAGTATATGCATTAAATAAGAAGAACTTAAGTTCTTCTTATTTTTATAATGATTTATATCAAAAGAAATAAAAGATTCATATAATATATGAGTATCAGTATGAACGATTAGGTGAAAGATGAACAATAAAGACAATATCAGCTACAATGTTAATGATAATGCAAAAAAGAATACTGATAACCAAGCCAATGAAGCCAATGAAGAAGGTGAAGATACTATAAAAGTTGACAGGCAAGCATTAATTAAGCAGCTAAACATATTAGGAATTTCAACTCAAGGTCTTTATATTGTACTCGTTGGTGTATTATTAAATATAAGGTATGTAGAGTGGAATAAAATTAAAACTTTAGATAGTTTGAATGAGACTAACTATACTGAAAATATAGAAGATCTGACGTATTTGCCTAAACTAACAAATAGATTATTTCTATTTAGTACTGTAATATTTCTATTTATTAATTATGATGCATATATGACTGCTGTTAATGCAAGCTCAGAACAAAGAGATCAACAAATAATTAGTGATACTGGATCTAATTTACTTGCTATAATTCTAATACTTTTTGGAACTATTATTAATTTTAGAACGTTAAATAGAACTTAATAAAATAAGCTAAATAATAATACTGTATATATTAATCAGTAATATTTATTTAGTTTATTTTATTTTATGTATAGACGATAGGCATTGTTTATGATTATAAAAAGATATTACATATTTAACTTGTTAAAGATAAATTAATCTGTAATTTTATATTTAAGCCATTTAGTCCCATGAAGCCTTATGAGATACATAATTCCACGTACAATCCAATCTATAAACATTCCAATCCAAATTCCAAGAACTCCAATGTTAAGTATAATGCCTAGGAAATATCCTATTGCTATCCTAAAAATCCACATTCCAATAAATGCAGTGAACATGGTATATCTTGTATCACCAGCACCTTTAAGTCCAGCTGAAAGTACAAATGAAATAGGCCATGCTAACAATGCTACGCTATTCCATCTAAGTAGCATTGCTGAAAGATCAATTACTTCAGGCACATTTGTATAAAGTGATGATACGAATCTTCCAATAAAGATAAATATAATACCAATAGATACTAAACTAAATGTTGCAAACTTAACTAAATAAATCAAGGTTTCTTTAGCTCCCTTAACATCATCTCGCCCTATATGCTGGCCAACCAATGTAGTTGCAGCAAGGCATAGAGCAGTTCCAGGAACATTTATTATTTGGGAAATAGACATTGCAATTGAATTTGCTGCAATTGAAGAAGTTCCCATAGTAACAATAAAAATTTGTACAATTAGCTTGCCAGCATTAAATATGACTTGCTCCACACTAGCGGGTATTCCTATATTAAAGATACTTTTCTGGATTTTAAAATTAAATTTAAATGGAAATATCTTTTTAATTTTAATAACTTTACTACCTCTAAATAAAACAAATCCTATAATTAATGTACCGATTATTCTTGCTATAGCTATTGCAAGGGAAGCACCCATGATTCCGAGTGATGGTATAATGCCTAATCCATATATTAAAATATAGCCTAAAACTATATTTATTACATTCATAAACATAGTTATATACATAGGTGTCTTGGTATCACCACAGCCTCGAAGTATTCCATTTGATATTTGTTCAATTGCTATAAAAGGATAGGTAAATAATGTGAATTCAAGATAGAGTTTTGCATTAGATTTTACCAATTCTTCAGCGGAACCATAAAGAATGTTAATTAGGGGGATACGGAAACACCATAAAAATAAAGTGATTATAGAAGAAACTATAAAACCTGACACAATGGCTTGTACAGCAGTTTCGTTAGCTTTTTTATATAGGTCTTGTCCAATTTGTTGAGCAACGACTACAGTTGCACCAACAGAAAGTGCTGCAAAAAATGAAATAAAGAGATTGTTGATTGTATCGACCATTCCGATTGCAGATACAGCTTCGGGCCCGATATGTCCTGCCATCATAGTATTACAAACACCAAGCAGCATTACAAAAGTTTGTTCAATTACAATAGGTATAGCTAATTTAAGAATGTCTTTTCGTATTAACACTATTAATGCCTTCTTTCGTTCAAAAGTAATTTGTTATTAAATATAATACGATTATATCATATTACTTATAATAAAGATTAGATAATGAAATTATAAAACAACATTACGGGGCGTGTCTATATGAGAATATTAAATAAAAATAAAGAATTAATGAGAAATATAAAAGTAATTGCTAAAAAGTAGAATTTACAATTAGAATGTTCAAAAAGTAATGTGTTAAGATAAAAAACGTCGCAAGTACAGAAAACAACAAATAAGAACAAAAGATGTTTAAAAAGTTGTTGACAATGTGAAAACAAAGTGATAGACTAAATAAGTCGATTGGTTGCGACAAATAATGATCTTTGAAAATTGAACAGAATATAATAAACAAGTGAATTAGTAAACCAGCAATTCTTTTATAAGAGTAAGAGCAAGATTAAACTTTTTATTGAGAGTTTGATCCTGGCTCAGGACGAACGCTGGCGGCGTGCCTAACACATGCAAGTCGAGCGATGAAGTTTCCTTCGGGAAATGGATTAGCGGCGGACGGGTGAGTAACACGTGGGTAACCTGCCTTATAGTGGGGGATAGCCTTTCGAAAGGAAGATTAATACCGCATAAGATTGTAGTATCGCATGATATAGCAATTAAAGGAGCAATTCG